>JAKQTR010000045.1 GCA_029562975.1 Acidobacteriota bacterium | reverse complement strand
GCTCGGCGATCGGAGACTGGATCTCCGGGGAGGGCGACAGATCGAGTTCGGCTAGGCGCCGGGCCTGGCCGGCGAGCGCGGCGAGCGGCGTCCCGAAGCGCCGGGCGAGCCAGCCGGCGACGAGGATGGTGCGCTGGTGCTCCACGGCGGCGGGCACCAGATCGGTCTCGGGCACGAGCACGCCGACCCAGAGCAACCGGCCCGCGCCGATCTCGAAGGGGGCGAAGCTGCTCCACCAGACGGCGCCGTCGATGCGCGCGGGGAACCGGCCGGCGGCCCGGCCGTGGTGTCGTTGCCATTCGGCGACGGCGGTGGCCGCCGTCGGGTAGGCCTCCGGCGCGAGCGGCTGGATGAGGGCGGCGGCGCGGCGCGTCTCGGCATCCGGACGGTCGTCACGCGGGGGGCCGAGCAGGCGGCCGTCGTCGGTGAGGACCAGGAGCTGGCCGTGGGCCGAGGGCCGGGCCGAGGACGTGAACTGGGCGATCTCGTCGAGCAGCAGGTCGTAGGCGACGATGAGCACGCGGCCGGCCGGGTCGCGGCCGGCGATCGAGGCCGAGATGCCCGGTTTGCCGGTGGTGAACAGCGGGTAGACGTCGGTCCAGGCGACGAGGTGGTCCCCCGCTTGGTAGGCTTGGTCGAGGGGGATGTCGGCGAAGCGGGCCATGGCGGCGCGATGCCACGGGCGGCGGCGGCCGTCGTAGCCGGGCAGGGGCAGCTCCCAGCTGCGCACGGCGGTGCGGCCGACCTCGTCCCAGAGCGTCCAGTGGCTGTTCTCGCCCCAGTCGGCGGGCCGGAAGTCGCGGGTGAAGAACTGGAGCGCGGCGCCGGAGGGCGGTGCCGGCAACTCGGCCGCCACCGGCGCGAGGAGGGAGGAGGCGAGGACCGCCGGGGTGTAGCGCATCACCAGAAACTGGGAACCGGTGAGGTCGCCCACCATCAGGGAGTCGACCTGGGGGAGCGCGAAGAGGTTGGGGTAGAGCCGGTCCTTGAGCGCGGTGGGCGCCTTCGTGGTGTAGCGGCCGATGCGGATGCCGGCATAGTCCTCGAGCACCTTCTGGTGGATCGGGTCGAAGATGTGGTGCAGGCGCACCTCGGTCTCGCGCTGCACGCCGGCCATGAGCGAACCGGCCTGCTGGCGCGCGAGGGTGCGGGTGCCGACGTACGAGGCGATGAGGAGGGTGGCGGTGACGGCGAGCAGCAGCACCGCGAACGCGAGCCGGAGGGCTTGGCGCATCGTGATGCGCCGCCGCGTCGTCGTTGGAGTGAGGGGAGCGGTCACAGTCGACACCCTTGGGGGTGGGGCGATGTCGCCCGATGTTGGGGTCGGAGGCAACGCCGTTTCTCGCCGCCGGCGGGCGGACGGGTGTCACGCAGGGGCAACGACGCGCTCTTCCGGCCCGGGACCGGCCGGTGCGGCGGTCTTCTCAGTACCAGCCGCAGACGAAGCCGGCGGCGCCCTTGAGGGCGAACACCCCGAGGTTCTTCGTCAGGTGCCCGACGATGCACGGCAGCAGCGAGCGCCCGGGGTTGAACGGCGCGAAACGCAGAGCGTAGAACCACAGCGAGCCGGCGAAAGCCAGCGCGGTGCTGAACCAGCCCTTCGCGGTGAGCTGCAGCACGAGGTGCCCCTCCTCCCAACGCCAGAGGAACGGATGCGCCAGGGCGAAGAGCGC
Source organism: Acidobacteriota bacterium (assembly GCA_029562975.1). GTDB lineage: Bacteria > Acidobacteriota > Vicinamibacteria > Vicinamibacterales > JAKQTR01 > JAKQTR01. Next base: position 278 of record JAKQTR010000045.1, on the reverse strand, counting down.
CGAGAAGAGGACGATGCTGCTCCAGAGCAGGGTTCGCCCCCGGTTGGTGACGGCGAGATAACCGCGGAAGGTCAGTTCCTCGATGAACGCCGCCGCCAGGCTGTACAGGCTCCAGAGCACGGTGACCGTGCTCTGCTGGTCGGCGATCCCCAGGACCGCCTCACCGCCGGTCTCGAGGGCGAGCAGCAGCAAAGTGCCGGCGATCGCGATGAGCAGAATCTGGCGCTCGCACGGCACGGCGCCCGGGAACGCGCGCGGGTTGGGCCGGCCGGCGCAAC
>JAKQTR010000036.1 GCA_029562975.1 Acidobacteriota bacterium | reverse complement strand
ACCGCGCGGAAGAACTCGTCGAAGCAGCGGGGGTTCTTCACCTTGGCGGCTTCGTCGAAGTAGGCGGCGAGCCCGACGTGGAGGCCGCGGAGCGCTTCGCCGTCGTAGCCGGCGGGGCGCATCTCGAGGCGGTTGCCGTTCTTGGCGACGAGGACGCGGTACGGCTTGACCTTGCTCCGGTCCCAATCGATCTGCGCCGCGAGGTGCGGGGTGGCGCGGAGCTGGTGGACGAGCTCGACGTGGAGCGACTCGAGGTGGCCGTCCTGGCTCGCGCAGATGAGCTGGTCGCCGCGGCTCCGCGGGCCGCAGCCGAGGAGCCACCAGACGGCGAGGCCGAGGATCTCGCGCGACTTGCCGACCTCGGCGCCGCACTCGTGGACGGTGCTCCCACGGTAGCGCATCGACTGCCGCTGGTACGGCCAGAGCTCCCACGGGTGGCCGGCGCGGGGGCCGTCGCGCTCGACGAAGAAGCTCTCCACGAAGTAGACCGGGTCGGCCAGGATGACCATGAGCTGGATGTCGCTCGCGGTCAGGAGCTGGTCGCCGAGCTTCACGTCGCCGCGCTCGAGCGCCCGCCAGGTCAGCCCCCGGGCGGCGAGCCAGGCGTCGATGGCGGGCTCGATGTCCGGGTGGAGGAGCTGGCGGCGCTCAGCCATCGGCTCCCCCTTCCAGCGCCGCGGCGGCGGCGAGCTGGCGGCGGCGCTGGAGGAAGTCGGCGATCGAGCCGATCCCCTCGTCGGCCTTCCGCTCGGCGGTGGCGCGCGGGGTGATCGCCTGGTGGGTGGCCGAGAAGCCGAGCATGTCGAGGAGCTTGAGCAGCGGCTCGGCGCGCGGGTTGGTGCGCAGCTGGGAGAGGGTGTCCCCGTCGGGGCCGAAGACGGGCGCCTCGATCGCGAGGCCCTCGGCTTGAACCTTGGCGAGCTCCTGCCCGGCGAGCTGCTGCATCGCCGCGAGCGCCGTCCCGGCGAGCTCGGCGAGGCCGCGGGCTTCCCCGTTCTCGATGGCCGCGACGTAGCGCTCGCGGACGTCTGGCGAGTAGACGAGCGCCACCGGGCAGGCGGCGAGCGCGGAGCCATCGGATTCGACCTGCCGCTTGATCGCGCAGTTGGCCTTCTCGTTCGGGTCGGTCATCGGGCAGGTGCTCCGCTTGCATGGGGGGAAGGCCTGGGCGACGGCGGTCGCGGCGTACTGGCCGGTCTTCCAGGCGGCGGCCCGGCGCTGCGCCCGCGCGGCCGCCGACATGGTGTACTCCCGCCTCGGCTTTCGCCCACCTGGTCTCCTCTTCGCCATCCGGTACACTCGGGGCATGGATACCGCCCATGCACACCGTGCGCAGGATGGCAAGCCCCGGAAGGGCGGGAAAATGGAAAAGAAGCCGCAATCCCGCGTGGTTGTAGGGCGATCTCGCGGTGAGCCGAGCTTCCGACTTGTCCTAGAAAGCCCACGAGTTTCGCTACCGGCGGAGGTAGAGGGGTGGCTCGGCTACTCGCAGTACGTGGCCGGGCTCGCCGTAAACACCTGCTTCTCGTACCGCCAGACGATGCGGGCGTTCCTCGGCGACAAGGACGTCCGGGAGGCGCTCACCGGGGTGGATGGGGCGATCGACTTCACGCGGTTCGACCGGCTGACGGTCGAGCGGTGGCTGAAGAAGAAGGCGATCAGCGGGCACGCGCCCTCGACGGTGGCGCTCTACCTGGTGGCGCTCCGGGCGTTCTGCCGCTACCTGGTCGGCCACGGGCGGCTGCCGTCGAACCCGCTGGCCGAGATGCGCGGGCCGCGGCGCTACCAGACGGAGTCGCGCCCGCTCTCGACGACGGAGGTCCGCCAGCTCTTCTGGGGCACGCCGGAGAAGCCGCTCTCCGCGCCCGTGGACGGCCGCGAGCTGATCGACCACGTGCAGTTCACGGTGCAGTACGCCGGGGCGCTCCGGAGCTCCGAGGTGCGCGCGCTGCGGACGGATGACGTGATCTGGCACGAGGAGGAGCGGTGCTACTCCGTCCTCCTCAGCCGGGCGAAGTGGGCCCGCAGCGATCAGCGGCAGCTCCTCGACCAGGAGACGAGCCGCATGCTCGGGGCCTACCTGCTCGAGCGGCCGCGGCTCGGCGACGGGCCGTATCTCTTCCCCGGGCCGACCGGCCCCGACTTCCAGCAATCCACGAACTTCTACTCCGCCCGCTGGCGTCGCTTCTGCAAGGTGCGCGGCGTCGAGCCGAGGGGCCGGAAGCTGACCAGCCACCTGCTGCGGCACTCGGCGGCGACCCACATGCTCGCCGCGGGGTGGCCGATCCGCGCCGTGCAGGATCGGCTCCGCCACAAGAGCCTCGCGGCCACGCAGGTCTACCTGCACACCTCCGACCGGCAGATCGCCCGGCTGCTCGTCAAGCGCCCGCCGCTGCGGCCACGGGCCGCGAAGAAGCGGCCGGACATCCCCGGCGCTCTGCGCTCTCTCCTCGATGGCGTCCGCGAGCTGACCTAGCTATAGGACAGGGGAGCCTCTGGAGGCGCAAGGAAGGCGTAAACGGCGGAAGCCGTTGGTTTTCGGGCGTTTGCCGCAGTCGCCCGTTTTCATTTCCGCCGTTTTACGCCGTCTTTTCGGCCCGCGAGCGGGGTTTTACTCCGGGGGGGAACGGATTGGATTTCGTTCCAGCGGGAGAATGTCGCTGCCGGGCCGGTCGGGGTTTGCTCGATGGCGGAGGGTGCGCTTTCAGGGCTCCCCGTTACGCCTGTGGAGAAAATCTCGATCGGGACATTTTGTCCCACATGGTGCCGAGTGGCGCGATGACCGGAACGGGACAATCTGTCCCAGATCGGCCGTTTCGGCGTCCTGATAACTGCCTCGGAAACCGCTTGTCCTTTGTTTGCAACACTTACAGGTTGACATAATGGTGCTTATCAGACCTCGCCTGTTGATAACCCTGTGGAAATCGCCGCGCGCATCGCGGCCTCGCGGGCGGCCGTTTTCGCCTTCTCGCGCCGCTCGGCGGCTGCCTTCCACCCCGACTTCGCCTTCCGCCGGCGCCGTCGCTGCCACACCTCGCGCCCGCCGCGCACGATTTTCTGCGACCCCACCCCCCCCTCCGCCCCGCTGATGATGCCTCGCGAGATCAGGTACTCCACAGGGCGAGGCGAAATCCTCCCGGCCTTCCAGGCGCGGCGCATCCGATCGCCGATGACGCTGCCCGGGATCTCCTTCCCGGCCGCAGCCAGCCGGACGGAGGCCTCCTCGGTGCTCTCGTTCCGCCGGACGATCTCCTCGAGCTCGGCGTCGGTGGTGTCGGGCCAGCGGACGGTGTGACGGACCCGCTTCCCGGCGGCGAGGAGCCTCCCCTCCCCCTCGGCGCGGCGGCGGGTGTCGATCCGTCCCTCCCCGCGCAGGCGGTTGGCGATCTGGACAATCGTCAGGCGGCTGGTGTGGCAGCCACGGGCCGCGAGCTCCTTGTGGATCCCGTAGACCGAGTGGCCAGCGTGGATCAGGTCGAGCACTTCCTCTGGGTTGACCCAGGCCTTTGGCTGTCGGGGTGGCAGGGAGGGGTGCTCTGCCTGCCCCACCTTGCCGGCGGCGACTCCCTGGAGGTGCTTGATCCGCCGCTGGAAGCCGACGACCGTCACGAACTCCGTCCGGGCGACGACGTCCTCGGTGTCCCATCCGGTGTCCACGGTCACGACGCGCACCCCCTGCTCGAGGATCCTAGCCCCGAAGTGCGCCTGCGTGAAGGTGCCTGCGAAGAGCTGCGCCTCGTTGAGCGCCACGATCACGCCGATCTCGCCGGCGTCCACGGCCGCCGAGAGCCGGTTGAGCTCCGGATGGAAGCGCGGCGTCTGGAGGTCGAGGTACTCGCGGTCCACCACGAGGCCGAGCTCGGCTGCCCGGGCCCGCATCCGGGCGAGGATCTCCTCCTCCCCGCCCCGGCCGTCGGCCGGGGTCGTGCGGAGGTAGAGAGCCGTCGCGCGCGGTGGGGGCGCGGGCTCCACGACCGTGCCCTCGGGCGGGAGGATGAACCAGGACGGGAGTGCGTTGCCGGCGATCATGAAACCTCCTCGAGCGTTGCCTGGGCGTGGCGGATCAGCCGCCGCACCGATTCCCGCGCCATGTGCCCGCGGCCATGGCGCTGCGATGGGAAGAGCGGGCGCGCGGGGTCAGTCTCGCCGAGCAGCAAGGGCTGGAGTGCCGTCACCGTAGCCGGCGAGAGGACGACCCAGTACTGGCGTTTTGACATGACTGGCGAGCAGCCATGCCGGCGGGCGAAGGAGACGGCGCCGATCTCGCCCGTGAGGATGCTCCGCCGCAGATCGCCGACGCGCAGATTGGCGATCTCGACCGGCGAGAGGCCGTCCTTCGCGAGTTGGAGGATCGCCTTCGCCCGGGCGATCCGGTAGAACCGCTCCTGCTTCTTGCCGGCCATCAGCGCCCGCTCCTCCAGCCAGCCCACCTGGTCAGCCCGCCGCTCTCGAAGCCATCGCGGAAGAGCGTGTTCAGCGGCTCGCAGATCGGGCCGGTGTGCATCTCCGCGAACTGGGTCACGCCGGGGGGCAGCTCCTCGCCGGGGCGCGGGATTGCGCCGACGACGGAGTGCTGCCGGCCGTCGGGGCAGTCGTACCAGGCAACGAAGATCACTGGGCCGGGGACATCGAACGGCACCTCGCGCGAAAGCACGCGCTCCTGCCCCGCCGCGAACGGCTCGCGGATCGGGGCGCGGTAGTGGACCCAGCCGTACTGCGGGCCGCGCCAGTAGAGGACCGTCACGCGCGGCGTGACCGCCTGCGGGGCCGAGAGGCGGGCGTGCACCCAGTCCAACCGCCACGGCTCGTAGTCCGGCGGCGCGAGCGGCGGTGGCGGTGGCGGAGGCGTGATCGTCCAGGAGGCGTAGTGTGGCTGGAGCGGCATGACCGCGAGCAGGGAGGCGAGGGCGAGCGCGTGGCCGATCATCGGCAGATCCTCACTTCTTCCGAGGTTCCGCCACGTCCGGCAACGCGAAGTAGACCAGGACGGCGATCACGGCGAGGAGCGTGCCCACGGGAGTCACCGCGCCCTCCCGAACAGCACCTGCTCCATGTCTGCCCAGCCGGTGCACCAGGGGCACTTGGCGGCGCTGTCGCCGTGCGGGCCGAGGACGGCGACGATGTCGCGGCGGTTGTCTTCCCACGGGCAGAGCTCCATCGGGAGCATCCGCCGGCGGGCGAGGTAGCCGTCCCAGTAGAGCTGGGAGCAGAACGGGCAAGCTTCGCGATCGACCTCGTCGAGCTGGCTCTCGTCCTCCTCGTACGCGAGATGGTACTCACGCCCGCAGTAGACGCAGCGAAAATCGGTCCTCATCGCTTCTTCCCTCCCGTGGCCTGCGCCACGAAACCGGAGGCGCGCTCGAGGGCGCGGCGGAGGTACGGCCGGAGGAAGAGCATCCTCCCAGCGGCCCACCGGGCGGCCTCGAGCGGCGCCGTCTCGTGCGGCTTGGCGGCCTGAAACAGATCCGTGTAGAGCTCGCGCTCATGGTGCGTCCAGTAGCCCCACTCGAGCTCCAGGCGCGCCTGGTCCCAGTCGTGCTTCGCGCCGGCGGCGAGATCGACCGCGAGCGGCCAGGGGGTCAGCTCGTAGCCGCAGGAGCAGAGCAGCGTGCCCGGCGGATGGCTCGTGCATCTCACAGCGGGATCCCTCCCTTCCCAGTCGTCCAGGCCACCGGCGGCGGCGCGGCCGGCCGCGGCGGCGGTTTCACGAGACCGAGCTCGAGCGCGATCTCCGGATGGTCGGCGATGAGCCAGTCGCGCACCTCGGCGCAGTCGCGGGCGATCTCGCGCATCTCGCGCTGCCACTCCGCCTCCCAGCGCTGCGCCGCGAGCTCGCGCGCCGTCGCCCCGTAGAGCATCCGCTCCGTCTCCTCGTCGAGCCTCGTCGCGTCGCGCCACTCGTACCAGGCGGCGAGCTTCGCGGTGACGAGCGAGAGCCCCTCCGCGACGTACTCGGCGGCCCGCGCCACCGCCTGGCCGACGGCCACCGCCTCCCGCAGCTCCTCCGCGGCGAGCGGCAGCACCCGGAGCTCCACGAACGACTCGCCCGCCTCGGCGACGCTCTGCAGCGCCAGCTCCCGCGCGCCCATCAGAACGGCGCCTCCGCCGCCTCGCGCGGCCGGTGCGCCCGGGCCGGAGGCGGCGCGGACGAACCGAAGAAGATCTCCTCCTCCTCGCTGAACTGCTGGCGGTAGAGCGAGTAGGAGAGCCGGATCGCCCGGTTCTGCTGCCCGGTCTGACGGCACTTGAGCAGGTGGAGCTCCGTGCGGTCGAGGTCCGGCCGCCAGAGGGCGAAGATGTTGTCGGAGACGTCGTCGATCTTGCCCGTGCCGCGAATGATCTCCATCGACGGGCGGGTCGCCTCCCGCCGGGCGCGGCTGAAGTGGCAGAGCATCACGAACGGGACGTCGAGGATCTTCGCCAGGTCCTTCGCCTGCACGATCGCCGCGGCGAGCTGCTCCTGCTCGTTGCCGCGGACCTTCGAGTCCCAGTGGCCGAGGTGGTCGAACACCAGCAGCGCGAGCCCGCGCTGCGCCTGCACCCGCCGCGCCGTGGCGAGCACCTGGGCGGCGGCCAGCCGCGTGCGGGTGTCCACCACCACCCGGCCCGCGTAGTCGGCGGCCTCGATCCGCTCCAGCGCCGCGGCGAGGTCGATCGCGCCCACCGAGCGGTCCGAGATCGGCCGCCCGAGCTCGCCGTGGACCTCCCGCTGCCCCACCTGGCGCGCCGTCATCTCGGCCGAGAAGACGAGCACCGTCCCGCCCGCCGCGGCCACGCGCCGACCGAGGTCGAGGACGAAGGTGCTCTTCCCCGCGCCGCCGGCGGCCGCGAGCGTCGAGAGCTCGCCGGGGTTCAATCCCCCCATCCAGTCGTCGATGCAGCGCAGCCCCGTGACCACCCCCACGCGCCGCCCGAGCCGCAGCTCCGAAGAGCGCTCGGCCACGTAGTCGGTCGCGAGGTCCACCAGCGTGCGGACCTCCCGCTCCACCTCCTCGCCCGAGTAGCGCCGGTGCACCTGCTCGAGCTCGGCGAGCAGGGCGCCCGTGCGGTCCTCCCCGTCGCCGGACCTGCGCGCCAGCGCCACCAGGTCCGAGGCGAGCCGCTCCGAGGTCGCGAGATCACGCAGCTTCGACCACCAGTGCCGCGCCTGGTCCGGCGCGAACACCCCGCACCGGAGCGCCTCGGCCAGCGTGTCGACCGAGACGCCCGACTCCGCCGCCAGGTGCGCCACCGGCAGCCGCCCCGCCTCGTCGCGGTAGGGCACCCGCGCGACGGCCTCCCACGCCTCCCCCAGGTGCCCCGAGGCGAAGTCCCGCAGCGCCAGGCCCGCCTCCTCGGCGAGGTCCGGAAACCGCATCGCCGCGGCGATCGCGAACCGCTCGGCCGTCTCGCGGGGGGAGGTCACGACGCCTTCCCCTCCCGCTCCTCGAGCTCCAACGGCGAGGGCGGGATCTCGACGTCCGGGAAGCGCTTCACGAACTCCGCGCGTGGCACGTACTCACGGCCGTCCCACGCCTCGGTGCCGTCGTAATTCGGCCGCCCGACGAACCGGTCCGTGGCGCCGTTGCCGTTCCGGCCCGGGGTGGGCGCCGGGGAGGTGGCGCGAGGGATGGCGCGGCCGAAGTCGATGTCCCGCCGAAACCAGTCGTGGAGGAACCGCCGGTAGCCGCGGGAGGTCTTCCGCCGGTGCGGGTCCGCCTCGACCCATCGCAGGGCGCGGGTGGCGGTCGCGAGCAGGTCGATGTCCGGGTAGAGGGCGTCGAGGGCAGCGAGCTCCTCGTCGTCGAGGTTCCATGTCTTGTCTCTTTCCCGGCAGGGAAAGATCAGGTGGGGGGGGGACGGGTCGGCACCTGGCGTCGCGTCCTCGCCGCGAACTTTCTCGCCGCGAGTCTCCTCTCCACTCCTCTTCCCCTCCTCTCCCCTCCCCTCCCCTCCAGCCGCGGTTCGCCGCGAGCCCTCGACCCCTCCAGAAAAGTCGCCGCGCTTCGCCGCATTTCGCCGCGGCTCGCCGCGGTTCGCCGCGAACTCCCCCGGCGAGCCGGTTTCTCCGTCCGGCCCGGGTAGAATCGACCCCTTCGCGGCGTTGTCGAGGCGCTGGTGCTTCGCCCAGTTCACGAGCTGACCGAGCGCTTCGTCCTTTACCCTGTAGAAGATAGCCATGCCCACCTGCTCGAGCAGGCCGAGCCACTTCACCAGGTCGCCGGTGCGTGTCCCGTCGAGGGGGAAGAGCGACGCCTTCAGCAGCGCCGGGTTCGCCCGGAAGCGCCCCATGTCGTCAGCCGTCGAGATCAGCCCGATGAACAGCAGCTTCGCCCCAGTCGGAAGCCCCGCAAACTTCTCATCTGTCCAGATGTCGGGCTTGATCGTGCGGATTCGGGCCACTTCGTCCCCCTCTCGGGCTACTTTTCGTCTGAGTTGAGCTCGGCGCCGCACCGAACGAGCACCGAACGGAGAGTTGGCAACGGATCCAGAGCAACCTCAGGGCGAACCCACAGCACGGCGCAGCGAGTTGAAAGCACGCCGTCGAGCTCGCCAGCCGAGTACCTCCGGCGGAGGATGTCGAGGTACTGCGCGACCGCCTGGTCGTGCGTGACGTGGCCGGTGATCAGCGCGGCCTGGAGGCTCGAGGGCGGGGCGAGGACGTGGCCCGAGCCGGGCGAGACCTCCCACTTCACCCAGCCGTCCCGCTCCACCGGGCAGCCCGACTGCGTCCGGAACACCAGGCGCCCGCGGTGGGCGGCGCCGCGCGCGCGGGAGGCCGTTGGCGCGCGCTCCGAGTCGCCGGCGGATGGCTCGCCGCACCATCTCCAGAGAAAGGTCGAGCTTTGCGCGCCGTCTGGCGAGATGTACCGCTGCTTTTCAATCCGGACACCAAACTGGCGCAGCTCGCGCAGCCGCTTCGTCCCCTCCCCACCCCCGCTCCAGGGTTCCTTGCAGACGTGAGAAGGCACCCACCCCACCGGGCCGGTATGCCGGCCGATTGCGTGGGTGGCGCCCCGCTCGGCCGTCCACCGCAGGAGCCAGTAGAGCCGCGCCCGCGCCCCGCCGAGCTGCGTGCCGTTGGGCAGCACCGCCACGTCGGGCAGCGCCCACTCTCCAGGCTTCACCTGGTAGTAGTCGGCCCCGCGCAGCGGCTCGGCGGTCATCAGTCGTAGATCCGGTAGAGCCGCTCGGCGAGCTCGACGGCGGTGGCGGCGGCGACGATGGCGTCGTGGTAGAGGTCCTGGCGGAGCTCCTCGGCCAGGCCGTCGCGGTCCTTCGAGGCGAGCGCGGGGTCGAAGCCCTGCTCCATCTCCGTCGTGCGCAGCCAGGTCGAGGCGAGGCCGCCCACGTCGGCGGCGAGGCGGTGGACCATGTCGCCCACCGAAAGGTCCTCGAGGCCGCCCTCGCGCACGTCCTCCTCGTCCTTCCGGCGCTGCCCGTCCACGTCGCGCAGCACCTCGGCACGGATCACCCAGCGGTCAGCGCTCACGCCGCCTCCCGCATCCGCTCCACGAGCGCGAAGAGGTCGTCGTCGGGCTCGGGGGTGGCGCCCTCGCGGCGCGCCTCGGCGGCCGCCAGGTGGACGCTCTCCGAGCCGCAGAGCGGGCAGCGGCCCGAGGGGTACTCCCGCTGCCAGAACATCGTCTGGCAGCCGTCCTCGACGCACACGAGCGCCTCGGAGTAGGGGATGGTCATGCTCCGTCACCTCCGGAAAATGGGGGGGCGGGGCGGCGCCCTCCTTGGGGGTGAGGTGCGAGAGTCTGGAAAGAGCTGCTGCAACGGCCACCGCCCCGGCCGGAAACGCCGCAGCCACACGCCGCGGCGGTGAAGCCAGAGGAACTGCCAGGGGAGGGCGTGCGGGCCCTCCCCCGCCCCGGCGACAGGCGGCCACACGCCGCCCACTCGGATCCGCCAGGGGTCCACGACAACCCACGCCCGCCGCACCGGGAGCTCATGTCAGTCCGTCGCCTCGGCCCAGAGGCGGTCGAGGTAGCCAGCCGCCTGGCGGATGATCAGAGCGTCGTAGGTGGCCTGCTCGGTGTCCTTCCGCTGCGCGAGCTCACGCAGCACGAGGCAGGCCCCCTGCCGGCCGTGCTTCAGCCCGAGCTGGGCGATCGCCTCCTCCCGCCTGGAGAGGGGGCCGAAGACCAACTCGAAGCCGTAGAGGCTCACGCCAGCTCCTTCGCCGCGACGCGGTCGTCGGTCTTCCGCTCGACGAAGATGCAGTAGCAGTGCCCCGACCGGCGGCTCTTCAGGAGATCGAACTGTCCGGCCTTGAGCGGCCGCCCCGTGTGGCGCACGTACCCGCGCCCGATCAGGCGCACGGCGGCGGTCTTGGCGTCCTTCTCCGCGTCCGCGCCGCTGTAGGTGAGGATGGCGACGTTCTTCGGCAGGCGGCCGGTGAAGGTGCGAGCCTCGGCGTCCGCCGTGGCCGTGACCTCCGTGGGGCCCGGCTTCTCGCGCGGCTCGCGCCGCGGCGGCGCCTGCTGCCGCTTCACCCCTGCCTTCTCGCGCTGCGTGGTCGCGCGCCGACGCCCCGGCGCCTTCGAGGAAAGCGGCCGGCGGCCCGCTGGGCGGCGCGGCGGAGCGCCGGACTCGAGCGCCGCGATGGCCGCGTCGAGCGCCGCGATCTCCCGCTGCCGCATGTCGAGCTCCTCAGCCGCCTTCCGCCGGTGCGACTGGAGATCGGCGAGCAGCGCCTGCATCGGGCCGCTCACGCCGTCGCCTCCAGCTCGACCTCGGGCAGCTCGGCCGCCTGGGCCTCCTCGATCGCGATCAGCCAGTCCTCGACCGTGTCGTCGTCGAGGGCGAAGTAGAAGAGCTCCTTCCGGAAGGCGTCGAAGACGAACGGGCTGTTGGTGAGCCAGCCGTCCTTCGCCGCCTGCTCCCAGGTGGCGGGCGTGACCTCGACCTGGTCCACCGCGCCCTGGATCGTCGCCTCGGGCAGGAGCTGCGCGAGCGGGCACTCCCGCACCTGCTCGGCCGCCTCGGCCTCCGATTCGGCCACGACGTAGCACGTCGAGACCGTCATCGCCGCCGCCTGCACGCGGTAGACACGCTTCACGGCTTCGCCGCCCGCGCCGCCAGGCGCTCGATCGCCGCGAACACGGTCGCGGCCTTCCCCTTGAACACGAACACCACGGTCTTCATCACGCCTCCCTTCCGAGAAAGCGCCGGGGGTCGACCGGCTCACCGGCCGGCTCGATCCACTCGACGCGGGCTTCCGATGGCGATGTATGGCTGGCCGCGTAGCGGCGCACCCTCAGCTCCCCCTGCGGGGTGAGCCGGTAGCCGCGCTGCCAGAGCTCGTTGAGCAGCCCGCCTACGCCGCGCGTCGCCACCTCCACCACCACCCGGCGGCGGCGGCGGGGCAGCTTCTCGACGACGATGCGGGCGGGCGCGGTCACGCGGTGCGCCTCCCCAGCGCCGCGGCCACGGGGGCCGCGAGGTGCGACGAGTCGAGGCGGTCCCACCAGGCGTGGATCGCGTCGGGGGTGGTCACCCAGCGGCGGCCGGCGGTGCGACGGAACTCCGGCCACTGCGCGCGGCGGGCCGGGTCGCTGCTCGTGAGGTCGTTCTGGATCGAGCGGTGGGAGTAGCCGACCCAGTCGGCAAAGGCGCGCAGGTTGACCACCAGCGGGCCCGAGAGCCACATGATGTCGGGGGCGGGGGGCAGCGTCACGACGCGCCCCTCCGCTCAGCGTGGTCGAGCCGCGCGAGAATCTGGTGCAGCCAGCCGAGGACGTCGAGGATCTCCGCGCGCACGTCGTCGGCCGGGCGGCTGTCGCCCTTCTCGACGTGCCCGGTCAGCGCTTCGAGCGCCTCGCCGAACTCGCGGATGCCCGCGGGCAGGTCGTGGATCGCCACCGCCTCGTCGGCCGGAGGCAGGTCGTGGGCCACGCGGCCGAAGAGGCTCTCGAGCCAGTCGAGCAGCGAGAGGGCGCGGCGGCGGGGCATCCCCTCGTCCATCGCGCACTCCACGATCTCGGCGAGCTGCCAGTGCGGGCCGCGGCGGCCGCGCTCCACGTTGCCCCAGTCGTGGACGAGGTCCTCGCTGAGGTTCAACCGGTGCGCGATGTCCGAGGCGTACCGGTGCGCGAACACCTGCCACGCCTGCGCGGCCTCCAGCCGGCGCCGCGCCCGCGCGGAAAGGCCGAGGGAATCCGCGGCGGCCAGCGAGTCGGCCTGCCGGGCCTGTACCTTCGGTAGCGCCATGGAAGTCACTCCTCGGGTCCCCGCGCGTCGCCGGCGTCCATCGCGGCCAGGTCCTCGGCGAGCACTTCGGCGAAGATCACGACGAACGCCAGGATCCCGACCGCGTACCCGAACACCTGCCACGCGCTCACGCGGCGGCCTCGGCGGACTCGAACAACTGCTCGTAGGTGAGGTCGGGCTGCCGCTCGCGAAGGAGGGCCAGCACCGCGTCGATCTCGTCCTTACGCCAGCGGCGGGAACCGCTGAGCTTCTGGCTGACCGTCGACTGGGACAGGGAAAGAGCCCGGGCGAGGTCGGCCTGCTTCACGTTCAACCGCTTGAGTGTCTGTCGCACGGTGCGAACCATACACCCACTTTTCGCACCGTGTCAACACCCCCTCACGGGGGCCTTACACTCCCCCGCGTGGGGCGTGCTCTCCGGAAGACCCCGTGGGGTCAACGTGTCGGAGAACGCCTGGCCGAGGCCCTCGAGACCCACCTGTCGCAGGCTGATCTCGCGCGCCGT
>JAKQTR010000024.1 GCA_029562975.1 Acidobacteriota bacterium | reverse complement strand
AACCTGCTCACCAACTTCCAGATCGACACGGGCGCCGAGCGGCGCCGGCGCACCCGCAAGCACACCACCCTGCCCCTCTTGCAGACGGTGCAGACGCTGCGCTTCATCCTGATCAACCGCGCCGCGACGCTGGTCCGTCCGCAGGGGGTGCCCACCCTCCGCCTGACCGACAATGCGCCGACCCGTCAGCTCTACACCCGCATCCAGACCGCGCTGGCTCGCGCGGCCTGAGTTTTTGTCACATCAGGGCTAACAGAATCCGGAACTCACAAGGGGGCCCCGGGCCGTCAGTCCCGGGGGCTCAGCAGATCCGGGGCCGGAGGCCCGCTCTCGGCGACCAGCGCGTCGGCGACGGCGGCCGACAATCGCGCGACCTTCTTGATGGAGGCGTGCCGTCTGGTCAGCTTTTCGCGCTCGACGATCGCCCGGCCGGCCGCGAGCAGCCGGTCAGCGAGGGGCTCGGGGGCGGCGCCCGGAGCGGCGGCCCGGGCGAGGCGCTCTGCGAGCGCTTCCAGGCACGCGGTGTCGCCGGCCATCCGCAGGGCGTCGACGAACTCCGCGGTCAGCGCGCCGGCCGGCCCGGCCAGGGCCTCGCGGAGGTCGTAGACGGCCACCCGGCTCCCGCGCCGGGCCAGGGCGAGGTGCACCGCGCCGCGCACGGCACGCCACTCGGCCCGGTCCGTGGGCGTCGGGGCGGCCTCCTCGCGCGCGCGGGCGATCTCGACGAGGCGGTGGAGGGTGGGAAGCGGCGCGTCGGCCGCGCCGGCGGGCACGAGTTCCCGCAGCAGGGCGGGATCGGCGGGCTCGCCCGCGGCCGCCGATTCGACGGCCAGGCGCGGGTCGACCGCCGCCGGCGCCGCGGCCGGGTCGGCCGCGGCCCACGCGCGGAGGGCGGCGCTGGGATCGACGGCGAGCAGCGCGCGCAGCGGGGCCGTGACGCGCGGGAGGAGGCGGGCGACGGCGTCGAGCGCCTGCAGGCGAAGCGAATCCGGCTGCTCGGCGTCGAGGGCGAACGCGCTCAACTCGTCGAGGGCCCTCGGCCCTTGCGGGTGGTCGAGGTGCGCGGCGAGCAGCGCGATGGCGGCGCCGCGGATCCTGGGCTCGGCGCCGGCGTCGTGCAGCAGTCCGACGGCGAGCCCGACGCTGCGACGGTCCGGCGCCGACTCGAGCGTCTTGAGGATCGCGGCAAGGGCGGCGGGCGACCGCGTGCGGCCGCACGCGGCCACGAGGTGCGGGACGGCGCGCGCGCCGATCACCGCCAGCCTCGCCGACGCCGCGTCGCGCGCCCGGTCGTCGCTCCCGCACAAGTCGGCGATGAGGGGCCCGATCTCAGCCGCCGCCGACTTGCTGATCGCCACCCGTCAGTCCCCGGGCGCGCGCCGGCGCTTGCCGAAGATCCAGGCGAGCCCGATGCTCAGGACGTACAGGACCACCATCGGCCCGGCCATGAGCGACTGCGTGACCATGTCTCCCGTCGGCGTGATCACGGCCGCGGCGATGAAGATGACGAGGACGGCGTACTTGATGTTCCGCCAGAGGAAGCCGGCCGTGACGATGCCCATCTTGGCCAGCACGAGGATGACCACGGGCATCTCGAAGACGAGTCCCATCGCCACGAGCAGCATCGCGTACAGCGAGAACACCGGCGCGATGCGCGGCATGAACATCAGGTAGTCGTTCGAGAAGCCCGCCAGGAACTGCCACGCCAGGGGGAAGAGCACGTAGTGGTTGAACGCCGCCCCGGCCACGAAGAACACGCTGGCCGAAACGATGAAGGGCAACGCGAAGCGCTTCTCGCGGGCGTACAGGCCGGGCGCGATGAACAGCCAGAGCTGCGCCATGATGAGCGGCGCCCCGATGACCAGCCCGGACAGGAGCGCGATCTTCACCTTCAGCATGAAGGCCTCGGTCGGCTCCGTGTAGATGAGCTGCGATCCCGCGGGCAGCTTCTCGAAGAGCGGCCGCATGATGAAGTCGAAGATCCGATCGATGAAGAAGACGGCGACGACCGTCCCCGCGGCGAGCGAGATCGCGGAGGCGACGAGCCGCTGGCGCAGTTCGTCGAGGTGCTCGAGAAACGACATCCGGCCGCCCGCGCCGTCGTCGTCCGCCTCGTCGTCGCGCCAGGGGCGGTCGAGCGCCTTCGCCGACGTGAGCTGGCGGGGCGGCGGCGCCTTCCGGAGCCGTTGCGGGAGGAGCTTGGCGAGCAGGCCCGGCGTCACGAGTCGGACGTCGAACCGGACGTGGAGTCGGAGGGCGGCTCCGACGCGCGTTCGTGCGCGGAAGCGGACGAGGCCGCCGGGGCCTTCTGCTCCTCCAGACGGATTTCCTCCTCCAGGGTGCTGCGCAGCTCGTTCGACGCGCGGCGGAACTCCCCGATGCTCCGGCCGAGCGAGCGTCCGAGCTCCGGCAGCTTCCGCGGCCCGAAGATGATCAGCGCGAGCACCAGGACAATGACGAGCTCGGGCATGCCGATGGATCCGAACATGGAACTGGCTCCAATGGCCCCTCCGGACGAGCGGCTGCGGGCGCCCGGGCCGGGTCTTCCCGGGACCCGTGCGGGCGACGGTCGTCGCCCTCTGCCGCACCGCGGACGGGGCTTACTGCATCATAGGACCGGAGGGGCGCAGGGTCAAGGACGGGCGCCGCGGCCGGGGCGCGAAGTCGTTGCCGCACCAGAGGTTATCTGGTACGATTAATCGTATGCGCTTCGCCCGGCTGTCGCTGCTGGTGGCCTCGGTGCTCGTCGTGTCCGCACTTGCCGGCGGCATCTTCGGCCGCGCCGCCGGGAGCCAGGATCGGGCCCCGGAGCGCTACCGGTCCTTCACGGCTGCTGTGCGCCTGGTCGAGACGGGCTATGTCGAGAAGATCGACAGCGAGCGCGTCGTGTACGGCGCCATCGCCGGCATGCTCCAGACCCTCGATCCGCACTCGAGCTTTCTCGATCCCCGGACCTACGGACAGATGCGGGAGCGGCAGCAGGGGCGCTACTACGGCCTCGGCATCACCATCCAGGTGGTGGACGGGGACATCACCGCGGTCAGCCTCTTCGAGGGGTCGCCGGCCTACAAGAAGGGCGTCCGCCGCGGCGACGTCATTGCCAGGATCGACGGCGACGACACCAAGGGCTGGACGACCGACCAGGCCGCGCGGCGGCTGCGCGGGCCGAAGGGCACCACGGTGCACGTGTCGCTCCGGCGCCGCGGCTACGACCAGCTCATCGAGCTGGACGTGCCGCGAGACGAGATCAGCATCCCGACGATCCTGCCGGCGGCCATGATCGACGCCGTGACGGGGTACATCCGCATCCAGGACTTCGCCGAGCAGACGGGCAACGACCTGGCCGCGTCGCTGAAAGCGCTCCAGGGCCGCGGCATGAAGCGCCTGCTGCTCGATCTGCGCGGGAATCCCGGCGGGCCGCTCGACCAGGCGATCCGGGTGTCGAACGAGTTCCTGCAGCAGGGCCAGATGATCGTCTACACGCGCGGGCGGGTCCCGAACGCCGACCAGGACTACCGCGCGACGGAGCGAGGCCGGTACACCGATGTGCCGATGGTGGTGCTGGTCAACCGGAACAGCGCGAGCGCCTCCGAGATCGTGGCGGGGGCGCTGCAGGACCACGACCGGGCGCTCGTCGTGGGCGAGACGACGTTCGGCAAGGCGCTGGTGCAGTCGGTCTACCGGGTCAGCGAGGGCGCCGCCCTCGCCCTGACGACGGCCCGCTACTACACGCCGAGCGGCCGGCTGATCCAGCGGCCGTGGGACGGGACGTTCGACGAGTACCTCCTGTACACGGCGCGTTCGCAGACCGCGCCGAGCGAGCGTCGATCGGCGGACCTGACGCACACCGACGCCGGACGGCCGGTCTACGGAGGCGGGGGCATCGAGCCCGATCGCCGCCTCGAAGGGCCGATCGAGGGGTTCAACCCGGGCCGCTTCGCGCGGCTGCTCTACGCGAGACAGGCGTTCGCGTCCTTCGCCCAGAAGTTCTCGGCCGTCGGCGACACGCGGATCGCGGGGCAGGCGCACGGCCGCCGGTTCGTCTCGAAGGACTTCGCGGTGGACGAAGAGATGCTCGGCGCGTTCCGCGACCACGTGACGAGCGAGGGGCTGGCCATCGACGAGGCGGGCTTCCGGCAGGACCTGTCGTTCATCACGTCGATGATCCGCTACGAGATCGACCTCAACCTCTGGACGGTGGAGGACGCGCGCCGCCGCCTCCTCACGACGGACCCGCAGGCGCAGCTGGGGCTGGCCTCCTTCGACGAGGCCGAGCGGATGGTGCTGGCCTCCAGGGCCAGGGCGTCGCGCGCCAGCCACTAGGCGGGCCGAGGGGCGCCGCGCGCCGGGGCGCGGGCCGGCCGCCGATTCACACGGTTCGAAGCCATGCGTTTGCAGCGTCTGGAAATCACCGGGTTCAAGTCCTTCAGCGACCGCTCCGAGCTCTCCTTCGATCGCGGCGTCACCGCGATTGTCGGGCCCAACGGCTGCGGCAAGAGCAACGTGGCCGACGCCATCGTCTGGGTGCTCGGCGAGCAGAGCGCCAAGAGCCTGCGCGGCGACCGCATGGAGGACGTGATCTTCAGCGGCAGCGACGCGCGCAAGCCCAACGCGGCGGCCGAGGTCCGGCTCATGCTCGCCGGCGTGCCGGCGCTTCAGCCCGGGCCGGGCGCGGCCGGCGCCCTGGCCGACGACGAGGGGCGCCCGATGGTGCGGGAGGTCGAAGTCACGCGCCGGCTGTACCGGTCGGGGGAGAGCGAGTACCTCATCAACGGCGAGGCGAGCCGGCTGCGCGACGTGCACGAGCTCCTGATGGACACCGGCCTCGGCGCGAAGGCGTACGCGGTCATCGAGCAGGGCAAGATCGGGCAGATCCTGAGCTCCAAGCCCGTGGAGCGGCGGCAGCTGATCGAGGAAGCGGCCGGCGTGACGAAGTACCGGGCCAGGCGCCGCACGGCGGAGCTGAAGCTGGAGGCCGCCAGGCAGAACCTGACGCGCATCGACGACATCATCTTCGAGGTCGAGAAGCAGCGCGGCACGCTGATGCGGCAGGCGGCGAAGGCCCGGCGGTACGGCCGGCTGCGCGACGAGCTGCGGCGGTGGGAGAAGGTGCTCGTCGCGCGGCGCCAGCGCGTGCTGGCCCAGGCGATTGCAGGGGCCGACACGCGCATCGCGCAGGCCCGCGCCGCGGAAGCCGGCGCGGCCGCCCGCCTCGCCGAGCGCGACGCCGCCGTGGAGCGCGTGCGCCTCGAGGCCGCCGGGCGCGAGCAGGCGGCGAGGGAGGCGCGCGAGACCGCGCACGTTCACGAAGTGGACATCGGGCGCCTCGAAGCGCGCATGCAGGCCGACGAGGCCAGGCTCGCCTCGCTCGCCGCCCGCGCAGCGGACCTCGAGCGCGAGATTGCGGCGCTCGCGGGGCGGCGCGAGCCCGCCGCCGCGGACCGGGCCGCGAAGGCGCAGGCGGCGGCGCGCGCGGGCGAGGAGCGCGACGACGCGGCCGCGGCGCTCGCCGCGGCGCAAGAGGTGCAGGCCGCCCTCCACGCCACGATGGACGGCCTCGAGGGCGACGTGGAGGCGGTCCGCGCCGAGCAGTTCGCCGCGGCCAGCGCCGTCACGGCCCTCCAGCACGCCGTCCAGAACGCCCTCGCCACGCGCGAGCGCGTCGCCAGGGACCTGGCGCGGTGGACCGGCGAAGCGGGCGACCTCGACATCGAGGAGGACAGGGCGCGCCGCGACCGGCAGGCAGCCTCGGAAGCGCTCGCGTCCGCGAAGGCCACGCTCGAGGCCGTCGCGCGCGGCCGCGCCGCGCGCGACGCCGAGCTGTCCGCGCTCCGCGCCGAGCGCGACCTTGCCGCGTCGGCCCTGCGCGAACGGGAACAGGAGCTGGCCGACGCATCCGCCAGGCTGAGATCGCTCGAGGAATTCGAGGCCGCCCGGAGCGCCTACGAAGACGGCGCACGGCTGCTGCTGGCGGCGCCCGGCGGCCCGGTGGCCCACGCCGGGTCCCTGGCAGATCATCTCGACGTGGCGCCGGGCTACGAGCGCGCCGTCGAGGCCTGCCTGGGCGACGTGCTGCAGTACGTGGTGGTCCCGAGCCACGACGAGGCGGCCCGCGCCCTCGGCATCGTCAAGGCGCACGGCGCGGGGCGATGCGGCTTCGTGATCACCGGCAGCCGGCCCGGCGGCCCGGACGCGGCGGCAATCGACGAGGCGCCCCCGGCGCCGGGCCTGGTTCCGCTCGCCTCCGTGGCGTCGCTCGCAGGCCCGCATGCCGACGCGCTGGCCCCGCTCGTGCGCCGAGCCTGGATCGCCGACTCGTACGCCGACGCCGTGGCCGCCGCCGCCCTCACCGCCGACCCCGTTGCGACGCTGGATGGAGAGGTGTGCCTGGGCCCGCGGCTCGTCCTCGGCGGAGGCCGGCGGGACGGCGGCCGGGGCATCCTGCAGACCAAGCGCGACACGCGCGAACTGAGAGAGCGGCTGGCCGCCGGCCGGTCGGCGGTGTCCGCCCTCGCCGACACGGTGGCCGGCCTCGAGCATCAACTCACGCTCGGCGCTGCCGCCCTGGATGCGATGCGCGCCGAGATCCACCGGGTGGAAATGGCGATGGTCGGCTCCGAGCTGCGCGTCGCGCAGGCGGACGATGAGCTCGCCCGCATCCGCCAGAAGCGGGACCTCGTCGGGCTCGACGTTAGACGGGCCCGGGAAGAAGCCGCCGCGCTGGACGCGCGGGAAGCCGAGGCCAGGGCCGCCATCGCGCGCCTGGCCGGGGACCAGCGCGCGATTGACGAGCGGCTGGATGCGGCGCAGCGCACGCTCTTCGAGGCGCGGGAAGGCGCCCGGCAGAAGGGCGACGGCGTCCGCGACGCCATGGCCCGGCACGCCCGGCTCGTCGAGCGGGCGACGATGGCGGCCCTCGAAGCCGCAAGGGCCGACGAGGCGGCGCGCGAGATCGAGAGCCGGCTGGCCGCGCGGC
The DNA here is from genome assembly GCA_029562975.1 of Acidobacteriota bacterium. Classification (GTDB taxonomy): domain Bacteria; phylum Acidobacteriota; class Vicinamibacteria; order Vicinamibacterales; family JAKQTR01; genus JAKQTR01. The sequence continues at coordinate 151,016 of JAKQTR010000024.1, read as the reverse complement.
AGGACGAACGGCGGCAGGCCGGTGAGGACCAGGAAGGCCTGCGGCAGTCGGTGCGGGAGGCCGGGCGGGCGTTGGACGACGCCATCGGGGCGCTCGGCGCCGCCCGCGACGCCGTCGGCGCCCTGGACCAGGCCGTCGCGGAACTCCGGGCCCTCGAAGGCGAGACCGAAGCGGACGTCCGCGAGGCCCGCCGCGCCCTGGACGAGGCGCGCGCGGCGCGGTCCGAGATCGAGGTGGCGCGGGCGAGGGCCGAAAGCGATCTCGAGCACCTCGAGGCCGCCTGCGCCGACACGCTGGGCTGCGGACTCGCCTCGGTGATTGCCGACGTCGAGCAGATGGAGCGCGACGGCGACGTGAGCCCGGACTGGCGGACGATCTTCGCCGAGGAGCCCGACGAGGAACCGGCGCCCGGCGACGCCGCGGGCGGGGCGCCGGCGGCGGGGCCCGCGGCCGGCGAGACGGCGCCGGCGGCCGATGCCGCCTCCTCGCCCCGGGCGGAGCCGGCCGACGCGCCCACGCGGCCGATCACGCCGGAAGAGGCCATCGGGGCGCTGAAGCGGAAGATCGAAAAGCTGGGCCCGGTCAACATGATGGCCATCGAGGAGTACGACCAGCTGGACGCGCGACACGGCTTCCTGACGGGCCAGCGCCGCGATCTCGTGGAGTCGATTGCCTCGACCGGCGAGGCCATCAAGAAGATCGATCACACCACGCGCGAGCGGTTCCGCGAGGCCTTCGACGCCATCAACCTGCAGTTCCAGCAGGTGTTCGCCACGCTGTTCGGCGGCGGGCGGGCCGGGCTCACGCTGGTCGACGAGGACGACATCCTCGAAAGCGGGATCGAGATCATCGCCCAGCCGCCGGGCAAGCGGCTCCAGAACGTCCAGCTGCTGTCGGGCGGCGAGAAGGCGCTGGCCGCCATCTCGCTGATGTTCGCGATCTTCCGGCACAAGCCGAGCCCGTTCTGCCTGCTCGACGAGATCGACGCCCCCCTCGACGACGCGAACACGGGCCGGTTCCTGGACATGCTCAGGGAGCTGCAGGACGAGACCCAGTTCATTCTCATCACGCACAACCGCAAGACCATGGAAGTCGCCGACCGCCTGTACGGCGTCACCATGGAGGAGCCCGGCGTCTCGAAGCTGATCTCGGTCAGGCTGAACTGAGCGCGGCGGCTGGACGGCTTCCGGGGCAGGAACTCCGCCGCCCCGGCTGCCGTCAAACCGCGATGTGGAGGGACGCATGCTTCAGATCGAGAAGACCCGCGCCCCGTTGGCCGTCCTGCTGCTGTTCGGGGCCGCCGCCGGCGTCACGGCCTGCGACGTCGTCGTCGGCACGATGAACGGCGGGCGCGGCCGCGCCGAGCGGCAGTGGGCCCGCACCTACACGCTGAGCGGCGCCGGGCCCCGCCTGGAGGTGGTGAACGTCAACGGAGCCGTGTCCGTCGAAACCGGCGACGGAGACGTCCTCGACGTCAAGGCGCTCGTCGTCGCGCACGGGCCCTCGGACGAAGCGGCCCGGGAGGCGCTCGACAGCGTCGAGATCGAAGACGAGGTGAGCGGGGCGGAGGTGCGGCTGCGGACGGCGTCCCCGAAAGGGCCGCGACGGCGGCCCGTCGAGGTGACCTACACCATCCGGGCGCCGCGCCGCGCGAAGCTCGAGATCGAGACCGTCAATGGGAGCATCACCGTCAACGGGGCCGCAGCGGCGCTGAAGGCGGAATCCACCAACGGCAGCATCGACGGCACGGACCTGAGCGGGGACGTCAAGGCGGAAACGACCAACGGGTCGATAAAGGTCCGGATGGCGGCGCTCGGCGACGGCGGCGTGGCCCTCGAGACGACCAACGGGTCGGTGGATCTCCGCCTGCCGGGCGACGCGAAGGCGACCCTCTCGGCGCGCAGCGTCAACGGCGGGATCAGCGTGGCCGACCTGCCTTTCGAGCGGACGGGGGAAGCCGGCCGCCGGAAGCTGGATGGCGCCATCAACGGGGGCGGCGCGCCGCTGCGGCTCGAGACGGTGAACGGGCGCATCCGCGTCGGGCGCGCCCAGTAAGGGCGCGGACGGGCCCGGTCGGGACCGGTCCGCGTGCGTGTCCGGCGCGCCGGCTTCCGTGAGCGCGCCTGCGGCGCGGCAGGCGCCTGAAACGGGCAGGCATGAACGAGGACAGGGCCGGCCGCTACCACCGTCTCCGGCGCCGCGCCGCCGCGGGGAGCGCGGCGTGGACGGCGGCCTGGCTCATCGTGCTCCTGCTCACCGGGTGGTCCAGGAACCTGAGCGAGGCCGCCGGGCGGATGACGGCCGGTCTGCCTTCGGCCTTGCGCCTGCCCGGAGCCGTCATCGTCTGGGCGCTGGCCGTGGCGGCAGTCCACGAAGCCGGCAGACTGCCGTTCGCGTGCTACAACGGGTTCATCCTCGAGCGCCGCTACGGGCTGTCGCGGCAGCAGGCGGCGGCGTGGCTGGCGGACCATCTCAAGTCCGGACTGGTCGGGCTGGCCTTCGCGCTTGCCGCCTCCGTCTGGGTGGCTGCGTGCCTGCAGCGCTGGCCGGACGGCTGGTGGCTGCCGGCCTGGGCGGGGGCCGCCGCCGCGGCAGTGGCCGCCGCCTGGGCCGCCCCCGTGCTGGTGCTGCCGCTCTTCTGCGCGCTCCAGCCGCTGCGCGACGAAGCGCTGCGCCGGCGCCTGCTCGCGCTGGCGGCGCGCGCCGGCGTGCCGGCGATCGACATTGTCGAGTGGCGGCTGAGCGGCCGGAGCTCGCGCGCGAACGCGGCGCTCGTGGGGCTCGGCCGGACCCGCCGCATCGTCGTGTCCGACACGCTGGCCTCGGACTATCGGAGCGAGGAAGTCGAGGCCGTGGTGGCGCATGAGCTGGCGCACCGGGCCCATCGGGACATCTGGTTCGCGCTCGGCATCGATGCCGCCCAGACGGCGGCCGCGCTGCTCGCGTCGGATGCGGCCCTTCGGGCGGCGGCGGGCCCGCTGTCGCTGGCGGGCGCTCCCGTCGCCGCCGGGCTTCCGATCGTCGCCCTGGTCTCGCTCGCCGTCGGCCTCCTGTCGGCGCCGGCGGCGCACGCCCTGTCGCGGGCGCGCGAACGGCGCGCGGATCGGTACGCCCTCGATCTCACGGGGAATGCCGACGCATTCGCGAGGGCCGTGCGCCGGCTCGGCGCGCACAACCTGGCCGAGGAACATCCCGGGCCGCTGGCGAGGGCGTTCTTCCACACCCATCCGCCGGTCGAGGAGAGGCTGGCGGCCGCCCGGGCGTGGGCGGCCGCGCGCGGCGCGGGACCGGCTACGGGATCCGGGACGTGACCACCAGCTCGCCGCGCATGTCGCGGCAGCCGTCGTCGTTCGTCAGGCTGCAGTAGTAGGTAAACCTGCCGGGCCGGTCGGCCCGGAACTCGAACGTGACCGGGCTGCCCGGAGCCGCCCGCTTGGCAATGCGGTACTCGTCGATGGTGAAGCTGTGCGGGATGTCCTCGGCCACGAGGGTGATCCGGAGGACGTCGTTGGCGGCCACCTCGATGCGCGCCGGCGAGAAGGCGTACCTCTTCGCCACCACCGTGATCTCGCGGCGTCCCTGCTCCTGTCCGGACCCGATGCTCCCGGCACCCAGCGCGGCCGCGCACAGCAGCCCGGCGGCAGCGGCGCGGCGAGCCAGCACTCCGATTGCCATGTGAGAGGCCCTCCCGATCCTTCTGACGCGCGAGAGGGCCGGGAAGTTCGATCCGGCCCTCGCGCAGGGCGCGAGGCTACCGCCTCCGGTCGCGCCCGCCCGGCCGCCCGCCGCGCGCGCCCGCGCCTCGGTCCCGGTGCTCGTGCGGCCTGGGCGCCCCCCTGTGCGCGCGGGGCTCTTCGGCGCCGCCCTTGGCGCCTTCGCCCTTGGCGCCTTCGCCCTCGGCGTCGCCCGCGGGCGCCGCCTCGCCGTCTTCCGCCGCCAGGAGCGCCTTCCGGCTCAGCCGGATCTTGCCCGACGGGTCGATGCTGATGACCTTCACGAGGACCTGGTCGCCCTCGTTCAGTTCGTCGCGCACGTCCTGCACGCGGTGCCTGGCGATCTCCGACACGTGCAGGAGGCCGTCGGTCCCGGGGATGATCTCGACGAAGGCGCCGAAGTCGGTGATCCGCTGCACCTTGCCGAGATAGGTCTTGTTGAGCTCCGCCGTGGCGGTGAGCTCCATGATGATGGCGACGGCCTTCTTCGACGAGCTCTCGTCCGAGGACGCCACGTTGACGCGCCCGTCGTCCTCGACGTCGATCTTGACGCCCGTCCGCTCGATGATGCTGCGGATCATCTTGCCGCCAGGCCCGATGACGTCGCGGATCTTGTCGACGGGGATCTTGATCGTCACGATGCGGGGCGCGTGCGACGAGACGTCGCCGCGCGGGGCCGCCAGCGTGCCGGCCATCGTCTCGAGGATCTCGAGGCGGCCCTTGCGCGCCTGCGCGAGGGCCTGCTGCAGCACCTCGGCGGTGACGCCGGCCACCTTGATGTCCATCTGGAGCGCCGTCACGCCCTCGCGGGTGCCGGCCACCTTGAAGTCCATGTCGCCGTAGTGGTCCTCGGCGCCGGCGATGTCCGTGAGCACGGCGTACTTGCCGGTCTCCTCGTTCATCACGAGGCCCATCGCGATGCCGGCCACCGGGGCCTTGATCGGCACGCCCGCGTCCATCAGCGAGAGGCTGCCTCCGCACACGCTGGCCATCGACGAGGAGCCGTTCGACTCGAGGATGTCCGACACGACGCGCACCGTGTAGGGGAACTGCTCCTCGGACGGCAGCATCGGGGCGAGCGCTCGCTCGGCCAGGGCGCCGTGCCCGACCTCGCGGCGGCCCGGGCCCCTCATGAAGGCCACCTCGCCGACGGAGAACGGCGGGAAGTTGTAGTGGAGCATGAACCGCTTGTAGAACTCGCCGCCCACCGTCTCGATCTTCTGCTGATCGTCCGACGTGCCCAGCGTGGTCGTCACGAGCGCCTGGGTCTCGCCCCTCGTGAAGACCGCCGAGCCGTGCGTCCGCGGCACCACCCCGACCTCGCACCAGATCGGGCGGATCTCGTCGAACGCGCGCCCGTCCAGGCGCACGCCGCGCTCGAGGATCTCGTCGCGAAGCACCCGTTCCTTGAGGCCCGAGAGCACGGCCTTCGCCGCGGCTTTCCGCTCGGCGTCCTCGTCCGGGATGGACGCCAGGCAGCCGCCGATGATCTCGTCCACCTTCCGGTAGTTCTCGAGCTTGCCGCGGATGCGCATCGCCTCGGCCAGCGGCCCGTAGACCGCGGCCTCGATTTCGCGCGCCAGCGCGGGATCGATGGCCTTGGGCGCGGCCTGGCGCTTGGCCTTGCCCGCCTCGCGCGCCATGTCGTCGATCATCGCCACGACGCCGCGGATGGCCTCGTGCGCGGCCTCGAGGGCCCGCACGATCACCTCTTCGCTGACCTCCCTGGCGCCGGCCTCGACCATCACCAGGCTGTCCTTGCTGCCGGCGACGATGATGTCGAGGGGCGACTGCTTGCGCTGGGCGTAGGTCGGGTTGATGACGAACGCATCGTCCACGTACCCGACGCGCACCGCAGCCAGCGTCTTCCGGAACGGGATCTCCGAGAAGGCCAGCGCCGCCGACGCGCCCGTGATGGCGACGACATCCGGGTCGTACTCGTTGTCGGCCGAGAGCACGAGCGCGATCACCTGCGTCTCGTGGTGCCAGGTGTCGGGGAAGAGCGGCCGGATGGGCCGGTCGATGCACCGGCTCGTCAGGACTTCCTTCTCGGTCGCCTTGCCTTCCCGCTTGAAGAAGCCCCCGGGGATGCGCCCCGATGCGTATGTGTACTCCCGGTAGTCGACCGTGAGCGGGAGGAAATCGATGCCCACCCGCTCGGACGGGGCGTAGCACGCCGTGACGAGCACCACGGTGTCGCCGAAGGTGACGACAGCCGAGCCGTTGGCCTGCCTGGCCAGGCGCCCGGTTTCGATCGACAGCGTGCCGGCGCCCAGAGTGAGTTCTCGCTTGTGCATGGTCGTGCTTCTCTCCGGCCCGGGCATGGCTCAGCCGGGCACCGACGTCCCGGCGGTTACTTGCGGATGCCCAGGCGCTCGATGATCGCCGCGTAGCGCTTCGGGTCCTTGCTCTTGACGTAGTCGAGCAGGCGCCGGCGCTGGCCGACCAGCATCAGCAGGCCGCGCCGCGAGTGGTGGTCCTTGGCGTGAACCTTGAAGTGCTCGGTCAGATAGTTGATGCGCTCGCTCAGGATCGCGATCTGGACTTCAGGCGAGCCGGTGTCGCCGTCGTGACGTTCGAAGGACTTGATGAGCTCGGACTTCCGGTCTTTGGTCAGTGCCACGTGTCGTCGCCTCCACGAACGGTCCAGCACCGCGCCTCCGCGGCCCGGTCCCGCCGTACTGAATCGCGGTTAGCCCCGCAAATTCAACATGTTACCCCAGTACAACGGCCGGATGCAAAGTCCCGCCTCCCGCGGGCTCGCCGATGGCCGCCAGGCGGAGGTCCGGCCCGAGCAGGCGCACGAGCGCCCCGGGCCGGCCGCCCGGGATCGGCCGGTACTCGGCAGGCCCCACGCCGCGCCCGTGCGCGACCCGGCCGAGGCCCTCCTCGGTCAGGACCACCGCGGGCCAGTCGAGCAGCAGCGCCTCTGGCGGCAGCAGCGCTCGGGCCACCCCCGACGCGATCACCTGATCCAGGCTGAGGGCGTCCTCGGCGCGGAACGGTCCGCTCCGCGTGCGCCTCAGGGCCTCGAGGCATCCGCCCACGCCGAGCTTCGATCCAAGCTCGTCGGCGAACGCCCGGACGTAGAAGCCGGCCGACACGACGAGGCGAATCGTGACGAGCGGGCCCTCCATCCCGACGAGCTCCAGTTCGGAGACCGTCACGGGCACCGGCGCGAGGCTCACCGGCACTCCGCGCCGCGCCTGTTCGTAGGCCCGCACGCCGCCTGTCAGTTTGGCCGAGAAGGCCGGCGGCGTCTGGGGCCAGGATCCCAGGAACGCCGGCAGCGCACGGGCCACCTCGGCCGCGTCCGGCGTCCGCGTCCCGGCCGGCGCCTCCGACACGACGCGCCCCGACGCGTCGAGGGTGTCCGTCGCGCGTCCGAGCCGGACGACGGCGCGGTACTCCTTGTCGCCGCCGCCCACGTAGCGCGCCAGGCGGGTGGCTTTCCCCACGACCAGGGGCAGCACGCCGGTGGCGAACGGGTCCAGGGTGCCCGTGTGCCCGATCTTCGCGCCGCCGGAGTGCCGCCGCACCGCGGCCACCACGTCGTGGGACGTGGGCCCCGCCGGCTTGTCGATGACGATGACGCCTCCGCGGCCGAGGTCCGGGCCGCCGCTCGCCTGTTCCATGGCCGGCCCGTCAGCGGCCGCCGCTGCGCGACGGCTCGGGCGCGGCAGACGCGATCTCCGGCCTGACGCGCTCGAGCACGCGGGACTTCACCTCGGCGAGGGTCCCCGTCAGCGTGCACCCGGACGCGTGCTTGTGCCCGCCGCCGCCGAAGCTTCTCGCGACGCGCCCCACGTCGACGTCGCCCTTCGAGCGGAGGCTCACGCGCCACTGGCCGGGGCCCGCCTCTTTGAAGAAGACCGCGGCCTGGACCGCCTTGACGCCCAGCGGCAGGTTGATCAGCCCGTCGGTCTCCGCGAGCGTGCCGCCGGACCGGGCGAGCGTCGCGTCGTCGAGCTGGAGAAGGGCCAGCCGGCCCGCGTCGTCGACTTCCAGGCTTTGCAGCACGGCGGCCTGCAGGCGCAGCCGGCCGATGGTGGAGCTGTCGAAGAGCGTCCGCGCCACGTGGACCGGGTCGGCACCGGCCTGGACGAGCCGGCCGCTCGTCGCGAAGGTCCGCGGCGACGTGCCGGGGTAGCGGAACGAGCCGGTGTCGGTCACGATGGCCACGAACAGCTGCGTGGCCATGTCGGCCGACAGGGGAACGCCCAGCTCCTCGATGATCGCGAACACCATTTCCCCGCACGCGGCCGCCGTGCCGTCGAACCACTGGACCGAGCCGTACCCCGTGTTGCCGGGGTGGTGGTCGACGTTGATGACGGGCAGGCCGTCGAAGCCGGAGAGGCCGGTGCGCGCGAGGTCCCCGCATTCGAGCACCACGACCGCCTCGCACCCGGCCGGCAGCGCCTCGCCGACTTCGATCTCGTCGGCGCCCGCGAACTCCGACAGCGGCAGGGGCGGCGGATCGCGATGCACGACCCGGGCTTCGATGCCCAGCTCCCTCAGCGCCCATGCGAGGGCGAGCGACGAGCCGATGGAATCGCCGTCGGGCCGGGTGTGCGACGTGACGACGACCCGGCGGTACCTGAGCAGCGCCTCGCACACGCGCCGGCAGGCGCCCGGGTCAGTCCAGGTCTGGGAGGTCATCGGTCGGCCGTTCCCCGGCCGCAGGCCGGCCGGAGGCGCCGTCGCGCTTCTGCACCGCGTCCTGCTCGTGGATGTCGTGGATGAGCTGCTCGATCCGCGCCTGGTGCTCGATCGACTGGTCGAATCGGAACTCGATGTCCGGCATGCGGCGGAGCCTCAGCCGGCCGGCGAGCTGGCGCCGCACGAACGGCTTCGCGCGCTCGAGCGCCCGGCCGGTTTCCTTCCGGGCGTCGCCCGCCGCCAGCGTCGTGTAGTAGATCCGCGCGATCTGGAGGTCCTTCGTCACGCTCACCCGCGTGAGGGTCACGAACCCGATGCCGCGGTCGTGCACCTCGCGGGCGAGGATGTCGCTCGTCTCCGTCCGGATCTGATCGCCGAGGCGATCGGGGCGGAATCCCTGTGCCATCGGTCCCTTCGTGCCCTCGACGGGCGGCCGGCGCCCGCGCGGCCCCGCCGCTCAGTCCGCGGGAGCCGCCGCGGCCAGCCGCTCCACCGTGAAGACCTCGATGACGTCGCCGATCTTGATGTCGTTGAAGCGCTCGAGGCCGATGCCGCACTCCGTGCCCGCCTTCACCTCGCTGACGTCGTCCTTGAACCGCCGCAGCGACGCGATCCTGCCCTCGTGCACGACCACGTGGTCGCGGACGAGCCGGACCTGCATGTCCGCGGTCCGCGCCACGCGGCCCTCGCTGACGATGCAGCCGGCGATCGTGCCGAACCTCGGCACCCGGAACGTCTCGCGCACCTCGGCGCTGCCGACGCGCACCTCGCGGAAAGTCGGCTCCAGGAGCCCGGCCATGGCCTTCTTGATCTCTTCGGTGACGTGGTAGATGACCGAGTGCTGCCGGACGTCCACGCCTTCGCGCTCGGCGAGATCGGCCGCGCTGCGATCGGGGCGCACGTTGAAGCCGATGATGACCGCGCCCGACGCCGACGCCAGCAGCACGTCGGACTGGTTGATGGCGCCGACCCCGGCGTGGACGATCCGGACTTTCACCTTCTCGTCCGACAGCTTCACGAGCGTGGCGGCCAGCACTTCGGCGGAGCCCTGGACGTCGGCCTTGACGAGGATCGGGAGCTCCTTGATGCTGCCCTCGGCGATCTTGTCCTTGAGGCCCTCGAGGGTCACGCGCGGCCCCTTCGTCCCGAGCGCGAGATCGCGGGCCTGGCTCTGGCGGTACGTGGCCACCTGCCGCGCCTTCGCCTGGTCCGCGATGACCTGGAAGGTGTCGCCGGGCGCCGGCAGGCCGGTGAGGCCCAGCACCTCGACGGGGGTCGACGGCGGCGCCGACTTCACGCCGCGGCCGCGGTCGTCGATGAGCGCGCGCACCTTGCCGACGACGGACCCGGCAATGACGGTGTCGCCCACCTGCAGCGTCCCGTTCTGCACCAGCACGGTCGCCACCGGGCCGCGCCCCCTGTCGATCTTGGCCTCCAGGACGGTCCCGTGCCCGGGCGCCTTCGGGTTGGCCTTCAGCTCCCCGATGTCCGTGACGAGCAGGATCATCTCGAGCAGCAGATCCAGGTTCTGCTTCTTCTTGGCGGACACCGGGACGGTGACCGTCTGGCCGCCCCACGCCTCGGGCATGAGGCCGAGGTCCGACAGGTCCTTCATCACCCGCTCCGCGTTGGCCTCGGGCTTGTCGATCTTATTGATGGCGACGATGATCGGCACGCCGGCGGCGCGGGCGTGGTCGATGGCTTCCCTGGTCTGCGGCATGACGCCGTCGTCGGCCGCCACGACCAGGACGACGATGTCCGTGACGCGGGCGCCGCGCGCGCGCATGAGCGTGAACGCTTCATGCCCCGGAGTGTCGAGGAAGACGACCGGCCGGTCGTTGACGGTCACCTGGTAGGCGCCGATGTGCTGGGTGATGCCGCCGGCCTCGCGCTCGGCGACCCTCGTCGTGCGGATCGCGTCGAGCAGCGTGGTCTTGCCGTGATCGACGTGGCCCATGACGGTGACGACCGGCGCCCGGGACACCAGGTCTTCCGGCCTGGCCTCCCCGGCTTCGACCTCCACGAGCTCTTCTTCGAAGCTGCGGAGCCGGACGTCGGCCCCGAACTCGCGGGCGAGCGAGGTGGCCGTTTCCGTGTCGAGCGTCGTGTTGATCGTCATCATGATGCGGCGGTCGAGCAGGCGCTTCAGGACGTCCTTCGCCCGGACGTCCAGCTTCTCGGCGAGTTCCTTGACGGTCATGCCTTCAGCCAGCGTGATCGTGCGCGTGATGGGCGGCGGCGCCTCGGCCACGGACGGGCCGGGAACCGTGTCGCGCGTGACGTCGCGCCGCGGGGCGCGGGCACCGGGCCGTCCCATCGGGCGCGGCGGCGGAGCCGGCCGACCGACGGCCGGTCTTGGCGGCGCCATGGGGGCGCCAGGACGGTACCCGGCGGCCGGCTGCGACCTGACGGGCTGGGAGGGCAGCGGGCGCGGACCGCCGGTAACCGGAGGCCTGGAGAGTCCGGGCGGCATCGGCCGCGCCGCAGGAGGAGCAGCCGGCCGAGTGCCGGCTGGCGCCTTGGCGCCTGCGTCCGCTCCCGCGCCTGGCGAGGCGGACGGAGCCTTCTGCCGGAGGGACGACGCCGGCTTCGGCAGCACAATCGTTCTCGCGGCAGGCGGCTCGACCGGCGGGGCCGCGCTCGTGCGGGGCTCCTCGACCCGCAGCCGAAGGGTCGGCGGAACGACGCGGCCCGTGCGGGGCGGCAAGCCGGTCGTCGGCGCGGCGGCCGGCTCCTCGGCCGCGGCCGGCGCCGGCTCTTCCGGCGCCGTCGGGGCGGGCGCGGCCGCCTCTTCCGCCAGGGCTGGCCCCGGGGCGGCGGCCGGCTCCGGCTCCGGGGCAGCCGCGACTGGCGGCGCCTGGACGTCCGCGGCCGGGGGAGCGGCGTCAGGCGGCGCCGCCGGCGCCGCTGGCGCGACCACCTCGGCGGGCGCGGCTTCCATGATTTCGACAACGGCCGGCTCGGCCCCGGCGGCAGGCGGGGCCGCGACGGCCGGGGCAGGCCCCTCGGCCGCAGGTTCGGGCGCGGCCTCCTCGGCGGACGGAGGCGGCGGCTTGACGGTCTTGACGAGGCGCGGCGGCGGCAGGGCCGGCTTGACCGGCGGGGGCGGCTCGGCCTTCCTGCTGGCGGCGGCTTTCTTGATTCTCGCCGCGGCCCCTTCGGCGAACATGTCGCCCGAAGGGAGCGCGATCCCCCGCTTCTTGGCCAGGCGCTCGACGAATTGGCGCGCGACCATCTCCTCGACGGTGCTGGAGGCGCTCTTGACGTCGATCCCGTGGTCGCGCTTCAGCAGGGCGACGATCTCCTGGCTCGACGTGTCGAGGAGCTCTGCGATCTTGTAGATCCGGACAGTGGCCAACGCTGACCTCTACGCTTGCGATTGTGGTTCCGTCTCGCCCCCGTCGTCCGCGGGCGCCGGCCCCGCCTCGACGGGGGCCTCGACGACACTCCTGGCCGATTCGAGCACGGCCTGCACCGTCTCCTCGTCCAGCCCGCACTCGACGAGCGCGAGCGGGCCGGCGGCAATCACCTGGCTCGGGGCGGCGTACCCCGCGGCGCGCAGCACCGCCACGACCTCGTCGTGGATGTCGGGCAGGCTCAGCTCCGCGGCGCGGGCGGACCCGTCCTCCGCGCCGCCCGGGACCTCGAGTCCCTCGAACTGCGCCTCGACTTCCTTCCGCTTCTCTTCCTCGCTCTTGATGTCGATGCGCCAGCCGGTCAGCTTCGCCGCCAGGCGGACGTTCTGGCCCTTCTTGCCGATGGCGAGCGAGAGCTGGCGGTCCTCGACGACGACCTCCATCACCTTCTCCTGCTCGTCCACGATGGTGACGCGCTGGACTTTCGCCGGGCTCAGGGCGTTCGTCACAAACAGCACCGGGTCCTCGGACCATTCGACGATGTCGATCTTCTCGCCGCGGAGCTCGCGGATGATGGCCTGGACGCGCGTTCCCTTCATGCCGACGCAGGCGCCGACCGGGTCCACGTCGCGCTCGCGGGAGTACACCGCGACCTTCGCGCGGTCGCCCGCCTCGCGCACGGCGCCCTTGATCACGACGGTGTTGTCGTAGATCTCCGGCACTTCCTGCTCGAAGAGCTTGGTGAGGAGCGCGGCGTCGGTGCGCGACAGCACGATTTGCGGCCCCTTCGTGTTGCGCGTGGCCGCCTTGATGACGGCGCGGACCCGGTCGCCCGGCGCGTAGCTCTCGGCCCGCGACTGCTCCTTGCGCGGCAGGACGGTCTCGACCCGGCCCACCTCGACGATGATGTCGCCGTTCTCGAACCGCTTGACCATGCCGGTGAGCACCTCGCCGACGCGCTCGTTGTACTCGGCGTAGATGTTCTCGCGCTCGGCCTCGCGGACCTTCTGGAAGATGACCTGCTTGGCCGTCTGGGCGGCGATCCGGCCGAAGCCCTCGGTGGGCTTGGGGAACTCCATCTCGTCGCCGACCTCGACGCTGGCGGCCACATCCTCGCCGTACGCCTCGGCGTAGATCGCCCTGGCGTCCTCGAGGGAGATCTCCGTGGAGGGGTTCTCCACCGCCTCGACCACGGTGCGCACCGCGACGAGATCGACCTGGCCCGTCTCGGGATTGAAGCGCGCCTTGAGGTTCTCGCCCTCCTTGAACACCTTGCGCGAGGCGGTGAGCACGGCGTCCTCGATGGCCGCGATGACCACCTCGGGCTCGATGCCCCGCTCCTTGGCGAGGGCCTCGATCGTCTGCTGGACGGGATTGCTGCTGCCTGCCATGCCTAGAACTCCACTTCGAGCCGGGCGCGCGCGATCCGCCCGCTCGGGATCCTCCTGACCGCGCCTGTTCCCGCCGCCACGAGCACCTCGTCGCCGTCCATGCCCTGCAATCGCCCTTCGACGTGCGTCTGGCCGTCCACGGGCCCGGCGAGGACGAACTTCGCCAGGCAGCCCGCGAAGCGCCTGTAGTCGTCCGGGCCGCGCAGCGGCCGGTCGAGGCCCGGCGACGACACCTCGAGGGTGTAGCGGCGCCCGATGAGGTCCTCGACGTCGAGCAGCGTCCCGACCTCGCGGCTCACGAACTGGCAGTCGTCGATCGTCACCCCGTCGGCGTCGCCGGCCCCGCCGGCCCGCCCGGCGTGCACGGGCGCGCCGGGCCTGTCGAGCACGATGCGCAGCGTCCACCCGCGGGCCTCGCGGCGGAACTGGACGTCGAACACGTCGAGCCCCCGCGACGCGGCCACGCGCTCCGCGAGGGCGCGAATGCGCTCGATCTGCCCGCCGGCCTCCGGACCGCCCACGCCGAACCTCCCCTGAAACGAAAAAAGTGGGCTCGAGCCCACTTCAAGGGTCTCAGATGGGACTTACGAAGCACTTCAGTATATCACCCGCCCGTCCGCCCGGGCAACGGCTCCACGACGAGGTCGTAGTCCCGGAACGCCACGACCCGGCCGTCCAGGAGGTCGCCGGCCCGCGCGCGTCCCGGGGCCGCGCCGGTCAAATAGACGCAGCCGTCGATCTCGGGCGCCTGGCTCTCGAGCCGGCCGCGCAGCACCAGGCCGTGCTCCGGGGACGCCCCGTCCACCATCAGCCTGACGGCCTCGCCGATCCGCCGCCGGTGGGCCTCGCGCACGAGGCGCTTCTGCAGGCCCATGATCGCGTTCCGGCGCGCCCGTTTCACGCTCGCCGGCACGTCGTCGACGCGGCGGTAGGCGGGGGTGCCCTCCTCGTGCGAGTAGGCGAACACGCCCAGGTGATCGAAGCGGACGTCGCGCACGAAGCTCGCGAGCTCCTCGAACTCGCCGGGCGTCTCGCCGGGGAAGCCGACGATGAGCGTCGTTCGCAGGGCCACGCCCGGCACGCGCGCCCGGATGCGATCCAGCAGCCGCCGGTAGGTTGTCCCGCTGCCGGGCCGCTTCATCCGCCGGAGCACGCCCGGCGCGGCGTGCTGCAGCGGCAGGTCCACGTACTTGCAGATCTTCGGGGACTCCGCCATCACGTCGAGCACGTCGTCGCCGATGGTGGTGGGATAGAGGTAGAGGAGGCGGACCCACTCGAGGCCGTCCACGCGCTCCAGCCGCCGCAGCAGCCTGGCCAGGGCGCCGCGCTCGCCGCGATCGGCGCCGTAGCGGCTCGTGTCCTGCGAGACCAGCAGGACCTCGCGCACGCCGCGCTCCGAGAGCGCCCTCGCCTCGGCGAGGATCGACGAGGCGGGGCGGCTGCGGTACGGGCCCCGAAGCGAGGGGATGACGCAGAACGCGCACGAGCAGCTGCAGCCTTCGGCGACCTTCAAGTACGCGTAGTGCGGGGGGGTGGCCAGCGTCCGCGGCGCGCCGGCGGGCGGGAGGTAGCCCGGCGCGCGGCGCCGGGCGGGAGTCCCCGAGACGGCCCGGACGATGTCGGCCACTTCGCCCGTGCCCAGCACGGCGTCGATCTCGCCAATCGCCTCGCTGAGGCGGTCGCGGAACCGCTCGGCGAGGCAGCCCGCCACCACGAGCCGCCGGCAGCGGCCCCCGGACTTGAAGCCCGCCATCTCGAGGACCGCGTCCACCGACTCCTGCTGCGCCGATTCGATGAACGCGCAGGTGTTGACGACGATCACCTCGGCCTCCGACGCCTCCGCCGTGACGTCGTGCCCGGCCTGCCGAAGCAGGCCGAGCATGAGCTCCGAGTCCACGAGGTTCTTGGGGCAGCCGAGGGAGACGAAGCCGATCTTCATGGGTGACATCCGAGGCGCGCCAGGCGCCGGGGACTCGGCGCCCGGCGCCGGTCCGGCGCGGCTCCCGCCGCGTGGGCGGCGCGGCCGCCGCGACGGTCCCGCCGGCCGGCGCCTGGCCCCTAGGGATACAGCCTGTTGAGCGTGCGGGGGTACGGGATCGCCTCGCGCAGGTGATCGAGGCCGCAGATCCAGGCGACCACGCGCTCGATGCCCATTCCGAACCCGCCGTGTGGAACCGATCCGTACCGCCGAAGATCGAGGTACCACTGGAACGCCTCGGGCGGCAGGCCGTGCTCCTGAATGCGGCGCACGAGGAGATCGTAGTCGGCGATGCGCTGGCTGCCGCCGATGATCTCGCCGTAGCCCTCGGGCGCGAGCACGTCCACGCACAGGGCGACCTCGGGCCTGCCCGGGGCCGGCTCCATGTAGAACGCCTTGACCGCCGACGGATAGTGCGTCACGGCCACCGGCCTCTCGAAGGCGCTGGCCAGCAGCGTCTCGTCGGGCGCCCCGAAGTCGCCGCCCCATTCGAAGCGCTGGCCCTTCCCGTTGAGGATCGCCACGGCCTCGTCGTAGGTGATGCGCGGGAACGGCTTCCTGACGAGCTCCAGCTTCGACGTGTCGCGCTCGAGCCGGCGCAGCTCGGGCTGCCGCCGCTCCAGCACGCGCGCGACGACCGAGACGACGAGATCCTCGGCCAGTTCGACGATGTCGTCCAGCGTGGCGTAGGCGACCTCGGGCTCCACCATCCAGAACTCGCTCAGGTGTCGCCGGGTCTTCGACTTCTCCGCGCGGAACGTCGGCCCGAAGCAGTACACCCGGCCGAGGGCCATCGCGTTGGCTTCGTTGTAGAGCTGCCCGCTCTGCGTGAGGTAGGCCGTCGCGTCGTCGAAGTACCGGACCGGGAAGAGGGTGGTCGTGCCTTCGCAGGCCGCCGGGGTGAAGATGGGCGCGTCGGCGAGCACGAAGCCGCGATCGTCGAAGAACGCCCGAACGGCCGAGACGACTTCCGCGCGCACGCGCAGGACCGCGCTCTGGCGCTCGCTCCGGATCCAGAGGTGCCGGCGATCCATGAGGTAGTCCACGCCGTGTTCCTTCGGCGTGATCGGGTAGTCGGCGGACTCGCCGACGACCTCGAGCGCCGCCACGTCGAGCTCGAACCCGCCAGGGGCGCGACCGTCGGCCCGCACCGTGCCGGAGACGATGAGCGCGGTTTCCTGCGTGAGGTGGTCCGCGCGCAGGAAAGACGGCTCGTCGACGGCGGCCTTCGACATGACGGCCTGGATGAAGCCGCTGCCGTCGCGGATCGTGAGGAAGTGGATCCTGCCGCTCGAGCGGCGGGCGTGCAGCCAGCCGCGGATGACCACGCGCTCGCCTTCGTGGCGCGCGATGTCCTCGATGTAGGCGATCGTGCCCTCGTGTGCCATGCCTCGCTCCAGGCTGCGGCCCCGGCGCGTACGGCCGCCGGCGCCCCGCGGCAGCGCCGCCGCCGCCCGGCCCTCATTGTAGCTGACCGCGCGGCCGGCCTAGGGCCGGAGCTCGCCGACGTAGCGGCCGAGCAGCTCCTGCAGCCGCGCGAACCGCTCGTGCTTCGAGAGGGTCGCCCGCGCGTAGTGGAGGGTCCGCGGCATGTACTGGATGTAGACCGGGTTCCGGCGCGTCGCCGTCTGGTAGCCGAACGTGCCGAGGGCCTTGAGGTTCCGCTGCAGGGCCATCAGATCGAAGCGCCGCCGGAACTCCGCCGCGCTTCCCTCCGGCGCCGTCCCGCCGCGCAGCGCGAGGAAGTAGGCCAGGGAGTCCTCGACCGCCGCGTCGTCGATGTCGACGTACGAATCGCGGAGCAGCGAGGCGAGGTCGTACGTGTCCGGCCCCATCCGCGCGTCCTGGAAGTCGATGATGAAGAGCCGCCCCTCGCGCAGCATCAGGTTCCGGCTGTGGTAGTCGCGATGGCACAGCACGCGCGGCTCGCCCGCCAGTTCTTGCGCGATCTGCGCGAACTCCCCGGAGAGCGCCTCGCGGTCGGAGGCCGCGATCTCGGCCCCGCGGTAGGCGACGACGAAGTGCTTGACGAAGAAGTCGAGCTCCCACGTGAGCTTCTCGACGTCGAAGGCGACGCCGTACGGCACGTAGCGATCGGACGCCAGCTCGGCGCCCCGGCGCTGGATGGCGGCGATGAACGCGATCGCCTGGCGGTAGAGCGCCGCGTGCTGGTGCGGCCGGGCGGCGCCGAGGTGCGCCTGGAGCGTCACGTCGCCGAGGTCCTGCTGCTCGAGGATGCCCAGGTCGTCGGCGTGCCCGAGGATGGCCGGGATCGGCACCGGCACCTGCGCGAGGAGGCCGGCCACATTGACGAACGGCAGCGTGTCGTAGCTGAACGGAGCGGCGTGCAGCGCCAGCACGATGCTGGCGCCGTCGCGCCGGATCACCCGGAAGTAGCGGCGATCGGAGGCGTCGCCCGTCAGCGGCACCACGAGCGCCCGGGGAGGCGCGAGCCCGGCGCGCTCCAGGTACCGCGTGATCGCCTCCGGAAGCGGCACGTCAGGCGTGGACTTCAGCGTCGCCATGATCTGGCTCCTTCAGGGCGCCGGCGCGGGCCGCCGGGCGTCCAGCGGCGCGATCAGCAGGTCGCCCAGCCGCGTTTCGCCGGGGCCCGGTTCCCGCTCCGGCTCCCGCACCACGACGCGCCGCGCCAGCCGCGCGCCGGGCGGCACGGCCGCGCCGTCGGCGACGACGCACTCGTCGAGGACGGCGCCGCGGGCCACCCGGACATCATCCCACAACACCGATCGCGTCACCGCCGCCCCGTCCTCCACCACCGCCCGCGCGCCCGCGATGACGCCGCCGGCGCCCTCCGACCGCGCGATGCCGAGACACGTTGCCAGATAATCGGCGGCCGTCCCGATGTCGAAGAAGGCGGCGGTCGACGCGAAGGCCCGGACCGCCCCCGGGACGCGCGCCACGAGGTCCCGGTAGAGCCCGTTGATTGTCTCGCACGGGACGTCCGGATCGACGTTTCGGAAGACGCCGGCGTCGACCGCCTGCACGCCGATGAAGAGCCAGCCGCGGTTCTCCGGCCCGGGACGCGCAAACCCGGTCACGCACCCGTCCGCGCCGACGTCCACGCCGCCGTAGCGCAGGGGGTCCGGGTGCGGCACGACGGCCAGCGTCACCGACGCGCCGCTCGCCACGTGCCGCGCCGCCAGCGCCGCCACGTCGAGGTCGGTCAGCGTGTCGCCGTTGACGATCAGGAAGCGGTCGGCGGCGAGCAGGGGCAGCGCGCGCGCGGGGCCGCCGCCGCTGCCGAGGAGCGTCGGCTCCTCCGAATAACGGACGCGGACGCCGAACGCCGTCCCGTCGCCGACGGCCGCGCGGACGCTGCCGGGAAGGTGGTGCAGGTTCAGCACCGCGTCGCGCACGCCGGCGCCCGACAGCCACCGCAGGATCCGTCCGGCCAGCGGCACGCCCGCCACGGGCAGCGCCGGCTTCGCGCGCACGGCCGACAGCGGGAGCAGCCGCGTGCCGAGGCCAGCCGTCAGCACCATGGCCGGCCACGCCAGGCCGCGCACGACGCGGGAGGAGGGCATCGCGGTCACGTGATGCGATCGGGATCGTCGAACACCATGTGAGCGCCCCTGAACCCCAGGGCCTCGCGGTTCTTCAGGAAGAGCGCATGGTACGACTCGAGAATGTAGTCCGACCGCGTCCGCCCCAGCGCGGCGGCGGTCTTCGAGATCCCCTGCTCGGTGCCCTCGACCTCGACGAACGTGCCGATCGGCGTTTCGTCGACCGCGATGACGACGCCCTCGGCCGCGTACTCCTCGCGGTACTTCTGGTACCGGAACCAGACGCGCAGGCCCAGTCGCTCGAGGACCAGGCTCAGCACGGCGCCGTCGGCGACGCCGGTCTCGAGCTCCTCGCGCAGCTTCATCGGCCCCGGCCGGACCGGGCCCTTGAAGGTGAGGGCGCTGCGCTCGCCTTCGCGCCGGACGCGGAGCACCGAGCGCTGCCGGCGGAGCGCCTCGTCGTCTGTGTCGAAGAGCGCGTCGTCCTGCAGCCGCCGCGGGCGGAAGAGCCTGGCGCCGGCGGCGAGGACCGCCGCCCTCGCTTCGTCCGGCGCGGCGAACCGGAGCTTGATCTCGCGCTCGAGCGATTCCGCCATGATGGGTCCGCGCCCAGTTTACCGCGTCCTGAACAAGAGGACCTTGTGCGTGCTGCCGAGCCCGCCAGGCATGATCAGCGTCTTCAGCGCCAGGCGGTCCCGCGCCCGGTCCGGCGCGTCCAGTTCCGCGGCCAGGCCGCTGCGCTCCAGCAGGTCGAGCAGGAACCGGGTTTGGTCCGCGGCGAGGACCGTCTCGAGGCCGGCCGCTTCGGCCGTGCGCCTGACCGACGTCAGATCGACGTGCGTCGTCAGATCCTGCTGTCCGGGATCGGCCAGCCATGCCGGGCGCCCGTCGGAGGAGGCCGCGCCGGGCGTCTCGGCCTGGTGCCCGCGGTACGCCGTCAGCGTGCCCCGCCGCCGCGCGCCGGAGAACAAGGCGGAGGACTCGTGGCCGTAGTCGACGAGCAGCAGGAAGCCGCGGCGCAGGCGGCGCGCCGCGTCGGCGACCCACGCCATGGCCGCGAGATTGACCTCGGCGCGCCATCCCGTCTCGAGGACGGCCCCGGCGTCGGCCAGGTACGCCTCGAGGCGGGGTGTCGAGGGCGGACCGAGGCGCTCGACGAGCCGCCCGTCGCGCAGATCGACGTAAACCTCGAGGAGGCCGTGCGCCCCCATCTCGACCACGTGGACCGGGAAGGCGTCGAGCAGCTCGTTGGCGTAGAGGATGCCGTCGATGACGGGGGGGAGCGCCTCGCCCGACGAGGCGAGCCGCCCTGCGTGCCGGCCGAGGACATCGTGATGGGCGGCCCTGGCGGCGGCGCTCCGGTCGACCAGATGCAGACGCAGCGCCCGGTAGAACGCCGGGTGGCGGGATGCGGCCGCGGCGAGCACGTCGGCGGCGAGGCGGCCGTTTCCGGCGCCGGCTTCCACCAGGTCAATCCGATCGCGATCCAGGCCCGCCGCGGCGTCGAGCCACAGGGCCTCGAACCCGGAAGCCAGCAGGGCGCCGAACAGCGGGCCGACGTCCACGCTGGTGAAGAAATCGCCCGCGCGGCCCGATCGCCGGTCCGCGCGGGCGTAGTAGCCGGCCCCCGGCGCGTAGAGCGCCAGGTCCATGAACTCGGCCGCCGTGATCGGACCCCGCTGCCTGATGCGGCCGGCGACCAGCGCGCCGCAGCCGGAGTCCGTCATCGCCCGGCCGCCGCCGTCATTCCTTCGTCACGATGACGAAGGTCTCCTGCCCGGACTTCCACAGGAGCATCCGCGCCGCGCCGCCGCTCCGGATCGCCCTGAGCGCCCGCGAGGCCTCCGAGACGGTCTCCACGGCCTGGCCGTTGATCTTCAGGATCACGTCGCCCGCGCGCAGCCCCTCGCGGTAGGCCGTCGAGGTCCGTTCCACGTCGGTGATGAGCGCGCCCCGCGTTCCCGACGGGACCTCGAGGCGGCGCGCCATCTCGGAGCCGAGCGGGCCGAGGGTGATGCCGAAGCCGCTCCCGACGGCTTCTTCAGGCGGACTGCTGGGCCGGCCGCCGCCCTCGCTTTCGAGATCGAGCTCCTCGACGGTGACCGACAGGCTCTTCTCGGCCTTGTCGCGGATGACGCGCACGGGGACCGTCGTGCCGGGCTTGGTGGCCATCACCAGCTGGACCAGCACGGTGCGGTTCGCCACCGGCTTGCCGTTGAACTGCACGATGACGTCGCCCGGCTCGATGCCGGCCTTCGCGCTCGGGCCGCCAGGCGTCACCACCGACACAAGGGCGCCCTGGCGCGCTTTCAGCCCGAACTCGCCGAGCGCGTCGCGCGGCACGTCGCGCACCTGGAGCCCGATGCGCCCGCGGACCACCTTGCCCGTCTCGAGCTGGGGCAGGACGTCGCGGACCGCCTTGATGGGGACCGCGAAGCCGATGCCGATGTTCGCCGGCGCCTGGCCGTTCGTGTAGATGGCCGTGTTGACGCCGATGACCTCGCCGCGCAGGTTGAGGAGCGGCCCGCCGGAGTTGCCGGGATTGATCGCCGCGTCGGTCTGGATGACCTCTTCCCAGCGCTGATCGGCCATCTGCATCGGCCGCCCGATCGCGCTGACGACGCCGACGCTGATCGTGTGGCTGAGGCCGAAGGGGTTGCCAATCGCCATGACCCAGTCGCCCGGGGCGATCTGCGTGGAGTCGCCGAGCCTGGCTTCCTGGAGCGGATGCGGCGGCATCGTCGTCAGCTTCAGCAGGGCGCTGTCGGTGAGCTGATCGCGCCCGACGATGGTGGCCGGGTAGGCCTCCCCGTCCTCGTCCCCGAAGAACGCGACCTCGATCTTGGTCGCGCCTTCCACGACGTGGTTGTTCGTGAGGATGTAGCCGTCTTTGCTGATGATGAAACCCGTGCCGGCGGCCTGCGTCACTTCGTCCCGGGGCTTCCGTTCGCCCTGCTGGGGCAGGCCGAAAAAGCGCCGCAGCATGTCGTCCTGGCCGAAGAAGTCCGTCATGTCCTGGGTCCGGCGCTTCGCGATCGTCCGGATGTTCACGACGGTCGGCGTCATCGCCTTGGCGATCTCGCGAAACGTCTGGGCGTCGATGGCCCCCGTGATCGGCGCGCTGACGCCGACCTGGGGCGTGAGCGTGACCGCCTCGGACCGAGGGGAGAGACCGAGCCGCGAGGCGAGCACCATCCCCACGGCCAACGACGCCGCCGCGATGAGCCCCGCATAGAAAATCGTGGTCTTGCGATTGGACATTGCGTGCCTCCACCGCACTCCTGCCCGCTAGTATACCCATCCACCGCGGGCCTTCTTCTTCTTTGACGTGCGGCCGGGCCGGCCGGTTTTCGGCCGCCGGGGGCCCGCCCGCGCGCAGCCGGCGGGCAGCGGGAGGCCGACGGCCGGGGAGGGGCCCCGGACGTCCTATAATCGAGCACAGGGGGGCAGCCGGCCCAATCGGCCCGGCGTCGCTCCCGCGGGGACGCGTCGTGTACAAATCGCTCGCCGGGACTCTCGCGCTCATCCTGAC
Source organism: Acidobacteriota bacterium (assembly GCA_029562975.1). Classification (GTDB taxonomy): domain Bacteria; phylum Acidobacteriota; class Vicinamibacteria; order Vicinamibacterales; family JAKQTR01; genus JAKQTR01. The sequence goes on along the minus strand of JAKQTR010000024.1, from coordinate 128,863 downwards.
CACGGCCGCGCTTGCGGGCCAGGCCCCGACGCCGGTGACGCCGCCGCGCCCGGATGCCCAGGTTCCGCCAATCACGTTCCGCGCCGAGGTGGACTTCGTCGAGGTCGACGCGGTGGTCCGCGACGCGCAGGGCGGCTTCGTGCGCGACCTGAGGCAGGAGGAGTTCCAGGTCTTCGAAGACGGCGTGCCGCAGACGGTCACGGCGTTCTCGCTTATCGACATTCCCATCGTCCCGGCGGAGCGGGCGATGTTCGCGGCGCAGCCGATCGAACCGGACGTCCGCTCGAACGAGGGGAGCGGCGGCGGCCGCCTGTACGTGCTCCTGCTGGACGACCTGCACACGGCGTTCCAGCGGTCCATCCGCGTGAGGGAGGCCGCGAAGCAGTTCATCAGCCGCAACCTCGGGTCCAACGACCTCGTGGCCGTCGTCCACACCAGCGGCCGCACCGACGCCGCCCAGGACTTCACCAACAGCCGGCGGCTGCTGACGCAGGCCGTGGACAAGTTCATGGGCCGGAAGCTCCGGTCGGCGTTCCTGAACCGGCTGGACGTGTACAACCGGAACCGCGTGACCGGCAGCACGACGACGATTGCCGACGCCGAGGAGGCCGAGCGGCTGCACCACGCACGGAGCCTGCTTGCGACGGTGAAGAACCTGTCCGAGTGGCTGGGAGGGATCCACGGCCGCCGGAAGGCCGTCATCCTCATGGGCGAGGGGCTCGACTACGGCATCCTCGGCTCGGTGATCTCGTCCGAGCTGACAGAGACCTCGACCAGCAGCTCGACTGACGGCGGCCTCGGGACGCCGCCGCAGACGCGCGTGCGGCCGAACCGCGGCGACGGCTACACGCTCCTGACCGAAACCCGGGAGGCCATCGACGCGGCGACCCGCTCCAACGTCAATATCTACGCGATCGATCCGCGCGGGCTCGCCGTGCCCGACGAGGAGCGGATCACGGAGGCGGGCGTCCTGCCCGACGATCCGTTCCTCGGCATCCGGCCCACCGATCTGGCCGACGAGCTCCGGACGTCGCAGGACAGCCTCCGCGTGCTGGCCGGCGAAACGGGCGGCTTCGCGTCGATCTCCAGCAACGACTTCGCGCCGGCGCTGGATCGCATCGTCGCCGAGAACAGCTCCTACTACATGCTCGGCTACCACCCGACCAACGACAAGCGCGACGGGCGGTTCCGCCGCATCGAGGTGAAGCTGACCCGGCCGGGCCTGGACGTCCGGGCGCGGCGGGGGTACGGCGCGCCGAGCGGGCGGGCGGCGAAGAGCCGGAAGGTCGAGGCCGCCGCGCTGACATCGCCTGAACTGCGGGAGGCGCTGGACAACCCGGTCCAGACCTCCGACCTGCGGTTCTCGCTGTTCGCCGGCACGATGAAGGGATCCGGGAGCAAGACGGCGGTGACCATCGTTTCCCAGTTCCTGGGCCGGGACATCGCCTTTGCTCCCAGCGACCAGCGGTTCACGAACGCGCTCGAGATCTCCTACGTCGCGATCGACCAGCACGGCAAGGTGGCCGGCGGCAACCGCGAGCGCGTGGACCTCTCGCTGACACGGGCGACCTACGAGCGCGCGCTGCAGAACGGGTTCCGCCTGCAGTCAGGCTTCGAACTGGCGCCGGGCCGGTACCAGCTCCGCGTGGCCGCGCGGGAGGGCGGCGGCAAGCTGGGGTCGGTCCATTACGACCTGGAGGTGCCGGACTACCGCAGGCCCCTCTTGTCGCTGAGCAGCCTGGTGCTCAGCTCGAGCGAGGCGGGCGCCGTGCCGACCGCGGGCGCCATTCCGGAGTTCGCCCGGGCCCTTCCAGGTCCGCCGACGACCGCGCGCACGTTCAGGCCCCACGAGGAGATCGCGCTCCTCGCGGAGGTGTACGACAACGACGCCCGCCAGGCGCACACGGTGTACGTGACGACGGCGCTCAGGGCCGAAGGCGGCGGCGTGGCGGTCTTCTCGAACGAGGAGTCGCGATCGAGCCGCGAGCTCGGCGGGAAGAAGGGCGGCTACGGCTTGACGGTCCGCATTCCCCTCAAGGGGCTGGCCCCCGGACTGTACGTGCTGAAGGTGGAAGCCAGGTCGAGCGTGCGCGACACCAGCTCCGTGAGCCGCGAGGTGCAGATTCGGGTGGCGGAGTGAAGCGCGAAGACAGTCCGGGCGCCGGGGTCCGCGCAAGCCGGCGCCCGCACGCGGCAAGGGCGCAGGAGCCTAGAACTCCTTCATCTGCTTGACCTTCACCTTCCCGTTCGCGTGGGAGAAGGTGTAGCTGTTGCGGTCCATCTTGGTGTCCCGCGGCGTCAGCAGCGTCAACTCGGCGGTTTCGAGCGGCGCCAGCGGCTTCTTCAGGCGGTCCTTCGAGCCGGTCACCGGGTTCCCGGCCTTGTCAAACCAGTACTCCTCGACCTTGAGCCCGGCGATCGAGCCGGTGGTGGAGAGGTTCTTCACCTTGATGACCGTCTTGACCATGCCGGCCTTGTAATCGACCGTCGTGACGGGCTTGAGGTACCCAACCTCGACGTCGCCGCGCAGAGCCGGGTAGACCTTCTCCTGCGCCGCCAGCGCCGCGACGCCGATGCTCACGATTGCGACTGTCAGGACAACCTTGACTAGGCGAGCCATACTCCCTCCAGGAGGCCAATCGTACCAGATCGGACACCCTTCCAATTCAATTATACCTCACCGTTCCACTCTTCAGGCTCGGAGGCGGCGGAGCGGTGCACCTCCAGGTGCCACTTGCCCCCGCCCCAGGGCTCGATGACCTCGGTGACGACGACATCGACCAGGATTTCCGCGAAACTCCGCGACTCGGGATCGCTCTCCAGGTGGTAAGCGGCGTCGTCCCAGACGAAGGTGGGGTAGAGGGTGAGCGTCAGGAACAGATCGTAGCCGTCGTCGATGACGATGAGCTGCCCGCAGGGGCGCTTCAGCGTCGAGTGGTAGACCAGGTACTTCTCCGCGCTGTGGGCGCGGATGTAGCGCTTCAGCACGAACTCCTTCGCGACGATGTCCTCGACGGCGATCTTCTTGTCCCAGCAGTCGGGGCAGTAGCGCTCGTCACCACGGGGCTCGGACACGTCCTTCGCCCCGCAGAGCGCGCACCGCGCCCGCTCGGCGGCCTTCCTCGACATGCGCGCCATCTTATCACTGCCTCTTGTCCCGCGCTCCCCGCGCCTACTACGATCTCCCCATGGAGCGTCCCGCCCACCTCGGCCTGCGCCACCTCGCCCTCAACGTCCGCGACGTGAGAATGATGCGGGCGTTCTACGTCGACGTGCTCGGCTTCCGGGTCGAGTGGGAACCGGATCCGGACAACGTCTACCTGACTTCGGGCCGCGACAACCTGGCCCTGCACCGTGCGGAGGGGAACGCGGAGGCGGCCCGTCCCGGGGCCCTGGATCACCTCGGCTTGATCGTCGGGTCGGCCGGCCTGGTGGACGCGTGGGCGGCGTACCTCGACGAGAGGGGCGTGCCTCTTGACACGCGGCCGAAGACCCATCGAGATGGGGCCCGTTCCTGCTACTTCAGGGACCCGGAGGGCAACCGGGTGCAGATCCTCCATCACCCCCCGATCAGCCCCCTCGGCTGAAGGGGCCAGGATCAGGGCCCGGCTGCTTCGCCTGGAAGCGGGGCCAGGGCCGGCGTGCCGGGGCCTGGCCCGGCCAGGGCGTCAATCCCCGAGCCCGACGCGCATCGTCGACATGATGGCGGGCAGGTATAGCTCCTCGGCGTACTGCTTCATCATCCGACGGGTCGTGTAGGCGGGCATGGTGCTCCGGATGGCTTCCTTGACCACGCGAAGCCACGCCCGCGGCACATCGTGCGCGTCCCGGTCGTAGAAGGTGGGGATGACCTGCTCCTCCAGCAGCGCGTAGAGGGCCTCGGCGTCCGCCGCGTCCACGGCCTCCTGGTCCGTGCCGTGCGCCTTGCCCTGGATGAGCCAGCCGTTGGCGCCGTTGAACCCCTCGGCCCACCAGCCGTCGCCAATGCTCAGGTGGGGGATGCCGTTGATGGCCGCTTTCATGCCGCTCGTGCCGCTTGCCTCCATCGGCTTCCGCGGGTGGTTGAGCCAGACGTCGCAGCCGTGCACGAGGTACTGGGCGAGGTGGAGATCGTAGTCGTCCACGAAGGCGATGCGGCCCCCGAAGGCCGGGTCGGCCGCGCGCCGGTAAACCTGCTGCAGGTGGTGCTTGCCCTGGTCGTCGGCCGGATGGGCCTTGCCCGCGAAGACGATCTGCACGGGACGCCTCGCCGCCGAGAGGATGGACGCCAGCCGGGCCGCGTCGTGGAAGATCAGGTCGGGCCGCTTGTAGCCGGCGAACCGACGCGCGAACCCGATGGTCAGCGCCGACTGATCCAGCAGCGTGCCGGCCGCCACGACCTGCGCCGCGCTCACTTTGTCGTGCGTCCAGCGCTTCCTGGCCCGGTCCTGGATGGATCTGAAGAGCTCGGCCTTCATCGACAGCCGGACCCTCCAGAGGGCCTCGTCCGGGATGTCGAGGACGCGGTCCCAGAACTCCGGCTCGTCGAGCCGATCCCGCCACTCGGTGCCGAAGCTGTCGTCGAAGAGCTTGCCGAGGGGCGCGGCGACCCAGGTGCTGGCGTGGACGCCGTTGGTGATCGCCTTGATGGGCAGCTTCTCAGCGGGGGTCCCGGGCCAGATGGACGTCCACATCCGGCGGGTGACCTCGCCGTGCGGCTGGCTCACCGCGTTGATGCCGGCCGCGGTCCGCAGCGCGAGCGCCGTCATGTTGAACTGCGTTCCGCCTCCGTTGTCGTAGGAGCCGAGCGCCATGAGGCGGTCCCGGAAGGCCCCCAGGCTGCTTCCCCAGGCCCCGGCGAGGTGCGTTTCGACAAGCTGGAACGGGAACGCGTCGTGTCCGGCCGGCACGGGCGTGTGGGTCGTGAACACCGTTGTCGCCCGGACCTGCTCCAGCGCCGCGTCGAAGGTCGAACCCTGCTCCAGGTGATCCCAGATGCGCTGCAGGGTCACGAAGGCCGCGTGCCCCTCGTTGAGATGCCAGACCGTCGGCTCGATGCCCATGGCCCGCAGCGCGCGGACGCCGCCCAGGCCCAGCACGATCTCCTGCTGGATCCGGGTCTCCTGGTTGCCGCCGTACAGCCGCGCCGACAGCTCGCGGTCCCACGGGGCGTTCTCTTCGAGCCCGGTGTCGAGCAGCAGCAGCGAGACCTTGCCGACCTTCACCTGCCACACGAGCGCCTTGACGGTGCTGGTGCCGAGCGGCACCTCGACGAGGCAGCGTTCTCCGGCCGGGGTGACGGCGGGCCGGACCGGCGCGTCGTCCCAGTCCAGGTGCTCGTAGGTCTCCTCCTGCCAGCCCTCCGCGGAGACCCGCTGGTGGAAGTAGCCCTGCGGATACATGAACCCGACGCCGACGAACGGCATCCCCAGGTCGCTCGCTTCCTTGCAGAAGTCGCCGGCGAGGACGCCGAGGCCGCCCGCGTAGATCGGCAGCGACTGGTGCAGCGCGAACTCCGCCGAGAAGTACGCGATGGTCTTGGCGGCCGCCTCGCCATGCGTCAGGGCCCACCAGGTTTCGCGCGAGGCCCGCGCCGCCCGCAGGTCGCGGATGGCATCGTCGTAGAGCGCGAGGAAGGCGCGGTCGCGGGCGACGGCGTGAAGCCGCTCCGGGGCGATCTGCCGCAGCATGCTCACCGGGTTGTGCGCGGTGGCCCGCCAGAGCGGATAGTCCATGCGGCGGAAAAGGCTCCGGGCGCGGAAATGCCAGCTCCACCACAGGTCCGACGCCAGCTCGCCGAGGTCCTTGATCCGTTCGGGGAGCGCGGGAAACGAGGACGTCATGGAGAATGCAGCCTTTGTTTCGTTCGGGTCAAAATCACAATCGTACCAGCGGGCGGCGCCGGGCGTCAACCGCCCTCCGGGCCCCGGCCGCATTGTCGCCGCGAGGGCCCCTGAGTACAATCGGCCGGTCCGTCTCCCTGGAGTAGATGATGCCCAAACGCCTGAGCCGCCGCGAGTTCGTCCTGTCGAGCGCCGCCGTTGCCACAGCCGCCGCCGCCCGGGCCGCCGGCGCCGATCGCCCGGCGCCGTCTCAGGCGCCCGCGGTGATGATCAGGAAGACGGTGAACCCGGTTGTCATCTCGTCGAACAACGGGAACATCTACAAAAACGGGGGCGACGTCACGGGCGTCGCGAAGGCCTTCGGCCTGATCGCCGGCGGCTCCGACGTCCTCGACGCGCTCATCGCCGGCGTCAATCTCTGCGAACTCGATCCGCTCGACGTCAGCGTCGGCTTCGGCGGCCTGCCGAACGCGGACGGCGTGGTGCAGCTGGACTCGTCCTGCATGCACGGCCCGAAAAAACGGGCAGGCGGGGTCGCGTGCCTGGAGGGCGTCCGCACGGCGTCGCGCGTGGCCAGGGCGGTCATGGACGAGACCGATCACCACCTCATCGTCGGGCAGGGCGCGCAGGACTTCGCGCGCAGGCTCGGCTTCCCGATCGAAGCCGACCTGACCACGGAGCGGTCGCGGCGGCTCTGGCTTGAATGGAAGCGCCGGACGGACGGCGAGCATTACCTCGACCCGGTCCGGCGCTCGGAGGCGTTCTACCGGACGGGGCTCGAGATGGTCCGGGACGGCCTCATCGAGTTCGATCACTTCTGGGGCACCATCAACTGCAACGGGATCGGCCCCAAGGGCGAGATCTGCGGCGTGACCACGACCAGCGGCCTCGCCTGGAAGATCCCGGGGCGCGTGGGCGACTCGCCGATCCTGGGCGCCGGCCTCTACGTGGACAACGATGTCGGCGCCGCCGGCTCCACGGGGCGCGGCGAGGCCAACCTCTACAACCTCTGCTCGTTCCTCATCGTCGAGAACATGCGGCGGGGGATGGGGCCGAAGGACGCCGGCATGGAGGCGCTGCGCCGCATCAGGGCCAACACCGTCGAGCAGCGACTGCTCGACTCGAAGGGCGAGCCGAGGTTCCAGATCCAGTTCTACGTGCTGAACGCCAAGGGCGAGTACGCGGCGGTGTCGATGTACCCGTCGAAGTTCGCCGTGTGCACCGAGCAGGGCCCGCAGTCGCTCGACTGCGACGCGATGTTCCCGGGCCGCCCGGAGCCGGCCTGACGCCCGCGCGCCCGGGACGGCTGCGTCAGCGCCGGCGGCCTTCGAGCAGGGCGCGGACGCGGTCCACCGGGATCGCGTCCACGGTCAGGCCGTTTCCCTCCACGGTCGTCGCCCGGAAGAGCGAGTTGTAGACGGCCTCCTCGGTTGCCTCGAGCGCCGCCTGAAAGAGAGGGGACGCCGCCTCGGACGGGAGTGCGGCGCGCGCCTCAAGCGAGAGCGCGCCGTGGCGGACGCGCAGGCCCGGAGCCGTCGAGAACGCGATCGCGAAATCGCCGCTCCCGTGGGAAAAGGACGATCCCGTGCGCGCCAGGCCGAACACCGCCCGCGCCGCGAGGCGCCTGAGATCCCGCGCGTCGAGCGGGGCGTCCGTGGCCACGACCAGCATGCACGAGCCGTCGGGCCAGTCCTGCGCCCCGTCCGGCGGGCGCGCGGGCCCAAACGCGTACCGGCCGAGGAGCCTTCCCACCGGCACGCCGTCGACGGTCAGCACGCCGCCGAAATTGCTCTGCGCGAGCACGCCCAGCGCGTGCGTCGCGCCGCCGACCGGCACGGCCCGCGACGAGGTGCCGATGCCGCCCTTCCAGCCGAAGCATCGCGTGCCGGTGCCGGCGCCGACCGACCCCTCCTCGACGGGGCCGCTGCGCGCGCCGCTGATGGCGGCGAGAACCTGGCTTTCCGTCACGCGCCCGTTGCGGATGTCGTTCAAGCCGCCGTCATTAGTCTCGCCGACAATGGCGTTGACCGACCGGACGTCGTCGTTCCCGGGCTGGGCGAGCGTCCAGGCCACGACGGCCTGCATGGCCACGCCGACGCTCAGCGTGTTCGTCAGCACGATGGGCGTCTCGATCGTGCCGAGCTCGTCCACCTGGGTCGAGCCGGCGAGCTTGCCGAAGGCGTTGCCGACGAAGACCGCGCCGGGGACCTTCTCCTGGAACAGGTTGCCCGGGTGAGGCAGGATCGCCGTGGCACCCGTGCGGACGCTCCGGCCCTCGACGACAGTGGCGTGGCCCACGAGGACGCCCGGGACGTCGGTGATCGCGTTGAGCGGGCCCGGAGGGAAGACGCCCGGGGCGACGCCGAGATCGCGCGCTCTCGGCCTTGGCGCCTGAGCGCCTGCCAGCGCCGCCACCGCGCAGACGACCGCCAGCGTTCCGGCCGCGGCGCTCGGCCGACGCACCCGCATATGCGCGGTCTTCATGTCGGAGCTGCGAGCCCCGAGCCCCTGGCCCCGGGCCCTCATCCCGCTCACGGCCACCGCCACATGGCGAGCAGGCCGATGATCACGCCCACCAGGCCGGCCGCCAGGGCCGCGGCCGGCGTGAGGACCTGGAGCCACTGCCTGACGGCCCAGATCCGCTCCTGCGTGAGGCGCCGCTTCAGCTGGCGGCGACCGTCGGGCGTCAGGTACCACAGGTCGTGCTCCTCGTCGTGCTCCCACCACTCGCGAGGCAACTCGATGCCCGCGGCATCGGCCCGGCACTGCAGCCTGCGGCTGCGCAGCGTCTCGAGGCGCAGGTCCGGCAGCCGGCATTCCCGCAGGTAGGCCGACATGGACGCGTCGAAGTCGTTGCCGGTCTGAAGCGCCTTGAACTTCGCTTCGTAGTCCTTTCCGATGCGCGCCAGGTCCCGCTTGACAGACCGGCGGTACTCGCGCTCGAAGTGCCGTTCTCGCCACCACCGGGACAGGCTCATGGGATCACCTCGCGGCAGACCGGGTGCACGCGTGCATCTTACGGTACATGCTAAGCTCAACGCAGTACCGGGCGGCCGCGGCGGCGGCTGGGAGGAGCCGAGGGCATGGCGTCGAGTGCGGGGCCGATGACCCCACAGCAGGTGTGGCGGGAGATGAGTGCCGAGCAGCGCCTGGCCGCCGCCCGTGCGCTCTGGGCGGACGAGGATTCCGCGCCCCAGCAGGCAGAGGCCATCCAGGCGCTCGCGCGCCAGCTCCGGTTCAGGCCCCAGAGCCTGCTCAGACTGTCCCCCGACCGACTCGCCCGGCACCTCGCCGGCGTGCGCGCGATCTCGGCGCCGCTCGCGAGCCGCGCGCTCGTGGTGTACCATCTCGCCGGGCAGCGGCCGATGCTGGAGGCGTTTCTCGCGCACCTTGGCGTGCCGCACGAGCACGGGGTCATCTCGGACGGCCCGACCGAGCCGCCTGGCGAGGACCGGCTGCAAGCGGCGGCCGCGGCGCTCCTCGAGCGCTTCCCGGCGGCGGACGTCCGCGTCTACCTGTTGACGCTGGCGGCGCAGGACCCGGGCGTCTGGGGCCGGCTCGCGCCGATTGCCGACGCGATCGCGGCAGGGCCGCCGGGGGCTGACGCGCCCTGATCTCCGGCCGCGCGCCGGCCGCGCCCGTCTGCCGCGGCCGCGCGTCTTGACGCGCCGGCGCGGCTGTCAGGAAGCACGTGCCATGCTTGCACCCTCGCTCCTCGTCGCCGCCTACGAGGCGGGCTACTTCCCGATGGCGATGGACGACGGCGCCATCCGGTGGTTCTCGCCCGACCCGCGCGCCGTCATCCCGCTGGCGCGCTTCCGGCCGTCGCGCCGGCTGCTGCGGACGATGAGGAGCGGGCGGTACGCGGTGACGGTGAACCGCGCGTTTCGCGCCGTGATGGAGGCCTGCGCGTCCGGCCGGGACGAGGGCACGTGGATCAGCCCCGAGATCCTCGAGAGCTACTGCGCGCTGCACGCGCGCGGGCTCGCGCACTCGGTGGAGGCCTGGTCCGGAGCGAATCTGGCCGGAGGCCTGTACGGGGTGGCGCTGAACGGCGCGTTCTTCGGCGAGTCGATGTTCCACCGCGCGAGCGACGCGTCGAAGGTCGCCCTGGCGTCGCTGGTCGAGCGGCTGCGGGAGCGGGGATTCCGGCTGCTCGACGTCCAGTGGCAGACCCCGTTCATGGCCGCGTGCGGCGCCGTCGAGGTCCCGCGCGACGAGTACCTGGCGAACCTGCAGGAGGCGCTGCGGGCCGAGGCCCGGTTCGACGGCTGACGGCGGTCCGGCCGCGCGCCGGGGGGAGGACCGATCATGGCGGTGCGGACGGTGTATCACCTGGACCTCGACTCGGCGAAGACCGAGGGCGCCGCGCTCGCGCTGCTGCCGGGAGATCCCGGCCGCGTGGAGGCGTTGGCGCGCACCGCTCCCTTCGAGCGAGGCCGGGAGCTGGCGTGCAAGCGGGAGTACCGCACGTGGATCGCGTACCTGGGCCGGACGCCCGTGCTCGTCACCTCAACGGGCATCGGCGGCCCGTCGGCGTCGATCGCCATCGACGAGCTGGCCCAACTCGGCGTCCACACGCTCCTGCGGGTGGGCACGACGGGCGCGATCCAGGCCGACATCGACGTCGGCACCGTCATCGTGACGACGGGCGCCGTGCGCCTCGACGGGGCCTCGCGCCACTACGCGCCCATCGAGTACCCCGCCGTCGCCCACCCGGAGGTCGTGCAGGCGGCCATCTCGGCCGCCTCGGCGCTGGGCATCGCGTGCCGCGCCGGCGTCAGCGCGTCGTGCGACACGTTCTATCCCGGCCAGGAGCGCTACGATTCCTACACGGGGTACGTGCCGAGGCGCTTCCAGGGCGCCACCGAAGAGTGGCGGCGGCTCCACGTGCTGAACTACGAAATGGAATCGTCAACCGTCCTCACGCTGACCGCCGCCATGGGCCTCCGCGGCGGATGCGTCGCCGGCGTGGTCGTCAACCGCACGCGCAGCGAGGCTATCACTAGGGCCGACCTCGAGGCCGGTGAGACCCACGCCGTGCGCGTGGCGGTCGGGGCGATGGCGCGTTTGGCGGGGCGCTGAGCCGCTGGGCCGGCCTGCGCGCCGCCTGCGCCGGGAAAGGGGCAGGGATGAGCGCCGTTGACGTGGTGTTCCTCGGGACCGGCGACGCCTTCGGCAGCGGCGGACGCCTGCACAGCTCCTCGCTCCTGCGGTCGGCCGACGGGAGCGTTCTCGTCGACTGCGGCGCCTCGGCCCTGGCCTCGCTGCGCGCCAGGGCGCTGGCGCCGGGCGACGTCGACGCCATCCTCCTCACGCACCTGCACGGAGACCACTACGGCGGCGTGCCTTTCTTCCTGATGGACGCCCACTACGCCAGCGGGCGCACGCGCCCGCTCGTCGTCGCCGGACCGGCCGGCGTCGAGGGCGCCGTGGCCCGGCTGGCGGAGGCCCTGTTCCCGGGCGTCGGCATGCTGCCGTTCAGGTTCCCCCTGACCTACCTGGAATGGGGCGAACGGCAGGAGGTTCCGGCGGGCCCGGCGGTGGTCACGCCGTACGAGGTCCGTCACTCGCCCGCGCTCGCCTGCTTCGGCCTGCGCGTGGGCATGGGGGGACGCGTCGTCGCGTTCTCGGGCGACACCGAATGGACCGACGCCCTGGCGCCGCTCTCGGGCGATGCCGACCTCTTCGTCTGCGAGTGCTTCGGACTCGATGCCGCGCCGCCGCACCATCTGGATTTCCGGACGCTCCAGCGGCACCGCCACGCACTGACCTGCCGCCGGCTCGTCCTCACGCACATGGGCGAAGACATGCTCGAACGCGCGCCCACGCTCGGCGTCGAGACCGCCCGCGACGGCCTCTGCCTCACGCTGTGAGGGGGCCGGGACTCGGGGCTCGGGGACTGAGGACTCGGGATTCGGGGCTCGGGCCTCGACAGCGAGACACGGCGCTCCATTCCGGGTTCTGAACACCGGGTTCTGTACCGCACCTCCCGCCGATTAGAGAGCGGCCTCCAGAATCCCGACGAGTTCGGCTGCCGACAACGCGACCGGGTTGCCCTTCATGCTGCTCGCCTGCAGTCCCTGCGCGGCCACCTCCGGCAGCGCGTCCGCGGCCATTCCGTAGCGGGACAGCCCCGGGATCTCGAGCCGCGCCACCGTCCCGCGAATCCAGGCCACCGCGTCTTCCGCGGTCGCCTCGGGGGATCGCGTCACGAGGCGCCCGATCTCGGCCATGCGGCCGAGCGCGTTCGGCCGGCCTCGGCCTTCGCCGAGGGCGCGGAGGTTGGCGGCCATGACGTGCGGCAGCAGCGCCGCGCACACGGCGCCGTGCGGCGCGCGGAACATGCCGCCGATGGGGGCCGCCAGCCCGTGCACCGCCCCGAGCCCGGCGCTGGCCAGCGCCATCCCGCCGAGCAGGCTGGCGAGCGACATGTCGGTTCGCGCGGCGGCGTCGCGGCCGTCCTCGCAGGCGCGGCAGAGCGAACGCGACGCGCGCGCCAGGCCTTCGCGGCACAGCGCGTCGGCGACCGGGTTGGCGCGCAGGGACACGAACGGCTCGATGAGCTGCGTCAGCGCGTCCAGTCCCGTCGAGGCCGTCAGCGCCGGGGGCAGGCCGTAGGTCAGGCGCGGATCGACCACCGCGGCGCGGGGCAGCATGAGCGGGCTGCGCAGGCTGGCCTTCACGCGGCGGCCCGGAACCGTCACGACGGCGTTCCGCGTGACCTCCGAGCCGGTTCCCGCCGTCGTGGGCACGGCCACGAGCGGAAGGGGCGGCGCCGTGATCGGCTGGCCGCGCCCGACCACCTCGAGGTAATCCATCAGCTCGCCGGGGTTCGTGGCGAGCGCGGCAATCGCCTTGGCGGCGTCCAGCGCGCTCCCGCCGCCGAGCCCGACGACCGCCTCGATGCCGCGCCGCCGGGCCAGCCCGGCCCCGCCCTCGACAAACGAGGTGTCCGGCTCGTCCTCGACGCACAGCAGGGCCACCTCGGCGCCGCGCTGCTCCAGGCCCGTGACGAGCCACTCGGCGCGCGCCGGATCGGAAGCAGCGACGACGAGCACCCGCGCGCCCCATCCCGCCGCCAGCTCCGGCACGCCCGCTGAAGCGCCGTCGCCGAAGATCACGCGCCCGGCCGTCGCGAACTCGAACGCCGTCACTCGGCCCGGCTCCCGGCCGGCGTGCCGTACCGGCTGTCGTCGGGCACGACGGTGACGAGCCTCGTGCCGCGCCTCGGCTCCGCCATCAGCGGCGCCACCGCGTCGCGCCACGCGGCGTAGTGCGCGGTTTCCTTGTGGGCGGACACGGCACCGGCGGTGCGGTAGGCCTCGACGAGGATGAACCGGGTCGGGTCGTCTTCCTGCTGGAGCACGTCGAACCGGGCGATGCCGGGCTCCTTCAGGCTCTCGGTCGCGTTGACGACGGTCGCGTCGCGGAACGCGTCGATGGCGTCCGGCCGCACGCGCACGTGCACGTGGACGACGAGCATGTCGGCCCTCCGATCACTGGCTGCCAAAGGTGTCGCACGAGGCGAAGCGCCCCGATTCCAGGCCGCGGCGGAACCACGCCACGCGCTGCGCCGAGGAGCCGTGCGTGAACGCGTCCCGCTGGACGGCCCGGCCGGACATGCGCTGGATGCGATCGTCGCCGATCGCCGCGGCGGCGTTCAGCCCTTCCTCCACATCGCCCGACTCGAGCAGCTTCCGCTCCGCCGTCGAGTGCCCCCACACGCCGGCGAGGCAGTCCGCCTGCAGCTCGAGGCGCACCGAGAGCTCGTTCTGCAGGTCGGGCCGCCGCCGCTGGGCCCGCCTCGTCTGCTCGTCGATGCCGAGGACGTTCTGGATGTGATGCCCGAACTCGTGCGCGATCACGTAGGCCTGGGCGAAATCGCCCGAGGCCCCGAACCGCGCCCGCAGCTCGTCGTAGAAGCCGAGGTCGATGTAGACCTTGCGGTCCCCCGGGCAGTAGAACGGCCCGGACGACGCGTCGGCGAACCCGCACGCGGACCGGACGGCGTCGCGGTAGAGCACGAGCGTCGACCGCACGTACTGGGCGCCTGCTTGCTGCGGCAGCAGCTTCGTCCAGGTGTCCTGGACGTCGTTCACGACGAACTTCACGAACTCGTACAACTCGGCTTCTTCCGCCGACTGGTTCACCGGCCGGTCCGGCGGCACCGCCACAGACGTTCCCGGGTCCGCCGGAAGGCCGCCGAGGAGCGAGAAGAAGTCCTGCCCGAAGAGCAGGCTCAACAGGCCGATGACGACCAGGCCGCCCAGCCCGATTCTCATGCGCCCGCCGCCGACGCCGCCGAACCCGCCGGACGGCCGTCCCCGTCGGTCCTCGATGTCCCGGTCGCTCGTGCCCCGCTGCCACCTCATGACGGTTCTCCTCGAGGGCCGCGCGCCCCTCCGGCCCTATGCCTGGGCCAGGCTGCGGATGAGGGTCAGGAGCATGCCGATGGCCACGGTGTTGTGGCCGCCCTGCGGCACGATGATGTCCGCGTATCGCTTGCTCGGCTCGACGAAGTCGAGGTGCATGGGCTTGACCGTGCTCAGGTACTGGTCGATGACCGATGCCATCGTCCGGCCGCGCTCGGCGACGTCCCGCTGGAGCCGCCGGATGAACCGGATGTCGTCGTCTGCGTCCACGAACACCTTCACGTCGAGCAGCGAGCGCAGGTCCGCGTCGGTGTAGATCAGGATGCCCTCGACGATGATGGCGCGCCTGGCGGAGACCCTCTCCGTGGCCGCCGTGCGCGCGTACCTGGCGAAATCGTACACCGGCACGTCCACCGCCGATCCCCGCCGCAGCGCGCGGAGGTGGCGCACCATCAGGTCCGTCTCCAGCGAGTCGGGGTGGTCGTAGTTCAGCGCGGCCCGCTCCTCGAGGCGCAGGTCGCCGCGGTCCCGGTAGTAGCGGTCGTGCTCGAGCACCGTCACCTGGTCGTTGCCGAGGCTCTCCACGATCCGCCGGACCACCGTCGTCTTGCCCGACCCCGAACCGCCCGCGACGCCGATGCTCACCGGGTCGGCTGCCATCTGCTGCGCCCCCTTCCGCCCAGGACTCACGCGGCGAGCGGCCGCGCCGCGGGCTCCTGAAGCGCCTTGTCGCTCTTCCCGAGCGGGCGCCGCAGGAAGCGCGGCGTGTTGCCCTCGCCCGGCGTGCCGATCTCCGAGCGCCTCTCGAGCGGACAAGGCCCGGAGCGCCCGCTTCCCACCTTACGCAGCGGCCTCGCCCCCGTCAAACGGAAAGCGCGGCGGAGGCTCCGGCCCCGCTCTGCCGGGTCGCGGCGGCAGGCGCCGCGCTTCGGCCGCGACTGCAGCGGCCCTGAGACCGGCACGGGGGCGAGGTTGACGCCGGTGCGCCGCCGGCCGTAGAGTCGGAAGCAGGGGGGGCTTCGATGAGTTCGACGAACCACTACGCGCAGATCGACTACCGGAAGATGATTGCGTGGCCGCAGAGGCTCGCACGGGAGTGGGCGTTCCTGTCGGGGCCGTTCGCCTCGCTGCCCTCGAGGCGGGTGCTGGATCTTGGATGCGGCACGGGCGAGCACGTGCGGTTCCTCGCCGGGCACGGCTACGAGGTGGTGGGCGTCGACGAGTCCGAGACCATGCTCGATCGCGCGCGGGAAGCCGGCGTGCCCCCGGGCGTGAGCTACCTGCAGGGCGATCTGGTGCGCGTGGACTCGGTGGTGTCTGGCGAGTTCGGCGCGGCGCTCTGCCTCGGCAACACGCTGGCGCACGTCACCGACCGGGCCGAACTGACGCGGCTCTTCAGAGGGGTGCGGTCGGTGCTCCTCGCCGGGGCGCCGCTTGTGATCCAGGTGCTGAACTACGAGCGCCTGGCCAGGACGGGCCAGCGCTGCCTGCCGCTGACTTTCTTCCAGGACGACGAGGGCGAGGCGATCTTCCTGCGCGTGATGACGCACCATCCCGGCGGCGCCGTCACGTTCACGCCGTCGGTGCTGCGCTACCGGAAGGACGGGGAGCCCGCGCTCGAGGTCGTCACCAGCCACAACGTGCCGCTGCACGGCTGGACGCGGGCCGAGGTGGAGTCGGCGCTCGAGGCGGCGGGGTTCCCCCACCGCCAGCTTCACGGCACGATGGCCGACACGCCCTACGCGCCGACCGACTCGCCGGACCTCGTGGTCGTGGCTCGCTAGGCCGCCCGTGCCAAAAAAAAGGCCCTCCGGGCGGCGAGCCCGGAGGGCCTGACCTGCGCGTTCGGACGGCAGGCTAGAACGTGATCTTCGCCGACAGCCTGATCTGGCGGCGATCCTGGAAGTAGCCGGGCGTCTTGAAGAGCACGTTGTCGCGCAGCGTGGCGCCCTTGGCACGATACCAGGCCGCGATCGCGTCAGGATTGTACGGCTGGTAGAGCACGGCGGCCGTCGTGTTGTCGCCCTTGACCGGCGGCATCTGGAGCGTGATGCTCTCGCGATACGGCTGCGGCCCGTAGAGGTTGGGCGAGAAGTAGTTCGTCCACGTCTTCTGGTCCAGCACGTTGTCCACGTTGGCCATCAGGGCCAGGCGGTAGCGGCCGAGCCTGAACTCCTGGACAGCCTGCAGGTCGAGCTGGGACAGCATCGGCGACCGGCCAAGGTCGCCGCGGCCGTTGACGAACACCGGGTACCCCGAGTAGCGGATGACCGTGCTGATCGGCGTGCCGCTCATGATGGACCAGAAGGCGCCAATCTGCGTGCCCCACGGCGCGTCGTAGGAGCCCTGGACCTTCACCACGTGCGGCCGGTCCGTCGGCAGCGGCCCGATGACCGACTTGGCGTTCTTGTCGTAGTTCTGGATCGTGTAGTCGAAGTACCGGTTGACGTTCGGGCTCGTCCGGCCGCCCGCGGCCCGGTTGCCCTCGTCCGCGCTCGCCAGGCCGCTGTAGTTGCCCTTCAGCCGGCTCCACTGGTAGCTGACGTCGCCCGCCCACCGGTTGGACAGCCGCCTGGTCAGGCGCAGCTCGATCGAATCGTACTTGCGCACCGGCTTCGGCGTCGGGAAGTCGGGGTACAGCGGCTCCATGATCCTGCCGTACGCCTCCCCCGGGTTGCCGATGAGGTACACCTCTTCGCCGTTGATGAAGGTCCCCAGGTCCTCAATCGTGCGGACCATCCACTTGTGGACGTACCGCAGTTTGAGGGAGGTCGTGGGGTTGAGCTCGTGGTCGATGCCCGCCGTCAGCTCGCGGCCCTGCACCGGCTTCATGTTCGGATCGACACCCGTCATGTCGCGGCCGAAGTACTTCGACAACACCGCGTCGTACTGGTTCGAGCTGCGGCGGTAGTCGATCTGGCTGATGAACGTGCCCGGGCACCCCGTCGTCCCCTCGCCGCAGTTGATGCTCGAGAAGTCGTAGGTGTCCAGCGTCCAGTAGTACGCGATCCAGTGGTCGCCGCCGAACGAGCCGCGGGGCATCTCCAGCTTGGTGATGTCGAAGAAATGCCCGTAGCTGCCGTAGGCCTTCCACTTGCCGTCGCCCTTCACGTCGTAGGCGAACCCGAGCCGCGGCGCGATCTTGTCCTTGAAGCCGAACTTGATCGTGACCGCGTCGGCGGCCTTCTTGTACGACGGGACCGTCTCGTTCTCGGCGCGGACCCCGGCGTTGATGGTCAGGCGCGAGTTGACGTTCCAGCTGTCCTGCAGCCAGAAGGAGTAGTTGTTCGAGTGCACCTTCCCGATCGTGCCGGTCTGCGTCACGATGTAGTAGCCGTACTTGCCCTTGTAGACCTGGCCGGTGTCCTGGTTGGTGTACGTGTTCCCCCAGACGAGGTTGACGTTCGGCTTCGCGTTGCCGATCAGGGCGTCGTTCCCGAAGCGCTCGAAGCGCATCCCGGCCTTCAGCGTGTGCTGACCGCCGAAGTTCAGGAAGTAGGTCAGGTTGCCGTTGAAGAACGCCCGATCGTAGATGTTCCGGACCGTGCCGGACGAGGAGATCGTGTCGGAATAGCCCGCCGGCTGCTGGAACGACGCGGGAACCGTCTCGAAGCCCTGCGCGATCATCCAGGAGTCGTAGTTCGCCTGATCGAAGATGTGGCGGATCGAATCGCCGCGGAACTCGGGCGGCGTGGTGTTGTTCGCCCGGTAGTAGCCGCCCGACGCGTTCACGAAGAAGGTCGGCGTCAGCACCCAGTCCACGTTGCCGGAGTACACGTCGTTGCTGCTGTTGCCGCCCTGCTTGATCCAGCGGCTGTCGAACGCCGACTGGTTGATCGAGCCGTCCGCCAGCTTGTCGAAGGTGGCCGTCGTGTACTGCGTCGTCGCCTTCGTGCCGTCGGGGAACACGTAGTTCTCGGCCACCGACGCCGGGGCCGTCTTGCGGTTGCTGTTCCGCTGGTTCGAGGCGGACAGCTTCACGCGCAGGTTGTTCGTCACCTGCGTGGAGATGTTGTAGTTGGCGTAGTACGCGTTGGACCACCAGTCGAAGTGGCGCTGGACGCGCTTCGGATCGCCGTAGAAAGTGACGTCCTTCTGGTACTGGTTGCGCGTGAACGCCGATCCGACGTAGAACCACAGCCGGTCCTTCAGGATCGGGCCCCCGATATCAACGACGGGGCTGTAGTACAGCCAGTCGTTGTCGGGGAACACCTGGGACGGGATCGCGATGTTCGAGTTGTAGGCGTCGAAGCCCGGGCTGTTGCGCTTCGCCCCGTAGAACTTGCTGCTCTGCAGGTACGCGCCCAGCTGGCCGCGGAGGGTGTTCGTCCCGGACTTCGTGATCGCGCTCACGACGCCGCCCAGCGCGCCGCCGAACTCGGCGTTGTAGCCCGACGACTTCACCTGGACCTCCTGGATGAAGTCGAGGAGCATCGTCTTGCCCGACACGCCGGTCTGCAGGCTCGTCGTGTCCATGCCGTCAACGACGAACCGGTTCTCCGAGCCCGACGCGCCGTCGATCTGCGCCTCGCCGCCCGCCTTCGACTCGGCCTGCGAGCCAGGGGCCGTCTTCAGGATCGACGTGAAATCCCGCCCCTTCGGCATGCGCTCGATCGTGTCCTGGCGGATCGTGGCGTAGGAGGCGTTCTGCTTGGTGTCGATCAGCGGCGATTCGCCCGTGACCTGCACGCTCTCGGTCACCCCGCCCACGCTGAGCGTCAGGTCGATCGAGAGCAGCTTGCCCAGCTCGATCGCCGCGTTCTCGACCTTGGCGGGGGTGAAACCCTGCAGCGTCGCCGTGACGACCCAGACCCCCGGCGGCAGGGCCGGGAAGCGGTACACGCCGTTGTCGTTGGTGACCGCCGTCTGGGAGCGCCCGTCCGCATTGCGGGCCTCGACCGTGACGCCCGGCAGGACCGCTCCCGACGAGTCCTTGACCACGCCCTGAATGCTGCCTGTCTGTTCCTGGGCCCACAACAGGCCGCCGGCGCTCATGACGAGCACGACAGCCAGCGCGCAGGCCACACGCGTGAACTTCATACGTTCCCCTCCTCTCCCGACTCCATCCCCTGAGCGCCCGCGCCGACCGAGCGCCGCACGCAGGGCAGGCACGCGGCTCATTGGAATGGACGACGAGTCTCCTGTCGCCGCGCTGCAAACCGCAGGCCGGACTGAGGCTGCACCTTCCCGCCGGAATTGTCAAGCATTTCGTGCCTCAGTCCCGCGCCGAACAGGGGCTGATACCGGCGGCTGGATCGCCAATCCGGAAGCGTGGATCGCGTCCCTCGGCGGCGCGCCACCCGGCCGGTTCCCCCTGCATCGAGGCCGGGGGGGCAATGCCGGCGCCCGGGCGCCGCTCCCAACGAGATTCCGCCCCGGGCGGTCGCCGGTGGTCTACACTAGCGCCGGGGCCCTTGTTCGGGCCTGGACTGCCACCACGATGAGCGGAACCCGCCGGCCCCGCCTGCTCCTGGTTCTGGCCGATTGCCAGGGGGAGCCGTCTGTCCGGCAGGCGCTCGCCGAGGTCCCCGCCGAGGTGTTCGCCCGCCGCGACGTCGAAGCGCTCGCCTTCTTCGGCGATCGCGAGGGCGCCGCGCGCGACGAGGGCCGCGGCTCCATGCCGCCGCCGGCGCCGCCGTGCCCGCTCACGGTGCTGCCGGGTTCGGCGGTCCGCGGGTACGGCGGCGCGCGGAAGGCCGGATTCGCCTTGGCCCTTGAGCGCGGGTTCGACGCCGTGGCGCTGCTGAACGGCCCGGCCCCCGACTCGCCTGCGTGGCTGCCCGGCCTGCTCACTTCGCTGGACTCGGGCCGCGCCCAGGCCGTCTTCGCGTCCCGCGCGCGCAGCGCCGGCGACACCCGCCCGGGTCTCTTCACGCGGATACACAACCGGCTGATCGGCGCACGCGTGCTGGACTACCGTTCGGTGTGCCGCGTCTACGCGGCGTCGGCCCTCGGGCGGATCCCGTTCCGGCTGAACTCGGACGGCCCCGCTTTCGACACGGAAGTCCTGATCCAGCTGCTGTCGGCCGGCCTCCGGGTCGAGGACGTCCCGGTGGCTGCGCGATCGGGCAGAATGGGCTCGCGCGAGGCGGGCGGCATCCGGTACGCCTGGGACGTTCTGCGGACGGGCCTCCGCGCGAGGGCGCAGCACTGGTCGCTCTTCTACGACCGGAAGTTCGACTGCATCCCCTCGTCCGAGAGCAACGCCCACTACAAGCCGAGGCTGGGCTTTGAAAGCGCCCACACGCTCGCGCTGGCGCGCGTGCCCCCGGGAGCCCGCGTCCTGGACATCGGGTGCGCCGGCGGCTACCTGGGACAGGCGCTCCGCGCCCGCGGGTGCCGCGTGACCGGCATCGACCGCCTCCCGCTGGATCCCGGGTGCGAACTCGACGCCTTCTCGACGTGCGACTTCAACGAGCGGCCCTTCCCGGCGGACCTCGCCGGCATCGACGTCGCGGTGATGCTGGACGTGATCGAGCACCTGGCGTCGCCCGAAGCGTTCGTGGACGACTTCATCGCCGCCTCGGCCCGCCATCCCGGCGTGACGCTGATTGCGAGCACGGGCAACGTCGCGTTCGCCCCGATCCGGCTGATGCTGCTCGCCGGGCAGTTCAACTACGGGAAACGCGGCATCCTCGACCTGACGCACACGCGGCTGTTCACGTTCGGCACGTTCCGGCGGCTCTTCGAGCAAGCCGGGTTCGAGGTGCTGGAACTCCGAGGGGTTCCGGCGCCGTTTCCCCTCGCTCTGGGCCCCGGCAGGCTCGCGCGCGCCCTGCTTGGGATCAACAGGACGCTCATCCGGATCAGCCGGTCGCTGTTCGCATTCCAGATCCTGGCCGTGGTCCGGCCCCGCGCGGCAGTCGCGCACCTGTCGGGGCGGCCGCGCGCGCAGGCTGAGCCGCTGCCGCGTGCCGCGACCGCGGCGGCTGGCGGCAGCCGCAACGACGCATGAGCGCGAGCGGGAAACGGACGGCCCCCGCCCGGGAACATCACGGGACAGCGGCCCGGGAGGCGGGCCGGGCCCGGCTCGCGGCTTTCCGCCATCGCGCCGCCACAGCGGCGTGCGCGCTGCTGCTCGTCGCGGCGGCAGTCGGCGCCTACTCGACGAGCTTCCAGGGCGTGTTCGTGTTCGACGACATCTGGGCGATCGTCGAAAACCCGAATATCAGGACGCTGTGGCCGCTGACGACCGCGTTGTCGGCGCCGGCGGAATCGCCGGTGTCGGGCCGGCCGGTCGCGAGCCTTTCGCTGGCGCTGAACTACGCACTGGCTCCGCGGGAGGTGCGCGACGTGATGTCGCCGGCCGGGTTGGCCGCCTCCGACACGCGCTTCCTGCGGAACGTCTGGGGCTACCACGCCGCGAACTGGGCAATGCACGTGCTGGCCGCGCTGGCCCTGTTCGGCCTCGTCCGCCGCACGCTCGAAACCGCCCGGCTGCGACGGTTCGCCGGCGGGCACGCCGCATGGCTGGCGCTGGCCGCCGCGCTGCTGTGGACCGTGCATCCCCTGCTCACCGACGCCGTCACGTACGTGGCCCAGCGGACCGAAGTCCTGATGGGCCTGTTCTTCTTCCTGACGCTCTACTGCGCCATCCGGGCCGGCGAGCCCGGGGCCTCCCGCGCGTCGGCGCGGCGGTGGGCCGCGGGCGCCGTCGCGGCATGCGCCCTCGGCATGGGCAGCAAACAGACGATGGTGCTGGCGCCCGTGATGGTCTGGCTGTGGGACCGCACCTTCGCGCAGGAATCCCCGGCGGCGCCGCCAGGCGGGCCGCGACGGCCTGCCGACGCCGCGGCGCGGCGGCGGCTGTACGCCGGGCTGGCGGCCACGTGGGTGCTCCTGGCCGCCCTGGTCGCGCACGAGCGCTGGCCGACTTCCGTCGGTGCGGGCATCGGCGGCTGGACTCCGTGGACCTACGCCCTGACCCAGACGGGGGTCATCGCGCACTACCTGAGGCTGGCCGTGGTGCCGTCGCCGCTCGTGCTCGACTACGACGGATGGCCGATGGCGCGGTCGATCGCGGACGTGTGGCCGGCGGCCTCAGCGCTGGCCGCGCTGGCCGCGGCAACCGTCGTGGCCGCGGTGCGGCGCAGCCCGTGGGGCTTCGCCGGCGCGTGCTTCTTCGCGGCCCTTGCGCCCTCGTCCAGTCTGCTGCCGCTGCCGACGGAGATCGCCGCCGCCAGGCGGATGTACGTGCCGCTTGCCGGCGCCGCGGCGGCGGCGGTGATGGGCGGCTACCTGATTGGGCGGCGGGCGCTCTTGCGCGCGATGTCGGACGCGCCGGCGCGGCGGCGCGCCGGCGCCGCGGCCGCCGCCGTGATCACGGGGGCCGCAGCCCTCGCCCTGGCCGCGGCCTCGGCCGAGCGCAACCTCGTCTTCCGAAGCGAGGAAGGCCTCTGGCGCGACACGGTCGAGAAGCGCCCCGACAATCCGCGGGCGCGCCTGAACTACGGGGCCATCCTGTATGCCGCAGGCCGCTTCGGCGATGCCGAGATCCAGCTTCGGGAAGCCGTCAGGCTCCGCGAGTCGAGCGCGCCGGCACATGCCAACCTGGGGGCGGTGCTGTGCGCAACCGGCCGGCTCGATGAGGGCGTCGGGCACCTCGAGCGGGCCCTGGCGCTGGACCCCCGCTTCACGTCGGTGTACGGCAATCTGGGCGAGGCCTACGGCCACCTCGGGCGCCGGGCTCAGGCGGCCTTCTACTTCGCGAAAGCTGTCGAGATCGACCCTGATGCGCCGTTCCTGCTCGTACGGCTCGGCTGGCTGCTCGCCACGTCGCCGGAGGACGGGGTCCGGCGGGGCGCGGAGGCGGTGCGGGTCAGCGAGCGCGCCGTCCGGCTGACCAACAGGGGAGACCCGGCGGCCCTCGACACGCTGGCCGCGGCCTATGCGGAAGCCGGCCGGTATGCCGACGCCGCCGCCACCGGGCACGAGGCGCTCGCGCTGGCGGAGCGGCGCGGCTGGCACGAGCTGGCCGCGGCGATCACGGCGCGGGTGTCGGCGTACGCGGCGCACCGGCCGCACCGGGAGCCCTGGTAGGGCCGGCGGGGCGCGGCGCCGGGCCTGCTGCGGCCGGTTTAGGTGGCCGGCTCGTCGTCATCCCAGGGCTTCGGCTGGGGCCCGGGGACAATCGCGGCCAGGTCGGAGTCGTCGAGGCCCGGGCTCGACGCTCTCCGGGCCTTCGCGTCCGCGCGGCGCGCCGCCTTGGCGGCCTGCTTCTCCCGCTTGGCTTTCTCGCGTTCCCGCTTCTGCAGGGAAGGTCTGGTTCGGTTCACGCTGGCTCCAGATGAAGGGGACCGCGCTTGGCGCGGCCCGGACTGACGGCGAACGGGGGGCGGGCGCGTCGCGCCGGCCCCCCGTTCGACTCGCGATGTCGTGCGAGGCGACTACCAGCGCGACTCGCGCCGTCCGCCGCGGCCCCCGCGGTCACTCCCGCCGAATCCGCCGCCGGGACGCTCGGTCCGCGGGCGCGCTTCGTTGACCGTCAGGTTGCGCCCGCCGAACGGCTTGTCGTGCAGTTCGGCGATGGCCTTCTGCGCGTCGGCATCAGTCGCCATTTCGACGAACGCGAACCCGCGCGCGCGGCCCGTGGCCATGTCGCGCATCACGCTCACCGAGTCCACCTGCCCGCAGGCGGAGAACAGGTCCTGCAAGTCCTGCTCGCCCGTCGAGTAGGGGAGGTTGCCGACATACAGCTTTCTGCCCATTGCTCTTGCTCCTCGTCTCGCTCCAGGAGACGCTGGACGGCCGGCGGTGCCGGCCGTCATTCACACTCGGCGATTCCGCGTGGACCGCCCTTCGATGGCAGCTCGTGACTGAGCGAGTACGTCGCGGCAGGAGCGAGTCGATGGCGACTCGATTCGGCTCTCTTCGCGGGTGCTACAGAAGGCGGGCTTCCACCAGACCGGGGAATGATAGCACGATTGGGCCGTGGCGGCGCGCCGAGGCGGGCCGCCACGGCCGTCACCGCCCGTGTTCCGGGCCCGCGAAGGCCATCGTCCTGAACGCCGACGGATCGTGGAAGCTCGGGCCCGGCGGGGTGGACCAGGCCGCGTACACCGCGCCGCGTTCAGGCTCGGCCGGCCCGTTGGGCCGCTTGATCCGGAACACGTTGAAGCGCCAGCGGTCGCCCGGGGCCGGGGGCACGGCGGCGGCCACCTCGGGACACATGCCCGCGAGCCCCGGCCAGGGCAGCCAGGCGAGGGCCACCCAGCTGCCGGGCGCCAGCCCTCCGCAGGCCCCCGGCACCACGGTGCTCTCGAGGCCGCTCCAGTCCCAGCTCTTGTCGCCGCGCAGCCTGGGCCACGGCTCGAGGATGTGCAGGTCGGTCACCACGTTGAGCGGGCTGATCTCGACCTCGGCATAATGGCGCCCGAGACGCGCCGGGTCGAGGAAGATCTCGACCGCCTCCTCCTCCCAGATTGGATCGTCGCGCTGGGTCATCGTGTGCCACGGGCGGGTGTCGCAGGCGTCGAACCGGAGCGCGAGGCCCGCGTCGTTCCACAGCGCGCGGAAGGAGGTGCGGTACTCGTGCGGTCCCCAGGCGATCGCCGCGGCCGACGCCCAGTCGGGGTCGTGTCCGGGCAGCAGGGTGAGCGGACGTGCCGAGGTCCGGACGACCGGGTACACGGCGTCCGCGGGAACGTGCGGTCCTTCGCGATACAGCTCAGCCATCGGGCCGGGTCCTGTCAGGGCCGGGGACTTCCCCAGTATCCGGCCTCGCTCCCGGCCGGTCAAGCGCGGCCTCGATCGCCGTCCTCGCACCGCCCCCGGGGGCCGCCTTGACCGGCCTCCGGGCCGGGCGGTAGATTCACGGGACCTCGTCATCGGCGGGGGGGTCGGTTCCTTGAGAGGCCGTTCCATGAGCAAGAGCACCGCTGTCTTACTCGCCGTCTGCGCCGGCGTCGCGGTTCCCGCGATGCTCGCCGCCCAGCCGCCCGCTGCGCCGCCCGACGGCGCGAACCCGCTCCTGCAGCCGTGGTCCACGCCGTTCGGCGTGCCGCCGTTTGCCGACATCAAGCCGGCGCACTTCGTGCCCGCGATCAAGGCGGGCATCGCCGCCCAGCGCCGGGAGATCGAGGCCATCGCGGGCAATCCGGCGCCTCCCACCTTCGCAAACACCATCGAGGCGCTCGAGGACGCCGGCGAGCTGCTCGGGCGGGTGGGCCCGGTGTTCTCGAACCTGCAGTCGTCGAACACGTCGCCGGAGCTGCAGGCCATCAACCGCGAGGTGGCGCCGCTCCTGACGGCGCTGCGGGACGACATCCGGCTGAACCCGGCGCTCTTCGCGCGCGTGAAGGCGCTCTGGGAGGCGCGGGAGGGCCTGGGGCTGACGCCCGTCCAGTCGAGGCTGCTCGACGAGCAGTACAAATCGTTCGTGAGGGGCGGCGCCAACCTCGCGCCGGCCCGGAAGGAACGGTTCCGGGAAATCAACGCGTCGCTGTCCGAGCTGGGCGTCCAGTTCGGGGACAACCTGCTGCACGACACGAACGCGTACCGGCTCGTGATCGAGCGCGAGGCCGATCTCGCCGGGCTGCCGGCGTCGGTCGTGGCCGCCGGCGCGGAGGCCGCGAAGGCGGCGGGAATGCCGGGACGGTGGGTCTACACGCTCCACGCGCCGAGCATCTGGCCGTTCCTGCAGTACGCGGACAGCCGCGAGCTGCGCCGCCAGATCCTGACGGCCTACGTCACGCGGAACGACCACGGCGACGAGTACGACAACAAGGCGAACGTCGCGCGCCAGGCGGCGCTGCGGGCCGAGCGCGCCGCGCTCCTCGGCTACCGGACGCACGCCGACTACGTGCTCGCCGAGAACATGGCGAAGACGCCGGCCCAGGTGTACGGCCTGCTCACGCAGCTCTGGGGCCCGGCGCGCGCCATGGCCCTGAGGGAGGCGGCCGACCAGGAAGCGCTCATCAGGGCCTCCGGCGGCGCCTTCGCGCTGGAGCCCTGGGACTGGCGCTACTACCAGGAGCAGATCAGGCGCAAGCGGTTCGACCTGGACGAGCAGGCGCTGCGGCCGTACTTCGAGCTCGAGCGCGTGCGCGACGGCGCGTTTCACGTCGCCACCCGGCTGTACGGCCTGACGTTCACGCCGCGGCCCGATCTCCCCGTGTACCATCCCGAAGTGAAGGCCTTCGAGGTGAAGCAGGCCGACGGCTCGCACCTCGGCGTGTTCTACACGGACTACCATCCCCGGCCCGGCAAGCGCGTCGGGGCGTGGAGCAGCTCGTTCCGGAGCACGCGCGTCAAGGATGGGCGGCGCATCACTCCGGTGGTCGTGAACGTGTGCAACTTCTCCCGGCCTGCGGGCGACGAGCCCGCGCTGCTCACCCTCGAGGAGACCGGCACCCTGTTCCACGAGTTCGGCCACGCGCTGCACTCGCTCCTGTCGCAGACGCCCTACCGCGGCCTGGGCGGCTTCCCCAGGGACTTCGTCGAGGTGCCGTCGCAGATCATGGAGAACTGGGCCCTCGAGCCCGAGGTGCTCGCCGTGTACGCCAGGCACTACCGCACGGGCGAGGCCATCCCGACGGCCCTCGTGGACAAGATCAGGCAGTCGGCGCAGTTCGATCAGGGCTTCGTCACGGTCGAGTACCTGGCGGCGGCGTTCCTCGACATGGACTGGCACACGCTGGCGTCGGCCGAGCCGGTGGACGCCGCCGCGTTCGAGCGCGCGTCGCTCGAGCGCATCCAGCTGCCGCCGGTGATCGTGTCGCGCTACCGGAGCCCGTACTTCAGCCACATCTTCGGGGCCGGGGGCGGGTACTCGTCGGGGTACTACTCCTACATCTGGAGCGAGGTGCTGGACCAGGACGCGTTCCAGGCGTTCCGGGAGAAGGGGCTGTTCGACCCGGCGACGGCACGCGGGTTCCGCGCGATCCTGGAGCAGGGCGGCACGAAGGACCCGATGGATCTCTACAAGGCGTTCCGGGGCCGCGAGCCGAGCGTCGAGCCGCTGCTCCGCAAACGCGGCCTGAAATAGCGCCGGCCGCCGCCTACGACAACGGGCGGGGCCGGGTCATGGCCTCGGGGCTGAGGATCTCGTCCAGCTCGGCGTCCGTGAGCCAGCCCTTCGCGCGGATGATCTCCCGGACCGGCACGCCGGTCGTGATGGCCTCGCGCGCCACCTCGGTCGCGCGCTTGTAGCCGAGGGCCGGCAGCGTCGCGGTGACGATGCCGATGCTCCCCGCGACGAGCGCGCGGCAGTGCTCCGCGTTGGCCGTGATGCCGGTGATGCAGTGGGCCGTCAGGGTGTTCACCGCGGACGTCAGCATCTGCAGGCTCTGGAACAGGTTGAACGCGAGCACCGGCTCCATGACGTTGAGCTGGAGCTGTCCCGCCTCGGCCGCCAGCGTGATGGTGAGATCGTTGCCGATCACGTGGAACGCCACCTGGTTCACGACTTCGGGGATCACCGGGTTCACCTTCCCGGGCATGATGCTGCTCCCCGGCTGGCGCGGCGGCAGGTTGATCTCGGCCAGGCCGCACCGCGGCCCGCTCGAGAGCAGGCGCAGGTCGTTGCAGAGCTTGCTGAGCTTGACGGCGGCCCGCTTGAGCGTGCCGGAGAACATGACGAAGGCCCCCGTGTCAGGCGTCGCCTCGACGAGATTGGTCGCCAGCACCAGCGGCAGCCCGGCGATCGCGGCGAGCTCCTCGACGGCCGCCCCGGCGTAGCGCGGATCGGCGCAGATGCCCGTGCCGATGGCGGTGCCGCCCAGATTCACCTCGTGCAGCAGCCGCGCGGTTTCCTCGAGCCGCTCGATGTCCTCGCCCGTGGTGACCGCAAACGCCTCGAACTCCTGCCCGAGCGTCATGGGCACGGCGTCCTGGAGCTGCGTGCGGCCCATCTTGATGACGTCCTTGAACTCGGCTCCCTTCGCGCGCAGCGCGTCGCGCAGGCGCGCCAGGGCCTGCAGCAGCGACGCGAGCATGAAGACGGTGGCGAGGCGAACCGCCGTCGGGTAGACGTCGTTGGTGCTCTGGCTCATGTTCACGTGATCGTTCGGGTGGCACGCCGCGTACTCGCCGCGCCGGCGCCCGAGGATCTCGAGGGCCCGGTTGGCGATGACCTCGTTGGCGTTCATGTTCGTGGACGTGCCTGCGCCGCCCTGCACCATGTCCACCAGGAAGTGCCCGTGCCACCGGCCGTCGATGATCTCCTGGCTGGCCCGGTCGATGGCCGCCGCGACGCCCGGGTCGAGCAGGCCCAGGCGCGCGTTGGCCCGGGCCGCCGCCTGCTTCACCATCGCCAGGCTTCTCACGAAGGCCGGGAAGTGGCCGACTTCGATGCCGGTGATGGGGAAGTTCTCGAGGGCGCGCAGGCTCTGGATGCCGAACAGGGCGTCGGCGGGCACCTGCCGGGTGCCCAGCAGGTCGGTCTCCGTCCGGCTGCGGGTGCTGCCGTAGGCCTGCTCGCGGTTCCGGCGCGCGATGGGCGAGTAGAGGGCCCGCCGGTGCTGCAGCAGCGAGACGCGGCCGAGCAGCTCGATGGCGAGGCTGCCGTCGCGCTCCATCAGCGCCCGGACGGCGTCGCGCTCGAAGGCGGCGGCCTCGACGTCCGTCAGCGCGCGGGCCGTGACGCTGTGGCGCGCGGCGTGGAGCAGCGCGCCTTCGCCGAGCGTGTCGCCCGGGCCGAGGACGATGACGCGCTCGGGGCCGTCGCCAGTGTCCTGGATGGCCTCGACGCGGCCCGACGTCAGCAGGTAGCACGTTACCCGCGGGTCGCCCTGCCTGAAGAGCACCCCGCCCGCGGGCACGGCGCGGCTGACGCCCACCCCGGCGATGGAGGCAAGCGCGGCTTCGGGCAGGCCGGCGAACAGGTCCGACGCGCGCAGCTGATCGATGAGGTCTTTCATGGCAAGCCGTGCTCCAGCGGGGAACGCACTCCGCGATCGGCGCGCGGGCGGCGGCCTAGTCGCCGCCCATCCGGTCCTCGAATTCGTCCCATTCCCATTCGTTCCACCATTCGAGCTCGAGCCCGCGGCAGGTGACGCCGTAAGCGGGGCACATGATGCAGCCGTCGCCGCGCATGGGGTCTCCGTCACGGGGCCCGGCCGGCGGGTACTTCAGCACGAGAGACTCGCCCTCGGCCTTCGCCGCGCGCTCGTCCGCGTCCATGGAGCGGGAGGGGAGTTCGGCGACCCCGTTGCGGCGGAGCCTCGGCTCGCACTCGGGGAAGAGGACGGAGTCCTCGGCGTCGATGTGGTGCCACAGCGCGTGGACGTAGGATGCGGCGAGCGTGCGGAACCCGGCAGGATGCGGCGCTCCGGCCGCGCCGGCGGGCAGCGCCTCGATCTCGCCGAGCAGCGCCTCCATGCGCCGGTGATCCGCGACCAGGACCGCCAGGGGGCCCCGATCGGCGGGGAGCCCGCCCCGCTCGCGGAGCGCCGCAAAGAGGGTGTCCTCCTCGCGCGCGTGATGGAAGCGGTTCGCATAGCCGCGGAAGAAGCGCAGGAACGCCGCCGTGTCGCCCGCCCGGGCGTCGCCCGCCGGGCCGGCGGCATACGCGAGGAACGCTTCCGAGACGCGTTCGATGAGGCGGTGCTCGGCCAGAAGCTCGTCGATGAGCAGCATCGGGCGCCATTGTACCTGAGGCCGCGCGGAGAGCCGAAGCCGAAAGGCCGGCCCGGCGGGGGAGGCCCGCGCGCCTGTCCGTCCGCCGGCGGCTGCCGTGCGGCGCGATCCGCTGCGCGAGGTTGCGGCGCGGGCGGTCCCCGCGTTGCCGGCGCGGTCCGGACCCGCGGCGGGCGCGACGATCCGGCCGGCGCCCGCGCTTGACAGGGGCTGCCCCGGGTGCTACTTGTGAACCCGCGCGTTGCCCTCGTCGGTCTGACCTGGCCGTCCCCGAGCCGCATGCCTGACGCTCACGGATCCATCGCCGCCGAGCCCGGGGCGCCGCCGCAGCGGCCCGCGCCCTGGCCCGGGCGAGGGCAGCCACACAGGCACCACGGAAGGGGCGTTCCATGGCGGGCACCGACAGCGTCGTCGGCAGATACCGGTGGGTCGTTTGCGGCCTGATCTTCCTGGCGACCACCGTCAATTACATCGACCGGCAGATCCTCGCGCTCATCAAGGAGTTCCTGGATGCCGAGCTCGGGTGGACCAACGAGCAGTTCGGCCTGGTGAACTCCGCCTTCCAGGGCGCCTACGCCGCCGGCCTCTTCCTGTTCGGGTGGTTCGTCGACAAGTACGGCACGAAGATCGGCTACGCGGTGTCGATCACCTTCTGGAGCGTCGCCGCCCTGGCGCACGCGGCGGTTGCCTCGGTCGGAGGGTTCTTCGCCGCGCGGGTCTTCCTGGGGGTGAGCGAGGGCGGCAACTTCCCGGCGGCCATCAAGGGCATCGCGCTGTGGTTCCCGAGGCGCGAGCGCGCCTTCGCGACGGCCATCTTCAACTCGGGCACGAACGTCGGGGCGATCATCGCCCCGGCGATGGTGCCGGCGATCGCGCTGACGCTCGGCTGGCGCGCGGCCTTCATCGTGGCGGGCCTCCTGGGGTTCCTGTGGCTGCTCCTGTGGCTCCCGTTCTACGACGTGCCGGCGAAGAAGCTGAAGGCCTCGTCGCCGGAGCTGGCCCACATCACCAGCGACAGGGACGAGGCCGGCGACGGCGCCACGCCCCTCGGCTGGGGGCGCGCCCTCCGCATCCGCCAGACCTGGGGCTTCATCGTCGCGAAGTTCATGACCGATCCGGTCTGGTGGTTCTTCCTGATCTGGCTGCCCGACTACTTCAAGAAGACCCGCGGCCTCGACATCAAGCACAGCTGGATCCACCTTGTGACGATCTACGCGATCATCACGGTGCTGAGCATCCTGGGCGGGTGGCTCACCGGGCATTTCCAGCAGCAGGGCTGGAGCGTGACGCGGGCGCGCAAGACCGGCATGTTCCTGTTCGCGCTGTGCGTCGTCCCGATCGCGGTGGTGACGAAGGTCGGCCCCTGGTCCGCCGTGCTGCTCATCGGCCTGGCGGGGGCCGCGCACCAGGCCTGGTCCGCCAACCTCTTCACGACGACCTCCGACGTCTTCCAGAAGAAGGACGTGGGGACGATCACCGGCCTGGGCGGGATGGCGGGGTCAATCGGCGGCATCCTGTTCCCCTGGGTGACCGGCGCGATGCTCGACAGCTTCACCGCCGCGGGCAACGTGACCGGCGGCTACGCCATCCTCTTCGGCATCTGCGCGTCGCTCTATCTCGTCGCCTTTGCCATCCATCACCTGCTCGTCCCGAGGCTCGAGCCGCTGGAGCGATGACATGAAACCCTTCCTCGGCGAGGACTTCCTGCTCGAGAGCGACGTCGCGTCGGACCTCTACCGCCGGTTCGCCGCCGGCATGCCGATCATCGACTACCACTGCCACCTGTCGCCGGCGCTGATGGCGGCGGACCACCGCTTCGCGACCATCACCGAGCTCTGGCTCGACGGCGACCACTACAAGTGGCGGGCCATGCGGTCGAACGGCGTGCCGGAGCGGTTCTGCACGGGCGACGCCGGGCCGTGGGAGAAGTTCGAGGCGTGGGCGCGCACGGTGCCGGACACGCTGCGCAATCCGCTCTACCACTGGACGCACATGGAGCTGAGGCGCCCGTTCGGGGTGACCGACCTGCTGTCGCCGGCGACGGCCCGCCGCGTGTTCGATCGCTGCAACGAGCGCCTGCAGGAGGACGGCTTCACGGCGCTCGGCCTGCTGCGGCAGTTCCGCGTCGCGGCGGTCTGCACGACCGACGATCCGGTCGATTCGCTGGAGCACCACCGGACGCTCCAGGCGAGGCCCGATCCCGACACGCGCGTGTATCCGACCTGGCGCCCCGACCAGCTGCTGGCCGTCGAGGACCCGCAGGCGTTCAACGCGTATGTGGGCCGGCTCGAGCAGGCGTCGGGCCTGCCGGTCGGGGGGCGGCTGCGGTCGCTGCTGGACGCGCTCGAGGCCCGCCACGACGTCTTCCACGAGATGGGCTGCCGCGCCTCGGATCACGGCCTGGAGACGATGTATGCCGAGAGGTGGACCGACGGCGAGGCCGACGAGGCGCTCGGGCGGCTGAGGGGCGGGCGCGCGCTCGAGCCCGGCCCGGCGCTGAAGCTGAAGTCCGCGCTGCTCCACGCTCTGGCCGTCCTGGACCACGCCCGCGGCTGGGTGCAGCAGTACCACCTCGGCGCGCTGCGCAACAACAACACCCGGCTGCGGCGCGCGCTGGGGCCGGACACGGGCTTCGACTCAATCGGGGACTTCGAGATCGCGCGGCCGCTCTCGCGCTTCCTGGACCGCCTCGACGAGGCGGATCGCCTGGCCAGGACGATCCTGTACAACCTGAACCCGCGCGACAACGCGCTGATGGCCACGATGATCGGGAACTTCCAGGACGGAACGGTGCCGGGCAAGCTGCAGTACGGCTCCGGCTGGTGGTTCCTCGACCAGCTCGACGGCATGACGGCGCAGATGGACGCCCTGTCGAACATGGGCCTGCTCTCGCGGTTCGTCGGGATGGTGACCGACTCGCGAAGCTTCCTCTCGTACTCGCGCCACGACTACTTCAGGCGGCTGCTCTGCAACCTGCTCGGGGAGGACGTGCGGCGAGGCCGTCTGCCGGACGATCGCGATCTGCTCGGGCGGCTGGTGAGCAACGTCTGCTTCTTCAACGCGCGGGACTACTTCGGGTTCGCGCTCGGCCGGGCCGCGGAGGGAGCGTCGTAGGCGGGCTCAGGCGGCGATCTGGGGCACGATCGTGCGCGAGCCGACGGCCTCGAGGGCCGCGCGCACCCGCGCCAGCATGCCCGCGTCCCGGTAGACGCCGACGATCGCGCCGCCGGAGCCGGCGAACTGCGCGCTGGCCCCGCAGGCGCGCGCCGCCTCGACCTGGGCGATCTGCCAGGGCGGCAGGGCGTAGATCCGCCGCCGCGTGTCGAAGTTCTCGTCCAGCAGCCGCGAGAACCGCTCCGCGTCGCCATCGAGCAGGGCGACGCGCGCGGCGGCCGCCAGCTCCGCGGCGTGCGCCAGGGCGTCGACCACCAGCGCCTCCCCGCGGTTGTAGCGCTCCCGGATGTTGTTGTGGAAGACCTCCGTCGGCTCGCCGAGGCTGACGTGGTACGCGACGTAGAGGGGCGGCAGGAGCGCCGGGTCGAGCCTCTCGTAGTGATAGCAGGGCAGGCCGCCGACCACCCGCCGGCGCGCCCGATCGAAATCCATGTACACGAGCCCCTCGTACGCCTGGATCACGCGATCCTGCAGGCCGGCGTTGATCCCGAGCTCCTCCTGCTCGACCTTCAGCGTGAAGGTCGGCTGCGCGTCCAGCGGGAGTTCGACGCCGTAGAAGTCCATCAGGCACCGCAGCGTGGCGGTGACGAGGGCGCTCGACCCGGCCAGGCCCACCTGGCGCGGGATGGTGGAGTGGTAGCGGATGGAGAAGTTCCGGCCGTGGAGCGCCAGCCCCTGCTCCGCGCAGTGCTCGACGAAGCGCTTGATGGTGGCCTTGATGATGCGGATGCCGCCGTAGTAGCCGTGCAGGCGCACGTCGCGCGCCAGCTCCTGCACCGAGCCGAAGCGCGCGCGGTCGCCCTCCGCCAGGACGATGTCCACCGAGTCCCACTCGTAGAGGACGACCTCGGCCCAGAAGTTGCGGACGCTCGCCGAGATCGTCTTGCCGTGGTACCCGTCCGAGGGGTTGCCGACGAGGCCGGCGCGGGCGTAGGCGCGCTTACGGGTGAGGAACATGGAGCAGCGTCTCCAGGTGGCGCCGGATCGCGGCGCCGTGGCGCGAATCGGCGAGCGCGAACTCCACGAAGGCCCGGAAGTAAGCGTCGATGTTGCCGATGTCGTAGCGGGGCTCGTCCGCCTTCAGCCGCACGCCGTACGCGCGCCCGCCCTCCTGGATGAGGGTGCGGATCGCGTCGGTCAGCTGGATTTCGCCGCCCTTGCTCGGCGGCGTCCGCTCGAGCGCGTCGAAGATCTCGGGTGAGAACACGTAGCGCGCCGCGATGGCGAGTGTGCTCGGGGCCTCCTCCCGCGCGGGCTTCTCGACGACATCGCCGATCTCGAAGACGTCGCCCGCGGAGCGCGGCGCGGCGATGCCGTAGTGGACGACCTCGTCGCGCGGCACCTCCTCGAAGGCCACCACGGCCAGGGCGTCGCGCTCGAGGAAGCAGCGCGCCATGCGCCGCACCACGTCGCTCTCGGCGTGCATCCCGATGATCGAGTCGCCCAGCGCCACGATGAACGGCCGGCGGCCGACGAACGACCTCGCGCACAGCACGGCGTGGCCGAGGCCCAGCAGCTGGCGCTGCCGGGTGTAGAAGAACTGCACGGCCGCGCGCTCGAATGCCAGCTCCTGCAGCAGCTCCTCCTTCCCGGTCTCGCGCAGCGTCTGGATGAGCTCGGGGTTCAGATCGAAGTGGTTCTCGATGGAGGTCTTGCCCGGGCCGGTGACGAAGAGCAGCTGCTTCACGCCGACGCGGGCGAGCTCCTCGACCACGTACTGCACGACCGGCTTGCGGCCGACGGGCAGCATCTCCTTCGGCTGCGACTTCGTGGCGGGCAGCAGCCGCGTGCCGAGGCCGGCGACGGGAACGACGGCAATATCGATGTCCATGATCAGGCCAGGCGCGGCGGGACCCGCTTCGGATCCGGGCGCGCCGGGCATTCTATCAAGTCCGGACGGCCGGCGTGCGCGCGCCGCCGGCGCCTCGAAGGACGCCGCGGCGATGACGGCCATGGGCGAGGCGAACCCGCGGCGTCCCGGGCCGCGCCCTACCTCTGGATCCTCGCCGAGCCGCCCTTCGCGAACGCCCGCACCTGCTCGAGCGTCGCCATGGTGGTGTCGCCGGGAAAGGTGGTGAGCAGCGCGCCGTGGGCCCAGCCGAGGTCGACCGCCTCCTGCGGCGTCTCGCCCGTCAGCAGCCCGTAGATGAACCCGGCGGCGAACCCGTCGCCGCCGCCGACGCGGTCCAGCACGTCCAGCTCGCAGACGGGGGCCGTATGGGGCTGGCCGTCCACCCACGCCACGGCGCTCCAGCCGTGGCGGTTCGTGGAGCGCACCTCCCGCAGCGTGGTCGCGACCGCCTTCACGTTCGGCAGCTTTCTCGTGACGCTGTCGATCATCGCGAAGAACGCGCTCGGATCCAGCCTGGACGCCGCGTGGACCTCAGGGCCGGGGATGCCGAGCCCCTTCTGGAGATCCTCCTCGTTGCCGACGAGCACGTCCACGTGCTCGGTGATGCGGCCAATCACGTCCACCGCCTTGCGCTGCCCGCCCCAGATGCTCCAGAGCTTCTCGCGGAAGTTGAGATCGAACGAGGTGACGGCGCCAGCGGCCCGGGCGGCCCGCATGGCTTCGATGATGAGCTCGCCGGTCGTAGCGGAGAGCGAGGCGAAGATGCCGCCGCTGTGGAACCACCGGACGCCGCGGCCGAAGATGGCGGGCCAGTCGAAGTCGCCCGGCTTCAGCAGCCCCCCGGCCTCGTTGGCGCGGTTGTAGAACACCACGGGCGCCCGCACGCCATGCCCGCGGTCGCTGTACACGGTCGCCATGTTGGGGCCGTTGACGCCGTTGTGCGCGAACCGCTTGTAGAAGGGCGTCACCCCCATCGCCCTGACGCGCTCGGCGATGAGGTCGCCGATGGGGTAGTCCACCATCGCCGTCGCGATGCCGGTCCGCATCCGGAAGCAGTCGGCGAGGTTGGCGGCGACGTTGAACTCGCCGCCGCTCACGTGGATCGCGCAGCTTGACGCCTTCCGGAACGGAATGACGCCCGGATCGAGGCGGTGGACGAGCGCTCCGAGCGACACCAGGTCCAGGCCGCCGGGGGGAGGAATCTTCAGTCCGTCACGCATGTCACGCGCTCCCTGCTGGTCCGACGCGGCGGCGCGTCGTTCACCATGCCGTGTGGAACACCCCGGGCCTGTCGACGCGCCGGTACGTGTGCGCGCCGAAGTAGTCGCGCTGGCCCTGGGTGAGGTTGGCCGGCAGGCGCTCGCTCCTGTAGGCGTCGAAGTACGCCAGCGACGCCGCGGTCGCCGGCACCGGGATGCCCGCTCCGACCGCCGTCTGCACGACGAGGCGCCAGGCGTCCTGCCTGCTCTCCACCGCGTCCGCGAACGCCTTGTCCAGGAGGAGGTTCTGGAGCGCCGCGTCGCGCCCGAACGCCGCGGTGATGTCGCCCAGCAGCGACGCGCGGATGATGCAGCCCGCCCGCCAGACGCGCGCGACGCGCGCCAGGTCGAGGCCGTAGCCGTACTCGGCGGACGCCATCCTCAGCAGGCCGAAGCCCTGCGCGTACGACGTGATCTTGCTCGCGTACAGGGCGGCGCGCGCGGCGTCGACGAGGGCCTCGCGGCTGCCGCGGAGGCGGGGGGAGGGGCCGCGCAGGAGGCGGCTCGCCCGCACGCGCTCGGCCTTCAGCGCCGACAGGATCCGGCTCTCGACGGCCGCGTTGATCGTCGGGACGGGCGCGCCGACGTCGAACGCGTGCTGGCTCGTCCACTTGCCGGTGCCCTTCTGCTGGGCTTCGTCGAGGATGAGGTCCACCAGGGGCGCGCCCGTCTCCGGGTCGACGGCGCCGAGGACCTCGGCGGTGATCTCCACGAGGTAGGACCGCAGCTCGCCGGCGTTCCAGGCCCGGAACACGGTCGCCAGCTCCGCCGCCGGCAGGCCGAGGCCGCGCGACAGCAGGTCGTACGCCTCGGCGATGAGCTGCATGTCGCCGTACTCGATCCCGTTGTGGACCATCTTGACGTAGTGGCCGGCGCCGCCGGGCCCCATGTAGTCCACGCACGGCTCGCCGTCGTCGGCCCTGGCGGCGATGGCGCGCAGGATGGGCGCGAGGGCTTCCCAGGCCTCGCGCTGGCCGCCGGGCATGATGGCCGGGCCCCACAGCGCGCCCTGCTCGCCGCCAGACACGCCGGCGCCGATGTAGTGGAACCCGCCGGAGGCGAGGGCCTTGCTGCGCCGTTCGGTGTCGAGGAACCAGGAGTTGCCGCCGTCGATCAGGATGTCGCCCGGCTCGAGGTGCGGCTTCAGGTGGTCGATGGCGCTGTCAACGGGCGCGCCGGCGGGCACCATCAGGAGCACGCGGCGCGGCCTCTTCAGCATCGCCATCAGCGCCTCCGGCGAGGGCGCGACGGCGGCGCGCGTTCCGCCGGCCGGGCCTGCCAGGAACGCCTGGCCCTTGGCCGCCTCGAGATCGTATCCCGCGACGGCGAACCCGTTGCGCTCCATGTTGCGCGCGAGGTTCGCGCCCATCACGCCGAGCCCGACGACGCCGATGTCACACTGCACGGGTCGCTCCTCCCGGGGCCGCCTCGGACAGGCGGTAGAGCATCTCGCCGGCGCGAGGCACCAGCAGCACGCCTTCGGCCTCCCGCCCGGCCCAGGCGCCGATGTCCACCGCCGCGGGGTCCAGGTACCCCAGGTTGATCCGCCGGCACCGTTCTTCAGGGATCCCGGTGGCCAGCGTCACCTGGATCCGCGGCGTCTCGATCCCCGTGGCCGCGTCGTACCGGCCGAGGCCCTTCACGTGCGTCGCGTGCGCGATGACGCCGCCGGGATAGCGGGAGAAGCGGTCCCACTGGCCCAGGAAGTAATCGAGGCAGTGGTAGCCGATCTCGTCGATGAGGCGGCCGTGCGTGTAGCTCACCTCGGTGATGTGCGGCGCGAAGATCACCACCTCGCCGCCGTCCGCCACCGCCGGCTCGAGCTTGTACATGCCCTTGG
Source organism: Acidobacteriota bacterium (assembly GCA_029562975.1). Taxonomy (GTDB): domain Bacteria; phylum Acidobacteriota; class Vicinamibacteria; order Vicinamibacterales; family JAKQTR01; genus JAKQTR01. Next base: position 90,965 of record JAKQTR010000024.1, on the reverse strand, counting down.
CCGCCGTCCACAGATCGTCGTACATCTCCGGCATGACCGAGAGCGCGCGCGCGAACGGCCGGTCCACCCACGTGATGTGCGTGCGGGCCGAGAGCGCCGACGCGGCTTCCCATGACTCGTGCGGATCGCCGGTGAACACGCCGTTGACGCCCGCGTGCGTCACGACGAGGCTGATGCACGTGACGGGCCGCTTGACGAACGAGGCGGCGCGGTCGATGACGGCCCGGACGGGCGTGTAGCCCGCGCCGATGACGGCGCTGCTCGTGAGCAGGGCGCCGAGCCAGTGCGTGACGTCGATGATCTCCCGCCCGGCGACGCCGGGCACGAGGTACTTGTTTCCGCCCGAGAACCCCACGACTTCGTGCGGGAACACCGGGCCGCAGATGAGGAGGTGATCGTAGTCGAGCAGCAGGCGGTTCAGCGTGACCGGGACGTCCCGTTCGAGGCGGCCGCCCGACAGCTCCGCGATCTCGCGGGCCGGGATCACCCCCAGCGTGACGAACGTCTCCGGCAGGTCCCAGCGGTGGTTGAAGATCCGATGCCCGTGCGAGGACCCGGCGGTCACCGGCCGCCCGAGGAGACGCCCGAGCTGCGCGTCGGACATCGGCTGGTGCGTGCCGAGGGCCACCAGGAAGTCCAGCGCCGCCGCCCGCGGGCCGAGGCTCGCGGAGAGGATGTCAAACAGGAGCGGCATCGGCATCGTGCGCGTGCCGTCAGGAATGAGCGCCAGGACCCGCCTTCCGTCGAGCGGCAGCCCGGCCAGGCCGTCGACCACGAGACGGCGCACCTCCTCGTCCGGGAGGCGCCGATCGCACGACCCCGCTCCGATGACCACGTCTGCCGCCGCCTTTCCCGGTCGCCGCCCGTCTTGTCAGACCCCGCTGAACGCCGAGAACCCGCCGTCGACCGGCAGCACGATGCCGGTCACGAACGCCGAGGCCGGCGAGAGCAGCCACAGCGCCGCCCCGAGCAGATCGTCGGTCACACCGAACCGGCCCATGGGCGTATGCGCCAGGATCGACTGCCCGCGCGGGGTCAGCGCGCCGGTCTCCTGGTCGGTCAGCAGGAAGCGGTTCTGGTCCGTGAGCAGGAAGCCCGGCGCGATGGCGTTCACGCGCAAGGCCGGCGAGTACTCCTGCGCGAGGTGCACGGCGAGCCACTGCGTGAAGTTGCTGACCCCCGCCTTCGCGGCCGAGTAGGCGGCGATCCGCGTCAGCGGGCGGAGCGCGTTCATCGACGAGACGTTCAGGATGACGCCCGCGCCCGCCTTCGCCATCACCCGGCCGAACGACTGCGACGGCAGGATGGTGCCGAGGACGTTCAGGTCGAAGACCCAGCGGATGGCGTCCGGGGGGAGATCGAAAAAGGGCACGTCCGCGCTGCTGGTCGCCTTCGGGTGGTTGCCGCCGGCGCCGTTGATGAGGGCGTCCACCGATCCGAAGCGGGCCAGGATCGCGTCGAGCGCCCGGCCGATGCTGTCAGGGTCCAGCACGTCGGCGCCGATCACCTCGACGCGGGCGGCCGCGGCCGGCCCCAGCGACTCGAGGAGCGCCGGGCCCGGCGCCGTGTTGCGGTCGATGACTGCGACGCTGGCCCCGCAGCCGGCGAGCCCTCGGACCAGCGCCCCGCCGATGACGCCGGTGCCGCCGGTGACCGCCACGGTCCTGCCGGTGAAGTCGTACATCCGCGTGAGCGTCTCGAGGTTCATGGGGGTGCTCCGGCAGCGTCCGCACCGTCGTGGGGCCTGGCCGTCGAGGGCGGGGCGCGCGGTGGTCTTGCCGACGGGACGCGAGCGCCCCTCGGGAGGCACGTCCACTTGCGAGACGATACGCGTCCCCGAACAGGGAAGTCAAGGCGGCCCGGGCCGTCGCAGGACCCAGCAGCCCGGTCGCGCGGCGCACCCGGCCGCTGCGCGGTCACGGCTGAGGCGACCGCCGAGGGACAGCCGCCTCTCCATGAGCCGGCCGTGGAGTGCCGGGCGAGGCGGCCCGCCCCGCGGCCGGTCCCGCGGCCGGGCGGCGCGCGGCGCACCCGGCCGAGGGACGCACGCGGCGGGCGGTGCGGCCTAGAAGCCGAACGAGAAGGTGACGCCGAACAGGTGCGCCATGAAGTTGTAGACGCCGTTGTTCGGGCCGTCGCTGCTGCGGCCGGCTCGTTCCGGCTGCGCCAGATAGGTGTAGGCCGCGTCGAGGCGCAGGTGCGGAGTCAGCTGACGGCCGAGCCCCAGGGCCAGCAGCCATCGCTTGCCCTCGGGGAGCAGCGGCGTCACCGTCTGGTCAGGAGCCGCCGCGCCATGGACGATGAAGCCGGCGCGCGCCACGGTCTGCTCGTCGAGCGTGATCTCCGTGCCCAGGCGGATGCCGTGCGTGTCCCTGTACGCCTCTTCCTGCGTGGAATCCAGGTACTCGCCGTCGATCACCAGCTTGTCGAACGCGCTCCACCGCACGTACTGGTAGTCGGCGAGGAGCAGGACCTTCGGGCTGGCCCGGTAGGCCAGGCCGGCGACGGCCTGCAGCGGGAGCGGCAGGCTCGTGCTGGCCGACTGGTTGCTCAGCTTGCCGCCCGGGCCGAACTGCGGCTTCACGATGGCGTCGATGGGCACGCCGGCCGGCAGCGTCGGGCCCAGCGGGATCGGCAACACGTAGCCGGTGGCAATCTGCTCGGTCTTGATCTTCCCGTCGTCCACCTTGGGCGTCTGGCTGCTCATGACGCGCGCGCCGAGCGTGAGGCGCTCGCTGGCCTTGTAGAGCAGGCCGGCGTGGGCGCCCAGGCTAGTTGTCGTTCCCGACAGGTCGATGTTCGCGAAATCGGTGCCGGGCTTCACGCCGAGGTTGGCGAAGGTCAGCGGCGTTCCCGTGATGGGCTGCCGCGAGAGATCCACCCGCTGCAGGAGCTGCAGCTTGACGTAGGCCACGTCCACGCCGACGCCGATCGACAGCCGATCGGAGGCCTTGAACGCCAGCGTCGGCTGCACGTAGACCGCCTGGACGACGCTCTTGTAGCCCAGGAAGCGGCCTTCGGCGGTGACCGGCCACTCCGAGGTCAGGCCGTACGGGGCGAACAGGCCGATGCCCGCCGCGACCTTGTCGGAGATCGGCGTCGACGCGTACACGTTGGGCACCGGGTACCAGGCCTTCTTCAGCTGGCTGACGAGGCTGGTGGTGCTGTTGGTGAAGTCGCCCTTGGGGCCGATGAGCGCCGCGCCGAGGGAGATCTGGGTCCGATCGAGCGACAAGCCGGCCGGGTTGAAGTAAATCCCGCTGGCGTCCGGGCACGGAGCGGCGACGCCGGCGCCGCCTCGTCCCATCGCGCAGGAGCCCTGCTCGAACACGCCGAACCCCTGCGCGGAGGCCGGTGCGGCCCCTGCCAGCAAGCAGCCGATCACGCCTGCAGTGATGGCGACCAACCATCGGTTCATAGACACTGCCTCCCAGTAGTGGACGGATAGTCCGCACAGCCTATCACGGGTCGCCTCCGAACCGTAGGGGATTCCCCGGCCCCGCGCTTGCGGTCCCGGCCGGGGCGGTCTATAGTCGGGCCGGGGTCGGTCTAACCCGAAGGGAGGTGCCCATGCAATGCGAACGATGCGGGGCCGGGCCGTCCGGCGCCGAGCTGTTCGACTACTGCGGGCTCTGCGGGCAGACGCTGTGCCCGTACTGCATGGCCGCCGGGTGTTGCGGCCAGACTCCCGCGGTGTCGGGCCGGACCGAGGACCTCGATCCGGACGACGAGGACCGCGAGCGGTGAGGGAATCGGGGCCGGGCTTGCGCCCGGCCCCGTCGAGCTACTTCCTGGCCGCCGCCCCCGTGATCTCGTCGGCCAGCGCCCCGGCGTTGTACACCTTCCGGAACGCCTCGAGGATGATCCGGGAATCCACGGACACGGCCCGGTTGGGCTCGTCGAAGATGTAGTACCCCGGCAGCGACTGGATGTTGCCGTCGAAGATCAGGCCCACCAGTTCGCCCTTCTTGTTGACGACCGCCGACCCGCTGTTGCCGCCGACGATGTCGTTCGTGCTGACGAAGTTGAAGGGCGTCTTCGGGTTGAGCGCCGCCTTCGCCGCCACCCACGTCGGCGCCAGGGCGTAGTCCGGCTGCCCCGCGTGCAGGGCCGCGCGCTCGTAGAGCCCGGGGACGTACGTGTAGGGCGGGATCTTCTTGCCGTCCTCCAGGTACCCCTTCACCACGCCGTAGGAAATCCGCGCCGTGCCGGTCGCGTCGGGATACGCCTTCGGGCCGTCCACGGCGAACACCGCCTGCCCGATCTTCGGGTAGGCGATGGCCTGGACGCCGGCGACCTCGTCCTCGTACCGCTTGGCGATCGCCTGGGCGTCCGGCTCGAGGTCCCGCGCCAGCTTGATCATCGGGTCGGTGGAGACGTCGATGGTCGCCTTGCCGCCGGCCACGAGCAGCGCCCGGATCTCGGAATCGGTGATCCGCGTGCCGTCCACCAGTTCCGCTGCCCTGGCCTCCGGGGCCTTCCCGGCCAGGATCCGCTTGACGATGGCGTGGTCTGGCCCGAGGTGCTTCTGCATGAAGGCGAGCGACTCGGTCAGGTTCAGCTTCTCGCGTGCGAGGTTCGGAGCCCCCTGCGTCAGGCCCGGCCCGCCCGGCCCGCCCGGTCCGGCCCCGCGCCCGCCGCGGCCGCCGTCGGCTGTCTGGGGCGCGTAGGCGCGGCGGACGATCTGGCGCGCCTGGGCGAACAGCGTCGAGTTCAAGCCCGCCGCGTTCACGATGAAGTTCCGCTCGGCATCGATCTGGCGCGCGACCCCGATGGACTTCTCAACGAGGTCCCAGGCGTCGCCCAGCAGCTGCTGCTTGGCGGCGTTCTTCGCCAGTTCGGCGCGGAGGCGCGTCTCGGCGGCTTCCTTCCTCGCGATGACGGACGGGTCCTGGAGGCCCTTCAGCCGCCCGCGGTACGACTTCAGGCTGTTCTGGAGGCCGAACAGCTCGCTGGTCGCCTGGCGCGCGTTCTCGGGGCTCTGGGCCATCCACTTCTTCACCGCCGTCTCCCGCATCTCGGCGGTGGCAATGGTGAAAGGCACGGTCAGGTCCCTGAGGTACTTGAGGTGCGCCACGGTATTCAGACGCTGCGTCGAGCCGGGGTGGCCGGTCGTGAACACCAGCTCGTTCTCCTTCGAGCCGTTCGGCGACCACCTCAGATAGTTCGGCGTCTCGGCCGGCTTGTCGTTCTCGTACAGGCGGAACATCGAGACGTCCAGGTTGTAGCGCGGATAGGTGAAGTTGTCGGCGTCGCCGCCGTAGAAGCCGGTCTGGTACTCGGCGCCGAAGACCAGGCGGACGTCGCTGTAGACCTTGTACGTGTACAGGTTGTAGACGGCGCCTGCGTACAGCGACACGACCTGCTTCGACACGCCCTGTGCGGGCTCGCCCTGGATCGCCTGGATCGCCTTCTGCCGCGCGGCCGCGGCTTCCTGGGCGGTCATCGACGGCGTGACGGCGTCGGCCACCTTCGCGGTCACGTCCTCGATGGTCTGGAGCACCATGAGCGACATGCCCGGGACCTTCAGCTCGTCGGCGAAGGTCGGCGCGTAGAAGCCGTTCTTCACGTAGTCTTTCTCGGGCGTGCTGAGGCGCTGGAGCGTGCCGAGGCCGATGTGGTGGTTTGTCAGCACGAGGCCCCGCGGGGAGACGATCGACCCGGTGCCGCCGCCGAAGCGCACCGTCGCAAGCTGCAGGTGCTTCAGCCACGCGTCGGTCACGTCGAACTTGTACTTCGCCTTGATGGCGGCCTTCGGGACGCTGTTGTAGGGCCAGAACCCCTCGTCTGCCCGCGGCGCGGCGCCGAGGGCGACCGCCAGGGCGAGGAGCGGGACGATGAATCGCCGTCTGTTCATGGTGTGACCTCGTCTGGAAGAGCGACCACCCGACTCTAGTGAGGCGCCGCAGGGCTGTCAAGCCGGCGTCCTCCAGGAGGCGTCAAGGCGACGGCCCGGCCTACTGGACGCGCTCGGGCCGCCACCGCAGCCCGAGCGCCACGATGCGCTCGAGCAGCGCGGGATACGGCAGGCCCGCCCGTTCCGCCGATTCCGCGAAGTCCTCGCCGAATGCCAGCTGCGGGTTCGGGTTCGCCTCGAGGACGTAGAACCGCCCGGCCTGGTCCATCCGGAAGTCGACGCGCGCGTACCCGTTCAGGTCGAGCGCGCGGTAGACGCGCTTGGCCGTGTGCTGCAGGCGCGCCGCGACGCCCTCGGGCAGCGACGCCTCATCGGTCCTGATGCCGTGCTTCTGCTGGTACTTCGTGCTCCACTTCACCCGCTCCGTGGCCACGTGCCACGTGTGCTCGGGCATCTGCGCGAACGACATCTCCCAGACGGGGAAGGCCTGCAGGCGCTCGTTGCCGATGACGCCGACGTACAGCTCGCGGCCGTCGATGAACTCCTCGACGATGGCGGCCGTGCCGAGGCTCTCGTGGACGAACTGGATGCGCCGCGCAAGCTCGTCCGCGTTCTCGACCACCGACGCCTGCGAGATGCCGATGGACGCCTCGAACACCAGCGACTTCACGATGAGGGGGTAGCGCAGCCGCGTCGGCCGGGCCGAGCGGCCGCGGCGGACCACCGTGAAGTCGGGGACCGGCACCCGGTGGTACGTCAGCAGCTTCTTGCTGAGCGACTTGTCGCGCGCCAGGATGAGCCCGCGCGGGTTGCAGCCGGTGTAGGGCACCCGCAGCAGCTCGAGGTAGCTCACCACGTTCTGGTCGAAGGTGTTGATGTCGGCGAAGCCTTCGAGCAGATTGAACACGATGTCCGGCCTGAATTCGTCGATGGCCGCCCGCGCCGGCGACAAGTCGTCGTGGACGCCCGCGATCCGCACCTCGTGCCCCTGCGCCTCGAGGGTCACCGTGACGTCGAATTCCATCTTCCATTCGGCGTTGACCGTGTCCACTCCGGCCGTGTCCTCCGGCGGCACGAGGTGCTTGTGCACGAGCGCGAGGATGCGGAGCCGCTTCATAGCGCCAGACGGTGGCGGCCGCTGTGCAGGAAGTTCATGGCCTGCACCGTCAGCAGCACCGTGAACTCCTGCCGGGCCGTGTCTTCAGGGACCGCCAGGCGCAGCTTCAGCTCGCGGCACCGCACGATGATGTCCTCGAGCACCTGGTCGATCGTGTACTGATAGATGCCCGTCCAGTCGGCCACGAGCCGGCGCACCTGCCGGCGGATGCGCCCGACGAAGGCGGCCGCCGTCGGGCTGGCCGCGAACTCCGGCGCGTCCGAGAACAGGCGCCGGAGGTCCCGATCGTAGAAATCGGGCCGATCGACTCCGTAGTGGCGACGCTTCCGTCGGTAGTGCGTCCGCAGCGTGATGCGCAGCCGCCGCAGCGCGTCCATCTCGTCTGCGCGCGTCACGCAGGGCGGCCGCCCCGCGAGCGACGCCATGAGCGCGTCCATGTACTCGAGCTTCTTGAGGGCCGGCCACCCGGCGTAGCGCCGCCGCCAGTCGCTCTCCGGCGTCAGCCAGACAGCGAAGGTCTCCGCGAAGTCCTCGTCGGGATGGCTCTGCGCGTACCACGAGTCCAGGTGCAGGACGAAGCTCTTGCTGTACGGCTTCGGCGCGTAGAACTCCGGATACGGCTCGGCCGACGACCCGAAGATCTCCCGGCGCTGGCGGCGCCGGCGCAGCCCGAACATGTTGTCGACGAGATGCCCGGCCTCGTGACGGAGGATCCGCATGCACCAGGCGTAGTCGCCGCCCTCCACCTCGAGCATCTGTGCCTCTTCCAGCTTCTCCAGGCGGGGGTGCGAGAGGTAGAAGGGCAGCGCCATGGCAGACCCGCCGTCCGGCGTGAACCACTCGTCCGCCAGGTAGAAGTGCAGCGGCAGATCCAGGCCCCGCACGGCGAGTTCGCGCCGCAGGTCCCCGATGCGGGTCTCGAGCAGGCTGCCCTCGATTCGGACCGGGAGGTCGCAGAGCCGCGCGTCGAGGAGCTGTTCGTCGGGCCACGAGACCCAGTCAGGAGGCAGGGCGGCAACGGCCATCCGCCGGATTCTATCCCCGAACCAGGACACACGCCACGGCCGGGACGCCCCGAGAACCTCGGTCCCGCCACGCCTCGGAGGCGCCTGCCCTGTGTGTCCGGCGTCTTTCGCGGTCCGGCGGCCATCGGCCGCGTGGCGTCGAAGCGCCGGGCGCCCGGGCGCAGGCGGCCGCCGCGTCGTTGATGCCGGCGCGCCCGGGCTCGCTCGCGCCCGCCGCCGTGCGGCGCCACCGTGCGACCCGGGCGGGGAAGGCCCGCGCCCGGGGTGAGCGTCTCGGTACCTGGCGCGCGCCGCCGCCAGCGCGGCTGCGACGGCCCCGGCCACGCCGTGCTGCTCGCCCCCTTCAGGATGGAGCGGCACGGAGCGCTGGGCGCCTAAGCCGTCAGCCGGCCGGGCCGCCGGCTGCCGGCGCCAGGCGAGAGGGTCAGACGAGAGTGCGGGCCGGGGCCCCTCGCCATGACGGCCGGCGGGTCAGCGCTTCGCGCCGGAAGACGCGCCCACCGCGGCATCGAACCTGGCGGCGAGCTGGGCTCGGCGGTCCTCGGTCACAAAGGCGGTGGCGATGGCGTTCCGCGCCAGGCGCAGCTCGGCCTCGCGGTCCAGGCGGAGCGGACCGCTGACGGCCGCGAACGTGTCGGCGACGCTGAACGGTCCGAACAGCAGCGGATCGTCGGTGGAAATCGAGGCGAGAAGGCCCTCCTCGAGGAAGCGCGGCAGGGGATGCCTGTCGAGCGGCATGAACCCGAGCCGGTCGTTGGACACCGGGCAGCACTCCACGCCGACCCCGCGCTCCCGCACCAGCGCGCGCGCCGCGGCGGACGCACAGAGCGACGTCCCGTGACCGATCCGCCTGGCGCCGAGGCGTTCGACGGCGTCCACCACGAAGGCCGGGGGCGCGCTCTCGAAGCCCGGGGGGACGCCCTGCTCTCCGGCGTGGATTGTCAGCGGCACGCCGGCCTCCCGCGCGGGCCGCAGCGCGCGCTCGAAGGCGCGCGGCGGGAACGCGTCCTCCGGGTATCCCGCCATGTCGAGGCCCACCGGGCGGTCGGCGCGGTGCAGGCCCGCCGCCAGGCGGGCGACCGCGTCGGCCTGCCGCCTGGCCGGGGGTTCCGCGGGGTGTCCCAGCCCCTTGTGCCGGCTGAACGCCAGGATGAACGCGCCGCTCGCGCCGCGCTCCGTCCATGCCCGGTCCACGCCTTGCACAAGCGCCGCCGCGATGTCCTCGACCGGCGCCCGGATCTGTTCCTGGTAGGAGAACGGAGACCCCCGCAGCTCCGTGTGCAGGCTGCCCGCGGCCGCGCAGGCGACCAGCTCGTCGAACACCGCTTCTTCGAGGTCCTCGATCGACCGGAGCACCGACAGCGGCAGGCCGAACGCCTCGACGAAGCGATCGAACCCGCCCGGGCCGGCCAGGCCTCGCGATACGCCGTCGTAGTACCGGCGGACCGAGGCCGGGTCCTGCGGGTCCACGCCGGGAACGAGCTGCCCGGAGCGGGTCCGGACCTGCACGAGGCCGTGGCGCGCCGCGAGGCGGGCCACGGTCTCGGGCGTCAATCCGGCCTCGAAATGGCGGTGCAGCTCGACGGTCGGCACCGCGGGACCGGCTGCGGCGCGCGCCGGGCGTTCGGCCGGCCGCTCAGTGCGCGCCACGGGCCCTCAGCGGCGTCTCGTGCCAGAGCCGCGTCATGAGGAGCGCCCCCGCCACGGAGAAGGGGATGATCATCCAGGTCCACGCCGTCCAGCCGAAGCGATCGAGCGCGCCGCCCAGGACGAAGCCGGTGAGGCCGGAAGCGAGGTACTGCACGCCGTCGCAAATGCCGGTCACGGTGGCGGCGGCCTTCGTGCCTCCGAAGTCCATGGCCGACGTCGCCGACAGCATGCCGTGAACGCCGAAGATCCACATGCAGGTGAAGGGAATCAGCAGCGCCGCCATTGCGGGGGAGGCCGTGTGCCCCAGCCAGACGAGGGCCACGATCTGGCCGAGGTAGAAGAGGAACGCCACCGGCGGCCGGCGCGATCCGAACACGCGGTCGGACAGGAACCCGCACAACAGGCCTCCGAGGATGCCGCCGACGGTGACGCCGGTCGAGGCCGCCGTGAACCACGCCGACCCGTGGTCGATCCGATGCACTTCCTTCAGGAACGGCACGAACCAGAGCATCACGCCCTGGCGCACGAACCCGGTGCAGAACTCGGCCGCGATGATCGTCAGGATGACGGGGTTCGAGAACACGCGCTTCACGAGGTAGCCGACGTCCACCGGCGTGTCCTTGTCGGCGTCCTTCGAGGTCGCGTCGCCCGTGTCGAAGTCCGGGTGTCCCGCCTGCGAGGGCCTGTCCTTCACGAGCAGCGCGTCCACGACGAACATCACCGCGAGGAGCAGCGACGGCGTCAGGAACACCCAGTACCAGGGGAAGAACGCCAGGATCCAGCCGCCGACGGTCAGGGCCAGGAAGTACCCCGACGAGATCATGATGCCGAAGACGCCGCCGAAGACGCCGCGCTCCCTGACGTGGAACCACGGCGCGTTGACCTTGACCACCGACAGCGCGCCGAACGACTGGAAGTACTGGTTGACGGCGTAGAGCAGCGACATGCCGACGATGATCTTCGTCTGCCACCCGTTCAGGAACAGCAGCCCGATGACGAGGTTGACGAGCGAGGCGCCGGCCGCCCCGATGAGGATCGACTTCTTGCCGCCGATGCGGTCGGCGAGCGGCCCGTTGAGGGCCACCGACAGGGCGTAGGTCCAGAAGCCCGCCGTCGCGATCAGGCCGAAGTCCGCCTTCGACAGGTGGAACTGGCCCATGATTGTCGTGGACGAGACGTTCAGGTTGTACCGCCCCATGTAGTACGTCGCGTAGGTGATGCCGAGGGGGAACCAGTTGGCGAAGCGCCGGCGACGGTAGGCCGCCGGGTGGTTCATCGGGTTGCTCATGGGCTACCTCGTCCGGTAGAGGTGCAGCAGCCGCCCGAGGGCGCCGGCGTACCGCCGGCGGAGCACGGCGGCGTCCGACGACTCGGGCTCGTTGGGCATGGACACGAAGGGCACGTTCGCGCCGGTCAGCTGCAGGTAGCCGTCCGGCGCGCCGCCCGTGATCGCGTCCCAGTCGTTGTGCCGGAAGTACCCCAGCATGTCGCGGTCGGGCACCTTGTGGAACAGGATCGATGCCTCGCGGCCGGGCCGGTAGCGGGCGGCGTTGCGGCGGAACGACTCCTCGAAGGAGACCGCGATGTAGAGGGCGGCGGCGCGCGCCAGGATGTCGGGGTCGAACCGCTCGAGGCTCGCGCGGAAGCCGTCGCCGAGGCCCCGCGCGAACTCGATGAGCAGCGTGCCTTCCTCGTAGAACGACGGCCTCGAGAGGTACCGCTCGCGGATCTCGGCGTTGAACCGGTTGACGAGCGAGCCGCGGAACCCCGGGGCGGTGATGGCGTACCCTTCGGGCGACCGTGCCGAGACGAGGCGGGCCTCTCCCCGGGCCTCCCGCCCGTCATCGTCCACGCAGGCCTGCCAGAGCCAGGGGAAGTCGTCGATCTCTTCGAAGCGCCCGATGCCGAAGGCCGAGGCCCGCTCCTCCTCCGGCAGGCGCCTCATGAAGTCGATGAATTCGCTCTTGCCGCCGGCGGGCCGGCCGAGGACGAACAGGTGGTCGAACGTCCGGGCCGGCGCCGTCACGCGGCGCTCCGCGCGAGGGCCCAGAGCTCGTCCAGTGCAGCGGCGTAGCGCGCCTCGAGCACGGCCGGGTCCGTCGATTCGGGCTCATTGCGCATCGACACGAAGGGCACCGCGAGGCCGTTGACGCCGAGGCGGCCCGAGGGGCGGCCGTGGGTGAGTTCGGCCCAGTCGTTCACGTCGTAGAAGTAGTCGAACGTCTCCCGCGGCACCATGTGGGCGAGGATGGAGTGCTTGAGCGCGTCCTGGTAGCGTGCGACGTTGCGCCGCCAGGACTCCTCCCGAGAGACGTCGATGTAGAAGATGGCGGCGCGCTCGAGCACCCGGCGGTCGAGCATCCGCAGGGCGCGGCCGAACCCGTTCGGCCCGCCCCGGCTGAACTCGATGAGCAGCGTCGACGTCCGGTAGAAGTCCTCGCGGCCGAGATACCGGCTTGCGATGACGTCGTTGAACTTGTGCAGGCACCAGTCGAAGAGCGCCGCTCCCTTCGGGGCCAGGCCGGGGTTCCCCGGCATGTACTCCTCGGTGTAGAGGCGGCCGTAGCCGGCGCGCTGCCAGATCTCGTCGTCCTGGAACTTCTCCCAGAGCCACGGGAAGTCGTCCACCTCTTCGAACGCGCCGATGTGCAGGCGGGCGCGCCGCCGCTCCGGGTCGGCGTGCTTCAGGAAGTCGATGAACTCGGACTTGCCGCAGGCCGGCCGGCCGAGCACCAGCAGGTGCCGGAAGATGTCGGTCATGGGATGCATGCCTCCCGCCGGGGGCGCGGCCCCCGCCAGGCTAGTCGCGCAGCGCCGGGATGGTCAGCACGGGACGGCCGGCCAGGCGCACCACCTTCTCCGCCACCGAGCCGAACATCACGTGGCGCCACCCGGTCATGCCGTGCGTGGCGATGACGATGAGGTCCGCCACGTCCTCCTTGGCGAGGCGCACGATCTCGGATCCGGCGTCTCCGTGGCCGACCGCCGTGCGCGCGGCGATGCCCTCGTCGGCCACGCCGGCCGCCAGACGCGCGAGCTGCCGTTCCGCGTCGGCGCGCAGCGCGCGCTCGTACTCGGGGACCTGGAAGACGAAGTTCGGATCGGAGGGCGCCGCCGGAAGGACCGGGAGCACGTGGACGAGCAGGATCTCCGCCTGGAACACCTTGGCGATCGCGACGGCCTCCGACACGGCGTGCTGGGAGGCGGGGCTGAAATCGACCGGGCAGACGATCCTCTTGAACGGCAGCATCGCTTCCCTCCAGTTCGTGCCGCGGGCACGGCTGACTGCGGGAACGATACCACCGATCGCCGGGGTGAACCAGCGCCCGGACGCGCGCGGCCGGCGCGTCAGGCCTGTCCGGACTCGCGCGCTTTCAACGCGGCCTGGAAGTCCATTTCGCGCGCCGGCGGGATGGTGGCCGGGTCGACGTTCGGAATCGCGTGGCGCTTGGCGAGATCGGCCAGGACGCCAAGCGCCGTGTCCAGGTGATCGCGCGAGTGGGCGGGCGTCACGCTCGTCCGGATGAGCGCGTGCCCGGCCGGTACGGCCGGATAGACGGCCGGCGTCACGAACAGTCCCATCGCCTCGGCTTCCAGGCAGAGCGTGAACGCCAGCGTCTCGGAGCCGACGAACAGCGGCACGATCGGCGTGGTGCTGCCCATCGTGTGATAACCCAGCCGCTGGACGCCGTCTCGGAAGTACGTGACGTTGTCCCACAGCCGCTCGAGCAGAACGCCGTCTCGCCTGAGCACGCGCAGCGAGGCGAGCGCCGCGGCCGCCGACGCGGGCGGCAGGGCGGCGGAGAAGATCTGGGTCCGGGTCCGGTAGCGCAGGTAGTTGATGACGGCCGCGTCGGCCGCCACGAAGCCGCCGAGGCTGGCGAACGACTTGCTGAACGTCCCGAAGAGGACGTCCACGTCGTCGGTCACGCCCTGCGCCGCCGCCGTGCCGCGCCCGCCGGGGCCGAGCACGCCGATGCCGTGGGCGTCGTCCACGTACAGCCGGAACCTGTAGCGCTGCTTGAGCGCGGCGATGCCCCGGAGGTCCGCCTCCCGGCCGGTCATCGAGAACACGCCGTCGATGATGACCAGCGCGTTCGGCCATTCCTCGCGGGCCTGCAGCTGCCGCGCCAGGTCGTCCAGCCCCTTGAACACCCGCGAGCGGCTCGCCCGCGCCATCCGGGCGCCGTCCATCAGGCTGGCGTGGTTGTCGGCCTCGCTGAACAGCACCGCGTCCTTCGTGCTGCCGAGGATGCCGATCACGCCGAGGTTGGCCAGAAAGCCCGACGCGAAGACGAGAGCCGCGGCCTTGCCGGTGAACTCCGCGAGTTCGCGCTCCAGCGCCTCGTGCAGGTCGAGGTTCCCGTTGAGGAACCGGGACCCGGTGCACCCCGTGCCAAACCGCTGGATGGCGTCGTGAGCGGCCTGCATGACCTCCGGGTGGTGCGTGAGCCCGAGATAGTCGTTGGAGCCCATCATGATCACCCGTCGGCCTTCCACCGTGGCGGTGGGTCCTTCAGACGACGAGAGAGGGCGGAAGTAGGGGAAGAGCCCCGCCGCCTTCAGCAGGTCGGCGTCGTGGAAGGCGTAACAAGGATCGAACAGGTCCATCTGGTTTCCTTCGGCCCGCCATCGGCCTGGCGGGCTGTGACCGCCTATTATAGTAACCATGCACGGCGGCCGTCGCGGCGAATCTGCGGCACCGGCGGCTTCGCTCGCGGCGAGCCCCGCGGGGACGCCGCCTCCTGCCCGGAGGCCGGCGGCCGATTCGGACTGCCGGACTCGCGAAAGGAGCCTGTCGTGACCAGGCCCCAGAAGCTGCTCACGGTGCTCGTGACGGGCGCGGGCGACGGGATCGGGCGCGCGACCGCGCAGCGGCTGGCCAGGGCGGGGCACCGCGTGATCGGCACGGTCCGCTCCGCGGACCGGGCCGCCGAGCTGACCGGCCTGGCCCGCGCGGGCGGGTTGCCGCTCTCCTACAGCCGGCTCGAGTTTCCCTCGGCGGCGGACGCGGACGCCCTCGTCCGCGAGGTGGAGTCGCTGGGACGGCTCGACGTGCTGGTGAACAACGCCGGATTCGGCGTGTTCGGAGCCGTGGAGCACGTGGGGGCCGAGGATACCGCCAGGCAGTTCGCCGTTAACGTGTTCGGGCCCCTGGATCTCACGCGCCGCCTCCTGCCGCTGCTTCGTGCGTCGCGCGGGCGCGTCATCTGGATCGGCTCCCTCGCCGGCCGGATCAGCCTGCCGTTCCAGGCGCACTACTCGGCGACCAAGGCCGCCGTGGCGGCGATCGGCGACGCGATGCGGATGGAGCTCCGGCCGCTCGGCGTGCAGGTGTGCTGCGTCGAGCCCGGGGACTTCGCGACGGCATTCACCGGCGCCCGCGCCGTTGTCGATCCGCCCGGCTCGGCCTATCAGGCCGCCCAGGCGCGCTGTCTGCGCGCGGCCGAGCGGCAGGAGCGCGGGGGCGGATCGCCGGAAGCGGCGGCCGCCCTGGTGGAGCGGCTCTGCCGGGCGCGCCGCCTCCCGGCCCGCGCGCCGGTCGGGCGGCTGGCGCGCACGATGTGCGCCGTGCATCGCCTGCTCCCGGACCGGCTCCGGGAACGGGCCGTCCGGCTCAACTACGATCTGTAGGCGCCGCGGGCCCGCCCGGCGGCGGGGCGCTCCGCGCGCGCCGCCCGGGGGCGCGGCAGACGCGCAGATCGGATATGATGCCGGGCGTTCCAGGCGCGGCCCTCCAGCCGGGACCCGGGAGCGGGCGCGCCAGTGCCTCCGGCAGGGACAGCCGAGATGCGATACCCCTTCTCGAGCCGGGCGTTCCTCCCCCTCGCCGCCGCGGCGTGCGCGCTCATCGCCGCGGCCCTCGCCGGGATGCCTGCGCACGCCGGGTCGCCCGAGCGGCATGCCATCGACAACGCCGACTGCTACGGCTGCCACGGCGATTCGTCGCTGACGATGACGGGACCGTCAGGCGAGACGCGCTCGCTGTACGTCGACGAGCAGAAGCACGCGGCCTCGATCCACGGCCAGAACCGCTGCACGAGCTGCCACGCGGACATCGTGGAGGTGCCGCATCCGGAGGGCTTCACGCCCAGGCCCGTCGCGTGCTCGAACTGCCACCGGCTGGAATCCGAGATCTACCTGGCGAGCGACCACGGGCGCGCGGTCCACAAGGGCGTCTCCGAGGCGGCCTCGTGCAAGGACTGCCACGGCGCCACCCACGACCTGCTCAACTCGCGCGATCCCGACTCGCCCGTGAACCGCCGGAACCTGCCGAGGACCTGCGGCCGCTGCCACGCCGACGTGGCGGAGATGCGGAAGTACAACCTGCGCCAGAGCAACCCGATCGTCAGCTACGAGACCAGCGTCCACGGGATTGCGCTCCTCCAGAAGGGCGCGCTGAACTCGGCGACGTGCAACGACTGCCACGGGTCGCACGACCTGCACCGGTCGACGAACGAGACGTCCAAGCTTTACTGGCGCACCGTGCCCGCCACGTGCGGGAAGTGCCACGAGAACGTGCAGCGCACCTACGCGCTCAGCGTGCACGGCAAGGCGGTGGCGAGAGGCGTGCGCGACGCGCCCGTGTGCACGGACTGCCACGGCGAGCACAGCATCGCGTCGGCGTCGGCGCCCTCGTCGCGCGTGTCCGCGGCGAACGTGCCCGGCACGTGCGCGCAGTGCCACGCGGCCACGCGCATCATCACGCAGTACGGCCTGCCGCCAGACACGATGAGCTCGTACACCCAGAGCTTCCACGGCCTGGCGCTGCAGGGCGGCAACCCCACGGCGGCCGACTGCGCGTCCTGCCACGGGGCCCACGACATTCTTCCCTCGAGCGATCCCCAGTCGAAGGTCAACCCGGCGCGGCTGCCCCAGACGTGCGGCCGGTGCCACCCCGGGATCGGCAACCGCCTCGGCGCGGAGTTCTTCAGGGTGCACGCGCCGGCCGGGCGCCACGCCGAGAACCCCTGGCTCGTGAACCTGGTGACGCTGCTGTACATCATCGTCATCGTGGTGACCATCGGGGGCATGGCGCTCTTCGTCACGCTCGACTACGTCAAGAAGGCCCGCGATCACACGCGGGCCGTCAACGCCGACCCGTTCGCGGAGACGCGCCTGACGCCGTGGCTGCGCCACCAGCACACCATCCTGATGGTGCTGTTCATCGGGCTCGTGTACACGGGCTTCGTCCACCGTTACCCGGAGGCGTTCTTCAGCTGGCCGTTCAAGGCGTTCTCGGGCGGGAGCGAGGCGCGGGCGCTGCTGCACCGGATCTTCGGGTGGAGCTTCACGGTGCTGTTCGTGGTCCACGTCGCGGCGCTCCTCGGCACGCCGGGGGGGCGGCAGTACGCCCGGGCGCTTTGGTTCGGCCGGGTGGACTTCAAGGACGCCGTCGGCGTCGTCGCCTACAACCTGGGCCTGCGGCAGGACCGCCCGCCGGCGCGGCGCTGGAACTACGCCGAGAAGGCGGAGTACTGGGCGCTCGTCTGGGGCTCGGCGGTGATGACGATCACCGGCATCATGCTCGTCTTCAGCGAAGCCCTGGTGCGGATGTGGCCGAAGATCGTGCAGGACCTCGCCAAGGTGTTCCACTTTTACGAGGCCGTTCTCGCGACGCTCGCGATTGCCGTGTGGCACGCGTACTGGACCGTCTTCGATCCGCACGAGTACCCGATGAACCCCGCGTGGCTCATCGGCAAGAAGGCCGGGCACGCCGCCCGTCACGCCGCCGGCCCTCCTGAGGCGCCCGCCCTGCCCGGGCCGGAAACGGAAACGGCGACAGAGCCGGATGCGGAGCCGGTGGTCTCGTCGCCGGAGTGAGGCTCGCGAGCGCGGAGGCGCCCGCGCGGCCGGCGGAGCCTCGCCGTGACGAGCGGCGCGAACCCGGCCGCCGCCCCGACCGACGATCTGGCCCGGACACTGTGGGACTACATGCTCCTGCGCCACGACCTGGCGCCGGCCGACGTCATCATCGCCCTGGGCAGCAACGACGTCCGCGTGGGAGAGCACGCGGCGCGGCTCTACCTGAGAGGGCTGGCGCCGCTCCTCCTGTGTTCCGGAGGCCTGGGCAGGCTGACCGTCAGGGAGTTCGAGAGAAGCGAGGCGGAGACGTTCGCGGACGCCGCGTTGCGCCTGGGCGTGCCGCGAGCGGCGGTGCTCGTCGAGCCCGCGTCCGCGAACACGGGAGAGAACATCGACTTCTCGCGAGCCCTGCTCGCGGAGCGGGGGATCGTCCCGTCGCGCGTCATCGCGGTGCAGAAGCCCTACATGGAGCGGCGCGCGTGGGCGACGTTCAAGCGTCGGTGGCCCGAGCCGGACCTGCAGGTCGCCTCGCCGCCCATTCCGTACGACGAGTATCCCACCGCGCGGATTCCCCGCGACCTCGTCATCAGCATCCTGGTCGGTGACGTCCAGCGGATGTGGGTGTACGCCGAGCGCGGCTTCCAGGTGCCGCAGCCGGTGCCGGACGACGTGCGGGCCGCCTGGCGCGAGCTCGTCGCCCGCGGCTACAGGTCGCACCTTGTCGGCTGACCGCCCGTGACTGGCCGGACTAGCCGGTCGGGCCCTCGCCCCAGAAGCTGACGCCGTCCCGGTCCGCGTGGCGGCCGTAGCTCCGGACCTCTTCCTTCGTCACGAAGTACGTCTCGTGGTGTCCGTAGGTACGCGAGAACACCACGCGGCCACTGTCGCCGCCGGGCGTCGAGAAGGCGACTTCGGCCATCGCCTTGTTGCGCCGCGAGGTGAGATCCCGCGAGCACAGGGGGCACGTGAACTTGACCTCGTCGTGCCGCTTCAGGCCGAGGGACTCCGGGACGATGGCGTTGTAGTTGCCAGGCTGGGGGCTGAAAAGGACGAGGGCCGCGCGCCCGCGGCACTCCGCCTTCAGGATGATCCTGACGTTCGGGTTGAGGAGCCCGTAGCACTTCGGGCAGTGGTAGTTGCGCTTCATGAGCGGCACCTCCGCCGACGCTTGCCGGCACGCCCATCGTATCACCCGCGGAGGGCGAGCGGCCGGCTGGCGGCGCCGATGGCGCCCAGCGTGAGCGGAGATTCCGCGCTCGGCCAGTCGCCCTGCCGCGCGGCAGTCCGCCGGGCATTCCCCTCGCGGGCGAGCGCCTTGGCGCGCTCGGTCCGCTCGCCGCCCTCGCCCGCGGGCCCCCTCCATCACGTGCGTGCATCGGCCATGGGCGCTCCCTGCACGGGAGTTGCGAGAATCCCGGGCGGAAGGTTCCGGAAGCCGCCGACTACAATGTGAGGGGGACCGCGGCGCGGCGCCTCTCCGGCCAGGGGCGGCTCGAGCTTCGCGCTCGCGCGTCGCGGTCCATGGGTTGGAGCATGCGGGGCGGCGGCCCGGGAGAGGATTCGGCGTGGCACGAGGGCTGGCGGCGATTTCCGACAGGGCGTGGGACAACTCGGGCGTGCTGGTTGGCCTCGTGGCCTGCGGCACGATCGGCTACCAGGTGGTCCGCGAGTGGCGGGACCCCGCGCCGTCCTCCGTGTCTCTCTGGTTCGTCGTGGGCTTCTTCTTCGTCTACAGCTTCTGGTGCCTCTACGGCGTCAGGTTCGGACGCCGCGGGATCTGGCTGCCCAACGGGGTCGCCGCGATCCTGCAGGTGATCTTCGCCGCGGCGATCCTCATGAAGCGGTGATCACCGGGCCGGGCGACGCCGGCTCTCGCCACCGCCTGATGCCCTCGCAGGCGCCCGGGGACGGCGCGCGCGCAGCGCGGCCCGGCCGCCGCGTCCTGACGTCGGGTCTTCGGACGCAGCCGGACGAAGCGGCTTGCGCGGCTTCGCCCGGCGCGCCTCGACGGAGCCGGCCCCTTGCCGGCTCGCCCGCCCGCAGACCGGGCGGAAGCGGCCGCCGTGACGTGATGGGGATCCTTCGACTGGCTGCGCGCGCAGCGGACCTTTCGCCTCAGTGGTCCGAGGCTATGGGGCTTGCCGCGGACGAAGGGGCGACGCGACTCAGTCGAGTGGTGCGGAAGAGAGGACTCGAACCTCCACGACCTTGCGGCCACAAGCTCCTGAGGCTTGCGCGTCTGCCAATTCCGCCACTTCCGCACTCGAAGACGACGGCAGGACCCACAAGTATACCAACGCTCCGCCGCGCCGCGCAATCAGCAGCGGGAGGAGGGCGAAGAAGAACCCAGAATTCGGAATTCAGAATCCCCGCCCATCCCTTACCCCCTAGCCCCTGACCCCGAGTCCCTACCTCACCTCCAGCTGGTCCCGCTCCGGCAGCGCCGGGAACGGCGCGTGCGGCTCGGTCTGGTACCAGTAGGCCACCGAGGCGATGTCGTCCTGCAGCGGCAGGTAGCGGCCGTCACCGCGCCAGCCGAGCGCCTGGATGGTCACGCGCAGGTCGCTCTCGAACCGGATCGGGTCGCGCAGGTGCCAGCGGTACATGCCGAACCGCTGCTGCGAGGCGTAGAGCCCGTCCGGCTTGATCACCTGGGAGAGGCCGGCGTACGGCGTCGTGAAGACCTGGTACTGCTTCGTCTCCTTGTTCTCGAAGTTGTACGACCCGCAGAAGTAGTCCTCGGTGCCGGTGCCGCAGATCGTCGGGAACGTGGTGTCGCCGTCCAGGTAGAACTTGATCTCGCCCTCGCCCCACCATCCCGAGTTGTTGACACCCCAGGCCAGGTATGTCCCGACGTAGTGGCCCCAGCCCTTCACGCCGTCGAGGATCGTGTAGACGCCTTTGTACGGCAGGGGATTCACGCGCCGGAACTGGGCGTGGAAGTAGGCCGCGTCGGCGGGCACGTCCGCGAGCGCGTAGTCGATCTGGTAGTAGAGCGTCATGTCGGCGGCGTCGATGTTCGTCATGGTCAGCTTGGCCGACTTGCGGAACGGCATCTCCCAGTAGCTGTTGAACGCGCTGCCGGGATTGACGCAGACGGCCAGCGAGGAGAGCGGCGCGAACGCGCCCCATCCCGTGGCGAAGAAGTCCCCGACGGGCACCTCGACGGAGGGCTGCGCCTCGCCGTCCCAGTACATCCGGAGGATCGAGTACCGCCAGTTGCCCGTCGGCGTCATCCAGATATGCTGAATCGAGCCGGGCCCGGCGATCTCGCCGAGCGTGAAGGTCTCGCCCGCCTTGATGCGCACGGACGGCGAGACCTTCCATCCTTGTCCGAGATCGCGGGCAGCCCGCTCGCCCGTGCCGGTCGTGGCCATGCCGGCCTTGCCCTTCTCGCCGGTGAAGTTTTCCGGGCTGATCGAGCGCGTCTTCGCGCGGGAGAGCCGGGCGAGACCGCCGAGATCGCCGCCAAGGACGCCCGGCGCGGGCTGCTGCGCCAGTGCCGGCGGACAGGCGAGGCACGCCGCGAGGGCGGCGCCGAGCCACACATCACACCGCGTCATAGTCGCCTCCTGCCGGGCGGAGCATACCACGCCACGGCGGCTTGACAGGCGCAGGCCCGGAGCCAAAGATAGGGCTGCGCGCGGAGCGCGCGTGCCCGCGATCCCCGCGGGCAAGCGCGGCCCGACGCGCCCCCGGAAAGGATCGCCATGCCACGCCGGATTTGTCTCGTCGCCAGCGGCGACCTGCGGCTGTCCGCCAACCGCGTCTGCTGGCCCGCCCAGGCCGCCCTGGAGGCGGCGCTCGAACGCGCCTTCGCCCGCTTCGACTGCGCCATCGTCCGCGGCCACCCGTACGACCCGGAGGCGCAGCACGGGTTCCTCGACAGCCAGATCCGCGGCATCGAGGCGTTCCGCCAGATCGACCCCGACATGCCGATCGTCGTCGCCGAGGCGGTCTGGCAGTACACGAGCCACGTCCTGCCCGGCCTGACGAAGCACCGCGGCCCGATCCTCACGGCCGCCAACTGGAGCGGCGAGTGGCCTGGCCTGGTCGGCATGCTGAACCTGAACGGCTCGCTGACCAAGGCCGGCATCCGCTACAGCACCCTGTGGAGCGAGACGTTCGAGGACGAGTTCGCGCTGCGGGGCCTGGAGCAGTGGCTGGCGGCGGGCCGCATCGACCACGACACGAGCCACGCGCGCCCCTTCGACGCGTCGGCCCTGCCGGACGACCTGCGGCGCGCGGCGGCCCACGGCGCGGGCCTCGGCCGCCAGCTGAAGGCGCGGCAGGCCGTCATGGGCGTCTTCGACGAAGGCTGCATGGGGATGTACAACGCGATCATCCCCGACCACCTGCTGCACGCCGCGGGCATCTTCAAGGAGCGCCTGAGCCAGTCCGCGCTGTACGCGGCGATGCGGGAGGTGAGCGACGAGACCGCGTCGCGCCACTACGAGTGGCTCGCCGAGCGCGGCATGACGTTCGAGTTCGGGCCGGACCCGGCCGCGGACCTCACCCGCGACCAGGTGCTCGAGGGCCTGAAGATGTACGACGCCGCGGTCCGGTTCGCCGCCACCTTCGGGTGCTCGGCCATCGGCATCCAGTACCAGCAGGGGCTGAAGGACGTGTGCGTCGCGTCCGACCTCGCCGAGGGCCTGCTGAACTGCTCCGACCGGCCGCCGGTCGTCGGCCCGGACGGTGCGGTGCTGTTCGACGGGCAGCCGGTCCCGCACTTCAACGAGGTGGACGAGTGCGCGGGCCTCGACGCCATCCTCACGAACCGGGCCTGGACCGATGCGGGGCTCGACCCGTCGACGACGCTGCACGACGTGCGGTGGGGGGCCGACTTCGACGGCCGCGGGATCAAGGAGTTCGTGTGGGTGTTCGAGATCTCGGGCGCCGTGCCCCCGAGCCACCTGATCGGCGGCTACAAGGGGGCGGTCGGCGAGCGGCAGCCGCCGATGTACTTCCCGAAGGGCGGCGCCACGATCAAGGGGGTCAGCAAGCCGGGCGAGATCGTCTGGAGCCGCGTCTACGTGGAAGGGGACGCGCTGCACATGGACATCGGCCGCGGGGCCGCGCTGCGCCTGCCCGAGGAGGAGTCGGCCCGGCGCTGGGCGCAGACGACGCCGCAGTGGCCGATGATGCACGCAGTGCTCTACGGCGTGACGCGCGACCAGTTCATGGCGAAGCACCAGGCGAACCACATCCAGGTGGTGTACGCCCCGGATGCGATGGCGGCCCGCCGGCTTCTGTCGGTGAAGGCCGGCATGGCCGGCGCCCTGGGCCTGCGCGTGAACCTCTGCGGCGCGTTGGACGATGAGATCGGCGCGCACCAGGCCGAGGAGTTTCGCGTGTGACGCTGCGGCCCCCGCCGCGCCTGACGGGCCTCGTCGCGCTGGCGGCCGTGCTCGCGCTCGCCATCGCCTTCTCGCCGGTCCGCGGCGGACGGCCGGTGTTCCTCGACGTCGGCAATCTGACCGACATCCTCCGCCAGGTGTCCGAGAAGGGCATCCTCGCGGCCGGGATGACGCCCATCATCATCTCGGGCGGCATCGATCTGTCGGTCGGATCGGTGCTCGCGCTCAGCGCGACGCTGGCGGGCTCGCTGCTCATGCGCGCGGACGCGGGCCTGTGGCCGACGATCGTGATCGTCCTGGCCGCCGGCTGCCTCTGCGGGCTGGCGAACGGCCTGGTCGTGGCCCGCTGGCGCATTCAGCCCTTCATCGTGACGCTGGCGACGATGAGCGCGGCGCGGGGCGTCGCGCGGTACCTTAGCGGCGGGGCCGCCATTCCTCTGGGATTCGGCGAGGGCGGAGCCCCTCCCGCCTTCCGCGCCCTCGCGGCCCCGATCGTGCCCTACGTGCCCATGCCGGCCGTCCTCTTCCTGTGCTCCGTGGGCGCCATCGCCGTCTACTTGACCTGGACCCGGGCGGGGCGGTACGTTCGCGCCATCGGCGACAACGAGGCGACGGCCAGGCTCGCCGGCGTGCGGGTGGGTCTGCACAAGACCGCCGTCTATGTGATCGGCGCCGGCCTTGCCGCCCTGGCAGGCCTCATCCACTGCGCGCAACTCGAACAGGGCAACCCGAACGATGGCGCCGGCTACGAACTCGACGCCATCGCGGCCGTCGTCATCGGGGGCACGAGCCTTTCGGGCGGCGTCGGCACCGTCGGCGGGACGCTGGTCGGGACGCTGATCATCGGCATCATCAACAACAGCATGGGGCTGAACAACGTCGATGCGAACCTCCAGCTCATTCTCAAGGGCGCCATCATCCTGGCGGCCGTCTGGCTCCAGACGCGCAGGCCGGCGGCCTGAGCCCCGGGCGCCGGCCGCCGCGCTCGTCGCCGCCGCGCTCGCAGCGGCTGTCCTCGCCGCCGGAGCCTCGGCGTGCGGATCGCGGCCGGCGTCGCGCCGCCTCGTGGGGTTCTCGCAGTGCAACCTGGGCGAGCCCTGGCGCGTGGCCATGAATGCCGAGGTCGCCGCGCGCGCGAGGGACTTTCCGGACCTTGAGATCGTCTACGCCGACGCCCAGCAGGACAACGCCAAGCAGGTGGCCGACGTCGAGAACTTCCTCAGGCAGGGTATCGATCTGCTGATGATTTCGCCGAACGAGGCCAGGCCGCTCACGCCGATCGTCGAGCGGGTCTTCAGGGCGGGCATCCCGGTCGTCGTGATCGACCGCGGGATCGAAGGAGATCAGTACACGACGTTCGTCGGCGCCGACAACTACCAGATCGGCCGCGAGGCCGGCGAGCACATCGCCGCCGTCACGGGAGGGCGCGGGCGCATCGTCGAGATTCGCGGGCTGCCCGGCTCGCCGCCGGCCGTCGATCGGAGCCGGGGCATGCACGACGCGATCGCGGCCCACCCGGACCTGCAGATCATCCACTCGCCGGTGGCCAACTGGCTCCGCGAGGAGGCCATGTCGCAGATGGAGATGGCGCTCGCGGCCCATCCGCGAATCGACGTCGTCTACGCGCACAACGATCCGATGGCGATTGGCGCGTACCTGGCCGCCAAGGCCAAGGGCCGCGAGCAGGAGATGCTGTTTGTCGGCATCGACGCGCTGCCGGGCCTCGACGGCGGCCGGCAGGCGGTGGCCGACGGCCGTCTCGACGCGACGTTCGTCTATCCGACAGGCGGGCGCGAGGCGGTCGAGATCGCGTCGCGCATCCTGCATGGCGAGGCCGTGCCGCACCGGGTGGTGCTCCAAACCGAAAAAATCACCGCGAAGGGGTCGGGTCGAATTTCACACGCCGGCCCTCGGGGATAACAACTCCGTAATTGAGAGCGGCCGATTACGGTCTTGTCGCGATGGGCAGGGCCGATCCGAAATTCGTCCCGACCCCTTCTCTTCTGAGGATGACGAGCGAGAGGTCGTCGTAAGGACGCGTCCGGCCGATGAACGCATCCACCGATGCCAGCAGGCGCGCGCCGGCCTCTGCGGCCGACAGTCCTCCCAGACCGGCGAACACGCTGCGGAGGCGTTCGTCGCCGTAGAACTCGCCCGCCTCGTTCAGCGCCTCGGTCAGGCCGTCGGAGTAGACCACCAGCATCTCGCCCGGCCGAAGCTCCAGCTGCCGCTCCTGGTACGTAGACGCCGGCATCATTCCCAGCGCCATGTCGCCGCGGGGCAGTTCGTGGAACGTCCCGCCCGAGATCCGCACCGGCGGCATGTGGCCGGCGTTGACCAGGCGCACGACCCCGTCCCGGTCGCGGAGTTCGAGGTAGACGAGAGTCGCGAAGCGATTGGAGAGGCCGTCCCGGCAGAGGATCGCGTTCGTCTTCGAAGCAAGCTGGCTCAGCGACTGGACGTCCGTGGCGAGAGCCCGCAGCGTCGACTGGACCTTCGCCATCAGCAGGGCCGCCGGCAGCGCCTTGCCCGCGACGTCGGCCAGGGCGAATCCGACGCGGCCGGGCCCGAGTTCGAGGCAATCCACCAGGTCGCCGCCCACGTCATTAGCGGGGCGCGTGTAGCTCCAGACGTCCCATCCGCCCAAGCCGGGACAGCGCTCCGGCATGAGGGCGCGCTGCACCGCCCGTCCCGCTTCCAGTTCGTGTCGGGCCAGCAGCTTGTCCTTCAGCTCGAGCAGGAGGAGGCCGAGCAGGAGGACCGCGGCGAACAAGGAACCGTCAACGCTCACTCTGGCCCCGCGGACGCTGTCGATCTGGGCCGAGTTGAGCAGGAGCAGCAGCGCGACAAGCAGGATGACCCGCCGGAGCGGCGCCAGTTTCAGGAACAGGCCCTTGAGCAGCCACCAGGCCAGAGAGAACCACCGCTTGACGGCGCCCATGCCCCTCAACCGCGAGCGGTGCTCCGGCGTGAGGTAGAACTCCTCGAGTTCCGCCACGGTCATCCGGAGCGTGGCCCGCCACGCCGGGCCGAAATCGTCGCGCACGTACCGCCAGTCCTGTTTCAGGGTCTCCCAGATGGGCTTGTCGGACACGGGAGCGGGGCGGGTGCCGTTGGTCATCGTGTGCGCCCGAGGCGCGGATGTCCGCGCCCTTCACCGGATAGGACGGATGGCGGCGGCCTGGAGTTCGGACCGGCGGTGCTATACTCGCGCCACAGCGAAAGGGGACGCCGGTGGCGATGCGACGCGGACTCGGGCTCGTGCTGATGATCCTGCTGCTGGCCGTCCTCGTGTCGGCGGCGGGGATGGCGGTGCTGATGCTCGTCGCCGGGCGCGAGCCCGCGGTGGCGGCGGATTCGGTGCTCGAACAACGCGTCGAAGGGGACCTCGCCGACGCGGCTTCCGAGAACGTGTTCGACACCCTGCTGAGCGGCCGGCGCCAAGGCGTCCGGGCCATCGTCGACAATCTCCGCAAGGCCAAAACGGACCGGCGCATCGCGGCGGTCGTCGTGTACCCCCGGGGCCTGACCTCCGCGTACTGGGCGAAGCTGCAGGAGGTGAGGGACGCGATTGCGGACTTCAGGGCGTCGGGAAAGCCGGCGGTGGCGCACCTCGAGTACGGCGGGGACCGGGAGTATTTCGTGGCGACGGGCTGCGACCGCGTGTTTCTGCTGCCCACGAGCCCGCTGGACCTGAGCGGACTGGCGTCGTACGAGCTGTTCCTGCGAGGGACCCTCGACAAGATAGGCGCCTATCCCGACTACCTCCACATCGGCGATTACAAGACCGCCCCAAACCAGCTGACGGAGAGGACCTTCACTCCCGCGCACCGCGAGATGGCCGAATCGCTCAACCGCGACCTGTTCGAGCAGCTCGTGCAGGGCGTGGCCGACGGCCGGAACAAGAGCGCCGACGAGGTGCGGCGGATCATCGACGACGGCCCGTTCCTGGCCGCGGACGCGGTTCAGCTCGGCCTCGTCGACGATCTCGCCTACGAGGATGAGATCGACGGCAAGGTGCGCCCGGGGAAAGGACGGGTCGTCCGCGTCAAGGGGGATGACTACGCGAAGGTGAGCCCGGCCTCGGTCGGGCTGAAGGGACGCTCGCGGATTGCCGTGATCAACGCCGTTGGCATCATCAACTCGGGGCGCAGCGGGATCGATCCGCTGAACGGCGCGGTCCTGGGCTCCGACACGATCGTCGAGTACATCCGCAAGGCCCGCCGCGATCGGTCGATCAAGGCCGTCGTGCTGCGCATCGACAGCCCGGGCGGATCGACCATCGCGTCAGACGTCATCTGGCGCGAGCTGAGCCTCTTCAACTCCGGCCCCGGCGCGCGGCCGCTCGTGGCCTCGATGTCGGATCTGGCGGCGTCCGGCGGCTACTATATCGCCGTCGCCGCGCCGGACATCGTGGCCGAGCCCGGCACGCTCACGGGGTCGATTGGCATCTACGGCGGGAAGATCGTGGCTGGCGGCACCTACGAGAAGCTTGGGATGAACATCGAGAGCCTCAGCATCGGCGCGTACGCCGACATGGGCTCTCCCGTCCGGCCGTTCAGCGAAGCCGAGCGCGCGAAGCTGAACGGGCAGCTGCGGGCGTTCTACGAGCAGTTCGTCGAGAAAGTCGCCGCGGCGCGCGACATGAAGCCGGACGCCGTGGACGCCGTCGCGCAGGGCCGCGTGTGGACCGGGAGACAGGCCAAGGCGATCGGCCTCGTGGACGCGCTCGGCGGACTCGACCGCGCAATCGCCCTCGCGAAGGAGCGCGCGAAGATCCCGGCATCGGAGCCGGTGGTTCTCGTCACCTATCCGCCCCGGCGCGGCTTCTATGACGTGCTGATGTCCGCCATCGCCGGCGCCGGCCTTCGCGCGGACGTCTCGGCGCTGCTGGGGCCGCGCGAACGCCAGGCGGCCGGGGCCCTGTCGGCGCCGTTCCGCCTCTTCCGCCGCGGCGAGCCGCTGGCGCTCATGCCGATGGGGTGGGTCAGGTAACGGAGCCGGGCGTCGGCAGCCGGCCCTCCAGGCTCCAGCCCGTGTGCCCAGGCCCAGGCCCCTCGTCCCGGGCCCGCTGGCGCCAAACCCCTCGCCCTAGCCGATGATCTGATCGATGACTCTCCGGTTGTACTCGATCTTCATGCGCTGCCGGGCCTTCGTCATGTAGGCGGAGAAGAACTCGGAGCGCCGGGCATCGATGAGCTCCTGGCGGACCGACTCGCGCGACGCGGCGACCTCCGCCGGCGCGACCCCCTTACGTTCGAGGACCTTGACGATCGTGGCGCCGTCGGGCCCCGCGATCGTGTCGCTTGTGGCGCCGGCCGGCAGGCTGAAGGCCGCGCGCTCGACGGCGGCGTTCACGCCCACGTCCGGCAGCGCCGCTCCGCGGGCCACCAGTTCGCTGGTTTTCGCCTCGAACCCGGCTTTCTTCGCGGCCGCGGCGAAATCGGCGGCTGCCTTGATGGCGGCCTCCGCGGACCGCATTTTGTCCGCCGCCAGCGCGCCGGCCTTCTGGCGCAGCACGTCGTTGCGGACCCTGTCTTTCACCTCGTCCAGCGGGGGTATCGACGCGGCCAGCTTGCCGGACACGACCGCAACGATGAAGCCCCGGCCGACGGGCAGCGCGGTGCTGACCGCGCCATCCGCGAGGGCGAAGAGCGAGTTCGAGACCTGCTGGGACGCGCCGAACGCCAGGATCGGCTCGTTCGCCGTGAAGAAGCCGGTTTCCTCGACCTTCAGGCCCCGGCCGGCGGCGGCCTTGTCCATGTCGCCGGGCTGGACGATGGCCTTCGCCAGGTCCTCGGCCTTCCGCTCCGCCTGGCGCTGGGCGCGCTCGCCCGTGAGCTGGTCCAGGATCTGCGGCCTCACCTCGTCGAAGCTGCGCGTCGTGCCGGCCTTCTTGTCCACGACCTTGATGATGTGGAACCCGAACGGCGACCTGACCAGATCGGGCAGCAGGCCCGGCTGTTCGGCGCCGAACGCCGCCTCCTCGAAGGCCGGCGTCATCCGGCCGCGGCCGAAGTAGTCCAGGTCGCCGCCGAGCGCCGCCGTCGCCTCATCTTCGGAGTACTGCTTCGCCAGCGCGGCGAAATCCTTGCCGGCCCTGGCCTCCGCCAGCACCTTCTCGGCTGAGGCGCGCACGTCCGCCTCGGTCTTGCCGTCGATCTTGAAGAGGATGTGGCTCGCGCGCACCTGTTCGGGCGTCGAGAACAGATCGAGGTTGTCGTTGTAGTACCGCTCCAGCTCCCGCGAGGGCACCACGATGCCCGTGCGCAGGGCCTCGGTGTCCACGAGGACGTAGCGGACCTTCCGGCGCTCGCCCACCTCGTAGTCCTGCTTGTGGGCCTCGTAGTAGGCCGCCACCTCGGCATCGGTGGCGCTGGCCTGCCCGAGGTACGCCGCTGCGGCGACGTGCACGAGCTGGACTTTCACTTTCTCGTTGCGCCGGGTGAACTCGGCGTCGGCTTCCGAATCGGTCACGGCCACCCAGTCGGTCACCAGCGCCTGGAGCTTCTCCACGAGAAGGTCGCGGCGCAGTCTCGCCTCGAACTCGGCCGGCGTCGTCGGCGGCGACGAACGCGCCAGGATCGCCTGGTACTGCGCCTCGCCCACGAACTGCCCGTTCAGCTGCAGCTGCGGCATCGCCAGGATCCGCTGCCGCACCTCGGCGTCGGCGACGCTCATGCCCAGCCGCGCGGCCTCGGCAAGCATGGCCTGCTCGTTGACGAGCTGCTGCAGCACCTGCTGCTCGAAGCCCAGCTGCTTCAGCATCTGTTCGCTGATGCTCGATCCGTACGCCTGCCGATAGGCCGAGAGCTGCCGCTGGTACGCCGTCCGGAAGTCGAGGACGCTGATGCCCCGGCCGTTCACCTGCGCCACCTGGTCGTGCGGCAGGGCGCCGGTCTGGGCCGGGTCCTGTTTCTGCAGGAAGTCCGGGATATAGAGAATGATGAACGCGACGACGACCAGGGCGAGGCTCCACTTGAGCCAGCCCTTGTGCCGCCGCATGCGGTCGAGCATCGTCATGGTGCCTGTGTCTCCATCCAGACCAGCATGCTAGTCTAGCGTCTCGCGCGAGGGGACCGCAACCGCGGCCGCTCGGGGCGGTCAGCGTTCCCGCGGCGGCTGCCCGTAGTAGGCCCCGGGGCCGTGCTTCCGCCCGAAGTGCTTCTCGTGCAGCGCCCTGCGAATCGGGCCGGCGCCGGGGTTGAGCGTGGCGGTGGCCCACGCCAGGCGCGCCAGCTCCTCGAGGACGGCTGCCGCGCGAACGGCGTCGGCGGCCGACGCGCCCCACGCGAACGGTCCGTGCCCGTGCACGAGCACGGCGGAGGTCGCGGCGGGGTCCAGCCGCGCGAGGCGGCGGACGATGACCCGGCCCGTGTTGGCCTCGTAATCGGTGCGGATCTCGGCCGGCGTCATCCGCCGCGTGATGGGGACGGGGCCGGGGAAGTAGTCGGCGTGGGCGGTCCCGAGGCAGGGAATCTCGCGGCCGGCCTGCGCCCAGGCGGTTGCGAACGTCGAGTGCGCGTGCGCGACGCCGCCAACCGAGGGGAAAGCCCGGTAAATCTCCAGGTGCGTCGGCAGGTCGGACGAGGAGCGGAGGCGCCCTTCGACGGGGCGGCCGTCGAGATCGGTCACCACCAGGTCCGACGGCGCGAGCCGCTCGCAGGGCACGCCGCTGGGCTTGATGACGACGAGGCCGCGCGCGCGATCGACGCCGCTCGCGTTTCCGAACGACTCGAAGACGAGGCCGCGGCGGAACAGGTCGCGGTTTGCCTCGCACACCGCTTCGCGCAGGCGCCGCGCCGTCACGACCGGCTCCTCGCGCGCGACGCCGTCTCGCGCAGCGCGGGCAGGACGGCGCCGATCGCCACCGGCGCCGCGTCGGGGCTGCCGAACCCGAAGTAGAGCGCGCGGTAGAGGCCGAAGAGGTCCTCGTACACGCGCGCGTCGGCGGCGTCCGGCTCCACGGCGTCGTAGGCCGGGCAGAGCGCGTCCTGCGCCGCCTCGATCGTCGGAAACGCCCCCGCGGCCATGAAGGCGAAAATCGCCGAGCCGAGGCTCGTCGATTCCTGCTTCGGCACGAGGACGGGCTTGCCGAGGACGCTGGCGTAGACGCGGTTCAACAGCGCGTTCTTCCGCGGGATGCCGCCGGCGTTGATGATCCGCCGGACGGGCACGCCGTGCTGCTCCATGCGCTCCAGGATCACCCGCGTGTGGAACGCCGTGCCCTCGATGGCGGCGAACAGCTCGTCCTCGGCCGCGTGCGTGAGGTTCCAGCCCAGCGTGACGCCGCCGAGCTCGGGATTCACGAGCACCGTCCGGTCGCCGTTGTCCCATGTCAGGCGCAGCAGTCCGGTTTCGCCCGCGCGGCGCCCGGAGGCGGCCTCCGAGAGCCCGGCCACGTCGCGGCCCGCGCGGCGGGCGATCGCCTCGAAGATGTCGCCGGTGGCCGAGAGGCCCGCCTCGACGCCGGTGTAGCCCGGGTGCACCGACCCCGGCACGACGCCGCACACCCCGGGGACGAGGGTATGCGCGTCGCTGATGGCCATGATGCAGGTCGAGGTGCCGATCACGTTGACAACGTCGCCGAGGCGGATGCCGGCGCCGATGGCGTCCCAGTGGGCGTCGAGGGCGCCGATCGGAATCGGAATGCCGGGCCGCAGGCCCAGGCGGCTGGCCCACGCGGGCGCCAGGCGCCCCGCGATGGCGTCGGAGGCCGCAAACCGCCCCGTGATGCGGTCGCGCACGCCGGCCAGGAGCGGATCGACGGCCTGCAGGAACGCCTCGTCGGGCAGGCCGCCCCAGGCCGGGTTCCACATCCATTTGTGCCCCATGGCGCAGACGCTGCGCGGCACCTGGTCCGGGTCGGTGATGCCGCACAGCGCGGCGGCCGCCATGTCGCAGTGCTCGAGCACCGTCACGAAGCGCGAACGCGCGCCGGGGTTGTGGCGCAGCCAGTGCAGCAGCTTCGAGAAACCCCATTCCGCCGAGTAGACGCCCCCGCACCAGTCGAGGGCCGGCAGCTTCAGCTCGCGGGCCTTCGCCGTGATCTCGCGCGCCTCGCGCCACGCGCGGTGATCGCACCACAAGTAGTAGTCGCCGATGGGCTCCAGCCTCTCGCCGACGGGGACGATGCTCGACCCCGTGGTGTCGATGGCGACGGCCCGGACCTCGCGGCCGGGCACGCCGGCGTCCGCCAGCGCGCGCCGCATCGCGAGGACCAGGGCGTCCATGTGATCGGCGTGTCGCTCGGTGGCGAGATCGGGGTCGTGGCGGCTCCGCGTGAGCGGGTACTCCGCGGTGCCGCTGCCGAGGCGTCCCCGCCTCTCGTCCACGATCGACACCCGCACGCTCAAGGTGCCGAAATCCACGCCTGCCACCACCATGGCCGTCGCCTCCCGCCACGCATCGTGAGTGCGGAGCCGGGCCTTCGGGCTCGGCGCGGCCGGGCTGACGGCCCACTTGCCGCCGGCAGCGCCGCCGGATCGCGGCTCCCGAACGCGTGCCCCTACTCCCGGTGCCAGTAGATCTCCCACCCGAGGTACTTCGTCACCGCTTCGTGAAGCGCCGCGGCCACCGACGACAGGCTCGCGGCGACGTGATGCTCGAAGCCCTGCTCGCAGATGTGCCGCAGGAGCATCTCGAGGCGCGGGATGCGGACGACGCCGGCCCCGCCGAACGTGGAGAGCGGATCGTCGGTGAACGCGCCCTCGCCGAGGTAGCCGCGGATGCGCCCGGCGCGATCATCGGTGGAGAAGCGGGCGAAGGTCATGGGCCCGCTCTTCACGCGCCCGACGCACGTGCCGTACGTGCGCTCGCGGCCGACGCTGCCGGCGATGATCGCCTGGTAGTCCATCTGCGCGTCCGCCAGGAAGTGCTTCGGCAGGTTGCTGCAGTGGAAGCAGACCGCCTTGTCCAGGTCGTTTCCGTAGTTGTTGTTCCAGTCGAGGAGCGCGCTCGGCGCGCCCGACGCGAGCCGGAGGGCGTGCATCGCCACGGCGCCGCACACGTCCACCTCGCACGCGCTGGAGGCGAGGCCGTGGCTCATCATGCTCATCAGCGTGCAGGGCACGACGCCGAAGTAGGTTTCGAGCGCCGTCCAGCACTGCAAGGCGGTCACCGTGACGCCGGTCTCCGCCATCCAGGCGTCGAGGACCGTGCCGAGCTTCGCCATCTTCGTCAGGGCCTCCGGCGGGGTGTCGCCGACGGGGACGTAGGCCCGGATGTCGGCCAGCTTGCGCCGGACGGCCGGGTCGTCGTCGTCGAGCCGGCCGATCCGTCCGAGGATCTCGCTGAGGTCCACGGGTTCGACCGAGATGCCGCTCGCCTCGAGCAGCTTCTCGCTGTAGCGGACGGTATTGAACGCGGCCGGGCGGG
Source organism: Acidobacteriota bacterium (assembly GCA_029562975.1). Lineage (GTDB taxonomy): Bacteria > Acidobacteriota > Vicinamibacteria > Vicinamibacterales > JAKQTR01 > JAKQTR01. The sequence continues at coordinate 57,773 of JAKQTR010000024.1, read as the reverse complement.
CGCCAATAGCGCCGACCCGCAGGCCGCGGAGCCCGCCGACGATGCGGCAGACGCGGAGGAAGGCGTCGAGGTCCTTCGCGAACGCCTCCGAGCCCGGCGCCTCCGTGTGCCGCGAGGTGAGCGTGTAGCGGATGCCGTACTGCGTGAGGTTGTTGCAGGCGGACATCTTGCCGCAGAAGCTGTCGCGGCGGTCCTTGATCGACATCAGGCCGGGATCGTCGGGCGTGGCCTGCACGAGGACCGGCACGTCGAGCGTCGAGAAGCGCAGCGCGTCCGCGAGGGCGCGCTCCTCGCCGAAGTTCGGCAGGGAGATGATCACGCCGTCGATGTCGTCGCGCCTGGCCCGGAACAGGTCGGCGCAGCGCCGCGCCTCGGCGGGCGTCTCCACCGCGCCGCACTTCGACTCCTCGGGCCCCAGCGCCACGACTTCTACGCCGGCGGCGCCGAGCGCCGCCAGCATCTCCTCGCGTCCGCTGCGGGCGAGGTGGTCGGGGAAGAACCCGCGGTTGCCGATGATGAGCCCGAGGGTGGCGGCGTGTGCGTTCGCAGCGTCCATGAGCTGGTACCCCCGAGGAGCAGGTGCGCGACCACGGGACGAGGCCCGGGAAGGGCAGGGGCACGGCGATTGTAGCGCACCGCCGGTCGGGCGCATCCCCGGGGCGCCGCCGCAGCCGAGTGGGGGACGAATCGGGCCGCCCGGGCCCGGGCCGCTGTGCTATATTCGCTGGGAACTGAGCGACTTAGCGGGAGCCAGCGGGAGTGTCCCCCACACGGAGTCCTGGTGAGGCGGGCGGCCAGCCGCTCGATTTCGCCGAGCGCCTGCGGCGCGGCCAGCCGGAGCTGCGCCGCGCGCTGCGGCGGCGCTCGGTGCTCGAGGAGGTGGTCCGCGAGGCGTACGCGGACACGGACCCCGCGCGCATCGCCCGCATGCTCGTGGATCGCGTCTCGGCGTGGATTCCCGCCGATACATGGGCTGTGCTGACGAGCGATGGGACCGGCCAGGTCAGGCTTCTCCACGCCCGCGACCACCAGGGGCCGGACGAGCCGACGCTGGTGGGCGTCGCCTCCTGGGTGATGATGCACGGGTCGGAGTTCGTGTCGGCCGACCTGCGCCGGGACGGGCGCGTGCAGGCGGCGGGCGACGCGACGGTGGTGGCCCTGCCCCTGGCGGGACGGGGCCGCCGCGCCGCGGTGCTCGTCGGGTTCGACCGCCGGCCGAGCGCGCGCCAGCCCAGGTTCGCGGCGGGCGTGCGGCCGCTGCTGGAGTCGGTGCTGGGCATGATGGCCCTGGCCCTGGACCACGCCCTGCTGCTGCAGCAGGCCGAAGCGCTGTCGGTCACCGACGATCTGACCGGCCTGCACAACTCGCGCTTCCTCCGCGACGCGCTGCACCGCGAAACGAAGCGCGCGGTCCGGTACAGCCGGCCGCTGTCGGTGCTGTTCATCGATCTGGACGGGTTCAAGTCGGTGAACGACACCCACGGGCACCTGTGCGGGAGCCGGGCGATCGTCGAGGCGGCCACCGTGATCCGCGGGTGCGCGCGCGAGAGCGACATCGTGGCGCGCTACGGCGGCGACGAGTTCGTCGTCGTGCTTCCGGACACGCCCGCCGAGGGCGCCGTCGTGGTCGCGCGGCGCGTCAGGGACCGGCTGGCGGCGTTTCCGTTCCTGCAGCCGCTGCACCTCGACGTGCGCCTGACGGCGTCGGTGGGCATCGCCACGCTGCCGGACGTCACGCTGGCGCCCGAGGAGCTGCTGCGCGCCGCCGACGAGGCGATGTACCGCGTCAAGGAACGCGGCAAGAACAGCTACTGCCTGGCCCCGCCGCGCTGAGGCCGGGCCGCAAGGAGTCACACCGTTGGCCTTCCGTTCCCTCTTCTCGTTGTTCTCCAGCGACCTCGCCATCGATCTGGGCACCGCCAACACCTGCGTCTACGCCCGCGGGCGCGGCATTGTCGTGAACGAACCGTCGATTGTGGCCATCAACAAGCTGAACGGCAAGGTCGAGGCGGTCGGCAACGCGGCGAAGGACATGCTCGGGCGCACGCCGGGCAACATCGTGGCGATCAAGCCCATGAAGGACGGCGTCATCGCCGACTTCGAGATCACCGAGAAAATGCTGACGCACTTCATCAAGCAGGCGCACAACGGCGCCATGTGGGTGCGCCCGCGCATCGTGATCGGCGTGCCGTCGGAAATCACGCAGGTGGAGAAGCGCGCCGTCAAGGAGAGCGCGTACCGCGCGAAGGCCAGCGAGGTCTACCTCGTCGAGGAGGCGATGGCGTCCGCCATCGGCGCGGGCATGCCCATCACCGAGCCCACGGGCAACATGATCGTGGACATCGGCGGCGGCACGAGCGACATCGCGGTCATCTCGCTGGCGGGCATCGTGTACTCGAAGGCCGTGCGCGTCGCCGGCAACGAGATGGACGAGTCCATCATCCAGTACATCAAGCGCAACCACAACCTGCTCATCGGCGAGCGGACCGCCGAGCAGATCAAGATGGAGATCGGGTCGGCGTTCCCCTTGGACGAGCGGCTCAGCATGGAGATCAAGGGCCGCCACCTGGTGGAGGGCGTGCCGAAGACCATCACCATCACCGACGAGGAGATCCGCGATGCCCTGGCCGAGACGATCAACGTGATCGTCGACGCCGTGCGCGTGGCCCTCGAACGCACGCCGCCCGAGCTCTCCGCCGACATCGTGGACCGCGGCATCGTGCTCTCGGGGGGCGGCGCGCTCCTGCGCAACCTCGACAAGCGGCTGCGCGAGGAAACCGGGCTGCCCCTGGCGATGGCCGAGGATCCCCTGTCCTCGGTCGTCCTCGGGGCCGGGAAGATGCTGGGCGACTTCAACCTGCTGCGCAAGATCTCGATCGACTGAGGCATGGCGCGCCGGGACCTCAGCAGCCGCGCCCCGCTCCTGCTCGCCGCGGTGATCGTGGCCCACGTGCTGCTCGTCTCGGCGCAAGTCGGCACGGCGGGCGGCCCCTCGCTGCTCCGCACCGGCATCGTGGGCCTCGTGACGCGCCTGCAGGAGGGGAGCTGGCTCGCCGCGGGCGTCCTGCGATCGATCGTGGACGGCTACGTGGCGCTGTGGCACGTGCGGGAGGAGAACGCGAGGCTGGCCCGCGACGCAGAGGCCCTGCGCGGCGCCCTGGCGGAGGCCCGGGCGAGCGCTTCCGGCACCGAGGGCCTCCGGGCGCTCGCGGGCGTGCGCGCGAGCGTCCCCTGGACCACGACGGGCGCCCGGGTCGTCGCCGGCAGCGCGTCGCCCGATTACAGGTCCGTGACCATCGACAAGGGAGCTCGCGACGGCGTGCGCCGGAACATGGCGGTCATCGCGCAGGGCGGCGTCGTCGGCCGCGTCGCCATCGCCGCCGCCTCCGCCTCCACCGTGCAGTTCGTCGTGGACCGCAGCGCCGCCGTCTCGGGACGCGTCGAACGCACGCGGTCAGAGGGCATCGCCCTCGGCAACGGCGACGCGACCCTCCGCTTCGAGTACCTCTCCGCCACCGCCGACGTGCAGCCGGACGACGCCGTGGTGACGGCCGGCCTCGACGGCATCTATCCCGCCGGGCTGGCGCTCGGGCGCGTGGTCGAGGTCCGCCGGGCCGGCCCGGCCTACACGCGCGTGACGATCAAGGCCGCCGTGGACTTCTCGCGCCTCGAGTACGTCCTGGTGATCGTGTCGCCCCGCCAGCCCGACGTGGCGCCGCCCCGCGCGGGCGCGGAGGAGGGCGGGTGAAGACGGCCCTCGGCCCGGCGGCGTTCCTGCTGGCGGCGGTGCTCCTCCAGGGCGTCCTGCCGGGCGCCGCCGCCGGCGCGTTCGTCGACCTCGTCCTCGTGGCCGTGGTCGCCGTCGGGCTGCGCCACGGCCGCGTGGCGGGCCTGGCGTCGGGCGCAATCACGGGGCTGCTGCAGGACGCCCTGGGGGGCGGGATCCTCGGCCTGAGCGGCCTCGGCAAGAGCGTGGCGGGATACCTCGCGGGCGTGGCGGCCACGCAGTTCATCGTGGCCGGCGCCGCCGCGCGGGGCCTGGTCTTCGCGGGCGGCACGCTCGTCAGCGCGGCCGGGTTCATGGGCCTCTCGGTGCTGCTCGGGCTCCGGCGCTACGATCATCCGCTTCTTGAGGCCGGGTCCCAGGCGATCGCGAACGCGGCGGCGGGCGTGCTGCTGTTGGCCGCCTGGGACTTCGCGCCGTCGGTGAAGCGCTGGGCCGAGGCCGCGGCGGAGCGCCGGCGGAAGCGGAGGTCGTTCCGGTGACGGGCCCTCCCTCGCTCCAGCGGCGGAGACTGGCGTCGCGGCTCAACGCGCTTTCCGTGTGCGTCGTGACGACGTTCGCCGCGCTCGCGGTCGCGTTCTGGTACTTCCAGGTGGTCATGAACGCGGAGTACGTGAGGCTGGCCGAGAACAACCACCAGCGCCGGCTCGCCCTGCGCGCGCCCCGCGGCATCCTCTACGACCGCGAGTTCCGCCCGCTCGTGGAGAACCGGGACGCGTACACGATCTCGATCCTGCGCGAGCACAGCCGCGACCTCGACCGCGTCGTCCGCCGCCTCGCGGAAGCCACCGGCGTGGCCGAGCAGCGCATCCGCGACGAGCTGGACCGTCACCGCAGCGAGCCGCGCTACCGGCCCGTCGTCGTGATCGGCGACGCGAGCCTCGCGCAGGTGTCGGCGGTGCTGGCGCGCCGGCTGGACTTCGAGCTGCCGGACGTCGTCGTCGAGCGCGTGCCGACGCGCCGCTACCCGGCGCTCGGCGTCGGGGCGCACCTGCTGGGCTACGTGGGCGAGGCCAGCGAGGCGCAGGTCCAGACCGGCGGCTTGCGCCCGGGCGCCGTCGTCGGCCAGTCGGGCGTGGAGCGGGCCTACAACACCGAGCTCATGGGCACCGACGGCGAGCGGCGCGTGATGGTGAACAGCGTCGGCCGCGAGATCGCGACCCTGCAGGAGATTGCGGCGTCGGAGGGGCGGCGGCTCCAGTTGACAATCGACCTCGACCTCCAGCTGGCGGCCGAGCACGCGTTCCACGCCCTGGGGTACCAGGGGGCCGCGGCGTTCCTCGATCCCAGGTCGGGGGAGGTGCTCGCGCTGGTCAGCCTGCCGGCGTACGACCCGAACAACTTCGCCACCGGCATCGATCGGGCCACCTGGATCCGCCTCAACACCGACGTGCTGAAGCCGCTGCAGAACCGCGCGATCCAGGGCCGGTACTCGCCGGGGTCGACCTTCAAGGCGGTGGTGGCGGCCGCCGCGCTCGAGGAAGGGATCATCACGCCGGTCTTCACGGTGACCTGCCGCGGCGGCGCGACCTTCTACGGGCGGTTCTTCCAGTGCCACAGCAAGAGCGGCCACGGCCCCGTCGACCTGCGCCACGCCATCGAGAAGTCCTGCAACACGTACTTCTACACCGTCGGCAACATGGTCGGGATCGAACGCCTGCACAAGTGGGCCGCGCTGCTCGGGCTCGCCGGGAAGACGGGGATCGATCTGCCGAACGAGGTCGAGAGCCTCGTGCCCTCGCCGGAGTGGAAGAAGGCCCGCACGGGGGAGAAGTGGTACGCCGGCGAGACGATCTCGGTGGCGATCGGCCAGGGGCAGGTTTCGGTCACCCCGATTTCGCTGGCGAACCTGTACGCCGCGGTGGCGAACGGCGGACCGCACTGCCCGCCGCGCCTGCTCAAGGCGATCAACGACGGGCAGGGCTGGCGCCCGCCTGACGAGGTGGCGGCGCCGGAAGGGCCGCGGCTGAAGCCGGAGACCGTCGCGGCGCTCCACGACGGGTTCTGGCTCGTCGTCAACGGCGCCGGGACCGGCGGCCGGGCGCGCATTCCCGGGCACGACGTGGCGGGGAAGACGGGCACGGCGCAGGTGATCTCGCTCGAGGGCGGCCGGCGGGCGGCCGGGCGGACGGAGCGGGACCTGCGCGATCACGGCTGGTTCGCCTTCTTCGCGCCGCGCGACAACCCCGAGATCGCCGGCGTCGTGTTCGCGGAGCACGGGGAGCACGGATCGAGCGCGGCGCCGATCGCCCGCCACGTCCTGGAGACGTACTTCGCCAAACGGGAAGGCCGCCCGCTGCCGGCCTTCGAGGCGCCGCCGGGCGCGCCGGCGCCCGCGGCGGCGCGCGGCGCGGGTGCAGGGCAGTAGGGGCGGGGAGCGCCATGTTCGACCGGCGGCTGTGTGCGCACATCGACTGGCTCATGCTGGGCGCGGTGTACCTGCTGTGCGCCATCGGGGTCGTGATGATCGCCAGCGCGACGGCGGACCCGTCGCGGGCGACGGCCTCGCAGCTGCCGGCGACGCAGGTCTACGCCTTGGTGCTCGGCACGGGCGCCCTGCTCGTGTGCCTGGTGATCGACTACCGGTCCTTCGGCGAGCGCGCCCACCTCATCTACGGCGGCCTGGTCCTTCTGCTCGTCTACGTGCTCGAGTTCGGAAGCGTGCGCGGCGGCGGACGCCGCTGGATCGCGCTGCCGTGGTTCAACCTGCAGCCCTCCGAGTTCATGAAGATCGGCCTGGCCCTGGTGCTCGCGCGGCTCTTCAGCGAGACCCGGCACCAGGCCCCCTCGGGGCGCGAACTCGCCATCGCCGGCGCCCTCACCGCCGTGCCGGTCGTGCTGGTCGCCCGGCAGCCGGATTTCGGCACCGCGGTGACCATCGCGTCGGTGGTGCTCGGCGTGGCGATCCTCGCGGGCATGCGGCTGAAGCTGCTCGGGCTCCTCCTGGCCGCCGCCCTGCTCACCGCCCCGGCAGCGTGGACCTTCGCCCTGCAGGACTACCAGCGCGGGCGGATCCTGAGCTTCGTCAACCCGTCGCGCGACCCCCTCGGGGCCGGCTACCAGCAGATCCAGGCCCGGATCACCGTCGGGTCCGGCGGATTGTGGGGCAAGGGCTTCCGGAAGGGCACGCAGGGCCAGCTGAGCTTCCTCCCCGTCGCGCACAAAGACTTCATCTTCTCGGTGCTCGCCGAGGAGCAGGGCTTCGTGGGCGTGCTGGTCGTCCTCGCCCTGTATGCGTTCGTCGTGCTGAGGGCCGTGGACACGGCCCGGCGCGCCCGCGACCGCCTCGGGGCGCTGCTGGTCGTGGGCGTGCTGTCCAGCTTCCTCTTCCAGGTCGTCTACAACGTCTCGATGTCCGCGGGACTGGCGCCGGTCAAGGGACTGACGCTGCCGCTGATGAGCTACGGCGGATCGTCCCTCATCGCGACCCTCGCGGGCGTCGGGCTGATTCTCAACGTGAGGATGCGGAGGTTCACGAACTAGTGGACAAGGAGATGATCGTGACGTCCAACGGCCACCAGACGATGGTCGCCGTGCTCGAGGATGACCAGGTCGTGGAGGTGTCCGTCGAGCGCGAGCGCCAGCGCGGGGTCGTGGGCAACCTCTACAAGGGCCGCGTCTCCAGGGTGCTGCCCGGCATGCAGTGCGCCTTCGTGGACATCGGCCTCGAGCGGGACGGCTTCCTCTACGTGTCCGACGTCGTGGACACCATGGACGCCTTCGGGCGCCTCGAGGGTGGAGACGACGAGGGCGACGAGGCCGCGGCGGACCCGGCGGAGGCGGGCGGGCGGGCCAAGGACGACGAGCCGAAGATCGAGGCGCTCCTCAAGGCGGGGCAGGAAGTCCTCGTCCAGGTGGCGAAGGAGCCGCTCGGGACGAAAGGCGCCCGCCTGACGTGCCACGTGACGATGGCCGGGCGCTTCCTCGTCTTCCTGCCGACCGTCGATCACGTCGGCGTGTCGCGGAAGATCGAGGCCCGCGACGAGCGATCGCGGCTGCGGAGCATCGTTCGCGCGTTCCGCGAGGCCGAGGGGTTCGCCGGCGGCGTGATCATCCGCACCGCCGCGGCCGGCCGGCCGGAGGCGGACCTGGTCGCCGACCTGGCGTACTTCAAGCGGGCCTGGGAGGAGATCCGCCGGAACCTGGACGCCTCGACGTGCCCGGCCGTCGTGTACCGGGAGCAGGGCCTGGTCGCCAAGATGATCCGGGACCTGCTGAGCGAGGACTACTCGGCGATCCGCATCGACAACGCGGCGGAGTACCGCCGCGTCCGGGACCTCGTGCAGCGCATCATGCCCTCGCTCACGCCGCGGGTGAAGCACTACACGAAGGCCTTTCCGATCTTCCAGGAGTACGGCGTCCAGTCCGAGATCGACAAGGCCCTGCGCAGCAAGGTCTGGCTCAAGTCCGGCGGGTACATCGTCATCAACCAGACCGAGGCGCTCGTCGCCATCGACGTCAACACCGGGCGCTTCGTCGGCAAGCGGAACGACCGCCTCGAGGACACGATCGTCAAGACCAACATCGAGGCCGTGAAGGAGATCGTCCGCCAGATCCGGCTCCGGGATCTCGGCGGCATCATCGTGCTCGACTTCATCGACATGGAGGAGCGGAAGAACCGGCAGAAGGTCTCGCAGGCGCTGGATCAGGAGCTCGCCCGGGACCGCTCGCCGTCGAAGGCCGTCCAGGTGTCCGACTTCGGGCTGATCATCGTGACGCGAAAGCGGGTGAAGCAGAGCCTGGAGCGCGTGATGACGCAGCCGTGCCCCTACTGCTCGGGCACGGGCGTCATCCGGTCGTCGGCGACGATCTGCTACGAGATCCTCGATGAGGTGGCCAAGCTCGGCAGCGGGGTGGAGGGGCTGGGCGTCCAGCTGCGCGTCAACCCGGACATCGCCCGGGCGCTCCGGGAAGAGGAGGCCGCGGTGCTGAAGGAGCTGGAGGCGGCCGTCGGCACGCGGGTGATCGTCAAGGCCGATCCGCACCTGCACCACGAGCAGTTCGACGTGATGGTGCTCTGAGCCGGCCCCGGCCGCGTTAGCGCGGGATGGGGAGCGTCGTCACCGGCAGCGGCCGCGCCGGCAGCAATCCGGACGTGCTCGTCCTCGGGTTCCAGCCGAGCCGCAGGACGGTCACGTCCACGGCGCGCCGGCCGAAGGCGAGGGCCTCGGTGCAGCTCCACATGTAGAGATCGATGTGGCGTCCCTGCACCAGCGGGCCGGTGTCCATGATGGTGTAGATGCCGGTGTACGGCTGCTCGTCGACAACCTGGATGACCGACCCGACCGGGAGCAGCGCCGGGTCGGCGGCGGCGACGCCGGTGCGCGGCCGGACGCCGGACGCGGTGACCTCTCCCTTGCAGTAGGCGGTCGCGCTGAAGCGCAGGCGGGCGCCGGGCGCCGGCACGGCCGACGCCTCGCGCAGCACCGCCTGCCGCGCGGCGTAGCGCGAGTCCACGGTCGTCACCTGGTACAGCAGCACCATGGCCAGCGCGAAGACGCCGGTGCCGACGAGGTGGTGCCAGCGGGCGGAGACCTGCATCACCGCGCCTCCGGGAGGGCGTCCGGCCGGCGGAGGGCGCGCCGCCGCCGACCCGCCTCGATGGACGGCCGAGCGACCGCGTAGGCCAGCGCTCCGAGGGCGGTCGCGCCGGCCAGCGACCCCAGCACGAACGGCCACGCCAACGGCGCGGCGAGCGCTCCGAGATCGGTCCAGAAGGCGGCCCTCAGGGACGGGCGGGCGAGCAGGCCGGCCAGCTGGCGCGCGAACGAGGGCGGCAGCGCCACCCCGAACGCCTTCGCCGCCGCCGCCGTCGTGAGCGTGTAGTAGGGCCCGATCAACCAGGGCAGGTTCGAGTAGACCCCGAGGATGACGGCCACCCGGTTCAGGCCGAACAGGAACGCCACGGCGAGCGCGATGAGCGTGTGCAGGCCGAGCACCGGCGAGAAGCCGATGAACACGCCGACGGCGAAGGCGAGGGCCGTCCGCCTCGGCGAGTCGCCGACGCGCAGCAGCGCCTCCATGTGTGTCCGGAGCGCCGCCTGCGTGAGTCGCGTCACTGGAAATGCTCGAATCCCGAAGGAAGGGGCTCGGCCGCGCCGCCGCGCCGCAGCGACACGCCCGATCCCGCCCGCACGACGCCGATGCGCGTCAGCCGCACGCCGCCCGCCTGGCGCCGAACGGCCGAGAAGGCGCCCCGGCCCTTCGGCCCGACCGTGAACAGCAGCTCGTAGTCGTCTCCGCCTGCGGCGGCCTCGAGAAGCGGGTCCTTCCCCCGGGCCTCGAACCAGGCCGATGCCGCCGGCAGGATCGGGACGGACCGGCCGTCGACCTCGACGCCGGCCCCTGACGAAGCCGCGATCTGGTGCAGGCCGTCGGCAAGCCCATCGCTTAGATCGATGCAGGAAGTGGCCGCCCGGTTTCGCCCGAGCAGGGCGCCGAGGCGGACCCTCGGCCGGGGCCTCAGGAAGGCCGCGCGGCAGGCCGCCATGTCGGGGCTGCCGGGCTCGCCTGCCGCAAGCGACTGGAGCCCGGCGGCGGCCGCCCCGATGTCGCCGCTCACCCAGACCTCGTCGCCCGGCCTCGCCCCGCCGCGGGTGAGGACCCGCCGCGGACGGACCGAGCCGATCGCGGTGACGTCGATGACGAGCGGCCCGGGAGAGCGCGTGATGTTGCCCCCGAGGAGGGCCACGCCGTGCGCGCGCGCCAGCGCATCGAATCCGTCGAGGATGGCCGTGAAGTCGGCGAGGGGCAGCCCGGGCGGCAGCACCAGGGACAGCAGGGCCGACCGCGGAGCGGCCCCCATGGCCGCCAGGTCGCTCAGGTTGACGGCGAGGGCGCGGTGACCGATGGCATCCGGCGGCACAAACGCCCGGTCGAAGTGCACGCCCTCCACGAGGGCGTCGGTCGTCAGGACCTCGAGCGCGTTCCGCTCGGGGGCCACGACAGCCGCGTCGTCGCCGGGGCCGACGGCCACCCAGGCCGGAGCCGGGCGCACCCGTTCCCGGACGAGCGCGACGAGCGCGCGCTCGCCGGCGTCGGCCACGCTACTTGGCGTACTCGACGGCACGGGTCTCGCGGATCACCGTGACCTTGATCTGGCCCGGGTACTCGAGCTCGTTCTCGATGCGGCGCGCGATGTCCTTCGACAGCCACACCGCTTCCTCGTCCGTGGTCTTCTCGCTTTCGACCATGATGCGGATCTCGCGCCCGGCCTGCAGGGCGAACGCCTTGGACACGCCCTTGAAGGAGTCCGCGATGGCCTCGAGCTTCTCGAGCCGCTTGACGTAGGACTCGAGGATGTCCCGGCGCGCGCCGGGCCGCGCGGCCGAGATCGCGTCGGCCGCCTGCACGATCATGGCCTCGAGGGAGGGCCAGTCGATGTCCATGTGGTGCGCGGCGACCGCGTCCAGCACCGCCGGATGCTCGCCGTGCCGCCGCAGGACGTCGAGGCCGATCTCGAGGTGCGTTCCCTGGATCTCCCGGTCGACCGCCTTGCCGATGTCGTGCAGGAACGCCGCGCGCACCGCCACCGTGGACTGCAGCCCCAGCTCCCGCGCCATCGCGCCGGCCAGGAAGGCGACTTCCTTCGAGTGGTTCAGCACGTTCTGGCCGTAGCTGGTGCGGTACTTGAGGCGCCCCATCAGCTTCAGCACGTCGGGGTGCAGGTCGTGGATGCCCAGCTCGAACGCCGCCGCCTCGCCCTCGCGGCGGACCTCTTCGTCGACCTCCGACTTCACTTTCTCGACCACCTCCTCGATCCGGGCGGGGTGGATGCGCCCGTCGGCAATCAGGCGCTCGATGGCCTGCTTGGCGATCTGGCGGCGGTAGGGGTCGAAGCCGGAGAGGATGATGGCGCCGGGCGTGTCGTCCACGATGAGATCCACCCCGGTCGCGATCTCGAGCGCGCGGATGTTCCGGCCCTCGCGACCGATGATCCGCCCCTTGAGATCGTCGCTCGGAAGATCCACGACCGACACCGTCGTCTCCGTGGCGTGCTCGGCCGCGCTCCGCTGGATGGCCTCGGTAATGAGCTGGCGGGCCTTCTGGGCCGCCGCTTCGCGGGCCTCGGCCTCGAGGCGCTTGACGAGGTTCGCGGCGTCGCGCCGGGCGTCCGCTTCCATCTGCTTGAGCAGGCACTCCCGCGCCTCGTCGCCGGTCATGCCGGCGACCCGCTGGAGCTCGCGCTGCTGGTCGGCCACGAGCCGCTCGAACTTGGCGGCGGCTTCGGCGGTGGATTTCTCGCGCTTCGCCAGGAGCTGCTCCTGCGACCGCAGATCCTTGTCGCGGTGCTCGATGGCGCTCAGGCGCTCGGTGAGCTTCTCGTCGCGCCGGTTGAGGGTCTGCTCGACGGCCCCGAGCTGCTGCCGCCGCTCGCGGATCTGCCGCTCGGCCTCGACGAGCATCTCGTGCGCGCGCTCCTTGGCCTCGAGCAGGCTCTCTTTCTTGCGCGTCTCGGCGTCCCGTTCCGCTTCCTTCGTGATGCGGGCCGCTTCGTCCTCGGCGCGGCCGACCGTCTCGGCCGCGATTCGTTTTCTGTTCGCCACCCAAAACAGGTACACGGCGGCCGACACGGCAGCCGTGATGATCGCGTTCATCACGTACACGACGTAGGCCAGCTTCATGCCGCGTCCTTTCGACGCTCGGGCATCCGGCGCCGGAGCCCCGTGGCGTCCCTCGATGAGGATCGAACGACGGGGCAGCCGAAGGGAGGAAAGGCCCCGCTTTGCCGTGTGGGGAGGTCGATGAACCTGCTCGATGCAGGTGGGACCGCTTTATGAGCCGTGCTTCAGGCTTCCTCGACTCGGAGGCGTGCACACCGCACGGCGTTGCAGTCCCTGGGACTCAACGTTGGCTCAAACGAGCCTCCACACCATCACGCACAAAGCAGGGAACCCGTGAGTATTCTCGATGGCATCTTAGACCGAGGTGGGGAGAGGGTCAAGCCGGCGGCGGCGGTCAGATCCGTTCCGCCGCGGCCGGGGCCTCGGCGGGCGCCTCGGCCTCCCGCAGTGCGTCGTCGATCAGGCGCTCGATGCCGGCCAGGCGGGCCGAGAGCGTGGCCGGGCGGCCGTCCTCGGCATCGAGGACCCGGCAGGCCTCGTCGGCGATATTGAGGGCGGCCAGGACGGCCAGGCGCAGTGAATCGCCGGCGGGCGACTGCTCGGCAGCCGCCCGCATGCGTTCGTCCACGTAGCTGGCCAGTTCCCGGACGTACTGGGGATCGAGCGCGCTCCGGATCGGATAGCGCTGACCGAAGATCTCCACCGGAATCAGGCCTTCGGCCATCGTCAGGCTCTAGATGTCCAGGCCCTCGAGTTGCTCCAACAGGGAGCCGACGCGGGCGCGGATGAGATCCCGCTCTTCCTTCAGGGCAGCGGCTTCGGCGGCTGCGCCGTCGGCTGCCTTCAGGCCGGCCCGTGCCGCGTCGAGCTCGTTCGATACCCGCTGGAGCTCGTCGCCCATCCGGGCCTGTTCGGCGCGCAGGCGGCCGATCAGGGCCACCAGCAGCTTGACCTTTTCCTCCAGCCGGTCGAGAGACTCGGTGTCGACCGGCCGTCCTGTCTTCATCATACTCGCTCCGGGTGGCTGCTCCGGCCCCTACGCCTTGGCGGCCGCGACGGCCCTTCTTGCCTCGTCCACCACCCTGGCGAACGCGGCGGCGTCACGCACGGCCAGGTCCGCCAGCTGCTTGCGGTCCAGGGCCACGCGCGCCAGTTTCAGGCCCTGCATCAACTCCCGGTACGTGGAGCCGTTCTCCCTGGCCGCGGCGTTGATGCGGACGATCCAGAGCTGCCTGAAGTCCCGTTTCTTGCGGCGGCGCCCGATGAAGGCGTAGTTGCCGGCCTTGTCGACCGCTTCTTTCGCGGCCCTGTGCAGCTTGCTCCTGTTGAGGAAGTACCCTTTGGCACGGGACAGCAGCCGCTTGCGCTTGGCTCGCCGCACGGTGCCACGCTTGACTCTCGGCATGATGGACTCTCCACGCCACTCGCTTGGTTACGTCGGGCGGTGCGCGCCCGCCCTGGCTCCGGGGCCGATTGCCGGGGGGTGGCCTCCCCGGGTCCCAAGTCCCCGCGCCCGCCTCGCGCCGAACCAGCGCCTTCCGCCGGCCCGGCGCCTCGCCTCAAGCCCCCGTCACTTGTAGGGCAGCATCTTCTCCAGCGTCGGCGCGTCAGCCGGCGAGACGACGCTCGGCTTGCCGAGATGACGCTTCCGCTTCGTGGTCTTGCTCGCCGCCAGGTGCCGTTTGAAGGCGGACCGCCTGACGAACTTCCCGGACGCCGTCTTCTTGAAGCGCTTGGCGGCGCCGCGATGGGTCTTCAGCTTGGGCATGACGTGCTGCTACTCCTCTGTCTCGGACGAACCGGAGGCGTCGGCCCCGGCCTCGCCGCTCTCGCCCGTCCCGCCCGGGCCTTCGTCGTCCTCGGCCGGCTGGAACCCTTCCTCGGGCTCCCGCGCCACCGGGGCGGCGCTGGCCGCCGGCGCGGCGGCCTTCGGGGCGGCCTTCGCCGCGGCGGCGGGCTTCCAGCCCGGCCTGCGCGCCAGGATGACGTGCATCGTGTTGCCTTCCCGGCGCGGCGTGTTCTCGGCGACCGCGATGTGCTCCAGTTCGAGCAGGAGCCGATCGAGGATGCGCCGGCCGATCTCCGGATGCGCCATCTCGCGCCCGCGGAAGAAGATCGTGGCCTTGACCTTGTCGCCGTCCGCGAGGAAGCGCTCGATGTGCTTCTTCTTGAACAGGTAGTCGTGCTCGTCCACCTTCGGGCGGAACTTGATCTCCTTGACCTCGGTCACCTTCTGGTGCTTGCGCGCCTCGCGCTGCCGCTTCTGCTCCTGGTACTGGTACTTGCCGAAATCCATGATCCGGCAGACGGGAGGGTTCGCCGTCGCGGCGACCTCCACTAGGTCCAGTCCCTTGCTGCGGGCCAAGGCCAGGGCCTGCGGCGGCGGCATGATGCCCAGCTGCTGGCCCGTGTCGTCGATGACGCGGATCTCGCGCACCCGGATGCGCTCGTTGACGCGTGTGCGCTCTTCGCGCCGTGGGCCGAAGCGATCGAAAGCGATAGGAGCCTCCTACTGTTCCTGGGGAACGCGCCCCAGCCGGCGAACCTCGGCGAGCGCCGCCTCGATGAAGGCGCCGACGGCGGACGGCCCTCGATCGCCGGCCGCGCGGCTCCGCACCGACACCGTGCCGTCGGCCAGTTCACGGTCGCCGACGACCAGCATGTAGGGCACCTTCTGCAACTGCGCCTCGCGGATCTTATAGCCGATTTTCTCCTGCCGGTCGTCGAGTTCGGCGCGCAGGCCCGCCGCCGCCAGGCGGTCGCGCACCTCGGCGGCGTAGGCCGCGTGGCGGTCGGCGATGGGCAGCACGGCCGCCTGCACCGGCGCGATCCAGAGCGGGAACGCCCCGGCGTAGTGCTCGAGGAGCACGGCGATGAACCGCTCGAAGCTGCCGAAGATGGCGCGGTGGATGACGACCGGCCGGTGTTCGGCGTTGTCCGCGCCGACGTACTTCAGGTCGAACCGCTGCGGCATCTGGTAGTCGAGCTGGATGGTCGCGCACTGCCAGCGGCGCCCGAGGGCGTCGGTGACGTCGAAGTCGATCTTGGGCCCGTAGAAGGCTCCGCCGCCTTCGTCCACCGTGTAGGGCCGGCCGACTGCCTCCATGGCGCGCCGCAACTCGGCCTCGGCGTGATCCCAGGCCGAGGCCTCGCCGGCGAAGTCCGCCGGGCGCGTGGAGAACTTCATCGAGAACGGCAGGCCGAAATCGCCGTAAACGCGCTCGACGAGCCGGATCAGCCGCTCGACTTCCTCGCCGATCTGCGACTCCATCACGAAGATGTGCGCGTCGTCCTGCGAGAACTGGCGGACGCGCGTCAGGCCCGAGAGCACGCCGGACGCCTCGTTCCGGTGCAGCGCGGTCTGCTCGTGATATCGCAGCGGCAAGTCGCGGTAGCTGCGGCCCTCGGCGGCGAACACGAGCATGTGGCCGGGGCAGTTCATGGCCTTCACGCCCATCTGCTCGCCTTCGGCCTCGATGAGGAACATGTTCTCGCGGTAGTGGGCCCAGTGGCCGGAGGCCTCCCAGAGCGCCTTGTTGAAGACCAGCGGCGTCTTGATCTCGACGTACCCGGCGGGGAACAGCACCTCGCGCATGTAGTCCGCGAGCAGGTGGTAGAGCGTCGTCCCCTTGGCCAGCCAGAACGCCGCGCCGGGCGCCCACGGGTGAAAGGTGAACAGGCCGAGCTCGCGCCCGAGTCTCCGGTGGTCCCGTTTCTTCGCCTCTTCGACGCGCGCGAGGTGGGCCTTGAGATCGGCGTCGCTGAAGTACGCCGTGCCGTAGATCCGCTGCATCGGCTGGTTCTTCGCGTCGCCCTTCCAGTACGCGTTCGACGTGCTGAGCAGCGTGAACGCCTTCAGGCGCCCCGACGACGGGACGTGCGGGCCGGTGCAGAAGTCGAGGAAAGCGTCGCCGAGGGCGTAGCAGGACACCACCGGCCCGCCTTTGTCCTCGATGAGCTCCACCTTCAGCGGCTCGCCGCGCGCCGCGAAGTGCGCCTTGGCCTCGTCTTTCGGCAGCATCCGGCGCTCGAAGGGCAGATCCCGCGCCGCCAGTTCGCGCATCTTCGCCTCGATGGCCTCGAGGTCCTCCGGCACGAACGGGCGATCGACGACGAAGTCATAGAAGAAGCCGTCGTCGGTGGCGGGGCCGATGCCGCACTGCGCGCCGGGAAACAGCGCCGTCACCGCCGCCGCCATGAGGTGCGCCGCTGAATGGCGGTAGAGCTCGAGCGCCTCGGGGCTGTCGGGCGTGAGCAGGCGGAGCTCCGCGTCGGCCTCGAGCGCGTGCGACAGATCCACCATCCGCCCGCCGACGACCGCCGCCAGGGCGGTCCTGGCCAGCCGCGGCGAGATCGACGCCGCCACGTCCCGGACGCGCGTCCCCGACTCCACGCGCACGACGGAACCATCGGGCAGCGCAACGGCTATCTGGTTCATGTCACGTCAGCTCGGCAGGTCCGGGCCCCCGGCGGGCATTGGACTCCCACCCCAACCGACCTGCCTTCGGGTATCGGGGAAGTGGTAGGCACGGGCAGACTCGAACTGCCGACCTCCTGCGTGTCAAGCAGGCGCTCTAACCATCTGAGCTACGCGCCTAAGTCGCGACAATACAAGGCATACCGGACCTTCAACTATACCAGCCGCCGAGCGGGACCGTCAACGCGGGCGCCAACACGCCGCCGACCTCGGCCACGGCGCATGCGGTCGTTCCGCGCGCACCGGGCCGGTCGGCCGGCAGGCCAGCGCCTTGTCGCTCCTACTTGACGAGGTCTTTCAGGGCCTTGCCCGCGGTGAACCGAGGCACGCGGCGCTTGGCGATCTTGATGGCCTCTCCCGTCCGCGGGTTGCGGGCCTGACGCGCCTTCCGCACGGAGGTCTTGAACGTGCCGAAGCCCACGAACGTGACGGTGTCGCCCTTCTTCAGGGCCTTGCCGATGCCTTCGAGGGCCGAGTCGAGCACCTGGCCGACGAGCGTCTTGGTTGCGCCCGTGTCCTTGACGATCTTCGCGATGAGCTCCTGCTTGTTCATGCGTCTTCCTCCGGTGTGAGCATGCGGATGGCGGGCAAGTGCCCGCCCTTGCCCCGCTCGCGTTTATACGCAACGGGATCTGGCGTGTCAAGACGATTCACGCGCTCACGCCGCCATCTTCGCGCGGAGCCGCTTGACGGCTTCGTCGAGCGTCGCGTCGCCGGCGGGCGCGGACGCCCCGAACTCCACGTCCGGCTGGGCCACCGGCACGTCCGGCTGCAGGCCCCGCTCGTGGATGGCCGCGCCGGCCGGCGTGAGGTACCACGCGTGGGACATCCACAGCGCCGCGCCGTCCGGGAGCGGGAACAGCCGCTGGCGCGCGGCCCGGCCGGCCGTCCGCTCGCCGAGCGTCTCGGCCCGCTTGTTGCCGGAGAGCGCCGCGGTAAACAGCTCCGCCGCGCCCGCCGTGCCGAAGTCGGTGAGCACGGCAATGGGCAGCGTCACCTCGCCGTCAGCCTCGCCTGCGGCGACGACCTGCCGGCTCGTGCCGCGTCCGTCCAGGATCGCCAGCGTGCCGGCCCGCACGAACAGCCGGGCCATCGCCAGGCCGGCCTCCAGAGGCCCGCGCGACGTGCCGCGCAGGTCGATCGCCAGGGCCTTGGCGCCGGCCTGCTGCAGCCGCCGGCACGCCTCCCGCAGCGACGCCGGCGTTCCCGCGGTGATGTCCGGGACGCGCACGTAGCCGACGGCGCCGTCGATGATCCGCGAGGCCGGCGCCAGCGGGACCAGCGCCTCCCGCGTCAGCGTCATCTCGTGCGGCTCCGCGGCGTTGCCGCGGATGACGAGGAGCGAGACGGTGCTGCCCGGCGCGCCGCGCAGGCGCCGCATGCCCTCCCAGACGGACATCTCGCGCGTCGGCTGCCGATCGATCGCGCGGATGAAGTCGCCGGGCGACAGCCCGGCGCGGGCCGCCGGCGACTGGTCGCGCGCCGAGATGACCCGGAGGTAGTACTGGCGCGTCAGATCGAGGCCAACCTCGGCCGGCCCGGCGTCGGCGCCCGATTCGAGCAGCCGCGCATCCGCAGCCGTCAGATACGCGCTGTCGGGATCGAGCGACTCCGCAAGGCCGCGCATCGCGCCGTGCATGAGCCGATCGACGTCGACCCGCTCCACGTAATTGTCCGTCGTCAGGCTGAAGACGTCGTCGAAGACGCGCAGGTGCGGGTACGTCTCGCCCGCCGCCCGCCCCTTGCCCATGAGGCCGCCCACGAGGGCGAACACCAGAACGGGGGCGGTGATGAGGATGATGGCGACGCGGGTGCGGGTGGTCATGGAGCGGGGGGCATCTTCCGTTTCAGCCATTGTAGTGGATCGACCGGCTTGCCGTCGATGCGGAGCTCGAAGTACAGCCCCGGCTCGCCATTCGGCCCCGCGCCGACGCTCCCGAGCACCTGGTCGCGCGCGACACGCTCGCCCGACGTCACGTCGATGTCCGCGAGGTAGCCGTAGAGCGAGAACGCGGCCTCGCCGTGGTCCACGATGACGAGCTTGCCGAACCCGGCGAACGACGACGCGAAGACGACCGTGCCTTCGTGGATGGCGGTCACCGGCGCGGCCGGCGCGGCGCGGATGCGCACGCCGTTCGACACGGTCGCCGTGTGGAACCGGCGATCGACCTGCCGGCCGAAGGCGCCCGCGATCGTGCCGGCCACGGGCCAGTCGAGGTCGCCCCGGAACGGGCCGATGGGCAGCGCGGGCAGGACGGCGCGGCCGCCCCGCGCGGCGTCGTCCAGCGTCCGCTGCAGCGCCTGGCGCGCCTCCTCCAGTTCGCGCACGAACCGCTCGGCCAGGTCGCGCCGGGCGTCGATGCTCCGGATGAGGCCTTCGTGGGCGGCGACGGCGGCCGCCGCCGCGTCCCGGGCGCGGGCCACCTCGGCCTGCGTCCGCGCGGCCTCCTCGCGCCTGGCCTCGATGGCCGACTGGGCCTTCCGGAGCTCGGCAAGCGTCCGCCGGTGTTCGGCGACGCGCGCGCGATCGGCGCCCTGGAGCCCCGACACGAAACGGTAGGCGCGCCCCATCTCGCGCAGGTCGTCCACGTTCAGCAGCAGGCGAAGATAGCCGCCGTTGCCGATCTTGTAGAGCTCCACCAGCCGGGCCGACAGGTCGGGCAGCTGGGACCGGGCCGACTGCTCGAGCTCGAGGGCACGGGCCGTCGTCCGATCGAGGTCGGCCTGGACGGCCTCGAGTTCCCGCGTGCGCAGGTCGGCCTCGGCCGCGCGGAGATCGCGCTCGACCTCGAGCTTGCGGAGCTCCTCCACGAGCGTCCGCCCGCGCGACGACAGGCTCTCGGCTTCGCGCCGGAGGCTCTGGATGCGGGCTGCCGCGCGCCGATCGAGGGCGTCGGCCTGCGCCCTGCCGGGCGCCTGGGCGGCGGCACCGCCCGGCGCGAGAAGCGCCCCGCACAGGAGGAGCCCGGCGGCGGCGCCCGCGGGGCCTCGGCCGGCGATCATGCGCAGCGCCATGGCCATCAGAACAGCGGCTTGCCGTCCACCTCCGCCGGGATCGGCACGCCGAAATACTGCAGCACCGTCGGGGCGAGGTCGATCACCCGCGGGTGCGCCTCGGCAAGCGGGTGGTTCGAGATCAGGATCCCGGGAATGGTCTTGTAGTCGAACCCGCAGTGGTCGCCGCTCCACTTCCGCAGGTTCGGATAGAGAATCTCCCCGGGCGGCGACCCGCCGAGCGTCGTCTGCCACGACACGCGGTAGCCGTCCGCCATTCCCGTCTGGATGTCCGGCGCATTGTCGAAGAACGGGCCCGAGTAGATGTCGTCGCGCTTGTAGACGCCGCTCATGATCGCCCGGCCGGTCTTCGGGTCCGTGAGGGCCCGCAGCCGCGCGACGAGATCGTCCACGACGGCCTTGTAGTCGGCCGGATCGACCGCGCCCTGGCCTTCACGGCCTTTCAGGTTGATGAACACCTGCCCGAGGCCCATCGCGTACGCCTTGGTCCGCGGCCAGTCCACCTTCTCCCAGAACTCGCCGCTGCCGAGGAACATCTCGTTCATGCTCTTCATCTCGGCGCGCCGGCCCCTGATGGCCAGGAACCCCTCGTTGACCAGCCACGTGTTGAGGTTCACGGCCTGGCGGAACGAATGGAAGCCGTGATCGGACATCACGATCACGCGCGTGCCCGGCTCCACGCGCTCGAGCACCTCGCCGACCAGCCGATCGGCGCGCTGGTACACGCGGAGGATCGAATCGCCGAACCTGGCGGCTTCGGCCTGGTCGTACATCGGGTGCGTCTTGTCCACGAAGCGCCACATCATGTGCTGGACGCGGTCGGTCGCCTCGGACACCCACACGAGCACATCCCACTTCCGCGCGTCGAGGCGGTGCAACAGGACGTTGGCCCGGTCGTCGAAGGCGGCCAGGAGATCGTCCATGAACGCCTTGTCGTCGATGCGGTCCTCGTTGAGCGGCCAGGTGGCCTCGGCCCAGCCGAGCGTGCGGTACAGCCCGAGCCGATCCACGAGGTCCGCCGAGAAGCCCGAAGGCGACGACATGGGCAGCAGCGGCTTGTCCGGGCGCCAGTTCACCGGCGACACGTAGAGCTGGAGCTCGTGGTCGGCCCGCACCAGGAACAGCTGCACCATGCCCTGCATGCGCACCAGCAGGTTCGCCTTGAACTCGAGGGTAATCCACTTGCTCCATTCGCCCTCGGCGAGCCCGATGCTGTGGCCCCCGATCTCGATCGTCGCCCGCCGCTCCGGCCGGTTCCAGTGGATCGTGACGGGGAGCCGGATATCCTCGCGCGCCGTCAGCCCCGCCAGCTCCGCGCGGTCGGCGTCCGAGAGCGACGGGCCCTTCGCCAGGATCTTGCGCTGCCGGGCCTTGATGATCGGGTTCTGCGGGCCGACGAGCTCCGTCCTGGCGACGCCCCTGTCCATCACGAGGCGTTTCAGGATGCCCCCCATCTCGGTGTTGCCTTCCTCGTACCGCGACAGGTCCGTCGCGAAATAGTAGAAGGTCCCGATGGTCGCGCGGATGTCCGGCAGCGGCAGCCCCGACAGGATCTCGCCGTTCTCGACGTCCTCGGGCGGGAACGTCACCGGCACGGTCAGGATGCTGGAGCGAACGCCGTGCCGCCCGGCGGTGACCCAGAAGGAGGTTCCGCCGCGGATGGAGGTGACCTTGGGCATCTTGATCGGCACGAAGTCGAGGAAGAACTCGGGCATCGTCTTCTTGACGATGCCGAGATCCGGCAGGTAGGTCCTCACGTCGCGCACGAGGAAGTCGAAGATATTGTGCTTGCCGGCGTTGGAGCCGGTGGCGAACGAGGCCCACGACGTGGGCGACTCCGGCGAGTGGCTGGTCTCGAGGCGGTAGTAGCCGCCCTGCGCCGCCAGGCCCGCCATGTTCGGCAGCCGGCCCTCTGCCATCCACTGCTCGGTCAGCGTCGGCTCCATGCCGTCGAACCCGAGGATGACCATCTTCTGGGAGTACCGCTGCGCGGGACGGCCCTGCTGGCACGATCCGACGCCCACGCCCAGCAGGCAGGCGGCGACGGCGATGGCGCGGCTCGCTCCCACGGCTGCCCCCTTCCCGGCACGGCGGACCCGGGACTCGGGAGCAGTATAGCGCGCGTGCGGCAGCGGATCGACGCCGCGCAGCGCCCCGCCAGGGCCGCCGTTCCCGCGGCGGCGGCGAGAGGGTACACTGGAGGGCGCGGAACGGCATCGGAGGCGACGCAGCGGATGCGCGTGCTGGGCGTGGACGACGGACTGCGGCGGATCGGCCTGGCCGTGAGCGACCCCTCGGGCACGCTCGCGACGCCTGCCGGAAGCGTCCCGGGCGACGGCGACGCCGCCCGGGCCGCGCGGACCGTCGCCGCGGCCATCGCCAGGCTCGATCGTGGCGACGAGCCGATCGGCGCCATTGTCGTCGGCCTGCCTCGCCGCCTCGACGGCTCCGACACCGAGCAGACCGCCCGCGCCAGGGCGCTGGCCGACGCTCTTGGGCGCGCAACCGGCCTGCCCGTGCACCTGCAGGACGAGCGCCTCAGCAGCCGCGAGGCTGAGGACCGCCTGGCGCGCCGCGAGCGGGACTGGCGCGCGCGCAAGCGCCGGCTCGACGCGGCGGCGGCGGCGGTGATCCTGCAGGAGTTCCTGGATTGGAACCCGGAAGCCAGGATTCGGAATTCGGAATGCAGAAGTCGGAAGTCGGAATGAGGTGCGTGGGAGGGATGAGACGGATCGTCCTGGCCCTTGTCGTGACGGCCGCCGCCGCCGGCGCCTGGCTGGCGTGGCAGCAGTCCCTCCGGCTGAAGGAGCCGTTCCAGGGATACGCCGGCGCCGAGCAATTCGTCGAGGTGCCCGGCGGGGCCGGCCCCCGCGCGATTGGCCGGCTGCTGGCGAGCGCCGGGGTGGTCCGGGACCCGATCACGTGGCGCCTGGCGGTCTGGCGGAGCGGGGCCGCCACGAGGCTGAAGGCGGGCGAATACCGGTTTGCGGGGCCGCTGACTCCCGCTGCCGTCGTCGAGAAGCTCGCGCGCGGCGATGTGTTCACGCGGAGCGTGACGTTCCCGGAAGGGCTGACGATCCGGCAGATGGCGTCGATCTACGAATCGGCCGGCCTGGGACCGGCGCGGCAATTCGTGGAAGCGGCCGGGCAGGGCAGCCTCGTCCACGCCTTCGACCCGCTGGCCCGCGATCTCGAAGGCTACTTGTTCCCGGACACGTACCTGTTGCCCAGGCGCGCCTCGGCCGACGATCTCGTCCGGCGCATGGTGGAGCGATTCGAGCGGGCGCTGACGGAGGACCTGCGCGACGCGGCCCGCCGCAGCGGCATGTCGATCCGGGATCTGGTGACGCTCGCGTCGCTCGTGGAGAAGGAAACCGCGCGCGCCGACGAGCGGCCGCTGGTCGCGGCGGTCTACCGCAACCGCCTGGCCGTGCAGATGAGGCTGCAGTGCGATCCCACGGTGATCTACGCGCTCGAGCAGCAGGGGCGCTTCAGCGGCAACCTCACGCGGGCGGACCTCGCCGTCGCGTCCCCGTATAACACCTACCGCTACGCGGGGCTCCCCCCGGGGCCGATTGCCGCGCCCGGGCAGGCGTCGCTGGAGGCGGCGGCGCGTCCGGCGGCGGCGCCCTACTCGTACTTCGTCAGCCGCAACGACGGTTCCCACGCCTTCGCGTCGACCTTGCGCGAGCACAATCGGAACGTCCAGGAGTTCCAGGTGCAGTTCTTCCGCCGGCGCCCCCGCTCCGCCTCGCGCTAGCGGTTCCGCACCCCGCACTCCGGATTGCCGCCTTCGCCGCGGCTGGCTGAACTCCGGATTCGGTCTTCCTCTATCTCTCCGCCCAGCGCAGCTTCAGCCGGAGCACGTCGTAGTAGCTGCGGGCCGCCGCCCGGACGAGCCGGGCTTTCGTGGGGGCGGCCTGGACGAGGACGACGTCGTGCGCCTCGAGGCGGTCGCCGTAGCGCCCGTCGAACGTGACGAAGGCCTCGGCCTCGCGGTCCCGCAGGCCCAGGCGGACCTCGACGTCGGCCGAGGCCGGGATGACCACCGGCCGGTTCGTCAGCGTGTGCGGCGCGATAGGGTTCAGCACGAGGGCGTGCACGGCGGGATGGACGATCGGCCCGCCGGCGGAGAGGTTGTAGGCGGTCGAGCCGGTCGGGGTGGAGATGATGATGCCGTCCGCGTGGAACGTCGCGACGGGATTGCCGCCGACGCGCACGCCGAACTCGACGACGCGCGACAGCGACCCGCCGGTGAGGGCGACTTCGTTGAGCACCGGCGTATCGCGCAGCACCTCGCTGCCGCGCGTGACGACGGCGCGCAGCATCAGCCGCGCGTCGATGGCCGCCGTGCCGGCGAGCACTGACTCGAGCGCGGGATACAGCTCGTCGTACTTGATCTCGGTCAGGAACCCGAGCCCGCCGAAGTTCACGCCGAGGATCGGCACGTCGCGGCCCGCCCTGGCGATCCGGTCGGCCATGCCGAGCAGGGTGCCGTCGCCGCCGAGCAGCACCACCAGGTCGACCTGCTCCGGCATGTCGTCGCGCGACACGATGCGGACGCCGGTCGTGCCGACGAGCGTCGCCGTTTCGTGGTCGAGGCACACCCGGACGGCGCGGGCCTCCAGCCACGCCACCAGCCGCGGCAGGTCGTCGCGAAGCGCGACCAGGCCTGGCTTGGCGACGATGCCGACGCGTGTGATCATCGCGGTCCCCTCCGTGCAGCGCCATTCTAGCAGCGCGCGCCGCCGCGGGGTGGCCGGGGCAGGCCGGCGAGCCGGCCCCGGAGATCCGGCCCGAGGATCGAACGGAAGATCCGCTTGCCGCAGGCGCGGCGAGCCCGTAGACTGGCGGCGCTCCGGTCGCCCCGTGCGGGGCGTGGCCGCCGCGAACGGACAGGATGCCGCCCATGGTCGACTCGCGCCGACTTCTTCCCGCGGTCCTCGCGCTCTTTGTCGGGAGCGGGTGTGCCGCCCTTATCTACGAGGTCGTCTGGTTCCAGCTGCTCGAGCTGGTCATCGGCTCGTCGTCGCTGTCGCTGGGCGTGCTGCTCGGCACCTACATGGGCGGGCTCTGCCTCGGCAGCCTCGCGTTCGGGAAGGTCGTGCCGCCTCGGCGCCATCCGCTGCGGGTGTATGCGCTCCTCGAAGCGGCGATCGGCGCCATCGGCCTGCTGGTGCTGGCCGGCATGCCGCTGGTGGGCAGCGCGTACGCGGCATGGGCGGGCCCCGGCACGGCCGGCATCGCGCTGCGCGCCGCGGCCGCGGCCGTGTGCCTGCTGCCGCCCACGCTGCTCATGGGCGCGACCCTGCCGGCGCTGGCGCGCTGGGTGGAGATGACGCCGCGCGGCGTGTCGTGGCTCGGGCTGTTTTACGCGGGCAACACGGCGGGGGCCGTCATCGGGAGCGTGGGCGCGGGCTTCTACCTGCTCCGTGTGTTCGACGTGAGCATCGCGACCTTCGTCGCCGTCGCGTTGAACGCCACGGTGGCCGCGGCGGCGCTCCTGTTGGCGAAGGCCGCCGGCCCGGCAGCCGGCCGCGAGGCGGGGCCGGCGGCAGCCGTTGCCGTCAGTGCCGCGGCCTCGCCCGCGGCGGCGCCGCGGGCGGGGGCGTTCGAGCGCAAGGCGGCCTACGTGGCCATCGCGCTCTCGGGCTTCACCGCCCTGTCCGCCGAGGTGGTCTGGACCCGGCTGCTGTCGCTCGTCTTCGGCGGAACCACCTACACCTTCTCGCTGATCCTCGCCGGGATCCTCCTGGGGATCGGCATCGGCAGCAGCGCCGGCTCGGCCCTGGCGCGGAGCCTCACGCGTCCGGCCGCGGCCCTCGGCTGGTGCCAGGCCGGGCTGTGCGCCGCCATCGCGTGGGGCGCGGCGATGCTGTGCGGCTCGCTGCCGTACTGGCCCATCGACCCCTCGATCTCGATGAGCCCGGCATTCAACTTCCAGCTCGACGCCGCGCGCTGCCTCTGGACCGTGCTGCCTGGGGCCCTGCTGTGGGGCGCGAGCTTCCCGCTCGCGCTGGCGGCGGTGGCGCGCTTCGGCGGCGACCAGGCGCGCGTCGTCGGCGGGATGTACGCCGCGAACACGCTGGGTGCGATCGTCGGATCGCTCGGCGCGGGCCTCCTGGTGGCCCGGTTCGGCAGCCAGCACGTGCACCAGCTGATGATCGCCGTGGCGGCGGCCGCGGCGCTGCTGATGCTGCTCCCCGGGTTCGGCGCCCCGGCCGCCGCGCCCCGGCGCGCCGCGGCGTCCTGGCTGGCCGCCGCCGCGCTCGTCGTCGCGATCGCGGGCGGGGCGGCGGGGGCCGGCCTCGCGGTGCCGCCGGTGCCGGGGCTGCTCGTCGGCTACGGCCGCTTCTCGGCCACGTGGGTCAATCAGGCGGAGTTCATCTACGTCGGAGAAGGGCTCAACGCCTCGGTGGCCGTGTCGAGGCTGCCGAGCGGCGTGCTCAACTACCACAACGCGGGCAAGATCCAGGCGTCCAGCGAGCCCCAGGACATGCGGCTCCAGCGGATGCTCGGCCACCTGACCACGCTGGTGCCCGACCGGCCCGCGTCGGTCTTCGTGATCGGGTTCGGCGCGGGCGTCACGGCCGGCGCCGTGGCGATCGACCCGTCGGTCGAGCGCGTGACGATCGCCGAAATCGAGCCGCTCGTCATCAAGACCGTGTCGGCGTACTTCAGCGCCCACAACCACGACGTCGTCAACAACCCGAAGGTCCGGATTCACATCGACGACGGGCGCCACTTCCTGCTGACGACCGACGAGCGGTTCGACGCGATTACGTCGGATCCCCTGGACCCCTGGGTCAAGGGCGCCGCGATGCTGTATTCGAGGGAGTTCTTCCAGCTCGTCAGGCGGCGGTTGAACCCGGGCGGCATCGTGACGCTGTTCGTGCAGCTCTACTCGAGCAGCGAGGAGGCCGTGAAGAGCGAGATCGCCACGTTCTTCGAGGCCTTCCCGGACGGCATCGTGTTCGGCAACACGTACAACGGCGCGGGCTACGACCTGGTGCTGCTGGGGCAGGCGGCGCCAGGGCCGATCGACATCGATCGGATCGAGGCGCGGCTCAGGAGCCCCGGTTTCGGGCGGGTCGCCGCGTCGCTCGGCGAGGTCGGGTTCGGGTCGGCCGTCAGCCTGCTGGCGACGTACGCCGGCGAGGCCGGCGATCTCCGGCCCTGGCTGGCGGGGGCGGCCATCAACCGCGACCGCAACCTGCGGCTGCAGTACCTGGCGGGGATGGGCGTCAACCTCCGCGTCGGCGACGCCATCTACCAGCGCATGCTCATGCACCGGGCGCTGCCGAGCGGGCGGTTCGGGGGCTCGGAGTCGAGCAAGGCGATGCTCTGGCAGGCCATCGAGAACCCGCCGTACCGCTGACCCGTGGCCGGCTCCCGGCGCCTGGCGCGGCGCCTGGCACCGCTGCCGCCTCGCCCGGCTTACGCGACGCCACCGCGGCCAGGCGGAGCGTCCGGGTCCGGGGTCTGTCGCCGCAGGTGGAGCAGGAACTCCACGTTGCCCGACGCGCCGGTGATCGGCGAGGGCGTCATCGCCAGGGAGCGCAACCCGCAGCCGGCGGCGGCGGCCGTCACGCGCTCGATCACCGCCTCGTGCACCGCCGGGTCGCGCACCAGCCCGCCGCGCCCCACCTGGCCGCGGCCCGCCTCGAACTGCGGCTTGACCAGCGCCACGATGTCGGCTCCGTCGGCGAGGACCGGCGGCAGCGCCGGCAGGATGAGGCGGAGCGAGATGAACGAGACGTCGATGGTCACGACGCCGGCCGGCGCCGGCAGCCACCCGGGCGCGAGCGCCCGCGCGTTGCGGCGCTCGAGCACCACCACGCGCGGGTCCGCGCGCAGGCGGCTGTCGATCTGCCCGTGGCCCACGTCGAGCGCCACCACGCGTGCGGCCCCGCGGCGCAGCAGGACGTCGGTGAAGCCGCCGGTCGAGGCGCCGATATCGAGCGCCTCGCGGCCGGCGACGTCGATGCGGAACACGTCGAGGGCGTGGGCGAGCTTCACGCCGCCGCGGCCGACCCAGGGGAAGTCCGGCTCGTCGACCGAGATCGGCGCGTCGCCGGGCACGGCCGTCCCGGCCTTCGAGACGACGGCGCCGCTGACGCGGACACGGCCGGCGAGGACCAGGGCGCGGGCCCGTTCACGCGAGGCCGCGAGGCCACGCTCGACGAGGGCGGCGTCGAGGCGGAGGCGGCGGCGGGCGGGCATGGCGAGGCGGCCTAGGACGTGCGCGACAGGACCCAGGTGATGATGTCGGCCAGGCGCGTGCGCTCGAGGCCGGCTCCGGCCAGCGCGGCATGCGCGTCGCCGGCGGCGTCGCGGGCGAGGCGCTTCGAGGCATCCAGGCCGAACAGCGCGGGATAGGTCGGCTTCGCCGACGCCGCGTCCTTGCCGGCGGTCTTGCCGAGCGCCGCGTCGGTTCCCTCGACGTCGAGGATGTCGTCCACGATCTGGAAGGCGAGCCCGAGCGCGGCGGCGTAGCCATCGATCGCCTCGAGGCGCGCGGGGGCCGCGCCCGCCATGATGGCGCCCGAGGCCGCCGCGGCGCGGATGAGCGCGCCGGTCTTGCGCGCGTGCATGTCCCGGAGGCCCTCGGCGTCCAGCCCCTCGGCGTCGCAGCCGCGGCCGGCGGCCTGCAGGTCGATCGCCTGCCCGCCGACCATGCCCGCAGCGCCCGCCGCGTCCGCGATGCGGCGGATGACCGCCAGCTTGCGCGCGGCGCGTTCGGGCCGCCCCTCGCAGTCCGGTTCGCGCGCCAGCAGCACGAAGGCCTCGGCCAGCAACCCGTCGCCGGCCAGGATGGCGAGGCCTTCGCCGCAGACCACGTGCAGCGTGGGCTTGCCGCGCCGCATCGTGTCATCGTCCATGGCCGGGAGATCGTCGTGGACGAGCGAATAGGTGTGGATCATCTCGATCGCGCACGCGGAGGGCAGCGCGAGGTCGAGCGCGGCCGGGTCGCCGGGCGCAGCCGACTCGGCCGCGGCGAGGGCGAGGATCGGCCGGAAGCGCTTGCCGCCGGCGAAGAGGCTGTAGCGCATGGCGTCGTGCACGCCCGCCAGGCGGCCCGAGACGGGCGGGAGGAAGGCGTCGAGGGCCCGATCGATCTCCGCGCGCCGCGTGCGCAGGAAGCTGGCGAAAGGCAGGCCGGAGGTGTCGGTCACGTCCTGCGCCCCTTCTCCCCGGGGCCGGCCTCGGCCCGGCGGGCGCCGGCGCTCGCGGCATCGAGCGACGGCGGCGCCGGCTGCAGGTCGCCCCGTTCGCCCAGCACCTCGATCCGGCGCTCTGCTTCTTCGAGCCTCCCGTGGCAGTAGCGGGAGAGCCTCACGCCGCGCTCGTAGAGTTCGAGCGACTGCTCGAGGGTCAGGTCGCCGTCCTCGAGCTTCTTCACGATGGCTTCCAGCTCGGCGATGGCGGCTTCGAAGTCCTTGATGTGATCGTCCATCACGGTCCATCCTGCACGCGCGCGCGTGCCGTGTGCGGCGGCGGCTCCGGGACGTCCCGGCCCGTCACGACGCAGCTCAACTCGCCCCGGTGAAGCGTGACGCGGACGGCCGTCCCGTCGGCGACGGCGCTCGCGTCACGGAGAATCAGGCGGCGCGCGCCGTCCCAGCAGACGGCGTAGCCGCGCCCGAGGACCGCCAGGGGGCTCAGCGCGTCGAGGCGGGCCGTCAGGGCGCCCAGCCGGGCGTCGGCCGCGTGGCGATGCGCGGCGAAGGCCGAGGCGAGGCGCGCGTGGCCCTGCGCGAGGCGCGCCTGCAGCCGGCCGAGGCTGCGGCGCAAGTCCAGCGCCTCGAGGCGCAGGCGCAGCGCCTGGAACCCCCGCTGCCGCGCGGCGATCCGGTCGCGCCCGGCGCGCTGGAGATCGAGCAGCAGCTCGGCGACGTGGCGCCCGCGCAGCGCGAGCCGCGCCGCGAACCCCGCGAAGGCCGGGCGCCCCGTGAGGCGATCCAGCGCGTGCGCGGCCAGCCGCACCCGCCGCCCGCAGGCGGCGTCCAGGCGGTCCGCGAGGTGATCGATGCGCCGGACGACCTCGTCTTTCGCCGCCACCACCAGCTCGGCCGCCGCCGACGGCGTCGGCGCCCGAAGGTCCGCGACCAGGTCGGCGAGCGTCACGTCCACTTCGTGGCCCACGGCCGAGACGACGGGCACGGGGCACTGTGCCACCGCCCGCGCCACCGGCTCCTCGTTGAAGGCCCACAGGTCCTCGACGGCCCCGCCGCCGCGCCCGACGATCACGACGTCCACGCCGTCGACGCGCCCGATCGCGCCAAGGGCGCGGGCGAGGTCGGCCGCGGCCCCCTCGCCCTGCACCCGCGCGGGCGCAATCACCACGTGGGCGTCCGGGTACCGCCGGCCGAGGACCGTGAGGACGTCGCGCAGCGCGGCGCCGTCCATCGAGGTCACGACGCCGATCTTGCGGGGCAGCGCCGGGAGCGGCCGCTTGCGGGCCGCGTCGAGCAGCCCCTCGGCCTGCAGGCGGCGCTTGAGCTGGTCGAGCGCCAGCTGCCGCGCGCCCAGCCCGCGCGGCTCCATCACGCTGCAGACGATCTGGTACTCGCCCTTCGGCTCGTACAGGCCCAGCCGGCCGCGCACGAGCACGTGGAGGCCGTCTTCCGGCCTGAAGGCGAGGGAGCGGGCCTCGCGCTTGAACATCACGCCGCGCAGCTGGGCCGAAGGGTCCTTGAGCGAGAAGTACAGGTGCCCCGTGTTCCAGAGGCGGCAGTTCGACAGCTCGCCCTCGATCCAGACATCGGCCCAGGTGGTCTCGAGGACGGTGCGGATGGCGGCCGTGATTTCGCCGACCGTGTAGATCCGCGGGCCCTGGTCGCGTGGCGGCGCGCCGTCCGTGCCGCCGCTCTCGGACAGGAAGTCGAAGAGATCAGGCATCGCCGTCGGCCTTGCGGGCGCCCGCGATCTCCGTCTCCGGCCAGTCGATGCGCTCAAT
Source organism: Acidobacteriota bacterium (assembly GCA_029562975.1). Taxonomy (GTDB): domain Bacteria; phylum Acidobacteriota; class Vicinamibacteria; order Vicinamibacterales; family JAKQTR01; genus JAKQTR01. The sequence continues at coordinate 26,973 of JAKQTR010000024.1, read as the reverse complement.
CGACAAGGCGCGGCCGGTCCGGCTGTCGGCGTCGATCACGACGCCCTGGAACCGGGGATTGGCGGACGCGGGCTCCATGCGGCCCGGCAGGCCGGTGACGAATCGCTCGAGCAGCGGCCCGCGCTCCATGCCGATGATCGAGTCGTGGGGGCCCGTCATGCCGGCGTCGGTGATGTAGGCCGTGCCGCCCGGCAGCACCCGCGCGTCGGCCGTCTGGACGTGCGTGTGCGTGCCGATGACGGCGGTCACGCGGCCGTCGAGGTGCCAGGCCATCGCGATCTTCTCCGAGGAGGCCTCGGCGTGGATGTCCACGACGATCGTGGTGCAGGCCCCTTCGAGGCGCGCCAGGGCGGCGTCCACCGCCGCGAAGGGATTGTCCACCGGCGGCATGAACACGCGCCCCATGACGTTGAGGACGCCGATCGCGGCGCCGCCCGCGACGCGGGCGACGAAGGCGCCGCGGCCGGGCGCCCCCTCGGCCATGTTGAGCGGCCTCAGCAGCCGGGGCTCGGCGCCGATGTAGGTCAGCGCCTCGCGTTTGTCCCAGACGTGGTTGCCCGTGGTCATCACGTCCACGCCCGACGCCAGGAGCGCGTCGCCCGTGTCGCGGGTGATGCCCGCGCCCGCCGCCGCGTTCTCGACGTTGGCCACGACGGCGTCCACGCCGAAGCGGGCCTCAGCGAGCGGGATCGCCTGCTGGACGAGGTCCCGCCCGGGCCGCCCGAACACGTCGCCGATGAACAGGATCCGCATGGTGACCGCGCGCGGCGCCCCGGGCGGCCTAGGGCCCGGCCGGGCGCCTGACCGGCACGGTGATGTCGTGCCCGCGCCGCTCCTCGAGTTTCGGAATGCGCACGCGAAGTTCGCCGTTGGCCAGCGTGGCGGCCGTCATCGCGGTCTGGAAGGCGCCGGTCAGGCGCACCGCCCTCGCGAACCGGCCGAAATCGCGCTCCACCAGGTGGAAGCTCGCCTCGGCGCGCTCGGCCGGGTTGGGCGGCGACTTCGCGCCGGCGATGATGACGACGCCCCCGCGGATCAGGATGCGGATGTCCTCGAGCGCGACGCCGGGCAGATCCAGGACGATCTCGACCATGTCCGCCGTCTCCCGCGCGTCGAGCGTCGGCGAGAACACGCCCGGCAGCAGGCGCCGGTCGAGGGGGCGCGCCCGGTCGAGATCGTCGAAGAGGCGGCGCACCTCGCCGGCGAGGTCCCGCACCTCGGCAAGCGGCAGCATCGCGTCGATCTGGCGCATGCTCTTCATGATCGCACAGGCCCGGAGGCCCCGCCAGGCGGGCGGGATCCCGCCGTGCGGCGCCGCAGCGGCCAACGCGCCTATCTGCCGGCGGCCGCCAGCAGCCGCGCGCGCGTGTAGGCAATCAGCCCGCCGGCGTCGATGATTGCCTGCCTCGCCGGCGGCAGCGGCACCGTCGCGAACTCCCGCCCGCGCGTGAGGTTCCGCACGGCGCCCGCCGTGAACTCCAGTTCGTCGCCGGCCTCGGCCGCGATGTCCGGGCAGATGACGGTCCGGAGGCCGAGGTTGATCGAGTTCTGGAGAAAGATGCGCGCGAACCCACGCGCCACGACCGTGAGACCGTGGCCCTTCAGCGTCGAGGCGGCCTGCTCGCGCGACGACCCGCACCCGAAGTTCTGGCCCGCTACGATCACGCCGCCTGGCGGCAGCCTCTTCTGCTGCAGCGCGGCGTTGAAGGCCTTGTCGTCGGCGAAGCAGAACTGCGGCGTCTCCGACGGGAGGACCGTCGCCATGAACCGTCCCGGGTAGATCGTGTCGGTCGACACGTCGTCGCCCACCACGTAGACCACCTTCGCCATGGTGCTCATCCCTCCTGCCGCGGGTCCGTGATGACGCCGGCGAGCGCGCTGGCCGCCGCAACGGCCGGAGAGCAGAGGTAGACCTCGCCCGAGGCGTTGCCCATCCGGCCCTTGAAGTTCCGGTTCGTCGTCGAGAGCGCCACTTCGCCGTCGCCGAGCGCGCCCTGGTGGACGCCCAGGCAGCAGCCGCACCCCGGGTTCATGATGACGGCGCCGGCCTCGACGAGGTCCGCGAGATAGCCGCGCCGCATGGCCTCCTTGTAGATTCTCCAGGACGCGGGGAAGACGAGCATCCGCACGCCGCTCGCCACTTTCCGGCCCCTCAACCGGGCCGCGGCCGTCTCGAGATCGTCGAGGCGCCCGTTGGTGCAGGAGCCGATGACGATCTGATGGACCTTCGTGCCGGCCACGGCGCCGACCGGCTTGACGTTGTCCACCGTGTGCGGGCACGCAATCTGCGGCCCGAGGGCCGACACGTCGATGTCGACGACGCGGTCGTACTCAGCGTCCGGGTCCGGCTGCACCAGATCGAGCGGGTCCGTGACGCCCGCTTCCTCGCGCAGGTAGCGGACCGTCTCGGCGTCGGCGGGGACGATGCCCGACGTGGCGCCGGCCTCCACGGTCATATTGCACAGCACGAGGCGGCCCGAGGTCGGCATGGCGGCGACGGCGTCGCCGTGGAACTCGATCACCTTGAAGTTCGCGCCCTCCGCCGTGAGGAGGCCGACGAGGTGGAGGATGGCGTCCTTCGGCGAGACCGCCGGCCCGAACCGCCCGTGCAGGGCCACCTTGATCGACGCCGGGACCTGGACGTTGACGGCGCGGCCGAGCGCCCACACCGAGGCCATCTCCGTGGCGCCGATGCCGAAAGCGAGGGCGCCGAGGGCGCCGTGGCTCGTGGTGTGGCTGTCGGCGCCGACGATCACGGCGCCCGGCCGGTCGTAGCCCTCCTCGGCCAGGACCTGGTGGCAGATGCCGCCCGAGTCGCCGCGCACGTCGTGGAACCTGGCGATGCCCTGCGCCGCGACGAACTCGCGGACCTTTCGCTGGTTCGTCGCCGTCTTGGCCGACTCGGCGGGGACCCGGTGATCGAAGATGACGGCGATTCTCGACGGGTCCCAGACGCGCGGCTCGAGGGCCGTGCCTGCGAACACCTCGAGGAACTGGTTGATGACGAGCGCGGTGTTCTCGTGCGACATCGCGAGGTCGACGGCCGGCTCCACCACGTCGCCGACGGTGACGGCCGGCAGGCCGGAGGCCCGCGCCAGGATCTTCTGCGCGACGGTCATGCCCATGGGTCAGACGACTCCCTTCTGGCGGAGATCGGCGACGGCGTCGGCGGTGTAGCCGAGCTCGCCGAGGATCGCGTCGGTGTCGGCCGAGAGGCGCGGCGGCGGCGCATCCACCGACCCCGGGGTCTTCTCGAACCGCGCCGTGAGGTTGAAGAGCTTGAGATCGCCGATGCCCGGCTCGCGCACCGTCCGGATCGTGCCGCGGTGCGCGATCTGCGGCTGCGTCAGCGCCGCGCGCAGGTCGAGGATCTCGCCCGACGGGACGCCCGCGCGGTTCAGCGCCTCGACCCAGTGGGCGGTCGGGCGCCCGGCCAGCTTCGCTTCGAGGAGCGGCGTGAGGAGCGCGCGGTTGGCCTTGCGCACGTCCCGGCGCGCGAACCGCTCGTCGCTCTTCAGTTCGGGGACGCCGAGCACGTCGCAGAGCGACTCCCACTGCGCCTGCTCGTTGGCCGCGATGTTGATGAAGCCGTCCCCGGTGGTGAACACGCCCGAAGGCGCCGCGGTGAAGTTGTCGTTGCCCATCGGCACCGGCGGCACGCCGCCGATGAGCAGGTTGGCCACGACCCAGCCCATGAGCGGCATGATCGAGTCGAGCATGGCGACGTCGATGAACTGGCCTTCGCCCGTCCGCTCGCGGTGGAAGAGGGCGCCCATGATGGCGAAGGCGGCGTTGAGGCCGCCCACCGTGTCGCACACCGGGAAGCCGCAGCGGAGCGGGTGCAGGCGCGTGTCGCCGTTGACGTCCATGACGCCGCTGAGGCCCTGGATGATCTGATCGTACGCCGGCTTGTGGGCGTCGGGGCCCGTCTGGCCGAAGCCGGAGATGGCGCAGTAGACGAGCCGCGGGTTCGCCGCCGTCAGCGTCTCGTACCCGAGCCCGAGCCGCGCCATGACGCCGGGACGGAAGTTCTCCACCACGACGTCGGCCGTCGCCGCGAGGGCGAGGAAGATGCGGCGGCCCTCGTCCGCCTTCAGATTGAGCGTCAGCGAGCGCTTGTTGGCGTTCTGCGCGAGGAAGCTCGTGCCCATCAGCTCCTGGTTGAGCGCCGGCACGTTGCCGAGCTTGCGCGCCAGGTCGCCGCCGTTCGGGTTCTCGATCTTGATGACGTCCGCCCCGGCCAGCGCCAGGTGCATGGTGGCGAAGGGGCCGGCAAGGACGTTCGTCAGGTCCAGCACCCGAATTCCGTCGAGCAGTGTCATGGCTGCAGTCACCTCGGTCCGCGAAGGGGCCGGCCGGCGTGGCGCGCCGCAGGCCGGCCGCTAGTGAGCGCCCTCCGCCGTTCCCCGCTCGGGGATGGGGCCCGTGCGGTGCACGACGCCCGGCAGCGCGCGGCCGAAGAAGGCGGCCGCGTCGCGGGCGACCTCGGCGACCGCCTCGGCGTCCACGCCGCCGCACAGGCCCATGCGCTGGAACATGTGCACCAGGTCCTCCGTGCACACGTTGCCCGCCGCGACGGCCGTGAACGGGCAGCCGCCGAGGCCGCCAAACGCCGACTCGAACGTCGTGACGCCGGCGCGCAAGGCGGCGTACGCGTTCGCCAGGCCGAGGCCGTAGGTGTCGTGGAAATGGCACGTGAGCGCCAGGCCGTCGTCGATCGCGCGGACCGACGCCACGAGCGATTCGACCTGCGCCGGGTCCGCGTGGCCGGCCGTGTCGGCCAGGCTCACCGAGCGGAGACCGGCGTCGACGAACCGCCTGACCAGGTCCAGCACGCGGGCGGCCGGTACGCGCCCCTCGAAGCCGCAGCCGAAGGCCGACTGCACCGACACCTGGACGCGCCGGCCCGCCTCGGCCGCCCGGCGGCCCATGGCGGTGATCCGGTCGGCGGCCTCGGACGCGGCCATGCCCGTGTTCTTCCGGCTGTGCGTGTCGCTGGCCGACGCGCCCATGCAGAAGTACTCGACGCCGCACGCAAGGCCGCGCTCAAGGCCGCGCTCGTTCAGCACCAGGGCCGAGTAGGCGACGCCCGGGACGCGGGGCAGATCGGCGAGGCGGCGGAAGAGGCTGTCGGTGTCCGCCATCTGGGGGACCCGCTGCGGATGCACGAACGATCCCACCTGGATGACCGGCACGCCCGCGCGCGCCAGGCGCGCGATCCAGTCGAGCTTGCGCTCGCTCGGGACGACCTGTTCCTCGATCTGCAGACCGTCGCGCAGCCCGACTTCGTGGATGGTGACGACCGCCATCGCTAGAGCTCCCGGGCCACGGCCTCCGCCATTTCCAGCGTGGTGTTCGAGCCGCCCATGTCGTAGGTGCGGACCTGCCCCTGGCGGATGACCGCGGCCACGGCCGCCTCGACGCGGGCGGCCAGGTGGGCCTCCCCGAGCCACTCGAGCATCATCTTGGCCGCGAGAATCGTCGCGATCGGGTTGACCTTGTGCTGGCCCGCGTACTTCGGCGCCGAGCCGTGCGTCGGCTCGAAGACGGCCAGGGTGTCGCCGATGTTGCCGGAGCAGGCGAAGCCGAGCCCGCCGACCATTTGCGCGCACAGGTCGGAGACGATGTCGCCGTACAGGTTCGGCGCCACGAGGACGTCGTAGTTGAGCGGGTTCTTGAGGAGCCACATCGTGATGGCGTCCACGTTCGCCTCGTCCCACGCGATGTCCGGATAGCGGGCCGCCACTTCCCGCGCCGTCTCCAGGAACAGGCCGTCGGTCGCGCGGACCACGTTCGCCTTGTGGACCACCGTCACCTTCCTGCGGCCGTGCGCGCGCGCGTAGGCGAAGGCCGCGTCGATGATCCGCTCGGACCCGCGCTTCGTGTTGATCTTGCAGGACACGGCGAACTGGTCGGGGGCGAGCGCCGCATACGGCGCAAAGGCCGGCGCGAGGGCCGCGAGCGTCTCCGAGAGCCGCGGCGGCACGGGGTTGAACTCCACGCCCGCGTACAGGTCCTCCGTGTTCTCGCGGAACATCACGAGATCGATCCCATCGTCGTGGTTCAGCGCGTTGCCGGGGTAGGCCTTCATCGGCCGGAGGCAGGTGTACAGGTCGAAGGTCTGCCGCATGCGGACGATGGGGGAGCGGTAGATGAGGCCGGTCCCTTTGAGCGAGGGCGCCAGCTCCGCCTCCGCCGCCTTGACCGGCTTGGACGTGATCGCGCCAAACAGCGCCGCGTCCACGTGGCGGAGCAGCTCGATCGTGCGCGGCGGCAGCGCGTCGCCCTCGGCGCACCAGAACTCCCAGCCGATGTCGCCGTGCAGGTACTCGGCGTCAAAATCCGCCCGTTCGAGGACGATCCTCGCGGCCTCCATCACGTCGACGCCCACACCGTCCCCGGGCAACCACGCAATCCTGTAACGCGGCATACGCACCACCCTCGGCAAGGGGAGACAACGGCAGACCCGGCAGCCCCCGATCCGGCACGGCCCTGCGGGGCCTCGTCCGATCTGCCGCGCCGGGGAGGCCTCGACAGGATACCAAGACTCCCGGAGAACAGCCAGCCTGCGCGACGAGCCCGCGTTGCGACCGTGTGCGAGCAGGCGCTCGGCCGCCGACCTGGCGTCGGAGTCTCCAGCAAGGCGAAAAGTGCTTGATATAATAAGACTAAGATAATTTTAGTTGACAACAGTAATACATCGTGTAGAATACCTCTAGGTTGCAACGCGGACGGCCCGGGAATGACCGGGACGGCCCGCCAAGCGGATTCAACGATGAGGAGGAAGGCCATGACACTCGTTCGCTGGGACCCATTCCGTGAGCTGAGCGCGATGCAGGAGCGCATGAACCGCCTGTTCGGGGAGGCGTACCGCCCCGGCGAGGACGATGTGATGCGCCGCGGCGCGTGGGTGCCGCCGGTGGACATCTACGACGCCGGCAACCACGAGCTGGTCATCAAGGCCGAGCTGCCCGACATGACCAAGGACGACATCGAGATCGTCGTGGCGAACAACAGCCTCACCCTGCGCGGTGAGAAGAAGATGGACAGCTCCATCAAGGAAGAGAGCTGCCACCGGATCGAGCGCACCTACGGCGCCTTCAGCCGGTCGTTCTCCCTGCCGCCGACGGTGGACGCGTCGAAGGTCAGCGCCGACTACAAGAACGGCGTGCTGACCATCAAGCTGCCGGTGCGCGAGGACGCGAAGCCGAAGCAGATCCAGGTCCGCGTGCAGGACTAGGCCGGGCCGCCGGCTGCGGCGCGGCCGCCACCAGCTCCGGGGGCGCACGCGGGCGCCCCCGGACGCTGTACGCACAGCACGCCCGGCCCGCGTGCGCGGGAAGCGCGGGCGGCCGCGGAAAGGCTTGCCAGACCCTTCACGCGTGGTGTACGTTTACCTGTTGTGGATCAAGCACCGATTGTCGAGCCCGTCGCCCTCCCCGAGACACCCGAAAAGCCAGAGCCCGACGAGCGCTTCATGCTGAACCCGACCGATGCGCGTTTCCTGTTCGTCGAAGTCGCCGCGCAGCGGGCGAAGCAGCTCCGCCGCGGGGCGCTCAGCCGCCTGCGGCCCGCCGATGCTGATCCCGGGAGGGCGCCGGAACCGCCGGCACCCGCGCGCAAGCCCGAGCGCGTCGCGATGGACGAAGTCCGCCAGGGTTACATCCAGTACGATTTCGCGGACGCGCCGCCCTCGCACCCGAAGCTCGAGGGGCTGCTGTGAGCGTGAGCGAGGTCGGCGCTCTGGTTGCCGCCGCCCTGCAGTCGGTGGGCGGCGCCATCGCGACGATCCTCGTGCTGATGATCGGGCTGTCGCTCGGCCTGGACGTCTTCAAGCTGCGCCCCAGCGGCGGCCGATCGCTGACCGTGCGCAGCCTGGACGAGGCCCTGGGCAAACCCCAGACCTACCTCCCGCCGGACATCCCGCGCGGGACGACCGACCAGCTCGGCAACTCCCGCCGCGCCGGCTGACCCGGCACGCCGGTCCGCTGGAACCTCGACCCGCCCATTCCTCGTAGATCGGTGTAGCGGGCGCGGCAAGCCGCGGCGGGCCCGCCCGCAAGGCGCGAGAGGGGAGAGCACACCATGGCCACGATGCTGACGCTCGCCGCGATGGCCGTCTTCGGCCTGTTCGTCCTTGGACTGGTGGGCGGCCTCCTGAAGCTCCTCTTCTGGCTGCTCGTCCTGCCGTTCAGGCTGCTCGGCCTCGTGCTGAAGCTGCTTTTCGGCCTCCTGCTCCTGCCGCTCTTCCTGGCGCTGGCCGTGGTCGGGGCGGCGGGCTTCGGCCTCCTGGCGCTCCTCGGGCTGCTGCTGCCGTTCCTGCCGCTGCTCGTGCTGGGGCTGGCCGTGTGGGGGCTGGCGAAGCTGATCGCGAGGCCCGCCGTCGCGTCAGGCGCCTGACGGCGCGACGCGCCAGAACGCCGTGTCCCGCTCGTAGGCCTCGGCCACCCGCAGGATCGTCGATTCGTCGAAGGGGCGCCCTGCGAGCTGCAGGCCGACGGGCAGCCCGGCGGGGGTGAAGCCGCAGGGCACAGAGAGCGCGGGAAGGCGCGCGAGCGACGCGCCGACGGTGAAGACGTCCGCCAGGTACATCGAGAGCGGGTCGTCCACCAGTTCGCCCAGCCGGAACGCCGGCGTCGGGCTGGTCGGCAGCGCAATGACATCCACGTCCCTGAACGCGTCCGCGAAATCCGCTGCGACGAGCGCGCGGACCCGCTGGGCCTTCGCGTAGTACGCGTCGTAGTGCCCCGCGCTGAGCACGAAGGTCCCGAGGAGGATGCGGCGCGTGGCCTCGGGGCCGAAACCCTCGGTCCTCGTCCGCTCGATCATTCCGCGCAGGTCCGCGGCACCCGCCGCGCGGTACCCGTATCGCACGCCGTCGTACCGTGCGAGGTTCGAACTCGCCTCGGCCGTCGCCAGGACGTAGTACACCGCAATGGCGAGGCTGGCGTGCTCGAGGGACACGTCCCGGATCAGGGCGCCGCGCGAATGCAGCACCTCAAGCGCCGCGCCGAATGCGGCGCGCACGCCGTCATCGATGCCGTCCAGCAGGCGGGCCGGCACGCCGAGGCGGCACCCGCGCACGTCCCCCGTCATCGCGCCCGCCCAGTCGGGAACGGGCGCGTCGGACGTCGTCGCGTCCCGCGGGTCGAGGCCCGCCATCGCCCCGAGGGCGGCGGCGGCGTCGCGGACGGTCAGGGCGATGGGCCCGATCTGGTCGAGCGACGACGAGAAGGCGACCAGCCCGTAGCGCGACACGCGGCCGTAGGTGGGGCGGAGGCCCACGCAGCCGCAGAAGCCGGCCGGCTGGCGCACGGAGCCTCCCGTGTCCGACCCGAGGGCGAGCGGCGCCATCCGGGCCGCGACGGCGGCCGCCGACCCGCCGCTCGACCCGCCGGGCGTCCGCGACAGGTCCCAGGGGTTGCGCGCGGGGCCGAACGCCGAGTGCTCGTTCGACGAGCCCATCGCGAACTCGTCGCAGTTCGTCTTGCCGACAACGATGGCGCCGGAGCGTTCGAGGCGCTCCACGGCGGTGGCCGTGTAGGGCGCCACGAAGCGCTCGAGCAGGCGCGACCCGGCCGTCGTCACCCCGCCCTCGACGCAGATGTTGTCCTTCACGAGGACGGGAACCGCGGCCAGGGGGCCGGCGCCGGACGTCCCCGCCGCGCGGTCGAGCGCGGCGGCGCGCGCCATCGCCCGCGCCTCGTCCACCCGCAGGACCGCGCCCAGCGGCCCGTTGCGCTCCGCGATGCAGTCGAGCGCCGCGCGGCAGATGGCCGATGCCGTCGCCTCGCCGTTCACGAACGCCGCGCGGATCCCGGCCGCCGTCAGCGCCTCGCCGCTCATCGCAGCATCACTCTCGGAACGCGGACGAGGGGAGGATCGGCCGTCGCGTCGGGCGCGTTCATCAGGACCGCGTCGGCTGGCAGCGACGCCAGCACGTCGTCCGGGCGGAGGGCATCGGCCGCGGGCTGATCGGCCTGGCCGGGCGCGCCGCCGCTCGTGTCCGCGTCCTGGAGCTGTCCGACGTAGCCGACAATCGAGGCGAGCTGGGCGTGAAGGCGGGCCGCGTCGGCCGGGGCCAGTTCGAGCCCGGCCAGGGCGGCGACGCGGGCGATGTCGAAGTCGTCGCGTGCGCCGGCCATGGCCGATGCTAACATTCACGATCATGGCACCGCAACCAGTCCGCAGGCCCGCCGCGGTGGCCGGCACCTGGTATCCGGGGCAGCCGGCGCGCCTCGCGGCGGAGATCGAGCGCTACACGGAGGCCGTGTCCGCGCGCATCAGCGGCGACATCGTCGGCCTGGTGGCGCCGCACGCCGGCCTCGCCTACTCTGGGCCGGTGGCGGCGCACGCGTACCGCCAGCTGGACGGCCGCGCCTACGACGTCGTGGTGCTCGTCGGGCCGTCCCACCACGTCGGGTTCGAAGGCGTGGCCATCGCGCCGCGCGGGGTCTTCGAGACGCCGCTCGGCGATCTGCCCATCTCCGAGGCGGATGCCGATGCGATCATGGCGGCGTCGCCAGTCGTGCAGGATCTGCCGGCGGCGCACCGGCGGGAGCACTCCGTCGAGATGCAGCTGCCCTTCATCCAGCGCATGCTGCCGGGCGTCCCCATCGTGCCGCTCGTGATGGGCCACCAGTCGCGCTCGACGGTGGCCGCCCTCGGCGACGGGCTGGCGGCCGCCCTGGCGCACCGGCGCCCGCTGCTCGTCGCAAGCAGCGATCTCTCCCACTACCAGGACTCGAGGCGCGCGGCGCAGCTGGATCAGGTGATCGTCACCGCCGTCGAGCGGTTCGATCCCGAAGCGGTCGAGCGGGCGCTGGCGCGCAACCCCGGGCACGCCTGCGGCGGCGGCCCGATGGTCGCCGTCATGCGCGCGGCCCGCGCCCTCGGGGCGGCCGACGCCCGGGTGCTGTGCTACGCGGACTCCGGCGCCGTGTCGGGCGACACGAGCGCGGTCGTCGGCTACATGGCTGCCGTCCTCGGGACGTTCAGGGCGGCGGCCTGATCGGGCCGGGTGGGCGCGATGGCCGCGAGGCTGACCGACGAGGATCGGCGCCGCCTGCTGGCGATCGCGAGGCGGGCCGTCGCCGACGCCCTGGCCGGGCGGCCGCGCGCCGCCGTCGACACGACCGGCGCGCTCGGCGCGCGCGCGAGCGCCTTCGTGTCCTTTCACAGCGGCGGCGCGCTCCGCGGCTGCATCGGGCGCCTCGGCGCCACCCAGCCCCTGGCCGCCGTCGTCGCGGACTGCGCCGTGGCGGCCGCCACCGACGACCCGCGGTTCGACCCGGTGGGCGCAGGCGAACTGGACGGCTGCGTGATCGAGATCTCCGTGCTCGGCCCCGTCTCGCCCGTGGACGACCCCGAGGACATCGTCGTCGGCCGGCACGGGCTGATCGTCGAGCAGGGATGGCAGCGGGGCCTGCTGCTGCCGCAGGTCGCGGTCGAGCAGCGCTGGGACCGCGACACGTTCCTCGAGCGCACCTGCGGCAAGGCGGGGCTCGCGCCTGACGCGTGGAGGCGCGGCGCGCGCGTCTCGCTGTTCGAGGCGGACATCTTCGACGATGCCGCCCCGGGCGCCCGCTAGGCGGGCTGGGGCGGCTCCATGGAGATCTACCTCCTGCCCATCCCCCGGGGCCGCCACGAGCTCTACTGCGAGTTCGACGAGCGCCAGCCGCCGGCCGGCGCAGACGGCCGATCGCGCTGGAGGCGCTGGCTCAGCCGGCGGTTCCAGGACGGCCTGGCCAGCCTCGACGCCGAGCGCCGGAAGCGGCTGGCTCGCGCCTCGGCCGCACCAGCGCGGACGCGGCTGCAGCGGATCCGGGACCGCGCCGTCGCGTGGATCGCCGAGCGCGTGGCGGAGCAGCGGCTCCTGTGGATCCTGCGCGGCCAGACGGCTGTGACCCTGCACTATCCGGACGACGACGACGAGGCGGGCGCAGACCGCATCGTGCGCAGCAGCCTGCAGCACGACGGGCGGTATCACTTCGCGCTGATGATCGTCGACGGCCTGCTCTACCTCGCCGCCCTGCCGCTGACGCCGCTCCCCGGCCCGAACGTGCCCTCGATCTACTTCTCCTTCCGCGCGATCGGCCACCTGCTCTCGTGGCTCGGTGCGCGGCGGGGCCTTCGCCGGGTCCGCTGGCGGTTCGAGCCCAGCGCCCCGCTCGCCGATCTCCGCCGCGCGGCCTCGATGGACGGCGAGCGCCGCGTGGCGCTGGCGCGGGAGGTGGCCGGGCGGCTCGGCCTCCGGCACCTCGAGGCCTTCGTCAGCCGCGTGACCCTCGGACGGCGCTGACGCGCGGCTCGTGCCATAATCGACGCGATGACCGCCTCGACCGCCCCGCACGCCGGGTTCGCCGCGCGCAGAACGGCCCGGGCGCTGGCGGTCGGCGCGCTCCTCGTCGCCGCTGCCTCTGCCGCTGCCGGCGCGCAGCGTGACTCGGAGGCGATCGGGTCGCCGAGGACCAGCTTCACCGAGACGGTCCTGCCGAACGGCCTCCGGATCGTCGTCCACGAGGATCACTCCACGCCGATCGCGAGCGTTCAGGTGTGGGACCACGTCGGCTCGGCGAACGTGCCGTCGGGCGGACATGCCGCGGCTGTCGGCGCCTGCGGCGGGCAGTCGAACGCCCGCACGATCGAGGACGTCACCGGCCACTGGAACACCGTGCCGGCGCGGCGCCTGCCGGCCGTCCTCTGGATGGAAGCCGGCCGCCTGGCCAGCCTCCGGATCGAGCCGAGCGCGTTCGTCCGCGAGCGCGCCGTCCAGTACCCGTGCGTCGGCGTGATCCGGCGCGACGGCGATCTCGTGCCGGAGCGCAGCCCGAACGAGGTCCAGATGAACACCAGCTTCGCCCCGTCGCACTTCACGAAGGGCGAGTAGCGGCCCGGCGATGCGCACCGTCATGATCTCGTGCGGCGAGCCGTCGGGCGATGCCTACGCCGGCGCCCTGGCACGGGAACTCCGCCGGCTGGAGCCCGGCGTGCGCATCATCGGCCTCGGCGGGGAGCGGCTGCGCGCCGCCGGCGCGGAACTCATCGGCGACTATCACGGACTGGCGGTGACGGGGCTGGTCGAGGCGCTGGCCGTGCTCCCGCGGGCCTGGTCGATGAAGCGCGCGCTGGTCGCCGGCGCGCGGCGGTCTCGCCCGGACGCGCTCGTCCTTGTCGATTTCCCCGACTTCAACTTCCGCCTGGCGTCGTCGCTGCGGCCGGCCGGGGTGCCGATCGTGTACTACGTGTGCCCGCAGGTGTGGGCGTGGCGCCGCGGGCGGCTCCGCGTGATGCGGCGCCTCGTCGATCAGGCGCTGGTGATCTTCCCGTTCGAAGAGGCCGTCTTCGGCGAGGCCGGCGTGCCAGCCGAGTTCGTGGGCCACCCGCTGCTGGACCTCGCGCCGCCGCCGGGAGATCGGCGCGCGCTGCAGGAGGAGTGGGGCCTGGCGCCGGGCGTGCCGCTGGTGGCGCTCCTCCCTGGAAGCCGGCCGAACGAAGTCCGGAGCACGATCCCGACGCTCGCCTCCGCCGTGCCCCTGATGGCCAGGCGGATCCCAGGCGTGCAGTTCGTCGTGGGGTGCGCGCCGAACCTGGACGGCTCCCTCTTCGATCCGCTCCGCCGCGCTGCCGGCGCGCGCGTGGCGCTCGTCGAGGGCCGCGCCGACGATGTGCTGCGCGCCTCCGACGCCGTCGTGACGGCCTCCGGCACGGCCACCGTGCAGGCGGCCATCCACGAGTGCCCGATGGTGATCGTCTACCGGGTCGCGCCGCTCACGTACCGGCTCGGCAGGCGCGTCGTCCGTCTGGACACCTTCGGCATGGCCAATCTGATCGCGGGCCGCCGCATCGTGCCGGAGCTCATCCAGGACGGGTTCACGCCGGAGGCGGTGGCCGAGGCGGCCGCCCGGTACTTCGAGGATCCCGCACATGCCGCCGCGACGCGGGCGGCGCTTCGCGAGGTCCGCATGCGCCTCGGCGAGCCGGGCGCCAGCCGCCGCGCGGCCGAGCGCATCCTCGCGCTGTGCGCCGCGCGCCCGCGGCGGCCTGGGTCCTGAGCCGGGCCCTCTGGGGTGCGGCCGGGAAACGCGGCATAATAGGGCCTTCGACTGCCGGGAGGCGGTCAACCCATGGCCCACGCGAACTCCTTCGGCGCCGTCCGGGACCTCGAACTCCGCGGCGGCCGGCTCAAGTACTGCAGCCTGCCCGCGCTCCAGCAGATCGGCTTCCCGGGCGTCGAGCGCCTGCCGTTCTCCCTGAAGATCCTCCTCGAGAACCTCCTTCGCCACGAGGACGGAGGGGCCGTGAGGGCCGGCGACATCCAGGCGCTCGCAAACTGGGAGCCGGGCGTCGGGATCGAGAAAGAGATCGCGTTCACGCCGTCGCGCGTGCTCCTGCAGGACTTCACCGGCGTCCCGGCCGTCGTGGACCTGGCGGCCATGCGCGACGCGATGGCGGCGCTCGGCGGCGACCCGAACCGCGTGAACCCCCTGCAGCCGGTGGAGCTCGTCATCGATCACTCGGTGCAGGTCGATCACTTCGGCACCGCCGACGCGTTTCACCTGAACGCCGACATCGAGTACGCGCGCAACCGCGAGCGCTACACTTTTCTGCGCTGGGGTCAGAGCGCCTTCGCCAACTTCCGCGTCGTGCCGCCGGAAACCGGGATCGTCCACCAGGTGAACCTCGAGCACCTCGCGCGCGTCGTGTTCCGGGCCGAGCGGGACGGGGCGGCCTGGGCCTACCCGGACACGGTGGTGGGCACCGACTCCCACACCACGATGGTCAACGGGCTCGGCGTCGTCGGATGGGGCGTCGGCGGCATCGAGGCCGAGGCGGCGATGCTGGGGCAGCCGATCTCGATGCTCATCCCGACCGTCGTCGGCTTCCGGCTGACCGGCGCGCTGCCGCCGGGCACGAACGCCACCGATCTCGTGCTCACCGTGACGGAGCGGCTGCGCAGGCACGGCGTGGTGGGGAAGTTCGTGGAGTTCCTCGGCCCCGGCCTTGCGAACCTCACGCTGGCGGACCGCGCGACGCTGTCGAACATGTGCCCGGAGTACGGCGCGACCGTGGCGATCTTCCCGATCGACGCGATGACGATCGAGTACCTGCGCCTGACGGGGCGCGACGCGGACACCGTGGCGCTCATCGAGGCCTACGCGAAGGCCCAGGGGCTTTTCGCGCGCGCCGGGCAGCCCGAGGCCAGGTACGACGAGCTGGTCGAACTGGACCTCGGCTCGATCGAGCCCTCGCTGGCCGGCCCGAAGCGTCCGCAGGACCGCGTGCCGCTCTCGGCGGCGAAGGCGATGTTCTCCAGCGCGCTGCCGCAGATGCTGGCCGAGCGGAAGGCGCCGCCTGTCGGGCGCGCGGCGGCCCCCGAGCCCCGCGAGCCCGCCATCGACCACGGCGCCGTGGTCATCGCGGCCATCACGAGCTGCACCAACACGTCGAACCCCAGCGTGCTGGTCGCCGCGGGCCTCCTCGCAAAGCGCGCCGTCGAGCGCGGGCTGAGGAGCAAGCCGTGGGTCAAGACCAGCCTGGCGCCGGGCTCGAAGGTCGTCACCGAGTACCTCGAGAAGGCCGGCTTGACGCCGTACCTCGACGCCCTCGGGTTCAACCTGGTCGGGTACGGCTGCACGACCTGCATCGGCAACAGCGGGCCGCTGCCCGACGCCATCGGCGCGCAAGTCGAGGCGGGCGGGCTCGTCGTCGCCTCCGTGCTCAGCGGCAACCGGAACTTCGAGGGGCGCGTCCAGCCGCTCGTGCGGGCCAACTACCTCGCGTCGCCGCCGCTCGTCGTCGCCTACGCCCTGGCCGGATCGATGCTCGTCGATCTGACGACGGAGCCCCTCGGGATCGGCGCGAACGGGGAGCCGGTGTACCTGAAAGACATCTGGCCGTCGGAGCGCGACGTGCAGGCGACGGTCGCCGGATCGGTGTCCGCCGGGATGTACCGCAAGGTGTACGCGCGCGTCTTCGACGGCGACGCCCGCTGGCAGGCCATCGTGCCGCCATCCGGCGATCGCTTCACGTGGGACGACGGGTCCACCTACATCCGGAACCCTCCGTACTTCGACCGTCTGACCCTCGATCCGCCGCCGCTGCGCGCCATCGCCGGCGCGCGCGTGCTCGCGGTCCTCGGCGACAGCATCACGACGGACCACATCTCGCCGGCCGGCAGCATCAAGGCCGACAGCCCGGCAGGCCGCTACCTGCAGGAGCGCGGCGTGGCCCCGCGCGATTTCAACCAGTACGGCGCCCGCCGCGGAAACCACGAAGTCATGGTGCGCGGCACCTTCGCCAACGTCCGCCTGAAGAACCGGCTCGTGCCCGGCTCCGAGGGCGGCGTGACGGCGCACCTGCCGGACGGCGAGGTGATGCCGATCTACGACGCCGCCATGAAGTACCAGGCGGACGGCGTGCCGCTCGTCGTCCTGGCGGGCAAGGAGTACGGATCGGGCTCGTCGCGCGACTGGGCCGCGAAGGGCACGGCGCTCCTCGGCGTCCGGGCGGTCATCGCCGAGAGCTTCGAGCGGATCCACCGGAGTAACCTCGTCAACATGGGTCAGCTGCCGCTGCAGTTCGAAGAGGGCGCGTCGGTGGCGTCGCTCGGCCTCACCGGCCGCGAGACGTTCGAGATCGTCGGCGCGACCGACGCCCTCACCCCGCGCGGCACGGTGACGGTGCGCGCGACCGCGGATGATGGGAGCGTGAAGGCCTTCCACGCGCGCGTGCGCATCGACACGCCGGAGGAGCTGGTGGCGTACCGGCACGGCGGCATCCTGCCGTACGTGCTGAGGCAGCTGCTCAAGAAGTAGACGGGGTTCGGGATGCGGGGCCCGGGACTCGGGGACTCGGGTTCTGAATTCCGGATTCTGACTTCTGGCTTCTGGCTCCTGATTGATGGTGTCCGCAGAGTCCGTGAAGGCGCGGGCGCAGCAACTCGGCTTCGACCTGTGCGGCGTGGCGCCGGCCGGCGACCATCCCGAGCTCGCGTTCCTCCGCCAGTGGCTCGACCGCGGTTTCGCCGGGAGGATGACCTCCCTCAACCGCACCGCCGCCGTCCGCGCTGATGTCCGGCGCTGGCTCCCCTCCGCCAGGTCCGTCATCGTCGTCGCCTGCAGCTACGCGACGGCCGAGCCGGACGGGCCCACCCCCGAAGACGGTCCTCGCGGGCAAGTCGCCCGCTACGCGCGCGGCGGCGACTACCACGAGATCGTGGGGCAGCGCCTGAAGACGATGGCCGACTGGCTCCGGCAGGAGGCCGGGCCGGACGTCAGTGTCCGGTGGAGCGCCGACACCGGGCCGGTCCAGGAGAAGGTCTACGCGCGGCGCGCCGGGCTCGGGTGGACGGGCAAACACACCCTGGTCATCAATCCCCGGTTCGGATCGTGGATCGTGCTCGGCGTGATCGCGACCGACCTGGCCATCGAGCCCGATTTGCCCATCGAGGATCGGTGCGGCACCTGCCGGCGCTGCCTCGAGGCGTGCCCCACGGGCGCGATTGTCGAGCCCTTCGTCCTGGACGCTCGGCGGTGCCTTGCCTGCCTCACCATCGAACTGCGCGGGAGCATCCCGCCGGACCAGCGCGCGGACGTCGGGCGCCACCTCTTCGGCTGCGACATCTGCCAGGAGGTATGCCCGCACAATGCGGGGGTGGCGCTGTCCAGCCGGTCGCGCTGGCAACCCCGGCCCGAGCTGGAGCAGGCCAGCCTCCATCGGCTCTGGAGCGCGGCAGACGCGGAGCTGGAACGGGTCATCGCCGGCACTCCCGTGAGCCGGATCGGCGTCAGCGGCTTGCGGAGGAACCTCGCGGTGGCCATCGGCAATTCCGGTGACCCGGCCCCGCTTCGGCCGTCGGCGCCTGCCGACGGCGGCTCCGGCACGCACGGCGGGGCCGAAACGGCTGCTGGCGATCCGGCGCGCCCCTCAGTGTCGGACCCGGTGGTCGCCGAACACACCGAATGGGCAAGGCGCCGTCGCGCCTGACCGCCTGCGTTGCACACTGAATCGGGCGCGCGCTCGATTCGCGTGCAGGATCCATTGAGACGGGCGTGGGTAGTAACTACCCTTGGCCAGCCAAGGAGGTATGCCCATGCCCGCCATTGCCGTCTGGGAAGACGACCCGCTCTCCGCGTCCCCCCTCAAGCCCGTCAGGCGGCAGGCTCCGGCCCTCGGCGCCGGCGGCCTGGCCCTGTCCTTCGTCGGCAAGGCGCCCGAGGCGCGTGTGCATCCCGTCGGGACGCCGGGATTCCGCTACTGGAATGCGGCCGAGGCCCTGAGCCGGACGGTCCGCTGCTGGGGGCGGGTCCTGCGGCCGGACACCCGGTGGCACGCTGGCAAACCGCTGGGCGTCGATCTCGACGCCGGGCGCGACCTCAACGCGTATTACGATCGCCAGGAAATCTGCTTCTTTCACGAGACCGTCCGCGGCGTCACGGTGTACTCGGGGGAGAGCCCCGACGTGCTCTGCCACGAGCTGGGGCATGCGATCCTGGATGCGGTCCGGCCGCAGCTGTGGAACGCGGCGAGCATCGAGGTGGCCTCGCTGCACGAGTCGTTCGCGGACATAACCGCCATGCTGTCGGCCCTGGAGGTGGACTCCGTCCGGGCGATGGTGGTGGCGGCCACCGAGGGGCGGCTCGCGCGCGCCTCGCGGCTGTCGCGGCTGGCGGAGCAGCTGGGCTGGGCGATCCGGCAGTCGCACCCCGACGCCGTCGATCCCGACTGCCTGCGCAACGCCGCGAACTCGTTCTTCTACCGCCAGCCGGAGAGCCTGCCGCCGATGGCGCCGGCCAGCTCGCTGTCGTCCGAGCCGCACTCGTTCAGCCGGGTCTTCACGGCGGCCTGGCTCGAGTCGCTGGCCGGGATGTTCGACGCCGGCGCTCCCACTTCGTCGCGGCTGGCGGCGGTGGCGGCCGATGCCGGGAAGCTCCTCGTGTCGGCCGTTGCGCGGGCCCGCATCACCTCGAGCTTCTTCGCCCAGGTTGCCGCCGGGTTGCTGGCCGCCGACGCCGACCTCTGCGACGGCCGCTACCGGGCGGCCATTCAGCGGGCGTTCGTGGGGCGGGGCATCCTGTCCATGGCATCGGCGGCGTCGCTGCCGCGCATCGCGGCGGCCGGAAAGGGAGGCGGCCGCCTGCGCCCAGTCGAAGTGACGGTCGACGGCCGCGCATACGGCCTGCGGGTGAGGCGCCTGCTCGTCGAGGCGCCCCTCGGGCCGTCGCGGGAGTCGGCCGCGTCGGCTGCCCCGGACCTCGGCTCCATGCCGGCGGCCGAGCCCCACGTCGCCGGCCGCGCGTTCGTCGAGGCCTGCTCAGGCGCGGCCGGGTCGATGTCGGAGCGGCGGCTGCTGGCGGCGCTGCCGCGGCGGGCGCCGCCGGCGACCGGCGTGCCGCCCGCACGACGCACGCGCTGGTCGGGCACGGCCGGACGGTCACGCTCGTCCGGCGCCGTTTCCACGACGACGCGGGTGCAGCCGGCGCGTAGGGGAGCAGGCCTGCCGGGCCGTTCTCGTGGAGGCCGGGTCTCGGGGCCAGGCCCTAGGTTTCTCCGAGCGCGCACCCGCCGGGCCGGCCCGCGTGCGGGCAGCCCGCGCAGGCGGGGCTGGACGGTGGAGAGGCCCCTCGCGGCGGCGCCGAGCCCACCGCGAAGGCGGACAGCTGCTTCTGGACGCGGGGGCTGCCGCATGCCGGGCAGGCCGGGACGGTCCCCTCACGCACGAGGAGTTCGAAGCGCGTTCCGCAGCCGTCACACGCGTACTCGTACAGCGGCATGGCCCCAGTATAGCCCGGCCCCCGCGCGGGACGCCCGCCCGACCTGATACCATGATCCGGTTGACGTTCAGCCGGGACCCCGTATGTCCAAGTTCTTCCTCACCACCGCCATCGACTACGTGAACAGCCGCCCCCACCTCGGGACGGCCTACGAGAAGATCACCGCGGACGTCATCGCCCGCTCCCGCCGGCTGGCCGGCGTGCCCACGCACTTCCTCATGGGCAACGACGAGCATTCACTGAACGTCTTCCGCCGGGCAAAGGAGGAGGGCCTCGATCCGAAGGCCTATTGCGACCGGATGGAGCTGGAGTTCCGGGCGGTGTGGGCGCGCCTCGACGTGTCGTTCGACGACTTCATCCGGACGACCGAGGACCGGCACCGCGCCGGCGTGACGGCGCTCGTGGCGCGCATCCAGGCCGCGGGCGACATCTACGAGGGGCACTACGAGGGCTGGTACTGCAACTCCTGCGAGGCGTTCAAGCAGGAGAAGGACCTCGAGGGCGGCCTGTGCCCGACGCACAGGACGAAGCCGCAGTGGATCCGCGAGAGAAACCACTTCTTCCGCCTCTCGAAGTACCAGCAGCCGCTCCTCGACCACTACGCGCGCCATCCCGAGGCGCTGGAGCCTGAGATCCGGCGGAACGAGATCCTGAACATCATCCAGGGCGGCCTCGAGGACATCTCCATCAGCCGCGCGGGCCAGGCGTGGGGCATCCCGCTGCCCTTCGATCCGCAGAGCGTCGTCTACGTCTGGTTCGACGCGCTCATCAACTACATCTCGGCGCTCGGGTTCGGCGGCCCGGACGAGGCGGCGTTCGAGCGGTGGTGGCCGGCCTCGCTGCACGTGATTGGCAAGGACATCACGCGCTTCCACTGCGTCATCTGGCCGGCGATGCTCATGAGCGCGGGCCTGCCGCTCCCCGAGCGCGTCTTCGGCCACGGGTTCGTCTACTTCAAGGGCGAGAAGATGAGCAAGTCGCTGGGCACGATCGTCGACCCGCTGGACGCGGCGTCGAAGTTCGGACCCGATCCGCTTCGCCTCTACCTCGTGCGCGAGTTCGCGTACGGCCAGGACGGGGACTTCTCGTGGGAGCGCTTCGAGGAGCGCTACAATTCCGACCTCGCGAACAACCTCGGCAACCTCGTCAGCCGCGTCGCGACCATGGCCGACAAGTACTGCGGCGGCAGGCTGCCCCGGCCCTCCGCAGGGCCCGGGCGGCTGGCGGCCGTTGCGGCCGACAGCGTCGCGGCCTACCGCGCGGCGATGGAGTCGTTCGCGCTGCAGGACTGCGCCGGCGCCGCCTTCGCCGTCGTCGATGCGGCCAACGCCTTCATCGCCGAGACCGAGCCGTGGAAGCTGGCGAAGGACCCGGCGAGCGCGGCGCGCCTCGCCCAGATCCTCTACGAGGCGGCCGAAGCCGTCCGCATCGCGGCCGTGCTCCTGCTGCCGGTCATGCCGCAGTCGGCGGCCGAGATCCTCAGGCGCGTGGGCGCGCCCAAGCCCGCCGCCGACCATCGCCTGGACGATGCCGAGTGGGGCGCGGCCGGCGACCTGTCCACGATCAAGGGCGACGCGCTGTGGCCCAGGATCGGAGGGACGAAAGGGAACTGATCTCGGGACCCGGCGTCCGAAACCCGGAGTGAGTCCGGAGGGCGGCATGCACGACCCGTACAATCTGAGCCGGTTCGTGCGGGCGCAGGAAGACGCCTACCCGAAGGCCCTGTCAGAGCTCAGGCGCGGCCGGAAGCGCACGCACTGGATGTGGTACATCTTTCCGCAGATCGAAGGGCTAGGAGCCAGCCCGACGTCGCGGGAGTACTCGATCAAGAGCCTCGCGGAGGCCCGCGCCTATCTGGCCCATCCCGTCCTCGGCCCCAGGCTGATCGAGTGCGCCGAGGCGGTCCTCGGGGTGGAGGGACGATCTGCCGCGGAGATCCTCGGTTTTCCCGACGACCTGAAGCTGCGATCGTCGGCCACGCTCTTCGCGCGCGTCTCGCCCAGCGGCTCGGTCTTCGAGAGCATCCTTCAGAAGTACTTCGCCGGCGGGCCCGACGCAGCGACCCTCCGCCTGCTGGCGGAGATGGCGGGGGAACGGGAACCGTGACGGCGGAGCGGCGTTCTTCGGCGACCGCTGCGAGCGCGATCCCGGATCGTGCGCCGGTACGATCGTCCACCGGCCGGCGACGGCCTGGTGGGTGCAGATCAGGAGCGAACAGGAACAGGCCGGCTGGACCAGCGAGCCGGAGAAGTTCGACGGGAAGAGCGCAGTCGGCCGCTGAGCGCGTCGAACGACGAACGCCGGCTGCCTTCGGCGCCGGCGCGATGGGCCCGGCGGTCGGGCTGTGGGCCCGGCGGTTCTACGTCGGCCTGCCCGCGTACCTCCAGGCGCTCACCGCCGCGCGGCTGGCAGAGCCGGTCACGTTTCCCTGGGCCGCGCAGATCGAAGCGCGCCTGGGGAGCGCTGGCCCCACGACTGTCGGCGACTGCCTGCTGCAGCTGGCGCTGCACTCGGCGCACCACCGCGGCCAGGTGCTGATCGCGCTGCGCGAGGCAGGCGGACAGCCGCCGCTCGTGGATTTCATCGCGTGGGTCTGGATGCGGCGGCCGGCGCCCGACTGGGGCGCGCTCGGCGCCGACTGGATCAGGGGCGCCTGATGGTCTCAGGTCTGTTCCTCGCGTTGGCGGTTGGCGCGGGGGCCGCGCAGCAGGCGGCTTCCGCGCAGGCCGCGGCGCCAGGCTGTGCGGCGGAACCAGGAAGGCTGGCCGAGCGCGTCAGCGGGGAGGTCAGCCGCGGGCGCGCGTTCGAGGCGGTCACGCCTGGCGGCTGGATCCTGCGGCTCGTGCCGAGCGAGGACGGCTGGCTCCTGCAGGTTGCCGCCAGGGGCCGGGAAGCGGAGGATCTGTCGCGCCTCACGCCGCCGTGGCACGGGGTTCCCAACCCTCGCGAGATCGACAGCTGGCACTTCCGCAACGCCGCCAACACCGGCCCGAACGACGGCAGCGTGAACGCGCCGCAGGCCCTGAGGGAGTTCGTCTTCTCGCCGGAAGTCGGGAGGGGCCTCGAGTACGCCGGCTCCGCGACCCGGCTGGAGGACGTCGAGAAGGTCCGCGCGTTCGGCCGCGGCTGGCTGTTCGTCGAGTCCTACGCGCTCACCCCTCCCGCCCGGGGAGGGCGGGCGGCCTTCCGGTCGATGCGCTTCTCGGCATGTCTCACGTGGCCGGCGGGCGGGCCGGGCGGCGGCGAGCGTCAGGAGCCGGCCGGGCCGCCGATGCCGTACGAGGATCCGGGCGCGTGTCCTTTCGAAGGCTGCGCCTACCGCGAGTGGGCGGCCAACGCCGCGGTGCGCGTCCTGAGCGCCCGGCGAGACGGATCGCCCGTTGCCTTCACGGTCAGGCGCGGTGAGCGGGTGATGGCGATGACCGGCGTCGTGATCACGAAGGTGCCGGGCCGCGTGGAGTTCCGGAAGGCGGTGGATCTCCCCACGTCCTCGGGGATCGTGCACGTCGAACCGGGCCAGTCGCTCTACCTGCTCACGTACCGGGGCGAGGGCTTCACGAAGGCCTGGTTCGAGGGGCGCCTCTACGACGATCTGGACGGCGGCGCGGCGTTCTTCGGCGATCGCTGCGAGCGCGATCCCGGATCGTGCGCCGGTACGATCGTCCACCGGCCGGTGACGGTCTGGTGGGTGCAGGTCAGGAACGAACAGGGACAGGCCGGCTGGACCAGCGAGCCGGAGAAGTTCGACGGGAAGAGCGCAGTCGGCCGCTGAGCGCGTCGAACGACGAACGCCGGTTGCCTTCGACGCCGGCCCGATGGGCCCGGCGGTTGGACCGCTTGCACCGGGAGAGGGGGCTGCATGCCGCGTTCCGACCGGGACGATCGCCGGCCGCGCATCGTGACGTTCCTGGCCGCCGTCAAGGCGGCAGGCTTCGCCATGACGCTGCTCTTCCGGGGGCTCGTGTCCGTCAGGCGGCTCGTGCCGCTCCCAGGCAGCCTGACCGCCGCGGCCGACCGGGCCAATGCCGCCGTGACGTACGGCTTCATGATCGGCGACGTGCTGTGCTCGGCGCCGCTGCTCCTCGCCGCGGCCGTCGGCCTCTGGCGGCTCCGGAGCTGGGCCTGGCTGGCGGCGCAGATCGTGAGCGCGCTGTGGATCTGCTCGATGACGGTCATCCTCTTGCGGGACGCGTACACCCGGTTGTCGCCGGGCGGCGTGCTCTTCCTCCCGTTCGCCGTCGTCTCCATCTGGGCGATTCCCCGCTTGTGGCAGTGCCGGGCGATGTTCGGCGTCGACGCCAGGCCGGCCCGGACGTGAACCGATGCGCGCCTTCCTGGTGGGCGTGACGTGCGCGGCGGCCATGATGGCCGGTTGCGGGAGCGATTCACCCGCCGCGCCCGATACGGACGATCCCGAAACGCTGAAGGCCGCACCGCTCAGCGTCGTCTTTGCCGGCAAGACGCTTGTCCTGTCGGCCTCTCTCTGGCGCGACTTCCAGCCGATCTCGCCGCCCGACGGCAAGGCCCTCACTGGAGTCCTGCGCGTCACGGCGACAGACGGCTCTTCGGTGCCGTCCAGCGTGACGGCCGATGCCGCCTGGCTGATCATGGGAACCCAGGTGTGGCAGACGACGCCCGCTGAGATCGGCAGCCGGAACGGAAGTGCGCCCGTCTACGAACTCGCCGTGCGCGACGGGCCGAAATGGGGCCCCGGCGTGTCAGTCGACGTCGTCGTCCGGCTGCGCGACGGCAGCGGGCGAACGGCGCTGTTGCGGGCGGCCGACCAGGTGATCGAGCGGACCGACTGAGGCCCGGCGCCTGCCCGGGGCGATTCGCCTGCGCCCGTTCAGCCCGTGACGGCCTTCCTGATCGCGCCGATGCCCGGCCGGTCCGGGATGCGCACCTTTCCATCCACGACCGTTGCGCCGTCGAAGACGTCGTTCGAGATGAGCAGCGCGCCGTCGAGGTCCGCCCAGTCCGCCATCGGCGAAAGCTGCGCCGCGGCCGAGATGGCGCACGACGTTTCCGTCATGCAGCCGATCATGACCTTCATGCCGAGGGCGCGGGCGAGCTCCAGCATCCTGTGCGCCTCGCGCATCCCGGTGGATTTCATCAGCTTGATGTTGATGCCCGAGTAGACGCCGTGCGCCTTCCGCACGTCCGCGAGCCGCTGCACGCCCTCGTCTCCGATGATGGGGATAGGGCTGCGCTCGGTGATCCACGCCAGGTCGTCCACGCGCTCCTTCGCGAGCGGCTGTTCGACGTACTCGAACCCGCGCTCCTTCAGCCAGCCGATCATGTCGAGGGCCTGCTGCCGATCCGTCCAGCCCTGGTTGGCGTCGCCCGTCAGCGGCTTGTCCGTCACCGAGCGGATCGCCTCGACCATCGCCTTGTCCGTGTCGCGGCCCAGCTTGATCTTCAGGACCTTGAACTCGGCCGCCTCGCGGGTCTTCTGCCGCACCACCTCCGGCGTGTCGATGCCGATCGTGAACGTCGTCAGGGGCGCCCTGGCCGGGTCGTAGCCCCAGATGTTGTACCAGGGCTGTCCCATGAGCTTGCCCGCCAGGTCGTGGAGGGCGATGTCCACCGAGGCCTTCGCCGCCGGGTTGCCGGGGGCGAGCGCGTCGACGGCCGCGAGGATCGTCTCGAGCTCGAGGGGGTTCGCGAAGGGGCCCAGGTCCACCTTCGACAGGAACGCCGCGGCCGTCTCGTGCGACTCGCCGAGGTAGGGCGGCATCGACGCCTCGCCGAAGCCGACCACGCCGTCGTACTCCACCTCCGTCAGCATCACCGGCGTCGTCGTCCGGGAGCTCACCGCCACCGTGAAGACGTGCTTGAGCTGGAGGGTGTACGGCCTGAACCGGAAGGCCATGCGGCGCCGGCCCTGCGCCGGGCGCCCGCCCCGCGCTTCCCGCGCCTGGAGCCACGGGCCCATCGGCACCAGCGCCGCTCCGGAGGCCAGCAGCCCGTTTCGCATCCATTCCCGGCGAGACTGCGCCATTGCCGACTCCTTGAAGGACCTGCCGGGGCGCATTCTGTCACGATTCCGGCCCGCGCGGCGACCACCCGGTCCGAACGCCGCCGCGTCCCTGCGCGCCAGGGAGGGCAGGCGCCAGTCGTCTCGCCTTCGTCGAGCCGAACGTCTATTTCCGGCCGCGCTTCCGGACTCGGCCCGTCTCCTCCAGCCGCCGGCGCGCCTCACGCTTGCCGATCTTCTGGATGCCCGCGAGGGCCTCGAGATTCGCGGCGCGCATCCGGACACGGCCGCCCTTCCCCTCCCAGTTGAGCACCGTCTGCCCGCTGACGCCAAGCAGGCTCCCGAACTCGACCTGCGTCAGACCCAACTGGCCGCGGAGGCGCGCGAGGCTCTTCGAGGTCGGGCGGAGCGTCGCCGCCTTGTGCGTCGCCAGCTCCGTTTCCCTGGCGGCCACCACCGGCGTGACCCTGGCCAGCAACTCGCGAGTGCTGCGGGTCAGCGCCGTCAGTTCCCGGCGAATGTCGGCCACGGTCTTCTTGAGTCGGGCATTGTCGCGCTTGAGCGGCGTCAGGGCCGCCTTGATCTGCCTCTTGGCAAGTCGCTGAACTTCTTCTCTGAGTACTTTGGCGACATCGGGCATGGGCGTGAAGACTCCTTGGGGCTGAGTGCGGGTGAGTGGTACCTACGGGGGATGGTGCCAGTCTGCCTCTTCAAGCATCTTAGACCAAAGCCGCGGCGTAGATCGTGGATTCCGGACCTGTCCGCCTGGTTCGCCACGCTGGTCTGAGTGGACTGCTTGAACACGCGCCGGCTGCTCCAGCCGATTCGCTCCGTGCCCGGTGGGCTGCGAAGCGCGTCGGGATGCATACGCCACGGCGGCCTGACCCACGCAACCCGCTCTCCGATGAAGCCGGTACGGTTCAACGATGACCACTCGCCGAGATAGGTTCGGGCGCGAAGCTCCGTTAGAGTCCCAGCACGTGGTGGAAATTCGGTAAGCCGCTGAGGCTGGACAAGCAAGCGGCCATCGCGCATCGTTCCGTGAGTTCTGTCTGGCAGGACAAGACGACACGGAGGTGCTGCGACGATGGCCAAGCCCAGCATGGACTTCTCGACGTTCGTTGGCAAGCTCCTCGAAGAGCAGGATGGGGACATCTTGCGCGAAGGGGTCCGGGTACTCGCCCAGGCACTGATGGACGCC
Organism: Acidobacteriota bacterium; assembly: GCA_029562975.1. Classification (GTDB taxonomy): domain Bacteria; phylum Acidobacteriota; class Vicinamibacteria; order Vicinamibacterales; family JAKQTR01; genus JAKQTR01. The sequence goes on along the minus strand of JAKQTR010000024.1, from coordinate 20 downwards.
GAGGTCACGGCTCTGGTGGG
>JAKQTR010000023.1 GCA_029562975.1 Acidobacteriota bacterium | reverse complement strand
CCGCCTGCCCAACGCCAAGCTGCCCGATCGGCGCGACTTCAAGACCTATGGCGCCGACCACGCAGGACGCGCGGTGGTGTGGCGGCGCGCGATCGCGGAAAGCGAGCGGCTCGCCGACGAGTTCGCCGCGCGCGTCGCGGGAGGCCGTCCGATCGAGGCGGAAGCGCTCGGCGAAACCTGACTCAGCCCGCGCCGACCATCAGCTGAGCGCTGGTGCAGTCGCACGGCGCACTGCAATCGGCCATGTCTGCCTGATGGACATGGGGCCGCAGCACATGGCACAGGCACAGGCTGCGCTCGCTGAGGAGGGCCAGGATGAGCTCGGTCTGGCGCGGGGGCGGGTCGATGACCACCGCCTCCTGCTCGTCGAGGTCGGCGAGCAGGTAGCCGATCGGGCCGGAGTCGGGGCTGTGCAGGGGATGAAGGTACGTGGCGGCGCGCGCCCGCTCCAGCGGGCGGATTCGGTTGTCAGGCGGCCTTGCGCAGGGCGGTGACCCACTCGATCATCTTGCGGTTGGCCTCGGGCATCGGCGCCTCGAGGAAGCTGATGACGAAGCGGTCGGGCAACTCGGCAAAGCCGATCGAGCGCGGGCGGACCGCCATCATGTTGGGATCGAGCAGCTTCACGCCGAAACAGAAGATGAGATTCTTCGCCGCCAGGATGTCGGGGCGAATCTCGCCGCCGATCAGCTTCGTGTGGCTCAGATGGTCGAAGGTCGCGATCAGGCGCACGGTGGGGTCCGCCTCGGCCTTGGCCTCGATCGCCGCGAGCAGGTCGTCGAGGCGGACGTGATCGGTTTCGTTCTTGCCGAGTTCGAGCACGTGGATCGGGTACTTGTCGGCGAGCAGCTTGTTCTGCATGGAACACTCCCTGGGGTCGGCGGGGGGGGCGGATACGGCGGTGCCGCATTCCGGGGTGGATTGTCCGACGGGCCCGCTGCGCTCGCATGGATCGTGCGGGCCGCGCGAGCCTCGTCCCAAGATGACTAACAGGAATCGTGCCAGCGTCGTGCGATGGCGGAAGCGGCGTCGTTGCCGGCGATCCGGCGGTCGAGGCGGGCTCGCCGCGTGCCCACATGCGCCAGCGTGGCAGCTCGGCTGGCGCTACTGGCAGCGCTGGCAGGCTAGTGTCGTCCTGCGCCCGCCCGCACCCTGCTCGCGACGGCGCTTGTCCGAACCTTCGGGCCTTGAAGTTGCCGGGCATCCGCACCGCGACGACTTCGCCGCGCGCGGCGAGCACGCCAGCGGCCGCGGCCTTGGCCTCGACGATCACCTTGCGACCCTTGACCTCCTTGAAGCGCCCATGGATCTCGAGGACCGGGCCGAGCGGCGTGGGTCGAGGTCGTCGCCCCACAGCGCGGCGGTGATGAAGCGCAGCGGCGGCTCGCTGCCTCTCGGGCGCTTCTCGGGGTAGTCGTCCTGGAAGGCGAGCATGCGGGAGACTAAGGGATGGTGAGGGAAGGCTTGCATCCTGTGGCCGCGTATGGCCCTCGCCCATCGCGATCGAGGACGCGCGTCGCTCCCGCAAGAAAGGCCGCCCCGCAGGCACCTCGCGCCGCGGCGCTCAGCGCGGGCGGGCGCGGTAGCGCTCGATCAGGCCGCGCGTGCTGGCGTCGTGGGCGTCCGCCGAGGGGGCGGCCGCGTGCGGGTCGAGCTCGGCCAGCACGCGCGCGGCGAGCTGCTTGCCGAGCTCCACGCCCCATTGGTCGAAGCTGTTCACATCCCAGATCACGCCCTGGACGAAGGTGCGGTGCTCGTAGGCGGCGACCAG
>JAKQTR010000018.1 GCA_029562975.1 Acidobacteriota bacterium | reverse complement strand
GGATACCGCCTCGAGTCGGGTAGTGGTATCGTCCTGCACGGTGGCCTCCTCTCGGGTCTGGTCATGGGCGTTTTGGCGAACACCATTGAACCAGACGGAGGTCACCACTTCAAAAGTGCGAAAGAGACGTTACGTTATCGGCCCATTCGGAGAGAGGCTGGAGCCCCTAGGACGACGAGCGAGGTACTCACCTGAGATGCAGGAGCGTGCGGTTCGGATGGTAACCGAGCACGCGGCCGCCCACGGTTGGCCGTGGGAGGCGATGGAAGCGATGGCCTCGAAGGTGGGGTGTACGGCGGAGACGCTCCGCCGGTGGGTCCGCCAGGCGGAGCGTGACCGCGGCCAGCGGGCGGGCCTGACGACAGACGAACGGCAGCGCTTGAAGGAGCTGGAGCGGGAGAATCGCGACTTCAAGCGCACGAACGAGAGTCTCCGGCTGGCGTCGGCGTAGGTCGCGAAGGCGGAGCTCGATCGCCGAACGAAGTGCTGGTGCCGCTGATCGACGAGCACCGAGACCGGTATGGGGTCGAGCCCATGTGCGCGGTGTTGCCCATGGCCCCGTCGACGTACGTCCGGCACACGACGCTGGTGACGTATCCCGAGCGGTGGTCGGCTCGCGCGAAGCGGGACGAGGCCCTGCGCGAGACCATTCAGCGCATCTGGGACGACCACTAGCAGGTGTACGGCCCCCGGAGGGTGTGGGAACAACTGAAGCGTGAAGAGGTCGTCGTGGCGCGTTGCACCGTGCATCGCCTGATGGAGGCCATGGGCCGGCAAGGCGCCGTGCTAGGCCAGGCATGGGTGACGACGACGCATCCCGCGCCGGCCGCGGAGCGGCCCGCGGACCTAGTCGATCGGAACGTCCCGGCGACGCGCCCGAACCAGTGGTGGGTGTCAGATTTCACGTACGCGGCAACCTGGGCGGGGTTCGTCTACGTGACGTTCGTCATCGACGCGTTCGCGCGCCGGATTGTTGGGTGACGGCGTTGCTGTGCACCGACTTCGTGTTGGATGCTTTGGAACAGGCGCTCTGGGACCGTCAGAGGGCCGACCTCGCCGGCCTCGTGCACCACAGTGTCGCGGCACGCAATGCCTGTCGATGCGGTCCACCGACCGGTTGGCGGATGCGGGCATCGCTCCGTCGGTGGGGAGTCGCGGGGATTCCCACGACAATGCCCTCGCTGAATCCGTCATCGGGCTCTGCCAGACTGAAGTGATCCGTCGCCGGGGTCCCTGGCGTCATCTCGACGCCGTCGAGTTCGCGGTGCTGGCGTGGGGGCACTGGTTCAACACGCGACGCTTGCTCGAGCCGATCGGCTACGTCGCACCGGCCGAGTACGAAGAGCGCTATTATGAGCAGCAGGCCAAGGTGGTCTGACTCTCCTGCCTCGCTCTCCGACGAATCCGGTACGGTTCACTCGACCCCTACGACTCCTTGACGACGTCGGCACCGTCCAACAGCATCTGGCCGGGCTATCCTCCAGCCAGACGCTCCACGTCTTGCCGCGTCGAGATGCCAATCTCGATCGCTTCTTGGAGAGTCCCGCGCACGCGTGGCGCGACGGCGAGGTACGATCCGCCCATCGCCCTGGACCCAAACCGCCTCGGCACTGGCGAACGCGAGTCGTTGCGTTTGCTGATGCATCGTCGAACTTCGTCACGTGGCTCGAGCAGCAACCGGACCGCACCGCGAAGGGACTCCTCGCGCGACTCAGCCACGACAACTCTGGTCGGTTCTCCGACGGCCAGCTCCGGACGCTTCAGCGCCGGGTCAGAGAGTGGCGCCGCTTGCCGCTCGGCGCCTCCTCTTTGCAGGCGTGCCCGCGTAAGACCCCAACCGCGGTCTGGAACACCCGGCTGCGTGCGCGGGCCACTCTTGGGGTGGGCGGCCTGCTCGGCGGCCTAGATGCATGGCAACCGTCACGGCCGGCGTACGCTCAGATCCTACGTCGTCTGGTAACAGCGAATTGAGGCAACGGGGTAACATCCGGTCTTGAGGCAACACGACCGGCGAGAGTAATTGACGTCAATCAGCTGGAAACCCCAGTTATCTGGCGTCCATTTGAGAGAGCGCTACAACTCCGGCGGACTGTCCCATTCGCGGCTGTCGGCTTGACGGTGCGGCTTGCACAGCGGGCACAAGTCAAAGAACCCGACGTGGCGGTGCCGCGTGGCACCCTTCGGTTCAAGAGACTTCATCCGCCCAGATCATGCCGTCGCCCCAGATGATGCGGTCGCCCCAGATGATGCGGTCGCCCCAGATGATCCGGTCGCCCCAGATGATCCGGTCGCCCCAGATGATGCGGTCGCCCCAGATGATCCGGTTGCCCCAGATGATGCGGTCGCCACGGACGGTGCGGTCACCCCAGATGATGCGGTCGCCCCAGATGATCCGGTTGCCGTTAAGGATGTCCTTCAGGCCGGTCAGCTTGCCCTTCCGGCCCCCGCTCCAGAAGAGCACCCCGCTCGCCGCGATGCGCCGGCCGCCTATCATCGCCACGGGCACCAGCGGGCTCGGCCCGTTCACCGCCATCCACACGGCCCCCGCCGCGTTCACGCTCCCGGAGCCGGCCGCCAGCACGCCCTCGGGCATGAACTGCGCCGACAACTGCAGCGCCATCTTCACGTGCGCCTGCGTGAGCGACGGGTTGGCCTCCAGCATCAGCGCCGCCACGCCCGACACGACGCCCGCCGACACGCTCGTCCCGGCCATCCCGATGAGCCCGGACCCGTCGGCCGCCACGGCCTTCAACTCGTCAGGCGCCGCCAGCGCCGCCGTGCTCCCCTCCGCCATGGGCGCGTACACCTTGTTCCCGGGAGCCACGAGGTCGGGCTTGATCACCCGGTCGATCGCCGTCGGCCCCCTCGAGCTGTACGTCGTCACCACGTCGTCGAACCGCCCCACGGTGCCCTTGGTGTTCAGCGCCCCGACGGTGATCACGGCCGGCAGGTTCGCCGGCGACGAGATGCCGCCGTAGATCGGCACGGCCTTGCCGTCCACGGTCACCTTGCCGTAGTTGCCCGCCGAGGCCACCACCACGAGCCCGGCGTTGATGGTCTTCTGCACGGCCTGGGCAAGAGGGTCGTCCTCGTACGACTCGAACACGGGGTGCCCGAGCGACACGTTGACGATGCGGATGTTCAGGCGCTGGCGGTTCTGGCGCACCCAGGCCAGCGCGCGGATGACGTCGCTGGTCTTGCCCGTGCCCTGCGCGTCGAGCACCTTCAGCGACACGATGCGCGCGCCAGGCGCCACGCCGCCGTAGCCGCCCGCGTCGTTGCCCGCGATGACGCCCGTCAGGTGCGTGCCGTGGCCGAACTGGTCGCCGTCGCCCGTGCCGGTGAAGTCCCAGCTCTCAACCACCTTGCCGGCCACCCCGGGGTGCGTCGTCTGCACGCCCGAGTCGATGATGGCCACCGTCACGCCGTCGCCCGTCAGGCCGGGCACGCCGCCAAAGCCGTCGCGGGCGAGCAGCGCGCCAATCGCCTCGCGCGTCACGGCCATCTGGGCGGTGACCGGCGCGTCAAGCGCCAGGTGCCCGAAGTCGGGATCGTCGGCCGCACGGTCGATCTGCGCGGCGGTGCCCTGGAGCACGGCGGCCCCGTCGAGCCGCTTGTGGATCCTGAGCGAGTAGCGCGCGGCAGCCTTCTGAAGCCGCTCGCCATCAAGGTTCGAAATGACGTGGAGGGTGGCGCCGCTTTGCGCCGCCAGCTTCTCGGCCAGGTCCTGCGAGAGCCGCGCCCGGTGCTGCGCCGACACGGGCAGGGCAAACGCGACGAGCAGGGCCGCAGACAAGAGGCCGGTCAGGGTCCGACGCGCGACGGTGAACTTGACGCTCATGACGCTCCTCCGCGGGTCAGTTCCCGCAGGACACTCGGCGAAATCCATCAGACCCTCTATCGGCCAGCCGCGCCTCCCGCTCCATGCGCACGGCCCTGAGCGACTCGACCAGCACCCGCTGCGATCCGAGTGGCGTGCGCACGGTGGCAAGCCGGCCTTCCTTGATGAGGTAGTAGACGGTGCGGCGCGAAACGTGCAACGCCGTGCAGGCCTGCGCCAGCGACAGGCTCCGTGCCTCGATCCGGTCGAGCGCGTCGAAGGTCCGCTGGTCGATCCCCACGCTGCACCTCCCGCCGGCACAAGAGAGGAGCGAAAAGAGTGCCAGGGCGTGGCCGGAAACGAGGCTCGCGTCGATGCGTGCAAGTATTGCAAAATGAGACACTTGCGGGCGGACTGGCGGGAACGGGCCTTGCCTGGCTAAGGCCCTCACGGCCAACGGGTTGGCCGGCCGGCCAGCCTGCTGTCCGAGGCGAAAGGCGCGCGGATTCACGGGGTTGCACGGATTTCGTGCCAGGCCCGCACGATTCGGTGCAAGAACGCGCACCGGAGCCGCTCACGGTTCTGTGAGGCCGCTGACAGAACCGTGCCGGCGGCGCCTGCGGCGGACGGTCCTGCCCCTGCAGGCCGCCATCGACGCCGGTCGGCAGCCGGACGGCCCCGCCGGACGGAAACCCTCGACGCCTGCTCCCGGCGACGGGCCATCCGCCGCTGACAGAAGCACGCCGTGCCCGTGCGGTCGACTGGAGGCGCGGGCCGGTCTCGTCGACGGCCACGCGGGCGGAGCGCGCGAGGGCTTTCAGCCGGGCCGGGAGCCGCCCGGCGGCCCGGCCGAGCGCGTCCCTCATCACACGGGCCGGTCGGGCCGATAACCTTCACGTGGGACTTGCCAGGTGACGCGCGCGGGACGCCTCCTCATCTCCCTGGCCCTCGTCGGCACGGCCGCGACGACGAGCGTGCCCCGCGGGCGGCACTTCGCTCGCCTGGCGGGGCCGGTCTCGGTCCCGGCGGAGGCCGCGGCGGCAACGCCGGCCGCGACGCCGGCGGCGCCCCTCGCCGCGCCCGCGCAGACGGCCGTCCGGCCCCGGCGCGGCGGGTCGCTCGTGGCGACGCTGCGCAGCGAGCCGCGCACGCTGAACCCGCTCACCGGCCGCGACTTCGCCTCGACGCTCGTGGCGTCGCTCACGCACGCCCGCCTGCTGCGAATCAACCGGGCGACACAGCAGCTGGAGCCGTGGCTGGCCGAGTCGTACGCCTGCTCGGCCGACGGATTGTCGTGCACGCTCAAGCTGCGCCGCGGCGTGACGTTCTCGGATGGCGCGCCGTTCACCTCGGCCGACGTCGTCTTCTCGTTTCGGGCGGTCTACGACGAGAAGACGGGCAGCCCGCTCGGCGACGTGATGCTCGTCGGCGGCAAGCCCATCGCGGCCGCCGCGCCGGACGCGCACACGGTGGCGCTGACGTTCCCCGCGCCCTTCGGTCCCGGGCTGCGCCTGCTGGACTCGCTGCCGATCGTGCCGAGGCACAAGCTCGAGGCCGCGCTCGGGGCGGGCACGCTGCGCGAGCAGTGGGGGCCGGCCGCGCCGCCCGCGCAGATTGCGGGCCTGGGGCCGTTCGTGCTGCAGGAGTACCGGGCCGGTGAGCGGCTGGTCCTCGCGCGCAACCCGCGCTACTGGCGCGCGGACGCGTCCGGAACGCGGCTCCCGTACCTGGACCGCCTGACGCTCGAGATTACGCCGGACCAGAACGCCGAACTGCTGCGCCTGCAGTCGGGCCAGGCGGACCTGACGCAGAGCGAGGTGCGGCCGGACGACTACGCGGCGCTCCGGCGCGCGGCGGCGGCCGGGACGCTGCGCCTCGCCGACGCGGGCCTGGCGTTCGACGCCGACGCCTTCTGGATCAACCTGCGGCCGGGCGCGAAGGCGCACCAGGGCCGCCCCTGGCTCGCGCGCGTCGAGCTTCGGCGCGCGATCTCGCACGCCGTGAACCGCCGCGCGTTCGCCGACGAGGTCTTCCTGGGCGCCGCCGAGCCGCTCTGGGGCCCGGTGCCGCCGTCGAACGCGGCCTGGTACGCGCCCGAAGGCGCCATCGAGCGCCAGGCCTACGACCCGGCGCGCGCGCAGGCGCTGCTCGCCGGCCTCGGCCTGCGCGACGCGAACCGCGACGGCATGCTGGAAGACGCCTCGGGCGCGCCCGCGCGCTTCGCCCTCGTCACGCAGAAAGGGAACACCGCCCTCGAGAAGGGCGCCGCGTTCCTCCGCGATGAACTCAGGAAGGTCGGCCTCGGCGTCGACGTCGTGCCGCTGGAAGTCGGCTCGCTCGTGGACCGCATGACGAAGGGCGACTACGACGCGCTCTACTTCCGCTTCCTCACGAGCGACACCGACCCCGCGATGAACCTCGACTTCTGGCTCAGCTCCGGCGGCGCCCACGTCTGGAACATGGAGCAGCCGTCCCCCGCCACGCCGTGGGAGCAGGAAATCGACACGCTCGTGCTGAAGATGGCCGCCGAGCGCGCGCCCGCCGAGCGCCGCCGGCTCTTCATCCAGGCGCAGAAGGTCCTCGCCGACAACCTGCCCGTGATCTACTTCGCCGTGCCGCGCGTCTTCGTCGCGACGAGCACGCGCGTCGCCGGGGCCGTGCCCGCGCCGGTCCGCCCGCCCGTCCTCTGGAACGCGGACGCGATCGGGGCGTCACGCTAGCGCCCGGGCCCCCGTGGCCGGGGCCCGGGAGCCAATCCGACACAACGCCACGCGCGACACCGCCGCGCAGTCCGGGCGCCGGAACCGGGAGCCCGCGCGGGGCCTGCCCGCGGGCCGCCCGGCGACGGCCGGGGCCAGGGCCGGCGCCGCTAGCGGTGCGACGGGTACGTCATCTCGCCGGCCCGGATGGCGACGGGCAGCACGTTCTCCTTCGGCGGAATCGGACAGTTGTAGTGCGGCGAGTAGTTGCAGAGCGGGTTCGTCGCCAGGTTGAAGTCCAGCGTGTGCGCCTCGCCGGCCCGCTCGACCCGTACTGTCAGGTACCGGCCGACTTCGTACGTTTCCGCCCCCGTTGTGGCATCTCGAAACGGCACGAACAACTCGTCGCCGGGCTTCGGCGCCGGAGTCGTGGCCAGCGCGGTGAGTCTCATCGGCTCGCCCGCCACGGTGAACGACAGCGTCCCCGCGCGGTAGTACTCCTTCATCAGTCCGCGGCTCGTCATGACAATGACCTTGTCCGGGCTGGCGTTTGGAGCGTACGCGGCCGTCAGCTGGAGCGCGGGGTCGGGGGGAAACCACTTCAGCCCGGTGAACGCCTTCTTCGCCGGCGCCTCCGGATCGAAGACGCGCACGTTGCTCGCGCCCGGCGACGCGAGCGCCTCGGCGAGGAACCGGCCGAGGCCGACAACCTGGCCGCTGCCGAGCTTCGTCCTGGCTGTCACGGGCGTGCCCGAGGCCGCGCCGACGCCCGCGGCGCCCTTCGCGATCAGGACGGGCTGCCGCGAGTCCTGAACCGGCGCAACCCAGAACGCCCCTCCGTCGAAGCCTATCTCCGCGGCCGCGTCCACCGGCTTCACGGGGTCGAACGCCGCGCCCGTGCCGTCCGCGCCCAGGCGGCAGGTCTGGCCGGGTTCGAGGTATCGCACGGCGATGGCCGTGAACGGCGACATCGTCTCACGCGCGTACTCATCGTCGATCGTCCGCTGCGCGGCACGGATGGCCGCCGCCCGATCGACGGCCGGCGAGGCAGCCGACTGCGCGCTGGCGACCGCGCCGCCAGCGGCCGCGTACAGCGAGAGCAGAACGAGGGCATGCTTCACGGGTCGATCCTCCAGATGGGTCGTGCGTACATTCTAGCCGGGCACAACCAGGCGACGCGCACGCCGCAGCGGCCAGGATCCGGGGTCAGATCCAGTATTCCTGGATCTGACCCCACTTGGTGGCGAAACGGGCTATCATGCGGCGACCCCGTTTCGTATTGGAGGAGTCAACCATGCACGTGTCTCGCGTACTCGCCGCTTTCGTCATCCTGGCGGCCGGCGCCGCCACGCTCGCCGCCGTGGGCCCCGCCACAGCCGCAGCACAGGCCGGCGAGGAAGGCTTCACCACGCTCTTCAACGGCAGGGACTTCACCGGCTGGGTCTACGGCCAGCGGCCGAACGGCACCGAGAACAAGACGGGCGTCGGCTACCAGATCAAGGACGGCATCCTCTTCTCGACGGAGAAGGACGGCGGCAACCTCTACACCGAAAAGGAATACTCGGACTTCGCGTTCCGCTTCGAGTTCAGGCTGACGCCCAACGCCAACAACGGCATCGGCATCCGCGCGCCCCTCGTCGGCGACGCGGCGTACGTCGGCATGGAGATCCAGGTGCTCGACGACACGGGCTCGCAGTACACGAAGCTGGAGCCCGGCCAGTACCACGGCTCCATCTACAAGGTCGTGCCGGCCAAACGCGGCTTCCTCAAGCCCGTCGGCGAGTGGAACTCGGAGGAGATCCGGGCCGAGGGCACCCGCATCACCGTCACGCTCAACGGCACGGTCATCGTGGACGCGGACCTGGCGGACGTGAAGGACCCGGAGGTGCTGAAGGCGCATGCGGACATGACGAAGCCCGAAGGCTCGCGGGGGATCAGGAACACGAAGGGCCACATCGGCTTCCTCGGCCACGGCGCCCACGTCGAGTTCCGCAACATCCGCATCAAGGAGCTGTAGACGCGGCCGCAGCCGGCGGCCTCTGCATCGCCACGCGCTCCGGCAGCGTCATCTGCGGCTGCGCATTCGTCGCCGATGGAGGTCGAGCATGCTTCGCTGGTCTCAGGCAGGCGCCGTCGCAATCCTGCTCTTCCTCCTCGCGTCGACGGGAGGGATTGGAGCGGGCGCAGGCGCGGCGGCGGGGGACGACGGCCCGCCGTACACGCTCACCATCTCGCCCGTCCCGGCGGGCGGCCGGGTCCAGGGCGCGGGGATCAGCTGCGGCGCCGGGGGCGCGGCCTGCTCGGTGACGATGCCGGCGGCGATGACGATCGGGCTGTCGGCCTCGGCGGAGGCGGGATACACCTTCAGCGGATGGACCGGCGACTGCGCGGGGACGTCGCCGGGCCTGTGGCTGGCGCTCAAGGGCGCGCGCACGTGCGGCGCGGCGTTCACGCCGGCGGGCGGGGGCGAGCCTCCGCCCGCGCCGGTGGACGGTCCGCCATACACGCTCACCATTTCGCCCGTCCCGGCGGGCGGCCGGGTCCAGGGCGCGGGGATCAGCTGCGGCGCCGGGGGCGCGGCATGCTCGGTGACGATGCCGGCAGCGATGACGATCGGGCTGTCGGCCTCGGCGGAGGCGGGATACACCTTCGGCGGGTGGACCGGCGACTGCGCCGGGACGTCGCCGGGCCTGTGGCTGGCGCTGAAGGGCGCGCGCACGTGCGGCGCGGCGTTCACGCCCGCCGGCGGCAGCGTCACGCCGCCGGCCGGAGGGACCATCACCACGTATGCCGGCACCGGAACGCCCGGCTACGGCGGCGACGACGGCCCGGCAACGGCCGCACGGCTCTACCTGCCGATGGAGATTGCCGCCGACGCCGCAGGCAACCTGTACATCGCCGACTACGGCAACCACCGCATCCGCAAGGTGGCGGCGGCCACCGGCATCATCTCGACCGCCGCGGGCACGGGCGAGGCCGGGTTCTCGGGCGACGGCGGTCCTGCGGCCGAAGCGCAGCTCGACAATCCGACCGGCGTGGCCGCGGACGCCGCGGGGAACCTGTTCATCGTGGATCGGGAGAACCAGCGGCTGCGAAGGGTGGACGCGGCGACGGGGATCATCACGACGGTCGCGGGCACCGGCGTGGCGGGGTCCACCGGCGACGGCGGCCCGGCTGCCGCGGCCGGGCTCCACAACCCGTACGCGGTGGCGGTGGATGCGGCCGGCAGCCTGTTCATCACCGAACAAGGCTCGAATCGCGTCCGCCGCATCGACGCGACCACCGGGATCATCACGGCGTTCGCGGGAACGGGCGCCGTCGGCTACAGCGGCGACGGCGGGCCCGCCACCGAGGCCACCCTCCAGGCGCCGTACGGCATCGAGGCGGACCCCTCCGGCAGCGTCTACGTCGCCGACCTGTACAACCACTGCGTCCGTCGCGTGGACGCGGCAACGGGGACCATCACGACCGCGGCCGGGACCGGCGCGGCTGGCCTCGGCGCCGACGGCGTGCCGGCCGCCGAGTCGGCCTTCGACTGCCCGATCGGCCTGGCCTTCGACGCCGCCGGCAACCTCCTCGTCGCGGAGTACGCGAACCACCGGGTGCGCGCCGTGAACCCGGCGACCGGGCTCGTGACGACGATTGCGGGCAACGGCATGCAGGGCTTCAGCGGCGACGGCGGCCCTGCGACCGGCGCGCAGCTCAGCTGGCCGTACGGGGTGGCCGTGGACGGGCCGGGCCACATGTTCGTGGCCGACTTCGGCAACGCGCGAATCCGCAGGGTGTCGGCCGGGACCGTCGCGCCGGCGGACGGCCCGCCCTATACCCTCACCATCTCGCCCGTTCCGGCGGGCGGCCGCGTCCAGGGCGCGGGCATCAGGTGCGGCGAGGGCGGAGCGGCGTGCTCGGTGACCATGCCCGCGGCCATGACGTTGGGGCTGGAGGCCGTCGCGAGCGCGGGCTCTGTGTTCTCGTCGTGGACCGGCGACTGCGCGGGGACGAAGGCGGGGCTGTGGCTCCCGCTGACGGGCCCTCGCGTCTGCGGCGCGACGTTCAGGCCGCGCTGAGCGGCCGCCTGGCGGGCGTCCCCTCGGTTCGGGCCGTCGCGGGGGAGGCCGGCGCCTCACGCCGCCGCCGCGGCGGCTCCGGCCAGGCCGCGGCCAGTGGGGGCGGGGCCTGGAGGCCACGCCTGGCTGCCTACTGAAAGACCAGCGTCCCGAACTTCTCGTAGTCGTGGAAGGTGCCCGTGACCGGCGCCCACGCCCAGCTTGCGCCGCGCCCGCCGTCGTAGTCCACGCGGTAGAAGTTGGCGCGCCACGCCGTGCCCGGCTTGGGCGGGACGTTCTGCAGCGGCCTGAGCAGGTCGTAGGGCAGGAACACCTCGGCCGTCCAGCCGGTGATGGCGGCGCCCGGCTCGGCCGCTCCGCCGCGCACCGAGACCGCCTTCCTGATCTTGCGCGGCCCGTCGTAGTCCCAGGGGCGCCAGCCGAGGAACTGCCCGCCGAAGTTCGGGATGAGGATCGGCAGTTCGAACCCCAGGGGCGAGATCTCGTACTCGAAGTAGACCGGCCAGCGCTCGTCGGTCCAGAGGAAGAACTCGAAGACGTCCTCCGTCCACAGGTGGAGGAAGTCCTCCTTCATCGTCGCGGTGATCCTGCCGTCGTCGGCGTCCATGAGGACGTAGAGGCCGGCGGGGGAGTGGAGGAGCTTGACGCGCGAGCGAGGGGCCGTCGCCGCGGCGCCCCCGCCGCCCCGCGGCGTGAGAGCGACCCACTCCGTCCGCGCCCATGCCGGCGCCGAGCCCTTGCCGTCGACGGTGAAGTCGTCGGTATGCACGACCTGCATCGACGGGGGAGCGGGCGCCTGGGCGCCGGGCGCGGCCTGGCGGCCCGAGAGCAGCGGACCCGCGGCGAGGGCAACCAGGGCGGATGCGCATATCGACACGCGCTTCTTCATTGCAGCCTCCTCTCGTCGGGCGGGCCCCGCCGGCCGCCGTCCCGCGCCACCCTTCAGCGGGAGAGTGCGTCCCAGCGGCGCCTGGCGCCTGGCCCCGGGCCCCTATTCGTACCTCAGCGCCTCGATGGGATCCAGGCGCGCGGCGCGGATGGCCGGGACGAGGCCGAAGAACAGGCCGACCGAGCCGGAGAAGCCGAACCCGATCGCAAAGCTCCACCAGGGCATCGAGACGGGGAACCCGGTGCCGAGGTGCACGCCGAGGCCGATGGACGCGCCCAGGAGGATGCCGAGGAGGCCGCCCACCGACGTCAGGAACACGGCCTCGAGCAGGAACTGCCAGAGGACCTCGCGGCGGCGGGCGCCGAGCGCCTTGCGGACGCCGATCTCGCGCGTCCGCTCGGTGACCGAGATCATCATGATGGCCATGACGCCGATGCCGCCGACCATGAGGGCGATGGACGAGATGACGACCAGGCCGATGAAGACGGCCCCGGTGATCTGGTCGTACATCTTCATGACGGCGTCCTGCGTCATCATGTCGAAGTCGTCGGCCTGATCGAGGCGGAGGTTGTGGCGGATCCGCAGGATCTGCCGGACCTCGGCCATGGTCTCGTCCCGCGCGGCGCCTTCCCTGGGCACCACGGCGATCATCGCGCTCTGCATCGCGCTGGCGTCGGTCAGCGTGCCGTGGACCCGGATCTGGCCCGAGCGGCTCCACCCGAACTGCTTCTGGAAGGTCGTGTAGGGGACGACGAGGAAGTCGTCCTGGCCGCTGTTGCCGAACGGGCTCGGGCGCTTGCCGACGTAGCCGACGACCTCGTACTGGACGGCGCCCACGCGGACGCGCTTGCCGACGGGATCGACGTGGGGGAAGAGCGCCTTGACGGGCGTGTCGCCGAGGACGACGACGGGCCGGCGGTGCTGGACCTCGGACTCGGTGAAGAAGCGGCCGCCTTCGAGCGACAGGAAGTTCACCGCGGCGTAGTTCTCCGAGACGCCGAGGACCGACAGCTCCTTGGTCTTCTCTCCCTTGTAGTAGGCCCGCTCGCGCACCGGCCTGCCCCACATGCCGAGCCAGACGTCCACCATTCCGGCCGACGGCGCCTCGCGCTCGATGGCCCTGGCGTCGGCCACGGTGAGCACGGGCCGCTTCACCAGGTCCTTGAACTCGACGCCGGAGCTGACGCTGAGGCCCGAGAACTTCGCGACGAAGATGGTGTTCGGCCCGAGCTGCCGGATCGAGTCGCGCAGCGACTCGTCGAACCCGCGGATGAGCGCCGTCATGCCGACAATCGCCGTGATGCCGATGACCACCCCGAGGATGGTCAGCGCGGCGCGCATCTTGTTCGCCCGCATGGTGCCGAAGGCCATGCCGAGGATGTCCGAGAAGAGCGCGAACTTCATCGCCACGGCTACTCTCTCCTCAGCGCCTCGATGGGGTCGAGGGCGGCGGCGCGCATGGCGGGGTAGACGCCGAAGATCAGGCCGACGACGGCCGTGATCCCGATGCCGAGGGCGACCGACCACGGCTGCACGGCGGCCGGCAGCGGGCTGGCCTTCGAGATGAGCCAGGCCAGGAAGAACCCGAGGGCCGTGCCGGTGACGCCGCCCGCCACCGACAGGGTGACCGACTCGGCCAGCACCTGGAGCATGATGTCGCGGCGCTTGGCGCCGATGGCCTTCCGCAGCCCGATCTCGAACGTCCGCTCGGTGACCACCATCAGCATGATGTTCATGATGACGATGCCGCCGACGAGGAGCGAGAGGGCCACCACCCCGACGAGCACCGCGAAGATGCCGCTGGTCGCCTGGTGGTAGATGTCCAGGATCGAGTCCGACGTGAACAGGCCGAAGTTGTCCTTCTCCTTCGGCTTCAGGCGCCGCTCGATCCTGAGCGCCACCGTCGCGTCCTGCATCGCGTCCGAGACGAGGTCCGGGTGCACGGGCTTGACGTTCAGCTGCAGGTACGGCCGGGCGCCGAAGATCTTCTGGAAGCCGCCGAGCGGGATCACCGCGAACTCGTCCTGCGACTGCCCGAAGATCGCCCCCTTCTTCTCGTTGACGCCGATCACCCGGTAGTGGACGCCCTCGATCTTGATGACCCGGTCGAGGGGGTTCGCGTGGCCGAACAGGCGGTCGGCCGTGCCCCATCCGAGGAGCACGACGTTCCGGTTCCGCTCGACCTCGGTGGCGCTCAGCAGGCGCCCGCGCTCGGCGTTGTAGGAGGAGAAGCTGACGTACTCGGGCGACACGCCGCGGATGCTGATGGTCTCGAGGACCTGGTCCCGGTAGCTCACCTGGCCCGACCGCGTGCTCTCGGCCATGACGGCGCGCACCAGCGGGCTGTACCGCCGGATGGCCTCGGCGTCCCGCAGGGTCACCGGGGGGTTGCTCCGGACCGCCTCGAAGTCCTCCTCGCTTCGCGTGATCCCGTAGCGATCGACGATGAAGGAGTCGGCGCCCACCTCCGACACGATCGCGTCGGTGACGGTGGCGTTGAGGCCCTGGATGAGGGACACCACCGCGATGATGGACGTCACCGCGACGATGTTGCCGAGCACGCTCATGAACGAGCGCAGCTTGCTGCTCCAGATGGCCCGGAGCGCGATGAGGATGCCCTCGAGGATCCGGCTCACGGCGGCTACTTCTTCGCGGCGGGCTTCTTCACCTTCACGGGGTCGCCGTCCTTCAGGTCGCGCACCGAGTTGAACGGGCCGACAATCACCTCCTCGCCCGCGGCGACGCCCGACAGCGCCTCGAGGTACTTCTCGCCGGCGATGCCGGTCTTGACCGGCTTGAAGACGGCCTTGCCGTCCTTCACCGCGAAGACGCCCTCGGTCTCCTTCCTGGTCTGCCCGGGCTTGAGCTCGTCGGGCGGCGCGGCGGCCGCCGCCGCCCGGCGCGTCTTCCGGCCGGTCTCGGGCGGCTTCACCACGGCGCCCTTCTCGTCGTAGACGAGCTCGCGGACCGTCGTCGCCTGGATCGGCACCGACACGACGCTCTTGCGCGTGGCCGTCGTGATGTCGGCCGTGCACGTGAAGCCCGGCCGCACCTCCGGGATCTCGCCGTCGATCGTCACGACGACCTTGAAGTTCGTGGCGCGCGCCGCGGCGGCCGCGGCGGCCTGGATGGGGCTGTTGCCGATTTCGGTGACCGTGCCCGTGAACTCCCGGTCCGGCAGCGCGTCGATGGTGACCTTCGCCGGCTGCCCCAGCGCGACGGTGGGGATGTCGGTCTCGTCCACCTCGAGCTCGGCCTCGATGATCGACATGTCGGCGATGGTCATCAGGACGGTGCCGGGGTTGTTCATCGTGCCGATCATCACGTTCTCGCCGATCTCGATGCTGCGGCGCGTCACGATGCCGTCGATGGGCGACTCGATGGACAGCAGGCCGAGGTTGTAGCGGGCGTTGGCCAGGTCGGCCGCGGTCTGCCGGACCCGCGTCGCCTCCATCGTGATGGCCGCCTCGCGCGCCTCGACCTCGCGCTCCCGCACCTGGACCTCGTTCTCGGCGCGGTCGAGGGCCTCGCGGGTGGTGAGCTGCTCGTCCCACAGCCCCTGCTGGCGCTTCAGCGTCTCCCGGGCCAGGGCGAGCTGCGTCTTGGCCGACTCGAGCTGGGTCCTCGCCTGCGCCACCGCGACCCGCTGCGCCGACAGGGCCGCGTCGCCGCGCTCCACCTGCGACCGCAGCGACCGGGGATCGATCTCGACGAGGAACTGGCCCCGCTGCACGCGGTCGCCTTCCTTGACGGCCAGCCGCGTCACGCGGCCCATCGACTGCGAGCTGATGTTCACCGTCGTGCGGGCCTGGATCTTGCCCGACGCCGACACGACGGCCTCCAGGTCCCGGGCCGCGAGCTTCTCGAGATCGACCTCGACGCCCTTCTCCCGCTTGAGGAACACGTTGGCGGCCACCAGCGCGCCCGCCAGCGCCACGATGACCGCCCCGATGATGAGCTTCTTGCGATTCACGCTCACGCCCCCGCCCCTAGAAGGCCGCCGCCAAGACGACGGCGATGACGCCGTAGACCGCGAACAGGCCGGTCGCGATGGGACCGGTCCGGCGCCTGAACAGCACGCCCAGGCCGATGGCCAGCAGGGCGATCCACCAGATCACGAAGAGGTCGGCCATCCTGAGGAGCTTCGCCGGGAAGCTCCCCTCCTCCAGCATGGGCAGGAACACCGCCAGGCTCGTCGCGCTCGACATCGACTCCCGGGCGTAGTTGAGCGGTGTCACGATCAGCTGCTGGAGCAGCGTCGGGACGGACGAATGCACCAGCACGGCAAAGAGCTGCCGGAAGGTGGATGTGCCGCCGAGCGCCGCGTTGAACACCGCGAAGAGGACGCCGGCCATGGCCAGCCACGTCACCGGCCCGATGATGAGCGTCGACACGGCCGTGATGATGCCCATGTAGGGCACCATCTTCTCCGTCGCGGCCAGCTCGGCGTCCGACAAATGGCGGCCGGACTGCTGCGCGCGCTCGACGGCCTGGTCCATCCAGGCGGTCTGGCCGACCTCGGTCGAGAGGAACCCGCCCGTGCAGACGGCGGTGACCACGAGCACCAGGGCCATCATGCCGAACCAGCGCGGCCGCGCCACGACGTCGACGAAGGTCGTCCTGGGCGACATCAGGATGCCCCAGACACGTGCCGGGAGGCTCAGGCCCGGGTTTCCGGCGGGCGAATGAGGGGTGGCAGACGCTGCACTCGTCATGTGGACCTCGCATCCCGCAAATCGCGCCCCCGGCGGCGCGCCACGGCTTTCCGCGGCCGGGCGGGCGGCGCATAACTCTCCAAGTGTAGACGATTTCCGGCCGCGGCGTGTTCCGGCGCCGCCGCCCGCGGCTGCTGGCCGGACTCTCGCATAGGCGGAGCGGACGTGCGCCCGCCGGGTCCGGGCTCGAGCCTGATGGCGAGCGCCTCCCGTGCCGACAACTAAGGAGTCGGAGCCGTCCGCGGTTCCAGCGGTGCGGCTGGTTGACGCGGGATTCGGGCGGACGACCGAGCCCGGCCGAGGCCGCGCGGGTCCGCCGGCCCGGCCCGGCCGGACCGCGCCGCGCGGCGGGACCCGGCGACGGTTTTCGCGTACGGCTGACAAAGATCGTCTCGGAGAGGCGACGCGGTTCGAAACCCATGGCACTGCGCATCGGTGAGCTGCTCCTGAAGGAGCGTCGCATCACGCCGGAGCAACTCCAGGAGGCCCTGCTCTACCAGAAGGCCCACGGGATCAAGCTGGGCTCGGCCCTGGTGAAACTCGGCTACGTGCGCGACGACGACATCACGGGCCTCCTGAGCCGCCAGTACGGGGTGCCCTCGATCAACCTGGCCCAGTTCGAGATCGACCCGGCCATCATCAAGCTCGTCACGCCGGAGACGGCGCAGAAGTACCAGATCGTCCCCCTCAGCCGCGTGGGCGCCACGCTCACCATCGCCATGGCGGACCCGACCAACGTGTTCGCCATGGACGATCTCAAGTTCATGACCGGCTACAACATCGAGCCGGTCGTGGCGGCCGAGTCGGCGGTCCACGAGGCCATCGAGCGGTCGTACGGGGGAAGCCGGAGCGAGCCGAGCGCGCTGGACGTCGCCTCGAAGGCGCTCGACGAGATGCCCGGGGTCCTCGACGCGGACGTCGAGGTGCTCGACGAGCTCGACGAGATCAGCGTCGACGCGCTGGCCCGCCAGGGCGAGGAAGCGCCGGTCATCCGCCTGGTCAACGTGCTGCTGATGTCGGCGATCTCGAAGGGCGCCAGCGACATCCACATCGAGCCGTACGAGAAGGAGTACCGGATCCGGTTCCGCATCGACGGGGTGCTCTACAACATCATGAGCCCGTCGCTGAAGTTCCGCGACGCGATCGCGTCCCGGATCAAGATCATGTCCAAGCTGGACATCGCCGAGAAGCGCCTGCCGCAGGACGGCCGGATCAAGATCCGGTACAACGACCAGGGCCGATCCAAGGAGCTGGACTTCCGCGTGTCGGTGCTGCCGACGCTCTTCGGGGAGAAGATCGTGCTTCGCCTCCTCGACCGCGACAAGCTGATGCTGGACATGACGGGGCTGGGCTTCGAGCCCGGCCCGCTGGAGCGGTTCGAGGCGGCGATCCAGAAGCCCTGGGGCATGGTGCTCGTGACGGGCCCGACGGGGAGCGGCAAGACCAACACGCTCTATTCGTCGATCTCGCGCCTGAACAAGGCCGACACCAACATCATGACGGCGGAGGACCCGGTCGAGTTCAACCTGCCCGGGATCAACCAGGTCCAGATCCGGGAGAACATCGGGCTGACG
This sequence comes from Acidobacteriota bacterium, assembly GCA_029562975.1. Lineage (GTDB taxonomy): Bacteria > Acidobacteriota > Vicinamibacteria > Vicinamibacterales > JAKQTR01 > JAKQTR01. The sequence continues at coordinate 16,864 of JAKQTR010000018.1, read as the reverse complement.
TTCGCCGCCTCCCTGCGGGCGTTCCTGCGCCAGGACCCCAACATCATCCTCGTCGGCGAGATCCGGGACTTCGAGACGGCCGAGATCGCGGTGAAGGCCGCGCTGACGGGGCACCTCGTGCTGTCCACGCTGCACACGAACGACGCGCCCGGGACGATCAGCCGGCTGATGAACATGGGCATCGAGCCCTTCCTGGTGTCGAGCTCGGTGAACCTCATCTGCGCCCAGCGCCTGGTGCGGCGGGTCTGCCCGCTCTGCAGGCAGCCGCACCCGTCGCCGCCGGCGGCGCTGACGAAGATCGGGTTCAGCCCGGAGGAGGCCCACGCGGTGGTGCCCTACCGCGGGGCGGGCTGCGAGCGGTGCAACGGGACGGGGTACAAGGGGCGGGTCGGGCTGTTCGAGGTGATGGAGGTGACCGACGGCATCCGGGAACTGATCCTCGTGGGGGCGTCGGGGCTCGAGCTGCGCCGCCGGGCGGTCGAGGAAGGGATGATCAGCCTGCGGGCGAGCGGGCTGCAGAAGATCCGGGACGGCGTCACGACGATCGAGGAAGTGCTGCGCGAGACGGTGATGTAGGCCCGGGAATTGCACGGGCGGGGAAGGAAGGACCGGCATGACCACGCTCCCGGATTTGCTCCGGCACACCATCGACGTGAACGCGTCGGACCTGCACCTGACGGCGGGCTCGCCGCCGCAGGTGCGGGTGAACGGCATCCTCCAGCGGCTGGACATGCCGGAGCTGACGCCGTCGGAGACGAAGCGGTTCGCCTACAGCGTGCTGACCGACGCCCAGAAGAAGCGGTTCGAGGAGGCGCTGGAGCTGGACTTCTCCTTCGGCATCCGGGGCCTGGCGCGGTTCCGCTGCAACGTGTTCAGCCAGCGGGGCGCGGTGGCGGCGGTCTACCGCGTGATCCTCGAGAACATCCGCGGCTTCAAGGAGCTCGGGCTGCCGGAAGTGGTCTCGACGCTGGCCGACCGGCCGCGCGGGCTCGTGCTCGTGACCGGCCCGACGGGCAGCGGCAAGAGCACCACGCTCGCGGCGCTGGTCGACAAGATCAACCGCGAGCGCCGCCAGCATATCCTGACCATCGAGGATCCGATCGAGTACATCCACCCGCACAAGCAGTGCCTGGTGAACCAGCGCGAGGTGCTCAGCGACACCCACGGGTTCGCCCCGGCCCTGAGGGCGGCGCTGCGCGAGGACCCGGACGTCGTGTACATCGGCGAGATGCGCGACCTGGAGACGGTCGAATCCGCGCTGCGCATCGCCGAGACGGGCCACCTGACGTTCGCGACGCTGCACACCAACTCGGCGGCCCAGACGATCAACCGCATCGTGGACGTGTTTCCGTCGCACCAGCAGACGCAGATCCGGACGCAGCTCTCGATGGTGCTCGAGGGCATCGTGTGCCAGGCGCTGCTGCCGCGGGCGGACGGCCGGGGGCGCGTCGTGGCGGTCGAGGTCCTGATCCCGACGCCCGCCATCCGGAACCTCATCCGCGACGACAAGGTGCACCAGATCTACGCGTCGATGCAGGCGGGGCAGGAGAAGGTCGGGACGCAGACGCTGAACCAGTCGCTGGCGAGCCTGTACTACGCCGGCGCCATCACGCTCGACACCGCGCGCCAGACCTCGTCGCTGCGGGACGAGCTGAACGACATGATCAGCCGCGGGGTCGGCGTCGTCGCCGGGGCCGGCCTGACGAAGGCGGGCGGACCGGCGCAGGAGCGCTTCCAGCCGGCGCACGCCGCGCGGCGCTGAGGGGAGCGCGGCCAGGGCCGCTTCGCAGAAGGACGCATACGATGCCCAGCTTCGCCTACACCGGCCGCACGCGATCGGGAGAGATCGTCAGCGGCGAGCGCGCCGCCGACACGCTGCAGAACGCCGTTGCCGCCCTGCGCCGCGAGCAGATCCTCGTGACGCGCATCGCGCCCGCGAAGGCCAGGGCCGCAGCCGCGGTGAAGGCCGCCCGCGCCAACAAGAAGGTGCCGGCGAAGAACCTCGCCATCTTCACTCGGCAGTTCTCGGTCATGATCGACGCCGGGCTGCCGCTCGTGCAGTGCCTCGAGATCCTCGGGAACCAGGAGGAGCACAAGGACTTCGCGGCCAAGATCCTGCAGACCCGGGCCGACGTCGAGGGCGGGGCCGCCCTGGCCGAGGCCATGCGCAAGCACCCGGGCGCCTTCGACGCCCTCTACACCAACATGGTGGCGGCCGGCGAGGCTGGCGGCATCCTCGACGCCATCCTGAAGCGCCTGGCGGTCTACATCGAGAAGAACGTCAAGCTCATCGGCCAGGTCAAGTCGGCGATGACGTACCCCATCGCGGTCATCACGATCGCGATCCTCGTCATCATGCTGATCCTCTGGAAGGTCATCCCGACCTTCGCCGCCCTGTTCGCGGGCCTCGGGGCCGAGCTGCCGCTCCCGACGCGCCTCGTGATCGCGGCCAGCAACGGCGTGGTTCGCGTCGGGCCGTTCCTCGTCGTCGGCGCCATCGCGGCCGCGCAGGCCTTCCGCCAGTACTACCGGACCAACAACGGGCGGCACGTGGTGGACCGCGCGCTGCTCCGCGCGCCGGTGCTCGGCAACATCCTCCGCAAGATCGCCGTGGCCCGCTTCACGCGCACGCTCTCCACGCTCATCAGCTCGGGCGTGCCGATCCTGGACGGCCTCGAGATCACCGCCAAGACGGCCGGCAACGCGATTGTCGAGGACGCCATCCTGACCACGCGCAAGAGCATCGAGCGGGGCGAGACGATCGCCGATCCCCTCAGGCAGACGGGCGTCTTCCCGGCGATGGTCAGCCAGATGGTCGGCGTCGGCGAGGCGACGGGCGCCCTCGACACGATGCTCGCCAAGATCGCCGACTTCTACGAGGAGGAGGTGGACACGGCCGTGGCGGGCCTCCTGACGCTCCTCGAGCCGATCATGATCGCCTTCCTCGGCGTGGTCGTCGGCGGCGTCGTCATCGCGATGTACCTGCCGATCTTCTCGCTGATCAGCAAGCTCGCCTGAGGCGCCGGGACGTGGACGATCACCCGCTCCAGCGGCGCCTCGTGCTCCTGATGATCTGGCGGCTGGTCATCATCACGCTCCTGCTGGGCTCGGCGGCGGCCATCGAGCTCGGCGGGGCGGCGGCCGCGCGCCCGGGCCCCCTGTACGCGCTCATCGCGTGGACCTACGGCCTCTCCGCCTGCTACGCCATCGGCCTGCGCCTGCGCCGCGGCGCGGGCTGGCTCGCCGAGACGCAGCTCGCCCTGGACGCGCTGACGGCCGGCGCCTTCGTGTGGATGACCGGCGGCGCCGCGAGCTACTTCTCGTTCCTGTTCGTCCTGCCGATCCTGGCGGCGAGCGTGCTGCGCTCGAAGCCCGGCGTCCTGCGCGTGACGGCCCTCAGCATGCTGCTCTACGCCGGCACCGTCGCCGTCCAGTACGCCGGCGGCGCCGTGCAGCCGTGGAGCGTGTGGGCGCCGGACGGGCCCGTCGCGCTGCCCCAGGGCCTGATCGCCCAGTACACGGTCGCGGTGCACCTGGTCGGGCTCCTGGCCGTGGGCCTGCTCGGCGGATCGCTGGCCGAGCGGATCCGCCGCGCGGACGAGCGGCTGGCGGTCGCGTCGGCGGCCATGGCGGACCTCAAGGCCTACAGCGACGACATCATCGAGAGCCTCGCGATGGGCCTCGTGACGACCGACGCCGAGGGGCGGGTCCTCACCTTCAACCGCGCGGCCGAGGCGATTACCGGCCACGCCCGGGCCTCGGCTCCCGGCCTGGCGGCCGCCGTCGTGCTGGCCCTGCCGCCGGACTTCACGGCCTCGCTCGCCGGCGGCATCGCCGCCGGCGCCACCCGCCGGGCGGACTACAAGTACCGGAAGGCGGACGGCACGCTCATCGACATCGGCCTGAGCGCGACGATGCTCCAGACGCCGAGGGGGCCGGCAGGGTTCCTCTACACCTTCCAGGACGTGACGACGATCCGGCGCCTCGAGCGGGAGGCGAGGGTGCAGCAGCGGCTGGCGGCCGTCGGCGAGATGGCCGCGGGCATCGCCCACGAGATCCGGAACCCGCTCGCCTCGATCTCGGGCTCGATGCAGGTCCTCCGGAGCGAGCTGGGCCTCACCGGAGAGCAGGCGCAGCTCATGGACATCGTCCTGCAGGAGTCGGAGCGGCTCAACCAGACGATCACCAGCTTCCTCGCGTACGCACGTCCCCAGCGCTTCGCGATCACCCGCGTGGACCTGCGCTCGGCCGTCGAGGACACGGCGCTCCTGCTGCGCAACAGCGTCGAGGCGGGCGCGGCGCACGCCGTCGAGGTGGACGTGCCGTCCTCGCCCGTGTGGTGCGAGGCCGACGAGGGCCAGCTGCGCCAGGTCGTCTGGAACCTGGCGACCAACGGGCTGCGCGCGATGCCCGACGGCGGCCGCCTGCGCCTCGGCGTGCGCGCCGAGCCGGGCGGCGCGTCGGCCGTCCTCGAGGTCCGCGACGAAGGCGTGGGCATCCCGGAAACCGAGCTGGACACGGTGTTCCAGCCCTTTCACAGCACCTTCGAGCGGGGCAGCGGCCTCGGCATGGCCGTCGTGCACCGCATCGTGAGCGACTACGGCGGCGAGGTGCGCGTCACGTCGAAGCCGGGGGCCGGCACCACCGTCGAGGTGCGCATCCCGGCCCGGGCGCTGGCCGCCGCATGACGATGATGACGACGAACGAGACAAGCGCGCCGAACGCCCCCCGCAGCGGCCGGATTCTCGTCGTGGACGACGAGCGGTCGATGCGCGAGCTGCTGCAGATCGTCCTGCGCCGGGAGGGGCACCAGGTGCGGCTCGCCGAGGACGGGCCGGCGGCCGTGGCGGAGCTGGGCCGGGAGCCCGCGGACGTCCTGATCTCCGACATCAGGATGCCGGGCATGAGCGGCGTGGACGTGCTCCGCGAGGCGAAGCGCCTCGACCCGGACATCGTCGGCATCATGGTGACGGCCTACGCGTCCACCGACTCGGCCGTCGAGGCCCTGCGCCTCGGCGCGTACGACTACCTCACGAAGCCGTTCGACGTGGAGGAGCTGAAGGCGAAGGTCCGCAACGCCCTCGAGCGCCGGACGCTGCGCCAGGAGAACGTGCTCCTCAAGCGCGCCCTGCGCTCGTCCTCGTCCTTCTCGAACATCATCGGCCGGAGCCGGGTGATGCAGGACGTCTTCGACCTGGTCGAGACCGTCGCGCCGACCAACAGCACCATCCTCATCACGGGGGAATCCGGGACGGGAAAGGAGCTGGTCGCCCGCGCCGTCCACACGAACTCGCTGCGGCGCGACCAGCCGTTCGTGGCGCTCAACTGCGGGGCGCTCCCGGAGGCGCTGCTGGAGTCGGAGCTGTTCGGGCACATGCGCGGCGCGTTCACCGGGGCGGCCGCCACCAAGAAGGGCCTCCTGGAGGCCGCCGAGCGCGGCACCGTCTTCCTGGACGAGATCTCCGAGATGAGCCCGATGATGCAGGTGAAGCTGCTGCGCGTGCTGCAGGAGCGGCGGTTCCGGCGCGTCGGCGGCAACGAGGAAATCGACGCCGACATCCGCATCATCGCCGCCACGAACCGGGACCTGGCCCGGGCCGTCGCGGACGGGACGTTCCGCGAGGACCTCTACTACCGCGTCAACGTCATCCCGATCCACCTGCCGCCGCTGCGCGAGCGGCGCGAGGACATCGCGCCGCTGGCCGAGCACTTCGTCGCGAAGTACCGCGAGCAGATGGGCAAGGCCGTCAGCGGGCTGACGCCGGAGGCCGTCCGGTGGCTCGAGGCCGGCGACTGGCCGGGCAACGTGCGCCAGCTCGAGAACGTCATCGAGCGGGCGGTGGCCCTCGAGCGGGGCCCCCTGATCCAGATCGCGAGCCTCCCCGCCGGTCCTGCGCCCCGGCCCCCGTCGAAGCAGGGCGTCAACGGCGCCCTGGCGGGCGCCGCGCTTCCGGAGGCCGGGCTGGACCTGCCGCGGCACCTCGAGTCGCAGGAGCGCGACCTGGTCGCGCAGGCGCTGCAGCAGGCCGGGGGGCGCCACGATCGGGCGGCCCGCCTGCTCGCAATCACGCCGCGCCAGCTGCGCTACCTGCTCGACAAGCACGCGCTCCGGTGACGGTTTCCGGCACGGCCCATTGACGCGCTTCGTCACCGGGCTGGCAGGCCCGGCCGGGGAGGTCCGGCGCAGGCGCGCGCAACCCCGTGCATGGTCAGGCATTTCCAGCGACAAGGCCCGCCGCCGGCGCGCTGGCATCGGCCTTGCTGCTCCCTCGGGCAAACGGCAGTCGTCGGGACGTGGAACCCGCCCGGCTGACTGCGGCGGACGCGGTCAGGATGGACCGGCCGGTTCCAGTTCCGAAGGGAGCGAGGCATGAAGAGCAACAAGGGATTCACACTCATCGAGCTGCTGATCGTCGTGGCGATCATCGGCATCATCGCGGCCATCGCGATTCCGGGCCTGATGCGCGCCCGCATGGCCGGCAACGAGGCGTCGGCCATCGGCTCGATGCGCACGATCAACAGCTCGCAGGCGAGCTATGCCGCGACGGCTGCCAGCGGCGGCTATGCGATCGCGCTGACGACCCTGGCGCTGCCGTGCAACGGCGTCGGCGAGGGGTTCATTTCAGCCGATCTCGGCGCGGCCGACACGGTGGTCAAGAGCGGATACACCGTGACGATGGCGGGTGGCGCCGGCGCCGTGGCCGGCCCCAACGACTGCAACGGGACGGCGACCCAGACCGGTTACTACGCGTCGGCGGTGGCCCTCACGGTCGGCACGACCGGGGCCCGCGGGTTCGCGACGAACCAGAGCGGCGCGATCTGGCAGGACACGAGCGGCGCCGCGCCGGGCGAGCCGTTCGCGCCCGCCGGGACCGTCACCGTGATTCAGTAGCCGGCTGCCTGCCTGACGACGGGAGGATGCCCGGGCATCCTCCGCTCTTCGTCGACGCACCACGAGGTGCCACACGCGCGAGGGATGCCCGCCGCACGCCGGCCGGCATCCCTCGCGTGCGTCGGAGGGGCGCCTGATCCCCGGGGGCCCCGCTTGACGTTCCTGCGCGAAGCCGCTACAAGTGGATAGTTGAGCACGACCGCGATGAGCCCCGCGATCCGCCGAGTCCTCGCCCTGCTCGCCCTCGCCGGCCTGGCGTCCGCGTTCGGCTCGATGCTGGTCCACGTGAAGCTCGTGCGCCAGCCGCAGTACCTCAGCTTCTGCGACGTCACCTCGTACATCAGCTGCTCGACGGTCTACCAGAGCCGCTACGCGGAGCTGCTGGGCGTGCCGGTGGCGCTGCTCGGCGCGCTGTGGTACGTCGCGGTCCTCGTCGTGCTCGCGGGCTCGCGCTGGGGCTGGACGAGCCTGCGCGACAGCGCCCTCGGCTACGTGTTCCTGCTGTCGGTTGCCGGCTTCGGGTTCGTGCTGTACATGGCCTACGCGTCGCTGGTCCTGCTCAAGACGATCTGCCTCCTGTGCGTCGCGACGTACGTCTGCGTCGCCTCCATCTTCGTCATCTCCGGGCTGAAGACGGTGCCTCCCATGACATCCATCCCCCGGCGGCTGTTGCGCGATGCCAAGGCCGCCCTCGCGAGCCGCGGCGCCGTCGCGACGGTGCTGGCGTTTCTCGTCCTGGCGACCACGGCCGTGGCGTTCTTCCCGCGGCTCCCGGTGAAGGAGGCGGCCGCGGCGGTCGGGCAGGGCGGCGCGGCGGCGCCGGCGGATCAGCAGAGCGAGTTCCTGCGTTTCTGGGAGGCCCAGCCGCGGGTGCCGGTGCCGGTCTCCTCGGAAGGGGCGGCGGTGCTGGTGGTCCGCTTCTCGGACTTCGGCTGCCCGTCCTGCGGGCAGACGTACGAGGCCTACAAGAGCGTCTTCGCCAAGTACGCCGCCCAGCATCCGGGAGCGATCAAGCTGGTCGCCAAGGACTTCCCGCTCGAGCCGGAGTGCAACTCGAACGTCGGGCGCCCCATGCACCCCTCCTCGTGCGAAGCGGCGGTCGCGGCGCGCCTGGCGAAGGCCGCCGGCCGGGGCGAGGCGATGGAGGACTGGCTCTACAAGAACTCGGCCTACGTGCCGCCGGCCTCCATCCGCCAGGCGGCCCAGGAGATCGGCGGCGTCAGGGACTACGACGCGAAGTACGCCGCCACGATCAACGAGATCAAGGGCGACATCGCCCTGGCGACGGTCCTGGGCGTGCGCGTCACCCCGACGTTCTTCATCAACGGCGTGAAGCTCGAGGGCGGCCTGCCGCCGCAGTACTTCGACCTGGCCCTCGAGCAGGAACTCAAGCGGGCGGGCAAGCGTCCCTGAGCCATGCTGGCGCTGGAGACTGATCGGCTCACCAAGGACTACGCCGTCGGGTTCTGGCGCCGGCGTCCCTATCGCGCGCTCGACGGCCTGTCGCTGCAGGTGGAGGCGGGCGAGGTGTTCGGGCTCCTCGGTCCGAACGGCGCCGGCAAGACGACGACGCTGAAGCTCCTGATGGAGCTCATCTATCCCACATCGGGCCGCATCGCGATCCTCGGGCATCCTCCCGGCCACCCCGAGGTGCGGCGCCGGGCCGGCTTCCTGCCCGAGGCGCCGTACTTCTACGACTACCTCACGGCCGAGGAGCTGCTCTCGTACTTCGCCGGGCTCTTCGGGCTGCGCGACGGCGCCAGGCGGGCGAGGGTCGCCGCGCTGCTCGACCTGGTGGGCATCGGCGGCGAGCGCCGGCTGGCGCTGCGGAAGTGCTCGAAGGGCATGCTCCAGCGCGTCGGCCTCGCCCAGGCGCTGCTGAACGAGCCCGATCTCGTGTTCCTCGACGAGCCGATGTCGGGCCTCGATCCGCTCGGGCGGCGGGACGTGCGCGCGATCGTCCTCGGCCTGCGGGACCGCGGCTGCACGGTGGTGTTCAGCTCGCACATCCTCTCGGACGCCGAGGCGCTCTGCAGCCGCGTCGGCATCCTGGTCGGCGGCCGGCTGGTCGCCGCGGGCCGGCTCTCGGACATGCTGGCGTTCGAGGTGGAGGGCTGGGAACTCGTCATGGCGGGCCTCGACGAGGCGGCGCTCGGGGCGCTCGGCAGCCGCGTCCGCCGCGCCACGCCTCTCGGCGGCGGGCGCTACGCCATCGAGCTGCCGCCGGTCGACGACCCCGACTGCGCCGTGGCCGGCCTGCGGGCGCGGGGCGGCCGCCTGGTGTCGCTCAACCCGATGCGGGCGACCCTCGAGGACTACTTCGTGCGGCAGGTCGAGGCGCGCGCGGGCGGGCCGGCGGCCGGGCGCACGGTGCCGGAGCGATGATGGCGCGCGTCGTCGGCCTCGTCGCGTACCACGTGTTCAAGGAGTCCGTGCGGGACAAGGTCCTGTACAACCTGGTGCTCTTCGCGGTGCTCCTCATCGGCGGGTCGTACCTGGTCGGCCAGCTCACGGCCGGGCAGGACATCAAGATCATCAAGGACCTCGGCCTGGCGGCCTCGTCGCTCTTCGGGCTGTTCATCGCGGTGTTCATCGGCGTCGGCCTGGTCTGGAAGGAAGTCGATCGCCGCAGCGTCTACAACCTGCTCGTCAAGCCCGTCCGCCGCCACGAGTTCATCCTCGGCAAGTTCCTCGGCCTGGCGCTCACGCTGCTGGTCAACATCGCCGTGATGGCGGCGGCGCTGTACGCGGTGCTCGCGCTGATGAGCTGGCTTCGGCCGGAGATCGGCCGCGCCGGCGGCGTCGAGGCGCCCGTGCTCGATCCGCGCCTGCTGAAGGCGTTCGGCCTGCTCTACGCGCAGTTGCTGGTCGTCACCTCGGTGGCGCTCTTCTTCTCCACGTTCGCGGGCCCGCTGATGTCCGCCGCCTTCACGTTCGGCCTCTACGTCGTCGGCCACTTCAACGAGGACCTGGCGCACTTCGAGGACGTCGTGCAGTCGCCGGCGGCCGGATGGCTCGGCAAGGCGCTCTACTACCTGCTCCCGAACCTGGCGCCCTTCGACGTGAAGCTCGCGGCGGTGCACGGCCGCGAGGTGCCGAACCTGTACTGCGCGCTCACGGCGGGCTACGGCCTCCTGTACATCGCGGCGATGCTGGCGCTCGCCGTCGTGATCTTCCAGCGCCGGGACTTCAAGTAGCCATGGCGGGCGGCGGCACGGACGATCGCCTGGCGCGGGTGCGCGCGCCGATCCTGCTCGGGGCGGCGCTCGCCTGCTGGGCCGGCGCGGTCTCGCTCGGCGCGTTCCGGGACGCCCGCCACGCCCTGCCGCCGGTGGCCGACGACGTGCTGTACCTCGCGGGCGGGGCCGCCGCGCCGCGCCTGGCGCTCGGGTTCGACGCGATCCTCGCCGACGTCTACTGGATCCGCTCGATCCAGCACTTCGGCAGCACGAGGCGGGCGAAGGCCGGGGCCGACAAGTCCTACGGCCTGCTCTACCCGCTGCTCGACCTGACGACGACGCTCGACCCGCATTTCTCCATCGCGTACCGGTTCGGGTCGATCTTCCTGTCCGAGCCCTACCCGAACGGGCCCGGCCGCACGGACCAGGCCATTGCCCTGCTGGAGCGCGGGCTGGCCGCCGATCCGAAGAAGTGGCAGTACGCGCACGACGCGGGATTCGTCCACTACTGGTGGCGAGGGGACTACAGGGCAGCCGCGGAGTGGTTCGAGCGCGCCTCGCGCATCGACGGCGCGCCGTGGTGGCTCACGTCCATGGCCGCCACGACGCTGGCCCAGGGCGGCGACCGGCGCTCGTCGCGCCATCTGTGGCAGCAGCTCTACGAGAGCGCGGACAACGACTGGGTGAAGTCGAACGCCAGGCTGCGGCTCGCGCAGCTCGACGCGCTGGACCAGATGGACGCCCTCGCCGCGCTCGTCCGCCGGCACACCGAGGCGCGCGGCAGGCCCCCGTACTCCTGGCGGGAGCTCGCGCCGTTCGGCCTGCGCGGTGTCCCGCTCGATTCCTCAGGGACGCCCTTTGAGCTTGATGCGACGGCCCCGGGAGGCGTCCGGCTGTCGCCCGGGTCGTCGCTTTCGCCCCTGCCGCCGGCGCTCGCCGGTCAGCAGGGGAGGGCAGGCCAGGCGCCGTGACCACCGCCGGACTCGTCCTCGCAGGCCTGCTCGGCGCGTGCGTCGGGAGCTTCCTGAACGTCTGCATCTACCGGCTCCCCCTCGAGCAGTCGCTCCTCGTCCCCGCCTCGCACTGCATGGCGTGCGGCCGGAAACTCAGCTGGTTCGAGAACGTCCCCGTTGCCGCCTGGATCGCGCTTCGAGGGCGCTGCCGCACGTGCCGCGCGCGGATCCCGGCCGTGTATCCGCTGGTCGAGGCCTTCACGGCCGCGATGTTCGTCTGGGCGGCGTGGCAGTACGGGGTGAGCTCGCTGCTCGTCTCGCGGCTGCTGCTGGGGTGCGCCCTGATCGTGCTCTTCTTCATCGACCTGCACCACCGGATCCTCCCGAACGTCATCACCGTTTACGGCACCGCCGCCGGGTTCCTCCTGAGCTTCCTGGCGCCGCCGGGCTGGCTGTCGTCGCTCGTCGGCCTCGCCATCGGCGGGCTCATCCCGCTCGGCGTGGCCGAGGCCTACTTCCGGCTTCGGAAGATCGAAGGCCTCGGCATGGGCGACGTGAAGATGCTCGCGCTCATCGGCGCCTTCCTCGGCTGGCAGCTGGTGCTGCTGACGCTCACCGTCGCCTCCGTGCTCGGCGCGATCGTCGGCCTCGGCCTCATCGCGATCAGAGGCGGCACGCTCAGGCACGCGCTGCCGTTCGGCACGTTCCTGGCCGTTGCCGCCATGTTCGCCGCCGCCTGCGGGGAGCCGATCGTGCGGTGGTACGTGGGGTTCTATCGATAGAGCCCAGAAGCCAGAAGTCAGAAGTCAGGAGTCAGAATGAGAGAAGGAGACAGGAGGTAAAGGAGGTAAAGGAGGTAAAGGAGGTAGAGCGCAGATACTGCCGCGCTGGGACGCGGACCGCAGTGCAGGTTCTGCGACGCCCGACACGCCCTTTAGCGAACCGCCGGTAATCGCCCCGGAAACCAGCCGCTTCGAGTCGAGCGTTTTCGGCACCGGTGTTGCTCCGGCACCCGGGCATGAAGCGCATCGGCTGCCAGTCCGGCACGACGCTCGTCGAAGCCGTCATCGCGATCGGCCTGCTGGCCGGTGCGGTGACGGCGCTGGCCGGGCTCGCTCATTCCGCCATCCGCGCCGCGACGCTGGCGCGGGAACGATCGATTGAAGCCGTCTGCGCCCTCGAGAAGATCGAGGGGCTCTGCCGGGACGTGCGCCTGCTGGCCGTCTCGCCGGGCGGCACGCTGACGGCCGACGTGCCGGGCTTCGTGGAGTACCTCGACGCGCGCGGCGCCGTCGCCACGGGAGCCAACCGGGTGTTCGTCCGCCGCTGGTCGGTTGCGCCGGTGCGCGCAGATCCGGACCTGCTGGCGATCCAGGTCGCCGTCGCCGCCTGCCGCGGGGCGGGGGCGGCGGGACCGTGCGAGGCGGCTGCCGGCGTGCGTTTCGCCAGCATCCGGTCGAGGCTGGCGTGGTGACGGCGCGCCGGGCAGCCGGGTTCACGCTGGTCGAGCTGCTGGTGGCGGCGGCGGTCACGCTGGCGGCCCTGGGGCTGGCCGTGCTGCTGCTCCTCCCCTCGGCCGCGGCGTTCCACGCCCTGCCGGAGGCCGTTGACGCCCAGCAGCGCCTCCGGGTCGCCGTGCAGACGCTGGCCGACAGCATCCGCGGGGCTGGCGCCTCGCCGGTCCTCGAGAGCGCGACCCGCGGTGCGCCGGCGTGGCCCGCAGTGCTGCCGTGCCGCCTCGCGGGAGGGCCGCTCGCCGCCGTACCCGGCGGCTGCGCCGGCAGCGAGGCGATCACGACGCTCACCGTGGCGCTCGGCGCGCCGCAGGCGGCCCTGGCAGAGGCGCTCACCGACCCGGCGGGGCCCCTCCGGCTGGCGCCGCTGTCGGCCTGCGCGTTGTCGGCTCCGCCCTGCCGCGTCCGCGCCGGCTCGCAGGTCCTTGTCGAGGACGGCACGGGCGCGTGGGACATCCTCACTGTCTCGGCGGTCTCGGCCGACGGCGCGCTCGTCGAGCACGCCGGTTCGTCGCTGTCCCGCCCGTACAAGGCCGGCGCGACCGTCGCCGAGGTCGAGGCCGCCGCCTACAGCCTCCGCGTCGAGGCTGCCACGAACGTTCCTGTGCTCCGCCGCGCGACGGGCCCGTCGTCGGACCTGCCGGTGGTGGATCACGTCGCGGCCTTGCGGCTGGAGTACTTCGGGGTTGCCGGGGCACCGCTCGTCCTTGACGACGCCGACGCGAACCTCCGACGGACGACCTACGGGCCGCTGCCGCCCCAGGCGGGCCTGGACGATCCGCTCGATGCCTGGGCCGCCGGCGAAAACTGCCTCTTCTCCCGCGCCGGCGGCGAGCCGGTGGCGCGCGTGGCCTCGCTGCCCGCCGAGCGTCTCGGCCTCGCGAGGCTGCCGCCGGCCCTGTTCGCCGACGGTCCCTGGTGCCCCGACGCGGGGGCGCCCAACCGCTACGATGCGGACCTGCTGCGCGTCCGGCTCGTCCGCGTCGTCCTCCGGATCGAGGCGCAGTCGTCCTCGGTCCGCGGCCTGAGCTCGCAGTTGTTCAGCCGGCCCGGCACGTCGCGGGAGAGCGCGCGGCTCGTGCCGGACCTGGAGGCCCATGTCGACGTGGCGATTCGAAACGGCGGCCGGTGAGCGGCAGGGCCGGACGCCGGCCGGACCGCGGCGAGGCGGGAGATGCGGCCTGCGGGGAGAGCGGGGCGTCGCGCTCGTCGCGGCGCTGGCTGTCATGGCGCTCGTTGCGGCGATTGGGCTCGGGCTGGCCCTGACCACGAGCTTCGAGCCGCTGGCTGCGGCGAGTTACGAGACGTCGTGGTCCGCCCGCCTGGCCGCCGAGGCCGGTCTGGCGGCTGCCGCGCACGAGCTCGGGGCCGCGGGAGACTGGGACGCCGTCCTCGGAGGAGGACTGGCCTCGGGCGTCCTCGGCCGGGCGGCTGTCAGCGTCGAGCTGCCGGACGGCTCGCGCGCCGGCTTGCAGGACCTGACGAACCTCGCGACGTGCGGCCACGCTGCCGCGTGCACGGACCCGGAGGCGGCGGCGTTCGCCGTGGGCCGTCCGTGGGGCCCGAACAACCCGCGGTGGCGCGTGTTCGGGAGCGCGCGTCTCGACCAGGTGATCGAGGCAGGCGCCGGCCTGCCTCCCATTGACATCGTGGCGTGGACGGCGGATGACCCGGCCGAGGCGGACGGCGACCCGCTCCACGACACCCCGCCGGGGTCGACGGGACCCCGCCCGCCCGGCGCGTGCACCGTCGCGGTCAGGGCCGAGGCGTTCGCGCCGCGCCTTGGGCATGCGGCGGTGGTAGGCGTTGTGACGCGGCCGGGCCCCGCGTGCGGGCCTGGCGCCCGACTGGCGGCGTGGCACGCGTTCCACTGACTCCACTGACCGGGTCCGCCGAGGCCCTACCGAAACCGCCTCGCCGGGGCTATAGTCATGAGGGGCGGCTGCCGATACGACGATGGACCGGGGAGTGCGCCGGCAGCCAAGGGGGTGGCTGGTGACCAGGACGAACACGCTCGTTGCCCGTGCCGCGGCCGCTGGAGTGCTGGCGGTGGCCGTCTGCTGCGCCTCCGTGCCGGCCTTCGCCCAGTCGCTCGGCGAAGTGGCCCGGAAGCAAGCCGAGCGCCGGAAGACCATCACCGGGCCGGTCACCGTGATCACGAACGACCACCTCAAGCCCGTTCCCGCCGTGCCGGCCAGGGCGGCCGGCGAGGCCGGCCAGCCCGATGTTCCAGAGGCTGGCGCGCCGCCCGAAACTGGCGCGCCGCCCGAAGCTGGTGCGCCGCCCGAGACGGGTGCTCCGGAGCAGGCGCCGCCGCCGCCCGATCCCACGAAGGACCAGGAGCACTGGCGCCGGCGCATGACGGACGCGATCCAGCAGCGCGATCGAAACCGCTTCCTGATGGAGGCCGTGCAGAGCCGCATCAACGCCCTCACCACCGACTTCTACGCGCGTGACGATCCCTTCCAGCGCGCCAGGATCGGCGAGGAGCGGCAGCGGACGATCGAGGAGCTGGCGCGCATGAAGCTCGAGCAGGAAAAGCTGGAGCAGAAGATCGCCGACATCGAGGAAGAAGCCCGCCGCGCCAACGTCCCGCCCGGCTGGCTCCGGTAACGGGCCCGCTTCGCGCTCGATCGGGGCTCTCGCCTCCCGCGCCGCAACCGCGCCGGCCCTGGCGCTGCGACGCGGGCCGACCGGCGCCTGCCGCGTCGATGGTAGGATACGGGACATGGCAGAGCAGGACGGCCGCAAAGAGCCTCTCATCACAGAAATCACGCCGAAGTCGGAGGACTTCTCGCGCTGGTACACGGACCTGGTTCGCCGCGCCGAACTGGCGGACTATTCGCCGGTCAAGGGCTGCATGGTGATCCGGCCCTACGGGTACGCGATCTGGGAGTTCATCCAGCGCGGGCTCGACAGCCGGATCAAGGCGACCGGGCATGTCAACGCGTACTTCCCGCTGTTCATCCCGAAGAGCCTGCTGGTCAAGGAGGCGGAGCACGTCGAGGGGTTCGCGCCGCAGGTGGCGTGGGTCACCAGGGGCGGCACCGAAGAGCTCGAGGAGCCGCTGGTCGTCCGCCCGACGTCGGAGGCCATCATCGGCACGATGTACGCCAAGTGGATCCAGTCCTGGCGCGATCTCCCGGTGCTCATCAACCAGTGGGCGAACATCGTCCGCTGGGAGAAGGTGACGCGGCTGTTCCTGCGGACGACGGAGTTCCTGTGGCAGGAGGGGCACACCGCCCACGAGACCGCCGAGGAGGCGGAGGCGGAGACGCTCATGATCCTGCGCCTCTACAAGGAGTTCGTCGAGACCGAGCTGGCCGTGCCTGTCATCGCCGGCCGGAAGTCGGCGAGCGAGCAGTTCGCGGGCGCCGAGCGGACCTACTCCATCGAGGCGCTGATGGGCGACGGGCGCGCCCTGCAGGCGGGCACGTCGCACAACCTCGGCCAGAACTTCGCGAAGGCATTCGACATCCAGTTCCAGGCGCGCGACAAGTCGCTGCAGTACATCTGGGGCACGTCCTGGGGCATGACGACGCGGCTCGTCGGGGCGGTCATCATGGTGCACGGCGACGAGTCCGGCCTGGTGCTGCCGCCCCGGATCGCTCCGTACCAGGTCGTCATCGTGCCGATCCCGCGAGGCAACTGGCGCGAGACCGTGCTCCCGCACGCGCAGCAGATCCGCGACACGCTGACGGCCGCCGGCGTGCGCGTTATGCTCGACGACCGGGACGCCTACACGCCGGGCTGGAAGTTCTCGGAGTGGGAGCTTCGGGGCGTGCCGCTGCGGCTCGAGGTGGGCCCGAAGGACATCGAGCGGCAGCAGGCCGTGCTCGCGCGCCGCGACACCCGCGAGAAGATCCCGACGCCGGTCTCGGGCCTGGCCGGCCGCGTCCAGGAGCTGCTCGACGCCATCCAGCGGAACCTGTTCGAGCGCGCACTCGCGTTCCAGCGCGAGCACACGACCCGGACCTCGTCGTGGGATGAGTTCACCCGGACGCTCGAAGGGCGGCCGGGCTTCGTGGTGTCGCCCTGGTGCGGCAGCGAGGCGTGCGAGGCCGAGATCAAGGGCCTGACGCAGGCGACGATCCGCACGCTGCCGATGGACGCGGAGCCGAGCGGCGCGCCCTGCGTGAAGTGCGGGCAGCCGTCGGTCGCGGACGCCTGGTTCGCGAAGGCGTACTAACCCTGATGTGACAGAAATTCCGCGCGAGCGGAGCACATAGGAATTGAAAAGGCCTTTCGTTTGTGGTTGAAAGGAGGCGCCAACCAAACCCTTCTCCCACGCCCGAAAGGCCACCGACAGTGAGACGAAGAAAAGCC
>JAKQTR010000056.1 GCA_029562975.1 Acidobacteriota bacterium | reverse complement strand
TCGTCGATGACCACCACGCCCGGATCGGATTCCTTCTTGCCGAGGTGCGGGGCAACCAGCCGGACCATCGCACCCAGCGACACGATGGCGACGATGCCGTCGAAGTTGGAGAACAGGATCGGAATCTGCTCGCCGGTCTTGCCGGCGTAACAGGCGGCGGCGCCGGGGGCGGCCGCCTCGGCCTCGAGGGCGAACTTTTCGGGGGCAAACAGGCGGGCACCGGGCAAGGCCGCAACAACGCGGCCGGCCAGCGCAATGCCGTGGCGGGTGATGGAGACGACGGCGATGCGGTCGTGGGAAAAGGGCAGGTGCTGGGTCATCGTGATGTGTGCGGTTTCCGGTTAATTGGGGGCGACTGCATGGCGCTTTCGGCAGCCCCGGCGCAGCTCGCCGCGCACTCGCCCGGGGTTCTGGACGAGCAGCAGCGAGAGGTAATTGACCTTCTCGCCGGCGAGGCTGGCGACATCGCGAACGACGCGTTCGTCGGGCGAGCCGACTTTTTCGATGAAGCAACTGGTGGCAAGGAGTCCACGCCGGGCGAGCAGCGCGAGCACTTCGTCGAGCAGCGGTTTCACCTTGAGCAGCACCAGGGTGTCGAACTCGTCGAGCAGGCGGTCGATCACGTCCACGCCGTAGGCGGCGGGGATCACCGCGAAGGTTTCGTCCTCTTCGGCCAGCGTGAGGCCGGTGGTGGCCGCGGCGGCGGCGAAGGACGAAACGCCGGGGATCGTTTCCACCTCCACGTCCGGCGCCAGTTCGCGCACGACGCGGGCCAGGTGGCCGAAGGTGGAGAAGGTGGACGCGTCGCCCTCGACGAGGAAAACCAGGTCGCGGCCTTCCTGCAACAGCGCAAGGGTGCGGGTAGCGGCGCGGGCCCAGGCTTTGGCGAGGGCCACCGGGTCGCGGGTCATCGGGAAGACCAGCGCCTCCGCGTCGCCCGGCACGGCCAGGCCGCCGCGTTCGACGATGCCGAGGGCGTAAGAGGCGTCCTCAGCCTTCTTGACCGGGTAGAGCCAGCGCGCGCCGGCGCCAAGCGC
>JAKQTR010000005.1 GCA_029562975.1 Acidobacteriota bacterium | reverse complement strand
GCGGGAGGCCGCAGAATGACCTCCCCGAACACGACCGACCCTACGCGCGGCCTCGCCATGCTGTCGACAGCGCTGGGCCCATCCATCGCCGCGATGCTTGAAGCGCCTGACACGATCGAGGTCATTGCCAATCCGGATGGACGGCTCTGGCTTGAACAGGTCGGCAAGGGACGCGTGCCCACGCCGCACCGGCTGGAAGCGGCCGAAACCGAACGCGTCATCCGGCTCGTCGCCACTCTCACCGGCGCCGAAGCCAACCGTGACCGGCCGATCGTCTCCGCGGAACTGCCGCCACGCGGCGAGCGGTTCGAGGGCGTGCTGCCGCCGGTTGCACGCGGGCCGTGTTTTGCGATCCGCAAGCCGGCCAGCCGCGTCTTCACGCTGGACGAGTATGTCGCTCTCGGCATCGCCTCGCCCCAGCAAGGCGATGAACTCCGCCGTGCCGTAAGGACACGCGCGAACATCATCGTCGCGGGCGGAACGGGCTCGGGCAAGACGACGCTCGCCAACGCCCTCCTCCACGAGATCGCCCGGCTGGGCGAGCGTGTCGTCATCCTCGAGGACACCCGCGAACTGCAATGCGCCGCCGACGATGTGGTAGCGCTCCGCACCCAGCAGGGATCGGTCTCGCTCTCGGATCTGGTCCGCTCGACCCTCCGGCTGAGGCCCGACCGCATCATCGTGGGCGAGGTGCGCGGACCCGAGGCGCTCGATCTCCTCAAGGCGTGGAACACCGGTCATCCCGGCGGCGTCGCAACCCTTCATGCCAATTCGGCCCCGGCGGCGCTGGCGCGCCTCGAACAGCTCACCATGGAAGTCTGCGAAACGCCGCCGCGCGCGCTGATCGCGGAAGCCATCGACCTCATCGTTTTCGTCGAGCGTGGCGGGCCCGCCGGCCGGCGTATTCCCGAAATCTATGCGCCGAAGGGCATGTCCCTGGCGTCGCAGGACCCCGCCGCGCGAGGGGGACACGCGCATGATCCAACAGCCAGGAGAACCACATGAAACCGCAGACGATGACGCGTGCGCTGATGCGCGCGGCAGGCAATGTGATGACGATGGGCATCACCGCCCTGGTGATGACAGGGGCCGCACACGCCGCGACGGGCGGCGGCGGCATGCCGTGGGAAGGACCGCTCACGGCGGTCATGGATTCGATCACCGGTCCGGTCGCGCGGATCGTCGCGATCCTGATCATTGTCGCGACCGGCCTGACGCTGGCCTTCGGCGATGTCGGCCAGGGCTTCAAGAAGCTGCTGCAGATCCTGTTCGGGCTCGCGATCGCGTTCGCGGC
>JAKQTR010000002.1 GCA_029562975.1 Acidobacteriota bacterium | reverse complement strand
ACGCCCGACGTCGGAGGCCGATGCCGCGCGGATCCGCGGCGAGCGCGACGCGCTCGTCCTGCGTCACGCTCCGGGTCGCCGAGCCGACCTGCGCAACCCGGCCCAGGTCAAGGACCTCCTCGCCGCGGCCGGAGTGGAGGTCGCGACCACCCGCAAGTGGGTGTTGGAGCCCTACCGCGCGACCCATCCGATCGTCGCCGCGCTCCTGGAATGGCGCAAGGACGAGCGGATCGCCACGACCTACGGCTATCGCTGGCTCGACGAGCAGGTGGGGCATGACGACCGGCTGCGCGGCGCGTGGACGGCGAGCGACGGCGCGGCGGGGCGGATGACCGCCTCGGCTGGGCTGCACAACCTTCCGGTCCCGTTGCGGCCCGCTGTCGCCGCGGAGCCGGGATTCGTCTTCGTGCGAGCCGATCTGGGTCAGATCGAGCCGCGCGTGCTCGCGGCGGTGTCGGGCGACGCCGCGTTCGCCGAAGCGACGCTCGCCGACGACCTCTACGCGCCCGTCGCGGCGAAACTGCGGGTCGAGCGGTCGGTGGCCAAGATCGCGGTGCTCGCCGCGATGTACGGCCAGCGCTCAGGTGCCGCCGGCGAGGCGCTGCGTGACCTGCAGCGCGCCTATCCGGTCGCGATGGGGTTGCTCGATGAGGCGTATGCCGCGGGGCTGGCTCGCCGCCCCCTGCGCACCTTCGGGGGGCGGCTGATCCGGCTGGACTCGGCGTTGGCCCCCGAGGCCGGGCAGGTGGTCGGTGAGGGGTGGGATGCGGCTCGAGGGCGCTTCGCTCGCAACGCGATCATCCAGGGTGCCGCCGCCGAGTTGTTCAAGGCGTGGGCGGCGACGGTGCGCCACCATCTCCCCTCGCTCGGGGGCCAGATCGTCCTGTGCCTGCACGACGAGTTGCTCCTGCACGTCCCCGTCGAGGCCTCCGAGGCCGTTGCCGCCCTCGTGCATCAGACGTTGACCGACAGCTCCCGACGCTGGGTCGGCGCGAGCGCCGGGCCGCCGGTGCGTTTCGTCGCCGACGTGTCGATCATCAACCGCTGGGACGAAGCCAAGGGCTGATCGCCCCCGCCTCAGCCCGATCGCGATCTGCGGAGTGTTAGCCACATTCCGATGTGGCCAACACTCCGCAGATCGGGTCGATCAGGCCTGGCGGCCTTCGTCGTTGACCTCGCGCAGGAACGCCTCGACATCGGCGGCGATCTCGTCGGCAGAAGG
>JAKQTR010000054.1 GCA_029562975.1 Acidobacteriota bacterium | reverse complement strand
CCCTCTGTGCCAACGTAGCTGAGACACCGACCACCCGAAAGATCAGTGTCGAGGGCGACCGAGGAATCCGCGATGATGAATGGGATGGCGAAGACGACCGAGGTCTCAGCGAAGGCGCGCCGGCGCCGGTTCACGACCGCCGAGAAGCTGCGGGTGCTGCTCGAGGCGGACGCCTGCGCCGACCAGAAGGGTGCCGTGGCGGCGTTGCTGCGGCGTGAGGGGTTGTACTCGTCGCACCTGGCCAGCTGGCGGGCGCAACGGGTGAACGGGCAACTCGGGCCGGCGCCGCGGAAGCGTGGCCCGGTGCCGACGGCGCCGGATGCGCGGGACCAGCAGATCGCCGAACTCGAGCGCCGCGCGCAGCGGGCGGAGGCGCGGGCGGATCGTGCCGAGCGCCTGGTCGAGCTCCAAAAAAAAGTCTCGGAGCTGCTGGGGCTCCCCCTCTCGGAACCCGAGAGCGGACCGAAGCGTTGATGCAGATCATCGCGGCGACGTCGGCGATCGATGGCATCGACGCCACCTGCGACGCGCTGGGCGTGTGCCGGGCGTCGTTCTTCCGCTGGAAGCAGCCGAAGGTCTACGGCCCGCGCCACCGGCTGCCGCCACCGCGGGCCCTGGTTCCCGCGGAAACACGGGCGGTCCTCGACGTGCTGCACGAGGACCGGTTCGCCGACCTCGCCCCGGCCGCGGTCTACGCAACGCTCCTCGACGAGGGGCGCTACCTCTGCTCGCCGCGCACGATGTACCGCATCCTCGCCGCGCACGACGAGGTCCGCGAGCGGCGCGCTCAGTGCCGGCGCGCGCACTACGCCGCGCCGGAGCTGCTCGCGACCAAGCCCAACCAGCTCTGGTCGTGGGACATCACGAAGCTCAAGGGCCCGACGCCGTGGCGCTACTTCCACCTGTACGTGATCATCGACGTGTTCAGCCGCTACGTCGTCGGCTGGATGGTCGCGCCCCGCGAGAGCGCGACGCTCGCCGAGAAGCTGATCGCCGCGACCTGCGCACGCCAGGGCATCCAGCGCGGCCAACTCACCGTCCACGCCGATCGCGGCAGCTCGATGCGCTCGAAGCTGGTCGCGCAACTGCTGGCCGACCTCGGCGTCGCCAAGACCCACTCGCGCCCGCACGTCTCCAACGACAACCCGTTCTCCGAGGCTGGCTTCAAGACCCTCAAGTACCGGCCAGGCTTCCCCGACCGCTTCGGCTCGCTCGAGGACGCGCGCGCCTACTGCGCCGACTTCTTCGCCTGGTACAACGCCGAGCACTACCACAGCGGCCTCGGCCTCCAGACGCCGGAGGCGGTCCACGCCGGCCGCGCCCAGACCGTCGTCGACGAGCGCACTACCGTCCTCGCCGCCGCGCACGCAGCCCACCCTGAGCGCTTCGTACGCGGCATCCCGCGGCCCGCCGCCGTGCCGACCGAGGTCTGGATCAACAAGCCCACCTCGGCGACCAGGGCGGACCGCAGCGCGCGGCCCACGGCGCCGACGACCACGTCGCCCAACCCCACCGCCGCGCGCGAGGACCGCACCGCGCGGCCGCCTGCCAACGCCCCGCAGGCTGGTTCGTCCGCGCGGAACCACGTGGCAACCGCGTCACTAAACTAATGCTCTCCGGCGTCTCAAACTCGTTGACACGTTCCGCCTCGACCTGGATCGCCGCGCGGAACCGGATGATGTAGTCCCAGCCCAGCGTTTCGAGGAAGCGGTAGAGCTTCTGGTCGCCGAACCCGCGGTCCGCGAGCACGGTGATCGCGACCGTCGGTGGCAGACACTCGTGGAGGCGCTCAAGCAGTCGGTACTCGTGATCGTTGCGGCGGCCTTCGAGCTCCGACTTCTTCACGGTCTTCCAGATCAGCGGCGTCGCGCGCCCGTGACTCGTGATCAGGTAGCCCGCGAGCGTCGCGTGATCATCTGCGTCGAACTCGGTCCAGTCGAGCGCCACGACGATCTCGGTCCGCGGCCCGACGACAAACTGCACCCACGGCTCGAACAACGCCCAGACCGAGACGCCCGCGTTCCCGATCAACCGGTCGGCCTGCTTCACGCCATGCTTCTTGCTCTTGCCCGCGGACTGCGCGTAGCCGCGGCCGATCGCGTGGATCGACATCACCGCGGCGTCCACCGTCCCGACCACGCCGTTCGCCAGCGACTGCACCCGGCGGGCGTGTAGATCGTCACCGAAGATCTGGTCGACCGTCTCGGCGACCCGCAGCGGATTCTTCACGAAGGACCTCGTTTGGCGGCTCATCATAGTCGTCAAACCGCCGCCCGAAATCCGAAATTCCTCCTCGGCAAGAATCTTTCGGGAGCGTTCTCAGCTGGTTACGCAGCCGAGAT
>JAKQTR010000052.1 GCA_029562975.1 Acidobacteriota bacterium | reverse complement strand
CTGGAACGCCGCCATCGAGTGCCCCGCGACGAAGTCGTCGACGTGGGGCAGGACCGCAATGATGCCGCCCTGCACCGGCTCGTAGCCCGCCCGCCCCCGGTGCGGGTTGACCCACACGACCCGGTGAGCCACCGCCCGGAGGCGACGCACCTGCTCACCGAGGGCCTCGGGCTGGTCGCGCTCCCACCCGTCGCTGAACACGACGACGACCGCACCGCGCGCCATGCCGCGCCGCCCCCACCGGTCGAGGAAGACCTTGACCCCCTCGGCCAGGCGGGTACCGCCCGACCAGTCGGGGATGGCCCGGCCGGCCGCGACGATCGCCCGGTCGGGGTCACGCTGGTGCAGCGGGCGGGTGACGTGGGTGAGCCGGGTGCCGAGGGTGAAGACCTCGGTGGGCACGCCCGCCGCGCAGTAGGTGTGCGCGAGGCGGATGAGGGCGTCGGCGTAGGCACTCATCGAGCCCGACACGTCGATGAGCAGCACGACGCGCCGGGGCCGGTCGGCGCGGCGGCGCCAGTTGACCTCGCCGGGCTCGCCCATGCGGCGCAGGATGGAGCGCAGCGTGCGGCGGGCATCGACCTGGCCGCGGCGGGCCCTGGTGTGCCGGTGGGCGCGGCGCCGGGGGGCGCGAGGGCGCAGGGCGGCGAACATCCGCACGAGCTCCTCGCGGTCCCGGCGGTCTAGCGTGGCGACGTCGCGGTGGCGCAGGATCTCGGTCGAACTGGCCTGGGCGGCGACGGTGTCCGGGTCGTCCTGGGCTGCGTTGGACGCGCCGGCCGTGTCGTTCAGCCCGGCCTGGCTGGTCACCTGCTGCAGCGCCGGCCGGTTCTTCATGCCCGCACGCTGCCCGCTGAACCACGCGTGGAAGACGAGGTCGTAGCGCTCGAGGTCGGCCGGTGACCCGCACAGGGTCGCCCGCCCTGCGTGGTAGACGCCGACCTGGTCCTCGAGCCCCAGCGCGGCCACGGCCTCGAGGAAGGTTCGCTCGCGGTCGGCCGTCACCGCGACCCCGGCAGCTCGAAGCGCCCGGGCGAAGCCGAGCAGGATCTCCTCCGGCGGGCGGGTGGGCGCCGCGGACGGTGCTGCGTCATGCGCGTCGGTGCGGACGGCATCCGAACCCGGGCGGACGGCATCCGACGTCATGTCGTGAGCATGATGTCGAGGGCGCGGCGAACGCGTTCGGCATCCTCGCGGTACTTCACGGCAACGCCCAGGGTCGCGGCCGCCGTCGCGGTGTCGAGCTCGCGGGTACCGAGTTCGTTCAGGGCGCGGGCCC
>JAKQTR010000028.1 GCA_029562975.1 Acidobacteriota bacterium | reverse complement strand
GCCTAGGAGGAGGAGCGGCGTGGTCGCTGTGGAAAACGTGCTCTTCGTTGTCCAAGGAGCTTGAGGGCGTCGTTCTTCACGTCCTCAGCTCCGGCAGCGTCCATGCCGGCGGGGTCACGAACTCAGGGAAGAACGCGATCCTTTTTCCACCACTTGACGGGACACGACCCGAGTGTTGGGATCTTCATCCCCAAAATACCAACAACAGAAGTCAGATGATTGACGACAACTAGAATCGCCGGAAGAGCAGTGGACGTCAATCAGAGGATCCTTGTGAAGCCCGTTCGCCGCCGCCGAAACCCGCAGTAATCGAATGATCATGCGTTGATCTTTCTCTCCGGATCGTTTTCGACGCCAGAACGAATCACCCGGGCTCCGCCTATTTGACGACACCGGCAGGCGTGGCACAGCCGCCACCGGCGCCGGGCAGGGCATTCCCGGGAACGTTACCGGCGTCAGAGCGGACCCATTTCCGGGAATACTCTGCCGGCCCCGGTGGCGCCAGCGGCTTCTAGCCTCCGTGTCTCTTTCTCCGACTCTTTCCTCGTCCTCCCGGATGGGATTTGCTTGTAGATGGATAGAATTGCTCATGGATAAGGCGTAGCTTCGGTGGCATGCGCCGGATGAAGGTCCGGGGACAAGTGATGGCAGAAAGGAGCCGAACGATGAAGAACAATCTGCGGACGACAGGATTCTTCGCGGTCGCGTTCATGTTGTCCTTGACTGCGGTTTCCGCCCAGGATGCCAAGGGGTGCAAAGACCACCCCATGTTCAGCCGTATGCCCGGCTTTCAAATCGACCGATGCGACACAAAGGATTTCGACAAATACGAGTTCAAGGTTGCCGAGGACGACTGGTACAAGTGGATAGAGGTTGAGGGTTCATACGCCCACTTTACTTACACGAGGAAGGAAGACACGCGCGCGGTTTCGGGGCTGCAGATCGTTCGCAACTTCAGCGCGGCGATGAAAAAGATCGGCGGCAAGACAGAATATCAGACCGAATCCGAGGTTAACCTGAGCCATAAGAAAGACGGCAATGAAGTCTGGGTGCGTGTGGAAACATGGAATGACGGCGACGGTTATGACCTGCACATCATCGAGAAGAAGGCCATGACCCAGGAAGTTGCCGCCAATGAGATGCTGGAGGCGCTGAACACACAGGGTTTCGTCGCGCTCTACATCAATTTCGACATCAACAAAGCAACCATCAAACCTGAGTCGCAGGCCATCGTGGACCAGATTGCCGTCATGCTCAAGGAGAGTCCCGGATTGAGGGTGAGCATCGAAGGCCATACCGACAACACGGGCACGCCGGCCGGCAACAAGACCCTTTCCAAGCAGCGGGCCGATGCGGTGGTGGCTGCCCTGGTGGCGCAGGGCATTGCGGCAGGGCGTCTGAGCGCGGTCGGCTGGGGCCAGGATCATCCCGTCGCCGACAACCGTACCGAAGAGGGCAAGGCCAAGAACCGCAGGGTTGAAATCGTGAAGAAATGAGTCATTCCGGGGCAGCCGGACGGAAGCGGCGGCGCGCTTCACGCGGGCCGCCGACCTCGTGCGGCAGGTGCTGGAAGCGCGCGATGCGCGCGAGTTGGCCCGGTTGCAGCAGCGGCTGCTCCGGGTCGAGGTGCTCATCGTCGACGAGCTGGGATTCGCCCCCTTTGATCGCGTCGGCGGCGAGCTCCTGTCCAATCTACTCACGGACCGCTACGAGCGCCGGGCGACCGTGGTGACGACCAACCTGCCCTTTGTCGAGTAGATGAGCGTCTTTGCCGGCGACGAGAAGCTGACCACCGCGTTACTGGGCCGGCTCGCCCATCACGCGGTGGTCGTCACGACCAAGGGGAAGAGCTATCGGATGCGGAAGCGCCGCGGCGTGGACCCCGAGGCGTGACGTCGCCCCGTGGACGGTGTCGGAGCCGCAGACGGCAAGAACGGCCGCCACCGCTCCTTGGAAACCCGCCGCCCGGATTCCCACAGCGCCCACAGGATCCCTTCTCGCGGGTCCCCAGAGAGGAGATGCAGAGCGAAAGGCCTTGACCCTTCCGGCGTCAGGCAGCGTAAAATCAACCTCCTGCAGGTGGTCTACTTTCCCAGCGGCGACCTGGTCTAGTCTCCGAGCGGCGGCAACCACTGATCGCGGTGAACGGTCCTCGTTGACGCGCGGCCGTGTCATCCGTTCCTTCTGGCCGGCCTGGCAGCATCGCCCGGCCGCGCCGGGCGGCCTGGCGGGAGAGAGGGCCCGTTCGAGATGCGGGCCGGCCCCGTCGACCGCCGGGGGCCCGCCGCTACCGCAGCCGGTCGCCTTCCTGATATCGTTGCCCGTCGCGCGCCGTGCTCCGGCACCGGCTGCCACGCGCGGGCACTGCTGTGATGCGCGGCTCGGGATGACGACGCGCCGGCATCGGCAGGCCTCGTCTGGGGCGGCATAGCCGTGAAGAGACGGGCGGCGGGTTACTCGTTGGCGTCTTCGGTGTCGCGCGGAACCGCGGGCGGGCCGAATGCCCCGCCCCGTTTCAGGAGGACAGCCATGCCCACCTTCGTGCTTGCGGCGGTGTTTGCCGCCTCGCCGTTCGTTGCCGCGCCGCCGCAGGCGGACATCATGAGCTGGGTGCCCCCGTACCGGCTCGAAGCCTCGCGGCAGGCGCTGCAGCATCGGGCCGGTGACATCACCGCCGATCAGTGGCTCACCCGCATGGGGCTCCAGTTCTGGCTGCCGACCGAAGACGGCGGCGTGCGGTACGTCACGCACGAGGAGAAGGTGGATGATGCGGAGGTGGCCTGGTTCCGCGGCTGGGCCCGCCAACGCGGCGTCAAGGTCCTCCTGACGATTTACAACCACGACGGCGCGAAGTGGAACTGGGACCTTGCGCGCGCGGCGTTCAAGGACCATCAGGACGCCTTCGTGAAGAGCCTCGTGGCCGAGATGGATCGCCTCCAGCTGGACGGCATCGACCTCGATCTCGAAGGCAACGGCTCGCTCGACCAGGATCGCGGCGAGTTCGCCCGCTTCGTCAAGAAGCTCTCGGCCATCCTGCAGCCGCGCGGCAAGCTGCTCACGGTCGATTCGTTCCACAGCCCCTGCTTCAACGCGCCGCACATGGGCTGGTGGGAGGACTGGAAGGGGCAGGTGGACGCGATCCACTCGATGGGCTACGGCGACCTGTACGAGGGCAGCACCCAGACATTCACGCCCGAGGGCGGGTCGGTGCCGTGCATGAGCGGCGAGGCGATCTTCAGGTTCAGCTGGCAGGTGAACTGGGGGAAGGCCCACGGCTACCAGCCGGCGCAGCTTCTGCTCGGGCTCCCCGGCGGCCGGTTCGAGTGGGGAGAAGGCGGCAAGGGGCGCACGCTCCCCGCCCATCTCGACGAGGTGGCGGCCACCGGCGCCGGCATCTGCATCTGGGACATCCCGAGCGCGCGCGGCGGCTCGCGCGACGCGCGATGGGGCAGCGAGGAAGCCTGGGCCGCGCTGAAGAAGTTCAGGGATCGCCGCTAACGGCCGGCGACGGCGAAGGCGGGACGCCGCCCAGACGCACGGCTGCTGCCGCGCCGTCGGGCTGGCAGCCCGCCCGGGCCGAGGCCGGCCCCTAGGGCGCGATCTCCCGCACGTAGATGTCGCGGAACGCGAGGTCGGTGCCGTGCGCCTGCAGCTCGATGGCTTCCCGAGGGAAGATCGGCTGCGACCGATCCCAGTAGTTCTCCAGCGTCACGTTGTCCACAACCTTCGCGCCGTTGAGGAACACGGTCACCTTGTCCTTGATCATGGTGATGCGGAACGTGTTCCACTCCCCGACGGGGTTGTCGGCGAAGACGAGCGGCTTGCTGGGGTTCACCTGGTTGTTGTACAGGCCCCCGGAGCCGACCTGGGCTCCCACGTCCGTGCGGGCCGGGTCCCAGATCTGCACCTGGGGCGTGCCGCGCAGGTAGATGCCGCTGTCGCCGCCCTTGGTGATGCGCCAGTCCACCAGCAGCTCGAAGTCGCCGTACTGCTTGATCGTGCACAAGTTGTCGCCGGACCCGCTGAACACAATCAGGCCGTCGCGCACGGACCAGTTGCCCCGGGCCTTTTCGTCGGCGGCCGACTGCGCCGCAGCGAGTTCCTGGGGCGTCATCCTGGCCCGCTCGATGGGATTCTTCACGAGCCCCTGCCAGCCCGTCAGGTCCCTGCCGTTGAAGATTTGTACGAACCCGTCGTCGTGCGGCATCGAGGCCAGGTACGCCCGGATACTTTCTTTCTCGTAGTCGGCCTCCGGTCCGGCGAGCGCCTGCAGCGCCTTGTCGAGGGCCTTTCGGATGATCGCCCCCGTCAATCCGTTCTTCTCGCCGGCGCTGGGCAGCGCGATGCGCATTGCGGCGCCGGCGGCATCGTTCGCCACCGACGGGTCCTCGAGGAAGGACGCCACCACGAGGAAGCTCTTGAACGTCCTGGCGCGTTCCAGCGCCCGGATGAGCATGCGCTTCTCGCGGACGCCCGGCGCGAGGTCGAGGACCTTGCGCAACTGCAGCACTTTCTGGTCGTCGGGCATCGCCGACGACGACACCTGGCGGACGAACCCGTTGAAGGCCTGATCCTTGAACGCCGCGTCCCCGCTCGCGTAGATGGAGAGCAGGCGCCCGGCTGCCTCGGGACCGCGCCACTCCGCCAGCCCGCGAAACGCCGCGGCCTTCACCTTCGGGTCCTGGCTTCCAACCTGCGCGTCGAGCGCGTCGAACGCCTGGCGGCCGCCGATCTGCGGCAGCAGTTCGATGACGCGTTCCGGCTGCGTGCTCGCCTTCAGGGCCGCGAGCACCGCGGCCGCCCTCGCGTCTTCCGGGGCGACCTCCCTGGCGGCGGCGAGAATGGCCCGCTGCACGTCGGCCACCAAACCCGGCTCGACGCCGTCCAGCAGCCCGCCCAGCAGGGGCAGGTCCCCAGCGCCGACCACGCCCGCGAGCGCCTTCACGGCGCCCTCCCTGACCAGCGGGTTCGCGTCGCTCGTCAGGGGCAGGATGCGCCCCGAGAAGCGCTTCCCTCCTCTGGCGCCAATCACGCCGAGCGCGGCGGCCTTGGCCGCGGGCTGGAGCGTGTCGAGCATCAGTGCCAGCGGGTCCAGGCCCGCGTCGTCGATGGTCCAGCGCAGGACGTCCGCCACGGGGCCGGCCGTCTCGGGCGTCGCGCGCTTCAACAGGTCCAGGAGAGCCGGGACAGCCTTGGCGCGGTCCATGTGCGCGAGGGCCGCGGCCGACGCAATCGCAACGGCGGGGTCGGGTGACGCGATCGACTCGCGGATGAAGGGTAGCGCCTGCGGACTCCCCTGCCGTCCCAGCATCGCGATGATGTCGGCGCGCCGCTCGGCATCCACCGTCCTGGCCTTCGCCACCCACCGGTTCACGGCGGCCGGACCGCCGAGCTTCTCTGCGCGCATCAGCGCGGCGTTCCGGTACGCCTTGTCGGGGTGGTCGATGGCGGCAATCAGGTCGCCAAGCGCCGCCTGCCCGCGAACGTCCGCCAGAACGGAAAGCGCAGCCGCCCGGGTGGCCAGCCGCTCGGGGTCGTCGGTGTGCTTCATGACGAACCGGCAGGTCTTCTCGGCCGCTCCGCGCGAGCCCGTTTTCCCGAGGTTGGCTGCGTAGTCCAGGACCGCGCCAATGGCGTTGGCCGGCTCGTACTTGAAACCAGCCTGCTGCGCGGCGTTCGTGAGGGTGGCATACGACTTCGGGCTCGCGATGGCGGCGAGCGCCGCCAGCACGGGACGGCGCATCGCGGGATCGGGATCCGAGGCCAGCGCCAGCACGGCCGCGTTCGCCTCGGCGGCGCCCAGCTGGCCGAGGGCCTTGACGATTGTGATCTTTCCGGCGCGCCCGGCCGTGGGAAGCGCGGCGATGAGCGCAGCCCTCGCGGCTGGCCCCTTCACGGTCAGCATCAGCTGGGCGGCCGGCTCGACGAGCGCCGCGTCGGCAAGCAGCGGCGCCGCGGCATTGACCGACGCGTCGCGGCCCACCAGCCGGAGCTGGCTCAAGAGGAACGTGCGCACTTCGTCATCCGACGCCGTCCCGAGCGCGCTGATGAACGCGCGCTCGGCAAGCAGCCTCTCGGCCTCCGCCCCAGATCGGCTCGCGCGGACCGCGACGGCATTCAGGGCGAACCGGACGGCGACGTCGCCGCCTGTGCCCGATGGGACGAGCCGGCCCGTCAGCTCGGCCAGCCCCGCGCCGCCGAGCGACAGCACCTGGTCGGCGAGGGCGTCCCGCCGGGCCCCGTCGCTCGCCGGAAACATCGCGAGGACGTCCGCCACCCGGCTCGAGGGCGGCCGCGCGTCCTGCGCCAGGGCCGGTGAGGCCGGCCCCGGCGCCGCGAGCAGGAGGCCGATCAGGATAGCCGCGCGAACTCGTCCCGCAGGATAGCTGGTCATTGTCTGGTCCTCGCCGCTCGTCGAGCTAGATCACCCAGGGCGCGCGCATCGGCTGGTCGATCAGCCGGTTGGCGGCCTCGTCATCCTTGAAGCGCATCGTGACCGGATCGAAGTGAACCGTCCGGCCCAGGCGCAGGACGATGACCCCGAGGTTCACGAGCGTGGCCGAGCGGTGCGCATTCGTCTCGTTGAGGGCGAACTTCCGGCGCGTGCGCACCGAGTCGGAGAACGTGCCGATCTGCGGCTCGGGGTCCGGCATCGCCGCGATGATGCGTTCCAGGTTCGGCACGTCGGAGCGGAACCCCCGGTAGACCCTGCCCTTCGGCCCGGCGATGTACGCCGCGTCGACGTCGCGATTCTCGCCGTCGAGGACGATCTTGCAGCCGTCGGCGTACGTGTACTCGATGCGGCGCCACGAGCCGGCGGCGTCGTAGTGCTGCTGCGGCGCGTCCACGTCCACGCGGATCGGGCTCGTGTCGTCTTTCCCGAGCAGGTACTGGACGGGATCGAGGTAGTGCTGCCCCATGTCGCCGAGGCCGCCGCCGTCGTAGTCCCAGTAGCCGCGGAACTTCGAGTGGACACGCTCGGGGTTGTAGGGCTTGTACGGCGCGGGCCCCAGCCACATGTCGTAGTCGAGCTCCGGCGGCACCGGCATCGGCTTCAGGTCGGTGCGTCCGCTCCAGAAGAACTTCCAGTCGTACCCGGTGACGCCGCTCACGGTGAAGGTCAACGGCCACCCCAGCACGCCGCTCTGGATGACCTTCTTCAGCGGCTTGACGTCAGTGCCGAGGCCGTAGAACGTGTCCTTGAATCGGAACCACGTGTTCAGGCGGAACATGCGCCCGCGGCGGTTGACTTCCTCCACGACGCGCAGGCCCTCGCCGATGGTGCGCGTCATCGGCTTCTCGCACCAGATGTCCTTGCCGGCCCTGGCGGCCTCGATCGACATGAGCGCGTGCCAGTGCGGCGGGGTCGCGATGTGGACGATGTCGACGTCCGGGCGCTGCAGGACCTCGCGGTAGTCGGCGTAGCCCGTCACCTCGGGGCCGAGCGTGGCCAGCACCTCCTGCAGGTGCGTCCGGTCCACGTCGCAGACCGCCAGCAGCCGCGTGCCCTCGTAGCCGATGTGGCCGCGGCCCATTCCGCCGACGCCAATGATGGCCTTGGTGAGCTGGTCGCTCGGCGCGGTGAACCGCGTTCCGCCCAGGACGTGCCGGGGCACGATCATGAATCCGGCGGCGGCCGCCGCCGTCTGCGTCAAGAACCGCCGTCGACTGGTCGCATGCATGACGATCCCTCTTCTGGTTCGGCCGCTGGTCGGATGGGGGGAGGGCGGAAGCGCTCCGAGACGCGGCCGGCGCCTGACAGGCTAGGCTCATGTTACGCCAAGACGCCCATCCGGGCGCGAGAACCATCCAGGGCAAGCGGGCCCGCTCTCGGTCGGCCCGAGCCTGCCCCCCTGGCCCCGGCGCGCCGTCCGCGTGGCCCGGGCGCCCGGTGTCACGAAGGCGGCCAGCAGCGTGAAGCGGCGCTTCGGCTCGGAAAGGGCCAGTCAGCGCAGGGATTTCCGGGGTCGCGCTTGACATCGGGCGCCTGGAATTGATAATCAGGCCAATGCCGAGGCGCGTTGGGCTGCGATGCAACGGCTCCCTGCCCCGTCCGATCACGGGCGTGATGACCGAGTACCTGGAGTGATACCCGCTCATGCATCCGTCCGCCAACGCCCCAGCCGACGCCATCCCGGATGACCACGTCGGCCGCACGCTCGGCAACTACCGAATCCTGAGAAGGCTCGGGGCCGGGGGCATGGGCACGGTCTTCCTCGCCCAGGACCTGACGCTGGAACGTGAAGTCGCCCTGAAGATCATCTCTCCGCAGCTGGCCCGCAATCCCGTCCTGATGAGCCGGTTCAAGGTGGAGGCCATCGCCCAGGCCAAACTGAACCACAAGAACATCGTCACCATCCATACGTTCTGCCAGGACGAGGCGACGAGCGACACGGGCCGGACCTATTACTTCGTGATGGAGTACGTCGAGGGCATCAGCCTGAAGACGCTGATCGCCGAGCGCGGCCCCATGCCGGTCGATCAGGCCCTGGAGGTCTTCTCTCAGATCCTCGACGGCATCGGCTATGCCCATTCCAGAGGGGTCATTCACCGCGACATCAAGCCGGCCAACATCTTCCTCGACTCCAACCAGACGGCGAAGATCGGCGACTTCGGGATCGCGAAGGTCGGGGGAATAGACGGCCTGACCCGCATGGGCAGCGGCCTGGGGTCTCCTCTGTACTCCGCGCCCGAACAGCTCATCGGACAGCCGGCGGACGCGCGCAGCGACATCTACTCACTCGGGATGACGCTCTACGAGATGGTCGCCGGGACGCCGCCGGTCAGGCTCGCGGGCTCTGGTCGCGCCGCCGGCGCCTTGACGCCGGCGAGGAGCACCGACATCAATCCGGCCGTCCCGGCAAACGTGGATGCGGTGATCATGAGGAGCATCGCCGCCGAACCGGCCCGGCGTTTCCAGACCATCGAGGAGTTCAGGCGCGCCATCGACGGATTGCGGGGGACGTCATCGGCTGTCGCCGGCTCGGCAGGGGGCCCGGCCGCTGTGCCCGGCGCCATGCCCGACGCGCCGCCGTGGGCGAGGTTCATCAGGACGGCGGCCAGGCGGCTCGCCATCCCCGCCTCGGTCCTCACCGTGCTCCCGAGGCGGACGCTGAGGCTGCTCGCCGCCGCCCTGGGCCTGGCGTTGATCGCGGTCGTGGGATTCCTGGCGGTCTCGGCCGGCCGAAACAGCCACCGGCCCACGGTCGTGCTCGGCTCTCAGGACGTCCATCCCGGCGTGCCCCAGCCGCGCGGGGAGCCTTCGCCAGCGTCCGCTGGCTCCATCCGGTCGCCTGCGGCCGCGGGTGCGGGAGCGCCGGCCGCCCCGGCGCCCGCCGCCGGGGCACCGGCCGCCGGAGCGCCGACGGCAGCGTCCCGCACGCTGTCGGCGGGAGACACCCGGGATCTGGCCGACATCCTGGCGAGGATGCAGCGGCTGATCACCCAGAAGGAATACGCACGGGCCATCAGTCTGGGAAGGAGCGTCTCGGGGCCCGGCGCATACTCCAGGGAGCTGCTGCAGATGGTTGCGCTGGCGTACTTCTGCGACGGGCGGCAAACGCAGAGCAGCGCCTACGTCAGCCGGGCCCTGGATCAGACCGGCTCGATCCGATACCCGATGCTGTTTGAAACCCGCCAGAAACGTTACGTCAGGGGCACGCTCGAGATTACGCGGCGCGGTCTCTCCTTTCGCACCGGCCTGACGACCGCCCCGCTGCTCAACATCCCGCTGGCAGGCATCAAGAGCGTCTCCGACGATGTGCGCGGCGACATCGCGGACCTGTTCAAGAAGAAGCAGAATCGCAAGAACCCGATTCTGATCATCAAGAGCCGACAGGACGCCCAGTATCGTCTCCAGCTGGACCGGGACGACGGCGACCTGAAGAAGTTCATCAAGCACGTCATCACCACGCTCAGGGGGTCCTGAGCACAGATGGGTTGTCAGGCGATCTGTCATCGGCCATGAGGCTCTACACCAGCGGAACCACCGACGCCGGCTGCGTCCGGACCAACAACGAGGACTACATCTACGGCGGCCGCCTGACGACCGGGGACTACCTGTTCGTGGTTGCCGATGGGATGGGAGGGCATCATGCCGGCGAAGTGGCCAGCAGGCGGGCGGTGACGCGGCTGGTGGACCTGGTCGAGGGCGGGGTGCCGGAACCGATCCGGGACTCGCTGGGCGCCATGTTCGCGCAAATCAACAGCGAGCTCTTCCACGAAAACCAGAAGGCCGAGCCCGAGCAGCGCATGGGCACGACCCTGACCGCATTGCTGGCGAGAGGCAACCTGGCGTATGTGGCCCACGTCGGGGACAGCCGTCTCTACCGCTACCGGAATGGCAGCGCCGCCGACGGCCAGCCCGCGCCCTTGACCCGCATCACCGATGACGACTCGCTGGTTGGCGCGCTGGTCCGCGACGGCGCCATCAGCGAAGCGGAGGCCCGGGTCCATCCCAGGCGCAGCGTGCTCAACCAGGCCATCGGCATGCGCGAGCACATCAATCCCCAGATCCGCGGCCCGTTGGAGATTCAGCCGGGCGACAAGTACGTGTTGTGTTCCGACGGGTTGTCGTCGGTCGTGAGCGATTCGGCCATCCAGGAATTCCTGGATCTCCCATCGAGCGAACACATCACGAAGCAGCTCGTAAGCCGAGCCAGGTCCGCCGGAGGGCCTGACAACATCAGCGTCATTGTCGTGAGCACTGAACCGGACGCCGCGCCGTCGTCCGAGGGCGACACCTCGCCGGAGATCGGGCCGGCCGCCCGGCCCGGGCGGCAGGCCCAGCCGAGCCGGCGGGCGCTCAGGTGGTTCCTCCTGGGCCTTCTGGCCCTGCTCCTGGCCGCGATCGTGTACCTGCTCGTCGGCGGCGCCGCCGGCGGGCGGGAGCGATCTGCCGGGGGGTTCGCGCAGGGCCCGACGGTCCCGAAAGGCAATCGGTAGGCACATGGACGAGACACGGCTGGGCCACTACCAACTGCTGCGGTGCCTGGGAGAGGGCGGCATGGGGCGGGTGTATCTGGCCCGCGACACCCAGCTGGAGCGCGACGTCGCCGTCAAGGTGCTGGCTCCGGAACTGGTCGGCGACCGATCGCTGATGGCGCGATTCCGCGTGGAAGCCATCGCCCAGGCCCGGCTGAGCCACCCGAACATCGTGCCCATCTACACGTTCGGCCGGGAAGCGGGGGCCTACGTCATCGTCATGGAGTACGTGGCGGGAAGGACGCTCAAGCAGCTCATCCGGGACGAGGGGAAGCTCGACCCGGACCGGGCGCTGCGCATCGCGGCCAGCGTCCTGGATGCGCTCGCCTTCGCCCACGCGAGAGGCGTGCTCCATCGCGACATCAAGCCGGCGAACATCTTCGTCTCCGACGACGGGACCGTGAAGGTAGGCGACTTCGGCATCGCGAAGGTCGAGGGCCTGGACGGGCTCACCCGCGTCGGCACGGTGCTCGGTACGCCCCACTACTCCTCGCCCGAGCAGATCCGGGCCCTGAAGGCGACGCCCGCCACGGATGTCTACGCGTTGAGCGTGACCCTGTTCGAGATGCTCACGGGCGTCCTCCCCTTCGGCGCGTCCGGGGGGTCAGACCTGGACGTCCTGACCGGGCACCTGGAACAGGTCCCGCCCGCCCCCTCGTCGCTGTGCCCGGGCCTGCCGTCCGGTCTGGACGCTGTCATTGCGAGAGGGCTGGCCAAGAAGCCCGAGGATCGGTACCGAAGCGCTGCGGAGTACCGCCAGGCGATCGACGCGGTCCTGCAGGCGCGAGAGACGCCTTTGCCCGATTTCGACAGGATCCTGCAGCCCCTCGCGCAAGTCCCGGGCAGAATCCGGGCCAGGCTGGGACGGCCGTCGTTCGAGTTGCGCCAGATCCCGGTGCGCGCGAACACGTGGTGGCTGTTGCTCCTGTTGATTCCGCTCCTGTTGCTGCTGCTGGCGCTCACGGTGCGCTGCGCCTCCGACGGGCCGGCCGCCCAGGCGGGCGAGGTGCCCGCCCGCCTCTGTGCCCTTGCGCCCATCGGCGGCCTGGGGCGCGCCGCAGGCTTTCAGGCTTCTATAATGTCGTGAGCATGTGGCCTCATGCGTAATCGCCGGCGACGGCGGGAAGGACGAGCCATGAAAAGAGGAACGGTAGCGTGCGTGTTGCTGGCCGCGGTCCTGTTGCTGGGAAGCGGGACTGGCCTCCGGGCCCAGAAGCTGACCGAGGAGCAGATGACGGCGTACCGCGTGCGCCCGGCCGTCGTGCTGATCTACAGCGGCCTCGCGGTCGCGTTCACGCTGGCCGACGGCAAGGAGCAGACCCTTCCCGTGTACGGATCGGGCAGCGGCTTCTTCATCAACCCGGACGGCTACCTGGTGACCAACGGCCACGTGGTCGACAGCTTCGTGAAGTACACGGAAGACAAGGACGGCTACGCCCGGAAGGTCCTGGACGACGCGATCACGGAGAAAGTCGCGAGCGACTACAAGGCGGCCAACGGCCGCGAGCCTGGGCCGCGGGAACTGCAGCAGGCGCGCGACGAGTTCATCAGGCAGAACAAGCCCGAGGTGACCGGGCACGAGGGCATCAACTACGTGCTGCTCTCGAACTCGGAGACCATGCGGTTCGAAGTCAAGAAGTTCAGCCCCTCCATCCCCGACGGGGGCAAGGACATCGCCATCCTGAAGGTCGAGCGGGACAACTGCCCGGTGGTCATGCTGGGGGATTCCTCGGCGCTCGTTCTGCAGCAGCCCGTCTTCACCGTCGGCTTCCCCGGCGTCGTGAACCCGGATCGTTTCCCCTTGCTGGCCAAGGAGAACACCCTGAAGTCGTCGATCACCCGCGGCGCGATCTCGGCGCTGAAGACGGACTACAAGGGCATGGCCGTCATCCAGCATGACTCGGCCACCTCCCCGGGCAACTCCGGCGGCCCCACCGTCACCACCGACGGCAGGGTGATCGGCGTGCATTCCTACGCCGCCATCGGGGCCGACGGGTTCAAGTTCTGCGTGCCGATCAACGCCGCGAAGGAGTTCATCCGGGACGCCGGGGTCGACTACAACAAGACCGCCGACTTCACTGTGGTCTACAACAAGCTGCTGCAGTCGGTCTGGGACGAGCGCTGGTTCGATGCGCAGACCCAGGTCAGCACCGCTCTCGCGTACATGAAGAACGAGCCCGATCTCGAGCAGCTGCAGCGCCGGATCCTGCAGCACATCAGCGAGATGGGCTTCTTCGAAAAACTGTGGCGCCAGAACAAGGCCGTCGTCGTTGTCGCCGTCATCCTGCTGATTGCGATTCTCGTCGTGCTCTACATGTCGTTCAAGCCCGTGTCGGCAGCTCAAGGCAAGCCTGCCGCGTCGGTGCCCTCCGCGCCCGTACCGCCGGGATCCGCGGGATCCGCGGCACCCGCCGGCGCCATGCCGGCGCCGGCACCGCCCGCGGTTCCCAGCGACAAGACGTCGATCGAGCCCAGTGACGGCACTCTCTTCGAGGGGGACATCCGCGGGTCGGTGACGGTGATCGTCAAGGGCCAGGAGCAGGGGACCTACCCGATTACGACCATGCCCATGGTGCTCGGCCGCGACGCCGCCTCCAGCACCGTCGTCATCCAGAACGACCTGGTCTCGAAGAACCACCTGAAGGTGTACCCGAAAGACGACCAGTTCTACATCGTCGACCTGGGATCCACGAACGGGACGTATGTCAACGGCGAGCGGATCACGGAGCAGCTGGTCAAGCCGGAGGACTCGGTCCAGCTGGGCAAGAAGGGCGAGGTGAAGCTGGTATTCAAGAAATAGCGGCGCCGCCGGGCGAGTTCGTCGGACCGTCCGCCCCCTCGCGCGCGACGCCCGGCGCGCGGGGGCGGCGGTTCGAGAGGTCGCGCCGGAGGCTCCGCCCGGCGGCGGGCGTCCGGCGCTCGGCCGCCGCCCCTGCCGTGGGGGCGCCCCCCGCCTCCAGCTTCCTCAGCTCGGCCTCCACAAGGGCGTAGACCCTGTCGCTCTTGAGTCTCGCCAACTCGTCAATCGGCGTGTCCCGGGCGAGCGAGGCCACGATCCGCAGTCCGACGTAGTATCCCGCTTCCGGCGGAATCCCGGTCCTGTTCTCCTCGGCGCCGAGATAGGCCCGCTCGAGAGCGGGGTCGCGCTCGCCCATGTGCCTGCGCAGCTCAGCCGCCATCTTCGGCAGCAGTTCGTGGCACCGGTTCATCTTCTCGACGGAAAACCCCAGGTACCGGCTGTCCCTGTAGCCGGGGACCACGACGGCCGACGCGTAGACAGCCATGCCCTCAGCCCAGATCTTCCGGTAGATGGCGCCGCTCGTCGAGAAGAACTGGAAGTGGTACAGATGAAAGAGCTCGTGGGCGACGGTGATCGTGAACTGCAGCGGGTCGTCGCTGAGGCTCTCAAGCCCGATGGCGAAGACGTCCTTGCCGGCGACATCGACGACCTTGCCTCTGAAGCTGAAGGCGATGGTGATGTAGTAGTCGCGCGCGGGATCGAAGCCGGGAAACGGCTTCCTGAAGGCGGCCAGCACGCCTCTGATGTCGGCCTCAGCGGTCCTGTTCAGCCGCTCGATGCTCTGCATCCTCGGCGCAACCTCGCTCCAGAACGCGCGCCTGAGCTCCCTCTTGAACTCCTCGCGATCCTTGCCTGCCTTCCTGCGGTAGATGGCATGGTCGAAGAACGCCTGATGCTTGGATTCGAGCATCCGATCCCACTGTTCCGCCCGGGTTTCGGCGCCGGCATTGACGCAGGCCTTGTAGTATGCGATGAAGTCGTCGGCGACGTTGATGATGCGCGGCTGCGCCTCGCGGGCGTCTGACTCCGCGCGCGGCCCGGCCAAGACGAGCAAGATCCCGATGAGCGGGATGCAAGACGACCATCTCGCGCCTCCCATGATGCCTCCTGCCTCAGCTCGTGGTGCGGCCGCGTCCGCGCCCAGACGGCACCGGCCTGCGCATCCGCCCGCGCCGCCGCCGCGGTTGACGGCGCCGGGCACCACGCATCTTACGCGAAATGGCTGCGGCCGGACGCGTTCCCTGCCATCCCGGACCGCGCCTGCCGCCCCGGCTGAATCCGGGAGAACCCGCCGCGGCGCCGCAGAAGCCGCGCCTGCTGTGGCCCGAGCAGACAGCCTCGCAGGCGAGCGCCGGGGCCAGCGCGCGTCCCAGCGCCGGAAGCGCCGACCGTCCTGAGCACGGCCTGTCTGTATAATCCCGGGTCATCAGGCGCCGAGCGGCGCGATCGGACGCCGGCAGACCCGGCAGGCAAACAGGAAGCCGCAGCCCGCGGAGGGAGGCGTGATGGCGGACGGAGAAGTGATGGCGCCTGGCTGCAGCCGGCCGTACGCCGCTGCAGCCGCCCTGATGGCCCTGATGGGCGCGTTCCTGTGGGCCATCCGGGGGACGGCGGGCTACGGCGGCGCGACAGGCGGCACGCTGGCCGGCTTTGGATGGGCGCTGCTCTGGTGCGCGTGTTCCCGCCTGCTCGGCCTGCCCGATCGCCGGCCCTACGCCGGCCCCTGGGCCATGCTCGCCATCACCGCCGGCATCGCCTTCGGCGGATTCACGGGTTACGGCGTCTATACGTCCTGGGTGCGCGGCGCGTTCTACCTGGACTATCCGAACGGCTTGCGCGAGGTCTCCGCCTGGCCGGGCTACGCGATGCTCTTCGTCTGCGGCTTCCACTGGGGCGGCAACACCGGCTGCCTGATGGCCTGGTGCGCTCCCGAAACGCGCCTGACGCGCCGCGACTGGATGGAGCGGATCGCCTGGGGAACCGCGGGTGCCCTGGCCGTGTACGGAATGGTCCGGCTGATGCCGCAGGCGTTCCTCCCTTTCTACGGTGAGGGCATCTACGCCGATCCGGCAAACCGGACCTGCACGCGTGCCGTCGGCTCGATACGGAACATCGCCCCGCACCTGGGCCTGGTCCTGGGCTTCCTCGGCTACGAGCTCCGCCGCCCCGACCGGCGCGCCGCCGCGCTCATCCTGACGATGGCACTCGGGTTCGCGGCGCCGTTTGCCGCAGGGGGATGGTGGCACACCAGGCTGGGCTCGAGCCTGCAGATCGACTGGTGGAAGAACTGGGAGATGACGATCGGGCTCGTCGGAGGCCTCGCGTTCGGCGCCGCCTTCTGGCGCTTCAATCGCCCGGAGCGGCCACGCGACGAGCCGCCAGGCTCCATCGTGCAGGCGCTCGCCCGCTCCGGACTTCACCTCTCGCTTCCCACGTTCGTTCTCCTCGGCGGCGCCTACGACGGGTATTGCCGCCTGAGGGCGATGGCCCCCCACCGGGCGGGGCGGCTGTGCCTCTTCGTGCTGACCGTCTGCATCCCTTTCCTGCTCCGGCTGCGCCAGCGCCCGCGGCGCGGGGCCGCCGCCGCGTGCGGGCCTTCGCTCGGGACGTCGCTGGCGCTCGTCGGACTGATTGTCGGCGCGGGATTCCTGGTCAGCGTGCCGCCGCGATGGCGGCTGGCGGACACCGTGCTCGTCTCGCTCTATGCCTTCTTCGTGGGCGCGAGTATCCTGCTCATGGCCTTGCTCCGGCGCCTGGGCCGCGGGAGGCCGGCTTCGCCATGATGACGACACCGCTCACCGGCATCGTGCCTCCGCTCGTTACCCCGCTCCGCGATCGGGACGCGCTCGACGAGCCGGGGCTCGAGCGCCTGATCGAGCACGTCCTCGGCGGAGGCGTGAGCGGGCTGTTCATCCTCGGCACGACGGGCGAGGGGCCCAGCCTGAGCTATCGGCTGCGCCGCGAGCTCGTCGCGCGCACGTGCCGGCAGGTCAACGGCCGCGTGCCGGTGCTCGTCGGCATCACGGACACCGCGGTCGTCGAAGCCCTCAACCTCGCCGGCTTCGCGGCGCGGGCCGGCGCCGCCGCGCTGGTGGCGGCGCCGCCTTACTACCTGCCGGGCGGGCAACCCGAGCTGCGCGAGTACCTCGGGCATCTGGTCAAGGAGCTGCCGCTGCCGCTCCTGCTCTACAACATGCCCGCGCTCACCAAGGTGCCGTTCGACCTGGAGACGGTCCGCTTCGCCATGGACAATCCGCGCATCGCCGGACTGAAGGACAGCTCCGGCGACATGGCCTACTTCCAGGGGATCGCCGATCTGCTGCCGCACCGTCCGGACTGGACGCTGCTCATCGGGCCGGAGGAGCGGCTGCTCGACGCGGTGCTGGCCGGCGGCCACGGGGGCGTCAGCGGAGGCGCCAACGTCTTCCCCGCGCTCTATGTCGCCCTGGTCGAGGCCTGCAGGAAGGGTGACGCGGCGCGCGCGTTCCGGCTTCACGCCCAGGTCCTC
The DNA here is from genome assembly GCA_029562975.1 of Acidobacteriota bacterium. Lineage (GTDB taxonomy): Bacteria > Acidobacteriota > Vicinamibacteria > Vicinamibacterales > JAKQTR01 > JAKQTR01. The sequence continues at coordinate 89,518 of JAKQTR010000028.1, read as the reverse complement.
CGCGTCAGCTCCTCGCTGTACCGAATCGGGCGGCACCCCTCGGCCGTCATCAAGGGCCTCAAGTGCGCGCTCTCGTGCGAGGGCGTCTGCGACGACTTCATGGCCGAGCCGTTCCACCGTTTCCGAGCCAGCGAGCGGGCTGTGGTGGAACAGCGGCTGCCCGGACTGAAAGCCGAACTTCGGGCGCTCGGCTGCTGAGCGGCAGGCCCACGGCGCCGGCCGTCGCGCGGCGGGCGGACGTCGCCGCCGCGCCGGCGGCTCGCTGGCGCCGAACACGGTGGGCTCCGCAACGCCCTGGGTGATGGCCGCGGGCCGCGCCGTCGCGGCCAGGCGCGCGCGCGATCCGAGCGCGGATCCAGCGCGGCGATTCGCTCTTCGACGGCGATGATGTCGTGGCACTTGATCGACGACGTTCGATGGCGGCGCCGGCCGGCCGCACGGCCGGCACGGCGCGGACCGCCTCAGCTTCCGCCGACTGAAGCGTGTCAGGGCGATGAACCGGGCGGGCCGCCGACCCCGAGAAGCCGTCGCCACCAGCGCGCACGGCGAGGCCGCGCCTGGAGGGCGGCGATGGCCGGCAGGGCCGCCCGCGCGGCGCTGGCGCCGGCCTGCACGCATCGGTCGGCCTGCGAGAAATCGAGCGTGTCAATCGATCCGCCGAAGTCCGGCCGGATGACGACCTCGGCGTCGCGCAACAGGGCTTCCTTGAGTCGCTGAGACGTAATGTCGAACGCCCGGAACAGCGCGTGGAGGCCGTCGTGGATGTCCTCGACGGCGCGTGCGGGGTCCGCATCGACGGCGACGACGGCCTCGGCGCCCATCGCCCGGACGACGTAGGTCGGCACGACGCCCGCGTAGCCTCCGTCCGCGAGCAACCGCCCCTCGAACTCGACTGGCTTGAAGAAGCCCGGCAACGCCGAACTCGCCTGGAGCGCGAGCGTCGCCGGCCCTGAGCGAAACACGACGGGCTTGCCCGAGCGCAGGTCGCAGGCCACGATGCCGAGCGGCACGCGGGCGTCTTCCAGCCGCCGCTCGCCGGCCAGCTGGGACGCGAGCGCAGCCACCTTGGCATCGGACGCAACGCCCCAGGAGAGGACGTTGCTGATCATGAAGCGCTCGACGTCGACGAGGCGGCGCACGGCCGTCCACAGGCCGTCGGATCCCGCCCCCCTCGGGAGCGACTTGAACGGGCTGATGTCAAGGCCGCGCAGGGCCGCGATCAGGGCGCCCGGGAACTCGTCCGTCAGCGCGTATGCGGCCCCGACGATCGCGCCCATGCTGACGCCGGCGATCGCGGAGATCGGCACGTCGGCTTCGGCGAGGACCTGGAGCACGCCGATGTGCGCGAGGCCGCGCACGCCGCCGCCGCCGAGGGCGAGGCCGACGCAGCGCCGGGCACGACGGGTCGGCGCCGGAGCGGGCATGATTCGCACGACACCCTCCGGGGGCCGCCGGTCCTGCCGGGTATTCTAGCCGAAACGATGCCCCCTCCCCGATCCGGTCTGGTTCGCGGCGAGGGCCTCTCCCCTCACATCCTCGTGGCACCGGCGCTCAGTACAGCTGCTCCGCGCCCCGTCCCTGCTGGATGAGCGGCACGTACGTCTCCAGGGCCCGCTGCGTCGCGGGATTGGTGAGATCCACGACCCGCTTCTGCTCGGCGGACAGGTACGCGGCCATCACCAGCGTGGTGATCTCGAGGCCGTAGCGCCACGTCAGCGCGGCGTCGCGCCCCTCGAGGAACGCGTCGCGCGCGTCGGCGTTCTCGTCGGTGTAGCCGTAGAGATCGGGCTCGTTGTGCTGGACCGCCAGCAGCCCCCGCGACGCCGTGGCCTTCTCCAGCGCGAGCTCGGCGTCCTTGATCGCCTCCGCCGCGGCGTCGCCGACGAAGATCGTCAGCGGCGACAGGAGCGAATTGACCTCGAACGCGTAGCCCGGCCCCATGCCGTCCATGAGCAGGCGCAGCCCCTGCTTCTCGAACATCCACGAGTTGGTGAACTGCGCCTTCACGCGCTGGCCGGTCTCCGGATTGCGAAACGTGATCATGCCGGTGGCGAAGTCCTCCGCCGGCGTTTTCGCATAGTCCACGCCCCGCTCCTTCAGGAGCTTCTCGCGCCAGGCGGGCTGGCCCCACTTGAGCAGCCCGAGGTCGGCGGTGACCTCCTGCGGCTCGAGGAACGTCAGGGGCTTGCCGGTCGGCGTCAGGACGTACCAGCCGACGGCGATGCTGTGGCAGCCCATGTCACACAGCACGCCGCCGCCCTGCCGGGTCGGGTCCCAGAACCACCCCTCGTGCGGCCCGCCGTGTTCCTCGGCCGAGCGGGCCAGCGCGAGCGGCCCCATTTGCCGCCTGAGCGGCTCGAGTTGCGCGAGCTGGACCCGGATGGGCTTCATGTGAATCTGGTTCTCGAAGTACGCGGTTCGCAGTCCGGCCCCCTCTGCCAGCTCGACGAGCCGCCGCGCCTCGGCGACGTTGCGGCCGAGGGGCTTCTCGCAGATGACGCCTTTCAGCTCGGCGCCCGCCTTCACGGCGTCGGCGATGGCCTCGACGATGGCGATCCGCGCGTCGTTGGGGGCGCAGACGGCGACGCACTCGACGTGCTTCGCCATCTCGCCCACGCTGCCGTACACCTGCGTGCTGCCCAGCCCCCAGCCGCGCGCCAGCGCCGCGAACTCGGCCGCGCCGGCGACCGACACGACGCCAGCGACCTCGATCCCGCGGAGCTGCCGCAGGGCCGCCAGGTGGAACTTCGCGTTGAATCCGGCTCCGACGAAGCCGTAGGTCAGGGTCCGCTCTGCCATGTCCGCCTCCGTGCCGCCGGGCCTACCGGGCCCCGCCGCGCTTCGATCCCGTCTTCAGCAGCCACGACGCTACGAACAGCGCCACGGCCATCGCCAGCACGATCTGGAGGCTCTGCTGGATGGTCGCGCCCTGGCTGAGGCGGCCCACGATCTGCGGCACGAACGTGCCGCCGAGCAGGCCGATGGCGAAGATGATGCCGAAGATGCTGCCGTAAAGGCTGGAGTCGAACTTGGCGAACGTCACGCCGACGATCGTCGGGAAGATCGGCGCGAACGCCAGCCCGGTCAGGATCACGGCCACGACGGCCAGTGCCGCGCTGGACGTCAGGATCAGCGTCAGGATGGAGGCTGCCGCCACCGCCGCCATGGTGGCAATGAGCTTCACGCCCATGTTCGTCAGGTTCTTGATCGCCGACGTCAGGAACCGGCCGGCCATCATCGCCACGCCGAACAGGCTCAGGACGAGGCTGGCCTTGGAGACGGCGGTCGGGTTCTGGTCGCCCCCGAGGAGCTCCGTCATGTAGGGCTTGCTCCAGGTGTTCATGCTCGCCTCGAGCGAGATGTAGCAGAACAGCGCCAGCGCCGCCACGAGCACCGCGGGATTCCCGAGCAGCTTCACCGCCATCGAGAACCTGTAGCCACTCGCCGCTTGCGGGAATCTCGTGCCGACGGCTGCCGCCAGGAACGCCGCGAACACCGCGGTCAGCACGAAGAGGCCGGCCTTGTAGTTGACCACGTAGAACAGCAGCGGCGTGACCACCAGGCCGAGGCCGAAGAAGGCGTTGCCGAAGTTGCTCGCCCGGGCAGGATCCTTGCCGCCGAAGAGCACCACCGGGATGAGCGTGTTGCCGACGGTGTTCATGCACATCGCGCCGACGCCCAGCAGGATGCAGGCGACGAGCGCCGTCGCGTACGACGCCGCGACCGCCAGCAGGAGCATGCTGACGGCCGCCACGAGGAACCCGGCAATCGCCACCGGCCGGTAGCCGAACCGGTCCACCAGCGGGCCGATGACGAGCTGCACGATGCAGCTGGTGAGGAACAGCGCGAACGTCAGATTGCCGATGTTCTCGATCTGGAGGGCCTTCCCGTACTCCACCGAGATCGCGCCGACGATGACGAAGGCGATTCCGAGGCCGAAGACGGACAGCAGCGCGACAACCGAGGTCTGTCTCTGAGCGGAGCCTTCCATGCCGTCACCCTCCTCCGTGTGATCCGAAACGACCCGTACGGGGCTGGCGCGGGCGACCCCCGCGCGAGGGTATGATACCCGCAAGCCATGGCCAGCGGCACCACGACCCACGGCGGCCCTCCGCTCTCGGTGCCCCGCGTGCGGGACATCCTCGACCGGATCCGCGGCGTGTCGGTCGCGGTCTGCGGCGACTTTTGCCTCGACGCCTACTGGATGCTCGAGCCCCGCGGCGGCGAGATCTCGGCCGAAACCGGCCTCCGGGCGCAGGCGGTGGCCCGCCACTACTACTCCCTCGGCGGCGCGTCCAACGTCGTCGCCAACCTGGCGGCGCTGCGCCCGGCCGCGATCCGGGCGATCGGCGTCATCGGCCCCGACATCTTCGGCCGCGAGCTGCTCGCGCAGCTCGAGCGCCTGGGAGTGGACACGGGCCCGATGGTGGTGCAGGAGCGCGACTTCGACACGGTCACCTTCGGCAAGCGCTACGCGGGCGACACTGAAGAGCCGCGCATCGACTTCGGCTTCTTCAACCGGCGCAGCCCCGAGACCGACGCGGCCATCCTCGTCGGCCTCGGGCGGGCGCTCGACGAGTGCGACGCGGTCATCGTCAACCAGCAGGTGCCCGGAGGCCTGAGCGACGCCTTCCTGGACGGCCTCAACGCGGCGCTGGACGCGCACCCGGACCGGGTGGTCGTGTTCGATTCCCGGCACTACGGAAGCCGCGTCCGGAACATCCACCGCAAGACCAACGAGATCGAGGCCGCGCGGCTGAGCGGTGTCGTCCTCGATCCGGGGGTCCACCCCGGTCTCCCCGATGTCGAGGCGTTCGCCGCCAGGCTGTTCGCCGAGTCCGGCAAGCCGGTCTTCATCACGCGCGGCGCGCGCGGCTCGGTGACGGTGGACGGCGCAGGCACGCACGTCGCGCCCGGCATCCAGATCCTCGGCAGGGTCGACCCCGTCGGCGCGGGAGACACGGTCACGAGCGCGCTGGCGCTCTGCCTGGGCGCGGGCGTCCCGCCGGCCGACGCCGCCGCCTTCGCCAACCTCGCCGCGGCGGTCACCGTGCGCAAGCTCTTCCAGACCGGCACCGCCTCCCCCGAGGAGGTGCTGGCCGTCTGCGAGGACGCCGACTACGTCTACCAGCCCGAGCTGGCCCACGACGTCAGGCAGGCCGTCTTCGTCGGCGGCACGGAGCTCGAGGCGTGCGCCGATCCGCTGCCGCGCCTGTCGTCCGTCCGCCACGCGGTGTTCGACCACGACGGCACGATCAGCACGCTCCGGCAGGGCTGGGAACAGGTCATGGAGCCCGTGATGATCCGCGCGATCCTCGGAGAGCGCTACCCGTCAGCCGACGAGACCCTCTACAACCGGGTCCGGCACCGCGTGCTCGACTACATCGACAAGTCCACGGGCATCGAGACGCTGGTCCAGATGCGGGCGCTGGTCGGCATGGTGCGGGAGTTCGCCGTCGTGCCGGCGTCGGAGATCCTCGACGAGGCGGGCTACAAGGCCGTCTACAACGACGCGCTCATGGCCGTCGTCGGCGGGCGCCTCGCGAAGTACCGGCGCGGCGAGCTCGGCCTGGACGACCTGACCATCAAGGGCGCCGTGGAGTTCCTGCGTGCGCTCCGGGACCTGGGGATCACGCTCTACCTGGCGAGCGGCACCGACGACGCGGACGTGAAGCTCGAAGCGGAAGCCCTGGGCTATGCGGACCTGTTCGACGGAGGCATCTACGGGGCGCTCGGCGGCGGGCAGACGCACTCGAAGCGCCGCGTGATCCAGCGCATCCTGGCGGATCACGGCCTCGACGGCTCCTGCCTCGCCGTGTTCGGCGACGGGCCGGTCGAGTTGCGGGAGTCCCGCAGGCGCCAGGGCGCCGCCATCGGCATCGCCAGCGACGAAGTGCGCCGCTACGGCCTGGACGCGCGCAAGCGCGCCCGCCTCATCGAGGCGGGCGCCCACATCGTCATGCCCGACTTCTCGCAGGCCAGCCGGCTGCTGGCGCTCATGAGGCCCGACCATGACTAAGGAGCGAATCCGGGCGGCCCGGGACGAGCTGCGCCGCCATCTCACCGAGGAGCTGCTCCCCTTCTGGCTCGCGCGCTGCAAGGACGACGTGAACGGCGGCTTCGTCACGCACTTCGACCAGCACGGGAAGGACACCGGAGAAGACGAGAAGTCGCTCATCGCGCAGAGCCGGTGCGTGTACACCTTCGCCGCAGCCCACCGCGCGGGCTACGGCGGGGGCGAGTGCGCCGAGTTCGCGCGCCACGGGGTGGACTTCCTGCTCGACCGGATGTGGGACCGCGCGCACGGCGGCTTCTGCTGGACCGTGGACCGGCGCGGCCGGGTGCAGATCGACAAGAAGATCCTGTACGGCCTCAGCTTCGCCATCTACAGCCTGAGCGAGTACACGCTGGCGACGGGCGATCCGCGCGGCATCGAGTACGCACAGCGGACGTTCGACCTCGTCGAGCGGCACTGCGCCGACCCGGCGCTCGGCGGCTATTTCGAGATGTTCGAGCGCGACTGGACGAGGTGCGGGCCAGGCGCCGGCGGCGGCGATCGGAAGACGCTCGACGTCCACATGCACCTCATGGAGGCGTTCACGACGCTGTTCGAGTGCAGCCGCCGCGCCGAGCACCGGCGCGCGCTGCAGGAGAACATCGACCTCCTCGTGGGCCGCATCCTGCACCCGCAGTACGCGACCGGAATCCCGCAGTTCTGGGCGGACTGGCGCGTCGCCCCCCAGATCAAGTTCGACATCGTCTGGGGCTGGGACCGCTTCGCCGAGGGGGGCGCCAAGCCGCACGCCGACGATAACACCTCCTACGGCCACAACGTCGAGTGCGCCTGGCTGCTGCTGCACGCCCTGGACGTGATGGGCGCAGACCGGCGCCCGTACGAGCCCGTCGTCCGCAAGCAGCTCGATCACGCGGTCAAGGCCGGCGTGGATTTCGAGTACGGCGGCGTCTACGTGGAGGGGCCTCACGACGGCGGGCCTGCCTACGACACCGAGAAGGAGTTCTGGCAGCAGGCGGAAACCATGATTGGCATGCTGGACGGCTGCCGCCTGTTCGGCATGGAGCCGTACTGGCAGGCGTACGAGGCCGTGCACCGGTTCGTCATGGACCGGATGGTCAACCGGGAGGTCGGCGAGTGGTGGCCGCTCCTCAGCCGAGACGGCCGCACGCGGATCTGGACCCACATGTCGCACTCCTGGAAGATCAACTACCACTCGGTGCGCGGCGCGATCCAGTCGATCGCCCGCCTCGAGGAGCTGCTCGCATGCTGACCCGCGCAGGCCGCGGCACGCGGGCGGTCTCGTGACCCGCGGCCTGGTCCCACGATGCCGTCGCGGCCGTCCTGGACCATGAGCGCCGCGGTGTTCGTCGTCGTCGTCCTGGCGATTTGGGGATCGATGCATGCCGTCCTGCTGTGGCACCTGCTGTCGATCCCCGCCGCGACGGAACTCCTGCCGCGCTGGGCCATCGCCGCGGCCGTCGCCGCGCTCGGGATCGCCTTCCCCGCTTCGCGCCTGCTGGCGGCGACGCCCCTGAGGGCGCTGGCCCCGCCGCTCGAGGTCGTCGGCGCGACCTGGATGGGGATCATCTGGCTGGCGCTGACCTGCCTGCTCGTCGCGGAGCTGGCAACGGGCTTCGGCTTGTGGGCCGCGCCCATCCGCCCGGCCCTCAGAGGATGGGCGCTCCTCGCCGCGGCGGCGCTGTCCGTTGCCGCGCTCGTCCAAGGGCTGCGCCCGCCCGTCGTCCGGCGGCACGACGTGACGCTCGCCGCGCTGCCGGGTGCGCGCGACGGCACGGTTCTCGTCTTCGTCTCGGACCTTCACCTGGGCACGATGACGGGCGACTCGTGGCTGCGGGCGCGCATCGCGCAGGTGGGCGCGCTCGACCCGGACATCGTCGTGATTGGCGGAGACGTCTTCGAGGGCGACGGCGAGCGGGTGCGGGCGATGCTGCCGACGCTGCGGCAGATCACGGCGCCGCTCGGCGTGTTCGCCGTCACCGGCAATCACGACGAGTACGGCCGCGGAGCCGACGGGAGGAGCCCCCTCGACGACGCCGCGATCCGGGTGCTGCGGGACGAGTGGGTCCAGATCGTCCCGGGACTCGTCATCGCCGGGGTGAGCGACGGGGGGATCCGGGCGAACCGGGTGCCTCCGGCCGGCCAGATCGCGCGCGCGCTCGAAGGGCGGCCGCCCGGGGCTGCGACCGTGTTCGTCTCGCACATGCCCGTCGGCGCCGATGTCGCCGCCAGCCTCGGCGCGGGGCTGATGCTCTCGGGCCACACGCACGGCGGCCAGATCTGGCCCTTCGGCCTCATCGTCCGCCGGGTGATGCCGCTCTTCGCCGGGCGCTACGACGTCGCGGGCATGCCCGTCCTCGTCTGCCGAGGGACGGGCACCTTCGGGCCGCGCATGCGGCTGTGGCGGCGCGGCGAGATCCTGCGCGTCACGCTGCGCGCCGCGCCGATCGGATCATCGTGACGCGCGCTCTCGTGACAGCTTCAGCACCCACAGCGGCTGGCCGAGCAGCTCCGCGGGCAGCTCCGGGAGATCGACGATCAGCGCCGTGCCGGACTTCCTGACGCGCATCGAATCCCGGCCTCCAAGGAGCGTGACCGACTTCGGCTTCAGCCCCGCGGCGTCCTTCCACACGAACTGCCGTCCCGGCCAGCGCGTGAGGATCGCGTACACCGCGTCGCCCTTCTGCGTGAAGAAGGCCTCGATCCAGGCCTTCCCCGGCGCAGACGGGGCGACGAGCCTGGCGACGTCGTAGTCCGAGTCGTATTCCTTGTTGTAGTCGATCGTCGGCACCTCGCCGGCGCTCCACTGCTTCGCGGCCGTGAACGGGCGCGTGCCGTAGATGGCCTCGCCGTTCACGTCGAGCCACGCGCCGATCTCCGCCAGCCGCTGCTCCATGATCACGGGAATCGTGCCGTCGGCGTCGGGCCCGATGTCGAGCAGCAGGTTGCCTCCCCGGCTGACGGTGTCGACGAGGATCGTCACCAGCTCCCTGCCCGTGCGGTAGTGATCGAGGCGCTCGGCGCGGTTGTAGCCGTAGGAGAACCCCATGCCTCGGCTCTCTTCCCAGGGGTGGGACGCCTCGGCCATGCCCGGCGTGTACTCGGTGGTCCAGTACCCGCCGTGCTTGTGGCGGCAGTCCCTGCCCCACCGATCGTTGACGACCACTTCGTCCTTGACCGACGACTCGTTGAAGAGCCAGGCGAGGAGCTCGGGCGTCTTCCACTCGGACGACGGAAGGTCCCATTCGCCGTCCGAGAAGATGATCGACGGCTGGTAGCGCGTCACGACATCCTTGAACTGGGGGAACATGTGCTCGCGAACGTAGCGGGGCTTGTCGTAGAGCCAGATCGGGTTGTACCACTCGTAGAGCGAGTAGTAGAAGCCCATCCGCAGGCCCTTCGCGCGCACGGCCGCCGTCAGCTCCCCGAGCAGGTCGCGCCTCGGCCCGATCTCGGCCGCGTTCCACGGCCGGCCCCACGACGCCGACGCTTCGCGGCTCGGCCAGATGGCGAACCCGTCGTGGTGCTTCGATGTCGGCACGACGTACTTCGCGCCCGACCGCCGGAAGACCTCCGCCCAGTGGTCGGCGTCGAACAGCTCGGCCCGGAACTGCGGCGCGAACTCCTGGTAGCTGAAGTCGGCCCCGTAGCGCTGGCGGTGGTACTCCCACGTCCCCGCCTGGATCGGGCTCGGCTTCGCCCCCTTGCCTCCCGTGAGGGCGTTCCAGTACCACTCCGAGTAGGCCAGCTTGCCTGGCAGGACGGGCGCGTACGCCGGCACCGAGTAGACGCCCCAGTGGATGAAAATCCCGAACTTCGCGTCCTGGAACCACGCGGGTGTCGGGCGCGCGTCAAGAGACTCCCAGGTCGGCTGGTAGGGCTGGGCGGCGGCGGCGGCGGCGACGCCGGTGAACGCCAGGGCGAGGACGGCTCTTCTCATGCTCATGGCTCCTCCGTGGCAGCCGGATTGTACCGCGACCGTGCCGCGGGGGGAGTGGTAGAGTAGCGCCACGATGAAGTTCCTCGGCAGCGAGATCGCCTACCTGATCAGCGAACGCGAGATGCGCGGGAACATCCGGGCGCTGCTGCGCTACCTGCTGCTGCTGGCGGCGGTCATCACCACGCACAGCGTCCTGTTCCACCTCATCATGACCGGCCTTGAAGGCCAGCGGCATTCGTGGGTCACGGGCTTCTACTGGACGATGGTCGTGATGACGACCCTCGGGTTCGGCGACATCACGTTCACGACCGACGTCGGCCGCGCCTTCAGCGTCGTCGTGCTGCTGTCGGGCGTGGTGCTCCTGCTCGTCCTGCTCCCGTTCCTGTTCATCCGCCTGTTCTACGCCCCGTGGTTCGAAGCGCGGGTTCGCCTGCGCGCGCCCCGCCGCGTCCCGGCCGGCACGGCCGGCCACGTCCTGATTGCCGAGTTCGACGATGTCGCCTCGGGCCTGGCCGCGCGGCTCGCCTCCGAGCGCGTGCCGCACTTCGTCATCGAGCCCGACGTCGTGCGCGCCGGCCAGCTCGTGAACGACGGCGTCCCCGTGGTGGCCGGCCGGAACGACAGCCGGGCGACGTACGAGCAGCTCGGGATCGAACGCGCGAGCCTGGTGCTGGCCAACTGCACGGACACCGTCAATACGAACATCACGCTCACCGTGCGCGAGGCCGCGCCGCGCGTCCCCATCGTCGCGATCGTCGAGGCCGAGGACTCGGCCGACATCCTGCGGCTGGCCGGCGCCACCCACGTGCTTCCGCTCAAGCACCAGCTGGGTGAGTACCTCGCGAACCGGGTGGAGGCGGGCGCCGCCGAGGCCCACGTGATCGGCGCATTCGGCGATCTCCTGATCGCCGAGCTGCCGGCGCGCGGAACGCCGTTCGCCGGCAGCTCCGTCCGCGACACGCGCCTGCGCGAGCGCACGGGCCTCAACCTGGTGGGACTGTGGGAGCGCGGGCGCCTGCTGCCCGCGTATCCCCAGACCCTCATCCGGCCCGACAGCGTCGTAGTGGTCGCGGGCACGGCCGGGCACATCGCAGCACTCGGCCGGCTCCTGCCGGCCAGCGGCGCAGAGCCCCGGCCGGTGATCGTCATTGGCGCCGGCACCGTGGGCCGGGCGGCAGCCCTGGCCCTCAAGCGCAAGGGCCTCCAGGTCCACGTGATCGAGCGTGACGAGGCCGCCCTCGCGCTCCTCGCCGGGACGGTCGACCGCGCCTTCCAGGGAGACGCCGCCGACCGCGCCCTCCTCGACCGCGCCGGAATCGGCAGCGCGCGGTCGGTGCTGCTGACGACGAACGACGATGCGATGAACATCTTCCTGGCGGTGTACTGCCGCCGGCTGCAGCCCGAGATCCGCATCGTCAGCCGGATCACCCACGAACGGAACCTGGAGGCGATCCATCGCGCAGGCGCCGACTTCGTCCTCAGCTACACCTCCCTCGGCGTCGACGCCGTCCTGGCGATCCTGCGCGGCCACGAACTGGTGCTGCTCGGGGAGGGCGTGGAGCTGTTCTCGATTCCCGTCCCGGCGTCGCTCGCGGGCCTGCCGCTGCGGGAGTCGCAGATCGGGTCCCGCACGGGGCTGAGCGTGGTGGCGCTGAAGCACGGAGACGGGTCCTCGACGCCGCTCGACGCAGACGCCGTGCTGCGGGCCGATGCCCGGCTGGTCATGCTCGGCAGCCTGGAGCAGCGCCGCGCGTTCGCCGACGCGTTCGAGCGCCGTCCCGGGCAGCCGTAAGCTTCGCGCCTGAGGGGCTTCTCCGGGCGCCCGACGGGCGCGCCCGGACCGCCGTCCTCGCGGCCCGCAACCGCGCGGGCGGCCGGGCCCGACGCCCGGCCGTCCGGCCGGAGGCTGCCTCGCCGCGCGCGCTGCGCGGCGGCGGCCGCCCCTCTCTCGCCCTATCTCGCGAACGGGTTCGTGAAGACGGCTGCCGCGCCCAGCTCGGCTTCGATCTCGAGCAGGCGGTTGTACTTCGCCATGCGCTCGCTGCGGCATGCCGAGCCGGTCTTGATCTGGCCGCCGCCCATCGCCACGGCGAAGTCCGCCAGGAAGGCGTCCTCGGTCTCGCCCGAGCGGTGGGAGATCACGAAGCCCCAGCCGGCCTTGCGGCACATCGCGATCGTGTCGATCGTCTCGGAGACCGTACCGATCTGGTTCAGCTTGATGAGCACGGCGTTCGCCGCCTTCTCCGCGATGCCCCGCGCGACAAACGCGGTGTTCGTGACGAAGAGGTCGTCACCGACGATCTGGATGCGGTCGCCGAGCGCCGCCGTGTGCGCCTTGAAGCCATCCCAATCGTTCTCGGCCAGGCCGTCCTCGATCGAGACGATGGGGTACTTGGCGATCCAGTCGCGGTAGATTGCGGTCATCTCGGCGTGGGTCTTCCGGCCCTGCCTCGACTTGGCGAGGTTGTACGCGCCGTCCTCGAAGAAGGACGAGGCGGCCGGATCGAGGGCGATCGACACGTCCTGGCCGGGCTTGTAACCCGCCGCCGAGATCGCCTCGAGGATCACCTCGCACGCCTCTTCGTTGCTCTTGAGATCGGGCGCGAAGCCGCCTTCGTCGCCGACGGCCGTGGCGTAGCCGCGCTGCTTCAGGATGCCCTTGAGCGCGTGAAAGGTCTCCGCGCCGGCCCGGAGCGCCTCGGCGAAGGTCGGCGCCCCAATCGGCATCACCATGAACTCCTGCAGATCCACGCTGTTGTCGGCGTGTTTGCCGCCGTTCAGGATGTTCATCATCGGGACCGGGAGGCGCGTGGCGCCGGGCCCTCCGAGGTACGCGTAGAGCGGCAGATCGCTCGACGCCGCGGCCGCCCGGGCCACCGCCATCGAAACGCCGAGGATCGCGTTTGCCCCCAGGACGCCCTTGTTGGCCGTTCCGTCGAGGTCCTTCATGAGCAGGTCGATCTCGCGCTGGCGCGTCGCGTCCAGGCCCTCGACCTTCGGGGCGATCACCTCGTTGACGTTGCGGACGGCCTTCAGGACGCCCTTGCCGCCATAGCGCGACTTGTCGCCGTCGCGCAGCTCGACGGCCTCGTGCTCCCCGGTCGAGGCGCCAGACGGGACCGCGGCCGACGCCGTCACGCCGTTCTCCAGCGTCACCGTGACGCTCACGGTCGGATTGCCCCGCGAATCGAGAATCTCGAGCGCCCTGACCGTGTCGATCGCCCGCCCCGAGCATGCCGCACAACTCATGATGCCGTCCTCCCGTGTCTCCTGCCGTCTCGCCCGAACCGGCTGCCCATCCGGCCTCCCGGCGCGTCCGGGGCCCCTGCGGCCCCCTGCCGGCGCAAGGCCATCGAGCATCGTATCACGGCGGCCTGCGGGCCCGCCGCCGCGGGCGGCGCGCAGCGATGGGCTGCGCGCGCCGCTTTCGGGCGGCCGGCGCGCGCATCGGCCTGCGTCCGGAACCGGCAATGATCGGCCCCGCGAGCTGGCGTGCGGCGGCCGTGGGCGGGGTGGCGGCGTTGCGGCGCCCGTCGTGCAGCACGCCATCGGGCGCGCCCGGCGCGGCCTCAGCCGGGCGCGGCCGCTTCCGGCGGGTGTCCCTACTTCAGCACCAGTTCGACAACCGGGATCTCGACGTCGGGCTTGAGCATCGGCAGCCGCATGACGAGGTCACCGGTCTTCCCGGCTTCGTCCATCCAGATCGTGGCCCGCCGCTCGCTCAGCCGGACTTCCGAGGCATCGTGCAGCAGCTGCGCGTAGGCCACCTTGCCGGCGTACCCCTCGAGGACGATGTCGCCCATCGGCCACGCCAGCACGTGCACGTACAGCCGCTTCGTCGCCGGGTTGTACGTCAGCAGCGTGTTCGGCGGAGCCTTGAACTCGGGCGGAGCCTGCGTCGCCCCGTAGATCGACCGCCCGTTCGCCTGCGTCCAGCGGCCGAAGGCGGCCAGGCGGTCCTTCGCGCGCTGGTCGAAGGTGCCGCGCGCCGTCGGCCCGACGTTCATCAGCAGATTGCCGCCCTTGCTGACGGTGTCGACGAGCAGCTCGATGAGCTGCGCCGGGCTCTTCCAGGTGGCCTCGTCGCGGTGGTAGCCCCACGAGCCGGAGAACGTCTGGCAGGTCTCCCACGGGACGCGCTGGCCGTTCACCATGACCCAGCCGCGGGGCTTGAACTGCTCGGGCGTCCGGAAGTCCCACCCGCCCGGCACGTCATCCAGGTCGAGCCGGTCGTTGACGATGATGCCCGGCTGCAGCTCGCGGACCATCTTCAGGAGGTTCACCGAGTCCCAGTCGGAGCGGCCCTTGCCATGCGCTCCGCCGGCGAACGAGAAGTCGAGCCAGATGATGTCGATCGCGCCGTAGTTCGTGAGCAGCTCGCGCACCTGGTCCTTCACGTACTGGCGGTAGACGTCCATGTCGCGGCCCGCGTTGAGCGCGGCATACTCCGCGTCGGTGGATCCGCTCTGCGGGTGGTTGCGGTCGACGGTGTAGGACGGATGGTGCCAGTCGAGCAGCGAATAGTAGAACCCGACCCTCAGGCCCTCGGCGCGGAAGGCCTCGACGAAGGCCTTGATGAGGTCGCGCCTCGCGGGCGTCCGCGTGGCCTTGTAGTCGGTGTACTTCGAGTCGAACAGGCAGAACCCCTCGTGGTGCTTCGACGTGATCACCGCGTACTTCATGCCGGCCTGCTTCGCCTGGCGGGCCCATTCGCGCGGGTCGTAGAGGTCCGGGTCGAACTGGTCGAAGTACTTCTGGTAGTCGGCGTCGCTGATCCGCTCGTACTTCTTCACCCACTCGTGGCGCGCCGGCAGGGCGTAGAGGCCCCAGTGGATGAACATGCCGAAGCGCGCATCGGTCCACCACTGCAGGCGGGCCTCTTTCTGCTGCGGCGTCTCGGCCGGCAGCTGCGCGGCCAGTGGTGCCGCCGACGGCGCGGCGGACGGCGCCTGCGCGCGGGCGGCCGCGGGCACGGCCAGCGCGAGCGCGGCCAGCACACAGGGCACGGCGAGTCTGCGCATAGGGATCCTCCGTGGCGCGCATGATAGCAAATGCGGAGCCTCGGAGCCGGCGACGCCTTCGGCTCCGTCCAGGCGATGACCGGCGCGGCCGAGAGGACGGCGGGCGGCCCGGCTGCCGGTGCGCGCACGACGCGCGTCTTCGGCGCCGGACCACCGCCCTGAGGCTCGCCCGCCGCTGCGTCAGGCGTCGCCCGAATCGGTGCTTCCGCTGTCGTAGCTCGCGCTGTCGTCGGCCGAGTAGTCCGCTCCCGCGTCGCCGGCATGATCCGCCCAGCCCCCGTCGTCCGTCCCCGCGGAGTGGCCGTCGGACGAGTCGCCGCCGACCGGCGTGTCGTGGGCCATCTCCGACGATGCGTCGTGGACGGCGCCGACGGCGCCGTGCTCGCCCTCGTGCCCGTACTGGTCCGCCTGCGCCTGATGATCCGCAGCGAGCCCGGCGTAGCTCGCCGCCGCGTCGGGGTTGCCGTGCTCGGCGTACCAGGCGGCATTGTATTCGGCGTGCGCGGCCTGGTCCTGGTGCCAGACCGCCCAGTCCTCCTTCTCGTACTCGGCCCTCGCCTGCCCGGTATGGTCCGCTCCGCCCGCGCGGTAGTCGGACCACGACTGGGCGTCGGCCGCGCGGCCCGCGTAGTCCCGCGCCGCCTCGTAGTCGCCATCGCGGGCGTGCCGCGCCTCCTCCTGCTCCAGGCGCTCGGCTTCGACGTGGTACGCCGCGGCCGAGTCCAGGTTGGTGGACGACGCGCCGTGCAGCATGCTGCTGTCGCCGGCGGCCCACGCCTCGTCCTCGGCGATCGCCCGCTCCTGGGCCGCAGCGGCGTAGTCGCCGCTCGCCACATCGGCGTCGGCCCGGTCCTGGGCGGCCCGCGCCGCGTCGGCGTGGGCCGCGGCCTCCTGCTCCTCCGCCGTCGGCCCGGTCTCGGCGGGCTCCTCGGCTCCGGCCGCGGCGGGTTCGCCGGACGCCTCGGCCGCCGTCGGAGGCGCATCGCCCGCCTCAGGACCGACCGCCTCGTCGGCCGAGTCGCCAGCGTCCGCGCCGATCGCGGCAGGGTCGGCCGGTTCGTTCGCATCCGCGAGGACGGCCTCCTCTGGCAGCACCTCTTCATCGACGTCCGGATCGATCGCGGTGAACCCCTCTGTTTCGACGAGGGGGGCCTCCGTGTCGGGCGTCGGGTCGAGGATCGCTTCGATGATCTCGATGAGCGTCGGCGCGTCCTCCCCGTCGGCGGCCGCAGCCTCGGTCTTCGTCGTGACGACCTCGACAACAGTCGTCGTCTCGCCGTCCGTCGTCTGGGAGACGATCACGGTCTCGGTGGTGGTCGTTTCGTCTGCGGCCATGGTTCAGAGCTCCTTGGACAGTGTCCTGGTCACGCGCCTGCATCCATGCTGCCTTCCGCCTCGGCCGCCCGCGCCCGGACGGCTCCCGTGGGCTTCTGCGCGGGCTGCCGCTTCAGCGTCGTCACCTTGCCGCACGCGGGATTCGCGCAGCGCACGTTGAGCGTCTCGCGGCCGGAGAGGACCGCGCGCGGGATGCGCATCGCCGCCTTGCAGGCGGGGCACGACACGCGGAGGTCGTCGGCCGCCGGTGGCGGGCCGACCGGCAGACGCGCCGCCCTGCCGGTCGCGGCGGGCGGGGCCGGCGCCGGCGGGGCCGTGGGCGCCGATGGCTGGGCGGGAAGGAGCGGGGCGATAATCGAGCGGTAGTGCTTCAGCTCGGGCGACGACGCGTAGCCCGCGAGCAGCTTGAGGCGGCGCGTGATGTAGGGCGTCGAGAACGACGCGACCTCGGAGAGCCGCGTCGCCTGCTCGTCGGTGTCATCCATCTGTTCGAGCCACGCCTCGATGTTGATCTGGCGATACAGCATGACGGACCGGAGCGACCACGACAGCAGGACGCGGCGTGCCACGTCCTCGTCGCCGACGGCCAGCATGCCGGCGCGGTCCGCGGTGATCTCCGACTGGCGCGCCCAGGCGAGGAGCGGCAACTCGAGCGCGCCCTCGACCAGGTGCACCGGATTCAGCGCGGAGAGCACGCCGGCGCCTCCCAGCCCTCGGCGCGGCCCCTGCTCGCCGAGGAGGAAGCGGATGACCGTCTTCCACAGCGCGTGGCCAGCGCGGCAGTGGCCCATCTCCCGCGCGAGCACGAACAGCTGGTCCGCGCCGTGATAGTTGGTCAGGAGCGCGCTGCCGAGGATGACGAACGAGTCCGCCTCGCTGCCGTACGTGGCGCTGTCCCACATCCGGTCGCCCGACACGTAGATGTCGGGCATGACCGGCATGCCGAGGATGCGGGCGGCGAGCACGGCGTTCGCGTAGACCGCCGGCAGCTGCTTCTCCGACAGGCGCACGACGTTGAACGTGGCGGCAACCCACCTCCGGCCGACCCGATCGGACACCATGCGCGCCGCCGATTCCAGGGGGCCGATGCTCCGCAGCTTCGCCATCGCGGCCCCGTCCTGGGCCCACTGGAAGGCAGCGGGGCTCACGCCGTAGCCCGGGGCGAGGGGGCGAAGCCGGCTGCAGGCCGGGCACACGTGCGTGCCGGCGGGCAGCGTCGACGGGTCATTCCCGCACGCCGGACACGCGGCGGGAACGGGCGGCGTTCCTGCGTAAGGAGCCGCGCCTGGCGCAACCGGGGGCCCAGGCGCCGACGCTGGCGCGGCAGGCATCAGTCGAACCCCGCAGATCGTGCAGAACTGGCTCCCCGGGGGAAACGGCCCGTGGCCGCTGGCGCAGTACACGGCGGCATGGCCCTGGTCTGCCATTGGAGCGCCTCCCTCAAGCCGGCGCGGTTCGCGCCTTGAGCAGCTGTTCCAGCAATTCGTGGAGCCGCAGGATGTGGTCGCTGCACCCAAGGCCGCCTTCGATCGAAACCTCCTTGAAGGCGGCGCCCTCCCTCCACTTCAGGTAGACCGCTGTGCGCGCGGCGACCCTCAGCCGCTCCATCGCGACGACGTCCGCGAGCGGAACCTGGAAGGCCAGCTCCCCGCGTCTGGACGACAGGAGCATGCGCGCGATGAAAGGGCTCTGCAGGCCGCACACCCGCCGATCGGTGAGCACGACCTCGATCATGTTCCACCTGGTCCACGCGAAGAGGGCCGGCCGGCCGTACGTGATGCCGACTCCGAAGGAGCCGAACCGCAGGAGCTCCCGCTCCTCCGGCTGCTGCGCCGGCGGCGCCGCTGCCGGCGCGGATGGCGGTGACGCCTGCGGCAGGCGCGTTCCGCACGATCCGCAGAAGGCCGCTGGCGGTTCGAACGGCGCGCCGCATGCGGGACAGAACATGCTGATATCCTCCGGACCGAACCGCCGGCTGCAAGCCCGCGGGCGAAACTACGTCACTGCCTCGGGGAGGCGATGAGGGGGCGTCGGTTGCCCGGAGCCGCTAGAAGCAGGAGAACTCGCCCACCGGCTGGCCGGCGTTGATCTTCTCCGCGGTCTTCTGTCCGTCGTACGCGGCGGCGCCGCCGATGGCCAGCCCGATGATCCACGCGATGCCGAGTTCGCCCGAGGCCGCCGCCGGCGTGACGATGACGATCCACAGCACCCAGACCGCGAGCAGCTGCACGAGGCCCTTCTTCATCTGGCCGTTGTAGAACGCCTGCGCCCCGAACCCCGCCAGGAAGAACCCGAGAAGCGCCGCC
Organism: Acidobacteriota bacterium; assembly: GCA_029562975.1. Taxonomy (GTDB): domain Bacteria; phylum Acidobacteriota; class Vicinamibacteria; order Vicinamibacterales; family JAKQTR01; genus JAKQTR01. The sequence continues at coordinate 70,882 of JAKQTR010000028.1, read as the reverse complement.
ACGACGGGCGACTTCCGCTTGGCGACGGGAACGCCGGCATAGCCGGGAGGCGGGTAGGCTCCCGGGGGCTGGACGTACCCGCTCTGCGGCGGGGCCTGTCCGCCCAGGGGCGGCGCCCCTGCGGGCGGCGGACCGACGTACGGCCCGGCCGACGCTGGAGGCGGCTGCGGCGGAGCCGGCGCGGCGGCAGCCGACGGCGCGGCCGCGATCGCGGTCCCGCATGAAATGCAGAAACGAGCGGTGTCGGCGTTCCTGGTTCCACACTGCTGGCAGAAAGGCATGCGCCCCTCCCTCGGTTGGGAACATGGCCGCCCTCGGGCCGTTGGCGCTCTCACCTGCCGTGGCCGCGGGCAATGCGCCAGACGATATGTCCGCCCCCCGGCCTTGTCAAGAACCCGCGAGCGGCACCGGCCGGCCCCGAAAGACGGGACGGCAGACGCGGCAGGCCCGAGGAAGCGGCAGCCGCGCTGGCGCGGGCCGCCTTCACGTCGAGCCGCGGCCGACACGCAGGACGCCACGGCCGGCGGCGAAACGCCTGACGCGCCCCGGCCGGGCCGCGGGCCGCGAGTCGTGGCGGGAGGCCGTCCAACGGTCCTCGACAGCGCCCCGGCTAGTCTTCGTCCCGATCGGCCGTTCGGGGGCGAAGCACGGCCAACTGCAGCACCAGCGCGATGGCAACGGGCACGGCCAGGAAGGCGAAGTCGCGCCCCAGGCGGCCGGCGTCGGTCGAGGCGCCGAGCAGCCTGGTCACCTGCGCGCCGGCGAACACGCCGGCCATGTTCAGCAGGCCGTAGCCGGCCGCGCGGTGGCGCCGGGAGACGAACTGGCAGAGGATCGGCATGTTGTTCGCGTCGAACATGCCGAACCCGACTCCGAACAGGATCGCGCCGCCGATGGCGGCGCCGGCGCCGGCGCCCAGCCCCATGACGCCGAGCGCCGGCACGGTCAGCCCCAGCCCGATCGCGCTCGTGTAGATGCGTCCGCGCAGGTTGCGTGCGATCCACCGGTCGGCGAGCAGGCCGCCCGAGACTACTCCTGCGAAGCTGGACGCCGCGATCGTGATCGTCGCTACCGGGCCGGCGCGCGGCATGTCGAGGCCGAGGCTTTGTGAGAAAAGCGTCGGCAGCCAGTTCTTGGTGGCCCAGCCGGGGAAGCTCGGCGCCATGAAACAGAAGAGGATCGCCCAGAACGGCACGGTCCCAAGCAGGGTCGACAGGCTTTCCGCGACCGAGCGAAGCCCCATCGCGCCACCGGCGCGCCCCGGGCCCCCGGTCGGTCCCCTCGCGCCGGGATGCTCCCGGAGCCCGAACGCCAGCACGGCACCGTAGAGCACGCCGACCAGGCCGAAGGCCTGGAACGTCCGCTGCCACGAGATGCCCTGGGCGATGGTCGCGCCGAAGCCGCCGAGCGCCTGGCCGGCGTAGAGGCCGGTCATGTGGATGCCGACGGCCAGCGACCGCGTCGGGCCCGGATGGTAGTCGGCGATGAGCGCGAGGCCGGCTGGGATGTAGAGCGCCTCGCTCACGCCCATGATCGCGCGCAGGAGGTAGAGCGTCTCGAAGTCGCGGGCGAAGCCCATCCCGAGCGTGACGGCGGACCAGACGACCAGGCTCGCCGTGATGAGCCACTTCCGGCTCACGCGATCGGCGACGAGCCCGGCGATCGGGCTGGTCAGCCCGTAGATCCACAGGAACGCCGCCATGAGCCGGCCGAAGTTCGCGGCGCTCTCCAGGTCCCGGATGTCGCCCTGCATCGCGGGCTTCATCGTCGACAGCATCTGCCGGTCGAGGTAGTTGAGGAGCGCCACGCCCCACAGGAGGGCGACCACCATCCAGGCGTAGCGCGCCGATGGCGCCGGCGCCGCCGTCGCGCCGGCACCTGCGGCTGGCCGGCCGCTCACCGCGCCGCCCCGAAGGCCCCGACGCGGCCCTGCCGGATCTCTTCGCAGAGGCGCCAGCAGACGAGCTGCTGCCGCGGCAGATGGAAGCAGCCCTTGTAGAGCGTGCCCTTGGCTGGCGACGACAGCCGCCCGTCGCGGTGGAAGTAGCCGAACCACTCGCCGAACTCGGGATCGGGGAAGAGGCCGTACGCGTAGTCGTGCGCCCGCTCGTGCAGGCGCGCGTACCTCGCGTCGCCCGTCAGCTGGTACGCGAGCAGCGTGGCGATGATGGCCTCGTTGTGCGGCCACCAGAACTTCATGTCGTGCCAGTACTCGGCCACCGGCTTGCCGTCGAGGTCCGCGAAGGAGAGGAGGCCGCCGTGCACCTGGTCCCAGCCGCGGTCCCACATCCAGTCGAGAATGTCGCAGCCGGCCGCGACGTACTCCCCGATGCCGCGCGTTTTGCCCTCGAGCATCAGGAACCACGCCCCTTCGATGGCATGGCCCGGGTTGAGGAGGCGGCCGTCCGCGTGGCCGATCACCGCGCCGTCCGGCCCAACGTGCTCCAGGCAGCACCGGAGGTCCGGCTTCATGAAGTCGCGGCGGATTTCGGCAATGGCCCGGTCGATGTCCCCGTCGGCGCGCGCCAGGCCGATGGACTCGCGAAGCGCCTGGCACACGGCAATCTGGATCATGGGCCCGCTCATCGACTTCATCGGGCGCGTGTCGCGCCACTTGGGCGGCGACGGTTCGTGCCCGGCGTAGGCGAGGTAGAGGCGCTCGGCCATGTCGCGCGAGCGTGCACGGCCGGTCGCGCGCGCGTGCTCGCCGAAGGCCATCGCCGCGAAGGCCTCCGAGAACGCGTAGCGGCGCTTGCGGATGGGCCGCCCGTCGCGCGTGACGTGGAAGAACATCCGTCCGTCCGCGTCGATGCAGCGCGCCTCGATGAATCCGAGCGTGTGCTCGGCCGCGGCGAGCCATTCCGGCCGCCGCTCCACGGTGTTGACGAGGACGCCGAGCGTCCAGGCGAAGCGCCCCTGCTGCCAGACGCCCTTGTCGGTGTCGACGAGCGACCCGTCGCGGTCGAGGCACGTCATGATCCCGCCGTACTCGGGATCGGCGCCGTGGCGCAGCCAGAAGGGCACGGTGTCCTGGAGGAGGCCGTCCCGGTAGACGCGGACGAGCGCGTCAAGCCGCGAGGCGTGCATGCCGGCCGCGAGTGTCCGCACGGGCGTTCTCAGGCGAGGATCTCCCGAAGCCGCCGGACGAGGGCGGCCTTTCGGGCGGGGGCGAGGGCGCCGAGCGGCAGCCGCGGGTCGCCGACGTCGATGCCGTGGGCGCCCATCATGGCCTTGCCCGCGGCAAGACCGCCGTGTTGCTCCAGCAGATCGACGATGGCGCAGACCCGGGCCATGCCCGCGCGGGCCTCCTCGAGCCGGCCGGCATCGACGGCCTCCCGGATGGCGTGGTACAGCGGCGCCGCGTAGTTGTACGTGGAGCCGATGAACGCCCGCGCGCCGAGCGTCAGGGCGCCCGCAAACACCTCGTCCACGCCGTAGACGATGTCGTAGCGGCCGCCGCACGCGCGGAGGCAGTTCTGGTACTCGTAGAGGTTGAAGCTGTTGAACTTGACGCCGGCCAGCGTCGGGATCGATCGCTCGGCGGCCTCGAGGAACGCCGGCATCGACAGGTCCACGCCCGACATCATCGTGTGGTAGTAGTAGAACGGCAGCCGGGGCGCCGCCGCGGCCACGGCGGCGACGTGGGCCACGAGGCCGGCCACCGACGCGGGCTTGAAGAAATTCGGCGGCACGATGGACGCCGCGTCCGCGCCGCACGCCTGCGCATGGGCCGCCAGTTCCTGCGCGTCGCGCACGGAGAGCGCGCCGACGTGCGCGATGATCACCAGCCGCCCGCCCGACCGGCGCACCCACTCCTCCAGGATGGCCTTCCGCTCGGCCACCGTGCACGAAATGCCCTCGCCCGTCGTGCCGCACACGTAGGCGCCCCGGACGCCGGTCTTCAGGAGGTGCCGGACCTGCTGCGCGATCACCGGCAGGCTCACGTCGCCCTTCCGGTCGAAGGGCGTGAATGGAGCCGCGATCAGGCCGTCGAGCCTCGTCATCGCGGGCGTCGGGGCACGGTGCGGCTTCCTGGCGCTCATGGGCTCATCTCCAGTCGGCCGTGATTCTACTCCGGTCCGGGGCCGGACCGCAGGCGCAGATGAAGCCCTGCCGGCGCCGATCATCCCGCGCAGCCGAGCCAGGTTCGGGAAGTCCGACGCGGGCGCCCGCAGGCGGGTGCGAGTCTCCAGGGTCTTCGGCGGCGCGCCGCCCGGCTATGACGGTGATCGCCCGGGCCATCCCGTCAGCACGCCGCAGGCCACCCCCGCGAGCAGGATGAGGTTGGCGAGCGTGCCAGCCCTGGCGTCGGTCCAGGACGTGAAGATGACAGCCTGCGAGAGGACGGCCGCTGCGGCGCCGATCACCCACCAGCACCGCGGCCAGGCAAAGAGCGCCGCGACGGCCGCGAGCGTGAGGAGACCCGCCAGCAGCCAGGCCAGTCCCATGCCGCGCGAGAGCGGACGCGTGAGCTGCGGCAGGTCGGCAAGGCCGAACGCTTTGGCTGGCCCCATGAAGTGAATCAGGCCGTGAAGAGCGATGATGATCGCGAAGACCCAGCGCACAGGGCATCCTCCCGCCCGGCGGGCCACGGGAGAGGCGCCGCCGGGCGTGACGTTTCATCGTACCCGATGCACGATCTGATCGGCTCAGTGTGACCGCATGGCGAGCCAGGGTTCTCTTGCGATCGTGGACCTCGAAGGCACCGTCGTCGCGCTCGCGCCGAGGGTGCTGCGCTACGCGACGGCGCGGCTGGGCGACCGTGCCCTCGCCGAGGACGTGGCGCAGGAGAGCCTTGCGGCCCTCGTCCGCGCCTGCCGCAACGGAGGCGCCCCCGCCTCCCCCGATGCATTCGTCTTCGCGATCGCGCGCCGGAGAGCGGCGCGCGCGTCCTGGAGGCAGCGGCTGTGGCTGCCGCTCGAATCCGCGGCCGGGAATCGCTCGCACGCGCCGACGCCGGAGGCCCGGGCCCTCGCACGCGACGAGGCGGAACGCGTCCGCGCCGCGATCGCGCGCCTCTCGTCGCGCGACCGCGAGGCCATCCTGCTCGTGGCGGCCGCGGGCCTGAGCATGGCGGACGCGGCCTCGGCCCTGCGGATCTCCGTTCCGGCGGTGAAGAGGCGCGTGTCCCGCGCCCGCGCGCGTCTCGCCGCCCGCGTCGCGGCCCGCACGCTCGCCTCCGCTCCCGGCTCGAGGCACTCCCGGATGGCGCTCGCCACCGCCGCGGCGATCCTCGTGCTCGCCGCCGCCCTGACCGTCAGGCAGAGCGCGGAGCTACCCGCCCCGCCTGCGGTCCCGGACGCCATCTCCGGCACGCTGTCCGACGGGCTGCTCGTCGTCCGGATGCCCGATGGGTCCACATCGATCACCGGGGGCCCGGCCCGCCAGAGCCGGCCGCCTGAAGGCCACGGCCTGTTGCTCGTCGAAGGAGAAGCCCGATGAACCGTTGCTGCCCTGCCCTGCTGCTGTCGCTGTTCCTCGTGATGCCTGCGGCTCCGGCGCTGGCGCAGGACGCCGAATCCAAGAAGGTCACGCTGGACCTCAACGCCGTCGCGCCTCAAGCCGCGTTCAACGCCGTCGCGGAGGCCATCGGCGTCACAGCCAGCGTGGATCCGTCGCTGACCAGTCCCGTGGACATCGCGGTCAGGCACGTCAGCGCCAGGACGGCCCTCACTGCCATCTGCGAGAGCATCGGCTGCACCTGGGAGTTGACGAGCGCGCGGCTCGTCGTTCGGGCCGGGAGCGACGCCAGCTCGATCGCGGCCCGTGTCTCCGTCGGCGGGAAAGCGGCGACGCCCGAGGCACAGGCCGTCGTGGACGCGTTCCGGAAGGAGCTGCCCGCGGGCCTGAACTTCGAGCACGCTCCGCTCGCGGACGTCAACAAACGGCTGAGCGAAGCCGTCGGCCTCCCCGTCGAGCTCAAGTGCCGGGTCCCGGACGTCACCACGCTGACGATGGATTTCAGCGGCCTGACGCTCCAGGGCGCGCTCCAGAAGATCGGCGAGCGTGAAGAGCGGCCCAAGGCCGCGTGGCAGCTCATCGTCGGCCCCGCGCCCGGCGCGAAGGCGCCGCAGATCGCCATCGCCGTCGGACCGGCCAAGCAGTAGGCCAGGTAGGAGGCCGAGACCCAAGTTGCCTCCAAGCCAGGCCTCGAATCTGATATATTACATTTCAGATGAGCGTCCCGGACGCGCTTCACCGCGCCACGGCGCCGGAGCCTCCCCCTCTGGGAGAGGCTCCCCGGCTGAACACCAGATCTCTCAGAGAGCAGGTCTACGACTACCTCCGCGCCGAGATGGCCCGCGGCGGGCTCCAGCCCGGCGGGTTCCTCGATCTCACCGACATCGCCAGGCGCCTCGGCATCAGCAGGACACCCCTGCGCGAGGCCCTGCTGCACCTCGAGGCCCAGGGCTTCGTCTCCGTCTTCCCCCGCCGCGGCTTCCGCCTGAACGACCTCACCCTCGACGATATCCGGCACTTCTACGAGATCATCGGCGCCCTCGAGGCGTCCGCCCTCCGATCGGTCGGCCGCTCGCTCGGCCCCGCCGACTTCTCCCGCATGCGGCAGCTCGACGCCGACATGGCCGACGCCGTCGCCGCCCGCGACTTCGATCGGTATTACGCCGCGAACCTCGCGTTCCACGACGTCTACCTGGCGCGCAGCGACAACGCGCGCCTGGTCGCGCAGGTCCGCCTCCTCAAGCAGCGCCTCTACGACTGGCCGCGCCGCCGATCGATGGTCCAGGCCTGGGAGCAGCACTCGATGGTCGAGCACGAGGACTTCCTGCGGCTCCTCGAGCGGGGCGACATCGATGAAGCGGCCGCGCACCTGCAGCGCGTGCACTGGTCCTTCGCGGTCCAGGAGCCCTTCATCCACGCGTACTACTTCGCGGCCGGCCCCGGAGCGCCGTGATGGGAAGCGGCCTGGTCTTCAACGTCCAGCGCTTCTCGCTCCACGACGGGCCGGGCGTCCGCACCACGGTCTTCATGAAAGGCTGCCCGCTCAGCTGCGCGTGGTGCCACAACCCGGAGAGCCAGTCGTCCGACCCGGAGTACGTCCGGCTGCGCCGCCTGTGCATGAGCTGCGGGCGCTGCACCGACGTCGAACTGGACAGCCCCGTGGTCACGGGCCGCGACGCGGAGGACGTCGCCGCGTGCCCGACGGGCGCGCTGCGGGGCGTGGGCGAGCGGACGGACGCGCGCGCGCTCGTCCGCGACGTCCTCCGCGACCGCGCCTTCTTCGAGGAATCGGGCGGGGGGGTCACCTTCTCGGGCGGCGAGCCCCTCGCGCAGGCGGCGTTCGTCACCGAGGCGCTCGCGCTGCTCCAGGCCGAGGGCGTTCACACGGCGCTCGACACGTGCGGGTTCGGGCCCTGGCCGGCGCTGCGCTCCGCGGCGGAGCGCGCGAACCTGGTGCTGTACGACCTCAAGCTCATCGACGACGTCCGTCACCGCTCCGCCACCGGTGCCTCCAACGCGCTCATCCTTGCCAATCTGCGGAGCCTCGCGCAGGTGCATCGCGCGCTCTGGATCCGTGTGCCCGTCGTGCCGGGCGTGAACGACGACGACGCCAACATGGAGGCGACGGCGGCGTTCGTGCGCTCGCTGCCCGGCGTCGACCGCGTCGACCTGCTCCCCTACCACCCGGCCGGCGAAGCGAAGTTCGCCCGCGCGGGCCTGGAGACGCCGCTTCGCGGCACGCCCCCGCCCCCGCCCGGGCGACTCGAATCGCTGGCGCGCGCCTTCAGGGCCCGGGGCCTGCACACGACCATCGGAGGCCGCGCATGACCGCACGCACCCGTCGTCTCCGCGAGGAGAGCCTCGCCGCCGTCCCGTCCATCAGCGGCGAGCGCGCCGCCATTCTGACGGAGTTCTACAAGGCGCATCTCGGCCGCCACAGCGCGCCCGTGCTGCGCGCGATGAGCTTCTACGCGCTGTGCGACCGGAAGACCCTCTGGATGGGCGACGGCGAGCTCATCGTCGGCGAGCGCGGCCCCCGGCCGAAAGCCGTGCCCACCTTCCCGGAGCTGACCTGCCACAGCGCGGAGGACCTCCGCGTCCTCGACTCTCGCCCGAAGACGCGCTACGCGGTGGATCCGTCGGTCATCGAGCTGTACACGCGCGAGATCATCCCCTTCTGGGCGGGCCGCTCCCTGCGGGACCAGATGTTCCGCGAGCTGCCCCCCGAGTGGAAGGACGCCTACGACGCGGGCTGCTTCACCGAGTTCATGGAGCAGCGCGCGCCGGGGCACACCGTCGCGGACGGCAAGATCTACCGGAAGGGCCTCCTCGACTTCAAGGCGGAGATCGCGGCCGCGGAGGCCGCGCTCGACTTCGCGGGCGATCCCGAGGCGCTGGACAAGCGCGACGAGCTTCGCGCCATGTCCATCGCCTGCGACGCGGTGATGCGCTTCGCCGAGCGCCACGCCGAGATGGCCGAGGCGGCAGCGGCGAAGGAGCCGGACGAGCGCCGGCGCCGCGAACTGCGGAAGATCGCCGGCGTGTGCCGCCACGTCCCGGCGCGCGCGCCGCGCGACTTCCATGAGGCGCTGCAGCAGTACTGGTTCTGCCATCTCGCCGTCGTGACCGAGTTGAACGGCTGGGACTCGTTCAGCCCCGGCCATCTCGACCAGCACCTGCTGCCCTTCTACCAGGCGGGCCTCGAGGCGGGCACGCTCACGCGGGACTCCGCGAGGGAGCTGCTCGAATGCTTCTTCGTCAAGTTCAACAACCACCCGGCGCCGCCGAAGGTCGGCGTGACGGCGGCCGAGAGCGGCACGTACACGGACTTCGCCACCATCAACCTCGCGGGACTGCTCCGCGACGGCCGCGACGGCTCGAACGAGGTCACGCGCCTGCTGCTCGACATCATCGACGAGATGCACCTCCTGCAGCCGAGCAGCAACGTGCAGGTGTCGCGCAAGACGCCGGACGCGGTGCTGAAGCACGCGCTGCGCGTCATCCGCAAGGGCTACGGGTTCCCGTCGCTGTTCAACGCCGACGCGGTCGTCGAGGAGCAGCTGCGGCAGGGCAAGAGCCTCGAGGACGCCAGGGAGGGCGGGTGCTCGGGCTGCGTGGAGGTGGGCGCCTTCGGCAAGGAGGCGTACATCCTCACCGGCTACTTCAACCTGGCGAAGATGCTCGAGCTGGCGCTGCACGACGGGTTCGACGTGCGCACCGGCAAGCGCGTGGGCGCCCGGACGGGCGACCCGGCGGGGTTCGCCTCTTTCGACGATCTCTTCGCGGCCTTCGAGGCGCAGGTGCGCCATGTCGTCGACGTCAAGATCCGCGGCAACCAGCTCGTCGAGCGGCTCTACGCGACGCGCATGCCGCACACGTTCCTGTCCGTCATCACCGACGACTGCATCGCGAAGGGCCGGGACTACAACGCCGGCGGCGCCCGCTACAACAACACGTTCATCCAGGCCGTCGGCATCGGCACCGTCACCGACAGCCTGTCAGCGCTCAAGGAGCTGGTGTACGAGCGGGGCGACCTGCCGCTCGCCCGCTTCGTCGAGATCCTCGACTCGGACTTCACGGGCCACGAGGAGCTTCGGCAGCGCCTACTCCACAAGACGCACAAGTACGGCAACGACGATGACTACGCGGACGCGCTGATGACGCGGACCTTCGGGATGCTCTTCGAGGCGATCGACGGGCGGCCCAACACGAAGGGCGGCGCGTACCGCCTCGAGATGCTGCCCACCACCTGCCACGTGTATTTCGGCGAGGTGTGCCTCGCCTCGGCCGACGGCCGCGGCGAAGGGCACCCGGTCTCGGAGGGCATCAGCCCCGTGCAGGGCGCGGATCGGCGCGGGCCGACCGCCGTGATGAAGTCGGCGTCCAAGATGGACCACATCAAGACCGGGGGGACGCTGCTCAACATGAAGTTCGCGCCGGGCCTCGTCGAGGGCGACGCAGGCGTCGACGGTCTCCACGGCCTCGTCCGCGCCTACTTCAAGCTGGACGGCCACCACGTGCAGTTCAACGTGGTCTCGGCCGATCTCCTCCGGGAGGCCAAGGCCAACCCCGCGGCCCACCGCGGCCTCATCGTCCGGGTCGCGGGGTACAGCGACTACTTCTGCGACCTCTCGGAGGCGCTGCAGGACGAGATCATCGAGCGCACCGAGCACGGGGGGTTCTAGGCAGGGACCCGGGGCTCGGGGCCAGGGATTCGGGCGGTCACACCGAAGCGCGGCCCCGCTGTCGAGCTGTTGCGCCACGCGCCTGGGAGGCGTGCGGACGGCTCGCGGTTCGGCGGTATGATGGGAGCCTGTGAGAGTGCGCGCTCCGCTCACGGCCCTCCTCCTGCTGGCCGCCGCCGCGCCCGGCGCGGCCCAGTCGCTGCGTCCGGCCGCGCCGTACGCCCTCGTCGCCGCCGACGGCCGCCGCGCAATCCAGGCTGCCGTCGCGGGCGGGCAGGATCTCGTCCGCCTCGACGAGATCGCTGCCGGTCTGCAGCTCACGGTGCAGGAGGATCGCGCGTCGAAGGCGCTGACGGTCTCGCGCGGCCTCAACGTGGTTGTCCTCTCACTCGACCAGCCGCTGGCCTCCACGGGCGGCAGGGTCATGTCGCTGCCCGTCGCGCCCATCCGCGACGGCCAGCGCTGGTGGGTCCCTCCCGACATCGTCGGCCGCGCGTTCGGCGCCGTCGCCGGCGTCCGCGTCGAGGTGCGGAAGGCGTCGCGCGTGATCCTCGTCGGCGATGTGCGCGTGCCGCGCCTCGCGATCCGGCAGGAGCAGGCCGGGAGCGCATCGCGCCTGTCGATCGACATCAGCCCGCGCGCGGCGTACTCCATCGCGCAGGAGCCCCGCCGCCTGCTCGTGCGCTTCGACGCGGACGGGCTCGACGCCGGGCCGATCCAGGCCGGCGGCGGGCTCGTCGACGGGGTGGCGATTGTCGAGCCGTCGACGGTGGCGATCGCCCTGGCGGGCGGCTACGGCTCCTACCGCTCGGCGACGCTCCCGCTCGACGCGGCGTCGTCGCGGCTCGTCATCGACGTCCTGCCCGCCGGCGTCGCCGGAGCTGCCGCCCCGCCGGCGCCGGCGCCCGCGAGGCCGGATGCGCGACCCCAGACCGCGAACCCCTTCGAGCCGGCGCCGGCGGGCCCGCCTCCCGCGCTGCCGCCGCCGCCGGGCATCCGGACGATCGCCCTCGATCCGGGCCACGGGGGCGACGAACACGGCGCGGTCGGGCAGGGCGGCCTGCGCGAGAAGGACGTCGTGCTCGACGTGGCGCGCCGGCTCAAGGGCCAGATCGAGGGCCGGCTCGGCATCCGCGTGCTGCTCACGCGAGACGACGACCGCCTCGTGCCCCACGACGAGCGGGCGTCGATAGCGAACAACAACAAGGCCGACTTGTTCGTCTCGCTTCACGCGAACTCGTCGCCGATCCGCAGCGCCAGGGGCGCGCAGGTCTACTCCCTCAGCCCGGACGGCCTGAGCGCCGAGGCGCGGCGCCAGGCCGACTCGCCGGACGCGCGGCCCGTTCCGGTGCTCGGCGGCGGGTCGCGCGACATCGACTTGATCCTCTGGGACATGGCGCAGGTGCGGCACATGGCCGAGTCGTCCGCGCTGGCGGTGCTCATCGAGGAGGAGTTGCGGCGGCGCGTCGAGATGAACGCGCACCCGGTGCAGCAGGCGCCGTTCCGCGTGCTGGTCGCCGCCAACATGCCGGCCGTTCTCGTCGAGATGGCGTTTCTCAGCAACCCCGAGGACGAGCGGCTGCTGGCCACCGACGAGTTCAAGATGAAGATCGTCCAGGCCCTCTACGACGCGATCGTCCGCTACCGCGCCCGCGCGGAGGCGCAGGGCGCGCTCCGCCGCCCGTGACGCCATGGCATCCCGCGCACGGTTCATCGCGCTGACCCTGATCGCTGCCGCCGCCGTCGGCACGGGAACCTGGGCCACCCTTCGCACCCTCGCGCGCCAGCGGCCCGCGCCGCCGACCCGCGCCGACTCCCGCGCGGCGGGCCCGATGGACCCTGGGGCCGCTCCCGCCGCGCCGGCAGCCCGGCGCATCAAGGCGACCCTCTACTACGTCTCGGCCGACGGCCTGGGGCTCGAGGCCGCCGAGCGCGACGTGCCGTTTGCCGACGGCGCGTCCGAGCAAGGCAAACGGATCGTGGAGGCCCTGCTCGAGCCGGCGCCGGACGGGCGCGTGTCGGCCATCCCGCCGGGCACGACGCTCCGGGCCCTCTATCTCGGCGGGCGCGGCGATGCGTACGCGGACTTCAGCGACGGCCTCCGCGCGCATCACCCCGGCGGATCGCAGCACGAGCTGCTCACGGTGTACGCCATCGTGGACACGCTCACCGCCAACCTGCCGGCGATCACGTCGGTGCAGATCCTCGTCGACGGGCGGGAGGTCGATTCCCTGGCGGGACACGTCGATCTCCGTCGCCCCCTGCCGAACACCCGTCTGCGGGCGGAGAAGGGCACGCCATGACTCGAAGCGACAACCGGGGGCCCGCGGACCTGCGCCCCGTGACGATGACGCCCCGGTTCCTCGTGCACCCCGAGGGCTCGGTCCTGATCGAGGCGGGACGAACCAAGGTGATCTGCACGGCGAGCGTCGAGGACCGGGTGCCGCCCTTCCTGCGCAACAGCGGCAAGGGCTGGGTGACGGCCGAGTACGGCATGCTTCCCCGCTCGACGAACACCCGGTCGACGCGGGAAGCGTCGGCGGGCCGGGTCGGCGGCCGCACCCACGAGATCCAGCGGCTCATCGGGCGCTCGCTGCGTGCCGTGACGCGGATGGAGGAGCTCGGCGAGCGGACGATCTGGATCGACTGCGACGTCGTCCAGGCCGACGGCGGCACGCGGACGGCGTCCATCACGGGCAGCTACGTAGCGCTGGCGCTCGCCCTGAAGACGCTGGTCACACGGGGCGCGCTGCCGCGCGTCCCCCTGTCGGGCCAGGTGGCAGCCGTCAGCGTGGGGATTGTCGGCGGCGTGCCGCTGCTGGACCTGGCCTACGACGAGGACTCCCGCGCGGACGTGGACATGAACGTCGTCAAGACCTCCGACGGCCGCTACATCGAGATCCAGGGCACGGCGGAGGCAGCCCCGTTCGGACGCGACCAGCTGGCCGGCCTTCTCGACCTGGCCGACCAGGGCCTCGCCCGCCTGATCGCGCTGCAGCAGGAAGTGCTCCAATCGTGATGGCCGGCCCGCGGCTCGTCGTCGCCACAACCAACCGCCACAAGCTCCGCGAGATCCGCGCCGTCCTGGACGGCCTCGGCACCGTCATCGATGGCCTCGATGCCTTTCCGCCGGTGGCGGAACCGGAGGAAACCGGCGCGACCTTCGCCGAGAACGCGCGGCAGAAGGCAGTCTATTACTCGTCGGCGCTTGGCGTGCCGGTGGTGGCCGAGGACTCAGGCCTCGAGATCGACGGGCTCGGTGGCGAGCCGGGCGTGCGCTCGGCGCGCTACGGCGGCCCCGATCGACCGGCCTACGAGCAGAAGTTCGCCCTCGTGTATGCGGGCCTCCGGGACCGTGGCGCCAGCGGCAGCCCCGCGCGGTTCGTCTGCGCGCTGACGCTCGCAGACGGCGCCCGCGTGGTGTTCGAGGCGCTCGGCACGATCGAAGGGCGGATCGCGGATGAACCCGCAGGCGCCGGCGGGTTCGGATACGACCCGATCTTCTTCTACCCGCCTCTCGGCCGGACGCTCGCCCAGCTCGACGAGCGCGAGAAAGCCGGCGTCAGCCACCGCGGCCGCGCTTTCCGACAGCTGCGCGCGTTCCTGGCGTCGGGGGGCCCGCTCCGGGGCGAATGAGGGAGGCGCCGCAGCCCGGGCCCGCGAAGGAAACGGCCGGCGCCGTCCGGCTCGATGTCTGGCTCGACGTCGCCTGCCTCTTCAAGACGCGATCCGAGGCCCAGAAGGCGTGCCGGGGCGGGAAGGTCGAGGTGAACGGCCAGGGCGCCAAGCCGCATCGCACCATCGTCGTTGGCGACCGCCTGCGCATCACCCGGGGCCCGGGTCGGAAGCAGCACGTCGTCGTCCAATCGCTCGCCGCGCAGCACGTGCCGAAGGCCGAGGCCAGGCGCTTGTACGAGGATGTAACGCCGCCCCCGACGCCCGAGGAGCTGGCCGTGCGGGAACTCGAGCGTCACTTCTGGAAGGCCCGCGTCCCGCGTCTCCCGCGCACCGCGCCCGATCGGCGGGAACGACGGCGGCTCCTGAGGGAGAAGGAGGGGGCAGATTAGGCGCTAGGGGCCAGGCGCTCGGCGCTAGGGGCTGGGTGCTGGGCGCCAGGCAGACAGGGACAAGGGGCAAGGGGCAGGCAAAGCCTGCCCGCCGAAGCTGGCCGGCAGGCCGTCCAGCGAAGGCGGGGGGCAAGGAACAGACGGGGTTCGGGACTCGGGGCTCGGGATTCGGGGACTGGAACTCGGGGCGAACGGAAGAGGCCACATCACCGGGGTGGAACGATGCGAACACCAGCTGTTCTGATCGGCGTCATGCTCGCGGCGTCACTCGCGCAAGCGCAGGCTCCGGCGCCGCCGGTGGTGGGCGCATGGGAGGGGGCTCTCGATGCCATGGGCGCGAAGCTCAGGATTGGCGTCGTGATCACCGCAGGGCCGGACGGGGCCCTGCAGGCGACGCTGGACAGCCCGGATCAGGGCGCCTTCAAGCTGCCGCTGAGCGACGTGGCATTCGCCGACGGCGTGCTGACCTTCACGCTGGCCGCCGCGCGGGGACGGTTCGAAGGGAGGCTGAACGAGGCCGGCACCGAGATTGCCGGCACGTGGACGCAGGCTGGTCCGCTGCCGCTGGTCCTGAGGCGGGTCGAAGCGCTCTCGGGGCCGAGACGGCCGCAGGAGCCGAAGCCGCCGTTCCCCTATCGCACCGAGGACGTGCGCGTGCCCAACCCCGCTGGCGGCAGCGTGCTCGCGGGCACGCTCACGCTGCCCGAGGGCCCGGGCCCGTTCCCCGGCGCGGTGCTCGTGACCGGCAGCGGCGCGCAGAACCGCGACGAGGAGATCATGGGCCACAAGCCGTTCCTCGTCCTCGCCGATTACCTCACCCGGCAGGGCATCGCGGTCTTGCGCTACGACGACCGCGGCGTCGGCGAGTCGACGGGGGACCTGGCGGCGGCGACGAGCGAGGACTTCGCGGGCGACGCGGAAGCCGTCTGGCGGGCGCTTCGCGCGCGCCCCGATATCGACGGCGCGCGGGTCGGCTTCATCGGCCACAGTGAAGGCGCCATCATCGCGCCGATGATCGCCGCGCGGACGCCCGGCGTCGCCTTCATCGTCATGATCGCCGGCTCGGGCGTGCCCGGCGACGAGATCATGGTGCGCCAGTCCACCTCGATCCTCCAGGCGAGCGGCGTGCCGGCCGAGGCGGTGGCGGCCAACATCCGGGTGCAGCGGCAGATGTTCGCCATCTTGCGCGAAGAGCACGACCCCGCGCGGATCGCCGAGCGGTTGAACGCCCTCGACGTGCCCGGCGGACCTGCGGCCAAGGCCCAGGTGGTCAGGCAGGGGCGGTCGCCGTGGCTGCGCTTCTTCGTGCGCTACGACCCCGCGGCCGCACTGGCGAAGGTCCCCTGCCCCGTGCTGGGGCTCTGGGGCGAACTCGATACCCAGGTGGAGCCGGCCCAGAACTACGGTCCGGTCGAAGCGGCGCTGCAGCGCGGAGGCCACAGGGACTACACGCTCCAGCGCCTCCCTGGCCTGAACCACCTGCTGCAGCCGGCGAAGACCGGCCTGCCCTCCGAATACGCGCGCATCGAGGAGACGATGTCACCCGGAGCCCTCGAGACGATCGGGGCGTGGATGCGGGCGCGCACGGGGCTGGCGAAGTAGCCCCGCCCGGCGGCGCGTCGGCCCCGGCCGGCGCGCCTGTCCGGCTCACCAGTGCTGGATGTCGTCCGCGTCGGCCGGCGCGGGCCGGCGCAGCCGGTCGTCGAGCCAGCGCCCGACGGTGTCGCGGCTTCCGAAGCCGACGGCGAGCGCCGCGGCGAGCGTCACGCCTCCGAGCAGGATGATGAGCGCCGAGGGCACGATGGACTTCCCGATCCCGAGCTGGTCGAGGGCCATCGCGCCGGTGAGCACGATGACGGCGCCCCTCGTGCCGGTCGCCAGGAGCCGCGCCGCGCCGATGCCGTGGTTCACGGCGCCGATGAGCACGCTCCGGCCGGCGACGCGCGCGGCCAGCAGCCCGACCACGAAGATCCCGATCCCCACCGCCAGGTCGGGCAGGTAGAGGAAGAACCGCCGCGTCAGGTCGGCCGCCAGTTCGGCGTCGAGGGCGTAGAGCACCAGCGCCGCGGTCATCAGCGCGAACACGATCTGCACCAGCCGCACCAGCGCGGCCGTCGCGCTCAGGATCCCCGCCCGTTCCAGCCACGAGGTCACGCCGAGCCGGGACGCCCGGCGTTCGACCGCCGAGCGGCGCAGCAGGAACCGCGCCACGCGGCCGGCCGCCACGGCCAGCGCGACGCCGATCACCAGGAACAGCAGGCTCGCCAGCACGTTCGGGAGCATCGACAGGGACTGGGCCGCGAACTGCCGCCACGCCTGCTCGAGCACCTGTCTCACGACTTGCCACATTCCGACCTCCCCTTCTCCCGCGCCGTCACGCGATTCGTCTCGGCCGGCCGCGCCTCGAAGGCGGCCCGTGCGCGGCGTCCCACCGCCGCCTCAGGTAGTCTTTCTGCGCCTCGAACGCCGAGCACAGGCGCTCGAGCCGAGCCTCGACCTCGGCTGCGTCGGCCCCGGCCATCTCGAGGACGAACGACGCCACGCGCCCCATGTAGAGGGGCAGGGTCGCTCGGACGAGCGCGTCGCGGTCGCTCGCGCGGCGGCGGTACGCGGCGGCGAGGTCGTAGATCAGCCGGACCCACAAGTCGTCGCCGATCGCCAGGCTGTCGCCGCCGGAGGCCGCCGCCGAGCGCAGGCGCGCCATGTCGTCGCGGCCGAACATCGAGCCCCAGATCTCGGCCAGGTCGCGCACGCCGCGGCGGAAATGATCGATCATGCGGCCCACGTCCACGTGGACCGGCTCCAGGCCCACGCCGTACTGGAACCCGAAGACCGGCACGGCCTCCGTGGCCCTGACGGGCTGCCAGCGCGCCTCGTGCGCCTCCATCAGCCGGAACACCGTGCCCAGCACCTGGACCAGCATCGCGCTCAGGTCCGCGCCGGGGTCCTTCGCGTTGTGGATCTTCGCCCCGAGGAACGCCTGGCAGACCCGGAAGTCCCCGCACACGGCTTCGGTCGTCATCCAGATGTCGATGCCGAAGCGCGCCACGTCCGTCTCCCACACCGCCTGGCGCAGGTAGTGCCGGACGAGCGGCAGCGACATCCCGAACTCGCCGCCGATCGGCTGCCGGATCCGCTTGCCGTACAGCGCCCGGGTGAGGGGGTAGACGACGTTGTTCGTGATAGTGCCGTCGAACTTGTGCCGCAGGTAGTACGGCGCCACGTAGTCGTGGGTCCCGTCCAGGATCGGCGCAAGCAGCAGGTGGATCCATTCGGGGGTGATGCTGCGCAGATCCGAGTCCACGACGGCGCACGCCGTCGCGCCGAGCGCCTCGGCCGCCGCGAAGATGGTCCGGAAGGCGCTGCCCTTCCCCGGCAGGCCGTGGTAGGGGATGGTGAACCGCTGGATCGGCCGCTCCGGCTGCGACACCATGACGAGCACGGTGTCCGGCCCGCTCGTGCTCTCGACGACGGCTGGCGTGCCGTCGGTCGATCCGCCGTCCGCGTTGAGGATGACCGATTGCGCCGACGGGAAGTACTTCGCCAGGCCCGTCTGCGCCGCCTGCACGACGTGGCCGATCGTCGCGGCGCTCTGATAGCTCGGGATCCCGACGACGATGTCGGCCCGGCCGATCTGGTCGAGACGGCCGCGCACCGCCGGGGCCAGGATGTCGGGCGCGCTCATGCCAGTCCCGGCCAGAACCGCGGCGGCACGCGGACGGCGTTCCGCTCCCAGGCCTCGAGCATGGCGGTGACCGCCTCGGCCCATCCCGCTGGGCCGCGCGCTTGGGTCACGCGCGCGTCGGGCACCTGGCGGAGCAGGCGCACGGTCGAGTCGTCGGAGGGGCCGCGGACGATGACGGGATGATCGACGGCCCGCAGCATCGGCAGATCGTTCATCGCGTCACCCAGCCCTGCCAGCACCACCGGGCCGATGCGGTCCCGGTAGAGGCCGCGCAGCACCTCCACCGCCCGCCCCTTGTCGGTGTCTCCCATCGCGTGGTCGTAGCGCCCGCCCGCGACGGCCTGCAGGCCGCGCCGCCGGAGCGCCTTGAGGAAGCGGCGGCGCGCGGCCGTGTCCGCGTCGATCAGCCGGAACGGCTCGTCGTACTCGCGGAGCTTGGCGAGCTGGGCCTCGAGCGGCGACAGGCCGGAGTCGGCGGCGAGGTCGCCCACAGTCATGTCCGAGAAGCCCACGACGCGGACGCCCTCGGCCTCCGCGGCCTCGCGGACGATGGCCACGACCTCGCGGTAGGGCCGCCCCAGCTCGATCACGAAGCGCCCGTCGGCGCCGGCCGGCGCCGGGCGCCCGTCGGCGAAGGAGCCGGGGGGAGCCACGATCGCCCCGCCGTTCTCCGCGATGAACGGCTGGGCCAGGCCCAGCTGGCGCTGCAGCGCCTCGATCTCGGCCCGCGTCTTGCTCGACGACAGCACCAGCGGCACGCCTGCGCGCACCACCCGGCCGACGACGGCCTCCGCCGGCCCGAGGGCGCGGGTGGCCGCGTCCAGCAGGGTGCCGTCGAGGTCCGTGACGATGACGAGGCGCATGGCCGCTCGTTGCTCCCCCTATCCCACCGCGTGTTCGATGCCGTCTTCGTCCACCGCCGTGCGCAGCTCGTCCAGGAAATCCGGGATCGCCGCGACGATCCGGTTCCAGTTCGGGATGAGCGGGGCCCCGAGGGGATCGTCCAGGAAGCGTTCGCACGCGGTTCGAAGCGCCCCCGAGAAGACGCCGACCATCGACTCCTCGTCGTGGCGGTCGAAGGCCAGGCCGTTGATCGCCGCATCGGCGTGGTAGCGCGTGATCGTGTCCTGGGCCATCCGGATGTACTGGACGAGCAGCGTCTGGAAGTGGCCCTGGGTGAAGGTGATGCCCTCCGCTGCCAGCGTGCGGACGAGGTTCTGCGCGATGTCCGTGCACATGCGCAGCAGGCCCTTGGACGCATCGTCGGCGGACACGCTCTGGTGCTTGTGGTCGTAGTTGGCGCACAGCTCCGTCTGGCAGATCCGCTTGAGGGCGCAATTCCGGTGGACTTCGGCCAGCACGCCGATCTCCAGCCCCCAGTCGGAGGGAATCCGGTTGACGCGCGCCAGTTCCGTCTTCATGGCGAACTCCCCTGCCAGCGCGTACCGGAAGCTGTCGAGGTACACGAGCAGGGGATGGCGCCCGACGACGACCTGGAGCGATCGCAGCAGCGGCGTCATGAAGAGGCGGGTCACGCGGCCGTTCATCTTCTTGCCGACGCGCGCGTAGTAGCCCTTGGCGAACTCGAATCCCAGCGACGGGTGCGCGACGGGATACACCAGCCGCGCGAGCAGCTCGCGATCGTACGTCGTGATGTCGCAGTCGTGGACGGCAATCGCGTTGCAGCGCGCCTCGGCGAGGACGAGGCCGTAGGCGAGCCAGCAGGCGAAGCCCTTGCCCGACGTCGAAGGCAGGAGCCCGCACTCGCGCAGCCGGTCGAGGGCGGCCACGACGCGGGGCCCGTCCAGCCACAGGATCCGCACGCGCTGGCGGGACTTGGCGAACAGATCGCGGGCCCTGCCGACGCCGTCCTCCGTGGCGCGCCCCAGGCTGACGACCACCGTGTCCAGATACCGGACCCCCCGCAGCTGCTCCACGATGTGCCCGAGCGCCGGCCGGTCGAGCTCGTCGATGAGACACGGCAGCACAAGGGCCACCGGCTGCGCGACGGTGAACCGCTCCAGGTCGCGCTCGAGGTGCTCCACCTTCGTGCGGTTGAGGCGGTGGAGCGTCGTCACGACGCCGGTCTGATAGAAATCCGGCATGCTGGCTGCGCCCTCCCTTGGCCATCGTAGAAGAGCCGGACGGCGAGGGCCATCCGGTCGCGACCGGATTCAGAGCGGAACGAGACGGGAGGCGCGCCGCCCCGGGCGCAACGTCGTACAATCACGGCATGCGGGACGCCGCGGATCTTCGGCCGGGCCCGCCCCCGGCTGACGCCCTGACGGGCGCCGGGGGCCTGCCCCTGGGCGCGATGCTGGTGGCCGGCTTCGCGCTGACGATCCTGCTGTGGCTGGCGGCGGGCATCGACCTGACATTCACCTTCCGGGCCATCGACCGCGAAGTGGGCGCGATGACGGACCGGTTCATGGAGTCGGAGCAGGCGCTGGCCGAGGTGCGGACCAACGTCCTGCTCGGGGCGATCGACTGGCGCGACTCGCTGCTCGACTCGGGCGAGCCCGATCGCACCGAGGCCTACCTGGAACAGCTGCGCGGCTTTCAGGCGGCCTGCGCCGCCAGCCTGCAGAAGCTGCGCGCCAGCAGCGACGGCCTCGCCGCGTCCGTGTCGCTGGAGGACCTGGCGCGGGAGGTGGACGAGTACTGGGCGTCGGTCGTGCCGATTGTCCGGCTGCCCCAGGCGCGGCGGGCCTCGGACGTTCGCCGGATCCTCGGCGAACGCATCCTCCCCCGCCGGGCGAACGTCGTCCGCATTGTCGCGCACGTGCAGTCGCTGAACCGGTCGCGGCTCGCGGAGCAGCAGCGCCGCGAGGCCGCCATCTACAGCCGGTCGTCGGCGCGGTTCCTGCTGACGGGCGGCGTGACGCTGCTGCTGAGCCTGGCTGTCGGGGCGTTCGTCACGGCCCGGGTGAGCCGGCTCGAGCGGGGCCTCCGAACGCAGCTCGCCGCCAACGCCGCGATCGCCGCCGACCTGCACCGCCTGTCGGCGAGGCTGGTGCGCGCGCAGGAAGACGAGCGCCGGCGGATCGCGCGGGAGCTGCACGACGAAGTCGGCCAGGCCCTGACGGCCGTGAAGCTGCAGCTGTCGGTGGCCAGGCGCGCCGAGCCGGGGTCGGCCGGCGCGGCCCTCGACGAGGCCCGCGCCGTGGCCGACTCGGCGCTCCAGTCCGTGCGGCAGCTGTCCCGGCTGCTGCACCCGCCGATGCTGGACGACATGGGGCTGGCGCCCGCGCTCGACTGGTACCTCCAGGCCTTCGCGGACCGCGCCGGCGTGGCGATGGAATTCGTCCACGCGGGCATGGCCGATCGGCCGGCGCCCGAGGTGGAGACCTGCCTGTTCCGCGTGGTGCAGGAGGCCACTACGAACATCGCGAAGCACGCCGCGGCGACCGCGTGCCGCGTGTACCTCCAGCGCCTGCCCGCGAGCGTCGTGCTGACGGTGGAGGACAACGGGCGGGGATTCGATCCCGGCACGGCGCGGCAGCGCGCGCCCGAGGGGTTCGGCCTGATGAGCATCGAGGAGCGGGTGGCGGATGCGCGCGGCGTGTTCCGCCTCGAGAGCGCCCCGGGCCGCGGCACGCGCCTGACCGTGGAACTGCCGGCCGGGGGAGCCTCATGATTCGCCTCCTGCTCGCGGACGATCACACGCTGGTGCGCCAGGGGCTCCGGCGCATTCTCGAGGAGCGCCCCGACTGGCGCGTCGTCGCCGAGTGCGGCGACGGCCGCGAGGCGGTGCGGCGGGCCGTCGAGCTCGCGCCGGACGTGGCCGTGCTCGACATCGGCATGCCGGCGCTCGGCGGCATCGAGGCGGCGCGGCAGATCGCGCGCCAGTGCCCCGGGACGCGGATCCTGATCCTGTCGATGCACGCCGACGAGGCCCACATTACGCAGGCGATGGAGGCCGGCGCGAGCGGCTACCTGCTCAAGGACTCGGCCGACGACGATCTGGTGCGGGCCGTGCAGGCGACGGTGCAGGGCAAGTCGTTCTTCAGCCCGGCGGCGGCCGCGGTCCTGCTGGACGAGTACCGGCGGTCGCTGGCGCGGCGCGGCGTCACGGACCGGTACGACTCGCTCTCCGGGCGCGAGCGCGAGGTGTTCCAGCTCATGGCGGAGGGGCACAGCAACAAGTCGATCGCGGCCATCCTGGGCGTGTCGCCCGCCACCGTCGAGACGCACCGCGCGCACGTGCTCGAGAAGCTGGACCTGCACTCGGTGGCCGAGGTGGTCCTCTACGCGGTCCGGCGCGGCATCATCTCCTAGCGCGGAGCAGTCGGCGCGGGCCGGGCCTGCCGGGGCCGCGGAACCGCGCGGCCCGGGTGTTCGTCTGTCTGGGGAGAGCCTCGGGTGGAGGCGCCGCCCGGCCGCGGCGGAGGCGCGCTTGCGCCCGGCGGGCCGCGTGCGGTATTCTACCGACCGGTAGGTAGGGATCTGCCCCTCGTCGCACGCATGACCGTCCCGGCATCCCGCGCACGCGTACGCCGCCCCCACGCCGTCGAGCCCGGCGCCCGCGAGCGCCTCCTCTGCGCCGCCGTCGAGCTCTTCGAGCGCAAGGGGTACGCCGCCGCGTCGGTGCGCGACATCGTCGAGCAGGCCGGCGTCGCCAAACCGGCGCTCTACTACTACTTCCGCAACAAGGAAGGCATCCTCCTCGCCGCCCTCGAGCTGGTGGCCTCCGAGCTCGACCGCACGCTCGACCGGGCCGCGTCCGCCCCGGGCAGCGCGCGCGCCCGCCTCGCCGGCCTCTGCACGCTCCTGCTCGTCGAGTCGCGCAGCCATGCCTCCCTGGTGCGCGTCGCGCACGCGGTCTTCTTCAGCCCCCGCGAGTCCCTGCCCCCGTTCGACTTCAGGGTGTTCGACCGGATCGTGGCCCGCCACCTCCGCCGCATCGTCGGCAGCGGCGTCGCCCGGGGCGAGATCCGGGCCGAGGCGTCGCGCCTGATCACCCAGGCGGTGCAGGGCCTGGTGATGCTCGCCGTCGGCCAGCACGTCGGCCGCCGCCGCGGGCGGCTGAGCCCGAAGGACATGCGGGACCTCGTCGATCTGGTGTTTGACGGCGCGGGCGCGGGCCCGCGCCCTTCGAAGGGTGCTTCATCATGAGCGTGCGATTCGTCTCCTGGCTGTTCCTTCCCGCCGCCGCCCTCGCCGCGTCGGCCTGCTCCGGCTCGTCGGCGCCCGCGCCGGCGCGGCCCGCGCAGGAAGCCGGCCGCCCGCCGGTGGCGGTCACCGTCGCGCCGGCCGCCGCGTCGGCGTTCGAGGAGTCGGTCGAGATCATCGGCACTCTGCAGCCGAAGTTCTCCGCCGACGTCAAGTCCGAGATCACCGGCACGGTCAAGGCCGTCTACGTGACCGAGTGGGTGCCGGTCCGCAAGGGCGCCGTCCTCGCGCAGCTGGACACCAGCGAGGCGGAGGCCGGCGTCGCCGCCCTCAAGGCCGTCGAGGCGCAGGCCCGGGTGGCCGAGGCCCGCGCGCGCCGCGAGTACGATCGCGCGCTCCAACTCAAGCAGTACGGCCTCATCACGCCCCAGAACCTCGACGACGCGAAGACCGCCGTCGAGGCGGCCGAGGCCGCCACGGCCGCCGCCGTCGCCCAAACCCGCACCGGCGAAACGCGCCTCGCCAAGGCCCGCATCGTCGCCCCCATCGACGGCGTCGTCGCCCTGCGCGGCATCAACGTCGGCGACCGGGTCGAGAACATGGGCGGCAGCGCCCCCGTCTTCCGCATCGTGGACACGCGGCTCTTCGACCTGACCGCGTCCGTGCCCTCCTCGCAGGCCGCGTCGGTGCGCGTCGGCCAGCCCATCCGCTTCACGACCGACTCGGCGCCGGGCCGCACGTTCGAGGGCAGGGTCAAGTTCATCAACCCCGAGGTCGACGCCGCGAGCCGGTCGACCCGGGTGGGAGTCGAGG
The DNA here is from genome assembly GCA_029562975.1 of Acidobacteriota bacterium. Taxonomy (GTDB): domain Bacteria; phylum Acidobacteriota; class Vicinamibacteria; order Vicinamibacterales; family JAKQTR01; genus JAKQTR01. The sequence goes on along the minus strand of JAKQTR010000028.1, from coordinate 47,060 downwards.
TGCCGAATCCGGACGGCCAGCTCAAGGGCGGCGCCTTCGTCGAGGGCCGCATCGTGGTGGCCAGCCGGACCGACGTGCTCCAGGTGCCGCGCGAGGCCCTGATGAACTGGAACGTCGAGGAGCAGCGGGCCCAGGTCTTCGTCGCCCGCGGCGGCCTGGCCGAGAAGCGCGACGTGAAGACCGGGGTGTCCGGCGGGGCCACCGTCGAGATCCTGTCGGGGCTCCAGGCCGGCGACCCGGTGGTGATCCGCGGGGCCTTCGGGCTCCAGTCCGGGGATCGCATCACGGTCGCGACGGGTGAAGGGGCGTAGCGATGTTCCTCTCCGATTTTTCCATCAAGCGCCCCGTCGTCGCCACGGTGATGATGCTCACCCTGGTGACCCTGGGCCTGTTCTCGGTGCGCCGGCTGCCCATCGACCTGATGCCCTCGGTCGAAATCCCGGTGCTGTCCATCATCGTCGAGTACCCGGGCGCCTCGCCGGAAGCGGTCGAGCGCGAGGTCAGCCGGAAGATCGAGGAGTCGATCAACTCCATCGCCGGCATCAAGCACATCCAGTCCGTCTCGCGCGAGGGGTTCGCGACGATCATCGCCGAGTTCGAGCTGGAGGTGAAGATCAACGACGTCTCGCAGGAGGCGCGGGCGAAGATCAACACGATCCGGCGCGAGCTGCCCGCCGGCATCGCCGACCCGGTGATCCAGAAGTTCGACTTCCAGTCGATGCCGATCATCTCGCTCGCGGTCCGGTCGCGGAGCATGGCGCCGCAGGACCTGACCGCCATTGCCGACCGCACCGTCAAGCGCCGCATGGAGAGCATCCAGGGCGTCGCGCGGGCGCGCCTGGTGGGAGCGGCCGACCGCGAGGTGACCGTCGAAATCGATCCCGCGAGGCTGTCGGCCCTCGGCATGGGCATCGACGAGGTCGTCGGCGGCCTGGCCTCCGAGAACGTCAATACGCCCCTCGGCCGGCTCACGCACGGCCGGACGGAGATGCCGCTGCGCATCTCGGGCAAGCCGACGGAGGTCGAGGGCTTCAAGTCGATGGTCATCAGCCGCCGCGGCGGCCAGCCGGTCCGGCTGTCGGACGTGGCGGACGTGCGCGACGGCGTCGAGGAGCAGCGCTCGCTGGCGCTCGTCGATGGCGAGCCGACCGTCGCCATCGACATCACGAAGCAGACCGCGGCGAACATCGTCGCCGTCGTCGACACCGTCCGCGCCGCCGTGGACGAGTTGAACGCCCGCATGCCGGCCGGCGTCGAGATCGAAGTCGTCCGCGACTCCTCCGGCTTCATCCGGGAGGCCGTCGCCGACGTCGAGATGACGCTGATCCTCGGCGCGCTGCTCACCGTCTTCATCGTCTTCCTGTTCCTGAACTCGTGGCGGTCCACGGTCATCACCGGCCTCACGCTGCCCATCTCCGTGATCTCGGCCTTCATCGTCATGTACTTCCTCAACATGACGCTGAACATGCTCACCCTCATGGCGCTCTCCCTCGCCATCGGGCTCCTCATCGACGACGCCATCGTCGTGCGGGAGAACATCGTCCGGCACATCGAGCTCGGCGAGGACCACTTCGAGGCGGCCCGGAAGGGGACCGACGAAATCGGCCTGGCGGTCCTCGCGACGTCCATGTCCATCATCGCGGTCTTCGTGCCCGTCGCGTTCATGAAGGGCGTCGCCGGCCGCTTCTTCTACCAGTTCGGCATCACCGTCGCCTTCGCCGTCGCGGTGTCGCTCTTCGTGTCCTTCACGATGGACCCGATGCTCTCCTCCCGCTGGCACGATCCCGACATCCTGCGGCAGGGCAAGCGGAGCCGGTGGCACAAGCCGCTCGACGCGTTCAACGACTGGTTCGACCGGATGGCCGACGGCTACAAGCGGGTCATCGGCTGGGCGCTCGACCACCGCGGCGGCGTGTCCTTCGTCGCCGTCGTCGCCTTCGCGGCCGGCATCGGGGTGCTCGCCGTGCTGCCGACCGAATTCCTGTCGCACATGGACCAGGGCGAGTTCGCCGTCAGGTTCCAGAGCGCGCCCGGCTCGTCCATGGCGGAGACGCGCGGCCGGCTCACGCAGGTGCTGAAGGCCCTCTCCGAATCGAGGGAGATCCAGTTCACCTACGCGTCCATCGGCGCGGGCGAGTCCGACACGGTGCGCGACGCCACGGTCTTCGTGAAGCTCGTGCCCAGGGCCGAGCGCGAGCGGACGCTCCGGCAGTTCGTGCACGACACCCGTGTGCGCCTCGAGAAGATCCCCGGCGTGCAGCTCTGGGTGCAGGAGGAGTCGGACGCGTTCCGGAAGCCGCTCCAGATCCTGATCCAGGGCGACGACATCGCGACGCTGAAGCGGTACGCGGCCGCCGTCAAGCGCGAGCTGTACTCCGTCCCCGGCATCGTGGACATCGCGGCCGCGATGGAGAACGACCTGCCCGAGTACCGCCTGACCGTGGACCGCGAGCGCGCCGCCGCGACCGGCCTCGGCAGCAGCGCCCTCGCCAACACCGTCGGCGTGCTCGTCGGCGGCCAGGTCGTCTCGACCTACGAGGACGAGCAGGGCGAGGCCATCAACGTGCGGGTGCGCCTGCCCGAGTCTCTGCGCGGCGACGTGCGCCAGGTGGCCGACTTGAAGGTGTCGGTGCCCTCGCAGACCGGGACCGTCCTCGTGCCCGTGGCCGACCTGGTCACGTTCACGCGCGCCTCGTCGGCGGCCGAGATCTCCCGGCGCGATCTGGCGCGGCAGGTCACCGTGGACGCCAGCCTGGACGGCCTGCCCCTGGGCAGCGCCGGGAGGCTGGCCATGGCCGCCGCGTCGCGCGTGGCGATGGAGCCCGGCTACCGCATGGTCCTCGGCGGCGAAACCGAGATGATGGTCGAGTCGTTCCAGTACATGGGCGAGGCCCTCGTGCTGGCGATCATCTTCGTGTACCTCATCCTCGCGGCCCAGTTCGAGTCCTTCGTCGATCCGCTCGCGATCATGCTCTCGCTGCCGCTCTCCGTCGTCGGCATGGCGGGCATGCTGGCCCTCACCGGCGACACGATCAGCCTCATGTCCCTGATCGGCCTCATCATGCTGATGGGGCTGGTCACGAAGAACGCCATCCTGCTGGTGGACTACACCAAGGTGCTGCGACGGCGCGGACTGGATCGGCGCGCCGCCCTCATCACCGCGGGGCGGACGCGGCTGCGGCCGATCCTGATGACCACCTCGGCCATGATCTTCGGGATGCTCCCGCTGGCCCTGGCCCTCGGCGAGGGCGGCGAGTTCCGCGCCCCGATGGCGCGCGGCGTCATCGGCGGCCTGATCACCTCCACCCTGCTGACCCTGATCGTGGTGCCGGTCGTCTACTCCGTGCTCGACGATGTCGTGGGATGGCTCTTCCGGCGGCGGAAGCAGGCCGCCTCCGTCGCGGCGACGGCCGTCCTGGCGGCGGTGCTGGTCCTCGGCCCGGCGGCGAGGACGTCGGAGGCGCAAGCGCCCCGACTGGCGGCCCCTGGCCCGGCGGCGCCGGCCCATGCGGCATCTGCCCGCACGGCGGCGGCCGACGCCGCACCGGCTGCCGCGGCGCGGCTGGCCGACGCCGTCGCGCAGGCGGCGAGAACCACGCCTCCAGCAGGCGTCCGCGTGCTGACGCTGGCGCAGGCCCTGGAGATCGCGGCGGCGCAGAACCGCGACATCCAGAAGGCGCGCGAGTACAAGAAGTGGGTGCAGGGCAAGTACGAGGAGGAGCGCGCCGCCGCCCTGCCCACGATCGCCCTGACCGGATCGCTGACGCGCTACGCGGACAACAGCCAGAGCCGGCTCTTCTCGAACCTCATGCCGGCGTCCGAGGGCGGCGGCGACCACGTCGGCTTCGGCGACGTCTTCGGCGGCGCGACCTCCGTGCGCTCCGCCTCGGTCACGATCAACCAGACCATCTTCACCTGGGGCCAGGTGGGCGCCGCCATCCGCGCGGCGAAGCTGGGCTTCGACTACAGCGGCCACCAGCTGCGCCGCTTCCAGCAGGCCGTCGCCAAGGACGTGACCACCGCGTTCTACAACATCCTGGCCGCGCGCGAGGCCGTCACGATCGCCGAGGAGGATCTCGCGCAGAAGACCCGGCACCTCGACGAGGCCACCAAGCGGCACGCCGCCGGCACGGCGACCGACTACGACATCCTGGCCGCGCAGGTCGCGGTCGAGAACGCCAGGCCCGCCGTCATCCGCGCCCAGAACGCGGTGCGCGCCACCAGGGAGCAGCTGCGGTTCCTGCTGGCCGAGCCCGGCGACGTCGATGCCGAGGGCACGCTCGCCACCGCGGTCGAGCCGCTGCCGTCCTACGACGACGTGCTGGCGACGGCGCTCGACAACCGGCCCGAACTTGGCGAGATGCAGTCCCAGCAGGGCGTGTACGCGGAGCTCATCAAGATCGCCAGCGCCGCGGGCAAGCCGCGGGTGGACTTCGCAGCGGCCTGGGGGCAGCAGCGCCTGGCGATCTCGACGCTCTCGGGAACCGGCAGCACGTGGAACATGGCGATCGTCGCATCGGTGCCGATCTTCGACGGCTGGCGCACGAAGGGGCGCGTGGCCCAGGCGCGGAGCAGCCGGGGCAGCCTGGACATCGACGCCCTGAAGCTGCGCGAGGCCATCTCGCTGGAGGTCCGGACGGCCGTCGACAACGCGCGCGAGGCCGGGGACCTGCTGACGGCGGCCAGCGGGCCCGTCACGCAGGCGGAGCGCCTCCTCGCGCTGGCGGAAAAGGGCTACGAGCTGGGCGTGAAGACGAGGCTGGACGTGCAGGACGCCGAGTTGAACCTCCAGGCCGCGCGCGCCAATCTCGCCGCGGCGCAGCGCGGGTACCGCGTGGCCCGGGTCAATCTGGACTGGGTCGCGGGCGTGCTGGCCGGCGGCGCGCCGCCGGCCGCGCAGCCCGGGAAGTAGAAGGACCGGCGCGCGCCGCGTGCCGGCCGGGCGGGGCCGCCGCCTGCCACGCGTGCCGCCCCTTCGGCCGGTCCCGCAGCATACGGGGCGCGGGTCTCAGTCCGCGGCCCTCCCGAGCGCGTCAATCCGGCTGCGCAGGGCGTCGATCTCGCCGGAGAAGCGCGCCAGATCGGCCCGCTCCGACTCGAGCTTTTCTCCCTCCGCCCGGACGAACCGGGCGTACGGAGCGATGCCGTCCCGGATGCGCTGGACGCCTCGCCGGGCCTCGCTTTCGAACTCGGCCCGCATCGCCGCCGACAGCCGGGCGCGCAGGGCGCCGACCTTCTCGCGCATTTCGAGCTTCGCACGCCGGCGCTTGGCCGGAATAATCAGGAACCCGATGGCCCCGAGGACGCCCGCCATGACGATCCCGGTGACGTCGGCGGCGACGGTCGAGGCCGCGATCGTGACGATGGCGCCGAGGCCGACCGCGCCGACGCCCGTGGCCGCGGCGGCGGCGACCGCGTTGCGGGCGCTCTCGGCGAGCGCGCGCGACTCCTCGCGCGTGTCGTAGGTGTCGACGACGCGCTGCGCCTCGGCGCCCACCGACTGGATCAGCCGCGCGCGATCGGAGCGGAAGTGATCGATCTCGCCGCCCAGCACGCGGTCGCGGTAGGCCGATCGCTGCGCCGACAGGCGGGCCGTCACCGCCTGCCACTGCCGCAGGTCGGCCTCCACGAGCCAGTCGATGAGCTCGTCCACCCGCCGCTCGATGCGCTCGGGCGCGTCCGCCACGACGTCGCGCTCGAAGCTCTCCCGGACGCGCGACTTGTTGACCAGGTCGGTGATGTGCCCGAGGCGCATCATCTCGTCGAAGTACGCCTGGCCCCGGCGCTCCATCTCGAGCAGGACGTTGTCGATGGCGGCCATCCGCGGCTCGAACCCGCGGGCCAGATCCCGCTCGTACTGGGCGAGCTGGCGATCCACCTCGTCCAGCGTCGCGACGTCGCCCGAGAGGAGATCGAGGCGCCCGGTGACGAGCGCCCGCCTGGCGTCCACGACGTGCCGGGCGACGCCCAGCGGATTGAGCAGCTTGAGCCGCAGCCGGCCGGCGTCGTCCAGCGTGCCCGTGATGAACCCCTCAAGGGCCTCGAAGCCGCTCGAGGCCCAGAGCGCGGGCTGCCCGGTCTTCGCCCGCAGGGCGTCGCGCGCGCTCACGAAGAACAGCGTCGGCTCCGCCCCGAGCACCTTCGTGGCGTTTGCGAGGACGAAGCGCCGCACCTCCTCGACTTCCTCGGCCCGCGTGACCAGGTCGTGCTTGTTCACGACGAACACGACGTGCTTGCCCCACGCGCGGATCCGCTCGAGGAACGCGCGCTCCGACTCGCTGAATGGCCGGTCGATCGACGTGACGAAGAGCACGAGGTCCGCGCGGGGCACGAAGCGCGTGGTGAGCGCCTCGTGCTCCCGGATGACCGCGTTCGTGCCCGGCGTGTCCACGATGTGGAGGTCGCGAAGCAGATCGACGGGCGCGGTGACGAGCCGCACGCGGTCCGGCATGAGCTGTCCCGCGCCGGGGTCGCCGTGCGCCAGCAGCGTGATCTCGGCCGTCGTGGGCGTGACGCCCTCTGGCAGCACCGCGCGGCCCAGGAGCGCGTTGATGAAGACGCTCTTGCCGGAGTTGAACTCCCCCACCACGACCAGCAGGAACAGCTCGTCGAGCTGCGCGATGGACGCCGCCAGATCGGCGAGCGATCCGTCGTCGGCCCCGGCACGGGCAAGCGCGGTCCGTATGTTGCCGAGCAGCTCGCGCTCGGCCGCGAGGACCCGGCGCTGGACGTCGTCGAGAACGGCCGAGAGCGGCATGATGAAGGGAGTATACCGCCTGCGGCGGAGCCGGCAGGCCGCGGCGCCGCCGTCCGGGACACCCGGGCGGGGCGCGCTCACCCGCTCGGGTGGGGGGAAGACGCCGCCGCCGCGGCAAGCCGGAGCAGACCCCGGTGGCGGTGTGGTACGCTGAGAGGAACGGCCCCGGAGACTCGCATGCTTCGATCCCGTGCCCTTGCTGCAACGGCGGCTGCCCTCGCCGTCGCGTTCGGCGCTGCCGCGCTCAATTCGGCATCGCCCCGTCCGCTCAGAATCGAGGTGTCCGTCCCGGCGGCCCTCGCGCCGGCCCCCCTCGACGGCCGCGTGATCCTGGTCCTGTCGCGGCGCGGGACGCCGGAGCCGCGGCTGGCGAGGATGACGACCCTCGACGCGCAGCCGATGTTCGGCGTGGACGTCGACGGCCTCACGCCCGGCCGGCCCGCCGTCATCGACGCGGGCACGCGCGGCTGGCCCGTCGAGAGCCTGCGCGACCTCCCGCCCGGCGAGTATTTCGTGCAGGCGACGCTCAACGTCTATACGACCGTGACGCGGGCCGACGGCCACACGCTCAAGGTCCACCTCGACCAGTGGGAGGGCCAGGACTACCGGCGGTCGCCGGGGAACCTCGTCACGAACGTCGAGAAGGTGCGAATCGATCCGGCCAGGGGCGGCACAGTGAGGATCGCGTTCGCGAAGAAGCTGCCGCCCCTCGATCCCCCGGCAGACACGAAGTACGTCAAGCACCTGAAGTTCCGCAGCGACATCCTGAGCCGGTGGTGGGGTACGGACATCTACCTGGGCGCCATCGTGCTGCTGCCCGACGGGTGGGCGGAGCACCCGAACGCCCGCTATCCCGTCATCTACAACCACGGCCACTTCCCGCGGGGGTTCTACGGGTTCCGGGAGCCGGCGGAAGGCCAGGCGCCTGCCGGGCCCCCGCAACCCGGCGGCCAGCCGTCCCAGGACCGGCCGCAGGCGGCGCAGCCGGCCGGCCCGAGTTTCTACGAAGACTGGGTGTCGGGACGCCTCGGCCGCGTCATCATCGTGCAGATCCAGCACCCGACGCCGTTCTACGACGACTCGTACGCGGTGAACTCGGCGAACAACGGGCCGTACGGCGACGCCCTCTGGCAGGAACTCGTGCCGCGCGTGGAGCGGACGTTCCGCGGCATCCCCGAGGGGTGGGCGCGCGCGACCTACGGCGGCTCGACCGGAGGCTGGGAATCGCTGGCGTGGCAGATTTTCTATCCCGATCGCCTGAACGGCGTGTGGAGTTTCTGCCCGGACCCGGTGGATTTCAGCTCGTTCCAGGCCATCGACATCTACCGCGACGACAACGCCTTCTACCCGAACAGCGAGTGGAAGCGGACGCCGGTCCGGCCGTGGAACCGCGGCCTCGACGACCAGACGTTCCTTTCGCAGTACGACGCCAACCACTACGAGGAAGTGCTCGGGACCCGGGGGCGCTCGGGCGAGCAGATGGACATCTTCATGGCCGTCTTCGGGCCGGTGGGCCCCGACGGCTACCCGAAGCTGCTCTACGACAAGTGGACGGGGGTCATCGATCGATCGGTGGCCGAGTACTGGCGCGAGCACTACGATCTGCGCCACATCCTCGAGCGCGACTGGAAGGCGCTCGGGCCGAAGCTCGCGGGCAAGATCCACGTGTTCATGGGCGATCAGGACACCTACCTCCTCGAGGAAGCCGCCTTCAAGCTCCAGCGGTTCCTCGAGGGCACGACGGACCCGCACTATGGAGGCTCGTTCGAGATCGGCCGGCGGCAGCCGCACTGCTACGCCGGAGAGCCCGCGTACCCCGGTCAGCGGCCCGAGCAGCGCTACCTCCCGAAGATGATCGAGCGGATGCTGATGACCGCGCCGGCCGGGGCGGACCTGAGCTGGCGGTACTGACGGAGGACGACCATGGGCCGCAAGAAGGCAGCCGATTTCGACCCGGATGTCCTGCTGCTCTTCGACCAGTACGTGCACGGCGCCATCGATCGGCGCGAGTTCCTCGAGAAGGCGGCCCGCTACGCCGCCGGAGGCGTGACGGCCGCGATGCTGCTCGACGCCCTGAACCCCAGGTTCGCCGAAGCGCAGCAGGTGGCGAGCGACGACGCGCGGATCGCGGCCGAGTACGTTCCCTTCCCGTCGCCGCAGGGGAACGCCGGCATGCGCGGCTACCTGGTCCGGCCGGCCTCGGCGGAAGGCAGGCTGCCCGGCGTGCTCGTCGTGCACGAGAACCGCGGCCTCAACCCGCACATCGAGGACATCGCGCGCCGGCTGGCGCTCGACCACTTCGTCGCGTTCGCGCCGGACGCGCTGGCTCCCCTCGGCGGCTACCCCGGCGACGAGGACCGGGCGCGGCAGCTCTTCCCGCAACTCGACCAGGCGAAGACCCGCGAGGACTTCGTCGCCGCCGCGGCATTCCTGAGGGGCCGCCCCGAGTGCTCCGGCACGGTCGGCGTCGTCGGTTTCTGCTACGGCGGCGGGATTGCCAACATGCTGGCCACGCGGCTGCCGGACCTGGGCGCCGCGGTGCCGTTCTACGGGAACCAGCCGGCTGCGGAGGACGTGGCGAAGATCCGGGCCCCGCTGCTCATCCACTACGCCGAGCACGACCCGCGCATCAACGCCGGCTGGCCGGCGTACGAGGCGGCGCTCAAGGCCGCGAAGGTGCCCTACACGGCGCACGTTTATCCGGGCACCCAGCACGGGTTCAACAACGACACGACGCCGCGCTACGACGAGGCTGCCGCGAAGCTGGCCTGGAAGCGCACCATCGAGTTCTTCAACGCGCACTTGAGAACGCAAGAAAGGAGCCGTTCGTGAACCGGAAACTGCTCGCTGCCGCCATCATCGTGCCGGCGCTCGCCGCCGCCTCGGCCGGCGCCCAGGACCGCCCCCTCAACGCGCCGCCGCCAGGCTTCGTCAGCCTCTTCGACGGCAAGACGCTCAACGGGTGGGTGGGACGCCAGGGCACCTACAGCCCGTACGAGCAAGCGAAGCTCACCGCCGAGCAGCTTGACGCGAAGCGCGCCGAGTGGAACGCCGACCGCGACCTGCACTGGCACGTGGACACGGCCAAGGGCGAGATCGTGTCGGACGGCCACGGGGTCCACCTGGCGACGGCCCGTGACTACGGCGACTTCGAGTTCCTCGTGGACTGGCTGATGGTGAGCCCCAACGGCGACTCAGGCATCTATCTGCGCAGCTTTCCGCAGGTCCAGATCTGGGATCCCTCGAATCCCCGCGAGGCCAGGAACGGGGCCGACAAGGGGTCGGGCGCGCTCTGGAACAACAACCCGGACAATCCCGGGCGGTTCCCGCTCGTCAAAGCGGACAATCCAATCGGCCAGTGGAACACGCTGCGGGTGAGGATGGTCGGGAACAAGGTCTGGATCTGGCTGAACGACAAGCAGACCGTGGACGGCCAGGTCCTGGACAATTTCTTCGATCGGACGCAGCCGGTCCTCGCCAGGGGCCCGCTCGAGCTCCAGACGCACGGCTCCGAGATCCGCTTCCGCAACATCTTCATCAAGGAGCTGTAGCCGGCCCGCGCGCTACCGGGACGGCGCCGTCCATCCGACGACGCTGTCCCGGCTGAGCGGCTGGGTCATCCAGCTCGTGTCCGGCAGGGGCAGCGCCAGGCACTGCTCCACCGTGAGCCAGCCGCGCCTCAGGGCGATCTCGTTGGGTCTGCCGCTCCGGCTGAGCCACGCCAGGCGCCGGCTCTGCTGGCAGGCGACGGCGAGGGCCAGCGTGCCCATCACGTCGGCCGCGCAGTACTCCAGGACGGCGGCGTACTCCCCCGCCTGCCAGAAGATCGGCGCGGCCGCGCCGTCGATCGCAGCCGCCTCGCCGCTGCGCAGCCTGACCTGGCCGAGCTTGGGGGACAGGCCCGCGCCGCGAAGCGCGGCGTCGAGGGCCAGCGGATGGCCGCGCTCGCAGAGCACCTGGAACATCATGTCCACGCTCGCGCGGGCGAGGCGCGCGCACTGGTCGCGCCGCCCCGTCTCGTCGGCGAGGAGCCGGAAATCGAAGCCCGCGCCGTTCCACGTCACGATCGTGGAGCCCCGCGCCGCCGCCTCCGCGAGCACCTCGAGGACGCGCTGCGCCCCCGCGCGGGTCATCGCGCGCGAAGCCGGATCGAACAGGTCCGGCGACGCGCCGGGATCGAAGAGCACCCGGGCGCGAGCATCCCCTTCGGATGCGAGCGCCGCGCATGCGATGCCGGGGCGGGCGGCCAGGATGTCCCGCCCGTTGGGCACGGGCCTGGCAATCTCCATGTCGAATGCGACAAACCGCATGAGTCCCTCAAGAGGCGATGCGCCCGTTCACTCGGGCCGACGCCCTGCAGCCGCGGCGCGGTCAGCAGGGCCTTCGAGCTCCTGCAGCAATCGCGCCGCCTTGCGCTTCCACACGCGGGCTTCCGGTCCGAAGTCCGGATCGACGGGCGCCGCGATCGCGGCCAGAAGGGCCTCGCGAGCTTCGTCTGCCCTCTTGAGGCCGAGCAGGGTCTCCGCGAGGTAGTAGTGCCCCGGGATGCTGTCCGGATCGACCGCCAGGCAGCGCCGCAGCATAGCCTCGGCCTTCGTCTTGCTGCCCCCGAACAGCCCGGGCACGGCCTCGTAGTACTTGCCAAGCAGGCACCACGCCGTGCCCTTATTGAAGCGCGGATCGATGCGGACGCTCGTCTCGAACGCCTGGCGCGTCGGCTTCAGGTACCGGAGGGCCGCGAGGATCCCGCCTGCGCCGGCGTGGGATCCCAGGTTCGCGCCGAGCCAGAAGTAGCCGTCGGCACGTTCCGGACCGGCCGCAATCGCCTGGCGCGCCGCTGCCATGCCGGCCTTGAAATGCCGGGTGCGATCGCGGGCCAGCCGTTCGCCGATCCAGTGCTCGGCCCGCGCGAGCTTGCAGGCGGCATCGTAGTCAGCGGGGTTCGTCTCGAGCCTGGCTGCCCAGATCTTGGCGGCCTGCGCCGCCAGGCCGAGGTCTTCGCGGTCGCGAAACAAGGCGTCGGGGTCGCCGGAGCCCGGTGCGGCCGCCCGAAGCGCCGAGAGGAGGGCAAGCGCCGCACAGGCAGCCGCCGTGAGGCCGAACAGCCGACAGAGGCGTGCGCGCTTCGTCATGACGCGTGGTGGGGGGCCGGCGCGGCGCCCCCGCCGCGCCTCACGCCCTGTCCTGATTGTAATCGAGCCGGACCGAAGCCGGCCGGCGCGCGACGCCCGGCTCGCGACGACCGGCCGCGCGTCGCGGAGGACGACCGCGGAGACCAGCGGTTGATTCCGCGGGAGCGGCATTGTACGGTGGATTCGCCTGCGGGGATGGCCGGTGGCGGGCGTGCGGCGTCCGGAAGCCGATCACGGACGTGACGGGGCGGAACGAATGCGATGAGCGGGGCGGCAGGACATGAAGGCGACGGGGCACCCGGGTCGCAGCCGCTGCGCGTGGTGCACCTGGTCGGGCGGTACCTGCCCTACAGCCAGACCTGGATCCATCGCCAGCTCGGCTGGCTGCCGAGCGGAGACGTGGCGCTCGTCACGGAGCGGATTGCGCCGCCCGGGCTGGCGGCGTTTCCCGTCGCCTCGATGCTGGTGCTCTCGGAGGCGTTCGGCTGGTCCTTTCGGGCGGCGGCAGCGCTGTCCCCGGGCGCCCGGGGCGGCCTCGCGCTGGCGGCGCCTTTCATCCGGCGCCAGCGCCCGCACGTGCTGCACGCGCATTTCGGGTACACGGCATGGCGATGGTCGGCGGTCAGCCGGCGCCTGGGCGTGCCCCTCGTCGCCTCCTTCTACGGCCGCGATCTGTCGGCCTGGCCCCGGCAACGCCCGCGATGGCGCAGCCGCTACCGGGGCCTGTTCGCGTGCGGCGCCCGTTTCCTGTGCGAAGGCCCGGCGATGGCAGACGCGCTCGCGGCCCTGGGGTGTCCCTCTCACAGGATCGGCATTCAGCGTCTCGGCATCGATGCCGCCGGCATCGCGGTCGTCCCCCGGGTTCGCCGCCCGGGCGAACCGCTCGAAGTCCTGGCCGCCGCGCGGTTCGTCGAGAAGAAGGGATTGCCCGACGCGATTGCCGCCGTCGCGGCGGCATCGCGGGACGTGGACATCAGGCTGACGATTGCGGGCGGGCCGACCCGCGCCGACCGGGGACCGGCCGAGGCGGCCCGAGTCGAGGCGGCGGCGGCCGCGAGCGGCCTCGGGGACCGGCTTCGCTTCGTCGGCGTGCTCACTCCCGCCGACCTGACGGCGCTGGCCTACCGGTCCCACCTGTTCATCCAGCCGTCTCGCACCGCCGCCGACGGCGACACCGAAGGCGGAGCCCCGGTGACGCTCATCGACATGGCGGCGACGGGACTTCCCGCCGTTGCGACGCTCCACGCCGACATCCCCGATGTCGTCAGAGACGGGGTCGGCGGCCTGCTTTCCCCGGAAGGCGACGTGAAGGCCCTCGCCGCGAACGTGGTTCGGCTGGCACGCGAACCTGAGCTATTGTTGCGACTGGGCCTCGGCGCGGCGGCCCATGTGCGGAACGAATTCGCCGCCGACCGCTGCGCGGCGTCGCTGCGCGCCCATTACCTGGCCGCTGCCGGCGAGGGCCTCCGGTAGCGGGACCGGCGCGCGCCTGGCCGGGAGGACGAACCACGTGCGCGAGCAGTTCCTCACCTTCGGTCGGCCTCTCATCGGCGAGGAAGACGTCGCCGAGGTCCTCGACACGCTCGCGTCGGGCTGGCTGGGCACGGGCCCCAAGACGAAGCTGTTCGAGGCGCGGTTCGCCGAGTACGTCGGCGCCCGCTGCGCCGTAGGCGTCTCCTCGTGCACCGCCGCGCTGCACCTGGGCCTCGACCTCATCGGCGTCCGCGAGGGCGACGAGATCATCACGTCGCCGCTGACCTTCCCGGCCACCGCCAACGTCGTCGAGCACTTCCGGGCGCGGCCGGTGTTCGCCGACGTCGATCGCGGGACGATGACGATCGACGCCGGGCAGGTGGAGGCCGCCGTCACGCCGAGAACGCGCGCGATCATCCCGGTCCATCTCGCCGGGCGGCCCTGCGACATGCCCAAGCTGCTGGAGATTGCCGGCCGCCACGGCCTGACGGTCATCGACGACGCCGCCCACGCCATCGAGGCAGCCGTCGGCCGGCTCAAGATCGGCAGCGCCGGCCACATGACCGCGTTCAGCTTCTACGTCACCAAGAACCTCGTCACGGGCGAAGGCGGCATGCTGACGACCGATCGGGCGGAGTGGGCCGAGTCCGCGCGCGTCAGGAGCCTCCACGGGATCGACAGCGACGCCTGGAAGCGGTACGGCGCGGAGGGCTTCACGCCGTACGACACGGTGTATCCCGGCTACAAGTACAACATGACGGACATGCAGGCATCGCTCGGCCTGCACCAGCTCGCCCGCCTCGACGCGAGCCTGGCGGTCCGCGAGCGGCACTGGGCGCGTTACGACGAGGCGTTCGGCGACCTCGACGAAGTCATCACGCCGATGCGGCAGCCCGGCATCCGCCACGCGCGGCACCTCTATACGCTGCTCCTCCGGCTCGAATGCCTGACGATCGATCGGAACCAGTTCGTCGACGAGCTCAAGAGGCGCAGGATCGGAGCCGGCGTGCATTTCACCGCGCTGCACCTTCACACCTACTACCGCGAACGTTACGGCTACACCCGCGGCATGTTCCCCAACGCCGAATGGATCGGCGACCGCACGGTGTCGCTGCCGTTGTCGGCGGCCCTCAGCGACGCGGACGTCGACGACGTGGTCGCGGCGGTGCGCGAGATCGTGGCCGGCAACCGCCGCGCTGTCATCCCGGTTTCCTGACGCCGTTCTCGACGTGCGCAGACTTCTGTACATCACGCCCTTTTTCCCGCCCCAGTCACGCGTGGGGGCCCTCCGCCCGCTCAAGTTCGTCCGGCACCTTCCCTCTCTGGGTTGGGACCCGGTGGTGCTCTGCGACCTGTGGCCGTCCGCCGAGACCGACGAGGCGCTCGTGAGGCTGGTGCCTGAGCAGGTCACGGTGTACCGGGACTACAGCCGCCGGGCGCGCCAGGCCGAGCAGCGGCGTCTTGCGGCCGCCAGCGGCCCCGGCGCCACGCGTCACGAGCGGCCGCGGAAGGCTGCGTGGGAGCCGCCCGAACGGTTCAATCCGGAGATCTTCCCGCTCAAGGCACACGCGCGCCACATGCCCCATGCGCTGTGCGCCGCCCGTCGCGTGCTGGCCCGCCATCCCTGCGAGGCCGTCCTGGTCAATGCCGACCCGTGGGCGGCGTTGGTGGTGGGAGCGGTCCTCGCGCGCCAGACGGGCCTTCCGCTCGTCGCGGACCTGCGCGACCCCTGGTCCCTTTGTTCGCTGCGGCGGCCCCTGATGCCACGGCCGACCCGCTGGATCGTCGATGCCCTGGAACGGTTCGTCGCGCGCACTGCCTCCACCGTCATCCTCAACACGGACACGGCATGCCGGGCTTACGCGGTCCGTTACGCAGACCTCGGAAGCGACCGGTTCGCCGTCATCCGGAACCACAGCGATGAACAACTTATCGGCGAAGGCCGGCACCCCGGGTTCGACAGGTTCACGCTGCTCTTCCTCGGCCGGTTCCGGCGGTTCGTGGACGGCGCACCCCTCTTCGGGCTGCTCGCGGAGCTCAGGCGGCGCGGCGTGGCAGCCGCCGACCTGCAGCTTGTCGTCACCGGAGGATGTGAGTTCGAACAGGGGACCGTCGCCTCCCGGCTCGGGGTGGACTCGATGGTCAGACACCAGCCCTTCGTCCCCTACCGCCAGATTGGGGCGGCGATGGCCGCCGCCGACGTGCTGACACTGGTGAACGCGCCGACGGATCAGCGCATCATGGCGAAGTTCTACGACTACGCTTTGTCGGCACGGCCCATCCTGGCGTTCGCCGAAAACGCCGAGTTCAGCGCGCTGATGGCCCGGATCGGCGGAGGCGCGGTGTTCGGCTACGGCGAGGTGGCGGCCGCAGCGGACTACGTGCAGCGCCTCATGCGCGGCGGCCGCCACCCTACGGTGACGCGCCTGGGCTCGCTGGCCGATAGCCGGACGGCCACCGTGCAGCTCGTGGCCATCCTGGAGCGGGCCGTCTCCAGCGGGCCGGTGCGCCGTGCCGGGGCGCCGGCGACGCGGTGACGATCTGCGGCGGGCCGGGCTGCGGCTGGACCCGGGCTGGTCTACCTGCAGGACGAACCTGGGGCGTTCGTGCGCGGGCCGCCTCCCGCAGCCTGCCCCTCATCCAGAGCGACCGGAAGGCACCAGAGTAGCCAACCCGGCGTCGAAGCACCGCCGCGAGGCCGGACCCGGCCAGATCGAACAGGGGGGATCGGGGCAGGGCCGTGCGGAAAGCGTGTGGTTCGATGCCGGTGAAGCCGGCCTGGTCGAGCAGAGCCGACACGTGCCGCCGCCCGACGAAGAGCAGGTGGTCCGGGAGCTGGAGCCTCTGGGGGTAGTCCGATCGAGGGATGTCCCCGCCGTTGCCCGTGACCAGCAGCAGGCTGCCGCCCGGCACCAAGCGGGCGTGGAGGCTCGCGACGAACGCGCGAGGGTCGGGCACATGAGACAGTACGTTGATCGCGGAGACCAGGTCGTAGGTCTCCGTGACGGGCTCGAGGTCGCAGTCCCGGACGGACAGGCCCTTCGCGGCGGCAGCTTCGACCTTCGACCGGCACGGTTCGATGCCCTCGAGGCGGGTCCCGGGGGCTACCAGGCCCCGAAGCGCCTCCAGCAGTTCCCCGTACCCGGCCTCGACGTCGAGGCACCGCAGGGGGACACGGCCGAGTTCGCCACGGGAAAACACGGATTGCAGACGTCGCCGGAAACCCCGAACGCGCGCGCGACTGAACCCGGTCTTGACGTCGAGGCTGCCTGAGCTCACGCGGTGCATGCCGAGTCTCGTCGACTCGGCAATCTCGTTGTCGTCGGGCCGTGGGTTGACGTACACAAGACCGCAGGACCGGCACCTCACGGCTGTCCAGCCGTTCTCCCGGCCCCAGGACTCGCTGTCGTCTGCGCCACAGAACGGACAGGGAACCTCTAGCACCTTGTCGGATGGTACCGGGAAACGCCGCCGGGCGGCGCCATAGACCCCGGGACGGCCGTTCCGGGCGTCGGGGTGGATGGTTGCGACGACGAGACCGCCGATCGCGCGAGGGTGCTCGACCGCCAGCAGGACGAAGTGATCGGGTAACATGAGGGGCCCTCGCGTCGGCCGGCAGCGAGCCGCAGGGCCGCATCCGGGCACGGCATCAGGAGGTCGAGACTGCGAGACGGCGAGAAGGTGGCGGTCGTGCTGGCTGCGGGGCGCGGCGTGCGCATCCGCGGCTCGGAGCTGGTGCCGAAGCCCCTCATGAAGCTCGGGGGACGGCCGCTCCTGGCCAGGACGCTCGATGCGCTGCAGGCGGCCGGCATCGAGCGGGTCGTCGTCGTGCTGGGCTACATGGCCGAAGACGTCCGGACGGTGCTGGCCGGCCACACCTGGCCGGGCATGTCCGTGCAGACGGTGTTCAACCCCGCCTACGAGAAGTCCAACGGGCTCTCGGTGCTCGCGGCGTCGCCGGACGCCGGAGGCCGGTTCATCCTGGTCATGTCGGACCATCTGCTCGACTCCCGCATCATCTCGATGGCGCTCGAGTCCGACCCCGGCGACGGGACACTGCTCTGTGTGGATCGGAAGCTCGACAGGGTGTTCGACATGAGTGACGCCACCAAGGTCTTGACGCAGGACGGCCTCATCCGGGACATCGGCAAGAGCCTCGCCGAGTACGATGCGGTCGACACGGGCGTCTTCCACTGCACGACGGCGCTCAGCGCGGCGATCCGGGACATCGCGGCGCGAACCGGAGACTGCTCGGTGACCGCCGGGATGCAGGCGCTGGCCGCGCGGGGGCTGGCCCGAGCGGCCGATATCGGCCCGCTCCTCTGGCAGGATGTCGACACCGGCGAGATGCTCGAGGAGGCCGGCCGGCGGCTCTCCCTGATCGAGGCCAATGAGGATGCCGCTGCGCATCGCGTACGTCAGTGACAGGCCGTTCCCGTCCTTCTGGACCGACACCCAGCAGGTGATGAAGAACGCGGAGGCCCTCGCCCTCGCGGGGGCCGAGGTGCGGCTGGCCATTCCGCGCGCCTACCGCTCGATCGTCCGCCCGGCCGCCCGCCGGCACCGGGCGCTGCGCGAGTTCTACGGCGTGTCGGCGTCCCTCGATCTCCAGGACATCCTCACGATCCCGTGCACGCCGGCCCGCCTCGAGAAGTGGCCCCACGCCCTCGTGGCCCAGCGTCGTGCCGCCCTGGCGGGGTGCGACCTGCTGTATTCGCGCAACCTGTTTCCAGCCTGGCTCGCCGCCAGGCGCCGCAGCCGGGTGGTGTACGAGACGCATCGGCGGTTCGACGCGGCAAGCGGCCTCAAGGCCCGCGCGTTCCTGGACCTCGCCGGGCGCCGGGAGCTTGTGGGCGTGGTGACGAACTCCGAGTACGTGCGCGAGTCGCTGCTCCGCGCCGGCGTCGGGGCGGATCGCGTCCTTTCGTCCAAGCTGGGTCACGATCCCCGGGACTTCGCCGCGCGCCTCACCAAGGTCGAAGCCTGCCAGGCCCTGGCCCTCGATCCCCGGCGGCCGCTGGCCGTGTATGCGGGGCACGTGGACGCCACGAAGGGCATCGACGCCCTGCTCGCAATCGCCGGGCTGCTGCCGGACGTCGGGTTCCTGCTTGTCGGGGGCAGCCGGATCGCCTCGGCGGCGCTGGCCGTGCGAGCCCGGCGCATGGGCCTCTCCAACGTGTCCACGCGGCCGCGCGTCCCTCCCCGGGCGGTCGTGCCCTACCTGTATGCCTCGGACATCCTGATCAACCCTCCTTCATCCACGCTCCTGGCGTTCCCTCACACGATCACGCCCATCAAGCTCTACAACTACCTGGCCGCCGGGCGGCCGATCGTCGCCGGACGGACACCGGACGTGGCCGAACTCCTGACGCACGACGTCGATGCGCTGCTCTGCCGGCCTGACGACCCGCACGCCGCGGCAGACGCGATCGCCCGTGTGCTCCGCACGCCCGAGCTGGCCGCGCGATTGGCGGCAAGCGCCCTCGAGACGTCCGCGCGGTACACCTGGGAGGAGCGGGGGCGCCGGATCCTGCGGTTCATCCAGGCCAGGCTGGACGAGGGGCGGTCGTGAGCGCGCCGAAGCTCCGCGTCGCGGTCTGGGCGACCACCTTTGGCGCCGACCTGGCGGCGTTCTGCCGATTCCTCGATCGTCGCGACGATGTCGAACTGACGGTGTTCATGAAGCACCCGGGCGCGTTCAAGACCACCGCGGCCTGGCGTGCGGATCCCCTGCGCGCCAGGGTCTACGCGCGCGATCTGCGGGCCTACCCCCGGGCGCTCGCCCGCCGCGCGGACGTCGCGATCGTCGACAACGCCGTCCCGCTGCTCGGGATCTCCCGAGGCCTGTTCGTGCTCTGGCACGGCTTCGGCTGGAAGGGCCCCGACGACCGGCGGGCCTTCGCGTTCATGCGCCGGTGCATCGCGGCCTGGTGGGGCGATCCCTGGAAGCCCGACTCGCGCGTCAGGTGGCAGTGCTTCGGGGAATGGGACAGGCGGTTCCGGCGCGACGTCAGCGGATTCAGCGAGGACATCCTGCGCGTGCTCGGTTCCGCCCTCCACGACGAGATCGTCCGCCCGCCTGACAGGGAGCGGTTGCAGCCGTTCTATCCGTTCGACATCCAGCGGCGCAAGACCGCCCTGCTCGCGCCGACGTGGCACTACGGCGGCGTGTTCGCGCACTGGGGGGCCGAGGACGACGTCTTCGAGTCCCTGGTGGCCCTCCTCGACCGTCACGGCGTCAACCTCATCGTGAGGATGCACGACCGGTGGCGGTACGGCCGGCGCGTGCTCGAGCGGATTGCCGGACTGGAACGCCGCCACCCGCACGTGCTCGTGAAGTTCAAGGATCAGGACCAGGACAACAGCCTGGATCTCCGGCTCGCGGATCTCCTCATCACCAACTTCAGCAGCATCGCCAACCTCTTCTACGCCACGGGCCGCCCGACCATCCACGTCTACCCCGTGGAGAGCCCGGACGAGCCGTTCGACTCGAGACACGTCTGGGGCGGGCTCGTCCGCACGCGGCGCCTTCCAAGCGTGCGCGCCGCGTGGAAGCTCCCCCCGGAGGAGAACGGCGGGCTGGTCGCGGCGAGTCCCTCTGAGTTGCTCGGGCAGGTCGAACTGGCGCTCGAAGACCCGGAATGCTGCCGGGCCAGGAGCCGCGCGTTCATCGAGCGGTACATGACAGCCGCGGACGGGAGGAACTGCGAGCGGATCTTCGAGGCGCTGCGGAGCCTCACGCGTCGAGCTTGATCGATCCTCACCGGCGCGAGCGGCATTCGAAGATCTGCCAGCCTGTCCCGCGCGCGGCCGCGACGTAGTCGCGCTCCAGGAGCGCTCCCAGCGTCGGGAACGGGTGGACGGCGTCCGGACACGCGGCCCATCCCGGCTGATCGACCTGCAGGATGAACCTGGGGCGTTCGCGCTCGAGACGCCGGACGAGACTCGCCCTGAGGCCCTGCACGTACGGGTGGCCGGCGTGGTGGTAGAAGTGCACGTCTTCGAGGAACGGCGTTGCCGCGCGGGCCCGCGCGGCAAGCATGGCGTGGAGCGCCGTTCCGGTCCAGTCGAGGGGCTGCACGGTGTCGCCGGGGCGCAGGTGTTCCGCCACGAACGCCCGCATCCCGTCCACGCGCGCCAGCGCCTCCTGACGCCCCGGCTGGAACGTCCACGCCCGGTGCGGCAGGAAGGCTGCGACGACCAGCAGGACTGCCGGGGCGGCTGCTCGCCAGCGCGGCAGGCGCACGCCGTCGGCGGCGACCAGCGCGGCGAGCAGCATCATGGCGTATCCGAACGGCAGCCACTGGTACTCCCAGAACTTTCCCGATGCGCCCGGAAACACGAGCGTGACGGCGGCCAGGGCCACGAGCGGCCCCGCGGCCCGAAGACGCTCGACTCCCGACGAGGCGCGGATCCAGATCAGGCCAGCCGCCGCCGCGGCCAGCCAGATCGCACGGGCGCCGCTCAAGCCCCGCGCGTACCCGCCGGCGACGTAGGCGGCGCGATCCCATCCGGAGAGCACGCCGTACGGCCGGCTGGTCAGGGCTTCGTAGAGCGGCCAGTACCGGGAGGCGATGTCGATGAACGAGGGCAGGGCGCCGATGCGCCACAGCCAGAGCAGGACGCCGGCCCACACCGCCGCCGCCCCGGCCGCGGCCGCCGCCCCGATGCGGATCCAGGCCCTAGTGCGGCCCCTGGAGTCGAAGCCGGCGGCCATGACCACGAAGACGAGCAGGCCGGCCTGCGGCTTGATCGTCGAGGCGACGCCGGCGCAGGCACCCGCGAGCACCGCGGCGAGGGCGCCCGGGCCCGCGCGCCCGTACCCTTCGTCTCGCGGCATGACGAGGGCAAGCAGGAGCGCCGCCGGCACGAGCACGAAGTACTCCCGCTGAAGGCTCAACGCGTCGCCCGACCCGAGATAGAGCAGCCCGGCGAGCACGGCCGCAGCCCACGCGCTCCTGCGCCCGAAGGGTCGCATCGCCGCGGCGGTGGCCGCCAGCAACCCGAGGCCGATTCCCAGATCCGCCACGCGCAGCGCCCGCTCGCCCCCGGCGGTCGCGGCCCAGAGGCCCCGGTAGACGGCGTGAGCGCCGGGCGCGTTCATGTCGAAGATGTCCCGGTAGAGGACGAATCCTTCGCCGCGCTGCAGGAAGGCAGCGTAGAGCATCGTGGCGGCGTCGCCGTTCATGCGCCATCCCAGCGATCGGTACGCCGCCGCGGCCAGGACAACCGAAAGGAGCAGCAGCACGCCGACCACGGCGCGGGACGGGCCGCTCACGGGGTCGCGAGCGGCGGTCATGACCGTGGCTCCCGCGCCGCGGCGGACCTGGACCGCAGCACGTCCACGAGCGCGCCCCAGTATTCCCGGGACAGCCGGCGGTCGGCGGCGTGCAGGACGGCCGCGTAGAGCGCGAGCGCGGCCAGCCCCCATGCCGCCAGCACGGGCCAGGACGGCGAGACCGGCGCGGCCGCGTGGCGAGCCCCAGCCAGCACTGCGCCGAACGCCGCGATCACCGCCAGAGGCGTTACGAAGGTCCGCGCGAACTGCCGGAACGGGAGCCCGATCAGCTTGTTGGCCATGGCATGCGAAATCGACCACCCGACGACTTCCAGGGCGGACAACGAGGCTACGGCTCCGGAGAGGCCCCACTTCGCGCCGGCGGCCACGTAGATCCCGACGAGCGGGATCGAGAGCAGCGACCAGCGCAGCTGGACGTCCGGCCGCCCGGCCGACAGGAACACGGCGCCAATGGTGTGGTTCGTGATCGTGAAGAGCACCAGCGGCGTCAGCAGCTGCACGAGCGGGGCGGCCGGCAGCCACGAGGGGCCGTAGACGAGCAGGATGAGGTCCCGCGCGAAGACGGCGATGAACACGGCTGCCGGGGCGAAGGTAAGGAACTCGAAGCGGAGCGCCTGCAGGTAGTAGCCGCGCGCGCGGTGCTTCTGCCCGCCGAGCGACGCCAGGCCCGGCAGGAGGATCTCGTCGCTCACGCGCATCAGGTTGCGGAGCGCGTCGCGGTTCACGTTACGCGCGGCGCCATAGAAGCCGAGCGCGGCAGGGCCGAACAGGCTCGACAGCAGGAAGCGCTCGAACTGCCCGGCCAGGCTGTTGACAAAGGACGCGGCCGTCGCCGTGACGCCGAAGCGGAGCGCCTGCCGCGCTTCGGACGCGCTGAAGCGGAGCAACGGCCGCCAGCGGCCCGCCACCCAGACGGCGGCGCTGCTGAC
This sequence comes from Acidobacteriota bacterium, assembly GCA_029562975.1. Classification (GTDB taxonomy): domain Bacteria; phylum Acidobacteriota; class Vicinamibacteria; order Vicinamibacterales; family JAKQTR01; genus JAKQTR01. The sequence goes on along the minus strand of JAKQTR010000028.1, from coordinate 24,470 downwards.
GACGACGTGGGCCGCAGCGGCGGCGGCGAGCGCGCTGAACCGACCGCCCGCGGCCGCCACCGCCAGGCCTGCCAAGACCGCGGCGGCCAGACCCGCAAGCTCAGCCATCGACAGCGCCCGAAACGCCAGGCGCCGGGCCAGCAGGGCGCTCTGCACGAGCGTCAGCGACGACACGACGCACACCAGCCCCATCCAGCGGAAGGCCAGGATCAGCCGGGGGTCGGAGTGCCCTATCGCCGCCAGCCAGGGCGCCGCGAGCGCGACGGCGGCACCCGTGGCCATGCCCGAAAGCACGTTGACGTAGAAGACCGACGACAGGTACGTCGCGTTCGCATCCGGATGCTGGAGGACGGCGCTCTTCGTGCCGAGGCCCACGAAGGTCAGCGCGATGGCATAGACGCCGTACGCGATCTGGGCCAGGCCGAGCTCGACGGGGCCGGTGATCCAGGCGATGAGGACCGGGATGGCGAAGAACGTGCCCGCCCGCACGACGTTGGCGGCCAGCACCCAGAACACCGATGCCAGCGACCGCTCGCGCAAACCGGGCCCTGCACCCTGCGCGGATGCCGGCAGCGGCCCGCCGACGCGGTCAACAGGATCGGCTGGGTGAATCGACCGCCTCCCGCGCCAGGCTGCGAGGCTCTGACCTCTCGCTCAGCCACTCGGCCAACTGGGCCCGCTGGTCTCTGGCGGCCCGGTACTTGCTCCGCACCTCGGTCACCGCGATCTTGGAGCCGCTGACGACGATGGCCGCCACCAGCCGCCGGTCCAGGCGGTGGCGAGCACGGGCTACGTTCCGGAGGCCGATCGTGATGGCCTCGGCGATGAGCCGGCTCGACGTCATGCCGCGCCCGGACGGCATGAACAACCGCCGCGCGGCGTCCGGGTCCGTCCGGGCCGACAGCATGGCCGACACGAAGTCGCCCGCGTCGGGAGGGCCCCCGTCGTGGCGGAACTCGGTGACCACGCGATCGAAATCCCGCAGGTGCGCGTCTCCGCCGCCGAGGCCAATGAGCGCGGCCGGCCGCTCAGCCGCGCTTCCTGGATGGGCAAGCGCGCCGCTCCGGGCCAGCCCGGCGTGCTGCTCTCGGCGGAGCGCCGCGCACAGGCGCTCGAGCGCCCGCGCGTTGGCCTCCGGGTAGCCGCCGTTGAGCGTCTCGACGAAGTCGAACGTGGCGAGAACGGTGACGATCTGCTTCACCGTCAGCGCATGCCCGTCCAGGGGGTGCGCGAGGGCGCACGCAATCCCCCGCTCGCGGCAGAACGCGCGCAGCCGCATGGTCTCCGGCAGCGGCGCCCCGTCGGGTATGCAGACGTCGAAGATCTCGTCGATGATCTCCTGGGTCAGCCCGTAGTAGCCGCCGGTGGGCCCTGGACGGAGTCCCGCCTGCCCATAGAGCAGGACATCGTGTCCGAGGGCCCAGGTTCCTCCGGCCGCCGGCAGGCAGGTCTGGATTTCGGCTCCCACGCCGAACCGGTGACACCGGCGGCCGAGTTCGAAGACCGCCTCGTCGATGTGATGGTGCGCCGGCGATAGATGGTCGGTCAGGAAGAGCAGATCGACCGGCCGCCTGGTTCGCTTCCCGGCTAGGATCGCCTCGAGATCGGCGACCGACGTGTCGCACTCGAACCACGCCACCTCGGCGCGGACCGCGCCCAGCATACGGTCCAGCCATTCGTTCACCACGCGCGAGCCAGGGCTCGCTTGCGCGTTCGATCCGGACGAATGAATGTGCGTAATGACTCTGTAGGCGACCGCCATGGCTGGAGGGCCCTCGGCCCGCCGCCATCCGAGGGCCGGAGAGACGGGAGGCTCTATCGATCGTCGGGTACCGCGGCGGTCCGGGTCAAGGGGAAAGGCCGGACCTCGAGCGCTCCGGGGCGCCGCTTGAGGGCGGCGCGATCTTCTGACACGATGGCCTCTTGCGGACGGCTGCATGGTCTTCTGTGACATCGCCAGCTTCTACACGCCACGCGGGGGCGGCGTGTCCACCTACCACAACGAGAAGCTGGCGTTTTTCGCCGCGCGGGGCGAGCACCGCTACGCGCTAGTCGCGCCGGCGGCCGCCGACGAGGTCGAGCCGGTTCCAGGCGGCACGATCTACTGGCTCCGCGGCTTCCGGTTCGACGCGAACTACCGCCACCTGTACCGCGCCCGCCCGCTCCGGCGGATCCTGCGCGAGATAGGCCCCGACGTGCTGGAGTTCGGCAGCCCCTATCTGGACTACTGGGTGGGCTCGTGGGCGGCGCGCGGCCTCGGCGCCGTGCGCACCGCCTACTACCACGCGGACTTCCCGGACACGTACGTCGCTCCGATCCTCCGAAGGCGTCTCGGACGGCTGGCGGACCCTGCCGTCCGCGGGCTGTACCGGTACGTGCGCCTCGTGTTCGGGCGGCTGGACGCCACGTTCGTGGCGTCCAGGCACATCCGCGACAAGCTCCAGGCGCTCGGCCTGACCAATCTCAGGCATCTCCCGCTGGGCGTGAACACGGCCGTCTTCTCTCCGGCGCGGAGGAGCGCCGATTTACGCCGCCGGCTTGGCGTCGACGGCACGGGCAGGCTGCTCCTGTTCGCGGGACGGTACCGCGCCGACAAGGGGCTCGACGTGCTGCTCGCTGCCCTGCCGCGCCTCCTCGACGATCCGGCCGTGCACGTTGCGTTCGCGGGCACCGGCCCGCTCGCAGGCGCCGTGGGGCGCTGGGCCTCGGACCACAGCCGGGTGCACGATCTCGGGTTCATCGCGGACAAGGAGCGGCTCGCCGGGCTCTACGCCTCGGCCGACGTCTTCATCAGCCCCGGGGCCTGGGAGACCTTCGGGTTCGGTCTTCGCGAGGCTGTCGCGAGCGGAGTGCCGGTCGTGTCGGCCGCGGCCGGCGCGGGAGCCGAATTCGTCTCGAGTTCGGGTTGCGGCCTGTTGTTCGCGCCCGGAGAACCGGCCGACCTGGTCCGCGCCACGCTCGCGATCGGCCGGTCGGACGCGGCTGACCGCGTGCGCGCCGCCCGGAAGGCCCTGGAATCCAGCCACACGTGGACGCACGTCTTCGAGGCCTATGTCGATCAGTGCCGATCGATCGCCGCAGCCAGGGTGCCGGGCGCTCCTCTCGGTGCATGACGTCGCGCCGGACAGCCTGGCGTTCCTGGCTGACCTGCTGCGCGATCTGTCCGCCCTGCGCGTGCCGGCAGTGAACCTCGCCATCGTCCCCTTCTTCCACGGCCGCGGGACATGGACCAGCCAGGAGGTTCGCCGAGTCGCAAGTGCCGTCCCGCCGGGAATCCGGACGGAGGTGCTCCTGCACGGCTGCTATCACCGGCGCGTCGGCGCCAACGCGCGGCTGCCGGCGTGGCGCCGGCTTCTGTCGTCGATTCAGAGCGCGGGAGAAGATGAGTTCTTCGGACTGCCGGAGCGTGACACCGCCGAGCGCGTCCGCGGCGGGCGGGACGCGGTGGCAGCCGCGTTCGGCCGGGTGCCGGCGGCGTTCGTTCCCCCGGCGTGGAGCGGCGGCCCGCCGCTGCGCGCCGCCCTGAAGGGCCTCGGCTTCTCGCTGGCGGAAGACCACCTCTGGCTGTACGAGGTGCAGCGGGACCGGCGGCTGTTCGCGCCGGTCATCGCCTTCGCCACGCGCAGCCCCTGGCGGGAATGGCTGTCGGCGCGCTGGGCGCGCGCCGTCATGCGTGCGCCGGCGCGGGGCCGCCTGCTCCGGTTCGCGTTTCACCCGGCGGACTACCGGTCGCCGTCGGTCCGCGCGTGCGCGCTCGGCCTCGTCGAGGCCTTGGGCCGCACCCACGAATGGACGCTCTACAGTGAGCTGGTGGCGCCGGGCACCAGGCGGGGATAGGCCAGGATCCGCCTGATCTCCGAGCGGCCCGGCAGCGCTCCCTCGGCGGCCAGCTGATAGATCCGCATCAGGTTGCCGTACACCCGCTCGGGAGAGTGCATCAGGGCGACGTCCTCGCGCGCTTCGCGGCGTATCGCCTCCCGCAGGGCCTCGTCGCCCAGCAACGCGAGGAAGCGGCGAGCGAACTCCGCTTCGTCAGCGCTCGCCACGAGTATCCCGGTCCGGCGATCCGCGATCTGCGACCGCACGCCGCCGCCGTCATCCAGGGCGACGACGGGAACGCCGGCGTACTTGGCCTCGCAGATCGCGTTCCCGAACGTCTCGGAAAGCGACGCGTAGACAAAGTAGTCCGTGTCGCGCAGGAACGCCGGGACGGCGTCGTACGGGATGAGGCCGGGGAAGTGGATGTTGGCGCATCCCAGGCCGGCGGCCAGTCGCTGCAACTGGCCGGCATTCGGGCCCTCCCCCGCCACGACCAGGTGCAGCGTGGGGTCGCGCGGGATGATGTGGCAGGCGAACGCCCGGATGAGAAACTCGACGTTCTTGGACTGGCAGAGCCGGCTCAGCGTCGCGACCCGGCGGCCCCTGGGGACGCCCAGCCTCCCCCACACGTCCGACGGCTCGCGCCTCGCCGCGTAGGCGGCAGGGTCGAGGGGCCGCGTCCAGGTGAAGAGCCGCGAGGGGTCGATGGCGAAGAACCGCCTGGCGAGGCTGTCCCGCATTCCGTCGCTGAGCACGAACGTGCCCTCGATCCGGTTGGAGATCGCGTTCATCAGCGGCTTGCCGAGGCCGTACACCAGCTTCCGCGCCAGGTTGTCCCTGGGCAGGAGGATGGCGGTGTAGTACGGGAGGTTGGCCGTCAGCACGTTGAACATCGGCACGCCCGCCCGCCGCTTCATCCAGTACGCGAGCGCCAGCAGCGTCGGGTTCATCGTCTCGGAGTGGACGAGATTCACGTCGGCGCGGGCGAGCCAGAGCCGGGCGGCCGCCGGCGGCACCGGGATCCGGTACTCGCGGTACGACCTGACGGGAAACGAGGGCACCGTGCTCACGCGGAGCCCGGATCCGGACGGAGGCGGATGCATTCCACTCGCCGTGTGCACCAGGTGCACCTGGTGTCCGCGCCCGAGGAGCCACTGGACGAACTGGCCGGCCTGGCGGCTGGCTCCGTTGAGCAGCCGCGGGTCGTGATCGAGGACGACCGCGATCTTCATGCGCGCCGAGACATCCTCAGCGCTTATAACATGCCGTCGAACAGAGCGTCAAAAAGCCACCCACAGCGGGTGCCACCAGATGCTCGCCGTTCCCGGGGCCTCCGCTCCGGGTATCAGGGCCTCGATGACCACGGCGGCCCTGGCGCGGAGGGCCGGACGGACGGCAGGAGCGACCCGAAACGCCCATCCAATTCCTGGCCCGCACCTGAAGGTCTGGAGGTAGGCGCGCCTGGCGGTGCCGAGAAGCGTCCGGCAGTCCTCCTTGTCAATCCAGATCGGATCGGCTCCCGGCGCGGCGCCAGGCGCTTCCGGTTCAATGACGTACGGAAAGCCCCCTGGCGCGCTCCGGCGCGGCATCGAGAAGACCAGGAAGCTGACATCCACGCCTAGGAGCCCGCCGGTCGGGCTCTCGAGATCGACGCGGACCAGCCGGCACCGCCGGTTGCCCGGGCTGCACCGCACGCGAAACCGACTCGTGCACTGGCTCGAGTCCCGCAGTCGCTCGGTCGTGACGGACACGATCCGGCCGTCGGCCACGGCCACGCTGAGGTAGCCGGGCCGTTCCGGCGGCTCAGCGCGCGGGCTCACGTGGCCGAGGGAGGGGCCGCTCACGAAGTACGACGAGCGCTCGAAAGACCCCGGCGACGGGATCGGGCTTCCGTCTTGCTCCACGAAGAGACCGCCCGACTGCTTGTCGAGGCGCAGCCTGAACGACCGGTGCATGTGGCCGGACAGGCCAAGCACGCTGCGGTCGTCGGCGGCCGCCGCGCGGAGGAGGCCGGCGTGGTTTCTGAAGATCCCCCCAGGCCCGAGCGCGCTTCGGAGCACTGCGCGTTCCACGGCGACTGCTCCGCGGCGCCCCGCGGCCAGTTCGCCGCCTTCGGCGACGGGCGTCGCGGGGTTCGTGTGCGGACGCGTCTCGAGCCGCGCGCCTCCGAGGCCTGCGTGAAAGACGATGAACACGCTGCGCGCGCCCGCGGCTGCCGCCGCCGCGGCGAGCGTCGCAGCCTGGGCGTCGGTGAGACCGGCCGACGCGGGATGCCGCCACGCGTACGGAATCGTGCGCAGGAAGTTCGCCCATCGGCGAGGCTCCACCCGCGGCAGCGTTCGGAACACATCCGGGCCCGTATCGAGCAGGATGAACACCGAGCGGCCTGCCATCAGCACCTCGTCGGTCGCCGGACTGACGTGCAGGAAGTAGTCGGTGAGCGGATGCCGGCCGGGGCCGCGGGCGAAGACGGCCCGGAAATCCCTCGGCGACAGGCGCGCGCGGCCTTCGCCCCTGGCTTCCCTGAAGAAGTGATCGCGCTGCAGATCGTGGAGCCCCCAGCGGTCGAGCGGGTAGATCTGCGGCCGGTACCCGAAGCGGCGGTAGTCGTGGTTGCCGGGCACCGTCAGGAGCGGCACCTCGAGGGCGAGGCTTCCCGGCGCCCGGCCCGTCGTCGAAGCCACGAAGTGCTCCACATTGCCCGGCTCCAGGAAGTCGACGAGATCGCCTCCGAGGATCACGAGGTCGAGTTCGCCCCGCCGGCCGAGGGCGTTGGCTTCCGCAACGAAGCGGCGCCACATGCGGTTCGGGTTGACGAAGCTCGCGGCGAAGGCCTCCCGCGAGAAGAAGCGCTTGAGCCGGTCTGACGGGGTCAGCCCCGCGTGTCCCGCACTGGAGGCGAGGGTGCGTCCGTCGGCCTCGATCCCTTCCCAGGCTCGCGACAGGTGCGTGTCGGCCACGAAGGCAAAACGAAAACGCTCCCAGCCGTGGCGGAGCCAGGCGATGGAGTGGAGGCTGTCGGACACGCGGGGATGGCCGAGGGTGAAGAGGCCGGTGCGCCGGTCCCCGGCGGCTTCGTCCAGCGCTTCTGCCGGGACGGTGAGGCGCACCTCGTAGAGGGAGTACAGACGCGCCGGGCCGAGCACCTTCTTCAGAGGGGCGCCGTCCGGCAGCGAGAAGCCGTCGCTGAGGAGCGTCGAAGCCAGGTCGACGCGCCGCCCGGAATCGGGCACGAACGTCAGGAAAAACCCAGAGGCGATGTCGGCCGCATCGAGGCACCCGGCTCGCGCGCCGATGACCGCCCTGAAGGACAGGTTGCCGGGGCCGAGGAACTCGGGGCGTCCGAGACTCGGCCAGAGAAACCGGGGGGTTGCCAGCGGCCCGTGCGTCCGTTCACAGTCGCCCTGCATGGGTCAAAGCCGGCTGGCCATTACACAGGAACGACTTCCGGGGTGTCAAGGGCGTGGCGGCGGGTGGCGATGCGGCGTCGATCCGAACCGCAGGCCGACCGGCATTGCTCGTGGTGCCTTCGAACCGATATTCTCAGGGGGTTCTCCTCCGCCCGAGGTCCGGCGCAGCTCCTGCCGGACGCGGAAGGTCGTCATCCATGCGTGACCCCGCCGTCTGCCGCCGGGCGCTCCCCGCGGTGCTGCTGCTCTTCGCCCTGCTGTCGCCGCGCGAGGCGGGAGCGTCGGCGTCTGCGCCGTCGGCCGTGCGCGGGATCGTCACGGCCATGGCCGGAGAGGTCCTCCTCCCGGGCGTTGTCCTCACCCTGGAGTCCGCCGATGCGACGGCAGGCGCAGGCGCGACGGTCACCACCCTGTCAGACGATCGCGGCCGTTTCAGGTTTGCGGGGCTGGCCCCTGGGGCGTATCGCCTGACGGCCAGGCTCCCGGGCTTCGTGGCGGCGGCACGCGACGTGGCGGTCGAGGCCGGGACCGAGGTTGAGGTGAATGTCGACCTGCAAATCGAGGGCGTCTCCGAAACCGTCGTGGTGGTCCCGACGCACCCGGTGGAGATTGGCGCCTCCCTGGGGTCGTCGGGACGCATCGACTTCACCCGGCTCCAGGCGATGTCGGCCGGGAATGTCGCCGTCGAGAACATCCTGCCTCTCGTGCCGGGCGTCATCAGGGGGCCGTCGGGGCTCAGCGTCAAGGGCGGACGCCCGACGCAGAGCAGCGTCCAGGTGGGCTCGGCGGACCTGACGGACCCGTCCACCGGCGAAACGGACTTCAGGGTCCCGACCGACGCGATCGCGTCGGTCGATGTGCTGCCCAACCCGTACGCGGTCGAGTTCGGGCGTTTCACCTCGGGCCTGACGCTGCTCGAGGCCCGCAAAGGCGGCGACACCTGGCGCCTGTCGCTGGCAAGCATCCATCCCCGGTTCCGAACCGCGCGGGGAAAACCCTGGCGCGTGGCCGGGGTCGAGGCGTTCAGGCCCCGCCTGTGGTTTGGCGGACGCCTGTTTGGCGGACGGCTTTCGATTGCCCAGAGCCTGCACTATCGCTACACGAGCACGGACTTGCCGAGCCGGCCGCAGTCCGAGCGCATCCGGAGCGAGCGGCTGCTGTCGTTCACCAGGCTGGACGCGTCCGTCGCACCGGGCCACCTGCTCACGGCGACCATCGGCGTGTCGCCCGAGAAGCGCCGGTACGCGACGCTGGGAACCTTCGAACCGCCGGAGGCGTCCGCCTCGACCCGCGAGCGCCGGTACGACGTGGCGGTCTCCGAGGAGTGGGCCGTCCGGCCGGCCACGTTCCTGGAGACGCTCGTGCACGTCAAGCGGCACGGGATGTGGATCACCGGGCAGGGCGCGCTCCCGATGGAGATCGGACCCGAGCGCCGCGGGGGGAACTACTTCAACGACCAGTCCCGCGAGGCGTGGTCCGTGCAGTGGCGCGAGACGCTCTCGGGCATCCTGCAGGGGCGGGCTGGCATTCATTACTACAAGGCCGGTCTCGACGTGGCGTCATCGGCGTTCGACGGGACCGATGTGGACCGGCCGGTGCACGTTCTCCGCGCGGATGGCACGCTTGCCGATCGGATTGCGTTCGAGGGCGGCTCGCCGCACCGCGTGCGGGCGACGGATGGCGCGGCGTTCGTCCAGGATCGCTGGCAGGCCGCGGCGCGGCTCGTCGTCGAAGCCGGCGTGCGCGTCGATCGGGACGGTGTGACGCGCTCCGCCGCGGTCTCGCCCAGGCTGGGCATGAAGATCGATCTGCTGGAGGGCAACCGGCTGACCGTCAACGCCGGCATCGGCCGGTTCGTGGAGCGCAGCCCGCTCACCTTGGGGGCCCTCGGCACGTTCAGCACGCGCGTCGTGACGTCGTTCGCGCCGGACGGGACTCCGCTGGGCCCGCCCGTCCGCTACGCGCCTCGCATCGGCGCGTTCGGCCTGGAGGTTCCACGGGCCCGGACGTGGCACGTCGAGTCCGACGTGAAGCTGACGCCGAAGCTGTCTCTCCGGACCGCCCTGCTCGGCCGACGCGGGTCCCGGGAGCATGTGGCCGTCGCGGAAGAGGCGGACGGGATCGGCTGGCTGAGCGTGGACAGCCGCGGCCGCTCGTCCTACCGGGAGGGCGTGCTGGCGGCGCGCTACGCGGAAGGCTCTCGCCTGTTCGCCAGCGCGTCCTACGTCCGATCGACGGTTCGCGCCGACACGAATGCGTATTCCCTCTTCTTCGGCACGATCCGGGATCCCGTCATTCGCGAGTCTGTCTACGCGCGCGGCGACGCCGACGTGCCGCACCGCCTGGTCGCGCAGGTGCGAAGCCAGGTCCGCGCGTGGCGCCTGGCGTCGGTCCTCGAATGGCGCAGCGGCCTGCCCTACTCGCCGCTCGACGAGCGCCAGTCCTGGGTTGGGCCGCCCAACGCCCGGCGTCTTCGGACATTCGTCACGGTGGATGTCGCCGTCGAACGGCAGCTTCGCTTCGGCGCGTGGAAGCCGTGGGTGGGGGTGGAAGTGACGAACGTGCTCGGCCGCTTCAATCCCCAGGACATCCAGCGCAACGTCGCGGCGCCGGATGCGGGCGTGTCCTACAACTCGGAGCCCCGCCGGGGCCTCATTGTCTTGAAGTTCTGAGCGGGTTCAGCCCCCCACCGCGCCCCGGCCGCGCGGGGCGTGTGCGACGGGCACCAGCGGCAGGAGCCACTCCGCCGGGAGAGCCCTCCGCAGGGCCGCGGCGACGAGGCCGCTCGCGGCGAAGACGACCAGGCTGGCGGCAACCAGGCGGGCCGCCTTCAGGGTAATGCCGTCGAGCACGAATGCGGCCGCCGCTGAGCAGCGGGACGAGGACTTACATCGCCGTCCAGAAGATCGCCGTGCAGACCAGGCACGGCACCCCCACACGCCGGAAGCGCCGGCCCACGAACCGCCCGAACGTCCGGCCGGGGTCCCCGAGCCTCGACCGCGCGACCACGAAGAAGCTGATCATGACCAAGATCGGCAGCGAGCAGGCGCGCGCGCGGATGAGCAGTTCGACCGGCGGGCTCCAGGCCTGGCCCCTCGTCTGGTGAACGTGGAACACAGGACGACGCCGAAAATGCCGAGCGCCCGGAACGCGTCGAGGCCGTTGCAGCGCGCGGCGGCAGGGACCGGGCTCGCGGCGCCAGGACGAGGGTCCGGCGCCGGGTCGGCCTGGAGCGTCAAGCAGGCAGTCCTGAAAAGGGAATGACAGCAGGAACGCGCGGGCGCCCGCCGCCGGCGGCCGGGCCGAGGCCCGGCCGCCGGGCGGCGTGGCGCGGCTAGAACTCGACCTTGACGCCGAGCTGCAGCTGGCGCGGCGCGCCGGCCGACGTGTACTGGCCGTAGGTGTCGCGCGGCTCGAGCGCCGTGCCCCACGTCATGTTCAGCCCGCCGTAATTGGTGCGGTTGAGGACGTTGAACCCCTCGAGCTGCAGCAGCAGCGCCCGGCGGCGGTCGAACCGGAACCGCTTGGACAAGCGGAGGTTCAACCCCGCGTAGTCCGGGCCCTCGTACGAGTTGCGCGCGGCCATCACGCCGCCGATGAACGGCCGGTCCGAGCTGCTGTTCCCGTCGGCGTTCACGTCGGACCCGACGGCGGGATTCTCGGCCGTGCCGCTGCGATAGGTGAACGTGCCGGAGAGCGTCCATCCGCCAAAGAGGCCGAGCAGCGCGGGGTGGCCCGCTGCGCCGGCGCCGCGGCCGTAGGGCAGCTCCCAGACGCCGGTCAGCGTCACGCGGTGACGCTGGTGCTCGGCGGAGTATGACCGCTCGGCGCGCCGGTTGTACGGATCGTTCGGCTGCTCGGCCTGCGTGAAGTCGGAGCCGTCATCCTTCGACTCGGACAGGATGTAGTTCGCCCGCAGGGAGTAGCCGTTCGCCAGCCGCTTCTGCACGGTGAACTGCACGCCGTAGTACGACGACCAGCCGCTCGACGACACCATCTGGATGTTGTTGTAGAGCGGGTCGAGGCGGTTAGTGGATCCGTAGTAGGGGCGCCCGATCTGCTGCGGGCTCGGGTTGCTGACGCCAAGCGACGCGGCGTTGGCCGAGGTCAGGATGGTCGGAGGGCCGAGGTTGATGTTGTTCGACACCAGCAGGGCCGATCCCCAGTTGCGCACGCCGTTGATCGCCACGGACCAGTGGGTGCCGATCTGGCGCTCGACTCCCAGGCTGACCTGGTCCAGGTACGGGATCTGCATCTCCGGATCGGCCTTGTTGATGCTCGGCCGGGTCAGCGTGAAGCCGGCAGGAAGCTGGTCGCTCTCGGGAAACGCGCCGCGGGCGAACTGCAGCGCGGCGTTCGCCCCGCTCAACGACACCGACTGGCGGGCGAGGAGCGCGTTGCGCGCCACGAGCAGGAAGACCTTGTCGTAGAACCGCCCGTAGCCGCCGCGGATGATCGTGCGGCCCCCGCCGATGGGGTCCCAGGTGAAGCCCGCCCGCGGCGACACGTTGTTCGGATCGCGGTGGATCCCGTCGTCCAGCGGCGCCTCGAGGGGGTTCGAGCGATCGCGCGGCACCCGCTGCGGCTGCGCGTCGTAGTCGTAGCGCAGACCGTAGACGAACGTCAGGCGGTCGTTCACCGTCCACGAATCCTGCACGAACGCGGCGTAGAGCGTGTCGGGCAGGTCGATCTGCGGATTGCCGAACCCCTGGGTGAACGTCGAGGGCGTGCCGGCCGCGAACGACGCCAGGCTCCCGAAGGAGAAACTGCCCGCGAAACTCACCGGAAAGGACGATCTCGCGGCGATGTGCGCGACGTCGGCGCCGGCCTTCAGGAAGTGCGCGCCCCGCTGCCAGCTGAGCGTGTAGCTGCCCTGCGTCGTCACCTCGTCCAGGATGACCGGGAAGTTCGTGTTCCGGCCCCACGTCGCCACGCCCGAGATCGAGACGCGCGGGCCGACGGGGTCGTTGGCGTACTGCTCGAGATCGCGGGGGGCGACCTGCAGCCGAGCCTCCCCGAGCAGCGACGACGACATGACGTTCGTCCAGGACAGCAGGACCGACTGGTCGGTGCCGCGCTGTCCGCCGCCGCCGGACTCCGTGATCAGGCCGCCGATGCCGACGCCGCCCGCGTTCGCCTCGGTGCTCTTGCCGTACGTGTAGCGGAACGCCAGCAGGTGCTTCGGGCTGAGGGTGTGGTCGATCTTGAGCGAGGCGAGGCTGTCGCGGCGCGTGATGGGATACACGCCGTTCGTGATCGAGGTGACCGCGCTGCCGGGAATCGGGCGCGCGGCCAGCACCGCGTTGATGGCCGCCACGTTGGCGTCGGTGATGCTGATCACCCCGCTCTCGTCGCGCCGCATCCGCTCGAAGGCCCCGAAGAAGAAGGTCCGTCCCCTCTTCAGCGGCCCTCCGAGCGTGCCCCCGAAGTTCTGGCGCTGGAACTCGGGGCGGCCCGCCGTCACGAACGCGTTGCGCGCGTCCAGCGACTCGTCGCGCACGTAGAGGAACGCGTTGCCGCGGAGGTCGTTCGTGCCCGAGCGCGACACGATGTTCACCAGCCCGCCCGACGCCCGCCCGAACTCCGGCGCGAACTGGCTCGTCACCACCTGGTACTCGCGGACGGCTTCCTGGCTGATCGTCTGGCGCGTATTGCCGTTCAGCGCCCCGTTGGCGTCCACGCCGTCCAGCGACACGTTGTTGCTGCGCGCGCGCTGCCCGTTGAAGCTGATCCCGCTCCCCTGCCCGCTCATCTGCTGGCCCGTGACGCCCGCGATCTGGGTCGAGAAGCTCAGGAAGTCTCGGCCGTTGCTCGGCAGGTTCTCGATCTCCGTGCGCGACACGACGGCCCCGGTCTGCGTCCGCCCCTGCTCGACGATCGGCGCGGCCGCCGTCACCGTGACTTCCTGGCTCACGCCGGCCGGCGGCAGCGTGATGTCCACGCGCAGGACCTGGCCCACTTCGAGGGCGAGCCCTTCGCGCTGCATGGTCGCGAAGCCGTCCAGCGACACGCGCAGCGTGTACGCGCCGGCGGGCACGGCCGGGATGCGGTACCGGCCGATCTCGTTGGTCACCGACGCCCGCTCGACCCCGGTGTCCACGTTCGTCAGGACGAGCGTCGCCCCCGGAAGCACGGCGCCCGTCGCGTCGCGGACCGTGCCTTCGAAGTCGCCGCCGGCCGCGGTCTGCGCGGCGGCGGGGAGCGCTCCGGCGCCGACGAGCACGGCGGCGAGCGCTAGGCCGATGAAACCCGGTATGAAGCCGTGAGAGGGTCTCTGCATGGCGCAACAATACGCCGGCGCCCCAGGGCGATCAACAATCTTTGTCATGCACCGGGGAAACTGCGCCGCCTTCGCCGGGGCGCCGCGCTGCGCCGCGCTGACGGCGCTCCTGCTGTCCGCCGTCGCGGGTGCCGCCGCCTGGCCGGTGGCGCTGCGCGCCGCGCCGCCGCCGATCGACGGCGCGCCCGCGCCCCATGCCGACGCGACTCCGCCCGGCGCTTCGGCACGTGCGCCGCGGATCGAGGCCCCCGCCGGGTCGCAGCCGGACCAGGAGCCGGCGCCCGTCGGCACCCTGCCGCGCGCGCCGCGCGGCAGGGTGCGCCTCGAGGGCCGTGCCTTCGCCGATGACGATGGGCCGAGACCCGCGCTGGGAGCGAGCCTGCTCTGGCTCGCGTGGGGATACCGGCACGATCGCGCCCGCCTCGAGGCGAACCTGCGGTGGCTCGCCGAGCGGGGAGTGGACTTCGTCAGGGCCCTCGGTGAGGTCGGCGGCGAGGGCTGGGAGGACCGCGCCATCGACCCGGCGTGGCCGGACTACGCGGCGGTCATCGGCGGCGCCACGGCCCTGGCCAACCGCTGCGGTCTGCGCGTCGAGTGGACGCTCTTCGGAGGAGGCGCCGTCCGCACCCGCGACGCCTGGCGGGCGGCGGCGCGAAAGGCCGTCGACGCGCTCCGGCCAGTCGTTGCCGGCGTCCAGTTCGTCGAAATCCAGAACGAGGAGCAGGGCCCGCCGCCGGATCTGGCCAGGGAGCTCGCCGCCGAGGCCCGACACGCGCTGGGCGTCGAAGTGGCGATCAGCGGCACGCCGCCGGCCATGCTGGCCGCGCTCTATGAGGGCTCGGCGGCCACGGTGGCCACCGTGCACTTCGACCGGCGGGCCGGGGACGACGGCTGGCAATCCGCCCGCCAGGCGTGGGACTGGCGGAACCGCGCCGGCGCGCCGCCCGCGTTCGTCAACAACGAGCCCGCGGGGATCGCAAGCAGTGTGCGGGCCGAGAACGATCCCGTTCGCCTGGCGAGCGACGCCCTCGTGACCTGGATCGCGGGAGGGGCCGCGTACGTCCTGCACCACGGCGCCGGGATCCACGGGCGTGAGTACACGCATCCCACCGCGGGCCGCAGACGCGCCAACGCCTGGGAGCAGCCGGCGCTCGCCGACGCGCTCGGGATCATCGCCCGCATCCGGAGCGTGCTGCCCGGCGACATCGCCGCCTGGGAGAAGGCGGAGAACCGCGGCCAGCCGCCGGATCCGGTTCCGCCTTTCCGATTTCCGGCCGATCTCCTGGGCGCGCGGCCGGGCGGACCCAGGGGCCTCGCCGGGGCGTTCACCGCGATGCGCGGCCCCGAGTTCTTCACGGTGGTGCTCGGCGCGCGTGGCGACGCGGCGGCGGAGGAGGTCCGGCCGGTGACGGCGACGGTGCGCGAGCTGCGGGAGTGGGTGGAACGCCCGTGGCCCGGCCGCCTGGCCGGCGCCGACTCCACGTACCTCGTGCACGGGCGATGACGAGAGCGCGTGGGCGGAAGACGCCGGCGGAGCTTCCGGCTCGCGGTGCGATCGAAGCGCGCCGGAACCGCCCTCCGGAGCGCGGCCTCGTGCGGAGTCGTCGCCCGGACTTGGATTCCCTTGATGTAACATGAGAGGCGGCATCCGCATGAAGAGCGTGGCGGCCATCGGCAGCCGGGCCAACGGCTGCGGTGCGCGTGGCGGCAGCAGCCGTCGCCGGAGAGGCGGCGCGGACGGGGAAGCGGGGGGCGCGGGTTGACGAATCGGTTCTCGGAGCGCCAGTGGGCCCTGGTGCTGGGCGGATCCAGCGGATTCGGCCTGGCCATCGCGAAGAAACTCGCCGCGGAAGGGATGAGCGTCTGCGTCGCGCACCGCGACCGCCGCGGCGCGATGGATCGGGTCGATCGCGAGTTCGAGGCCGTCCGCGCCCATGGCCGACCGTTCGTCAGCATCAACACCGACGCCCTGTCGCCCGCCGGGATGGCGGATGTCATCGAGGCGCTCCGGGCCGGCATGCAGCCGGCCGGCCGGGTTCGCGTGCTCGTGCATTCGATCGCGTACGGCAACCTCAAGCCCATCGTCGCCCCGCCGGCGCGGCCCTCAGCAGGCCCGCCGCTGGCGAGGCTGGCGGACGAGCTTGGGCTCCCGCCTGCCGAGGTGGATCGGGCCGTGCGGCGCCTGGCGGAGGCAGGCGAGCCCGCCTTCCAGCTGCTGAACCCTCCGGACTACGGCGACGCGGTCCTCGATGACGAGGACGTCGCTCGCACGATCTACTCGATGGGCACGAGCCTGCTGACGTGGGTGCAGCGGCTCCACCGGGAAGGCCTGTTCGCCGCGAGCGCGCGGGTCATCGGCCTCACGAGCGAGGGCAACGAGGTGGCGTGGAGAGGCTACGCGGCCGTGGCCGCGGCGAAATCCGCGCTCGAGTCGGCGTCGCGGGCCATCGCGGTTGAATTCGGCCCGTACGGCATTCGATCGAACATCCTCCAGCCCGGCGTGACCGACACCCCCGCGCTGCGCGTCATCCCCGGCAGCGGCCGGATGAAGGCCGGCGCCCTCCTCCGCAATCCCCTCGGGCGGCTGACCACGCCCGAGGACGTCGCCAACGCGGCGTTCCTGCTGAGCCTGGATGAAGCCGACTGGATCAACGGCGCGCTCATCCGCGTGGACGGGGGTGAGCACGTTGCATAGGGGCGACACGACGCTCGGCGAGGTGTTCATCCACGGCGTGGGGCACTTCCACCCGGAGAACCGAATCGACAACGCGTTTCTCGCGTCGCTCGACATCGGCACCGACGACGCCTGGATCATGGAGCGGGTGGGCATCCGGTCCCGCCGCACCGTCCTGCCGCTCGAGTACATCAGGACGACGAAGAACGCCCAGCCCCAGCTGGCGGCCGCGGCCTCGATGTACACGAACGCCCAGACCGGCGCGGCCGCCGCGCGGATGGCGCTCGCGCGGTCCGGCCTGGCGCCGTCGGACATCGGCCTGGTGATTGCCGGCGGGTGTTCTCCCCAGCACTCGATCCCGGCCGAGGCCTGCCGGATAGCTGCCGAGCTCGGCATCCAGGCCACCGCCTACGACGTCAACTCGGCGTGCTCCAGCTTCGCCGTGCAGGTGCACCAGCTCCAGCAGATGCGGCCCTCCGCCCTGCCCGACTACGTCCTCGTCGTCAACGTCGAGAACACGACGCGGACCGTCGATTACCGCGACCGCCGGACCGCCGTGCTGTGGGGCGACGGCAGCGCCGCCGCGGTCTTGTCGGCGCGGGTGCCGGCGCCGGTGCGGGTCACCCGCAGCGTCGTGCATTCGGACCCGGCGGGCTGGAACAAGGTCGTGATCCCGGCCGGCGGCCACTTCGTGCAGGACGGGCGGGCGGTCCAGGGCTTCGCCATCCGCAAGTCGGTGGCGACCATCACGTCGCTCGCGTCGCACCTCGAGCGCGACCGGTCTGAGCTGCTGTTCATCGGTCACCAGGCGAACCTGATGATGCTCGACGCGGTGCGCGAGCGCGCGGGGATCTCCCCCGATCGCCACCTGCACAACGTGGAGGAGTTCGGCAACTGCGGCGCCGCCGGCGCCCCGGGGGTGCTTTCGCAGCGGTGGGACGACCTCCCGCCCGCCTGCGAGATCGCGCTGGTTGTCGTGGGGTCGGGCTTGACCTGGGCCGGCCTGCTCATCGACGTGCGGAGGCCGTCATGACCTACGCCGAGTTCCAGCAGCGCGCGTCCTTCTC
Source organism: Acidobacteriota bacterium (assembly GCA_029562975.1). Lineage (GTDB taxonomy): Bacteria > Acidobacteriota > Vicinamibacteria > Vicinamibacterales > JAKQTR01 > JAKQTR01. Next base: position 7,220 of record JAKQTR010000028.1, on the reverse strand, counting down.
CAAGGAGGAGGTGCTCGCGTGCGCATTCGGCACCCTCGTCACCGATCCGCCCTCCGAGGGCTTCGCCTCGCTCCCCGGCCCGCCGATGCTCATGGTGGACCGCGTGGTCGAGATCAGCCACCGCGGGCCGCAGGGGCGCATCGTCGCGGAGTACGACGTCGCCGTCGATGCCTGGTTCTTCCAGTGCCACTTCCGGGGCGACCCCGTGCAGCCGGGCTGCCTCGGCGTGGACGCCGTCTGGCAGCTCATCGGCCTGTACGGCGCCGTCCGCGGCGCCAAGGGCGGCGGCCGCGCGCTGGGCGCGAAGGAGATCGAGTTCTTCGGCCAGATCCGCCCCTACAACACGCTGGTCCGCTACGAGATAGACATCCGTCGCTACGCCGAGCTGGCCGGCTCCGGCTCCGCGATCGCCATCGGCACCGGGACGGTGCTCGTCGACGGCGAGCCGATCTACACCGTGAAGGACGCGAAGGTCGGCATGTTCAGGGACATCCGCTACACGGACTACCCGCTGCGGTCGGTCAACTCCGTGGGCGGGCGGATGACGCGGTGAGGCGCAAGTGCCCGCCCGCATGACGAGGAGCTGAGGATGCCCGGCGAACGGCTGACCCCGGCCCAGATCCTGGATCTGCTGCCCCAGCAGCGCCCGTTCCGCTTCGTGGACGAAATCCTCGAGGTGGACGAGCAGCGCATCACCGGACGGTACACCTTCCGCCCCGACGAGTTCTTCTACGCGGGCCACTTCCCGGGCCGGCCCATCACGCCCGGCGTGATCCTGCTCGAGTCGATGGGCCAGGTGGGCGTCGTCGCGCTCGGCATCTACCTGTTCGCCCTGGACTACCCGGACGAGGATCCGTCACGCTGGACGACGCTGTTCGTCGAGGCCGAGACCGAGTTCATGCGAGCCGTGCCGCCGGGCGAGGCGGTGACCATCCGAGGCGAACGGCTCGTGTGGCGGCGTCACAAGCTGCGGTCGCGCATCGAGATGTTCGGCTCTGACGGCGCGCTCGTGGCAAAGACGACGGCCTCGGGAGTGGGAGTGAAGCATGGCTGAGCGGGTGGTCGTGACTGGGATGGGGATCGTCGCCGCAAACGCCCACGGCCTCGACGCGTTCGAGCGGGCGCTGCGGGAAGGCCGGTCCGGCATCCGCTTCCAGCCGCAGCTCGCCGAGCTCGGATTCGGCTGCCAGGTGGCCGGCGTGCCGGAGATTGGCGAGGAGACGAAGCGGCAGTACCTCTCCGAGGATGCCCTGCGGGCGGCGAACACCAGTATGACGTACGCGGCAATCGCGGCGATCGACTGCTGGCGTGACGCCGGCTTCGAGCTGCCCGGCGACGGCGACGCCGTGGACTGGGATGCCGGCGCCATCATCGGCACGGGCATCGGCGGCGTGGATACCGTGGGCGGGTACGTCGTGCCCCTCGTCGATGCCGGCAAGGTGCGCCGACTGGGAAGCCGCGTGGTCGAACAGACGATGGCGAGTTCGGTGAGCGCGCTGGTCGGCGGACTGCTGGCGCTCGGCGGCCAGGTGACCACCAACAGCAGCGCGTGCACCACCGGGACCGAAGCCATCGTGGACGCGTTCCACCGGATCCGGGACGGACGGGCCGTGCGCGTGATGGCCGGCGGGGCGGAGGGCTCGTCGCACTACATCTGGGCCGGGTTCGACGCGATGCGCGTGCTGGCCCGCCAGTCGAACGACCGTCCCGAGGCGGCCTCGCGGCCCATGAGCGCCACGGCCGGCGGCTTCGTGCCCTCGTCGGGGGCCGGCCTGCTGATGGTGGAGAGCCTGTCGTCGGCGCGGGCGCGCGGCGCGCGGATTCACGCGGAGATCCTCGGCGGCCACGTCAACTGCGGCGGCCAGCGGGGCGGCGGCACCATGACGGCGCCGAACCCCGAAGGCGCGCGGCGCTGCATCCTCGCGGCCCTGGCCGAGGCCGGCATCGGGCCCGACGCGGTGGACGCCATCAACGGGCACCTGACGGCCACCATGGCCGACCCGCTCGAGATCGCCACCTGGCAGCGGGCGCTCGGCCGGAGCCCGGGCCGCTTCCCGTGGATCAACTCCACCAAGTCGCTCGTCGGCCACGGCCTTGGAGCGGCGGGCGGCATCGAGGCGGTCGCGTGCGTGCTGCAGCTCAGCCGCGGCTTCATTCACGGCTCGATCAACTGCGAGGACCTGCATCCCGCCCTCGAGCCGTTCGCGTCGAGGATCCCGCACGAGACGATAGCCGCCTCGCCCACGGTGCTGGCCAAGGCCAGCTTCGGCTTCGGCGACGTCAATGGATGCCTGATTCTGAAGACCTGGGAGTCGTAGCCCGGGCGGCCGCCGCGGCACGACCGCCGGCGGCCGGCCACCGATAGAGGAGACGGGAATGGACCACGCAGCAGCGCTCGGGAAGGTCGTCGCCATCATCAAGCCGTTCGCGAAGAACACGCAGGCGCTCGAGGCCGCCACCGACGCGACGCGGATCATCGAGGACCTGGGTGTGAATTCGGCCCGCCTCGTGGACATCATCCTGGCGTTCGAGGACGAGTTCGGCATTTCCGTGGACGACGAGTCCGCGGACAAGGTGCACACCGTCGGCGACGCCGTGCAGATGATCCTGCAGAAGACCGCGGCCGGAGGTTAGCCGGGGGTGGCGCCGGGGTTCGATCGGGTCGGGCTGCGCGTGCAGGAGGTGCTGTCGCACGCCGCGGCCCCCCTGACCTACGGCGCCCTGTCGGCCTGGATGAGGTTCGGCCGGCGGTACCGGATCCCGAACCTTCGCGAGGTGCGACGGGAGTTCGCGGCGCAGGCCTGGGACAGGCCGGGCCCCCTGCTCATCTGCGCGAACCACCTGACGCTCATCGATTCGCTCGTCATCCAGTGGGCGATGACGTCGGCCTGGCGGCTCGCGAGGCGGCGGCGCGCCTTCGCGTGGAACCTCCCGGACCGGCAGAACCTGGCCAGGCACTGGTGGTGGCGGGTCGTCGGGTACGCCGGCAAGTGCATCCCCGTCGTGCGCGGGGGCACGCCCGAGCAGACGAGGAGAACGCTCGACAAGGTGGCGTGGCTCCTCGAGCGCGGGCAGTCGGTGCTGATCTTCCCGGAGGGCGGGCGAAGCCGCGTCGGGCGGGTGGATCGCGAAGGCGTGTCGTACGGCGTGGGCCAGATCCTGCAGGCCGTGCCCGGCGCGCGCGTCCTGTGCGTGTTCCTCCGCGGGCGCGGGCAGGAGGCGTTCAGCGACTACCCCGCCCGCGGCGAGACGTTCGTCGTCCGGATGGAACGCGTTGCGCCGTCTACGTCGTCGGCAGGGATGCGGGGGGCGCGCGACCTGGCGATGCAGATCGTCGGACGGCTGAGTGAGATGGAGGCGCGATACTTCGATGACCTCGCTGGCCATCGGTAACGACATCGTCGACCTGGCCGAGCCCGGCGCGGCGGGCAAGGCGCGCGACCGCCGGTTCATGGATCGCGTGTTCACGGCCGAGGAGCGCGCCTGCATTCTCGGGGCCCTCTCGCCGGCGCTGGCCGTGTGGAAGACGTGGGCCGCGAAGGAGACCGCCTACAAGATCGCGAGCAAGGTCCGCGGCAAGGTCGTCTTCGCGCATCGCGCGTTCGAGGTGGAGCCCGGCGCCGCCGGGACGGCCGGCGGATGGGGGCGGGTCCGTTTCGACGGCCTCGACATCCGCGTCCGCTGGGAGACGGCGCGCGACTACGTGCACTGCGTCGGCCAGCTAATCCAGCACCGTCCCGGCGACGCCGCGGCGTCGCCGCATGAGCCGCGGCCCGTCCACTCCGCCATCGTCCATCACGGTCAGCTCCTGAGCGGCACGCTGTCGGCGGCCGAGCGGGCGTCCGTGCACTCGACGCCGTCGGCCCGCGCCCGGCTCGTCGCGCGCCGGCTGTTCGAGCGGTTGGGCCTGCAGGGCGTGGAAGTGCTTCGCCACTGGCGGGAACGGGGCTGGGGTCCGCCCGTGGCCGCGATCGGGGGCGAAATGCTTCCCGGCTTCGACGTGAGCCTGTCTCACGACGGCCGTTTCGTCGCGGCGGCCGTCGCCGGGGCGGCGCAGGGGTCGGGATTCCTCCGGCGAGGGCGTGGCGACCCCATCACCGGCGTCCGCTAGAACACACCCGCGCCGATCTCCACCACGAAGCGGGTGTGCTTGAGGCGCGACCACCCGCTGGTGCACACGCCGAGCCGGATGCCGCCGAACCGGTAGCCGAGCAGGGCCCAGCGCGCCTTGCCGCTCACGGCCACGCGGAACTTCATGCCCACTTCGGTGGTGAACCCGTTCACCGGCCGTCGGATGCCCTCGGCGCCGTCCGCCGCCGCCGTAATCAGGCCGCGTTCGTATCCCGCCGCCACGTACCAGTCCGCCCATCGAGAGGCCGACGGCGTGGCCAGCAGCTGCGCGGCCCAGCCCCGCGTGAAGTTCGCCCGTGGAACCAGCCAGACCTCGCGCAGGTCCAGGCCGGGCCCCTGGACAGACACGCCCAAGCGGCTCGAATCGAGCCTGGCGTTCACGGCGGAAACCCACCGGAACGCGTTCTCCGGATCGGACAGCTCGCGCGCCAGGTCGGACTCGTACTGCCGCGGAGGGTGGCCAGCCCCGAAGCGGTTGTGCCGGATCATGCCGAGCAGCCGCTCCGGTTCCGGTCCCGGCGGGTGGCAGACCGGCACGTCGAGCGCCGACCGCAGGACGTACCGCCCGAGATTCGACTCAACCGGACCGGCCCCGCGACGGCCGACGCCGCACAGCGGTGCGTCGTCGGGGGGGAGCAGCTTGAAGGCGTCGATCCTGGGCTTCGACATGACGGCCGAGTAGCGGGACCCCATCAGGACCGACGAGCCCATGATGTCGCGCAGGCCCCACGCGTCGTTGACCCGGGCGTTCACATCGTAGCCCGGCGTGTAGACGCCGTCGCCGTTCCGGTCCGGCACGCTGGCGTGCTTGCCTTCCTCGACGAGGATGGCAATCGGAAACACCGTGTCGCGCTCGACGTTCAGGATGTTCGAGTACCAGTGCACTCCGTGCGCGAGCCCCGTGACGCGGGCCACCCGCACGGCGAGACACCCGCCGCGTTCCCGCTCCAGGTGCACGAGCAGGTCGATCGCTTCGATGTCGTGCGCATGCCGGCCGAGGCCGTAGTCCTCGTCGTAGTAGAAGAAGTAGCGCAGCACGAAGTGGTCGACCGTGTCGAAGAACCCGGGATCGGCTTCCCCCGTGCCCGCCACGCGCGCGTCGCCGCGAAGCACGATCTCAGTGGCCTGGTAGTACACCACCGGCCTGTCGCTCGGGCGGTCGCACGGGTGCGCGTGGGGAATCGGGTCGTTCTGGCGGAGCACGATCAGGGGCTCGTCGCTGGAGAACCAGAGGGCCGGCGCCAGCCAGCGGGCCAGCGTCGGAAGGTCAGGGGCCGGCCGGGCTCCCCGCCAGACGATGCCGGCCCGGGTCTCCGGGTCGTAGACGTCGGGACACCCGCACGACGGCGCCGCCTTGGCCTGGCCGGCGGCCTGTCTGCCCTGCGCTTCTGCGGAGGCCGGGCGTTCGACCGCGCACCACGCCAGGAAGGCGAGCAGGACGGCCGACGTTGTGCATGGCCGGGACATTCGGCGTCACCTCGCTGGCCCCGCACTGTACTATGGGTTGCGGGTTGACTGGCCGAAAGGCGCGCCTCTTCCCGGCGGGTGAGCGGCGCCATCCCCAGCCCGGGCTGCCGTTAGAGTCCCAGGACGTGGTGGAAATTCGGTAAGCCGCTGACGCTGGACAGCCAAGCGGCCATCGGGCATCGTTCCGTGAGTTCTTTCTGGCGGAAGGACACACACGGAGGGAGATGCCGATGGCCAAGCCTAGGATCGATCTGACCGCGTTTGTTGGCAAGCTTCTCGAAGAGCAGGATGGGGACGTTCTTCGGGAGGGCATCCGGGTGCTCTCGCAGGCGTTGATGGAGAGCGAGGTGGCGGGGCTGATCGGGGCGGAGCGCTATGAGCGAACCGACCAGCGGACGGCGCTGCGCAACGGCACCCGGACGCGCACGTGGGACACACGCGTGGGGACCATCGAGCTCGCGATTCCGAAGGTCCGGCCGGGGACGTATTTCCCGTCGCTGCTGCAGCCGCGGCGACGGGCCGAGCAGGCGTTGCTCGGCGTGGTGCAGGAAGCCTACGTGCATGGCGTCTCGACGCGGAAAGTGGATGACCTGGTGAAGGCGTTGGGGCTGGACGGCATGTCGAAGTCGGAGGTGTCCCGCATCTGTGGCGAGCTCGATCCGTTGGTCGAGGCGTTTCGGGCGCGGCCGATCACGGGTGAGCATCCGTATGTGTGGCTCGACGCGACGTACCACAAGGTGCGGATCGACGGCCGGGTCGTGAGCCAGGCGACCGTGGTGGCGATTGGGGTGACCCGGGACGGGGACCGCCAGATTCTCGGGAGTGACGTCGGGGCCTCTGAGGATCGCAGTTTCTGGACGGGCTTCCTGCGGAGCTTGGTGAAGCGCGGCCTCGCCGGCGTGCGGCTTGTCATCTCCGATGCCCACGCAGGCCTGACGCAGGCCATTAAGACGGTGCTGAGCGGGGCGGCGTGGCAACGGTGCCGGGTGCATTTCATGCGCAACCTGCTGGCGCTGGTCCCCCAGAGCCTCCGCGAGCCGGTGGCGGCCATTGTCCGGACGATTTTCGCGCAACCGGATCATGCCAGCGCGTTGAGCCAACTGCAGAAGGTGGCCGACGGGCTGCGCAAGCGCCTGCCCGCGGCGGCGACGCTCCTCGAGGACGCCGCCGAGGACATCTTGGCCCACAAGCACTTCCCCGACGAGCATCGGCGGCAGCTCCACAGCACCAATCCGTTGGAGCGGCTCAACAAAGAAATCAAACGACGCTCGAATGTCGTGGGCGTTTTCCCCAACGTCCGCGCGCTGGTGCGTCTGGTCGGGACCATCCTCGTCGAACAGGACGACGAATGGACGGTCGCGGAACGTCGGTACTTCAGCGCCGAATCCATGGCGCGCCTCACCGCGCCCTTGGAGGTGCCGAGCATGCAGGAGCTACTAATGGCGATCGCATAGCGAAGCGATGCAGCGGGTGGGCGCTGTGGCAAACCCGGCAGGGTTTTCCAAGGCGCTCGAGGGCGGCGTCTTCTCCGTCCTCAGCGCCGCCAACGTCCACGCGCGGAGAACAGAGACGAACTCAGGAACGAAGGCTACGAAAGTCCACCACTTGACGGGACACTACCC
>JAKQTR010000033.1 GCA_029562975.1 Acidobacteriota bacterium | reverse complement strand
CGGGCTTCGAGCGCAGGGTGTCGTCGAGGCCCACCACCGCCTCGAAGCGGGCGTCCACGCCGAGCGCCTGGAGACCCTTGACGGCCACGAGCCGCGGGTTGTTCGTCACGGCGGCGAGCTTGAAGCGGGCGGCCAAGGCCGCGAGCGCCCCGTCCAGCGCGGGGTCGGGACCCAGCCAGGCGGCGGGCTCGATCAGGCGCTCGCGCCATGCCACGCTCGTGGTCAGGTCGACGCCGAGCGCGGCCATGGCGTTCCCGAGGCTCGTGGTCTCGCGGCCCTCGCGCGCGCCGAGTTCGCGGCGGACGCGCTCGACCTCTTCGCGCACCGTCTCGAGCGGCAAGCCGCGGACGCGCGCGAACTCCTCCACCAGGACTTCGACCTGGAAGCGGGCGTAGGCCGCGTTGTCGTAGAGGGTGCCGTCGATGTCGAAGAGGAGGGCCCGCGGGCGCTCCGGCAGGAAGATAACCTTCACGGTCGCGCGGCCCTAGGCCGGCTCGACGGGCAGGTCCTCGGCCTGGATCAGCTCGCCCTGCGCCGAGGCGTTCTTCTGCTGCGAGCGCCGGATGCGCTTGGCGATCAGGTCGCGGTTGTCGAGCATCGGCGAGAGCGAGCGGTTGTGGTGCAGCAGGCTGATGATCTGCGCGAAGAGCGTGGTCACGTCGGCCTGGATGTACCATTCCTTCTTGAGCAGGTCGTCGTGGTTGACCGCGTTGGTGCCGATGATGCGCGTGAAGCGGCCCTCGCGGAAGGCGGCGTCGAAATCGTCGATGGCGCTGCCCGAGAAGAAGGGCAGGCTGACGGCGCAGATCACCTGCTTGGCGCCCTGCGCCCGGAGGAATTTCATCGCCTTGAGCAGGGTGCCGCCCGTGCCGAGCATGTCGTCGGCCATGAATACGATCTTGCCGTTGACGTCGCCGAGCAGCTTCATGTCGGTGATGTTCGAGTCGTTGGCGCTCTTCGCCACCTTCGAGTAGTCGCGCTCCTTGTAGAGCAGGGCGAGCGGCTTCTGGAGCGTGCTGGCGTAGAACTTGTTGCGGTCGACGGCGCCCGTGTCCGGCGAAACCACCACGAGGTCGTCGTCGTTCACGTCGATGATGTCGGCGAGCTTCTGGATGACCTGGTAGCTGGCGTGGAGATTCTCGAGGCGGGTCCGGTTGAAGCAGTTCTCGATCTCGCGGCTGTGGATGTCGAGCGTGATGATGCGCGCGACGCCGAGGAACTCCATGATCTGCCCGAAGCGGGCCGCGGTCAGTCCCTCGCGGCCCTTCTTCTTGTGCTGGCGCGAATAAGGGTAGGTCGGCAGGACGAGGGTGATGCGGCCGGCGCCGGCCTGGGTGGCGGCGTCGACGGCCGAGAGCAGGGCGAAGATGTGGTCGTTGATCGAGAGGACGCGCTCGTCGCTTCCCCCGTTGAACTTGATCGGCAGGTGGTTCTCGACGTCCTGGACGATGTACACGTCCTTGCCGCGCACGGAATCGACGATCTCGGTCTTGATCTCGCCGTTGGCGAACATGGTGAAGCGGGCGTCGATGCGGAAGCGGGGACTGCGGTACTGGTTGACGTCCCCGGGGATGTAGAGCAGCTCGGACGAGATGTCGAAGTCGAAATTGATCTTCCGGGTCACGAGCTCCCGGGAAATGTGGTAGCGCTCGCCGAGCACGAGGGACTTCCGGTCGAAGCGGCGGCGATAGATCGACGAGAGCTTGCGGGCAACCGATTCCGCGAACGCTTCGCCGCCGGGGCAAGCCAGGATGCCGAGCTTGGTCGGGTCAGAGTAGTTCATCGCGCCTCGTCGCCCTGCAGGAGGATGCGCTGAGTCTACGATTTTGGAGATATGCCTGTCAATCGCGGCGATCCCGTGTATTCCGCGCTTTTCGGCGCTATCTTGTTGGAGCGTGCGCCCCGTCAGGGGGCACGATTTCGGCTCGCCCGAAGGGGAGTTTCGCCATGAAACGCATCGTTTTCGCGCTCGCGGCCTTGCTGGCCGCGACGGCAATCGCGCTCGTCGCGCAGGACGCGGACGAAGTACTCGAAAAAGCCCGCCAGGAATACCTGGACGCCGCCGGCGGAACCATTCCGGACGACGGAACCGGCAGCGACGGAGGAACGACGGTCATCGTCATCGTCGAAAGTCCCGACCCGGCGGAGTCGCGGGAAAGCTACCCCGCGGAGCTCGACGCCGGCCGCTGGCCGCTCGTCTTCAACTGGGTGCCCGGCGTCGGCATCCCCTTCGGCTCGGTGGACGCCTCCCTGGCCTTCGGCGCCGTCGGGTCGCTCGTGCGCAGCCTCGAAGGCATCCAGGCCTCCTCCGTCTTCTCGCTGGCCGAGGGGAAGGTCGAAGGCTTCCAGGTTTCGGGCGTCTTCAACATCGCGGGCGGAACCCTCGAGGGCTTCCAAAGCGCCGGAGTGTTCAACATCGCGGGCGGGAGCGTCGAAGGCTTCCAGGGCTCGGGCGTCTTCAACATCGCGGAAGGCGTCGAAGGCTTCCAGGGCGCGGGCGTCTTCAACATCGCCGACAACGTCGAGGGCACGCAGCTCGCCGGCGTGTTCAATGTCGCCGGAAAGGCCGAAGGCTTCATGATCGCCCCGATCAACATCGCCGACAGCCTCGATGGCGTCGCGATCGGCCTCGTCAACATCATCGGCGACGGCGTCAACGAGATCGGCTTCGAATACGCCCCCGCGCTGGACATCGCCAGCGCGGTCTGGCGCAACGGCACGAAGTCGCTCTTCTCGATCGTCCGCCTCAGCGCCCCGGCGGAGAACCTCCCCGAGGCGTGGGACGCGAAGCTCGCCCTGTCCGTCGGACTCGGCACCCGCCTCGCGCTCGGCCGCGGCTCCTGGATCGACCTCGACCTCTCGGGCGAGCGCGTCGTGGACGACGGGTTCCGGACCGGAGCGGTCGCGGCGCTCGATTCGGGCGACTGGCTCGCGCTCTGGCGCGCCTTCGCCCCGTATCCGAGCCTGGGACTCGGCGCCGGCGGACGGCTCGGACCCTTCACGACCTGGATCGGCGCGCGGGTGGACGTCGAGCTCCCCGGCCTCGTCGCGACGGACGGACGCTGGCAGGATCCCGAGTCGCCGACCTGGACGGGCGAGACGTTCGGACTCGACTGGATCGCGAGGCCGCGCCTCGTTTTCGGAGTCGCCTTCTAGGCTCCGCCGCATGGTAACCTGCGCTCGAAAGCGCGGTTTCCATGCGGTATACTTTTCCCAGAATGACGATACAGCCGCGCGGACGAAAACCGCGCTGCGGGGAGTCGAACGTGAAGCGTCCCGCCCTAGTCCTTGCCGTCTCCGCCCTGGCGCTCGCCGCGCTCGCCGTGGCCGCGACGGCTCCCGCCCCGGCCCCGTTCGGCGTCATCGACTACGTCGAAGGCGCGGTCACCCTCACGCGAGCGGGCAAGGCCATGAGCGACCCGAATTTCGGCGACGCGATCCGTCCCGACGATTTCGTCAAGACCGGCGCGGACGGCACGCTCATCATCGCCATGGACAAGACCACGGGCATGCGCGGCACCATCACCGTGAAGCCCAAGTCGGCCGTCTACATCCGGCTCGACCCCAAGGCCGGCGCGCAGAAGACCACGCTCGAGCTCATGGCCGGGCAGATCGCCAGCAAGGTCTCGAAGCTGGCCGGCGCGCCGAGCATGAGCGTCCAGACGGCGGTCGCCACGGCCGGCGTGCGCGGCACCGAGTACGGCGTCCTCACCTCGGTGAACGGCTCCATCTCGGTGTTCTGCCTCGAAGGCGCCGTCTTCGTGGAGGACGAGACCGGCAAGGTCGACGTACCCGCCGGAAGAGCCGCCGAACGGAAGGCGGGCCAGCGGCTCAAGGTGCTCCCCGTCGCCATATCGAGCGGCGAGGACTTCGCCCGCCGCTGGATCGCGGACGAGATCGAGGTGTTCAAGGGCGGCGCGGTCAAGTTCCTCGACGACTACGCGACCCGTTACGACGACCTGAAGAAGCGCTTCGACGCGGCCTTCGAGCCCATCCAGCGCAGCGCGGCCCTCAAGAAGTGGATGGACGAGGATCGGAGCGGCGCGGCGGTCAACCCGCGCTCGGCCGCGACCATGCGCGAGAAGAAGGAAGTCGACGGCCCCATCCTCGAGGCCCGCAAGGCCTTGTTCATGTTCGAGCGCATCTACTACCGTCTCGACGAGATCGACGCCATAGTCCGCGGCACCAGCCTCGAGCGCGAGCTGATCCGGCCCGGCCTGACCGTCGGCGAGTTCCTCAGGCGAATCAGGGACGAACGCGACGCGCTCGGAAAGCGCGTGGCGCTCTACCGCTACGCCGAGAAGCTCTACAACATGCGTTCCGAGACCAGCCTCTTCGGAGATTCCGGGGGCTCCTTCTTCGGCGACGCGGATTCGTTCTTCGGCAAGCCGTAACCCGCGACGCTCCGTACCAGGGACGCCGCCCGAAGCGCTTTCGCGCGAGGGCGGCGTCCTGCTATACTGGTCCCATGACCAAGGTATTGTCGCTCGGCGGCTCGATAGTCGCCCCCGAAGGCCCGGACGCGGCCTTCCTCAAGTCGCTCGTCGCGCTCTGCCGGGACTGGCTCTCCGCGGACCCCGAGCGCAGGCTCGTCGTCGTGGTCGGAGGCGGCGGACCGGCCCGCGCCTGGCAAGCCGCCTACCGCGGGGCCGTCGACGCGCCCGACTCGGACGCGCAGGACTGGATCGGCATC
>JAKQTR010000020.1 GCA_029562975.1 Acidobacteriota bacterium | reverse complement strand
TCGGGCTCGGCATCCCGAAGGTCCCGGCGGTCATCTGGTACGAGATCACCTGCAACCGCGAAGAGGCCGCGGCCATCGACGTGGACGAGCTCACCGCGAAGATCATCGCCGACGGCGCCCTCCCCGGTTCCCGCGTCACCGTCAACGTCCTCCCGACCGAGACCGTCCGCGCGGCCGAGATCACCGAGCAGCGCACGCTCGCCGACAAGGTCCGCGTGTGGGCCGAGGCGTCCGCGCTCGAGGTGCCCGTCGGCGCCAACGCGAAGGCCGCAGAGCTCGAGGCCGAAGGCGCCTCCGACGGAGCCGGCCGCGGCGCGCACATCCGCATCGACCGCCTTGTCCTCCGCGGCGCCATCGGCATCTGGAAGAAATCCCGCAAGGACGAGGTCGATCTCGACCTCCTGTCCTACGGCCCGGGTGTCCTCGCGCTCGTCGGATCGAACGGCGCCGGGAAGACGACCATCATCGAGAACCTGCACCCCTGGCCGGCGATGCTCACCCGCGACGGGACGCTCCGGGATCACTTCCGCCTCCGCGATTCCTGCCGCGACCTCTACTTCACGGACGAGCAGACGGGCGTCCGCTACCGCGCGCTCATCACCATCCGGGCGGACATCGCCTCTGGCGCGACGGAGTACTACCTCTACCGAGACACGGGCTCCGGCTTCGAGCCCATGCCCGGGATCAACGGCCGGAAGGAACCCTACGAGGCCGCCGTCACCGAGCTCTTCGGTTCCCTCGAGCTCTACCTCCGCACGGCCTTCGTGACCCAGCGCCCGACCAAGTACGCGCCGGACCTCGCGACGGCCACCGCGGGGGAACGGAAGGCCCTTTTCGGCGAGCTCGCCGGGATCGACTACCTCGACCGCTACCGCGTCGAGGCGAAGGCCCGCGCGGACTCGCTCTCCTCCGACCTCGTGCGCGTCGAAGCGACCATCGCCGCCGCGTCCGACGTGGACGACGTGCTCGCCGCCGCGGCGGCCGAGATCACCCTGGGCCGCGAGGCCGAAGCGTCCGCCGACCTCCTTTCCCGCGATGCCGCCGCGCGGCGGGACCGTGTTTCCGCCGAGGTCGATTCGCTCCGCGCTTCCGTCGGGCAGCTCGAACGGAAGGCCGACCGCGCGGAGGCCATGCGCGCCGAGATCGCGGCCTTGCTCCGGGAGGTCGACGCCGCCGCGCTGACCATCGAGACCGCGACCAAGGCGGCCGAGGGC
>JAKQTR010000017.1 GCA_029562975.1 Acidobacteriota bacterium | reverse complement strand
GACTACCTAACGGGGCCGGGACTCGCCATCCCCTCGAAAAGCCCACGGAGCCGCGCGCACAAGATGCCATCGAGAAGCCCGCCGTATGGCAGGGCCGATGACATCGTGTGCGTGCGGCTTTTCGTTTGGCCGCGGGGATGGTCGGGATGGCGGAAGCGGCGAAACTCGTAAAGCGTAAGGCCCTGTCGATACGGGACCGGCGCTTCCTCGCGCTCTACTTCCAGCACCACGGGAACGGCACCCGCGCGGCGCTCGCTTTCGCCCGAGAGCTCGGCCAGGAGATCAGCGAGGACACGGCGTCGGTCCGTGCCTCGCAGTACCTCTCTCGCATCCGCAAGTCCGACGAGTTCCAGGCGAAACTCGACGAGGCCGGACTTGACGACCTCGCGATCATCACAAAGGCCCGCGAGCTCATGGACGCGAAGAAGCCGATCCTCGACTTCAAGACCGGCGACGTTCTCGGCGAAGCGATCGACGGCCAGACGCAGATCCGTGCGCTCGAGCTCGTTACCGGCTGGCGCGGCCGCACGCCGAAGCAGGTGGTCGCGTTCGAGGAAGACCTGCCGGCGATCGTGTTCGAAGTCCAGGCCGAGGGGCGCGCCGAATGAGCGACGCGATCCGGTTCCGGATGTCGAAGCCGCAGTCGCGCGTCTTCGGAAGCCGCGCAAGGTTCCGCGCGTTGAACGCCGGGCGGCGATTCGGGAAGACGCACCTCGCCGCGCTCGAACTCATGGCGTCGGCCGTGAATCGCAAAGGCTCGATCAACTGGTACGTCGCCCCGACCTATCGGCAGGCCGAGCAAATCGCGTGGGCAAAGCTCAAGTCCATGATCCCAGCGGCGTACATCGCGGCGAAGAACGAGTCGGACCTGTCGATCGTGCTCCGGAACCGCAGCATCATCGCGCTCCGGGGCGCCGACAATCCCGACAGTCTCCGCGGCCCCGGGCTCGACTTTGTTGTGCTCGACGAGGCGGCGTTCCAGAAACACGAAGCGTGGGCGGAAGTCCTCCGGCCCGCGCTGTCCGACCGTCTCGGCCGCGCGCTCTTTATCTCGACCCCATGCGGGTATAACTGGTTCTACGACCTCTACTGCGCTGCGAAGGGCCGCGACGACTGGGCGGCGTTCCAGTTCACCACGCTCGAAGGCGGGAACGTCCCGACGTCCGAAGTCGAATCGGCCCGGTCCGAGCTCGACGAGCGCACGTTCCGCCAGGAGTACGAGGCGAGCTTCGAGGCGCTCGCCGGTCGCGTCTACTACGCATACGACCGCGAGCAGAATGCGCGGCCCGTGGCCGATGACGGAAAGAGCCCCGTGCTCGTCGGGATGGACTTCAACGTCAACCCGATGTCCGCCGTCTTCGCGCTCCGCGCCGGAGATCAGCTGCACTTCTTCGGCGAGCACCTCATCCCGAACGGCAACACCGAGGACATGGCGAAGGCCATCCGCGCCAGGTTCCCCGGCCGCCAGATCCGCGTCTATCCCGACCCTACGGGCAACGCACGGAAGACCTCAGCGCCCGTCGGGCAGACGGACTTCACGATCCTCCGCGCGGCCGGGCTCAACGTGCTGGCGCCCCAGCACCCGTACCCGGTGGCGGACAAGATCAACACCGTGAATTCGGCGATGAAGACCGCGTCGGGGATCCGCCGCGTTTTCGTCGATCCCGTGAAATGCCCGAACCTCGCCAAGTCATGGGACGGGCTCACCTACCGCGAGGGCACTAGCGAACCCGACAAGTCGCTCGGCCTCGACCACGTCACCGACGCCGCCGCGTACCTGATCCTCTGGGAGCTCCCGCTCCGCGAGGCCGCGCGCATCGTCAAGGTCCTGGGGGTCTAGCCATGCCGGTCGACACGCACCACGCAGAATACGACGCGAACATCGCCGCCTGGACGCGGGCCCGCGACCTAGTGGCCGGCGAAGACGCGGTCAAGGCGAAGGGCGAGGCGTACCTCCCGCGGCTCCCGGGTCAGAGCGACACCGAGTACGCCGCCTACAAGCTCCGCGCGGCGTTCTTCAACGCGACCGGCCGGACGGTCGACGGGTTCGTCGGCCTCGTGTTCCGCAAGGACCCGACCGTCGTGCTGCCGGCCGCGCTCGCGGCCCTCGCGGAGGACGTCGACCTCGCCGGGAAGACCCTGCCGGAATTCGCGCGGCGCATCGTTTCGGACGTCGTGCAGGTCGGCCGCGGCGGTATCCTCGTCGAATACCCGAAGGCCGAAGTGCGCGACCGCACCGCCGACGAAGTGACGGCCGAAAACCTCCGGCCGTACATGACCTACTACCCCGCCGAGAAGATCCTCGACTGGCGCACGGGCCGCGTGAACAACCGCCACACCGTGACCATGGTCAAGCTCGAAGAGACGATCGACGAGCCGGATCCGGCCGACGTGTGGAAGCGGAAAACCGCCACGCAGATCCGCGTCCTCGAGCTCACCGCCGCGGGCGTGCAAGTCAGCGTGTGGCGCAAAACCGAAACCGGGTGGATCGCGGTCGAAACGTTCCCCCTGATCATCCGCGGGCAGGTCGCGAGCGAAATCCCGTTCGTTTTCGTCGGGCCCGTCGACTCGACGAGCGAGGTGCAGAAAGCGCCGATCG
>JAKQTR010000032.1 GCA_029562975.1 Acidobacteriota bacterium | reverse complement strand
CTTCTTTGCCCTTTCACGGAAGAGCGCGGCGGCTGCGGGCGGCCAGTGGGAGTGGTCTTCAGAGGGCACCACTTGTCCCGGCCCCCGCACGAAGCCGCGCCAGTGAAGGGCAAAGATGACCGAAACAAGAGCATGAACACGTCCACAACATCGCGGCGGGACTAACGGAGAGGATGCGCCCCGCAATCCGCGCCGGGGCGTCCGTCGAGGTCGCCTGACGGGCTGAGAGTCCGCTTCCTGCCGCTCCGGGGGGAAACGTGAAAGCTGAAAGCTGAAATCAGGCGTCCCCAAGCCCCGGCCTGCCGTCCAGCGAGGGGCCAGTGTCCGCGCCGGGAGCCGGTGGCGGCGCAGGGGGATACGGCTTGGCCGGGGATTTGGGCGAGCGAACTTCGCACATCCGCGAGCGCAGCGAGCCTGATCACCTTTCCGGCGGGCGGAAAGGCGCGCGGAGCGTTGAGGCCAGCGCAGCGGGGGGGCGGAGTCCAGAGGCGGCGAGCCTTTGGCGCGGGTCTGGGCCGGCGGGAGGCCCAGCCGCCGGGCGGGGGGGCCGGGGGGGCAGTCACCGGCAGGCAGAGTGAAGGATGCCGCGCAACGGACTGGCGTCCGGGTGACTGCCGTCCCCGGGAAAGGGTTAAAAGGGGCGCCGGGGTCATAGGAGGCCGGGGGGGCGAGGGGGGCTTTGGCGGCCGGCGTTGGCGAAGACCAGGCCGGCGCCGCGGTTCAGGGCGGCGAAGGCGGCGCGCAGGGTGCTGCCGCTGGTGGCGACGTTGTCCACGAAGTAGATTTGGCGGGGGGAGAGGTTCGGGCGGGTGGCGCGCAGGTGGTGTTTTTCGGGCGGGGTGGCGGGCAGGTTGCGGCGGTGGCGGGCGCATTGGGATTCGATGGGCTGGGTGCGGCGGAGGGCGTGGGCGAGTTGCGCCCCGGCGCGGAGGCGGGCGATGTGGGCGGCCAGGATGGTGTTGGCGCGGGTGCAGCCGTTGCTGGCCGGGATAGGGACAAGCCAGCACGGGGTTTGGATGAGGGCGGCCATTTCGGCGGCGGCGGTCGCGAAGTCGCGGGCGGGGCTGCGAGGGTCTTTGAGGGCGTAGGCGAGGCGGCGGGTTTCGGTTTCGGTCGGGGTGAGCGGGCCGTGGCGGGGCGATTTGTATTTGCGGGCGGCGAGGATGTTCATGGTGCGATGCCCGCGCCTCTCCGCCAGAGGCGGAGAGGGCGCGGGCGGTTGGGGTTAGTCTTCGTCGGGCAGCATCACGGTGATGGTGGGGGCGGGGTCGTCCATGTCCACCGCGCCCGCGGTGGCGATGAGTTTGACCAGGCGCGGCGGCTGGGTGTCGGAGTTGCGGACATAGAGGGCGACCGGCAAGCGGCTGGCGCCGGGCTGGCTGCGAATGATGGCGAAGCGGAGCATCCAGACCACGTCCCAAAGCCGGCCGGGTTCGTCCTGGCCGGTGACGCCGGGCGGGACGGCGACGCACTGCTCATAGACGCCGCGGGTGATGAAGACGGGGAAGCGGATGCCCGCTTCCCGCGCGGTCTTGGTTACTTCGATTTGGAAGCCGTCCGCAATCGCTTGCGAGCGGGTGTACTGGTAGATGACCGGGCCGAAGGGCGCGGCGGGGTTGTGGTTTGTGTTGTTCATAAATCAGGCGGTGGGGGTGGGGTCAGATGGCGAAGTAGCCGAGCTCGCGGAGCGAGGCGTGGCGGGGGTTGCCGATAATGACGTGGTCGAGGACTTCGATTTTGAGAAGCTGACCGGCGCGGATGAGGTCGCGGGTGATTCTGATGTCGGCCTCGGAGGGGGAGGGTTCGCCGGAGGGGTGGTTGTGCATGAGCACCAGCGCGGGGGCGGCGGTCATGATGGCGAGGCGGAACACTGGCAGCGGGTGGACCAGGAGCGTGTCGTGGGTGCCGACGCTGAGGAGGTGGTGGGCTTTGATGCGGCGGCGGGTGTTGAGGAGCAACACCGTGAAGCATTCACATTCGGGGTCGAAGGCTTCGGCTTGGGGGACGTGCAAGCGCCAGTAGGCGGCGGCGGCTTCCGGGGTATCGCAAAGGGTCATCTGGTCGGGGGTGCGGGCTTCGCGGAGGGGAACGACTTTGTAAATGTAGGGGGAGGGAGCGAAGCGGAAGGGTTTGACGATTTTGTCCAGCCCGGGGAGCGAGGGTTGGAGGGTGGTTTTTGGCTGCTCATCAGGACGGGACTGGAGCCCGGAACCGACTTTTTGAATTGGAGATGGAGTTTTCATGGTCTTTTTTTTCTCTGCTCAGTCCGGTCTATCGCCCTTCACCCAGAGAGCCCGCGCCGCAGGGCGGCCAGCGGGAGTAGTCTTCAGAGGGCACCGCGTCCGGCCCCCTGCGGGTTTGAGCGGGCGGGTGAGGGCGATAGACTGGACTGATGCAAGAAGCCGCGCGGCGCGGCGGGAAAAAGACCTGAGAACGGGTTCGTTTCGTTTTTTCCGAGCGCAGCTCGCGCTGGCGTGGCGGAGCCTCGCCCGAAACGAAGCGCAGCGGAGTGGTCTTCTTTTCGCGCGCGCCTAACTGATTAAGTCCGCGAAGTGAGGGGCTGGCGTGAAGGATGCGGGAGCGACTGGCGCGAGCACTGCCCACCGGCCGGGGGGGAAGAGGCCGGTGAGAGCAGTGATTCGTGCCAGGCGCGACAGGGACTCCGGCCACAAGACGCTGTTGTCTTTAGTGGACCGGGCCGCCGAAGGCCTGCCTGTGTGGCGCCCGCGGCAGGCAGGCTTGCGATGAGGCGGCGGGGACCCGTGTGCCGAGGGTTCCCGCGCCAGCGGGATACGGCAACGGGGCGGCACTATAGATAACAGCTCTTGTGGCTGGAACCGGGAGCATCCTTCATGACAGCCCCGAACGGAGCGAAGGTCCGAGCCGGACTGGCCACCGCTGGCGCGCGCGATCGTGTTGGGGCGCGGGGGCCGCGGGGTTCGCACTTCTGGCCGGGAGGGCGGAGCGGCGGGCCGTGGCTCTCAGGGGGACGGGGCGAGCGGTAAGGCCCAGCGCGGAGCACGGACGCCAGAGGTGCGACTGAGATGGGGGCCGCCGCATGACCGGGCCGCAGCGGAGGCCAGCGACTCGGGGAGCGTTTCCGGAGCCAGGGCCGGTGATGCGGCGGCCGGGGGG
>JAKQTR010000026.1 GCA_029562975.1 Acidobacteriota bacterium | reverse complement strand
ATCCCCGGACAGGCCGACGGCGAGGATCGCCTGGAGGGCGCGCGCGGTGACCTCGGGGTCGTTGCCCCAATGGCAGAAGGCGGCGCCTTCGCTCGCGCGCGCGCAGAGGCGGTCGCAGAGCGCCTCCGCGTCGGCGCGCCGGCCGGCGCGCTGCGCGGCCAGGCAGAGGCGGGCGAGGGTCGCCGGATCGGTCACGCGCCGGATGGCGCCCGGCCGGCCGTCGAGGGCGAGGCGGAGCGGCGCGTCCACGCCGGCGGCGGCCATCGCCAGGAGCATCTCCGCGCGCGCGCCTGTCGGCGGCGCCGAATGGGCGCGGTAGGTGGCGCGCGCGGCCACGGCGGCGGCGACCGCATCCGGCGGGGCGCTCGCGGCGGTCTTGAGAAGCTCGGCCGCCGCGGCGGAAGGGATCCCCTCGGCGCGGGCGATCCAGGCGCGCTCGCGGCCCAGGAGCCACTCCACGCCCTTGCCCAGCGCCTTCTCGTTGACCGGGAAGCCGGCGTCCCGCGCCTCGACCAGGCCCTCGACGACGTAGGCGGTCATGCCGGGATCCGATTCGTCATACTCCCACCAGCCCCAGCCGCCGTCGTCGTGCTGGTAGCGGTAGAGGCGCTGCAGGCCGGCGTTGACCATCTCCGGCACCTCGCGGCTGAGGTGCTTCGCCAATGCCGGCGAGCGCGCGCCCAGGCGCGACAGCGACCGGTAGACGACCAGGTCGGGCAGGAAGCAGCTCATCGTCTGCTCAGTGCAGCCGTACGGGTAGCTCGCCAGGTAGCCGAGGGCGGCCAGCATCCCCGAGGCGAGCGACGGCGCAAGCTGGAGACTCACCGTCGTGCTCCCGACCGTGTCCGGCCGGATCGTCAGCTTCTCCTCCACCGAGCCGTCGCCCGAGAGGCTGCCCGAGCGCGTCTCCAGGCGCGCCCTCCCGTGAGGAAGGATCGGCAGGCGTGCCTCGACGGCATCCATGAGGCCGCTCGCCGCGCGCGCCGAGGCGACCAGGCGGCACTTCCCGGGCTCCACCGCCCGCACCCGCCAGTCCAGGCGCTTCGCCTCGCCCGGCCGCAGGCGCACCACCGGCTCCCGCGCGCCTTCGAGCGCCAGGCCCTCCGCCTTCAGCGAGACGGAGACGCGCTGCGGAGCCGCCGACTCGTTGTGTACCATCGCCGAGAGGGTGGCCGCGTCGCGCGCCGTGAAGAAGCGCGGCGCCTGGATGCGCACCATCAGCTCCTTGCGGCAGGCGACCTTGCTCACCGCCTGGCCGACGAGGGTGTCGCGGGTGTGCGCGCGCGCCGTCGCCCGCCAGGTGGTCAGGGAGTCGGGCACGCGCAGGCGCACCCGGGCCTCGCCGGCCCCGTCCGTCCGGATCGCGGGGAGCCAGAGCGCCGTGTCGGGGAACTCCTTGCGGACGCTCTCGGCGGCACCCGCTTTGTCCGCGCCGCTCAGGTAGATCTGCGGGAAGGAGAAGTCGGTCTCCACCGGGTTGTAGCGCCGCGGGAAGAACGCCGCCAGGATGTCGGCGTGGTCTTCCTGGATCGCGTAGACCGACTCGTCCACGATGCCGAGGGAGACCTCGGCGCGGACCGGCCGGCCGTCGGCGTCGCGGACGCGCAGGCGGTAGGCAGCCTCGTCGCCCGGGGCGTACACGGTGCGGTCGGGCGCCACTTCTACCTGCAGCGCCCGCGCGCGCGGCGAGACGCTGACCTGCGCCTCGCGGCGCGAGATCTCCTTGTTGCGCACGCTGCAGACGGAGAGCGTGAAGTTCGGCAGGTGCTCCGGCGTGACGCGCAGGCGCACGGGCGTGGAGCGCTCCGCGAGCGGCACGACGCGCCAATCGAGAACGCGGTCCGTCTCGACGGTCACCAGGGCGGACCCGCCCGGCTCCGAGGTGTTGACCAGGAAGGTCGCCGTGTCGCCGGGCTGGTAGCTCTTGCGGTCGGCGACGACCTGCAGGTCCGGAAGGCGCGTCTCGGCGGTGACCCCGCCGGCGCCGGTCACCCAGAGGTAGGCCGACGCCTGAATCCGGTTGCCCCG
>JAKQTR010000025.1 GCA_029562975.1 Acidobacteriota bacterium | reverse complement strand
ACACCACGCTGCGCGACGGCTCGCACCCGATGCGCCACCAGTTCACCGTCGAGCAGGTGCGCGCGATCGTCCGCGCCCTGGACGACGCGAACGTCGAGGTCATCGAGGTCGCCCACGGCGACGGCCTCGGGGGGTCGTCGTTCAACTACGGCTTCTCGGGCACCGACGAGCTGAAGCTGATCGCGGCGGCCGCCGACGAGGCCAAGCGCGCCAAGATCGCCGCGCTGCTGCTGCCGGGCGTCGGCACGGTCACCGACCTCAAGCGCGCCCAGGACGCCGGCATCACGGTCGTCCGGGTGGCGACGCACTGCACCGAGGCCGACACGTCCTACCAGCACTTCGGCGCGGCCCGCGACCTCGGCCTGGAGACCGTCGGCTTCCTGATGCTGTCGCACCGGGTCAGCCCCGAGAAGCTGGCCGAGCAGGCCGCCATCCAGGTGGACGCCGGCTGCCAGTGCGTCTACGTGGTCGACTCGGCCGGGGCCCTGATCCTCGACCAGGCCAAGGACCGCGTCGCCGCCGTCGTCGACCGCATCGGGGCGCACGCCCAGGTCGGCTTCCACGGGCACCAGAACCTGTCGCTCGGCGTCGCGAACTCGCTGCTCGCCTGGCAGGCGGGCGCCCGCCAGATCGACGGCGCCCTCTCGGCGCTCGGCGCCGGCGCGGGCAACAGCCCGACCGAGGTGCTCGCGGTCACGTTCGAGCGCCTCGGCGTCAAGACCGAGGTGGACGCCGACCTCCTGCTGAACGCGGCGGAGAACGTCGTCCGGCCGATCCTGCCCGCGCTGCCCTACATGGACCGCGGCTCGATCACGCAGGGCCAGGCCGGCGTCTACTCGTCGTTCCTGAAGCACGCCGAGCGGGCGGCCGAGCGGTACGGCGTCCCCGCGCACGAGATCCTGTCGCGGGTCGGCAAGCACGGCTACGTGGGCGGCCAGGAGGACATGATCATCGACGTGGCCCTCGAACTGCTCGCCGAGCAGTCGGACCCGAACATGGTGGGGGCGAAGTGACCTGGACGATCGACACGGTCGCGACCGAGCTGCTGGCCTGCGAGGACGAGCGACGCGACCGGGTGAAGTTCACCGACGAGTGGCCCGAGCTGGACGTGGCCACGGGCTACGCGATCCAGGACGAGACACTGCGCCGCCGGCTGGCCCGCGGCGAGACGCTCGTCGGGGTCAAGCTGGGGCTCACCAGCCGCGCCAAGCAGGAGCGGATGGGCGTCTCGACGCCCTTCGTCGCCTGGCTGACGGACGCCATGGTGCTGCCGGCCGACCTGCCGGTGCCGCAGAGCAAGCTCATCCATCCGCGGATCGAGCCCGAGCTGGTGTTCATCATGGGGGAGCGGCTGCAGGGTCCGGGGGTCACCGGCGCCCAGGCGCTGGCCGCGGTCTCGCACGTCCTCGGCGGCGCCGAGGTCATCGACTCGCGCTACCGCGACTTCAAGTTCGCGGCGGGCGACGTGGTCGCCGACAACGCGTCGTCCGGGGCGTTCGTGACCGGGCCGATCGCGCTGTCGCCCGAGGAGCTGGACCTGTCGACCGAGGGCGTCCTGGTCGAGGTGGACGGCGCGATCGTCGACTCCGCGACCGGCGCCGCGATCATGGGGCACCCGGCCGAGGCGCTCGCCCTGGCCGCGAACGACCTGGCCAAGCGCGGGCTGGCGATCGAGGCGGGCTGGATCGTCCTCACCGGCGGCATGACGGACGCCGTCTTCGCCCCGCCCGGATCGTCTGTGGCCTGCCACTTCTCGAGCCTCGGCTCGGTGTACATCAACGGCGGGACGGCGGCGTCCTGATGCCGATCATCGAGGTCACCCTGACCCCGGCGCCCCACCGGACGCCGGAGGTCAAGCGCGCGCTGATCACCGCGCTCACCAACGCGGTCGTCGACACCGGCGTGGCCCCCCGAGAGGCCGTCCGGGTGATCCTGCGGGAGGTGCCCGCCGAGCACTTCGCCGCCGGCGACGTCACCCTCGCCGAGCGCCGCGCCGCCCAGGCCGCGGCGGCGGCGTCCGACTCTCAGAAAGGCTGAAACCGTGGCTGACAAGGAATTCTTCGGTCACGTCATCGACAACGTCGAGGTCGAGTCGGCCGACGGCGCCCGCTTCGACGTCTACAACCCGTGGACGCGGCAGGTGTGGGCCGAGGCCGCCGAGGGCTCGGCCGAGGACGCGCGCCGCGCGGTGGTCAGCGCCCGCAAGGCGTTCGACGAGGGCCCGTGGCCGAGGATGGGACGCGCCGAGCGCGCCCGCTGGATCCACAAGCTCGGCGACAAGATGGAGGAGAAGGTCGACGAGCTGGCCGGCTACGACTCGACCAACATGGCCAAGCCGTTCGAGCAGGCCAAGCACGACGTGGCCCGCTCGGTGCAGAACTTCCGGTTCTTCGCCGACCACCAGCGCGACCACGTCGGCGAGGTCTTCCCGATGGACTCGGGCCACCACACCTACAGCGAGTTCGGCCCGGCGGGCGTCGTCGCGGCCATCTCGCCGTGGAACTTCCCGCTGATGATGGCGTCCTGGAAGATCGCCCCGGCGATCGCATGGGGCAACACCTGCATCATCAAGCCGAGCGAGGACACGCCGGCGTCCGTCACGCATCTCGGACGCCTCGCGGCCGAGGTGGGCTTCCCGCCCGGCGTCCTGAACGTGCTCAACGGCCACGGCGCCCCCGCCGGCGCCGCGCTGACCGCCGACTGGGACGTCGACCGGGTGACCTTCACCGGGTCGTCCACGACGGGGAAGATGGTCATGAGGTCGGCCGCCGACCACCTGGCGCCGGTCTCGCTGGAGCTGGGCGGCAAGGGGGCGAACATCGTGTTCGCGGACGCTGACCTCGACAACGCCGTCTACTGGGCCGTCGAGTCGATCTTCCGCAACGCCGGGCAGATCTGCTTGGCCGGGTCGCGGCTCTTCGTGCAGGACTCCATCTACGACGAGTTCATGAAGCGCTTCGTCGCCAAAGCCGAGGCGCTGAAGATCGGCGACCCGCTCGCGCCCGGCACGAACTTCTCGGCGCTCTCGTCCAAGAAGCACTTCGACAAGGTGGCCGGCTACGTGGCGTCCATCAAGCAGCTCGGGGGCCACATCTACACCGGCGGCGTCGCCGAGGACGGCTCCTGGGTCGTCCGGCCCACCATCGCCGACGGGCTGGCCCTGGACGCCGCCCCGTACTGCGAGGAGATCTTCGGCCCGGTCTGCATCGTCAACCGGTTCTCCACTGAGGCCGAGGCGGTGGCGCTGGCCAACGACACCCGCTACGGCCTCAACGCGATGGTCTTCTCCGAGAACCTGTCGCGGGCGCACCGGGTCGCCTCGGCCCTGCGCGCCGGGACGGTCTGGGTGAACTGCTTCTTCATCCGCGACCTGCGGACGCCGTTCGGCGGCGTCGGCGACTCCGGCGTCGGACGCGAGGGCGGCAACTTCAGCCGCGAGTTCTTCACCGAGCCCAAGGCGGTCGTCATGCAGATCGATCGGCGGCTCCAGTCCTGACCCGGGCACCTCACCACCGTTAACAGCACGTTCACATGGGCATATGCCCATGTGAACGTGCTGTTAACGCGAGATTCAGGCGGCGAGGGTCGCGTAGATGACGTAGTTCATGTGGGTGGGCTTGCCGTCCACCACGTCGCACATCACGAACACCAGGCGTTTGCCGACGATGGCCCACGTCTCGGCGTCCCCGGCGAAGTCGGCGTACGGGATCGCGCGGGTCTTGTCCACGACGTAGGTCAGCGTCCCGGCGTCCGTGGTGGCCACGACGTGGAAGCCCGGCTGAACCGCCCGCGTCAGGGCGTCGCACGGGTACTGCTCCGGCCCGTGGGTCGCGCTCGTGTGGCAGCCGACGTAGACGGTGTCGGCGGCGTCCGAGGACGGCTGAACCCCCTTGTCGGCGACCCGGATCGGCGCGCTGGGGCGTCCGGGCGCGTACAGCGGCGGGTTGATCGCGTTCCCCATCGCCACGCTGGTCAGCGGGCTGACGGGCTGGCGGAAGCTCACCTCCGGGACGGCGATCGAGCGCAGCTCGGCGGCCCCGACCGCCACCGCGGACGGCGTCGGCGTCGGCGTCGGCGTCGGTGTCTCGGCGGTGGGCGACGCCGAGACCGTCGGCGTGGGCGTCCCCGGCAGCACGGACGGGCTGGTCACCGACCCACCGCTCTGGCATCCGGCCAGCCCGCCGGCGAGGCAGGCCACCGCGATGAGGGACGCCGCCGCCCGAAGTCTGCGCATGCGCGCACCCTACCCGGCGCGGCTGAGCGGGGAACAAGCCGTCCTCGCCGGGGGTTACGATCCGTGTCGGGCGGCGCGACCGCCCGCGACAGCACAGCCGAGGAGCACGATGTTCGAGATCCCGTCCGACCTGAACCCCGCCCTGGTGGGCCTGGCCTGGCTCCGCGGACGCTGGGAGGGCACCGGCTACCGCGAGTGGCCCGGCGAGGAGAAGATCCGCTTCGGCCAGCAGCTCGACTTCACCGAGAACGGCGGCGACTACCTCCACTACATCAGCCAGACGTTCACCCTCGACGACGACGGGCTCCCGCTCGCGCCGCTCACCCTCGAGTCCGGCTTCTGGCGCGCGAACGCCCACGCCGAGGTCGAGGTCGTCATGTGCGGCCCCGAGGGCTACGCCGAGGTGCTCTACGGCAAGCTCTCCCCGGGCCGCGTCGACCTCACCTCGGACGCCGTGATCCGCACCCAGGGCGCCCCCGTCGCCTACACCGCCGGACGCCGCCTCTACGGCAACGTCGACGGCAAGCTCATGTACAGCTTCGACCGCGCCACCGATGACGTGCCGCTGCGCCCCTACATCTGGGCGACGCTGGAACGCGCGTGAGCGCCGTTCTCAACACCCACGGGCCGGACGCCGGCGTCCCCTGGCACTACGGCGACCCGCTCGGCGAGCAGCGGGCCCTGGAGCGCGGGGAGGCCTCCGTCGACCTGCGGCACCGGCCGGTGTTCGCGGTGTCGGGCCCCGAGCGGCTCACCTGGCTGAACGCCCTCGCGACCCAGAAGCTGGACGCCCTCGTCCCCGGCGAGCACGCCACGGCCCTCCTGCTCGACAGCGCCGGGCGCATCACCGGCGTCTTCGGCGGCGCCGACGACGGCGAGACCTTCTGGGGCCACACCGAGCCCGGACGCCTCGACCCCCTGCTCGCCCACCTGAACTCCATGCGGTTCGCCGCCAAGGTCGAGATCGCGGACGCCTCCGCCGACCGCGCCCTGATCATCACCCCGGGCGGGCCCCGCATCGTCGCCCGCGACGCGATCGAGGACGCCCTCGGCGAGCGCCGGGCCGGCACGTGGGCGTCCGAGGCCCTGCGCATC
>JAKQTR010000021.1 GCA_029562975.1 Acidobacteriota bacterium | reverse complement strand
TGCCGGACCGGCGCCAGGAATCCCGGAACATCGCGGGGGTCTCGCATGGTCTGCCTCCTACGGAATAACCGCGCCGCCGCCGCCGACGAGCGGCAGGAAGAAGCTGGCGGCCGCGAACGCGATCGCGAGCCCGAACAGGATTTGCAGCAGCTTCTTGAAGCCCTGGCCCACATCGCCGAAGGCCAGCGTCAGGCCGGTCGCCACAATGATCAGGATCGCGACGATCCGCGCGACCGGACCGGTGATCGAATCCATGACCGCCGTGAGCGGACCTTCCCACGGCATCCCGCCGCCGCCCGTCGCGGCGTGTGCGGCCCCTGTCATCACGAGGGCGATCAGGCCCATCGTCGTCATCTGGGTCGTCATCTGGCCTGCCGTGCGCATCAGCGCACGCGTCATCGTTTGCGGTTTCATGTGGTTCTCCTGGCTGCTGGGTCATGCGCGTGTCCCCCTCGCGCGGCGGGGTCCTGCGACGCCAGGGACATGCCCTTCGGCGCATAGATCTCGGGAATACGCCGGCCGGCGGGCCCGCCGCGCTCGACGAAAACGATGAGGTCGATGGCTTCCGCGATCAGCGCACGCGGCGGCGTCTCGCAGACTTCCATGGTGAGCTGTTCAAGGCGCGCCAGCGCGGCCGGGGCCGAATTGGCATGAAGGGTTGCGACGCCGCCGGGGTGGCCGGTGTTCCAGGCCTTGAGGAGATCGAGCGCCTCGGGTCCGCGCACTTCTCCCACAATGATCCGGTCGGGCCTCAACCGGAGCGTCGAGCGGACCAGGTCCGAGAGCGAGACCGAGCCCTGCTGGGTGCGGAGCGCCACCACATCCTCGGCGGCGCACTGCAGTTCGCGGGTGTCCTCGAGGATGACGACACGCTCGCCCAGCCGGGCGATCTCGTGGAGGAGGGCGTTGGCGAGCGTCGTCTTGCCCGAGCCCGTTCCGCCCGCGACGATGATGTTGGCGCGTGTCCGTACGGCACGGCGGAGTTCCTCGCCTTGCTCGGGCGAGGCGATGCCGAGAGCGACATACTCGTCCAGCGTGAAGACGCGGCTGGCCGGCTTGCGGATCGCGAAGCAGGGCCCGCGTGCAACCGGCGGCAGTACCCCCTCGAACCGCTCGCCGCGTGGCGGCAGTTCTGCGGAGACGATCGGCCTGTCACGGTTGGCTTCGGCGCCGGTGAGGGTGGCGACGAGCCGGATGACGCGTTCGGTTTCGGCCGCTTCCAGCCGGTGCGGCGTGGGCACG
>JAKQTR010000008.1 GCA_029562975.1 Acidobacteriota bacterium | reverse complement strand
AGCACCGCCGACGCCGGCCGCGCGAAATAGACGCCGTCGACATAAAGCCCGACGCCCTGCTCGATCCCGTCATTGGTCAGGCCGAATGGCGAGCCAAGCCCGCGGATGTTGATCGCCGTATTGCGCGGGTTGGTCGAATAGAACTGAACTGAAGGGACCAGCTGGTTGAGCTTGCCGACATTGTAGGCGCCCGTGTCGGCCAGGAAATCCTCGCCCAGCACGGCCACCGGGATCGGCACATCCTGCAGGTCCTCCTCGACCCGCCGGGCCGTCACCACCACCCGGTCCCCCGCGCTCGGCGCGGTCTGGACAGTCTGCGGCGGCTGCTGCTCGTCCACCGAAGGCCCTGACTGATCCACCCCCGCCACATCGGCAGCGGTCACGCCCTGGGCGAGCGCGGGAGCGGACCAGGCAACGGCTAGAACGGCAAGCGAAATGCTCGTCCGGATACGGTTACCCGACTTGTTAAGTATTGAATTATGCGTCGTCATTTCGGCCCAATCCCTGCGTTTCTGGATCAAATTGATATCTCGAACAGGATTGGAAACCGATACACGATTAACTTGGTAGTATTAGTAGGGTTGAGATTTTCTCACCCTTGGGGATACCCTCCGGTAGCGCTGATGCAGCGCGGCCCGCACATCCCTTCCGACTCGCGGCCCCTGCCCCCACGTGATAGGCTCAACGCCAGTTCAACATTTCGAAGGTCAAAGCCCTGTCTCTCAGCAAGACCCCCCGTAGCCGAAAGAAGGCGGACGCCGATGAGGCAACCACCCCGGCAACGGCCAAGGCCACCACCAAGGCAACTGCCACGGTAGCCGCCCCCACCTCTGCAAAGCCCGCCAGAAAATCCGCAGCGAAGCCGGCCGCCTCGAAGCAGGCCGAAGCCGCGCCCGATTACGACCCGATGGAGCTCGCGCGCCTCGTCGAGAAGCAGCTCGACGACGACAAGGCCGAGAACATCCTCTCGATTCCGCTCGCAGGAAAATCGCCGATGGCGGATGCGATGATCGTCGCGTCCGGCCGCTCGGCCCGCCACGTTTCAGCCCTCGCCGACCACGTCGCGCGCAGGCTCAAGGAAGCCGGCGTCCAACAGGTGCGCGTCGAAGGCCTGCCGAATGCCGACTGGGTCCTGATCGATGCGGGCGACCTCATCGTCCACATCTTCCGCCCCGAAGTGCGCGAGTTCTACAATCTCGAGCGCATCTGGTCGGCCGACGTCGGCACAGGCCACGCCCGCGCCGTCTCCTGACGCGCTAAGCCAGCTTGCGTATCCGCATCCTCTGCATCGGCCGCATGAAGGACGGACCCGAACGCACGCTCGTGGACGACTATATCGCGCGCGCACAGAAGACCGGAAAATCCCTCGGCTACCGCGCCGTCGAAGAGATCGAGCTCAACTCGTCCTCCAAGGACGATGAAGGCCAGCGCCTGCTCGCAAAGCATGACAAGGGAATCCTGATCCGCCTCGACGAACGCGGCGAAGCCTGGACCTCGCAGGACCTCTCCAAACGCCTCGCCCGCTGGCGCGACGCCGGCGAAGACGCGGTCAGCTTCGTCATCGGCGGCGCAGACGGCACCTCCCCGCTTGTCGCCGCCGCCGCCCGCCACACCATCAGCTTTGGCGTCCAGACCTGGCCCCACAAACTCGTCCGCGCCATGATCGCAGAGCAAGTATACCGGGCCCTTTCGATCGAAGCCGGATCACCTTACCACCGCGAGTGATGGCCAACAGCAAGCCTTTGCAAGCACCGCTCGTCCCGACGAAAGTCGGGACCCAGGGCGGGTTTCGCCTCTTGTTCGGGCTTGAAGCTTCAGGCCCGAACAAGGCCGGCCGGCATTCCTGGATCCCGACTTTCGTCGGGATGAGCGGGGCGCTGCTGGCGCTCCTTGTGGGAACATTCGCCCTCGCCCAACCCCGCGCCGCGCCCAAGCGCTTCACCATCGAAGACCTCCGCGCCGCCGAGTCCGCGCGTGATGCCGCCCTCGCCCGGCTCAACGCGCTGGAAGAAAAATCCGCCGCCGCCGCCCGCGCCCTCTCCGAGATCGACGCCGACCTCATCGCCGCCGGCGCAGACGCCACCGCGCGCGAGGAAGCCGCCTACGCCGCCGAGGAACAGCTGATGATCCTCGCCGACGAAACCCAGGCCGCCACCCTCGCCCTCACGGCAGACCAAGCCGCGCTCGAAGACCTGCTCGCCGCCCTCATGGCGTTCGGCGGCCGCCGCCCGCCTGCGCTCGCCGCCAGCCCCGAAGACGCGGGCACAGCCATCCGTTCCGCCATCCTGATGACGGACGCCGCCCCCGCCCTCGTCGAACGCGGCGATGAACTGCGGCTGCGCATCTTCGACTTCAACGCGCTCGCCGAAGAGACGCGCGCCGAACAGGCCAACTACGAATTCGCCACCGGCGCCCTCGGCGCCCGCCGCACGGAGATCGCCGCCCTCGCGGAGGAAAAGCGCATCGCCTCCGCCGCGCTCGATGCCGAAGCGGACGCTGCCCGCCGCGCCGCCAACGCCCTCGCCGCCGAAGCGGCCACACTGAAAGACCTGCTCGACGGTCTCGCGAAAACCGCCCCGCCTGCCCCCTCGCTGAAACCCCAACCCTCCGCAAAGCCCGCCGCAAAGCCGCCAGCCAAACCGCCGGCCACGTCCACGCCAAAACCCTCAGCCGCGCCGGCCCCCGCGCCCGCAGCACCCTCCACCTCCGCCGCTGGCACGCCCGTTCCGCCCGCCATCGGCACGCGCCTGCGCACCTTCGGCCAGACCATCAACGGCCTCAAACAGGAAGGCCTCACCCTATCCACCCGCCCGGCCGCCACCGTCGTCGCCCCGCTCGACGCGCGCGTGCAGTACTCCGGTCCCTTCCGCACTTACGGCCTGATGGTCATCCTCGATGTCGGCGGCGATGTCCTGGTCGTGATCTCGGGCATGGAGGGCCTCTATCCCGAAGCAGGCCAGTGGGTGCTGGCCGGCGAGCCCATAGGCCGCATGGCCGACAGGAAATCGCCCTCTCCCGAACTTTATCTGGAGGTAAGGCGAAAGGGTCAGCCTGTAGACCCTGAGAAGTGGCTGGTCGCCAAAAGGTAGCAATTGGCGGCCTGCTCGCGGAAACATTAGGGAATCAGGCGCCAAAACTGGCTCGCGCGGCGTCAGGCACTGTTGAGTTTCGCGCAGATGACGGCAAAGTAAGCCGTCGGGTCGAGGTCATAGGAGCAGCGCAGCATGCGCAAGTGGATGTTGGCGCCGGTTATTGGTGCGGGCCTGGCGGTCGCGGCCATCGGGGTCACGGCCTTCGCCCTGCCGAACAGTGCAACCACCCGAAAGGCCGAGGTGCTCCAGCATCTCGACCTGTTCGCCGATATCCTCTCCAAGGCCCAGGCCAACTACGTCACCGAATTCGACACCGGCGAAGCGATCGAAGCCGCCATCAACGGCATGCTCGCCTCGCTCGACCCGCACTCGAGCTATCTTGACCCCGAAGACTTCAAGGACATGCAGACCACCACGTCCGGCGAGTACGGCGGTCTCGGCATCGAGGTCACCGGCCAGGACGGCTTCGTGAAGGTCGTGTCCCCGATGGACGGCACGCCCGCCTTCCGCGCTGGCATCAAGTCCGGCGACTTCCTCACGGCCATCGACGGCAAATCGATCGTCGGCCTGCCCCTCAACGACGCGGTCAAGCAGATGCGCGGCCAGGTCGGCGCGCCCATCACCGTCACCGTCGTTCGCGAGAATGTCGAACCGTTCGACGTCTCGATCACGCGCGAGGTCATTCGCCCCGAAGTCGTGAAGGTGAAGGCCATCGGCGATGTCGGCTACATCCGCGTCACCACCTTCAATGAGCAGACCGTGAAGGCGCTCGACAGCGCCATCGAACAGGTCCGCAAGGATACGCGCGGCATGAAGGGCCTCGTGCTCGACCTGCGCGACAACCCGGGCGGCTTGCTGGAAGCCTCCATCGAAGTCTCCTCGCGTTTCCTCAATGGCGGCGAGATCGTCTCCACACGCGGCCGCCGCGCCAACGACTCCAAGCGTTATAATGGCGTCCGCGCCACGCGCTTCCCGGACGAGCTGCCGATCGTCGTGCTGGTCAATGGCGGCTCGGCCTCCGCGGCCGAAATCGTCGCTGGCGCCCTGCAGGATCGTGATCGCGCCGTCGTCATGGGCACCACCTCGTTCGGCAAGGGCTCGGTGCAGACCGTGCTGCCGCTTGGCGAAGGCAAGGGCGCGATGCGCCTCACCACGTCGCGCTACTACACGCCGTCGGGCCGCTCCATCCAGGGGGCCGGCATCTCTCCGGACTTCGAAGTGGGCGCCGTCCACCTCTCGGCCGAAGACGTCGCCGCCATGAACGCCCGCGCCCAGCGCTTCAGCGAGGCCAGCCTCCCGAACGCGCTCGAAAACGACCAGGGCGCCGAACGCGCCCCGCCCCACGCTCCGGCCGACATGCCGTCCGCCGACTACAAGGGTGAAGACTACCAGCTCGACCAGGCCGTCGCCCTCATCCGCGCGGGCAAGGCCATCCCGGGCTCCAGCAACGCCGTCGCCACCGCCCCGGCCGCGCCCGCCCCCGCCACGCCGTAAGGCTCTCGGGACCAGAAACAACAAAAGGCCCGCTCCACCGAGCGGGCCTTTTCATTTTGGACGCCCGCTGCAACGCCCCGAATGCCCGCAGATACCTGAAAACGTTGAACCAGAGCCCCACCTGTCCCCCAGCATTTTCAGCTGATTTACCGCAGTCGGGTTCCCTGCGCGTTTCCGCGTTCTTAACGATCCGGCTCCAAGAGTCGGCTGTTGGGCGGGGTATATGAGAGGTCGACCATGTCAGCGTCGCGTATCGCCGACGGATCGGTATTGCGGACAGGTCTCAGCCACGTCGCGCTGAGCCTTGCCACCTTTGGCACACTGGGCGTCGGCGCGTTCGGTGCCGCCATGCTGTTCGGCAGCGAAGAGGCCGGCGGCCCGCGCATCGAACTCGCGCTGTATTCCGAACAGAACGGCCCGCCGCCGCCGCTCAAGAACCGTCTCGGCCCCGAAGCGCTCGAAGCCCACACAAACGGCTCGCCCGATCTCGGCATCGAATACGAAGAACTCGCCGACGCCGCGCTCGATGGCGAAGGCGGCCCGGTCACCATCACCGTCACCGAGATCTCGTCCAACCCGGGCGCCGCTGCTGCCGGCCTGCCCCGCGCCCCCATCGCCGGCTTCTACGAACGTACCGGCGCTGGCGACCTGCCCAAGATCGGCCCCGACGGCCGCACACCCGCGCAGGCCTATGCCCGCCCCTTCGCCGCCGCCAGCGGCCAGCCCAAGATCGCCCTCATCGTCGGCGGCCTCGGCATGACGCAGAAGCACACCAACGCCGCCATCGAGGAACTGCCGCCGGAAGTCACGCTCTCCTTCGTGCCCTACGCGCCGAACCTGCAGGCGTGGATCAACAAGGCGCGCGCCGCCGGCCACGAAGTCCTGCTCGAACTGCCGATGGAAGCCTACGACTACCCGAACGTCGATACCGGCCCGCTGACGCTCGTCACCAGCGCCAAGCCGGAAGAGAACGTCCGCCGCCTGCAGGTCCTGCTCGGGAAGGCCACCGGCTATTTCGGCGTCACCAACTATCAGGGCGCGAAGTTCGCCACCGACGGCGCAGCCGCCGGCCCGGTGATGAAAGCGCTCAAGGATCGCGGCCTCGTCTTCGTGCACGATGGCGGCGCCGCGCGCTCCGCCCTGCCGCAGACCGCCAACCAGACCGGCCTCGACTTCACCGTCGCCGACCGCATCGTCGACGCTGAACTCACCGCCGACTCGATCGACCGCCAGCTCCTAGCCCTCGAAGCGCTCGCCATCCAGAACGGCAGCGCGATCGGCGTCGGCTTCGCCTACCCGGTCACCATCGAACAGTTCCGCCTCTGGGCCGAAGGCCTGAAAGCCAAGGGCTACCAGCTCGCGCCCGCCTCTGCTGCTGCAGGCGTCCAGGCCAAGCCGTGAGCGACAGCACCACGGCCGATCCGAGCCAGGGCGGCCGCGACCCGTCGCTCTATCGCCCGAACGTCGGCCTCGCCATCTTCTCCCGCAAGGGCCATGTCTGGCTCGGCCGCCGCGTCGGCCTGCGCAAGGACGATGTGCGCTACGCTTGGCAGATGCCCCAGGGCGGTATCGATCGCGGCGAGACGCCCGCAGAAGCCGCCCTCCGCGAACTCGGCGAAGAAACTGGCCTCGACCCGCATCAGGTCGAACTGCTCGAAGAGCTCGAACCCTGGCTGTTCTACGACTTCCCGCCTGCCCTGAAAGCCCGCCTCACCGGCCCCTATTTCGGCCAGCGCCAGAAATGGTTCGCCTACCGCTTCGCCGGCTCCGACACCGACTTCAAACTCGACAAACACACCGTCGAATTCGACGCCTGGAAATGGGCAGAGCTCAAAGACGCGCCAGGCCTCGTCATCCCCTTCAAGGCCGCAGTCTATGCGGAAGTCGCGAAGCACTTCGCGAAGTGGACCGCAGGCGCTTAGCCGTCATTCCCGCACCTGAAGCAGACCCCCACCTGTCCGCCCCCTAAAAGGGGCGGGACCGGGTTGCGACACCACTCTCCAATGTTGGGTAAGTTGGCGAAGCATGGTTCCGCCCCGTTTAGGGGGCGGACAGGTGGGGGTCTGTCCAACGCGCCGCGACCTCTCGTAGGCGCTCCCGCTTCCACGCAATCGAATTGAACTGGAAGCTCCCTTCCGGGACCGGCCTACTTCAGCGCAGCCTTCAGCGCCTCGAGATACGCAAGCCGTTCCGCCGCGCGCGTCTTGCGGGCTTCATCGCCCGGGTCCGTCGCGTCCGAGCGCACCTTGGCGATCTCGGTATCCAGCGCCGCCGCATCCACGTCCGAAAGGCGCACAGCCTCTTCGGCCAGGATCGTCAGGCCCGCAGGCGTCACGTCGGCAAAGCCGCCGCGCACAAACACCGGCGTCACGCCCGAAGCTTCATAGATGCGCACAACGCCCGGCTTCAGCACGGTCATGAACGGGGCATGGCTCGGCAGAACGCCGAACTCGCCTTCGATACCCGGCGCATCGACCTGTTTCACGTCACCGGAAAACAGTTCGCGCTCGGGCGAGACC
>JAKQTR010000031.1 GCA_029562975.1 Acidobacteriota bacterium | reverse complement strand
ACGGTGACGGGGGCGGGGCTGCACTGCGGCGCCGGCGGCACGCTGTGCGCGGTGACGATGCCCGCGCCGATGACCCTGGGCCTGCAGGCCACGCCCGCCGCCGGCTACACCTTCACCGGCTGGACCGGCGACTGCACCGGCGCAAGTCCCAGCCTCTTCGTGCAGTTGAGCGGGGCCAGGACCTGCAGCGCCGCGTTCACGCCAGTCGGGGGCGGGGCCGACTAGCCCAGCCGCCGGGGCCGTCCCGCTGACGGTCTGCCAGCACACACAAGGGGCCCCGTGCCCGGGGCCCCGTCTCTCCAGCCGGACCCTCAAGTTCCCGCCTCAATCGAACGATAAACCCTGCAGTTATGTGTAAATCCGCACACGGACTGCTGGTCGCCGCCGCCGCCGTCCTGGCGGGCTCCCTGCTTGGGGCAGGAGAAGCCCGTGCCCAGGCCGGCCCAATCGGTTCGTCGGACCGCCTGTACAGCGGCGCAACCCGCTGGCCCGACGTCGCGTACGACACGCGGAACCGCGTGTATCTCGCCGTCTGGGGGCCGGGCGTCATCCGGGGCATCTTCGTCAGCGAAGACGGGGCCGCCATCGGCGCGTCGTTCCGGATTTCAGACCCCGCCGTCTACTCGCAGACGCCTCGCGTCGCCTACAACCCCGACGACGGGTCTTTCCTGGTCGCCTGGCACAGCAGCGACGGCGTGGCAAGCTACGCGTCCGGCACGCGGGTGCGGGGCCGGGTCGTGAGCTACACCTCCGGCGTCTCGGCAGCCGCGCCGCAGGCCTATTCGAACGAAACCTATACCACGCGGTGGGAGGTCGGCCCGGCTATCGCCTACGCCAGCGGCTCGCGCCGGTTTCTCGTGGCGTACAACATCTTCTCCGCCACGGGCGCCGAAATCGGCGCCCGCGTCGTGGACGCCGCGGGCAACGCCGTCGGCCCCGAGATCGCCGTGACGTCCAGCCCCTCCGAGTACGACCGCGAACCGGCCGTCGGGTACTTCCCGGCCACGAATCGGTTCCTGCTGGCGTGGGCCGTGTCCGGGACGAACGCGGACTACGTGCGCGCGAGGCTCCACAGCGCCTCGGATGGCTCGGCGGTCAGCGGCACGGTGACGCTTGCCGAGACCACCGTCACCTACGTGCCGGAGGTCGCCCTGAACACGAACACCGGCGAGATGTTCGTGGAGTGGATCCAGCAGGATTCGGCCACGGGCGGATGGCGGCCCTTCGGCCGGTTCGTCAGCAGCGCGGGCGCGGTGCTGACGTCGGCGCGGCGCCTGTCCTCGACGGTCGGGTCCTACGATGCGAACTCGGTCGCCTACAACGGCCTGACCGGCACGTTCTTCCTCGTGACGCATCTCCAGGGCACGCCCCAGGACATGGGCTTCGAGATTACCGGCGCGGGATCGCCGGTCGCGGCCGCGACGACGGTCACGTCGGTGACCGCGGAGAACCTCACCGGATCGTACAACCCCAGGCTGGCGGCCAGTTCGCAGCGGGCACGATGGCTGATCGTCACGGCTGCCTCGTTCGCGAGCCTGTGGGGCCAGCTCATCGGAGAAGGCGGCGCGCCCGGCGGCGGCGATGACGGAGGCGGAAGCGGCACGGGCGGCACGGCGAACCCGCAGTTGACGATCTCCCCGGCGCCCACCGGCGGGACGGTCAGCGGCGGCGGACTGAATTGCGGCACGGGGGGAACGACCTGCCAGCTCACCTTCACGTCGCCGAGCTCGGTGACGCTCTCGGCCACGCCGAGCCCGGGCTACGCCTTCTCCGGCTGGGGCGGAGCCTGCTCGGGCACGGGCACGACGACAACCGTGACGGTGAACGCGGCGCTGACGTGCACCGCCACCTTCACGGTGCCCTGGTCCGGGTCGGGCACCGAACCGTCCGGCTGCCCGGCAGCGCCATCGGTCACCTTCGCCGCCTCGCCCGGACCGATTGGATCGTCGATCAACCAGTTCACCGGCGCCGTGCAGTACCAGGACCTGGCGTACAGCTCGTGCCAGCAGATGTACCTCGCGGTGTGGGGATCGGGCGGCGTCATCAAGGGACGCTTCGTCGGCGAGTCGGGCGCCGGTGCCGGCGACGCGTTCGACATCTCGACGGGCGGCTGGGCCCAGCGCCCGAGGGTCGTCTACAACCCGAATCTCGGGCGCTTCCTGGTCGCGTGGCACAGCGGCGCAAGCGAGTCCCGCACGGAAGTCCGGGCGGCGGCGGTGACCTACCCACCCGGGCCTGCGGCTGCAGGGACCGTGCTGTCCGCACCGACGTACTCAACCGTCTCGTCTGCCCGACCGGCGATCGCGTACTCGACGGGTTCCGGCCGCTACCTGGTGGCGTGGCCGCGTTCGTCGTCCTCGGGCACGGAGATCAACGCCAGGCTGCTCGACGCTTCCGGCGCGCCCGTTGGAGACGAGTTCGCGGTCACCTCGACCTCCAGCGAGGCCGAGCGTGAACCGGCGGCGGCCTACTTCCCTGCGGTCAACCGTTTCATCGTGACGTGGTCCGCAACGGGAGGGGCCTCGGACTTCGTGCGCGGCCGGCTGTACGACGCGGGGACGGCCGCGCCGTACGGAACGACGTTGTCGCTCGCGGAGGGCAGCTTCGTGCACGTGCCGGACGCGGCCCTGAACAGCGTGACGGGCAACGTCCTAGTGGCCTGGATGCAACTGGACACGGCAACCGGCGGGCCGAGGCCGTTCGGCCGATTCGTCTCCGGCGCAGGCACGCTCCTGTCGGCCGCCCCGTCGAGGCTGTCGGCGGTCGCGGGCGCGTTCCTGGCGAATGCGCTGGCCTTCAACCCGCTGTCGCAGTCGTTCCTCCTCGTCACCCACGGCTCGGACACGCTGCAGGACGTCGGCTTCGAAATCGACGGCGCCGGCGCGCCAATCGGCGCGGCGGCGGCGGTCACTTCCGTCACGGCGCCGGATCTCTCGGGGTCGTTCTACCCGAGGATCGCCGCGAGCACGCGCCAGCCGCGGTGGCTGATCGGCACCGCGGCCTCGTCCACCAGCTTGTGGACGCAGCTTGTCGGCGGGAGACAGCCGGCGGCAGCCGTCACGTATCAACTGAACGTCACGAAGCCGACGGGCGGGTCGGTCAGCGGCGGCGGGATCGCGTGCGGCCCGGCCGGAACGGCGTGCTCGGCGACCTTCTCGTCGGCGACGACGGTCACGCTCACGGCCGCGCCGGAAGGCGGCTACACCTTCACGTCGTGGGGCGGAGGCTGCTCGGGCGCCGGTACGACCACGACGGTGCTGGTCGACGGCGTGAAGACCTGCACCGCGTCATTTGCCGCGGCATCCACGTACGTCATGACGATCGGTCCCAGGCCGTCCGGGGGAACGGTCACGGGCGCCGGGCTGAACTGCGGCGCGGGCGGGTCTGCCTGCTCGGTCACGATGCCGGCCCCGATGACACTCGGCCTGCAGGCCACGCCCGCCGCCGGCTACACCTTCACCGGCTGGACCGGTGACTGCTCGGGTACGAACGCCAGCCTCGCAATCAACCTGACCGGCGCGCGCACCTGCGGCGCGACGTTCGCGCCGATGGCGGCGACGTATCAGTTGAGCGTGAGCCAGCCGGCCGGCGGCACCGTTTCCGGGGGCGGCATCAGCTGCGGAAGCGGCGGCGCGGCCTGCTCGGTGACGTTCCCCGCGGCCACCACCGTCACGCTCACGGCCGCGCCCGACGCGAACTACACGTTCACCGGCTGGGGCGGTGCCTGCAGCGGCGCCAGTCCGAACACGACCGTCACGGTGGACGGCATCAAGTCCTGCACGGCGGTCTTCGCCCCGACTGTCGCCTTTGGATTGGCGATCACGCCGGTGCCGGCGGGCGGCACGGTGACCGGCGGCGGGCTCACCTGCGGCGCGGGCGGCTCCGCCTGCTCGGTGACCTTCCCCGCGGCCACCACTGTCACGCTCACGGCTGCGCCCGACGCGACCCACACCTTCACCGGCTGGGGCGGCCGCTGCACGGGCACGGGCCTCACCACCACGGTCACCGTGGACGGCGCCACCACGTGCACCGCCACCTTCGGCGGCCTGGCCGCCGGCCCGCCCTACACGATGACGATCGGCCCCGTCCCGACGGGCGGCACCGTCACCGGCGCCGGGCTGAACTGCGGCGCAGGCGGGTCCGCCTGCTCGGTCACGATGCCGGCCTCGATGACGCTCGGCCTGCAGGCCACGCCCGCCGCCGGCTACACCTTCACCGGCTGGACGGGCAACTGCGCCGGCTCCACCGCGAGCCTCTTCCTCGCGCTCACCGGCGCCCGCACCTGCAGCGCCACCTTCACGGCGAGGTAGACTGTCGGAGATGGACCTCCCACGCACCAGACGCGGCCGGCCAGCCGTCGCGCTCGTCATGGCCCTTGCAGCCCTTCTCCGGGCGCCAGCCGCCCGAGCGGCCGACCCGCAGGCTCCCGGCGCGGCGCAGCCGTCGCTTCTCGATCAGATGCGCTCCGAGGCGAAGTCGGCCATCGCTGCCGCTGTGGCAGCCGGGCGGCCGGGCGAGGCGCTCGAGACCTACGATCGTCTCTTTGCGTCCGTCAAGAAGCACGACCTCGCGCTGCTCGCGCCGGTGGCGTCCGGCCTCCTCGGCGCCATCGCCAGCGATGTGTCCTCGCTGGCCCGGATTCCCGCGCTGGAGCGCCTCGCCCGATCGGGAGACGCGGCAGCCCGCGGTCTGCTCGAGTCCGCCGCCGGGGGCCGCAACACCCTGATGCCTGCGGGCATCGAGGCCGACTGCGCGCTGGCTCGGCTGGGGGATTCTCCTGCGGTGGACCGCCTGATCCGGCGGCTGCCTGAGGAGGTGCCCCGCGACAAGGGCGCCATCATCACCGCGCTGAAGGACGCCGGCGCGAAACGGGCGGCGTACGCCATCGTGCCGTTCCTGGGAGACGCGAACCCGTCGAACCGTCTCGCGGCGATCCGGGCGCTTGCCGAGATTGGTTCCCGCGAGCACGTTCCGGCCATGCGCGCGGCCTTCGAGGCGGAGACGCACGCAGGCATGCGGCAGAGCCTGGCGATGGCCCTGCACGCCGTCGGCAGCAACGCCGGCGACGCGGTGCTGGCGCAGGCCGAGGCGAGCAGGGTCCCGGACGTCCAGTTGCTTGCGCTCGAGGCCTACCATGCCTCCGGGTCGCCGCGCTGGCCGGCGCTCGCGCGGGAGCTGCTGCGGTCGCCGGGCGAGGGGGCGCGCCTGCGCGCGGCCCAGTTGCTCGGCGTGTCGGACGCCGACGCGATGCGCGAGCTTGCGCGCGCGGCTTCCAGCCCCAACACGCCCACCCGCGAAGTCGGAGCGCGACTCCTCGAGTCGGCCGGCTGCCGTGACGCGGCGCTTCTTGTGACGCTCCTCCACGACGCGAGCCCGTTTGTCCGCACCTACGCGGCCGGCGCGGCGCTTGCCGCCGCGAAGTGACGGGGCCCGGCGGCGCGCGCGCCGCTGGGCTACAATCGGGGGCCGTGTTCAAGAAGCTGCGCGAACTCGCCGTCAACCTGACGGTGTACGGCATCGGCGACGTCGCCGTCCAGCTCGCCAGCTTTCTCCTGCTGCCCGTCTACACGATCGTCCTCTCGCCCACCGAGTACGGCGCGATCGCCCTCCTGCTGATCGTGGAGCAGGTCGTGCGGGTCCTGAACCGCTGGGGCATCGACGCGGCGTTCATGCGCTTCTACTTCGACTGCGCCGACACGGCCGCGCGGCGCCTGCTGGCGAGCACGATCTTCTTCTTCCTGGCGGGCGCGGGCGGCCTGCTGGCGGCGGCGGGCCTGGCGGCGGCGCCGCACCTTGCCCGGCCGCTCTTCGGCGGCGGCGATTTCACGGCGGCCTTCCGCGTCGTCATGATCACGACGCTGTTCGGCGCCGTGTCCTTCCTGCCGTTCCACGTGCTCCGGATCGAGGGGCGCGCGCGGACCTTCGTGGCGCTGACCTTCGCCAACAACCTCACGACGCTCGTCGCGAAGCTGCTGCTGGTCGTGGGGCTGCGCAAGGGCGTGATGGGAGTGGTGCTGGCGGATTTGCTCGTGGCGGTCGGCCTGGCGCTGGCGTTGCTGCCGCGCTACGCGGCGCTCATCCGGCCCGTGTTTTCGCTTCGCGTGCTGGCGGAGTGCCTGAAATTCGGCCTGCCGAGGGTCCCGCACAGCTTCGCGCACCAGATCATCGCGGTGGCCGATCGCGTCACGCTGAGCCGCTTCGCGCCGCTGCAGCAGCTGGGTGTCTACAATGTCGGCGCCAGCCTCGGCCTCGGCCTCAAGCTGTTCCTCAGCGCGTTCGAGACCGCGTGGGCGCCCTTCTACTTCAAGGAGATGCACGCGCCGAACGCCAAGCGGACGTACCGCACGATGACGACGTATGCGTTCGGGGCGCTGGCCCTGCTGGTGGCCGGCCTGGCCGCCGTTTCCCGCGACCTCGTGCGGCTGATGACCGTGCCCCGCTTCCACGGCGCCGGCGACATCGTTCCCTGGATCGGCCTGGGCGTCG
Organism: Acidobacteriota bacterium; assembly: GCA_029562975.1. GTDB lineage: Bacteria > Acidobacteriota > Vicinamibacteria > Vicinamibacterales > JAKQTR01 > JAKQTR01. The sequence continues at coordinate 77,698 of JAKQTR010000031.1, read as the reverse complement.
GCCTGCAGGGGATCTACCTGCTGACGTCGATCGGCCTCAACATCACGAAGCGCACGGTGTACTACCCCGTCGCGACCGGGCTGGCCGCCGCGGCCGCCCTGGGCGCGAGCCTGGTGCTCGTACCGCGGTACGGGGCCATCGGGGCGGCCTGGTCGAACGTCGCGGCATACGGCGTGCTGGCGGCGGCCGGCATGGCGCTCTCGCAGCGGTTCTATCCGATTGCCTATGAATGGTCGCGCCTCTGGCGGCTCGCCGCCGCGGCGCTCCTGGCTGTCGCGGCGGCGCGCCTGGCCGCCGGGCCCGCGATCGCGCCCGTCGCCGGCGTCCTGCTGCGCGGCGCATGCGCCGTGGCCGTCTTCGGCGCGACGCTGGCTGCCTCGGGCTTCTTCGAACCCGAGGAGCTGGCCGTCATCCGCAGGGCAGCCGGGCGGGCGGCAGGAGCCGTGCGCGCGCGCGTGCCGTAGGCTCCTCCGCCCCGGCCCGCTCGCCCAGGCCCTCGCCGTCGCGGCGCCGCGCGTGGCGGACTCCCCCGCCAGCGGCTAGAATGGCTGGAGTGGGTCGGGTGCACGTCCCGCCGCCGAGGGGCGGGCGTCCGAGAAACGGAAGTGCCGATGCTGGGTCGCCGGGTTCTGCTGTTCAATCCCCCGCTCGTCAACGGCGTGGCGTTCACGCGCCAGGGCCGCTGCCAGGAGCGGGAGGAAGTCCTCGGCACGACGAAGCCGCCCTATTCGCTCGCCCTGATCGCCGCCCTGCTCCGGGACCGCGGGTTCGGCGTCCGCCTCGTCGATCAGACGGCAGAACGGCTCTCGACCGAAGACCTCATCGCCCGGCTGAACCGCGAGGGGTTCGCGCCCACGCTGCTGGTCTTCTGCAGCGCCACGCCGACGGCCTCGGCGGACGCCTTCGAAGCCGGCAAGCTGAAACAGGCCTTCGGCGCGCCCCTGGTGTCGTTCGGCCCGCACGCCTCCGCCGCGCCCCAGGCGGCCATGGCGCACGCGCCGCAGGTGGACGCCATGGCGGTCGGCGAGCCCGAGGACGCGATCCTGCAGCTTGCGGCCCTCGAGTCCTTCGACCAGGCCGAGCGCGTGGACAGCCTCACCATCCGCCGCGGCGGCACGGTCATCGCGCACCGGGCCCAGGGCGCCTACGGCGGCTTCGCGGCCATGCCCTGCCCGGCCTGGGATCTGCTGCCCCTCGACCGCTACCGGCTGCCTCTCGAAAACGCCCGGTACCTGATTGTCGAGTCGAGCCGCGGCTGTCCGTACAGCTGCGACTTCTGCGTCGCGCCGATCATTCAGGGGCACAAGTTCCGCGAACGGGACGCCGTCGCGCTCGTCGACGAAATCGAGCAGGGCAAGCGGCGCTTCGGCATCAACCACTTCTACCTGTGGGGCGACACCGTCACCCTGAACGCCAAGAGCTTCTCGCGCTTCTGCGACGAACTCATCGCGCGCAACCTCGGCGTGCGATGGTTCGGGAACGGCCGCGCCGACAACCTGACGAACCCGGAGTTCGTGGCGAAGCTCCGGCAATCGGGCTGCTGGATGCTGTCGCTGGGCATCGAGTCGGAATCCGACGACGTGCGCCGGGAGATGATGAAGAAGCTCGAGCGCGAGAAGATCCGGCTCGCGATCCGGAACCTCCGCGAGGCGGGCATCAAGTCGTTTGCCTTCTTCATTTTCGGGTATCCGGGCGACACGCCCGAATCCATCGAGCGCACGGCCAGGTTCGCGCGGGAGATCGACCCGGACTTCGCGAACTTCTACCCGGCGGTGCCCTACCCCGGCACCGAGCTGTACGAGAAGTGCAAGCGGGAGGGGATGCTCGTCACCGAGGACTGGTCGAGGCTCGAGTACTCGTTCTACGTCCTGCGGTCGAACCGACTCGACGAGCCCGTCGTGCTTCGCGCCATCCGGCGCGCGACGCGCCGGTTCTACCTGCGGCCGTCGTGGATGGCGCGCCACGTCGTCGATCTGCTGAAGATCGTCCGCAGCAGCGGCCCGCTCGTGTGGCAGGCGGCCGTGCGCGTGGTGCGCGGGGCGCCGGACCCGGCGCCGGCGGCGCCTGCCGTTGCGGCGCATCCGCCGGCCGAATCATCGGCGCCGGTTCACCGCGTCGAAATCGTCAGGCCCGCGCCGCGAGCCGATCGGCCTCCTCGGGACTGAGGCGGCGCCACGCCGGCCTGGGCGCCCCCCGGGACAGGCGCCACATGAAGAGCTGCGCCAGTTGCACCAGGTAGCCGAGCGCTTCCCGGTGGTTCATTTTGCTCTGCCCGGCCGCTCGATCGCTGAAGAGGTAGGGCACCTCCAGCACCGAGCCCACCTGGCCCCTCACGAGCAGCTCGAGGCAGATCTTGAAGCCGGCCGCCTTGATCTCAACGCCCGCGATGACGGGCCGGCGCAGGACGAAGAACCCGGACGCCGCGTCGCGCACCGGGGTCAGCGCGCGCGCCGCCAGGCAGGCGGCGCGCGACATGACAGCGCGGGAAGCGGGCCAGTTCCTCGTACCGCCGCCGGGAATATAGCGGCTGCCAATGACCACGTCCGCGCCGGACTGCCGGAGGGCCGCCACGAGCACGGGCAGCCGCTCCGGCGGATGGCTGATGTCCGCGTCCATCACGCCCAGGATCTCGCCCCGCGCGGCGGCAAACCCGGCCATGACCGCGGTGCCGAGGCCCAGCTTGCCGGACCGGTGGATCACGCGCACGGGGTGCCGGGCCGCCAGAGTGTCGGCCAGCGCGCCGGTGCCGTCGGGCGAGTTGTCGTCGACGATCACGATCTCGCCGTCGAGACGCGCCTCGCCGAGGACGCCCGCGAGCAACTCCACGAAACGCCCGAGGCGCTCGCGCTCGTTGTAGGTGGGCACGACGACGGACACGAGCGGGCCATCCGGCACGAGGCTTCTCCTTCGACTATGATATCTCCCGTTCCCGGGAGACGCCCGGGGAGTTCATCCTGATGAGCCGGCGCGCCGCCTGGATTGTCCTGACCCTGCTGGTCATCATCCGCCTGCCGTCCCTCGTCCAGCCGTCCGGAGCGGACCAGGACCTGTACGCTTACGTCGGCCAGGAAATCGCCCGCGGCGGACTGCCGTATCTCGACGCCTGGGATCAGAAGCCGCCGGCGGTGCATTACACCTACGCCGTGATGTACGGCGTCTGGCCCCGCCCCGCCGTCGTCGCGGCAACGGATCTCCTTGCCGCCCTCGCCGTCGCGCTGCTGCTCCTGGCGCTCGAGCGGCGCCTGACGGCGCGTGCCGGCTGGGCCGCCGCGGCGATCTTCCTGCTGCTCGGAAACCCCGCGTATTCGAGGCTGGGCGGCATGTGGCTGCGCGCCCAGTGCGAGACGTTCATCGCCGTCGCCGTGACCGCGGTCATGCTGTGCGTGTACAACGCCGCGCACCCGCAGGCCGCGCCGCGCTGGCGGACCTGGGCGTGGCGCCTCGGAGCCGGCGCCCTCGTCGGCCTCGCGGCGGCCTACAAGTACAACGCGGCGGCCTACGCGCTCGCCGCACTGGCCGGGAGTGCGGCCTGGCGCCGGCAGGCGTTCGCGCCTGGATGGCGGCGCGAGACGCTTCTCGACGCCGCGGGCATGGCGGCCGGCGCAGCCCTCCCGCTCGGCATGCTCGCGATCCGGTTCGCCGCGGCGGGCGCGTGGGGCGATCTGTGGGACGCCACGATCACCTACAACATGCTCTACTCCGGCGAGACGTACGGCAGCCTGGCCAACGTCGTCCGGTACGCGCTGACGTTCCCGATCAGGCAGGCGAGAGTCGATGGGCTGTGGCTGCTTGGCGGTGCCGGATGCCTCGTGCTGCTCACGCGGATCCGCCGCGACCCGCACGCGGCCGTGGCCGTCGCCTGGGTCGGTGCCGCCTGTTTGTCCATCCTCATCAACGGAAGCCGCGGCCTGCCGCAGTACTTCGTTCAGGCCAACCCGCCGCTGGCGCTCGCGGCCGCACTGGGCGCGTGGACGCTCGCCCGGGGCGCGAAGCGCCCCTGGGTGCCCGCCCTCGCGGCGGCCGTGGCGCTGCTGGCGCTGGCCCGGGTGGTCCCGGCGCGAAAGGCCGTGGAGAGCACGTGGCTCGACGTGCGGCGGGCCGCCGGCGCCGAGCCCCGGGACCGTTATCTGGCGCGCTTCGGCGGCCTGCGGGTGACCGACAAGCACGTTCCCGCCGCAGTCGAGCGGCTCGGCCGGTACCTCGAACAGCACAGCGCCCCCTCCGACACGGTCTACATCTGCGGGTTCTCGCAGGGCGCGCTGGTGCAGTCCGGCCGCCGGAGCGCGTCACGGTTCTTCTGGAGCCGGCCGCTGGTCGTCGGATTCAACGAGGGCCGGGATCGGTACGGCGCCGCGGGGCTTCTCGCCGACCTCCGCGCGCGGCGGCCGGCCGTCGTCGTGCTGCAGGCCAACGACTGGCAGCTGGAGGGCACGGACTCGGCCGCCTACTTCCTCGGGCAGCCCGGGCTCGTGTCGTGGCTGGAAGCGGGCTACGAGCGGCAGCCCGATCGGGACGCCTTTCAGATCTGGCTGAGGAGGCCGATGTGACGGGCCTCGTCCGGTGGCTCGCCGCCGACGGCGGCGCCGAGGACATCGACGAACGGACCTACCGGCTGGCGCTCGCGCTGACGGCCGTCGTCGCGGTGCTCCTGCGGATGCTGTTCCCGCTGGCCGACCCGCCCTGGCAGATGAGCGTCGGCGTAGTGTGGCACGACGAGGGAGCGTGGACCCACAACGCCCGCAACATGGCGCTCTTCGGCACCTGGGAGACCGACCGGTGGAATCCCATGTACCTGGCTCCCGTCTTCACCGCACTCGAGTACGCCTCGTTCAGGGCCTTCGGCGTGGGGCTGTGGCAGGCGCGGTTCGTGCCCGAGATCCTCGGCGCGGCGTCCGTCCTGTTCCTCGCCGGCGCGGTGCGGCACGCCGCGGGGCGTGCGGCGGGCGCGTTGGCTGGCGCGCTGGCCTCGGTGCACTTCGTGTGGGTGATGTGGAACCGCGCGGCGCTCCTCGAGACGCCGATGGTGGTGCCGATGGTGGCCGCGCTGTACGCCTGCGCCCGGGGCGCGCGCGCCGGCGGGTGGCGCGCGGCCGCGTGGGGCGCCTCCGCCGGCGCCTGCGCCGTGATCGCGTTCTTCGCGAAGGCGGCGGCCGCGTTCTTCCTGCCGGCCCTCGGCGTCGTTGCGCTCGCCGGCCTCTGGCGATGGCACGTCGCGCCGGCGGACGCGCGCGCCGCCGAACGCTCGGACCTGGCCCACCGCGGCGTCATCCTCGGCCTCCTGCTGGCCGGCGCGACGGCGCTCGTCGTCTTCGTCATCCCGTTCTGGAGCGAGTTCCGGTTCTACAATTGGCAGATGTCGGTCACGCGGAAGCCGAGCTACGCCTGGGCTGCGTTCGTCGACCGCGCGAGCTGGCTGCCAGTGGTGACCGACTTCTTCACGCGCATGTGGGTCGTGCTCCTGCTCGCGTTCGGCGCGGCCTGCGGCGTGGCCGCCCGTTGGAGGCGAGCGGCGGCGGCCGAGTGGCTCGCGGTGGCGTGGATCGTGCTGGGATGCGCCGAGCTCATCGTGCACGACACCGGCAACGAGCGCCGGTACGTGTTCCTCATTCCGCCGCTCATCGCGCTGGCCTCGATCGCGCTCGGACGCGACCGCCGCCTGGTCGCGCCCGAGGTCGCCGCCTTGACCCGCCGGCAGCTCGTGGCCGTCCTGCCCGTCGTCCTCTTCGGCTTCTACGTGCTGGCCGGGTCGGCCGCCCGCGCGGCGTTCGCCCCGCACATCAGCCCAAGCGTCCGCTCCGGCGCGGCCGCGGCGGCACTGGCCGGTGCCGCCCTGGCGGTGGCCTGGCCGCGCCCCGTTCGCTGGATCTCGAGCCGCCGGTGGACGCTGCGGGCGTCGGTGACCCTCGCCGCCCTCGTCGTCGGGCTCGACCTGGCCGGCTTCGTCCGGTGGTCCGCCGGCCGAACCTACCACAACTACCGGGCGATGCGCCTCGTCGGCGAGCGGCTGGCGCCAGGAACGCTCGTGCACGGCAAGCTCGCCAACGGCCTCGCCCTCGAGAGCCGCATCCGGCCGGTGTTCGTCGGGCGGGAGTTCGGCAACTACGAGGATCGCCTTGAGCGCGACGACATCCGCTACATCCTGACCTACACGCGGCCCTACCTGGGCTACGAGGGCCGCGTCATCCTCGACGTGCTCGGCGCCACCGCCTGGACCGTCGTCGAACGGTTCCCTGTAGCGGAATCGCCGGCGGGAAATGACGAGGCCGCCCTCATAGAGAAGCTGCCGCGGGCCGGGTCGGGAACCCCGGCGGAGCGCCGCTAGGTGTCCGACACGCACGCCGTCGGCGGGCCGCTGGAGCAGGCGAGGCCCGGCGCGCGGGTCCGCCGGTCCGCCGCGCCGGCGCGGATGGCGGCCTTCGTGTTCCTGGTTGTCGCAGCCTCGTACCTGTCGGCCGCAGCCGCGGGATTCGGGTTCGTGTCCGACGACTTCATGATCCTGCAGAGGCTCGCTCGGACGCCGGGCGTGCAGGGAGCGCTGGCGTTCTTTTCGCAGCCGTACTACGACTACTACCGCCCTCTCGGTTTCCTCTCGTTCGCCGTGGACTGGTCGTTCTGGCGGGACTGGCCGGCCGCCTACCACCTGACGTCTCTGGCGCTGCACGTAGCCAACATGTGGCTCGTCTGGGCCCTCGCGACGCGCCTGGCGGGTCCGGCCGCCGGCCTCGTGGCGGCCGCGATCTTCGGCCTTCATCCGGCCAACCACGAAGCCGTCTACTGGATGTCGGCCCGCTTCGACCTGTTGGCGGCGTGCCTGGCGCTCGGCTCGCTGCTGCTGCTGCAGGGCCGCTCGCTCCGGTGCGCTGCGTGCGCCCTCCTCTATCTGGCCGCCCTCCTGTCGAAGGAGTCGGCCGTCGCCTTTCCGGTCGTCGTCTTCGCCTACGCATGGCTCATCAGGCGGGAGTCTCCCGCCGTCCTGCTGCGCGTGCTCGCCTGGATGGGCGGCGCGGCGCTGGTCTACACGTTCCTCCGTCAAGCCTCCGGGCTTCCCCCCGCTGGAGGCGCGTCGAGGCTCCCGAAGCTCCTGGCCTTTGCCGTCCTGCTGGGCCTGCAGCTGGCGCTTGCCCACCCAGGGTCCGCCGGCGTGCGCCGGTGGATGTGGGACCGGCGTCGGCCACTCGCCGCCGCGGCTGCTTCAGCGCTCGGGGCGCTCGGGATTCTGGCTGCCGCGTGGCCGCCGGCGGCGGCCTTGCGCGGGGCCTTCGCTTCGCTGGGATTCGCCGCGATCCACCTCGTGTCGCCCGTGTCGCCCGATCGCTGGCTCACGCCGCTGCCGTGGTGGATCGGACTCGCTGGAGGCGCGGCCGCGGTCGGCGTGATTGGAGCGGCCAGCCGGATGGCCTCCGGGGCGGCCCCCGCGTTTCTCGCGTGGTTCCTGGCTGCGGCGCTGCTGCCCGTGTCGAGCATGACGGAAGGCCCCCGCTACCTGTACCTGGCGTCGGTGCCGGTGGCGATCTTCGCGGCGCGGATCCTCATCACCGTCCTGCGCCGCGACTCGGTTCCCGTCCGCGTGCTGGGGGCCGTGCTGATTGCGGCCCTAGGCGGGCAGATCGCGGCCAGGGGGCGCGACTGGGTCTGGGCGTCGGGCATGACGGCAGAAGCAGCGGCCGCCATCGCTCAGGCGGCCGGGCCGGGATGCCGGGGGGCTCGGATCGTGCTGGCCACGGCCCCGGTGCGCCCGCGGGGGGTGCACGCCAACCTCAATCACGAGGCGCTGGAGTCGCTCGCGGGATGCGCGCCCGAAGGCCTCTCGACGCTGGTGAGAACCGCGTACGACACGCCGACAATCGACGCCTCTCTTCGGGAGGGCGTCCTCACGCTCCGGACGCGCCGGTACGCCGGCGGCTTTCTCACCTCCACGGATCTCCGGCATTTTGTCGTGGCGATCGACAAGGCCGGGCCGACGCGGCTGACGAACCCCCTCGGGCCGTTCGAAGCCGTTCCGGATGGCTCTTCCCTGACGATCCGCCAGGCCCTGTCAGGCGACGACGCCCGTCACTTCATCTGGTTCGTGTTCAGCGGCGGCGAACTCCGGGTGCTGACTCCCGGGAGGTAGCGCGGACGGCGGACCGGACCCCGCTCGCTTCGCGCATGCCCGGCGGGATGCGATGGCGCCCGCTTCGCGTCAGAACTGGAAGTAGAGGAACTCGCTGCCCTCGAAGTCCCCGAAGAGGACGATTGCGTACAGCAGCGCCACGACGGCGGCGAAGCGCCAGACACGGGGCCACGACCGGACGACGTCGAGCGTGCCGCGCCTGGCTTCGGCGAGGTGCACGGCCAGGAGCGGCCCTGCATAGACGGCGAGCGGCAGGCCGACGGCCTCGGCGTCGTTCCAGGACGGGGCGAACCCGGTGACGATCCGGCCGGCGAACTGCAGCGCCTGCTGCAGCGACGCCGCGCGGAAGAGCAGCCAGCCGCCGCACGTCAGCGCGAACATGAACAGGGCGGCCGGCGCGTCGCGCCACTGGAACCGCCACGGCCGCGGCCCCGCCGTTCGCCGCGTCCGACGCCTGGCAGCGAACCTGAAGGCCACCAGCAGCAGCCCCTGGTACGCCCCCCAGGCGACGTACGTCCAGGCCGCGCCGTGCCAGAGACCGGCGGCGAGCATCGTCACGAGGGTCGCCGAGGCGTAGATCCAGAAGTCGTCCCGCTGGCCCAGCCAGCGCACGCCGTCCAGCCGCCGCGACGCGGCGTAGCTGACCGGCAGGAAGAGGTAGTCGCGCAGCCACTCTGAGAGGGTGATGTGCCAGTTCGCCCAGAACCCCTGGGGCGTCGTCACGAAATACGGGAAGCGGAAGTTCACCTTCAGGTCGATGCCGAGGAGCCTGGACGTGCCGCGGGCGATGTCCGTGTAGCCCGAGAAGTCGCCGTAGATCTGGAACGCGAACGCCACGGTGCCCAGCACGACGGCCAGTCCCGACGGCTCGTGCCCCGCGGCGAACACGCCGTCCACGGCGCGCGCGAGGTTGTCGGCCACGAACATCTTCTTGAAGGCGCCCCAGAGGATCAGCCAGAGCCCTTCGGCTGCCGCGACCGGCGCCAGCGAGCGGGGCGAGGCGATCTGCCGCAGCAGCCCGGACGATCGCATGATGGGCCCCGCCAGGAGCGTGGGGAAGAACCCGATGAAGACCGCGAAATCGCGGAGGTTCCGGGCCGGCTCGGCTTGCCGGCGGAACACGTCGATGAGGTAGCCCATGGCCACGAACGTGTAGAACGAGATGCCGACCGGGAGGATCACGCGCAAGGTGACCGCGTCGGCGCGCCAGCCCGCCAGGGCGAGGAGGCGTTGCAGGTTCTCGGCGAAGAACCCGGCGTACTTGAAGAACCCCAGCACGGCGAGATTGAAAGCGAGGCCCGCGGCGAGCAGGCCCTTGCGGCGGCCGCGGTCCGCGGTTCGGCCGAGGAGGAGCCCGCACGCGTAGGCCGCCAGCGTCACGGCGATCAGCAGGCCGAGGAAGCGCGGATCCCACGAGGCGTAGAAGTAGTAGCCGGCCGCGAGCAGCAGCCAGTTCTGGCCGCGGTGCGGCACGACCCGGTAGACGGCGTAGACGACGAGGAAGAACGCCGCGAAGTGGAGCGAGTTGAAGATCACCGCCCCTCTCCGTCTCCCACGAGCCCGGCCTCCCGCAGGAACCGCTCCACGATCTCGGCGAGCCTCGCGTGTCCGTACGGCGTGAAGTGCGCCGTGGACTGCATGAAGACGCCCGACGTCTTCGCCGCCTCCCGCAGCGGGGGCAGCGCGTCGAACACCGGGGCCCCGACGCCGGCCAGCGCGGCCTTGAACCGGCGCGTCGCCCCGTCGCGCTCCAGGATCTTCCCCGACCGCGCGACGATCTCCTTCAGCCTGCCGTAGTCGCCATCGTCCACTTGGAACCGCGCCGGCAGCAGCACGACGACGAGCCTCGCCCCCTCGCGGGCGGTCAGGGCGGCGAGGCGCGACACGGCTTCGCGCATGACATCGAGGCCCCTGGCGATCTCGGGCGGGGCGTCGGCGAGGAACGTCCGGAGCGGAGGATCGATCTCGGGCCGCCACCCGAAGCGGCCGACGAGTGTCATCGCGCGCAGCCGGACGACCTGCACGACGACGCTCCGGCGCATGAGGCGGCGGCGCCACTGCGTGAAGCGCTGGAACGCCGTCAGCCCGTCGTCCGCGGGCCGCTTGCCGCCGGCGTCGTCGAGCCGGCGGGCCGAGACTCCCGCCTCGACGGCGTCGTTGCCGGGATAGAGCGCGAGGATCACGATGTCGGGCCGAAGCGCCGACGTCACGTGCCGGTGGAACAGGTACTCCTCGACCGGCCCGTATCCCTGCACGCCGGCGTTGATCACACGGAAGCGGCGGGGCGGCGCGGCCGAGGCGTTGAGCCGCCGCTCCAGCTGCGCGGTGAACGTCTCTTCGAGCTCCACCTGCACCGCCATCACCAGGGAATCCCCCAGCACGACGATGCGGCGTTCGCCGGCCGCCTTGGGCGCGACCTCGCGGTCCCGGACTCCCGCCTGGTTGATGGTGATGCGCGTGTCGAAATCCGCGGTCGTGAACCTGGCGGACGCCCCTGGTGCGAGCCGGTACCCGATGTACGGGTCCGGCATGAACAGGCGCTGGAACTCCGGTGCCGCCTCCGACCCGCCCTTCAGGCGAAAGCCGGCCTCGAACAGGGCGAACTCCACGACGACGACTGCGCAGAGCACCGCGACGTTCGATCTGAAGAACTGCCTGAAGCCCATGCCGTGGAATGGTCCGGGGAATGCAGCCCGCCGACGACGGCGCCACCGGGCCCGCAGTGTACCACGCGCGGCCCCTCCCACCGAGGCGCCGCCGGCCGCGCGTGCCGCCCGAGTCGCATCCGGCCCGAGCTTGCAGGTACAATTCCCGGACGGACATGAGCACCCTGCGTCGGCTCTCTCGAGGCGCCCGCGCGCGGCTCCGCGCGGTCCCGGCCATTAGCCGCTGGCACGCCCGCCTGCGCTCGCGCGCGTACGAGCGCACCGTGCAGGCCTTCACCCGGGACGGCAGCGGCCGCGCCAACCGCTTTCCGGCCGGCATCGTGTACGAGGCCACGATGCGGTGCAACCTGCGCTGCGAGTTCTGCTACGTCGGCGATCTGCTGAACATCGAGGGCGAGTGGAGGCAGGAGCTGCCCCTCGAGGCGATTCGCCGGGCGTTCCCGGCGCGCAGCGGCCTCCAGGTCAACCTGACGGGCGGCGAGATCTTCATGCGCAAGGACATCATGGAGGTCCTCGATCTCTTCGCGCGCAAGCGGTATGTCTGCGGCTATCTGACGACGAACGGCACGATCATCGACGATGCGCGCGCGGACGCCCTGGCGGAGCTGGCGCGCCGGGGGTTCCTGCGGCACATCAGCGTGTCGGTCGACGGCCCGGGCGCCCTGCACGACGCGGCGCGCGGCGTGCGGGGCACGTTCGAGCGCACTGCGGCGGGTCTGCGCCGCCTCCAGGCCGCGGCGGCGCGCCGCTCGGCTCCCCTGCGCCTCAGCATCAACACGACCGTCGCCGCGGAAACCCTGGGTTCGCTCCACCTCATGGCCGACGTGGCCAGGGAGTTCGGCGTGGACGCCATCGGCCTCAACCACCTGATGTTCGCCACGCCCGAGGAGGCCGAGCAGACCGCGAAGATCGTCGGCGCGCCCGACGGCTCCGCCATCGCCACCTTCGTCACGCCGGACCCGAGCCTCGCCTCGGCCGACGTCGCGCGGCAGGTGCAGCGGCTGCAGGGCCTGTGCCGGGAGAAGGGCCTGTTCTTCGACTTCAGGCCGAAGGTCTGGCCATCCATCGTGCAGCACTACTACACGCCCGGCGCCCCGCTGCTCGGGCGCTGCCTCTATCCGTTCCTGCACGCGCGCGTCGGCTTCAGCGGCAAGGTGTACTTCTGCCCGTTCATCCGCATCGAGGTCGGCGATCTCTCGACCTCGACGATCGAAGACGTCTGGAACAGCCCGCGCTACGTCGAGCTGCGCCGGCTCCTGCTGGAGCGAAAGCTCTTCCCGGTATGCCGGCGCTGCTGCAAGGTCGAGCTGTCAAAGGACCCCGTGCCGGGCCTCGGCGCTCCCGCCGCGCGGCGCCGGACGATCCCGCTCACGACGATCCGCTGAGGGCGCGGGATGCAGCAGTGGCGGCGCTCACCCGGCCCGACGCTGGCCGTCCTGGCGGCGGCCGTCGTCGGCTCGGTTCTGGCGGCGCATGCCTGGCAGGCCGTCATCACGGGCTCCTACCTCGACGTCGTCACCGGCGTGTGGCTGACGCTGGCGGACGATGTCGCCCACGGCGTGTTCTACCGCGGGCTGATCGGTCCCGACGGCTACGGAGGCACTCGGTACTTCCCTCTCTTCTTCTCGTCGATCGGCGCCCTGGTGCGGCTTGGAGCGCCTCCGGTGGCCGCCGGGTTCGCGGTGAGCCTCGCCTCGGGGGTCCTGCTCGCCCTGGGCCTCCGCCGGTTCCTCTTGCGGCTGGGGCTGCCCGAGCACCTGGCGGCTGGGCTCGGCGCGCTCAGCCTCGCTCCCCAGTTCGTGCAGCAGACCCTGCTTGCGATCAGGAGCGACGTGCTGGCGGCCGCGCTCGTCGTCTGGGGCCTCGCGTGGACGCTGCCGGCCTTCGAGCACGAGCGGCCGCAACGCGGGGCGCTGCGCGCCGCCGCGCTGTGCTTCGTGCTGGCCGCGGCGACGAAGGCCACGACCCTGTACGCGCCGGGCGCCGCGGTGCTCGCGCTCGCGTGGTCGGGGCGAGCCCGCGCCTCGGCCCGCCTGGGGGCGACGGTGGGCATTGGCGTCGCCCTCATGCTCGCGCTCGTGTCATTCGTCAGCGACGGCCGCGCGATCGAGTCGTGGCAGGCGAGCGCGCTCGCCGGATCCAGCCTGGCGGAGATGGCCCGCAATCTCGTTCCCGCCCTCGTCTCGGAAGCGCTGAAGCCCTCCCGCGCGTTCACCGCGGTCTTCTCAGTCGCCGCCGCGGCCTGGCTGGCGCTGTGGCGGGCGCCGTCGGCGGCGCTCCCGCTGGTGCTGTTGCCCGCGGCGTTCGGCGCGACCTCCGTCGTCCTCTCTTCGCCGGGCACGATCTACACGAACCAGCTCGTCGAAGTGTACGCCGTGTGCCTCCTGCTCGTCGGGTGGGCGCTCGCACGGTTCCCTCGCTGGCGCACGGCAGGCGCCGCCTTCCTCCTCGTCGTGGCCCTTGGATCGGCCGCGAGCTGCCTGAAGCCGCTGTGGGACCGCCAGCTCCGTGAGCGGACGTGGCGCCTGCACGGCGAACGCGAGGCGCTCGTCGAGGCGCTCAGGTCGTCGCCGGGCCCGGTGCTGTCCGAATCGCCGGAGGTGCTGATCATGGCGGGCCAGCGGCCATTGGTGATGGACCCGTTCAGCCTCCGGGTGGTCACCCGTCGCCGGGCCGACGTGCTCGCGGACCTGGCGTCGCGCCTGGATGGACGCGTTTTCACGCACGTGATCTTGACCGTCGATCCGGAGAGCCCGCGCGGACGGGGCTGGTATGCGAACAGCAATCTGGGCTGGCCGGTGGTGTCGCGGATCCTGGCGAACTACGAGCCGGCCGGCGTCACGGCCGGGCTCCGCCTCTACGCGCCGCGAGCCCGCGCGCCGGAGCCGTGAGCCGCGCGAGCGCCCCGCCCGGAAGCCGCGTCCCGGCCCGCGCCGCTGGGACTGGTGGGATAGAATGTGAGCGATTCCCGCACCGGCGGTTCCGGTGTCGCCGGGCGGCCGGAGCGACGACGGCCCGTGGCGAGGAGGGATCGCAGGCTGGCAGAGGACACGTGCGGGACATCGACACCGACGCCATCAAGTCGCACGCGGCCCGGCGCTTCCGCTCCGAGTACGACTACGCGCTCTTCGAGTACTACCGCAGCGCGAAAGTCATCACCTACCTCGAGCGGGCCGGCGTGACGCTCGGCGGCCGCGTCCTCGACGCCGGCTGCGGCGGCGGGGGCATGCCCCTGTCGCTCGCCGAGGAGGCCGATCGCGTCGTGGGCATCGACCTCGCGCCGCGCTTCAGGGACGCGGGCAGACGCCTCGCCAGCGAGCGCGGCCTGGCCAACCTGCACTTCGCGCAGGCGGACGGCCAGGCGCTCCCCTTCGCGGATGCGTCGTTCGACCTCGTGTTCTCGCATGCGGTCATCGAGCACGTCGCCGACGCGGCGCGCTACCTCCGCGAACTGGCGCGCGTGCTCAGGCCCGGCGGCCGGATGTACCTCTCGACGGCGCCGTACCTGTCGTTTGCCGGCGCGCACCTGCCGCGGCTGAAGATCCCCGTGCCGATCCACCTGCTGGTGGGCCGGCGGGCGGCGTTCGGCCTCTTCGTCCGCCTCGCCAGGCACGCGCCCTGGCTCCTTCAGGAGCCCGAGCACGAGAACTCCTTCATCGCGCTCGCGCGGCAGGGCCGGCTCAAGGACGACGATCTGCTCGAGAAGGTGCGCGTGCCCCGCCTGCGCGAGCATATCCGGCGGGCCGGGCTGTCGATCGTCGCGGAAACGCTGCAGCTGACGGGAACGTTCCGCCGGGCGCCCGCGCCGCTCGTGCGCTGGCTGCGCGAGGCCCCGGTCATCCAGGACATCGTCGTCGGGAACATCGAGTACGTCCTCGCCCGCCAGGAGCCCTAGCCCTCGACGCCATGGCCACGATCGACACCTTCCGGCCCGAGGACGAACGCCAGATCACGGCGATGTACCGGCGCGTGTTCGGCGACGCCGCCGCCGAGGCGAACCGCCTGCGCTGGGACTGGCAATACGCGCGCAACCCCAACCGCCCTCCCGACGGCCCGCAGATCTGGGTGGCGCGCGAGGGACCGGCCGTGATCGGCCAGTACGCCGCCATGCCCGTCCGGCTGATGGCCGGCGGCCGGGAGATCGATGCGTCGTGGGGCATGGACGTCATGGTCGCGCCGGAGCGCCAGCGGCAAGGCCTCGGGGAAGTCCTGTTCCGCACCTGGGAGCAGCACGTCGGCGCCGCGCTGGGCCTCGGCTTGTCGGAATCGTCGTACCGGCTCTTCCGGAAGCTCCGTTGGCCGAATGTCGGCCCCGTGCCGTGCTTCGTGAAGCCGCTCACGCGGCGCGCCCTGCGGCGTTCGAGTTGGCCAACGCCGGTCAACCGCGTCGTCTCTGCGCTCACGCTGCCCCTCGTGCGCGCCGCGTGGCGCCCGCGGCCGCTCCGGGCGAACGTCGAGAGCATCCAGCGTTTCGGCGACGAGTTCACGGCGCTGTGGGAACGCGTGGCGCCGCGGTTCGCGTTCGCCGTGCGCCGCGACGCCGCCTATCTCAACTGGAAGTTCCGGGAGGCCCCGCACGTGCGGTATGCCGCCGTCGCCGCCAGGCGCGACGGCGCGCTGCGCGGATACGTCGTCTACCGGCACCTGCAGGAGGCGCGCGCCCGCGTCACGCTCCTGGTGGACTTCCTCGCCGATCCCGGCGACGCTCCGTCGTTCGAGACGCTCCTGGGCTGGGTCGACCGGGAGGCGAGGGAGGCAAACTCGGACAAGATCCGGGCGTTCAACCTGCACGCGGGTTTCGCGCGGTCGCTGAAGCGCTCGGGGTACTTCCCGGTGAAATCCACGATGGAGTTCACCGCGAAGATCAATGCCGTCCAGCTCCCGCCGTCGTTCTACGAGGACACGAGCGGCTGGCACGTCACGCTGGGCGACTCGGATCAGGACCGCTGACCATGCTGCACCTGCTCGTCGGCATCGACACGGAAGGCGACAACCAGTGGTCCGCCGAGGCGCGGCTGAACCAGGCGTTCGAGAACATCTACGCGCTTCCCGCCCTGCACGCGAGGTTCCAGCGCAGGGGCGTCCGGCCCACGTACCTCATCACGTGGCCCGTGGCGCGCGACCCCCGGTCGGCCTCGGTGCTGAGGGAGCTTCGGAGCGGCGGCGACTGCGAGATCGGCGCGCACCACCACGCGTGGGAGACGCCGCCGTGCACGCCCGACGATGTCCGCCGGCACCCGTACGCCCTGCAGCTGCCGCGCGAGCAGTTCGCGGCGCAGGTGGCATCGCTGACGGGGGCCATCGCGGACGCCGTCGGCGAACCGCCCCGCTCGTACCGGTCCGGGCGGTTCGGCTTCTCGATCGCCCACGTCCCCGACCTGGAGCGGGCCGGGTACCGGGTCGAGTCCAGCCTGGCGCCGCTCTTCTACGAGGGGCACAAGGGCGGGCCGGACTTCGTCTCGGTGCCGCCGTCCCCGTACTTCCTGTCCTACGACGACCCGGCGGTGCCCGGCTCGAGCGACTTGCTCGAGCTGCCCGTCACCGCGGCCCTGAACCGGCGCGTGCCCGCGTTCGTCGAGCGCTTGTACGCCAGGGCTCCGAGCCCGTACCAGACGAAGCGCGTGCTCAGGAAGCTGGGCGTCGCCCGCGTGCAGTGGCTCCGCCCGTCGTATTCGCCGCTGGCCGACATGTGCGCCGTCGCCCGGCGCATGAAGGACGACGGGGTCCCGATCCTGAACCTGATCTTCCACTCGAGCGAAGCGATCGTCGGCGGCAGCCCGTACAACCGGACGGCGCGCGAGCTCGACGCGTTCTTCGATCGGCTCGACGAGGTGCTCGCCTTCGCCGTGCGCGATCTGGGCGCCGTGCCGGCCACCTTCTCCGAGTTCCGCGACCGATACTGCGCCGCGCCTCCGCTCGCGGGGCCCTGAGAGGCGGGCCGGGCCGATGCGCATCTGCCACGTCACCTCGCACCTTCCGCCCGATCAGGCCGCCAACGCGCTCCTGCCGTGGCACCTCGGCCGGTGGGCCGCGGCGTCGGGCGACACGCCGCTGTTCGTCGCGCATCCGCCGCGGGCCTCCGTCAGCGGCGACGCGGGGTCGATCGCGGATGTGGCCCGCGAGCTGCCGGGGCCGGTCACCTGGATCGAGTCGCGCGCGCGCGGGCGGCGGGTCCCGGGTCTCTCGCAGATCTCGTCGCTCCTGAACGCCGCCCGGATCCGGCGCGCGTCGCGCGAGGCGCTCTCGGCGGCCGACGTCGTGCACGTCCACAGCAACGGCCTGCTGCCCGAAGTCGCCGGACTGCTCGCGTCGCGGGCCGGCACGCCGGTGGTGCTCACGCTCTACGGCACCGAGATCTGGCATTACCGGGCCAGGCGGGGCGGGCTGGATCTCTTCACCCGGATGTACAGGGCCGCCCGTCACGTCACCTTCTACAGCGGCGCTCTCCGCGACCGCGCCGTCGAACTCGGCCTGACGCGCGGCGGCATGAGCGTGATCTACCCTCCCGTCGCCGGGTACTTCGCCCGGGCCGGCGAGGGCGAGCGCCGGGCTGCCCGCGTCGAACTGGGCCTGCGCGAGTCGAATGTCCTCGTCAACGTGAAGCGCCTCCACCCGCTGGCGGGCCAGCGGAGGCTCCTCGACGCGATGCCGTCGGTGCTCCGGGCGCACCCCGACACGCGCCTCGTGATCTGCGGAACGGGCCCGCTCCGCGACGAGCTCGCGGCGCAGGCGGCGGCCCTCGGCGTGTCGGAGCGCGTCACGTTCGCGGGCCTCGTCGACAACCGCACGGTGGCTCGCTACCAGCAGGCGGCCGACCTCTTCGTGCTCCCCTCCGAGCTCGAGGCGCTCCCGACGGTCGCCGTCGAGGCGCTCGCCGCCGGCACGCCGGTCGTTTCGACCGACAATCCCGGCGGCGTCGAACTCGGCCGGCTCTTCGGCGACGACGTGCGCGTGGTCGCTCGGTCTCAGCCGGGCGAGCTCGCGTCGGCCATCGTGGAATTCCTCGCCGCCGCCAGGCGGACCCGTCCGTCCTCGGACGCCGTCCTCGAGCGGGAGTTCAGCCCGGCGGTCGTCGCGGAGCGGTTCGCGCGGGTCTACCGCGGCGTCCTACAATAGGCGGCGCATGGCAGGCGATCGGCCCTCGGTCAGGCGCGGCGAATACGCGTCACGCGGGGACTACCACCGCGTGCTCGACGAGGCGTGGGACTACCGGCCTACGTATCTTGCGAAGATGGCCGCCGTGCGGCGCCATCTCGACACTCTGCCGCCGGGCACCCGCGTCCTGGACGCCGGCTGCGGCGAGGGCGTCCTCGTGCAGGACTACGCCGGGCGCCTAGACATCGAAGGCGTCGACCTGAACTGCAGCGGCGACCGCATCCGGACGGGATCCGTCACGGCCCTCCCGTGGCCCGGCGGTGCGTTCGAGCAGGTGCTGTGCCTGGACGTCCTGGAGCACCTGGCGTTCGGCGAGCAGGACGCGGCCTTGTCCGAGATCTTCCGGGTCCTGCGGCCATGCGGCATTGCCCTCCTGTCGGTGCCCAACCTCGCGCACCTTCAGTCGCGCGCGCACTTCCTGCTGACGGGACGCCTCATTCGTACGGCCAGCCCGGTCAAGCACCCCGGCGACCGTCCGGCAGGCGAGTATCTCGCCCTGGCCCGGTCGGCTGGATTCGACGTGGTCCGGCGGCGGGGAATCTTCCCGACGGTGCCCGTGCTGACCGCCCTGGTGAGGCGGCACCCGGTATCGCTGCAATGGCTGCACGCGGCGCTGACGCGGGCGATCCCGGTGCCGGGGTGGTGCTTCCTGAACCTGATCTGGCTGCGGAAGCCGGCCGCCGCAGCGGGGCGTTCGGCCTAGAAGAGGATCCAGCTGACGACGGCTCGCGCGCCTCCGGCCAGCGCGGCCAGCACGAGTCCCGCAGAGACGGCCCGCAGGAGGCGGCCGGACCGCCACGCCCAGGCGGCCCCGCACGCCGCGAGGATGGCGACGGCCGGCGTCGTGGCCATTTCGACCCGCCCGATGAACTCCCACGCGTCCTGTACGTACGGGGGCTCGACCCGGCGAAGCGCGCTCCAGAGGAGAAACCCCGCCCACGCGGCAAACCACGCCGCGAGCGCCGCGACGAGACGGTCGGCGCGCCGCCGCCGCGCGAGGCTCGACGCGCCCGCGACAGCCAGCGCGATCAAGGGCAGGCCGAACGCCCCGCGCGTCTGCCTGACGGCGCCGGAGAACCCGAGCTGGAGTGGCGTGGTCCGCGCCGGTGGGACACCGCCCGCGTCGTGCGCCGCCGGCGCAGCCGCGCTCGATCCGCGTCCGAACGCAGCCGCCAACTCCGCCTTCGCAGAGGCGATGTGCGGCTGGTACACCTCGAAGAAATGGCCCCAGTAGAGGCCGACGGCCAGCACGACCGCCAGTGCAGTGGCGGCCAGGATGCACCGCGCCGGGATGCGGCCCGCGTCGCGGCCAAGGCCGCGCGTGGCGAGGGCCAGGACCAGAAGCGTCGGCAGCAGGACGGCGAACGTCCCGACATGGGACAGGAACGCCAGTCCCGCCACCAGGGCCAGGCCGACGGCCTCGGCGGCCCGGCGGCCGGCAAACGACCAGCCTGCCGCGGCCGCAATCGCGGCAACCGCGACCGACTGTCCGAAATGGTTCGTCAGGTTCGCGTTCCCCAGGACCGCGATCGGCAGCGGCGCCAGGTGATACAGGGCCACGGCGGCAACGCCGGCCGCGCGGTCGCCCCAGACGCGGGCAACGAGCGGATAGAGCAGAAGAACGGCCGCGGCTTCGCAGGCGCAGACGACGGTCCGGAGCAGGGTGACGTGGTCCGCCGTGAGCGCCGCCCAAGGGGCCGCGAACACGTAGAGGCCGATGGCATACGGGAACGGCGTCGCGCTTGTCGACAGCTGCGTGAAGAAGAACCGGCCGGCCAGCACCATCTCGAACCGGTGCGCGTGGAAGACCGCATCGACCAGGGTCTTGTCGGGATGCAGCAGGAAGACCAGCTTCAGACAGCACGCGCAGGCTGACACGGCAACCGCGAGGCGGGCGGCTGTGCTCAGCCCCTGCGGCCGCACGAAGCGGGCCGCCAGGATCGGGAGCAGGCAGAGCACCGCCAGCAGCCCGGCCAGCAGAGACACGGGGGGTCGGCCCGGCAGGTGCGCGGCGGCTCCCGACGCCAGCGAGAAGCCTTGTGCCACCGCAACGAGGACGGCGAGGCCGGCTGCCGCCCCAGCGGGCAGACCCGCGATCCCGAGCACGAGTCCGGCAAGCGCGGCCGACAGGCTCGCGCGCGCGACGACCTGGCGCGCGGGCCATGCCCAGGCGCCGGCAGCCGGATCGCAGCGCAGCCCCTCGAAGGCCAGCCCGAGTTCCCTGGGGTCCTGGGGTCCTGGCACGAACGTCGGCGAGACAGCGACCTCGAAGTCGAGGTCCCGCCTGGCGGGAACGGGCGGAACCGCGAAGTCCAGCGAGGCGCGCGGTTCGCTGACGCGCCGCTCGAGCAGCACCCGGCCGTCCGCTTCGACGCGCACGTCGGCTGGCCCCGCCGAGGGCGGGCGCCAGTTGACGAGGCGTGCCTGGCACTGCCAGGCGGCCCGGCGGTCGACAAGCCCCGCGCGTACGGATACCCGGCCGCCGCTCCACGCGAAGTAGTCCTTGCCCTGCCGCTCCGTCGGATAGAGGCCGGTGACGAAAGCGGGGATCCCGCGGCTGGCGTCGACCCTGATGGACCCGTGGCGCTGAAAGGCAGCGACGACGACCAGCGCCCCGGCTGCGGCCGCCAGGAAGGCGGCGAAGGCCGCGGTGGTCCAGGCGGGGCCGCGGGAGAATCGCGTCAGGAGCGGCATGGGCATGCGCAGCGTCCCGCATCGTACACGGGATCGGCGCCCGCTGGCCATCGGGGCCGGCGGGCCCGCGATCGGCGGGCCTCCTCGGGGCCGCCGCCACGCGGGCTCGCGCGACATGCGCTAGGATCGTGTCTGCCGCCGCGAACGGAGAGTGCCGATGTCCATGCTCGCTGACGTCAACGCGCGGATCACCCAGGCCATGAAGGCGCACGACGCCGGGACGCTGTCCGCCATGAGAATGCTCAAGGCCGCCCTGACGAACCGCGAGATCCAGAAGGGCCAGGCGCTCGATGACGCCGAGTCGATCCAGGTCCTCGCGAGCCTCATCAAGCAGCACCGCGACTCGATCGAGCAGTTCGCCAGGGGCGGGCGGCAGGACCTCGTGGCCAGGGAGCAGGCTGAACTCACCCTGCTCGAGGCGCTCATGCCCCCGCCCGTCAGCCCCGCCGTCATCGACGAGGCCGTCGCCAGGGCCATCGCCGAGACCGGGGCCGCCTCCCCCAGGGACATGGGCCGGGTGATGAAGGCCGCGATGGCGACCCTGGCGGGCAAGGGCGTGGACGGGAAGACCGTCAACGAGGCGGTCCGAAAGCGCCTCGGGGCCTGATCGGCTCCTGCCCGGACTCGCCGGCCGCGCGGCTCCCGCCGGCCCTCAGGCGTTCGTACAGCGTCGAGTCGCCTTCCGCGACCGGCCGCAGGAGAGCGTTTCTCGCGATGCGCAGCGCTTCGATCTCGCCGCGGATGGTTCGGGGCGCGGCGTGTCTCAGAAGAGAGGCTGACGAAGGGACGAAACAAAAGCGAAGACCACGGTCTCGGCGGTGCTTCGCGCCAACGCTCCTCTCAGCCCGGCGAAGCCAAACCAATCAACCGCCGCCGTCGTCTAAGTTGATGAAGACCCGATAGACTCCTCTCTCCTCCCAAAGGGCACCCGCCATCCCGACTGGCGGGTGCCCGCTTTCCTGATGGGCATGTCCAATGTGGTACGCTGGCGGTTCCACATGCCCGAAGAGCCGCCCACGCCAGACAGCGCGCCGCCCCAGGCCACTGCATCGCAGATCACGAAGTCGGCCGGCGTCATCGGCGCCGCCACGATGGGCAGCCGCGTCCTCGGCCTCGTCCGGGACCAGGTCCTGGCGTTCCTCTTCGGCGCCGGCGACCAGATGGACGCCTACAACATCGCGTTCCGCATCCCGAACCTCGTGCGCGACCTCTTCGCCGAGGGCGCCATGAGCGCGGCGTTCGTGCCGACGTTCACACGGACGCTGACGATCTCGGGCCGCGCTTCTGCGTGGCGCCTCGGGAACCTGGTCGTGAACGCCCTCCTGCTGGCCACCGGCGCCATCGTGATCCTGGGCATCGTGTTCGCGTCGCCCCTGAGCAGGCTGTTCGCGAGCGCGTATGCGGAGGTGCCGGGGAAGCTGGAGCTGACGATCTTCCTGAGCCGGGTCATGTTCCCGTTCCTGATGCTCGTGGCCGTCGCCGCGGCCCTCATGGGCATGCTGAACTCGCTTCACCGGTTCTTCGTGCCCGCGATGTCGCCGGCGATGTTCAACGTCGGGTCGATCGTGTGCACGATCGGGCTCGCGCCGGTGATGCCTCTTGTCGGGATGCCGATCATCCTGGCCCCGGCGATCGGCGTCCTCGTCGGCGGGCTCCTGCAGATGGCGATCCAGTGGCCGGCGCTGCGCCGTGAGGGGTACCGCTACGAGCCCATCCTCGACGTCCGCGACGAGGGCCTGCGCCGCGTGCTCACGCTGATGGGGCCAGGCGTCGTCGGGCTGGCCGCGGTGCAGATCAACCTGCTGGTGAACAGCATCCTGGCGACGGGAGAAGGCACCGGCGCCGTGTCGGCGTTGAGCTATGCGTTCCGCGTGATGTACATGCCCATCGGGATCTTCGGCGTGTCCATCGCGACGGCCGTGGTGCCGACGCTCAGCCGGTACGCGGCGAGGCACGACGCCGCCGGCATGCGCGAGACGATCTCCGCCGGGCTGCGGCTGATGCTGATGATGAACGTCCCGGCCACGGTCGGCCTGATGGCGCTCGCGACGCCGATTGTGGCGCTGATCTTCGAGCACGGCCGCTTCACGGCCTCGGACACCGCCGCCACCGCGGCCGCCCTGGCGTGCTACGCGCCGGGGCTCGTCGGGTACTCCGCGGTGAAGATCGCGGTGCCGTCCTTTTACGCCATCCACGACAGCCGGACGCCCGTCCTCGTCTCGGTCGCGACGGTCGTGCTGAACATCGCTCTCAACCTTGCCCTCGTCCACACGATGGGCTTCCAGGGCCTGGCGCTCGGGACGGCCATCAGCGCGGTCTTCAACGCCAGCATCCTTCTGTGGGTGCTTCGCTCGAGGCTCGGAGGCATCGACGGCCGCCGCATCGCCTCGTCGTTCGCCAGGATCGGCGTCGCGTCGCTCGCCATGGGGGCGGCCGCGTGGGCCACCGACGCCGCGATCGGGTCCTGGATGCCCGAGCGCACGATCGCCGTGCTGGCGCTCAGGGTCGCGGCATCCATCGGCGTCGCGCTCGCGGTCCTCGACGTGGCGGCGCGCGCCTGCGGCGCCGAGGAATTCCGGGAGGCGAGGGCCCTCCTGTTCGCGCGGCTCCGGCCGGTTCGGAGGACGTCGTAGGTGGCGGAACGGTCCGACATGGACCCAGTCGTCTACCGGCTGGCGAGCACCCACTTCATCGCCGACGCCTACAGCAACCTGTACGCGCCGCTCCTCCCGGCGATTATCCCCAAACTAAGCCTGTCGCTGGCGACCGCCGGCACGCTGGCGATGATCTACCAGCTGGCGGGTTCGGTGGCCCAGCTGGTGTTCGGCCGGGTGGCGGACCGCTGGAGGCCGCACGCCTTCCTCGTCGCGGGGCCGATCGTCTCGGTCACGGTGCTGAGCCTCGTCGGCATGGCGTGGACCCCGGCGACGCTCGCCGGCGTCCTCGTCATCGGCGGGCTCGGCGGTGCGGCGTTCCATCCGACGGCGGCGGCGGTCGTCCATCGCCAAGGCGGGAGCCGGCGCGGCCTGGCCATGGCCATCCACATCACGGGCGGCTCGATTGGCTACGCGGTCGGGCCACTCCTGTTCGCCCCTTACGTGGGCCGCTTCGGCCTGACCTCGACGCCCCTGCTGGCGCTTCCCGGCCTCGCCCTCCTGGCCCTCGTCCTGAGGGGCATGCCGCTGATGCGCCCGCTGGCGAGCGGAAGCGGCGGCGGGTACCTGGCGCTCCGGCCCTTCGCCAAGCCGCTCTTCCTGCTGTGGCTCATCGTCGTCCTGAGGACCATGACGTCACTGAGCATCGCGACGTTCGTGCCCGTGCTGCTGACGACGCGCGGATGGTCGGTCGGGATGGCCGGCGTGGCCGTGTCGGTCTACCTCGCGGCCGGCGGACTCGGGGGATTCGCCGGCGGACCGCTGGCCGATCGGCTGGGCCCGAAGCGGGTGATTGCCGGGTCGCTGGTCCTGGCCGCTCCCCTGCTCGCGGCGGCGACGCGGTTGACCGACTGGCCCCTGGTGGCGGTGCTGGCCCTCGGAGGGTTCTTCCTCCAGTCGACGCTGCCCGTGAACGTGACCTTCGCGCACCAGATCGCGCCGACCGGCGCGGCCACGGTCTCGTCACTGATGCTGGGGTTCGCGTGGGGCACGGGCGGACTCATGGCGCCGATCGTCGGGGCCGCCGCCGACCGCATCGGCATCGGCACGACGCTGACCGCCGTGGCGTTCCTGCCGCTCCTTGCGGCGGCCTGCTCCATGCCCCTGCCGTCCGGGGCGAAAACCGAATCCGCCGTGCGCCGGCCCGATGAACGGGCACTGGGAAGGGTCTGAGATGCAGTACCGTCCGTCGCGCCTCTCGTACGCGTCCGGTCCCGGGCCGATGACGCCGGCCGTGCGCGCGCTGCTCGTCGTGACCACGGCCGGGTACCTGATCACGCTGGCGGTTCCCGGTCTCGTCATTCGGCTGGGGCTCGTGCCCGCGCTGGTCCTGGAGCGGGGATGGTTCTGGCAGCCGCTCACCTACCTCTTCCAGCACGGCGGGCTGTTCCACCTCGTGTTCAACCTGCTGGCCCTGTGGATGTTCGGCGTCGATCTCGAACGGCGATGGGGCACGCGCTTTTTCGTGCGCTACTACGCCGTCACCGGCGCGGGGGCGGCGCTGACGACGATCGGGGTGTCGCTGCTGCCCTTCGGGTTCTCACAGGCAATCTACGCATCGGTGACCGTCGGCGCGTCCGGCGCCATTTACGGCCTCCTGGTCGGCTACGCGATGATGTACCCCGACCGCCCGATCTACCTGTACTTCCTGTTCCCGATCCGGGCGCGCGTCTTCGTGCTGATTGTCGGCGCCATCTCGTTTCTGTCCTCCGTCTCGGACCCGCGCGGCGGCGTGGCCCACGCCACGCACCTCGGCGGCCTCGTGGTCGGGTACCTCTACCTCGCCTGGCGCCGCGGCGGGCTCGGATCGGCGCTGCGCTCGCAGTGGCTGCGGTGGCGCATGGCCCGCCTGAGAGGGCGGTTCGATGTTCGCGACGGCGGACGATCCGGACGCGGGGGCCGCCCTGGAAACGGCGGCGGCGGCTGGGTGCACTAGGAGGCTGCGCGCGTGCGATCGGGCCGGTTCTTCGCGGTCGCGGTGCTGGCCGGTCTGGCCGTCCGTCTTGCCGCGCTTCCTCTGCCGGGCACGTCCGACGTCACCGCGTTCAAGGTCTGGGCGCACGCGGCAGCCACGGGCCCCGTCGCGGAGATGTACGGCGTCGGCGGCACGCCGCCGGAGCGCCGCGTCCACGAGTACGACCACTGGGAGGCGACGGTCGACTACCCTCCGGTGGCCCTGTACGCGCTCTCCGCGGCGGGCCGCCTCTACGGCTGGGCGCGCCCGGGCTTCGCAAACACGCCGCTGCTCGCCGCATGCATCAAGGCCCTGCCCCTGGCGTGCGAAGGCGCGATGACCCTCGTGTTGTGGGCCGCGGTGCGGCGCGTGCAGCCTCATCGGGCCGATCGGGCCCGGTTCGCGGCGCTGGCCTTCTGGCTCAATCCGGCCTCGATCCTCGCGACACCGGTGCTCGGATACCTCGACGCGCTGTTCGCCCTGCCCGCCCTCGGAGCCCTGGTCGCTGCTGCGTCGGGAGCGGCGGGCCTGTCGGGCGCGCTGATGGCTGCCGCCATCCTGACCAAGCCGCAGGCCGTCCTGTTCGCGCCGGCCGTCGCCCTGGCGCTCGCCGTCTCCCCGTCCGGAGGCGCGTCCCGGCCCAGGGCGAGATCCCTCAGCCTCGCCGCAGGCGCGGCGATCCTCTCGGCAGCCGCGATCCTGGCGCCCATTGCCGCGGCGGGCGCGTGGCCGAACTTCGTGCAGGCGATGCGCTCGCTCGGCCGGCACGACATGCTGTCCGGCCAGGCCGCCAACCTCTGGTGGATCGTGACCTACATCATGCGGGCGGCCTACGCCGCCGCCGAAATGGGCGTGGCCGGCGCCTTCCTGTCGCCGGTCCGTCGGCCGCTGGCGATAACCCGCCTCGCTGAGCTGGGGTACCCCGACCCGCGCCTTGCGGCGACGGCTCTGACGGTCGCGGCCGTGGCCTGGGCCTTGTGGACCGGGCGAAAGGTGCGCGATCTACCCCGCTTCTCGCTGCTGGGCGCCTGGTCGGTCTACGCCTACTTCGTGCTCTCGGTGCAGGTTCACGAGAACCACTTCTTCATGATCCTGCCGCCGCTGGCGCTCGCCGCGGCCCTGCTCCCGCGCTGGCGGGCGCCGCTGTGGGTTCTGAGCGGCATGTTCGCGCTGAACCTGAATCTCTTCTACGGGTTCGGCGACGGCATTGGCTTCGCCGTGCCGCGAACCGCAACGCGAATCGACGCGACGGTGCTGCTGTCGGCGGCGAATCTCGCGGCGTTCGCCTGGGTCGCGCGCCTCCTGCGCGACACCCTGCGCGACGCCCCCGCCTCGGGCGCTACAGCAGACCGCGAAGATAGCCGCCGTCGACCGCGAGCGTTGTTCCCGTGATCGAACGGCTGCGCTCGGAGGCGAGAAAGACGATCGCGTCGGCGATGTCCTCGGGTTCCGCCATGCGCCCGAGCGGGATCTCCTGGATGTTCCGCGCCTGGATCGTGTCGAGCGCCGCGCCTTCGCGCGCGGCAGCCGCCTGGGCCAGCGCGACAACGCGCTCGGTGCGCGTGTAGCCGGGCGCGACGCAGTTCACCAGGATGTTGTCGCGCGCCAGTTCCGCCGCGAGGGTCTTGGCGAAGCCGGTGACGGCCGGCCGCAAGGCGTTCGACAGCATCAGGCCGGGTATCGGCTGCTTGGCCGACACCGACGTGATGTGAACGATGCGCCCGCCTCCAACTCGACGCATGTGCGGGACGGCCTCCGAGCAGAGCCGCACCGCGCTCAGCAGGACCAGATCGACCGCGTCTCGCCAGTCGGCGTCGCTGATGGCTCCGAAGAGCCCGGCTTTCGGTCCGCCGGAGTTCGTGACCAGGATGTCCAGGCGTCCGAGGCGGCGAACGGTCTCGTCTACGACCCTGACAACGTCCGCCTGGCGCGACACGTCGGCCACCAGCGCGAGCACGACCGCTCCCGTCTCCGCCCGAATCTCCTCGGCGGCGGCCTCGAGCGGCTCCTGGCTGCGGGCGCAGATCGCGACGCTCGCGCCCTCTGCCGCGAGCCCTCGGGCGGCGGCTTTTCCCAGCCCTCGGCTCGCCGCGCACACCAAGGCCGCCTTGCCCGTCAGTCCGGCGTGCATCCGCGTCTCCTCTCGCGCGCCCGGCATGCGCCTCGTCGCGGCACGGCGCTCGTCCGCCTGCGCCGGCCGGTTGGGCGTCCCGGCGGGCTGCGCCGGGTCCACCATACCACGCGGGCGTGGGTGGTATAATTCCGGATTCCGCCATTCCGATTCGCGCGCACCCAACCACCGGCCCGCGGCGGCTCCGGCAGGATGCAGCATGCAGACGACCACAGCCCAGGACCCGGCCCGGGACGTACAAGCCGGCCGGCCCATCGATCTCCCGCACGAGACCTTGCTCTGGGCCTACCGGATCATGTACCTGTCGCGGAAGATGGACGACAAGGAGATCCAACTCAGGAACCAGAGCCAGATCCACTTCCAGATCAGCGGCGCCGGGCACGAGGCCATCCTCACGGCCGCGGGGCGTCACCTCCGGGCCGGCTACGACTGGTTCTTTCCGTATTACCGAGACCGGGCGCTCTGCCTGGCGCTCGGCGTCACGCCGTACGAGATGTTCCTGCAGGCGGCGGGCGCGGCAGACGACCCCGCGTCCCGCGGCCGGCAGATGCCTTCGCACTGGGGCCACCGGGACCTCCACATCGTGTCGCAAGGCAGCCCCACGGGGTCGCAGTGCCTGCACGCCGTCGGCTGCGCCGAGGCAGGCCTGCTCCGCGGGCGCCTCCCGGGCCTCGCCGACAGGGAAGCCGGCCGCAGAGACGACGAGGTCTCGTACGTATCGCTCGGCGATGGCACGACGAGCGAGGGCGAGTTCTGGGAATCGCTGAACACGGCCTGCAACCTGCGCCTCCCGGTCGTGTATCTCGTCGAGGACAACGGGTGGGCAATCTCGGTCCCGGTGGAAGTGCAGACGGCGGGCGGGAGCATCTCGGCCCTGCTGCGCTCGTTCCCTGGCCTGCTACTCGTGTCCGCCGACGGCACCGACTACCTCGACAGCGATCGGGCCATGCGCGAGGCTCTGGCTTATGCCCGGGCCAGAAAGGGCCCGGCCCTGGTCCACGCCCAGGTGATCCGCCCGTACTCGCACTCCCTCTCGGATGACGAGCGGCTGTACAAGACCGAGGCCGAACGGGATGCCGAGCGCCGGCGCGATCCGCTCGCCAGGATGGCGGCCCTTCTGCTGTCGCGCGGCGCGGCAACCGAGGAGTCCCTCGATGTCTTGCGCGCCAGCGTGGCGCGCGAGGTGGACGACGCGGCGAAGCGGGCGATCGCCGCCGCGAAACCGGCGCCGGAGACGGCCGCGTTGTGGGTCTTCTCGCCGGACGTCGATCCCTCCTCTGACGCGTTCGACACGCCGGCGAGGCCTGAGGGCCGGCCGGACACGATGGTGGCGGCTATCAACCGCACGCTCAAGGACGAGATGGCCCGCGACCCGCGCATCGTCGTCTTCGGCCAGGACGTGGCGGACTGCAGCCGCGAGCGGAGCCTTGACGAGGTCCAGGGCAAGGGCGGCGTCTTCAAGGTCACCCACGGCCTCCAGCGGCAGTTCGGCAGCGACCGGGTCTTCAACACGCCGCTCGCCGAGGCGAACATCGTCGGGCGGGCGGTGGGCATGGCCGTGCGCGGCCTGAAGCCGGTCGTGGAGATCCAGTTCTTCGACTACATCTGGCCCGCGATGCAGCAGCTGCGCAACGAGGCGTCGATGTTGCGGTACCGTTCGGGCAACGCGTGGTCGTGCCCGATGGTGGTCCGGGTGCCGATCGGCGGCTACCTGCGCGGCGGCGCGCCGTACCACAGCCAGTCGGGCGTCAGCATCTTCGCGCACTGCCCCGGAATCCGGCTGGTCTTTCCATCGAACGCGGCGGATGCCGCCGGGCTGCTGCGGACCGCGATCCGCTGCGACGACCCGGTCATGTTCCTCGAGCACAAGCACCTGTACCGCCAGACGTACAACAAGGGCGAGTACCCCGGCCCCGACTGCACGATACCGTTCGGGCGGGCCGCCGTCAGACGGGAGGGCCGCGACGTCGTGATTGTGACCTGGGGCGCGCTCGTGCAGCGCTCGATCCTGGCCGCGCAGCAGGCGGAAAAGGAGGGCCTCAGCGTCGCGGTGCTGGACCTGCGCACGCTGGCGCCCTGCGACTGGGACGCCATCGGCGCGTGGGTGGCCCGCACGAGCCGCGTGATTGTCGCGCACGAGGATCAGCTGACATGCGGGTTCGGCGCCGAGATCGCGGCGCGCATCGCCCAGGAGCACTTCCACGACCTCGACGCGCCGGTGCGGCGCGTGGCGGCGCTGGACACGCCCGTCGCCTACAGCCCGATCCTCGAGGAGGCCATCCTGCCCGGCCCCGCCGGGCTGCTCCAGGCCATCAGGGAAACGGCGGAGTACTGAATACGGGGCCCGGGAATCGGGATTCGGGCCCATCCGCCGGGGCCGGCCCGCCGATCCACAGCCGTTCGTTCACCGCGGGCCGTCGGCCGACGGCGGGAGCCGGGACCGCTATTCCTCCCCCGGAGGATCCGCCATCGCGCGGCTCTTGGCCGCGGTCCGCGTGATCGCGACGCCGCCCAGGATCGCGGCGGCGCCCGCCGCCTTCAGGACAGTCAGCGACTCGCCCAGCGCCACGATGGCGACGGCCATCGCCACCAGCGGAATGAAGTTCGAGTAGGCGGAGGTGCGGACGTTGCCGATGCGCTGCACCGAGGTGTACCAGATGAGATAGGCCAAATCGATGGCGAGCAGCGCCGAGAGGACGAGCGCGACCCAGGCCCACGCCGGCACGCTCGTCCAGGCCACCCGGCTCATGGCCGGCAGCGAGGCGGGCACGAGCAGCGTCGTGCCGCACAGCATGGTCAGGCCCGTGACGGTCAGGGGCGAGTAGCGGGTCAGCAGCGTGCGCGATCCGACCGTGTAGACGGCCCAGCACGCCACGGCCCCCATCGTGAGCAGGTCCCCGGCCAGCGAGGCCCCGCCGAATCCGGCCCCGAGCCCGACGACGAGGTACACGCCGGCAAGCGAGATCAGGATCCCGGCCCACTGCGCCGGCGCGATCCGCTCGTGCCCTGCAAGCGCGCTGGCGATCGACACGGCGACGGGCGAGCAGCCGATGATGAGCGAGCTGTTGGAAGCCGACGTCCGCGCGATCCCCGAGATGAAGAAGAGCTGGTAGACGAAATGGCCGATCGTCCCGACCGCCGCGATGCGGATCCAGTCCCGCTTCGGCAGGCGTGGCAGGCCGGTCCAGGCGAGCGCGGCGGCGAACACGGCCGATGCGACCGTCATCCGCGCGGCGTTGAACGCCTGCGGGGGGATCTCCCGGAGGGCCGCCTTGACGACGGAGTAGTTCGAGCCCCAGATGATCACCATCAGGAGCAGCAGCGCGTCGAACGGGGACAGGGGCAGCGAGCGGCGCACGCGCTTCCTCCGCGCGGAACGCGCGCCGAGGCGCCGCGGCAGGGCCGCCGCGGCCGACGAGCGCCGGACATCCCGGCGGGGGCCGGGACGCCCGGAGCGGCCGGCGGCGGACCCGGGGCGGCCGGGCCTAGGAGCCGAAGGGCTTGATGAAGAACAGGATCAGCGAGATGAGCAGCACGTAGATCACGAGCGACTCGATCAGCACCAGGCCCAGGATCAGGTTGCCGCGGATGTCGTTCGCCGCCGCGGGATTGCGCGCGATGCCCTCCACCGCCGCGCTGAGGCCCTTGGCCTGCGACAGCGCGCCGAACGTCGCCGCGATCGCCAGGGCAAAACCGGCGGTGATGATCGACCACCGCACGACTTCGACGCCGATTGCCGCCCCCGCCGCCTCCTGCGCGTAGGCCGGACTCGCCAGGCCGAGTGTCAACACGACAAAGGTGAACATCAGAGCGAAACGCATCTTCACGACCACAGCCTCCTCAGTTGGGTTCGACGTCCGGGTGTCAGGCCGCCACGCCTTCCGCGTGGCGGGCCGGTCGGTGCGCGTGCGCGTGTGCGTCCTCGTGGCCGTGCTCGGCCGCCACCGCGCCGCTCAGGTAGATCATCGTCAGCATGACGAAGATGAACGCCTGCAGGCTGCCGGTGATGATGCCCAGGAACATCATCGGCAGGGGCACGACGAAGGGAACGATGCTGAACAGGATCACGATGACCAGTTCCTCGCCGAAGATGTTGCCGAACAGCCGCAGCGACAGCGACAACACGCGGGAGAGGTGGCTGATGATCTCGATGGGCAGCATGATCGGCGCGATGAACGCCGGCGCGCCCGGGGGCACGGCGAAGTGCTTCAGGTAGGCCAGCAGGCCCTGCTCCCTGACGCCCTGGATGTGGTAGTAGATCCACACCGTCAGGGCGCAGCCGAGGGTCACGTTGATGCTGCTTGTGGGCGCCATGAAGCCGGGGACGAGCCCGATCAGGTTGCCGCACAGGATGAACACGCCGACCGTGGCGACAAGAGGCAGGTACCGGCGGCCCTTGGGACCGACGATGTCGTCGAGCATCCCGCCAAGGGCGTTGACGGCGTCCTCGAAGACGATCTGGAGCCTGCCGGGGTTCTCGACGCTCAGCCTGGACCGCAGCAGGAACGCCAGAGCGACGAGGAGGGCTGCAATCAAGAACACCATCACCAGGTAGTTCGGGATCGGGTGGGCCGGGTCCGCCGCCTGGAGCCCGAACAGACCCAGGAACGCGTTCACCATTCGGCCGAAGACCGCGTTGGCCGCCTGCACGATCCAGAGTTCGTGTTCGAGCTTCTCCATAGTCGAGGCGATCCGGCTGGGGGGGCCGTGGTGCTCAGAGCCGGCTCCCGGAGGAGCCAAGCCAAGGTAAGAGGATATCGTATGGCGGCAGGTCCGGTAAAGCGGACGCGCCCCGTCCGGGCGCGCGGCTCATGCGCCCGGGGGCCCCGCCCCGCGCCCCGTCCGGACGAGCCTGACGGCCTCCACGGCGATGGCCGCCACGGTGACGGAGACGCCCGCGACCAGTCCCACCGGGTCGGCGCGAAGCGGCACTAGTACCGCCCAGGCGAGGGCGCCGACGACCGCGTAGCGCCCGATGAACCCGGCGAAGACCAGGCTGGTCCGCACCTTCGGCGCGCCCGAGCCGGCGGCAGGGCCGGCCGCCGCTTCGGCCCGCCGGACGATGGCCGAAACCCCGCCGCTGATGGCACGGTAGCTGACGGCCATCAGGGCCACGCCCGCGAGCACGCCCAGCGCGCCACCCGGCCGCCCGCGCTGCAGCACGAGCGCCGCCAGGGCGAGCGCGGCGCCGATGATCGCCGAGTCCCTCTGCACGCGGCGCAGTGAGGGGTCTGTTTCGCGCAACACCGTCATGCGGCGGTCCCAAGCGGGCTCAGTCGTCGTCTGCGTGAAGATCGCGATCCGACGGCCCCGGATCGGCCGGCGGCGCCGGCGCACCCGGCGCGGGACGCCCGGCCGGAAACGCCCGCGACACGATGCGGTACACGTTCAGGATGCCGGCGGCGAGGCCGAAGAAGAAGCAGACGATCGTGAAGAGCGGCCGCGTCCCGGCCCAGCGGTCGAGCACAGAGCCGAACCAGAAGCCGATCGCAAGCGCCAGCACGAACGCCAGGCCCACCGTACTGAGCGATCCCGCGGCCCTCAGCGCCTCCGCGCTGCCCTTTCCCGTCAAGAACGCCATGGCGGCACCGCTGCCAGTATCGTCCAAGCGGCCCCGCCCATCAAGGCCGAGCCGCGCGCGCCATCCACGAGCCCGGCGCCTGCGCGGGCAGCGACCGACGCGGCGTGCGCCGCGTGCATTCTCCGCTTGTGCGCGGCGCGGTCGGACGCTAGTATCGTGGCTCGGTTCGCGCGCGAGGAGGTGGCGCCGGTCCGCAATGAGCGTGCCTGATCGGTTCGACGGGTGGCAGCCGGTCGTGTCCGTCTTCATCCCCTACTACGACAAGGACGGCCAGCTCGAGAGCCCGGAGTACGACTTGCCCGGGTTCCGCGCTGAGCTCGACGGCTGGTTCGCCGAGCTGGGATACGAGTGGCGGTGGGTGCCCGTCACCCTCAACAACCTCGCCAGCGTCGTGGCCGAGCTCGAGGGACCCCGCCGCGAGAGGCGCTGCCTCGTGATGAACCTGTGCGACGGCAACGAGCTCGACGGCTCGCCGGGCGTGTCGGTCGTGAAGGTCCTCGAGCAGGCGGGCCTCCCGTTCACCGGCAGTACTTCGGCCTTCTACGAGATCACGACCTACAAGGTCCCGATGAAGCTGCGGCTGCTCGAGCGGGGCGTGCCGACCGCGCCGTTCGTGCCGCTGCGGAGCCTGCCGGAGGACATCGCGAGGCTCGAAGCCGAGGTCGGCTATCCCGCTTTCGTGAAGCCCGAAGTGTCGGCCGGCAGCGGCGGCATCGGCCTGACCTCCCTGGTGACCGACGCCGAAGGCGTCGCCGCCCGCGTGGCGTGGCTGCTCGCGAGCGAGGACGGCGACTTCTACCGCCGCTCGGGCATCTTCGCGGAGCGGTTCATCGACGGTCCCGAGTTCACGGTGCTTGTCGTGGGCGACCGCTGCGCGCCGGGCGGCGCGCGCGCCTATCCGCCCGCGCAGCGCCTCTTCCACTCGGCGCTGCCCGCGCACGAGCGGTTCCTCAGCTACGACCGGTACTGGTCCGAGTTCAAGTACGAGCCTCGGCTGCCCGAGGGCGAGCCCTTCTACCGCTTCGGCAAGGCCCCGGCGCACCTGTGCGATCGGCTGGCCGCCCTGGCGGTGCAGGCGTTTCTGGCCGTCGACGGCGCGGGATACGGACGCGTCGACATCCGGCTCGAAGAGCGGACCGGCAAGCTGTTCGTGCTCGAGGTCAACTCGAACTGCGGCCTCACCGGGGACCAGGAGACGTCGGTCGGCGAGATCCTGCTCCAGGCTGGCATCCCGGCGACCGTCCTCGTCTCCGAGATCCTGCGGGACGCCTACGACCGGCACGTCTCGAGCGGGCGGCGCCGCACGGCCTGACTCATGAAGATCTGCGTGCTCCAGCCGTCGTACGAGGGTTCGTCCTGCGACTACCGGCACTACGATCCTCCCCGCGATCTCGCGCCGCTTCTGCCGGAGCACGAGTTCCACCACGCCTTTCTGGACAAGATCTCGACCTACGCCCAGCTGAAGGCGCTCGCGCGGCAGGGTTTCGACATCTTCGTCAACCTGTGCGAGGGCTACCCCGACTCGGACGTCCCGGGGATCGACGTGGTCATCGCGCTGGAGCAGCTGAAGCTTCCGTTCACCGGCCCGCCCAGCGCGCTCTACGACCAGCCGAAGGACGTGATGAAGCTCGTGGCCGTGTCCTCCGGCGTGACGGTCCCGCGGTGGGTGCTGGCCAGGACCGAGGCGGATGTCGCCGCCGCCGAAGCCGCGCTGCGCTTCCCGCTCTTCGTCAAGCCGGCCGGGTACGGCGACAGCATGGGCATCGACGAGCGGTCGCTGGCGGCCACGCCCGCCGGGCTGAGGCGGCAGGCCGCCAAACGGCTGCCCGAGTACGGCAGCCTGATGATCGAGGAGTACGTGGAGGGGCGCGAGTTCACGGTGCTCGTCTGCGGCGCGCCCGATCCCTTTCAGCCTCCGGTGGCGCTGCGTCCGCTCGAGTTCGTGTTCCCCCCTGGCCATCGGTTCAAGACGTACAAGCTGAAGGTCACGCAGTTCCATCCGGAGTGCAACGTGCCCTGCGAGGACGCGGCCCTGGCCGGCCGCCTGAAAGACGCGGCCATCAGGGTCTTCACGGGGTTCTCGGGCGAGGGGTACGCGCGCTTGGACTTCCGGGTCGCTCCCGACGGAACGGTCTACTTCCTCGAGACCAACTTCACCTGCTCGGTGTTCTACCCGGATGGGTTCCAAGGCTCGGCCGACTACATCCTGGCGCACGACGGCCTCGGGCAGGCCGGCTTCCTTCGGGGCATCATCGCCGAGGGCCTCGCGCGCCACGCGCGCCGGCAGCCGCCCTACGCCGTCAGGCAGAACGGCTCCGGCTTCGCGCTGTACGCCGCGCGCGACGTCCCGGCGGGCGGCGTGGTCTTCGAAGGCGAGGGCCGGGCGCAACGCATTGTCACGCGGGCCCACGTGGAGCGCGCCTGGCCGGCCGCCGAGCGGGATGTCTTCTACCGATACGCCTACCCCATCGGCCCGGACGTCTTCGTCCTCTGGGACCGCGAGCCCGCCGGGTGGGCGCCCCAGAACCACTCCTGCAATCCCAACACCGCGTTCTCGGGCTTGAACCTCGTCGCCGTCCGGGACATCCGCGCCGGGGAGGAGCTGACGGTGGACTACGGCACGTTCTACGACGGCCGCATGACGCCGTTCGACTGCGCCTGCGGCAGCCCGAGCTGCCGCGGGCGCATCGTCGGCGGGCGGGGGCTGTTCGGGAGCTGATGGGGATTCGGGACGCGGGGCTCTGGCCTCGTGGCTCGGAGCTCGGAACTCGTCAACACCGGGGCAAGGGGCCGCAGACCAGGCGCTTGGCGCTGGTCGGGCCTCCCCTGCCTCCTTTACCCCCTGTAGCTCCTAACCTCCCAACCGTCACCTGTCCGTTCGGGATTCTGGCTTCTGGATTCCTCTCAGAACACCGTCGCCGAGACGCCGACGACCCCGAGCGCCCTGGCCGACAGCTCGGCCAGCTCGAACAGCGGCCGCGGGTACACTCCCAGCACCAGCGTCCCGGCCAGCGTCACGACGAGCGCCGTTGTCAGCGCCGGCGAGAGCGCCGGCTGCGACCCGGCCGCCTCGTGCTTCATGAACATGAACACGACGACGCGCAGGTAGTAGTAGAGCGAGACGGCGCTGTTGAGCACGCCGATGACGGCCAGCCAGACGTAGTTCGCGTCGATGGCCGCGCTGAAGAGCCAGAACTTGCCCATGAAACCGGCGGTGGGCGGGATGCCGCCGAGCGACAGCATGAAGACGAGCATCGCGACGGCGGCGAAGGGCTGCCGCGCGAGGAGCCCGCCGAGGTCCTTCAGCTCGTCGCCGATGACGTCGGCCCGCCGCAGCAGGACGACTACCGCGAAGGCGCCCATCTGCATGAACGCGTAGATCACGAAGTAGATGAGCATCGCGGCGACGCCGCGGGTGGTGCCGGCGATTACGCCGATCAGCAGGTAGCCGGCGTGGGCGATCGACGAGTACGCCAGCATCCGCTTCGTGTTGCTCTGCGTCAGCGCCGCGATGTTGCCGACGGTCATCGTCACGACGGCGAGGACGTAGAAGAGGATCGTCCAGTCGCCGGAGAGAGACGGCAGGCCCTCGAGGAAGATCCGGAGCAGCATCGCGAAGGACGCGGCTTTCGATCCCACCGACAGGAACGCCGTGATGGGCGTGGGCGCGCCCTCGTACACGTCCGGGGCCCACATGTGGAACGGCACGGCCGCGATCTTGAAGCCGATGCCCGCCGCCACGAGGATCAGCGCGAGCATCAGCCAGGGGTCCCGCCCGCGGGCCGCGACGGCCTCCGCCAGCGCGCGGAGGTTCGTCGTGCCGGACATGCCGTACAGGATCGAAATCCCGTACAGGAGGATGCCCAGGGAGAACGCGCCCAGCAGGAAGTACTTCACCGCGGCCTCGTTCGACCGCCGATCCGGCTTGAGCAGGCCGGCCAGGATGTAGAAGGCGATCGCCATCGTCTCGAGGCCGACGAAGATCACGACGAGGTCGGTGCCTGAGGCCATGAACATCATGCCGAGCGTGGCGCACAGCACGAGGAACATGTAGGAGCCGTGCCGCGCGCCCTCGGTGTCGAGGTAGCGCACGGACAGGAGGACGGTGAGAGCGGCGGCGAGCAGGACGATCCCCTTGAAGAACGCGGCGAAGGCGTCCACGGAGATGAGGCCCCTGGCGACGTCCACCGGGACGGGCCGGGCGACGGCCAGCACGGCGGCGGCCGAGGCCGCCAGCGCGCCCAGCGCCAGCCACGAGAGCCAGCCCTGGCGCCTTTTGGGCGTCAGG
This sequence comes from Acidobacteriota bacterium, assembly GCA_029562975.1. Taxonomy (GTDB): domain Bacteria; phylum Acidobacteriota; class Vicinamibacteria; order Vicinamibacterales; family JAKQTR01; genus JAKQTR01. Next base: position 40,462 of record JAKQTR010000031.1, on the reverse strand, counting down.
GCCGTGGCGACGAGCAGGACGAGCACGCCGGAGGCGAGCACCAGCTCCGGCAGCAGATAGTAGAGGTCGTTCAGCGAGAACCACGCGGGCATCAGTGCCGCCCTCCTGCCGGATTCGCCTGCGGCGCGCCGCCGCCCTCAGGGGCGGCCGGCGGCGGGGGGGCCTGCCCCTCCGCAGCGTCGCCGCAGGGCGCGGTCGTGAACGGAGTCAGCGGCTCGTTCTCGTCGCAGTCCGCGATCTTCGGCGCCTGGCGCGCGCCCGCCGCCGCCGAGGCCCGCGCGTACTCGGGATTCACGCGCTGCATGACGGCCTGCACGGTCGGAGCCGTCCGGTTGATGAACGGCGCCGGGTAGATGCCGATCCAGACCGCGAGGACGACGAGCGGCGCGAAGGTGACGATCTCGCGCAGGCTCAGGTCGCGCAGGTGCTCGTTCTTCGGGTTCTCGAGCCTGCCGAACATCGTCCGCTGGTAGAGCCACAGGAGGTAGGCCGCGCCGAGGACTAGGCCGCTGGCCGCGACCGCCGCCCACCAGATGTTGGCGGTGTAGGCGCCCTGCAGGATCAGGATCTCGCCGATGAAGCCGTTGAGCGTCGGCAGGCCCAGCGACGAGAGCATCATGACCATGAAGATCGCGGCGAAGACCGGCATGACCTTCGAGAGCCCTCCGTACTCGGCGATCTCGCGGGTGTGCCGCCGCTCGTACACGATGCCGACGATGAGGAAGAGCGCGCCGGTCGAGATCCCGTGGTTCAGCTGCTGGATGATGCTGCCGGTGATGCCGACCGGGTTCAGGGCGATCAGGCCCAGCATCACCATGCCCATGTGGCTCACGCTGGAGTACGCGACCAGGCGCTTCCAGTCCTTCTGGGCCAGCGCGACCAGCGCGCCGTAGATGATGCCGATAATCGCGAGGCCGGCCACCCACCAGATGCTGGCCTTCGTGGCCTCGGGCAGGATCGGCAGGCTGAACCGGATGAACCCGTACGTCCCCATCTTCAGGAGCACGGCCGCCAGGATGACCGACCCGGCCGTCGGCGCGTCGGTGTGCGCGTCGGGCAGCCAGGTGTGGAACGGGAACATCGGGACCTTGATGGAGAAGCCCAGGAAGAACGCCAGGAACACCCACCACTGCAGGTCGAACGGCGCGTGCATCGCCTGGAACTTCGTGATGTCGAAGCTGTACGCGCCGGTGACGTCGTGGAGGTGGAAGTACAGGGCGAGGATGCCCAGCAGCATCACCACGCTGCCGACCAGGGTGTAGAGGAAGAACTTGATCGCCGAGTAGAGCCGGCGGTCGCTGCCCCAGATGCCGATGAGGAAGTACATCGGCACCAGCATGACCTCCCAGAACAGGAAGAACAGGAGGAAGTCGAGCGCGACGAAGGCGCCGATCATGCCGCCCTGGAGCAGCAGCAGGAAGACGTAGTACTCCTTGACGCGGTCCGTGATGGCCGTCCAGGACGAGAGCACGGCGATGGCGCCCATCAGGGTGGTCAGCAGGACCAGCAGCACGCTGAAGCCGTCCACGCCGAGGAAGTAGTCGGCGCCGATGGAGGGGATCCACGGGACCCGCTCGATGAACTGGTACTGCGGGCCCGCCGGGTCGTACCAGAACCAGATCGGCACCGACACCAGGAATCCGAGGAGCGCGACGAGGTTCGCGATCCAGCGGATCAGGTTCTCCTGACGCTTGTTCACGAAGAGCAGCAGAACGGCCCCCGCAATCGGCGTGAAGAGGATGGTGGACAGGATCGGGAAGTTGGCGGCGTTGCTCACTGCTGCAGTCCTGGGGTTAGAGGCACCTGAAATCCGACTCCGGCTACCGCACGAACAGGTAGACGCTCACGAACGCGAACACGCCGAACAGCATGACGAGCGCGTAGTTCTGCACGAGGCCGGTCTGGACGCGGCGGACGACGAAGCTGCCCGCCTCGAGCACCGCGCCGACGAGGTTCACGAGGCCGTCCACGATGTACTTGTCGAGGGCGTGCGAGACCCAGGCCGAGGAGACCGTCAGCCAGCCCGATCCGTTCACCGCCCCGTCCACCACGCTGCGGTCGAAGGCCCAGAGCCCCCTGGCCGCGCCCATCGTGCCGGCGACGACGGTGGCGCCGTAGAGCTCGTCCACGTAGTACTTGTTCGACAGGACCCGGTGCGCGCCCGACCAGCGGCGGGCCAGGGTCTCGGCGATCTCCGGCGCCCGCACGAAGATGCGGTAGGCAGCCGCGATGCCCACGATGCCCGCGAGCACCGAAAGGGCCATCAGGCCGAGCTCGGCGGAGCGCGAGAGGTGCGCGGCGTGCCCGGTCCCCTCGCCGCCCTTCGACTCGGCGGCATGCGCCGCCTCGCCGAGGCCTCGAGCCTCGTGCGTCGCCGGGGCCGTCGCACCTGGCGGCGCGGCCGTTCGGGCGACGAAGCTCGGCTCGAGGAAGTGCTCGATGGCGTTGCCGCCGCCCAGGGCGGCCGGGACGCCAACGAAGCCCGCAAGCACGGCGCCCACGGCGAGGAGCTGCAGCGGCACGGTCATCGACCGCGGCGACTCGTGCGGGCCGCGCCACCCGCCCCCGCCGTGGCCGTGGCCGCCGCCGGATGCGGCGTGGCCATGGTCCGCGCGGCCGCCGTGCGCCTCCCACGCGGGCCCGCGGTAGGCCCCGAAGAAGGTCAGCGACATGAGGCGGTACATGTAGAACGCCGTCATCAGGGCCGTGGCCACCGCCACCCCCCAGATGACCTTGTGGTCGAGGAACGCGCGGTAGAGAATCTCGTCCTTGCTGAAGAACCCAGACAGGGGCGGTATCCCGGCTATCGCCAGCGTGCCGACGAGCATGGTCGCGTACGTGATCGGCAGGTGCGGCTTCAGCCCGCCCATGCGGCGCATGTCCTGCTCCCCCGCCATGGCGTGGATCACCGAGCCGGAGCAGAGGAAGAGCAGCGCCTTGAAGAACGCGTGGGTCATCAGGTGGAACGCGCCGGCGGCGAAGGCGCCCACGCCCATGGCGATGAACATGAACCCGAGCTGGGACACGGTCGAGTAGGCCAGGACGCGCTTGATGTCGTGCTGCGCCAGGCCGATTGTCGCGGCCATGAACGCCGTGGCCACCCCGACGACGGCGACCACCTCCATCGTCATCGGCGCGTGCGAGAAGAGGACGGCGTTGCGGCCCACCATGTACACGCCGGCCGTCACCATCGTCGCCGCGTGGATGAGCGCCGAGACCGGCGTCGGGCCCTCCATCGCGTCGGGCAGCCAGACGTAGAGCGGGATCTGCGCGGACTTGCCGGTGGCCCCGATGAAGAGCAGCAGGGTGATAATCGAGAGCGTGCCGAAGCCCGCCGCCTCGACGCCCATGGGCCCGGCGGCGTCGGCCACCGCCCGGAAGTCCAGGGTGCCGAACGTCCCGTACACCATGAAGATCCCGACGATGAAGCCCCAGTCGCCGATCCGGTTGACGATGAACGCCTTCTTGCCCGCGTCCGATGCGCTCTGCTTCTCGTAGTAGTACCCGATGAGGAGGTACGAACAGAGCCCGACGCCCTCCCAGCCGACGAACATCACGAGGAAGTTGTCGCCCAGGACGAGCACGAGCATGAAGAAGGCGAACAGGTTCAGGTAGGCGAAGAACCGCGCGTAGGCGCCCCGCGTCTCGCCGTGCATGTAGCCGGTCGAGTAGACGTGGATCAGGAACCCGACCAGCGTGACGACGAGAATCATCAGTCCCGACAGCGGGTCGAGCCGGAAGCCCCACGGCACCGTGAAGCCGCCGATCGCCCCGTTTCCCAGGGCGAGGGGGATCGGCGGGATCCACGCTGCCAGCCGCACGGTGTGCTCGCGGGCGTCGGCGGGCAGCGACAGGAGCTGCCAGAAGGCGTACAGCGCCAGGGCCAGCGCCGCGGCCATCGCCGCGTTGGCGACGAGCCCCGCCGTGCGTTTGCCGAAAGCGCGCACGCCGACGAGGCCGTTGACGAGGGCGCCCAGGCCGGGCAGCAGCGGAATCAACCAGATCAGGTCCATACGGCTCACCACCGCAGCAGGTTCATCTCGTCGATGTTGACGGTTTCCTTGTTGCGGTAGAACGCGAGGATGATGCCGAGGCCGACGGCGGCCTCGGCGGCGGCGATGACGATGACGAACACCGCGAACGCCTGGCCGACGACGTTCTGGAGCTCGTGCGAGAACGCCACGAGGTTGATGTTCACCGCGTTGAGCATCAGCTCGATCGACATCAGGATGATGATGATGTTCCGGCGCGTCAGGACGCCGATGACGCCCAGCGAGAACAGGCCGACCGAGAGCAGCAGGTAGTGGGTGGCGGTAATCATCGGCCTACATCTCCCTCCTCGCCAGGAGGATCGCGCCGATCATCGCGACGAGCAGCAGGATCGACGCCAGCTCGAAGGGGATCAGGTAGTCGGTGTAGAGCGCGCGGCCGACCTGGGCCACGTTGCTCGGGCCCAGCGCGCCCGCCTCGCCCTCCGGCCGCGACCAGCCGACCGCCAGGATCGCGGCCAGCTCGACCATGACGGCGACCGCCAGCACGGCGCCGAGCCGTCCCAGCCGGCGCGGATCGCGCTGCGCGTCCGGGGGGCGCTTCAGGTTCACCAGCATGACCACGAAGAGGTACAGCACGACAATGCCGCCGGCGTACACCATGACCTGGATGACGGCGAGGAACTCCGCCTGCAGCGTCACGTAGAGCGCGGCCACGCACAGGAAGTCGGCGACCAGGAACAGGACGCTGTGCACGGCGCTCTTCGCCGTGACGACCAGCACGCCGAACCCCAGGATGAGCGCCGCGAGGATGTAGAAGGCAGCTGCTTCAGCCATGGCTCTCCGCTACGGGCGTCGCCCCCTCACACCAGCACCTTCATCAGCCCGGTCACCACCAGGTTGGCGATGGACAGCGGGATCAGCCACTTCCAGCCCAGGCGCATCAACTGGTCGTAGCGGTAGCGCGGGAAGGTCGCCCGGACCCACAGAAAGACGTACAGGAACCCGAAGGTCTTGAGCATGAACCACGCCCACCCGGGAACGACGCCGAGGAACCCCAGCCACGCCACGTTCGGGAACGGCGGCAGCCAGCCCCCGAGGAAGAGCGTCGTCGCCACCGCCGAGATGACGATCATGTTCGTGTACTCGGCGAGGAAGAAGAACGCGAACCGCATCCCCGAGTACTCGGTGTGGAAGCCCGCCACCAGCTCCTGCTCGGCCTCCGGGAGGTCGAACGGCAGGCGGTTCGTCTCGGCCAGCCCGCCCACGAAGTAGATGAAGAACGCGACCGGCTGCATGAAGCCGAACCACCACCCCTTGTCGAGCTGGGCGTGGACGATGCCGGTCATGCTGAGCGTGCCCGACAGCACGATGACCGTGACCAGCGTCATCGTGACGGCGATCTCGTAGCTGATGATCTGCGCCGACGAGCGCAGGCTGCCCAGGAGCGGGTACTTGCTGTTCGAGGCCCAGCCGCCGAGGATGATCCCGTAGATGCCCAGCGTCCCGACCGAGACGACGTAGAGCAGGCCCACGTTTACGTCGGCCACCTGGCCCGGGAACCGCAGGCCGAACAGCGTCAGGTCCCGGCTGAGGGGGATCACCGCGAAGGCGATGAGGGCGGGGACCAGCGCCATGAGGGGCGCGATCGTGAACAGCCAGCGATCCGCCCTGGCCGGCGTGATGTCCTCCTTCAGGAAGAGCTTCAGCACGTCGGCGACTGTCTGCAGCAGCCCGTGGTAGCCGACGCGCATGGGGCCGTACCGGACCTGCACCCAGGCCTGCACCTTGCGCTCGAGCAGGACCATGAAAATCACGGTCGTCAGCACCGCGAACAGCACGGTGAGGATCACGATCAGCGGGACGATGACGGTTTCTACCATGTCAGCGTGTCTTGTCCGCGTCCTCGAGCCCCGAGTCCCGGGCCCCGGGTCCCCACTTCCTACCGATCCACTTCCCCGAGCACGATGTCGATGGTGCCGACAAGCGCCACGACGTCCGCCACCAGGTGCCCGACCACGAGGCGCGGCAGCGCCTGGAGGTTGCAGAAGGAGGCTGGCCGCACGCGCATCCGGTACGGCGACACCGACTTGCCGTCGCTCGCCACGAAAAACCCCAGCTCGCCCTTCGGCGCCTCGATCGCGTGGAACGTCTCGCCGGCCGGCGGCTTGATGAGCCGCGGCACCTTGCCCATGACCGGGCCCTCCGGCAGGCCGTCCACCGCCTGCCGCAGGATGCGCAGGGACTGCCGGATCTCCTCCAGGCGCACGAGGTACCGGTCGTAGGTGTCGCCCTCGGTGCCCACCGCGATATCGAAGTCCATCTCGTCGTACGCGGCGTAGGGCTCGTCCTTGCGCACGTCCCGCGCCACGCCCGACCCCCGCAGCGGCGGCCCGGACAGCCCCAGCGCGATGGCGTCCGCGCCGGAGATGACCCCGATGCCCTTGGTACGCTGCAGGAAGATGCGGTTGTTCGTCAGCAGGTCCTCGTAGTCCGGCAGCTTGCGCTCCTGCTCGTCGCAAAACGCCAGGATCTTCCTGCCCCAGTCCGGCGGGACGTCCACCGGCTGCCCGCCGATCCGCATCGTGTTGTACGTCAGGCGCGCGCCGCAGTACTCCTCGAACAGGTCCAGGACCAGCTCCCGCTCGCGCAGGCCGAACAGGAGCACCGTCAGGGCCCCGAGATCGCCGGCGCTCGATCCGAGCCAGAGCAGGTGGCTCGCCACCCGTTGCAGCTCCGCGAGAATCGTGCGGATGTAGCGCGCCCGCCGCGGCACCTCGAGGGAGTACAGCTTCTCGATCGTCTCGACGTACCCCAGGTTGTTCGTCGCGGCCGCGACGTAGTCCATCCGGTCCGTCAGCAGGACGACCTGCGTGTAGTCCCGGTGCTCGCTCAACTTCTCGATCCCGCGGTGCAGGTAGCCGATGACCGGATCGCAGCCGACGACGCGCTCGCCGTCCAGCTTCAGCACGAGGCGGAGCACCCCGTGCGTGCTGGGGTGCTGGGGCCCCATGTTAAGGACCATCTCGTCGGTGTCGAACATCGGGCGGGGCGTCTCGGTCTCCATGGTCACCTGGCTCACTCGATGCCGGACTCGACGGCGGCCTGACCCGCCTTCAGCCAGTCCTGCGGGTTCTCCATCAGCAGTTCGCCTGGCCCCTCGAGCGGATAGTCCTTCCGCTGCGGATGCCCCTGCCAGTCCGGCGGCATCAGGATCCGCCGCAGGTCCGGGTGGCCCGTGAACGTGATGCCGAACATGTCGAAGACCTCGCGCTCGAGCCAGTTCGCCGCCGGCCACAGGCCGGCGACGCTCGGCACGGGCTCCCCGTCGGCCACCCGCACCTTCACGCGCAGCCGGTGGCGGAGCGCCGTCGAGTAGAGGCACAGCACGACGTCGAAGCGGGCATCTCGGCCCAGCCAGTCCACCGCCGTCAGGTCGGACAAGTAGTCGAACCGGCACGCCGCCTGGTCGCGGAGAAAGGTCGCCGCGTCGACGAGGCGGCCCGCCGGCACGACGACGGTCCAGTCCCCCACCCAGACGCTCACGTGCTCGACGGCGCCCGGCAGCCCCGACTGCAGGGCCGTCACGCACGCCGGCACGGCGGCATCGGGCGGGGGTTCCGGATCGGGCGGCCCGGGCGGCGCCGCGGGCTTGGCCTCGGTCTTGGCCGGGCCCGCCTTCGCCTCGCCTTTCGGCCCCGAGGGCGCGGCCGGCTTCGCCGCCGGCGGCGCGGTCGGGATCTGTTCCGGTGCCGGCTTCTCGCCTTCTGACATCAGCGGCCTCCGCCTAGACCCACTCCAGGGCGCCTTCACGCCAGGCATAGAAGTACCCGGCGACGAGGATCGAGATGAACACGAGGATCTCGACGAACCCGAACCAGGCCAGCTCCTCCGCGATGACGGCCCACGGGTAGAGAAAGATCGTCTCCACGTCGAAGATCAGAAACAGCATCGCCACCAGGAAGTACCGCACGTTGAAGCGCTCGCGCGCGTCGGTCAGCGGCTCGATGCCGCACTCGTAGGGCTGGAGCTTGGCCTTCGAGTACCGCTGCGGCGCAACCGACCACGCCAGGAGCAGCACGACAATGCCAAACGCCATCGCCACCGCGATGAAGATCAGGATGGGAATCCAGGTCGTGACCATCGTGCGACTCACCTGCCCGCGCCCGCGGGGGCGCTCCTCTCCCGGCCGAAGTCCCTGGACGGACGCATGAGGGCGCCCAGTTGTCTGACGGTATGCACGGCTGCTCGTGTGGACGGCGCGACGGCATCTCCCGGCGGCGCGCGCGTCGCGACCGGCCGGCAGGCTCCGAACCCCCGCCGAAAACCGGCCGCACGCCCGCTGACCCAGCGGCCGCGCCCGGCAGAACGGCTTTCGGGTTATAACACGCGGTCCGAAGGCGGGTCAAGGTAGACAAGTGCCGTGCTGACAAGCGTTTCGCGGAAACGCTATACTGGCCTCATCCCTGCCTGAAGGAAGGACGAACCGCCGTGCATCTCCGCCTCACGCACCCGCCGGCCTCGCCCGCGTTCCTCGCGCTCCTCGGCGCGCTGGCGATGGCAGCCTCCGCCTCGACCTCCGCCGCCCAGCCAGCCGAGCGGGACATGTTCGTGAGCGTCGTCGACCGCGGCGGCTCCCCCGTCCTGACGCTCGGCCCCGAGGATTTCGTCGTGCGCGACGACGACCGCCTCCGCGAAGTGCTCCGCGCGAGGCGGGCTTCCGATCTCCTCCACATCGCCGTGCTCGTGGACACGAGCCAGGCGCTCGGCAGCCAGGTCTCCGACGTCCGGCAGGGCCTGCTGGCGTTCGCCGCCCGCATGGGCGCGCAGGCGCGCATCGCCCTGGTCGGCTTCGGCGACCGGCCGACCGTGCTCAGCGACTACTCGTCGAGCGCGGACGCCGTGGCGCGCGGCGTGGGCTTGATCTTCCCGATTCAAGGAGCTGGCGCGTGCGTCCTCGACGCCGTGGACGAGACGCTCGCGGGTCTGGAGAAGGCCGGGCCGGAACGGTCCGCCATCGTGGTCGTGTGGGCGGGCGGGCGCGAGTTCGGACACGCCACGGACACGGAGCTCATCGAGCGCCTCGCGGCCAACGGCACGGCCCTGCACGTGCTCGTCATCGGCGGCGGCGTGCCGGAGGACGTCCGGACGCCCGAGGGCCGCCACCGCGAAGGGCTCTTCGACCGCGGCACCACGGCCACTGGCGGCCGCCGTACGAACGTGCTGTCGTCGATGGCGGCCGCCGACGCGCTGGAGCGCCTCGCGGCGGAGCTCCTGGGCCAGTACCGAATCACGTTCGCCAGGCCGGAGTCGTTGATCCCTCCGAAGAAGACCATCGTCGCCGTGAGGCCGGAGGGGCTGACGGCGCGGGGCCTCCTGGTCCCCGTCCGGGCCGCCGCCAGGCAGTGAGGAGGAGCAGCCTCGCCTCGATGGCGGCGGCGCTGGCCTTCGCATGCCACCCCGCCGCGGCCCTCGGACAATCGGTTCCCGCCGAAGCGCCTCCGGCAGCCCAGGCCCAGGCGTACCGCAGCGGGATCGACCTCGTCTCGCTGACGGTCACCGTCACCGACGGCTCGAACCGGTACGTCACGGACCTCGACAGCGGCGACTTCACCGTCTTCGAGGATGGCGTCCGACAGGACGTCGGCGTCTTCAGCCGCACGAGCCTCTCGCTCTCGGTCGCCCTGCTGCTCGACAGCAGCGCCAGCATGGAGGAACGAATGAGCGTCGCCCGGACGGCCGCGCTCGGGTTCGTGGCGAGCCTTCGCCCGCAGGATGAGGTGCAGCTCATCGACTTCGACAGCCGAGTCCGGGTGGTCGCGCCTTTCACAACCTCGCGGCCGGATCTCGAGCGGGCGGTGCGTTCGGTCGAGGCGGGAGGCTCGACGGCCCTCTATACGGCGATCTACGTGGCGCTGCGCGAGATGGCGAAGACGGAAGCCCGGAGCGTCGAGGCGCAGCGCCGCCAGGCGATCATCGTGCTCTCGGACGGGGAAGACACCACGAGCCTCGTGTCCTACGACGCGGTGCTCGACCTGGCCAGGCGCTCCGACACTGTCATCTACGCCATCGGCATCGATGCCCGGTCCGCCGGGCGGGGCAAGGGCTTCAACGAGGCGGCCTTCGTCTTGCGGGAGCTGACGGCGCAGACGGGGGGCCAGGCGTTCTTTCCCGAGCGGCTCGACGAGTTGCCCGCGATCTACGCGCACATCTCGTGCGAGCTGTCGAGCCAGTACCTGCTCGGCTACGTGTCGTCCAACTCCAGGCGTGACGGAGAGTGGCGGCGCGTGAGCGTGCGCGTGTCGCGCCCAGGCGCGGCCGCCCGGACCAGGTCCGGCTACTACGCGCCGGCGCGCTGAACACCGCCGCGCCGCGCGCCCCCGCCTTTGATATGCTTGGGCCGCTCACGGGTCCTGCCGAGCGAGGTGCGCGATGCCGAACCGCCCGAGGGTGTGCTTCATCGGCGCCGGGCCGGGCGACCCTGGCCTCCTGACGCTGCGCGGGGCGCGGTGTCTCGGGCGCGCCGACGTGGTGGTGTACGACAGCCTCGTCCACGCCGCGCTGCTGCGCCACGCCCCTCCCGGGGCGGAACGCATCGACGTGGGCCGCGCGGCGCCGCAGGGAACCGACCGCGACGCCATCGCCTACCTGCTGGTCGAGAAGGTCCGCGAGGGCAAGCACGTCGCGCGGCTCAAGTGGGGCGACCCCTTCATCTTCGACGACGGCGGCGAGGAGGCCCTCTTCCTGCACGAGCACGGCATCCCGTTCGAAGTCGTGCCGGGCATCCCGGCCGCGGTGGGCGTCCCGCCGTACGCGGGGGTGGCGGTGACCTACCGCGGCGGCGGCGACACGCTGACCCTCGTGCGGGGGTTCGAGGACGCGCGCGGCAAGCTGCCCAGGATCGACTGGGCGAGCCTGGCGCGCCTCGACGGGACGATTGTCTGCTACGCGGGGCCGGCCCAGGCGCCAGCCATCCTCGCCGCGCTGGCGGCGCACGGCCGGCCAGCCGACGAGCCGGCCGCGCTCATCTACAGCGGCACGCTCGCCACCCAGCAGACCGTCGCCGGCACGCTCTCGTCCCTGGCCGGCGCGCCGCCCCCGGCCGATTCGCGCCCGGCCATCGTCGTGGTGGGCCGCGTCGCGGCCCTGCGCGAGCACCTGCGCTGGTTCGACGTGCGGCCGCTCTTCGGCAGGCGCATCGTCGTAACGCGGCCGCGCGAGCAGGCGCGGGAGCTGGTCGACCTGCTGGAGGACCAGGGCGCGCAGGTCGTCCTGGCGCCGACCGTACGCCTCGCGCCCGCGGGCGACGGCTCCGAGCTCGACGAGGTCTGCGCCGGCATCGGCGCCTTCGACTGGGTCGTCCTGCCGACGCTCACGGGGGCCGAGGTGTTCCTGAGGCGGCTGACAACGGCGCCGCACGACATCCGCGACCTGAAGGGCGTCGGGCTCTGCGCCATCGGCCAGTCCTCGGCCGAACGGCTCGCGGCCTTCGGCCTGCGCGCGGACATCGCGCCGCCCGAACTGAGGCCCGACGCCCTCGTCGAGGCCCTCGCCGCCCGGAAGGGCGTGCGCGGCCGCCAGGTCCTGCTGGTGCAGGCCGAAGGCGCCCGCGACCTGCTGGCGGCGGAGCTGCGCAAGGCCGGCGCCGAGGTGCGGGAAGTCGGGGCATACCGGATCGAGCGCGTCCTGCCGGGCGATCCCGGCGAGCCGGACCTCTACAAGATGCTGCTCGAGCAGCAGATCGACGTCGTCACCTTCGTCAGCCCGTCCACCGTGCGCGAGTTCGTGGACATCCACGGCGCCGACGCCGTGGCCGACGTGCTGAGGACGACGCTCGTGGCGTGCGTGGGGCCGGTGACGGCCCAGGCGGCCATCGCCCACGGCCTCATGCCCGCGATCGTGCCGGAGGAGTTCACGATGGCGGCCATGGTCCAGGCCATCGTGCGCTATCTGAGAAATCCGCCGGACGCCGCTAGTTCCCCGCGCTGAAGCGGTCGAACAGACTGAGGCGCGCGAGGTCGTTGTAGACGACCACGACCATCAGCGCCATCAGGACGAGGAAGCCTGCCAGCATCAGGCGCTCCTTGACCTTCATGCTGAAGTCGCGGCGCGCGACGCCTTCGAGGGCCATGATGAAGATGTGCCCGCCGTCCAAGACGGGGATGGGCAGCAGGTTCAGCAGGCCGAGGTTCAGGCTGAGCGACGCCATGAAGGTGAACAGGGCGATCCAGCCGGCGGCGGCGTAGTCGCCCGACATCTGGGCGATGGCCACCGGGCCCATGAGCTGGTTGGCCGAGGTCTCGCGCGTCAGCAGCCCGCCGATGGTCCGGAAGATCAGGCCCGAGTACTCCACGTTGCGCTTGAGGCTCAGCGTGAGCGATCCGAGCGGGCCGGGCTTGATCGTGCGGTACGGATCCTGGATGCCGATGCCGATCAGGCCGATCTGGCCCTGGCGCCGCGGAATCACCCTCACGTCGAGCGGCGCGCCGTCCCGCTCGAGAGTCAGGGTGATGGCCTCTTCGGGGTGCTTGCGGATCTCGGCCGAGAGCTGGCCGGAGAAGATGATCGGCTCGCCGTTCAGCGCGAGCACCACGTCGCCGGCCTTGATGCCGGCTCTGTCGGCGGGCCCTCCGGCGACGACGCTGCGGATCCCGGGGTGCACCTTCGGCAGCACGCCGATGTCCCCGACCTGCATCTTCGTCCGCGCCTCGGGCCTGACGGTGACCGTCAGCTCGCGGCCCTCGCGCAGCAGCACGACCCGCACGTCGCGCTCGGCGCGGCCGCCGATGGCGAGGTAGAAGCGCTCCCACGTCGGGGTCTTCTGGCTCCCCACCCTGACGATGCGGTCGCCCGGCAGGATGCCGCCGCGCTCCGCCGGCGATCCCTTCGTTACGACCGCGACGTCGACCGGGTCGCTCTCGAAGATCGGCACCTGCGCGCCCTGGGCCACCACGATGGTCGTCAGCGCGACGGCCAGGAGGACGTTCATCAGCGGCCCGGCCAGCAGGATGCGGAGCCGGTCCCACTTGGGGCGCGAGAGGAACTCGTCGCGGGCGCCCGTCTGCGGGTCGTCGGGGTTCTCGCCGGCCATCTTCACGTAGCCGCCGATGGGGAGCGCGGCGATGGCGTACTCCGTCTCGCCCCGGCGCCACTTGACCAGTTTGGGCCCCATCCCGAGGCAGAACGTGACGACGCGGACGCCGAGCCGCCGGGCCACGACGAAGTGCCCGAGTTCGTGCACGAAGATGAGGACACCCAGGACGAAGACGAAGGCAGCCAGCGAATGCAGCACGGGACCTCTCCCGATCAATTGTAGCCGGAGGCGAGATCCTGCGCGACGCCCCGCGCCCAGCGGTCCACGCTGCGGACGTCGGCCAGCGTCGAGACGTTCCCGGCGGGGCTCGCCTCCATGGTCCGCTCGATGAGCTCCGGGATGGCGAGGAAGCCCAGCGTGCCCCCGAGGAACGCGGCCACGGCGACCTCGTTCGCGGCGTTCAGGACGACCGGGAGCGCCGAGTCGCCCTCGAGGGCGCGGTAGGCCAGGCCGAGGCAGGGGAAGCGCTGGTGGTCCGCCACAGCGAAGTCGAGGCGGCCGCAGCGCGCGAGGTCCAGCCGCGGCAGCGGGCTCTCCCATCGTTCGGGATACGAGAAGGCGTACTGGATGGGCAAGCGCATGTCGGCGACGCCGAGCTGCGCGATGATGGATCCGTCCCGCAGCTCCACCATGGAGTGCACCACCGACTGCGGGTGGACGACGACGTCGATCTGGGCCGGGCCGACGCCGAAGAGCCAGCGCGCCTCGATGACCTCGAGGCCCTTGTTCATCAGCGTCGCCGAGTCGATCGTGATCTTCCGCCCCATCCGCCACGTCGGGTGGCGCAGGGCGTCGTCCGGCCCCACCTGCTTCATCTGCGCCAGCGTGTGGCCTCGGAACGGCCCGCCGGACGCCGTGAGGATCAGGCGCGCGATCTCGGCGCGGTCGCGGCCGTGCAGGCACTGGTGGATCGCGTTGTGCTCGCTGTCCACCGGCAGGATGGCGACGCCTCGACGCCGCGCCGCCGAGGTCACGAGCGCGCCCGCCATCACGAGCACTTCCTTGTTGGCGAGGGCGATCGTCTTGCCCGCCTCGATGGCCGCGAGCACGGCTTCCAGGGCGGCCGTGCCCGACGAGGCGCACAGGAGCACGTCGGCGTCGGGATGCGTGGCCGCCTCGATGAGGCCGTCCGGGCCGGACACCAGGCGCGCGCCGGCGGCGGCCCCGAGGTGCGCGCGGAGCGACTCCAGGGCGCGCGGCGTCGCCATGGCTGCCACGCGGGGACGGACCCGCGACACCTGCGCGGCCAGCAGCGCCGCGTTCGAGCCGGCAGCAAGGCTGACAACCTCCAGGCGATCCGGGTGGGCCTCGGCCACCGACAGCGCGCTTCGGCCAATCGAGCCCGTGGAGCCGAGAATCGCGATGCGCCTCACGCGGCCAGCCTCAAGACGAGGTAGTAACCCGGGATGACGAAGAGGTAGGCGTCGATGCGGTCGAGCACGCCGCCGTGGCCAGGAATGAGCGCCGAGCTGTCCTTGACGTTGGCGCTGCGCTTCAGCAGCGACTCGAAGAGATCGCCCGCGATGCCGAGGCCGACGAGCACGATGCCGATGGCCACGAGGCGCGGGACGGGCACCGCGGGCAGCCAGAGCCGGCCGAGCCCGGCGGCAATCGCCACGCCGGCGACGAAGCCGCCTGCCGCGCCCTCCACGCTCTTCTTCGGGCTGACGGAGGGAGCCAGCCGGTGCCGGCCGAAGAGCGTGCCCGTGTAGTACTGCGCCGTGTCTGACGCCAGGACGACCAGGACGCAGAGCAGCAGCGCCTCCCGGCCATGATCCGTCCGCACGACGGCAGCCAGGGCGAGCGGCACGGCGATGTAGAGCGACGGGAACAGCGCGGCCGCCACGGCCGCCGGAACGCGCGGATCCGGCTCCGACGCCGTCAGCGCCGCGAGCAGGACTACCACGACGGCGGCCGCCAGGCCGGGCACGGCATACGGCCCCGGCCACGCAATCCCCGCGCAAATCACGACTGCCGCGGCGGCGGCCAGCGGACGGGGGACGGGCACGCCGGTCCGCTCCATCAACCCGGCGTACTCCAGCACCGCCGCGACGACGAGGATCTCGATGACCACGAGGAAGAGCCACGGCGGCGCGTACCACAGCACGCCCGCGAACGCGGCAATCATGACCAGCCCGCTGACGAAGCGCGTCACGGGGATCTGCGCCTGCGGGCGGGCTGCTTGATGCCGCCGTAGCGGCGCTCCCGCTGCTGGTAGTCGAGCACCGCCTCGAGCAGGTGGCGGCACCGGAAGTCAGGCCACAGCACGTCGGTGACGTGGATCTCGGCGTAGGCGATCTGCCACAAGAGGAAGTTGCTGACGCGCATCTCCCCGCTCGTGCGGATGAGCAGGTCCGGGTCCGGCTGGCCCGCGGTGTACAGCAGGCTGCCGAACCGCTGCTCGTCGAGGGCGTCCGCGCCGAGCCCCAGCGCGACGGCGCGGCGGGCGGCATCCACGATCTCCGCCCGCCCGCTGTAGTTGAGGGCGATGTTGAACTGCATGCCTGCGGCGTCAGCCGTCTCGCGTTCGGCGCTGGCCAGCTCGGCCCGGATGTCGGCCGGAAGGCCTTCGTGGCGGCCGATCATCCGAAAGCGGATGTGGTGCTCGACCAGCGTGTGGCGCTCCTGCTTCAGGTAGCGCTTCAGGAGGCGCATCAGCGTCGTCACTTCGAGCTGGGGCCGCTTCCAGTTCTCGGTCGAGAAGGCGTAGAGCGTCAGGACGCTGATGCCCATCCGCGCGCAGGCTTCGACCGCATCGCGCACGGCGTCCACGCCAGCCTGATGGCCCTGAACGCGCGGCAGGTGGCGCCGGGCGGCCCACCGCCCGTTGCCGTCCATGATGATGGCGATGTGCGCAGGCAGCTTGAGCGGATCCAGGCGGTGCGCCAAGGCCTCTTCTGGCGACCCCGGTCGCAGCCACGCCAGCAGATGGTCAAGCGCCATGAACGCACCCAGGGAAGACTCGATCCTTCATGATACAGGCTTCGCAACATGGGCGCCACCGCGCGCCCCGGGGCGCGCGGCCCCGCAGGATGCCGGGCGGGCGCCGGGAACGCGGGACGCGGGCGCTCAGGCGGGGTACAGGACGCGAACCAGCACGAGCCCGTGCGGCGGGGCTGTGGCGCCGGCGGCAGAGCGGTCCCGCGACTGGAGGAGCGCGCCGACCGACCCGGGATCGCGCCGCCCTTCGCCCACCTCCACCAGCGTGCCGGCGATGGCGCGGACCATGTGCCTCAGGAAGCCGTCCGCCTCCACGCTCAGGACGAGCAGGCGGCCAGCCTCGGCGAGTCCGCCGCGCGCCGCCGCGCGCCCCAGAACGGCAGGCCCGGGATCGTCCACGCCCACGCGCGCGCAGACGATGGTGCGCACGGCCGACCTGACGCGGCTGCCCGCGGACTGGAACGCCGTGAAGTCGTGGCGGCCTTCCAGCAGCCGAGCGCCCGCGTCCATCGCCGCCACGTCGAGAGGCCGGGGATGGTGCCAGCTCCACGCCCTGGCGAACGGGGGCTGCACGGTCCCCTCCCAGATCCGGTACTCGTAGGCCTTGCCGCTCGCGCTGTACCTCGCGTGGAACTCCAAGCCGGCGTCGTCGATGGCGAGCACGCGCACGTCGGGCGGCAGCACGGCGTTGAGGGCCCGGCGAATCACGGCTGCTTCGAGGCCGGTGTCCACCCTCGCGGAGGCCACCTGGCCGAAGGCGTGCACGCCGGCATCCGTCCGTCCGGCGCCGTGGACGGCGACCGGCGCTCCCGTCAGCCGCTCCAGCGCCTCCTCGAGCAGGCCCTGGATCGACGTCCCGCTGGCCTGCCGCTGCCAGCCGACGTAGGCCGTTCCCTCGTAGGCGAGCGTGAGTCTCAGGACCCGCTTCATCGATGCTGCAAGGCCGGCCCCGGCGGGCCGCTCACTCCGAAGGCCGGATGTCGGATTCCGGACCCCGCCTCCCTACTTCGCCTCCGCCCGCGATCCCGGCTTCGTGACCGGGATCCCCTGCTCGCAGAGCGGGCACGCCTCGGGCGCGTAGGTCGGCGGCGTGATGGCCGCCAGCGCCACGAACGGGACGTCCACCGGGTTCGGCGAGCCGCTGCGGTTGATTACCGTTCCCGCGGCCACGACCGTTGCGCCCTTCGCCCGCGCGACCTCGATGGTCTCGCGGGTGGAGCCGCCCGTGGTCATCACGTCCTCGATGATCACGACGCGATCGTCCGCGGCGAGGTCGAAGCCGCGGCGGAGCGTCAGGACGCCGTCGGCGCGTTCGGCGAAGATCGCGCGGACGCCGAGCGCGCGCGCCACCTCGTGGCCGATGATGAGGCCGCCGATTGCCGGAGAGAGCACCACCGTCGGGGCCGCGCCAGCCAGACGCCCGGCGACGGCCGCGCCGAGCAGACGGCCGAGCGCCTCCGCCTCCCGAGGGTGCTGGAGCACCAGCGCGCACTGCAGGTAAGTCGGGCTGTGGAGCCCGGAGGTCAGGCGGAAATGGCCCTCGAGCAGCGCGCCAAGCTCGGTGAACCGCCGGAGGACGTCGTCAGGACTCATCGGAGGAGACTCCCTGGGGATCAACGGCCGCCGGCCGCCGGCGCCAGGCGCAGGTTGGTTTCGAACAGCTTCAGGATGCGCGAGTACTCGTCGGCCCAGCTCGACGCCTGCTCGAAGCTGTGGTTCTCGACCGGGTAGACGGCGAGCTCCCAGTTCCGCTTCCGCAATTCGATCAGGCGCTGCGCGAGCCGGATGGAGTCCTGGGCGTGTACGTTGGTGTCCACGAGGCCGTGGCAGATGAGCAGCGCGCCCTTCAGCCCCTCGGCGAAGCGGATCGGCGAGCTTCGCGCGTACGCCTCCGTGTCGTCCTGCGGCTGGTTGAGGATGCTCGCCGTATAGGCGTGGTTGTAGTGCGCCCAGTCGGTCACCGGCCGCAGCGCCGCGCCGGCCGCGAACGTGCCGGGCGCCGTGAACATCGCCATCAGCGTGATGAATCCGCCGTAGCTGCCGCCCCACACGCCGATCCGGCGCGGATCCACGCGGTGGGCGTCGGCGAGGTACTTCGCGCCGTCGACGACGTCCTCGAGGTCCTTGCCGCCCATGTGCCGGTAGATCGCCGTCCGCCAGTCGCGGCCGTAGCCCGCGCTCGCGCGGTAGTCCACGTCGAGCACGACGTAGCCCCGCGACGCCAGCAGGTGCTCGAACATGAACTCGCGGTAGTACGACGACCAGTACCTGTGGGCGTTCTGGGCGTAGCCGGCGCCGTGAACGAACACGACGCCCGGCCTGTTCCGGTCGCGCCTGGCCCCGATCATCTCCGGCGTGAAGAGCCGGGCGTGCACCTCGGCCCCGTCGCGCGCCTTGAACGTGACGACCTCGGGCTCGATCCACCTGAAGGCCCGCCACTCCTCGGTCGGCGTCAGCGTCACCTGCTGCATCGGCGCGCCGGCGCGGTTGGGCATGACGTACACCTCGGGCGGCTTCGTGGCGGTCGAATGGATCAGGGCGAAGACCGCGCCGTCCGGGGACGCCTCTCCCGTGCACGACCCGGCCACCGCCGTCAGGCGCACGCGCGGCCCGCCGGCGACGGGCATGGCGTAGAGATGGCGCTCGCCGGGGTGCGCCTCGCTCGTCACCAGGTGGAAGGACGCTTTGTCGGGCGAGATCTGGGCCGACGACACCTCGAACCGCCCCGAGGTGAGCTGCTCCGGCGCCGAGCCGGGCCGCGCCGCGTCCACGCGGTAAAGGTGCATCCAGCCGTCGCGCTCCGACAGGAACCAGAGGCTGTGCCCGTCGGGCATCCAGCCCAGGCCGCCGCCCCCTCTCGCGCCCGCCTCGCGCACCCACGCCTCGTCGCGCAGGGCATCCAGGACCCGCGCCTTTCCCGTCTCGGGGTCGAGCGCCACGAGCCAGCGGTCCTTGAAGTCGGCCGACCGCACCTGCGCGATGACGAGGCTGCCGTCCGGCGAGAACAGGGGCGCGGACCAGTCCACTTCCCTCGGCTGGTCCCTGCCTCCGGCCTTGATCGTGCCGGCGAAACCCGCATCGGCCCAGACAACGGCGCGGCTTCGAAGGTCGAGCACGGCCAGGCGGCGCGCGGCCTGGCGGTCGCCGACCTTCGGCCGCGACGCGATGTCTTCCGTGTAGCCGGACTCGGTCACGTAGTTCGGCACGATGCTCGCTTTCGCGTCCGCCCGCTCCGTGACGACCAGATAGACGCGCGTCTCCGAGGGATCGAGCAGCAGGTCCTGCACGGCCTGCCGCTCGGTGAGCTCGAACTCGGGCAGCGCGTCCGGCTTGCGCGCCTCCTCGTCGGCCTTTCGCCGCGCCGCCGCCTCCTTCGTGAACTGGATCAGGGCGGCTTCCTGTTCCTTCAGGGCGCGCTGGCTGTCCGAGTCGCGCGCATCGCGCCGCCGCGGCTTCACGTCGGTGAGCTGCCGGAGCGTCCCGGAGGCCAGCGGCACGATGAACAGGTTGTTCTGCGAGACGAACGTGACGGCCGCGCCTCCCCGGGCCCACCGCGGGCTGGATTCCACCGCCGTCGTGCGCGTGATCTGCTGGCGCGTGCGCGCCACCGTGTCGATGACGACGATGTCCCCCCGCTCGGCGAAGACGACGCGGCGGCGGGCCTCATCCCACGCCCCGCCGGCCGCCGGGGGGGCGAGCTTCCGCTCCTCCTCCGTCAGCCGTCTCGGAACGGCGTCGTGCTGCGACAGGACGTAGGTCGACGCCTCGGCCTCGCCCGGCTTGCGCCACTCGAAGAAGAGGTCCCGGGAGTCGCCGGACCAGCGGAGGCCCGACGGGGGGTAGCCGACCAGATCCGGGCCGCGCATGATGCTGTCCACGTCGAGCGTCAGCCTCGGCGGAGCGGCCGGGCGGGCGGCGGCGGGAGCGGCGGCGGGCGGCTGCTGGGCCGTCAGCGCCGGGGCTGCGAGGGACACGGTGAGGGCGGCAATCGCTCCTGGGAACACGCGCATGGGTGGCCTGCCTTCGCTCGCGGATTGCGAAACGCACGAGATCGGATCGAAAACGGCTGGTCTGGCGCGGTGCTAGTATACCCGGTGAGGAGTCCCTGAACCGGCTTCGGTCCCGTCTCGTCTATTTCCTCTAAGGACTGGCGTGTCCCGCCGCCCTCGTGATCCTTCAGGAGTGGAGCAGTCCGTCATGTGTGATTGCCGTGCCTCAGTCATCCGGGCTGGCGCGATCGCAGCGCTGGTCGCCGCCATGGCCTCGCCGTCGTACGCTCAGGCCCCGCAGCCCGCGCCCGCGGCGCCGGCGGCACTTGCCGCCCCGGCCCGTCAGCTGCCGCTGGAAGAAGCCATTCGCCTCGCCCTCCAGAACAACCTGAATCTCAGGGTCGAGCGGATGAATCCCGAGCTCCAGGACCTCGCCATCGACCAGGCCAGGACCGCCTGGACGCCGAACCTGATCGGGTCGGCCACGGCCACCCGCCGGCTGAGCCCCATCAGCAGCTTCTTCGCGGGCGCGACGGACGTGCTCCGGAACAACGGGTTCACCTCGGAAGTCGGCGTGAACCAGGTGCTGCCGTGGGGCGCCAACTACACGGTCACCTGGGACACATCGCGCACCCGGACCAACAGCGTGTTCAACAGCCCGAACCCCTCGCTCGGGTCGAACCTGAACTTCAGCTTCAGCCAGCCGCTCCTGAAGGACTTCAAGGTGAACGCGGCGCGCCACCAGCTCCTCGTGAGCAAGGCCAACCGCGAGATCTCGGACATCGAGCTCCGCCAGACCGTGCTGACGACCATCCGGAGCGTCAAGTACGCGTACTGGAACCTCAAGAGCGCTGCGGCGGCCCTCGACGTCGCGAACCAGTCGCTCGACCTCGCCAGGGAAGCCCTGCGCAACAACAAGTCGAAGGTCGAGATCGGCACGATGGCCCCGATCGACGTCGTCGAAGCCGAGGCCGAGGTGGCCAGGCGCACCGAGAGCGTGATCGCCGCCGAAGCCGGCGTGCGGAGCGCGGAGGACCAGCTGCGGACGATCATCCTCGACTCCAAGGAGCCGGACTACTGGACCACGCACTTCAGCCTGACCGATGAGCCGGTGTTCGCGGCGCAGACGCTGGATGTCGAGGCCGTGGTCCGGACGGCCCTCGAGAAACGGACGGATCTCCGGCAGTCGCGCCGAAACCTCGAGGTGACGCGCGAAACGATCAAGTACCAGCGAAACCAGACCCTGCCCGACCTGAGCGCGAAGATCGGCTACGGCCTGACGGGGCAGGGCGGCACGAAGATCAACTTCGGGCCCGGGTTCCCGCCTCCGATCCTCGACACGAGGGAGGAAGGCTGGGACAAGGTGATCAGCCGGCTGGTCAGCAACGACTTCAACAACTGGTCCGTCGGGGTCTCCTTCTCGTACCCGCTCGGCAAGGGCGCCGCCGAAGCGCAGCTGGCGCGGACGAGGCTGCAGCTCTCGCAGGCGGAACTCCAGCTGCAGAACCTCGAACTGCAGGTGGCGACGTCGGTGCGCGACGTCGTGCGCAACGTCCAGACGAACCAGCTCAAGCTGGCGTCGAGCCGCGCCACGCGCACGCTGATGGAACGGCGCGCCCAGGCGGAGCAGAAGAAGTTCGCCGCCGGGCTCTCCACCAACTTCCTCGTGTTCCAGGCGCAGCGGGACCTGGCCGACGCGCAGTACGCGGAGCTGGTGGCGCTGCTCGATTACAACAAGTCGCTCGTGGACCTCGAGACCGTCCAGGAGGCGCCGACGGCCGGCTCCGCTGTCGTGCAGGTAGCGGCGGGAAGGTAGGGACTGGGCGCAGGGGGCTGGGCGCCAGGCGCTAGGCAAACGGGGACAAGGGGTAACGGCTGGACTCTGAATTCCGACTCCTGTCCCTCCTTTCCCTTCCCTCCTGTACTTCCTCCTCCCCTCCTGCTAAGATTCACGCCATGCAGCCTCAGGCGGAGGTTCAGCAGGGCGCCGCCGTCATCGCACTGGATCTCGGCGGAACGAAGCTCGCCTCCGCCATGTTCGTCGGCGACGGCCGTCCGAGGCTCGTCCGCGTGCGCGAGATCGGCCGCCGCCAGGGAGCGGGCGTCGCCTCGCTCGTCTGCGGCGAGATCCGCCGCCTCCAGCACGCGGCTCAGCAGCGCGGCCTGCAGGTCCGAGCCGTCGGCGTGTCGGTCCCGGGCATAGCCGGCCCCCGAACGGGCCGCGTGTGGGCCCCGAACATCGCCGGCTGGGCTGACTACCCGCTGCGCGACGAGATCGCGGCGCTGCCGGAAACGCAGGGCGCGCCCGTCGTCGTGGACAGCGACCGGGCGGCCTGCATCCTCGGCGAGGCCTGGCAGGGAGCGGCCCGAGGCTGCCGGGATGCGATCTTCCTGGCCGTCGGCACCGGAATCGGCGCCGGCATCCTCGCCGGTGGGCGCGTGCTGCGCGGAGCGTCCGGCAGCGCCGGCTCCGCCGGATGGCTCGCGCTCGGCCGGTCGTTCCGCCGCGAGTTCGCGGCGTGCGGGGACTTCGAGTGGCGCGCGTCAGGCCGCGGCCTCGCAGCCTCGGCCGCGCGCACGGCCGCGCGCACGGCCGGCTACCGCGGTCCTCTTTCGAAGGCTTCGGGCCTCACCGCCCGGGACGTGTTCGCCGCATTCGACGCCGACGACCCGGTGGCGGCGGCCGTCATCCGCTCCGCCGTCAGGTCCTGGGGAGTCGCGTGCGCCAGCCTGGTGAGCCTGTTCGCCCCGGAGACGATCGTGTTCGGGGGAGGTGTGTTCGGGCCGGCGGTGCGCTGGCTCGAGGCGATCAGGGCCGAAGCCGCCCGGTGGGCGCAGCCGATCGCGATGCGGCGCGTGAAGTTCGAGGCGTCACGGCTCGGCCCCCTCGCTGCCCTCTACGGGGCGGGATGGCTGGCCCGGCGGGCCGCGTCCGGCCGGCGGCGGCCGGGATGACGGCGCGGCCCATGCACAACCGCAACGTGGTCTTCGCCGCCGCGTGCGCCGGCATGCTGCTCTTCGGCATCGTGTTCCTGTCGCTCGGCTCGGTGAACAACATGCTGGCCGAGCGGTTCCTGCTGGACATGAACGCCATCGGCACGCTGACGGCCCTGCTCCCGTTCGGGATCCTGCTGGGATCGCTCGTGTTCGGGCCCGTCGCCGACCGCTTCGGGTACCAGGGGCTGCTGATTGCCTGCGCGCTGCTCGTGGGGGCTGGCCTGGAGGGCCTGGCTTCGGCCGACAGCCGGCGGATGGTCCAGGCCTGCGTCTTCCTGATCGGGTTCGGCGGCGGCGTGCTGAACGGCGCCACCAACGCCCTCGCGTCGGACGTGAGCGAGGGCGACCGCGGCGCCAGGCTCAGCCTCCTCGGCGTCTTCTTCGGCATCGGCGCCCTGACCATGCCCGGGACGCTGGCGGCGCTGTCGCGGCGCTACGCGCTGTCTTCGATCGTGTCCGGCGTGGGCCTGCTGGCGCTCGCGCCGGCGGCCGCGTTCACGGTGATCCGCTTCCCGCCCCCGAAGCGGCGCGGCGAGCCGATGTCGTTCACGGGCGGCTTCGCGCTGCTGAAGCACCCGGTGTTCCGGCTGATCGTGCTGGCGCTCGCGGTCCAGAGCGGCATGGAAGGCATGTCGAACGACTGGATGACGCGGTACTTCAAGCTCGTGACGCTGGCCGGCCGGGCCGCCGACGAGTGGCGGGCGCAGCTGGGCCTGGTGGCGGTCACCGCCGGCATGGTGGGCGCCCGGCTGGCGCTCAGCGGCGTGCTGGCGCGCGTGCGATCCCAGGCGGTGCTGGCCGTCGGCCTGGCGCTCGCGGCAACGGGCGCCGCCGTGCTGAGGCAGGCGCCATGCTACACCGCCTCGCTCGCCGCCGCGCTGTGCCTCGGCGCGGGCCTCGCGCCCGTCTATCCCATCCTGCTGAGCTATGTCGGCGACCTCTTCCCGGCAAGGTCCGGTGCCGCGTTCAGCACGCTCTTCACCGTGGCCCTCGTCGGCAACATGGTCATGAACAAGTCCTTCGGCGCGCTGGCCCACGCCCGCGGCATCAATCAGTACGCCGCGGTCATGCTGGGGTGCCTCGCGCTCTCGGCCGGCCTGCTGATCCTCGTCCTGAAGCGCCTGCGCGTCCACCGCGCAGCGGAGGCGTGACTCCCGTGAGCGAACTCGCCCTGCACTGGCTCTCGCACGCGCGGTCCGTCATGGACCGCATCGCCGAAACCCAGCTCCCGAGCATCCGCAAGGCCGCCTCCGTCATGGCCGACTCCATCGAGGCGCGCCGATGGGTGCACCTGTTCGGCTGCGGACACGCCACGATTCCCGTCGAGGAGCTCTATCCCCGCATCGGCGGGTTCGTCGGCTTCCACCCGATGATCGAGCTGCCGCTGAGCTTCTTCACCCGCATCACCGGGGAGATGGGGGTCCACCAGTTCGTCTTCCTCGAGCGCGTCGAGGGCTACGGCGTGGAGATCATGAAGGGCTACACCTTCGACCCGCGCGACACGATGTGGATCTTCTCGCACTCCGGCATCAACAGCGTGAACATCGACGTCGCGCTCGAGGCGAAGCGGCTCGGGATGACCCTCGTCGCGTACGGCTCCGCGGCCGCCGCCGCCGGGAGGCCCGCCAGGCACTCCTGCGGCCGCACGATCTTCGACGTCGCCGACGTGGTCGTGGACACCTGCGCGCCGATCGGCGATGCCAGCGTGCCCGTGCCCGGTCACCAGGACAAGGTGGGCCCGATCTCGACCGTGGCCTTCGTGACGTGCGCGTGGATGACCGTGTGCACGGTCGCGGAGCTGCTGGCCGCGCGGGGCGTGAAGCTCTACATCAACCCCTCCCACAACGTGCCGGGCGACGCCACGGCGCGGCAGCGCCTCGACGAGGCGCTCGCGGAGTACAAGCGGCGGGTGGCGGGCGTGTAGGGGTTCGCGGGCGGCAGTCGCCTCCCTTCTGGATCCTGAATTCCGCATTCCGGAATCCGTCTTTTGATACGATCCCCCTCGTGCCGGGCGTCACCGCCACGATCATCACGCTGAACGAGGCGGCCAACATCGCCGCCGCGCTCGAGTCGGTCCGCTGGGCCGACGAGATCGTCGTGGTCGACGCCGAGAGCACGGACGACACCGCGGCCATCGCGAAGCGCTACGCCGACCGCGTGATCGTCCGGGCGTGGCCGGGCTTCGTGGACCAGAAGAACCACGCGGCGTCGCTGGCGCGCCACGACTGGGTGTTCTCCCTCGACGCCGACGAGCGCGCGACGCCGGAGCTCGCCGCCGAGATCCGCGGGCGCCTGGCGTCCGAACCGGCCGAGGCCGGCTTCCGCGTCCCGAGGGTCAGCCGTTACCTCGGGCGGTGGATCCGCTCGACCGACTGGTATCCCGATTGCCAGCTCAGGCTCTACGACCGGCGAAGAGCCCGGTGGACGGGCCGGCACGTCCACGAGTCGGTGCAGGCCGACGGCCCCGTGGGGCGCCTGTGCGCGGAGCTGCAGCACCATCCCTACCGGAGCGTGTCCGACCACCTCCGGACGATCGACCGCTACTCGTCGCTGGCCGCGCGGCAGATGCGCGAGGACGGGCGGAGCGCCGCGGCCTGGCAGATTGCCGTCCACCCGCTGGCGGCCTTCGTGCGGAACTACGTCCTGCGAGGCGGGTTCCGCGACGGCATGGCGGGGCTCATCGTCTCGTCGCTCAACGCGCACTACGTGCGGCTGAAGTTCGTGAAGCTCTGGGAGGCCGAGAGGAATCCGGAATCCAGCAGTCAGAATCCAGAATAGGAGCGCGGCCAGCGTCCCGCCTGCCGAATCCTGTATTCTGAAGCTGAATTCTGAATTCCGGATTCCGGCTCCTGGATTCCCCGATGTTCTCCCTTCACATCGACACGGCCCGCACGTGGCGCGGGGGCCAGAACCAGGTCCTCCTGACCGTCCTGGGGCTGCGCGCCCGCGGCCACCGCGCCGTGCTCGTCGCCCGCCCCGGCGGGGAACTCGCCCGCCGCGCGAGCGAGGGCCACGACCTGGTGCTGATCGCGCCAGCCCACGAGATGGACTTCGCCGCCGCGTTCCGCCTCGCGCGCGTCGTGCGCGACCTCAAGCCGGACGTGGTTCACGCCCACGATCCGCATGCCGTCTCGATGGCGGCCATGGCGATCTCGGCGATGGCCGATCGCCGGAGGCCGCCGCTCGTCATCGCGCGGCGCGTGGACTTCCACCTCAAGCGGAATGCGTTCTCCAGATGGAAGTACCAGCAGGTGGACGCGGCCATCTGCTCCTCCAACGCGATCCGGGCGATGCTGGTCGAGGACGGCGTGGCCGCCGACGCCGCTTTCACCGTCTACGAGGGCGTGCAGGTCGATCGCATCCGGGCCCTGCCGGCGGCCGACCTCTGCAAGGAGCTCTGGCTCCCGCCGGGGTCGCCCACCATCGGCAACGTGGCCGCGCTCGTGCCGCACAAGGGCCAGCGCTACCTCATCGATGCCGCCCCGGCGGTCATCCGGGCGGTCCCGGACGCCCACATTCTCATCTTCGGCGAGGGCGAACTGCGGCCGGCCCTGACGCGGCAGATCAGGCACCTCGGACTCGAGCACCGCGTGCAGCTGGCGGGATTCAGGCCCGACGTCCTGTCCCTCCTGAAGGGGCTCGACGTGTTCGTCATGTGCTCGCTGACAGAGGGCCTCGGCACGTCCATCCTCGACGCGATGGCGGCGTCCAGACCGGTTGTCGGCACGACGGCCGGCGGGATTCCCGAGGCCGTCGAGGACGGCGTGACGGGCATCCTGGTGCCGCCGCACAACGCCGCCGCGCTGGCCGCCGCGCTGCTCCGGCTCCTCGGCGACGAGGCGCTGCGGCGGCGCATGGGCGAGGCCGGCCTCGAGCGGGTGCGCGAGCAGTTCAGCGTCGACCGGATGATCGACGGGATCCTGGCGGTTTACGAGGCCGTGGCCGGCAGACGCCGCGAAGCGGGCACCGGGAGTCCCCCGCCGGTGTCCTGAACCCGCAGAGCCCGCCCATGCCCAGGCGGCACAGCGCGAAGTCGTAGCGCACCGGATCGAGCGGGTCGAGCGCTCGCAGCGCCGACGTGATCGACGCCGCCATCCGCCAGCCGGGCGCGCGGTACGCCGTCAGGCCCAGGCACTGCCCCACCCGGGCGACGTGGACGTCGAGGGGGATCACCAGACGGGCGGGCGACACGCCGGTCCAGACGCCCAGGTCGACGGCGTCGCGCCGGACCATCCAGCGCAGGTAGAGGTTGAGCCGCTTGCACGCGCTGCCGGCGGACGGCAGCGGGAAGAACGCGTGCACGCCCGGGCGCGCCGCGCGACGCCCGTAGACCGGCCGCACGTCGATGTCGCGCGCGCGAGCGCAGAACGACTCGAGGCCGGGCTCGATGTCCGGCGCGCCGGGATCGTCGCCGGAGAGGAAGAACCCCTCGATCGAACCGGCGCCGTCCAGCATGCGGCGCAAGACGAGCAGCAGCGCCGACAGGTCCCGGCCGCGGATCCAGCGGTGGACGACTCCGTCGAGGCGCCGCGCATCCCGCCCCGGGTCGAAGCGCCGGACGAACGCGGCTGGCGACGGGCCCATGCAGCGGAGCACCCGGGTGACGGCTCCGAGGATGCTCGCGACGCGGCCGAATGCGAGGCCGGCCGCGATGAACCCGGCGACCTCCCGATCAGCAGGGTCCGTGTACGCCCGGACCGCCTCGACCGGGTCGGCGACCGCGCCGCCGACGTTGCACGCGCGGTAGAGCGGCTCCAGCCGGCTCCTGAGCGCGAGCCGCTCAAGGCCCGGGGCCGGCCCGCTCGTGAGGGCCGCACGCCGGCGCGCTCGGGCCGGCCGCTGGAACGCCATCGTCGCCCGCGATCAGAACGCCGTCACCGGACGGCCCTCGCGGCACAGCGGGCACTCGGCGGCCGGGTGGTTGTCGTTCGCCCGGTACTCCGCCAGGGCGATGTTCGGCACGCCAAGGTCCACGACCGCTTCCATGCGGTCGTAGATCTCGACGGTGCCGATGACGGTTCCCCCGGCCTCGCGCACCAGCGCCGCGCACCGCTCGAAGGTCTGGCCCGTGTTGCGCACGTCATCAGCCAGCAGCACGCGCCTGCCCTCGATCTGCTGCCGGTAGAACGAGCGGAGCGCGTGGCCGCGCTGCGCGTCTGGCGCGAAGGGCGCGAAGAGCCGCGCCGGCTGCGTCAGCCGCCGGCGGCTGTCGAGCAGGCCCGCGATGGTGTGCGCGAGGAGCGCGCCCCCGGTCACGGGCCCGGCGACCACGTCGGCGTCCTCCACGAGGCCCGTCGGCATGATTTCGATGAGATCCTGCGCGAAGCGCCAGATCGTGGACGGATACCGGAACAGCTGGTGCGGGTTCAGGTAGACCCGGCCGTGGTACCCGTTGCCGTAGTCGAAGTGCCCGTCGAGCATGAGCACCTCAAACCGCTGAAGGTCCTCCACCGCCTTGCGGCGGATGTCCTCTCGCCGTCCCACGCTACGCCCTCCCCAGCCCGCCCACCTGCACCACGTCCGGGTTCACGTAGAGCGGCTTCCCGCCGACGATGGTGGCCGCCACGCCTCCGCGCAGCGTCCACGCGTCGAAAGGCGTGTTCCGGGACTTCGATCGAAACGCCGCCGCCGACACGGTCACCGGCAGGTCCGGCGCGAGGATCGTGATGTCCGCCGGATCGCCCACGCCGAGGCGGCCCCCTGCGACGCCCAGGAGGCGCGCGGGGCCGGCCGAGTAGAGTTCGACGAAGCGCCCGAGCCCGATCAGCCCGGAGTGCACCAGCCGATCCAGGCCCAGCGACACGGCCGTCTCGAGGCCCACAATGCCGAAGGCCGCCCGGTCGAATTCCACCGACTTGTCGTCGGCGTGGTGCGGCGCGTGATCGGTCACGATCGCGTCGACCGTCCCGTCCCTGA
Organism: Acidobacteriota bacterium; assembly: GCA_029562975.1. Taxonomy (GTDB): domain Bacteria; phylum Acidobacteriota; class Vicinamibacteria; order Vicinamibacterales; family JAKQTR01; genus JAKQTR01. The sequence continues at coordinate 11,537 of JAKQTR010000031.1, read as the reverse complement.
TGCCCTCGAGGAGCGCGTCGCGATCGGACGCCTCGCGGAGCGGCGGATTCATCTTGAGGTTCGTGTCGTACATCAGCGGCGCGAGCAGGCGCTCGTCCGTCAGGGTGAAGTGGTGGGGCGTCACCTCGCACGTCACGCGGATGCCGCGCGCCTTGGCCGCGCGGACCGCGCCGAGCGACCCGGCCGCGCTGAGGTGCGCGATGTGCGCGTGGCCGCCGGTCAGCCCGGCCAGGACGATGTCGCGGTGCACCGCCACTTCCTCGGCCGCGGACGGGATGCCCCGCAGCCCCAGCTGAGAGGCGTGGAGGCCCTCGTGCATCACGCCCTCGCCGACCAGGGTGCGGTCCTCGCAGTGATCGATCACGGGCACCCCGAGCATGCCGGCGTATTCGAGCGCGCGCCGCATCAGCAGCGCGGTCGCCACCGGCCTCCCGTCGTCCGAGAACGCGACGCAGCCGGCGAGGCGCATGTCGGCCATCTCGGCCAGCTCCTTGCCCTCCGATCCCTTCGACACGGCGCCGATGGGATAGACGCGGGCGAGGTTCGCCTCGGCAGCCTGCTTGAGGATGAAGCGGGTCACGCTGGCGCTGTCGTTCACCGGGCTCGTGTTGGGCATGCAGGCGACGGCCGTGAACCCGCCGGCGACGGCCGCCGCCGCCCCGGTGATCACGGTCTCCTTGTGCTCGTGGCCGGGCTCCCGCAGGTGCACGTGCATGTCGACGAGCCCCGGGCACACCACGAGCGACGGCCCGAGTTCGACCACCGCGGTGGCCGCGGCCTCGCCCGGCGCGATGCTCACGCCAACGTCCGCGATGCGGCCGCCCTCGACGAGGATGTCGCGCGCCCCGTCGACGCCCGACGCGGGATCGACGACCCGCGCGCCCCTAAGCAGCAGTCTCATCGTCGCTCCCTCCCGCGAGCAGATACAGCACCGCCATGCGCACGGCCACGCCGTTGGCCACCTGGTCGAGAATGACGGACGCCGGGCCGTCGGCCACTTCGGACTCGATCTCGACGCCCCGGTTCATCGGGCCCGGGTGCATGATGATGGCGTCCGGCTTCGCCAGGCGCACGCGCGCGGGCGTCATGCCGAAGACCTGGAAGTACTCCCGCAGCGACGGGAAGAACCCGCCCTGCATTCGCTCGAGCTGGATGCGCAGCATCATCACCGCGTCGGCGCCCTCCACCGCCTCCTCCACCCGCGTCGTGGGCCGCACGCCCAGCCGGGCGATGCCCGCCGGCATGAGCGTCGGGGGCCCGCACGCCCACACCTCCGCGCCCATCGTCGTCAGCAGGTACGCGTTCGAGCGGAACACGCGGCTGTGCAGCAGGTCGCCGGTGATGGCGACCTTGAGCCCCTTCAGCCGTCCCTTGCGCTCGCGGATCGTGAACGCGTCGAGCAGGGCCTGCGTGGGATGCTCGTGCATGCCGTCGCCGGCATTGACGATGCCCGCCTGGCACGTGCGCGCCAGCAGGTGGCACGCCCCGGACGAGGCGTGCCGCATGACGACGATGTCCGGGTTCATCGCCTCCAGGTTCAGCGCCGTGTCGATCAGGGTCTCGCCCTTCACCACGCTCGACGACGCGATCGCGATGCTGAGCGTGTCCGCGCTCAGGCGCTTCTCGGCCACCTCGAACGACGTGCGCGTCCGCGTGGACGGCTCGTAGAACAGGTTGATGACGGTCTTCCCGCGCAGCGCGGGCACCTTCTTGATCGGGCGCGCGGACACCTCCTTCATCGCCTCCGCCGTGTCGAGGATGAGGGTGATCTCCTCCGCCGTCAGGCCGGCAATGCCGAGCAGGTCCTTGCCGCGAAGCCGCGTGGCCGTGTCGCTCATGCCCCCGCTCCTTCGACCTGGCCCAGAACGATCTCATCGGCCCCGTCGACCTCCGCCAGGCGCACGCTCACGACCTCGCGCCGCGAGGTGGGCACGTTCTTGCCGACGTAGTCGGCCTTGATCGGCAGCTCGCGGTGCCCGCGATCGACGAGCACCACGAGCTGGATCGTGCTCGGCCGGCCGAAGTCGATCAGCGCATCGAGGGCCGCCCGGATCGTCCGCCCGGTGTAAAGCACGTCGTCCACCAGCACGATGTGCCGGCCGTCGATCGAGAAGGGAATCTCCGTCCGGCGGACGATCGGCTGCGGCCCGACGGCGGACTTCATCAAGTCGTCGCGGTACAGCGTGATGTCGAGGGCGCCGGTCGGCACGTCGACGCCCGTGATCTCGCGCAGGATCGCCGCCAGCCGCCTGGCGATAGGCACGCCGCGGGTCCGGACGCCGATAAGCGCCAGGTCGCCGACGCCGCGGTTGCGCTCGACGATTTCGTGGGCGATTCGCGTGAGCGTCCGCCCGACGCGCTCGCCGTCCATCAGGATGGGCACGCAGACCTCCAGGCGGGGGCCACGGGCTGGGCGCCAGGCGTGAGCCGCCCGCGCTTCGCCGCCGCGACACGTGAACAGGAAGAACAGGAATCCCGCTGCGGCATGCAACGGGCGCACGGAGGCAGGGACCGCATGGAGCCTCTCTTTGCGGTCTCTCGGACCGCGATTAAAGAGCCGAGTCAGTGTAGCAGAAGAGCAGGAAGCCCGGAAGCGGCCAGCCGGAGCCGGAATGCGGGTCCTGGAGCCCCCGGCCCCCTCCGCTGACGGGCGCCCGGCCCGCAGCCCCCGCACCCCGGTCCGCGGGGCCCCCGTCTGGCCGGCGCCCGGGGCCCCGGCCCCCGCCGCCTCGCCTCGCTCATTCGTAGGACGGAATGTAGGTGATCGGCCTTCTCCCCGTGAACTCCGGCGCGAAAATGTCCGTCCGGGCGAAGCCGTCCATGTCCCGCCCCACCGGCAGCCCGAAGAAGTAGAGCACCGTGGGGGTCAGGTCCGCGACCGATCCGCGGGCGTAGCGGCCGGGACGGACGTCCGTGCCGAACGCGAACAGGAAGCCGTCGGGCGCCGGTTCGTGCGTGCCGCTCAGCCGCGCATTGCCCACCGCACGCTCGAGCAGCCGCTTGCCGACGCTCATCGGTTCCATGCCGAAGCCCGACATGACCAGCAGCAAGTCGCCCGACCGCAGCGCCGCCATCGCCCGGCCGACCAGTTCGTCGGCCACCGCGTAGTGCGACAGGAGCGCCGTGCCGTAACGCTGGAGTTCCTCCTCGGTGACGTCGCCGAACGCGGCCGGCCTCGCGTACCGCAGGAAGTAGTGCCCGACGGCATCAAGGCACTCGTAGCGCACGGCCTGGAACCGGGTGGCGAAGCGCGACTCGAGCTCCGCGCCGATCCGCTCGTGCGACAGGTCGGCGCTGCAGGGCTGGGCGACCAGCTCGCTCATCGCGTCCGGCGTGCCCGCACCCGCGCCCTGGCGGTCGCGAGCCGCCTGCGCGGCCGCCGAAGCGGCCACGGTGGCCGCCTCGGCCGGCCAGACGCCGCCGGTCGCCTCGACGTCCACCGCCGACGCCAGCATGCGCACGAACTGGTCCGATACGAGGTAGCCCAGCACCTCGCGCGCCGGCTGGCTGACCGCCATATTGACGATGCCGACGGCGACCCCCTGCGCGCCGAGGAGGTTCCACAGCGGCCGGGCCGCGAAATCACGGCTGCTGTGGACGCGTTCGCGGAGGAAGCCGTATTCGACGAGGGCGTGGGAGTAGCAGTAGTCCGGCAGGACTTCCAGCCAGTCGGACGCGCCAAGGGGCGCGTAGCTCGCCGCTGATCGGATGCCGTTCTTGAACGGCGCTTTGCCGGTCGCCATCGCCGCCCACACCGGGCCCGGCTGCGTCGGGCGGACGGTGGCGAGGTGCAGGGAGGCGCCCCGCTGGAGCAGCCGCTCGAAGTTGGGCAGGCGGCCCTCGGCCGCGGCGGGCGCGATAATGTCGAGCGACGCGCCCTCCAGCAGGACCGCCACGACGCGGGCACCCCCGGCGGGCGCCGCGAGCCCCGACCGCGGGGCGGACCACCGGGCCGCCTTCAAGGGCTCCGAGCCCGGCCCGCGAAGCATGAGCGGCACGGCCATCGACGCCATCAGCGCCGCCCCGAGCACGAGCGCCGGGGGCCTGGTCGCACGCCTCGGGCTGAGCCGGTGCCACACGACGAGCGCCACCATCGCGCCCGCGCACGTCGTGAGCACGAGCGCGCCCGCCGCCATTCGCGACTGCGCGTCGGGATCGAGCACGGGGCCGAGGTCCCGCAGGTTGGCCCACGTCAGCGCCGACGCCATCACGGCGGATCCGGACCCGAGCCACACGAGGACCCTGAAACTGATCCAGCCGGGGGAAATCACCTCCGTCGCCACGATCTGGCGGAGCACGGTCAGGGCGTAGAAAGCCGCCGTCGCGTGCACGCCGTACGTGAGCGCAAGCGTGACGGCCAGGCCGGGCACGCGCAGGAGCGGGTACCGCGGATTGATCTGCAGGACCAGAACGGTCAGGTAGGACGCGAAGGCCATGCCCCCGATCAGGCAGTTCGTCAGCATCCGCAGGTAGCGCACGGCGCGGCCTCCGTTCCCCCGCGCCTCATGCTACCGCAAGGGCGGGGCACCGGCGCGCCGGCCCAGGCCCGCGTGCGCGGCCAGCCGCGCCCGGCGTCCCGTCGCCGGCCGCCCGCGCCTGCTGCCTGCGCGCAGCCCGCCGTGTATACTCTCCCCATGGCCCCGGCGGACGTCCAGGCCGAGGTGCTCGGCAACAGGCGCCTCTCCGCGGACTACAACGTGCTCCTGCTCGACGCCCCGGCCATCGCCGCCGCGGCGCGCCCCGGGCAGTTCGTGATGATCCGGACCGGGCCTGGCACAGACCCGCTGCTGCGGCGACCCTTCTCGGTCTTCGAGATCGTCGGCGACGGCGGCCGCGCGCCCTCGGCGTTCTCGGTGCTCTGCAAGCGGGTCGGGCCGGGCACGGAGCGCCTCTACCGGCTGGAGGCGGGCGGCTGCCTGTCGGTGCTGGGGCCGCTCGGGAAGCCATTCGACCTCGTCGCCCCGCCGGCCGAGGCATGGATGGTGGCGGGCGGCGTCGGGCTCGCCCCGTTCGCAGCGCTCGCCGGCGCCCTGCGCGCCTCGGGGGTGGCGTGCCGCCTGTTCTACGGCGCCCGGACGGCCGCCGACTTGTTCTATCTCGACGATTTCGCCGCCCGCGGCGTGGCGCTCGACCTGGCCACGGAAGACGGCTCGCGGGGCACGCGCGGGCTGGTGACCGCGCCGCTGGAGATCGCCCTGCGCGGACGCCCGGCCGGCGCCGCGGTGACCCTCTACGCCTGCGGGCCCGAGCCGATGCTGAAGGCCGTCGCGGCCCTGGCCGGCGCGCACGGCTGCGCGTCGCAGGTCTCGACCGAACGCGTCATGGCGTGCGGGATGGGTGGCTGCTACAGCTGCGTGGTGAGCGTGCGCGACAGTTCAGGACGCGCCCGTTTCGTACGGTCGTGTCTCGACGGGCCCGTCTTCGACGGCGCCGCCGTGGCGTGGGACTGATGGCGGATCTCACCGTCCGCATCGGATCGCTCGTCCTGAAGAACCCGCTCATGAGCGCGAGCGGGTGCTTCGGTTACGGCCTCGAGTACGCCGGCATCGTCGATCTCTCCTCGCTCGGCGCCGTGGTCGTCAAGGGGCTGTTCCTCGAGGAGCGGGAAGGGCACCCCCCGCCCCGGGTGGTGGAGACGCCGTCGGGCCTGCTGAACGCCATCGGCCTGCAGGGCATCGGCGCGCGCCGCTTCGTGCGCGAGAAGCTCCCGGAGCTGCGCCGCCTGAACGCCGTCGTCGTCGTCAACGTCTGCGGGACCACCATCGACGAGTACGCGGAGGTCTCGCGGATCCTGTCGGATGCCGAGGGCGTGGCGGCCCTCGAGCTGAACATCTCGTGCCCGAACGTCAGGGAAGGCGGCATCCAGTTCGGGTCCGACCTGGCCAGCGCCGGCGCGGTCGTGGCGGCCGTCCGGAAGGTGACGCCCCTGCCGATTTTTCCGAAGCTGACGCCGAACGTCACGAGCGTGGCGGCCTTTGCGCGCGCGGCCGAGGAGAACGGCGCCGACGCCGTGTCGCTGGTGAACACGTTCCTGGCGATGGTCGTCGACGTCGAGCGCCGGCGGCCCGTCCTCTCCAACGGCATGGGCGGGCTCAGCGGCCCCGCCATCCGCCCGATCGCGGTCCGCATGGTCTACGAGTGCGCGCAGCAGGTCCGCATTCCGGTCATCGGCATGGGCGGGATCGCCAGCGCCCGCGACGCCCTCGAGTTCCTCATCGCCGGGGCGTCCGCGGTGCAGGTGGGCACCGCGAACTTCGTCGATCCGCTCATCTGGACGGCGCTTGCCGCCGGCATCGAGGACTACATGATCCGCCACGGGATCGCGCGGCTCGCCGATCTCGTCGGCACGCTGGAACGCGGCCGCTGACGGCCGCGCCGGCCCGGAGGATGAGGCGATGCACCCGGAGAACCCCGTCATCGTCGCGCTGGACGTCGAAAGCCCGTCGAGGGCGCTGGCCCTCGCCGGCGAGCTGCGAGGCGTTGTCGGCGCCGTCAAAGTCGGCAGCCAGCTCTTCACCGCGGCCGGGCCCGACATCGTCCGGCGCCTCGCCGAGGGCGGCCACCGCGTGTTCCTGGATCTCAAGTACCACGACATCCCGAACACCGTGGCGGGCGCGGCCGCCGAGGCGGCCACGCTCGGCGCGTGGATGATCGACGTGCACGCAAGCGGCGGCCTGTCGATGATCAAGGCCGCGCGGGAGGCGGCGCACGCCGGCGCCGCCCGGGCGGGCGTCGCGCCGCCCCTGGTGGTGGCCATCACGGTGCTGACCAGCTTCGACGAGAACACCCTCGCGTCGGTGGGCGTGCGCGGCACGGTCATCGACCAGGTGGACGCGCTCGCCTGGCTCGCGCAGGAAGCGGGCGCCGACGGCGTCGTGGCGTCGGCGCACGAGGTGGCGCGCCTGCGGTCGGCGCGCGGGGACGGGTTCGTGCTGGTGACGCCCGGCATCCGGCCGGCCCGCGCCCCGGGAGCGCAGCGCCCGAAAGACGACCAGGCGCGAACGATGACCGCCGCGCAGGCCCTCGCCGCCGGCGCGACCTACATCGTCGTCGGGCGGCCCATCATCGCCGCACAAGACCCGCGGGCCGCAGCCGAGGCCATCGCCGCCGAAGCGATGGCCGCCGGCCCCCGCCGCTGAGCGGACGGGCGCCGGCGGCCCGCAGCCGTGAAGGCCGGCCTACTTCGCCGTGATGATGAAGTGCCCCCTGCGGTTCTGCGACCAGCAGCTCTCCGTCTCCTCGGTGCAGAACGGCGACTCCTCGCCCTTGCTGACCGACGAGAGGCGATCCGCCGGAATGCCAAGCCCCGTCAGGTAGGCGCGAACCGCCGAGGCGCGCTTGTCGCCGAGCGCGAGGTTGTACTCGTTGGTGCCGCGCGAGTCGCAGTGCCCCTCGATCACGATCTTCGTGGAGGTCCAGCGCCTCAGCCACTCCGCGTTCCGCTGCAGTGACGTGAGCGCGTCCGGACGAAGGTCCGCCTTGTCGTAATCGAAGAAGACGTCCTGGAGCGGCTGTTCCGCGTTCAGTTCCGCGAGCGTCTTCTTCGCGAAGATCTCCTCTTCCGTCAGCGGCTTCGGCGCCGGCGGCGGCGGAGGCGGCGGAGGCGGCGGAGGCGGAGGCGGCGGCGGGGCAGTCGGCGCCGGTGGAGGCGGCGGTGGAGCCGCAACAGGAGCCTTCTTCGCGCACGCGGCGGACATGACAAGCAGCGCAGCCGCAGCTACGAGGATGAATGCCGGCAGCAGTCTCTTCATCACCCAATATCCTCCCGGGGGGCGCTCTCTTACGGACTCTAGCCGAAGAGCGGGGTAAGACACAATCGGAACCGGCCTGCCCCGGTCGCGCGGCCGCCGGCCGCGAACCGGCGACAGCATACAATACGCGCGTGGACCTCCTGCTGGAAGCGACCGCCCTTGCGGAGCAGCATCACTTCTGGTTCCGCGGGTTCCGCCGCTTCGCCGCCCCCCTGCTGAAGCAGGCCGCCTCCGGCCGGCGCGGCCTGCGCATCCTCGACTGCGGATGCGGCACCGGCTATAACATCCGCAGTCTGCTCGAACCCTGCGGCGCGGCGTGGGGCGTGGACTTGGCCCCAACCGGACTCGAGCACGCACGGCGGGCCGGCGTGGCCCGACTCGCCCGCGCCAGCGTGACGGCCCTGCCCTTCGCACCGGCGTCCTTCGACATCGCCACGTCCTTCGACGTGCTGTATGCCCTGCCGGACGAGGCCGAGCGCGCGGCGGTGGCCGAGATGTGGCGCGTCCTCAAGCCGGGAGGGGCGGCCGTCGTCAACGTGGCAGCAATGCCCGTCCTGCGGGGGCATCACTCCGTGCTGGCGGCCGAGATCCGCCGCTACACCCCCGCGGCCCTTCGCGCCCTGCTCGAGCGCGCCGGCTTCCGCCTCGAGCGGATGCGGTACACCCACGCCGCCGTGTTCCCGCTGCTCCTCGCGGTGCGCAGCGTGCAGCGCGCGGCGGGGCCGGTGCGCCCCGACGAGGCGCTGGCCGACCTGATCGTGCCGGCGGCGCCGATCAACGCGGCGCTGTCGGGCCTCCTCGCCGTCGAGGCGGCCGTCAGCCGGGCCGTCCCGATGCCGTTCGGCAGTTCGCTGCTCTGCCTTGCGAGGAAGCCGGCGTGACGATCGTCACGCGAAAGATCCGGAGGCCGAGCTCCCGCCGATCCGCGCCCTGGCCCCGGTCGGCAGGGCGAAAAGTCTGGTCAGTCTCAATCGCCACCGCCCCGCCCGCCGCCCGCAATGCCTCGGCCGGGACGGTGATGACGGCGGTGAAGTCGTCGCCCGTCTCGAGGCGCCACACCGTGACGGCGCCGGCCCGAGCCTGAACACGCGAGGCGCGCCCGAAGTACCGTCGAGGCGATTCGCCCGCGATCTCCAGATCGACGGGCCTGTCCGCCGGCCACACGCGGAGCACCGCCCGGCCGCTCGCCCACCTCCACGAGAGCCCCTGCCGCGGCGCGTGCTCGGACTCCTGCCAGCCCTCGCCGAATCCCAGCATCGGCGACGCCGGATCATCCTGCAGGTCGAACTGATCGATGGCCACGATGCCCGTAGGACGCCCGTCGCCGGTCGCCGCGTGGATCTCGAGCACCGACCAGGGCGCGCTGCCGGCGAGCGAGCCGGGGGGGAGCGGCACGAACCGGAGGAACGACGGGCTCGCCGCCGTCGCGGTCCACCGCTCGATCTCCCGGCCGTCCACGCGCAGGCTCACGAGCGCGTCGGGGCCCGTTCCGGCCCCGAGATGGCGGCCGCCGATCATGGCCGTCGCCGCGCCGGCGCGAGGCCGCACCCACGCGGTGATGGGGCCCTGCTCCAGGCCGCGATGCTCGCGCCGGGCCACGCCGGCCGTTTCCGGCGTCAGCTCCCAGCCTTCGCCGGCGAACCAGCCGGGGGAATCGATTTCCACCCACCGAAGCGCGTCCGGGCGGATGCCGCCGAGGTACACGGGCGTCGGGATGGGCCACGAATACTCGCCGCGCACGCGCTGGGCCTGCCGGTCCACCAGCGCGAGGTCCGTGCGCCGGGGATCGGCGAAATACCATACCGGTCCGGCTGCGCCCGCCCGCCAGCGCTTCACCAGTTCGAGCCACTCGTGCCCCGGCGGCGCCGGCAGCGCCGCTGCCCGCCCGAGCCCCACGGCCTCGACGAGCCGGGCGAAGGGGTGATGCATGCCGACCGCGATCCCCGGCGAGCGCTCCGCCGCTGCTCTCGCGTCCGCCAGCGCGCGCACGACCGGGCTGCCCGCCCGCGAGTAGGCGGCTGTGGCGGGCAGCGCGTTGAACGTGAGCGCGGCGGCCAGGCACGCAGCGATGGTCGACCCGCCGATGGGGCGCAGCGCGAACAGGCCGCGCGCCGCCAGGTAGGCCATCGGTGCCACAAGCGGCAGCGCGTACCGGGTCGTGCACGTCTCCTGGAACGCCAGGTGGAAGATCGCGTACGGCGCGTAGGCGGCGACAATCACCGCCAGGGCCCTCCGGCCCCGCACGAGCAGAACCGCCGCGCCGAGGGCGGCCAAGGCCGTCATGAGCCACCCGATGCCGGCCCAATGGCGGATGATCGTGTCGTAGAGGGAATGCGCCAGGCCCCTGGCGGTGAAGTTCGTGACGAGCAGGTCGACGCCCGTCCAATCCTCGCCTGCCTGGCTGCCCAGGGCCGCCAGGTACTCGGCGGGCCCGCCGCTCGCCACGATGAGCGGCACGAGCCACAGGAGCGTGCCGGTGACGAACCAGACCGTGGCGCCAATGAGCGCAGCCGCGGCGCCGCGGCCCGCGCGATCGAACACCACGAGGGCCAGCAGCGGCAGCGTCAGCCAGGCCCCCTGCGAGCGGAACCCGAATGCAAGCGCCGAGACGAAGGCGCCCGCGAGGACCAGCCGGCCCGCCGACGCTGCCGCCGCGGCATCGACGCTCCCGGAGCGATCCGCGAACACCTCGCGCTGGCGAACCATGGCCGTGACCAGCACCGCCTGAGCGGCGAGGGACAATGCAACACCGGCCGAGTCGCTCATCGGGCGCGACGCGGTCAGCCAGTACAACGGCGCGAATAGCGTCAGGGCGGTCGCCACGGCGGGCCGGCCCAGCCACTCCCCGAACCGCCGCGGCGTGACGCGGCTGAGAACCGGTGCCGGCTCCCCGTCCAGCCCGTCCAGCGCCCCGAAGAGCCGCACCAGCGCGAACGCCGACAGCGCCCCGAACAGCACGCCCCAGATCGAGAGGGCGTGCGGCTCGCTGAGCACGCTCTCGGCGGCCTTCCCGAGCGCGATGTAAATCGGGTAGCCCGGCGGGTGCGGGCGGTGGAGGCCCGGGGCGAAGTCACGCACGCCGAGGGCGAAGTTCGCCGAATCGACGTCCTCGAGGGTGGACGCCAGGAACGGCAGGTGCCCGGCGGCGAAGAACAGGGCCAGGACAGCCGCCACCCGCCACGCGCGGGTGTTGCGTCGGACTGACGCCAGACGATCCGTCACGCGTCGCCTCAGACCGGCTTGAGCCGGACGCCTTCGTTCAGACTCCCAGTCCTGTATCCCTGGAGATCGAGCGCGACGTACCGGAATCCGACGAGCTTCAGCTCGCGCACGAGGGCTTCGCGCACGGCCGGTTCCAGCATGCGCGGGAAGTCGTCGGGCCCGGCCTCGATGCGCGCCACGTCACCGTGGTGCCGGACGCGGTACTGCCGGAAGCCGAGGCCGGCGAGCACGTCCTCCGCCCGCTCGATGGCGGCGAGCTTCTCGGGGGTCACCGCCGACTGGTAGGGAATGCGCGAGGACAGGCACGCCGACGCCGGCTCGTCCCAGGTCGGGAGCCCCGCGCGTCTCGACAGCTCGCGGATGTCCGCCTTGGCCAGGCCGGCCTCGTCGAGCGGGCTGCGCACGCCCAGTTCGCGCGCCGCCTGGCGCCCGGGCCGGTAGTCGCCGCGGTCGTCGGCGTTCGCCCCGTCGGTCACCACGGCGATCCCGCGCGCCGCGGCGAGCGCGGTCAGGCGCGTGAACAGCTCCCGCTTGCAGTGGTAGCAGCGGTCGGGCTCGTTGGCC
>JAKQTR010000015.1 GCA_029562975.1 Acidobacteriota bacterium | reverse complement strand
TCCATCTCCGGTTTCGCCCAGGTCCAGCGGGCCACGACGGCGCCGCATTTCGCGAGGGCGGCGTCGCCCGCGGCATCCGCCGCCTCGCCGCCACTGAGCAGGATCGCGGCCCGGTCGTCGGGCATCAGCCCTTCGGCGACAAGGTCCGCCAGCACGATCCGGCGCTGCGCGCCGGCGCTGCCGAGAATGAGATAGAGTTCGGTGGGCATGAGTATCGCGGGACGCGGGGCGTGGGCTCAGAACCGCAACGCCGAGCGCTGCGCCTCCTGCCGCATCCAGTGGTCGACCAGCACCAGCGCCGCCATCGCCTCCACGATGACGACCGCGCGCGGCACCACGCAGGGATCGTGCCGGCCGCGGCCCACGAGCTCGGTCGCCCGGCCTTCGCGATCCACGGTCTGCTGCGGCTGCAGGATCGTGGCGGTCGGTTTGAAGGCCACGCGGAAGACGATCTCCTCGCCGTTGCTGATCCCGCCCTGCACGCCGCCCGAGCGGTTGGTCTTCGTGTGGATGCGCCCGTCGCGGGACTCGAACAGGTCGTTGTGCTCGGAGCCCTTCAGCCAGGAGCCGACAAAGCCGCTGCCGATCTCGAAGCCCTTGGTCGCCGGCAGCGAGAGCATCGCCTTCGCGAGGTCGGCCTCGAGCCGGTCGAACACCGGTTCGCCCAACCCGGCCGGAACATTGCGGATACGGCACTCGATCACCCCGCCCACCGAGTCGCCCTCGGCGCGCACGGCCTTGATCCGCTCGATCATCCGGGCCGCCGTCTCGGCATGCGGGCAGCGCACCGCGGAGGCCTCGACCTCCGCAAGGCTCGGGAAAGCCAGGCCATCGGGCGCGGCGATGTCGTGGATCCGCGTCACGAACGCCCGGATCTGCACGTCGCCGGCCTTCGCCAGAAGCTTGCGCGCCACCGCGCCCGCCGCCACGCGGCCGATCGTCTCGCGCGCCGAGGAGCGCCCGCCGCCGCGATGGTCGCGCACGCCGTACTTGGCCTGGTAGGCGAAGTCGGCATGCGAGGGGCGGAACTTGTCGCGCATCTCGTCGTAGGCGCCGGGCCGCTGGTCGGTGTTACCCACCACCATCGCGAGCGGCGTGCCGGTCGTCAGTCCGTCGAAGACGCCGCTGAGGATCGTGACTTTGTCGTCCTCCTTGCGCGGCGTGACGATGTCGCTCTGGCCCGGGCGCCGGCGGTCGAGCTCGGCCTGGATCTCCTCCACGGTCAGCGGCAGGTTCGGCGGACAACCGTCGATGACGACACCCACTCCGCCCCCGTGGCTCTCGCCCCAGGTGGAGATTGTGAAGAGTTTGCCGAAGCTGCTGCCCATGGTGGCGCGAACGTGCCCAGCGCGCTGCGGCGCCGCAAGCGCGGAGTCGCCCGGCTTTTCCCCGGCGGACTCTGCGTTTGCCAGCCCGCGACGCCGCCGCACGATCCCGCCGATGATCTCCGCGAAGAATCTGTTCCCCCCGCTGCTTCTCGCCCTCGGCCTCTGCGGTTGCGTCCTGCGCGCCACCGCGCCCGCCACCACCATGCAAACCATCCCCGCCGACGACTCCCGTTTCCGCTATGAAGGCCGCTTCGACACCTCGGAGCCGGCGGCCCCCGCCGTGATCTGGCAGGCCAGCCGCATCGCCATCGACTTCGAAGGGCCGACGCTGGCGCTCCGGTTCGACTGGGGCGAAGGCCAGAACTTCTTCGATGTCACCGTCGACGGCACCACCGCCGTGCTCGGCGTCTGCCACGCCGGCCAGTCGCGCCTCGTCTTCCCCCAGCCGCTCGGCCCCGGCCGCCACCGGCTCACGCTCTTCAAGCGCTCCGAAGGGTCCGCGGGCTTCGCGCGTTTCCGCGGCATCGAGCTGCCGCTCGGCGCCCACGCCTGGGTGCCCGCCGCCCCGGTCTACAAGCTCCGGATGCAGTTCTTCGGCGACTCCATCACCGCCGGCGCCTGCAACGAGGACGCGGGCGAGGACCAGTGGGAGGACCGCTCCACGCACAATAACGCCAAGAGCTACGCCGCCTTCACCGCCGCCGCGTTCGACGCCGACTACCGCAACATCGCCGTCAGCGGCATCGGCATCGCGATCGGCTACTATCCCGAGGTGATCGGCAACGTCTGGGACCGCGTGTATCCGACCGAAAAATCGAGCCGCGCCGATCTCACGGGCTGGGCACCCGACGTGATCTGCCTCAACTACGGCGAGAACGACGGCTCGTTCACCACCGTGAACAAGCTCCCCTTCCCCGCCAAGGAGTTCACCGCCGGCTACGTCTCCCTCGTCGGCGCCATCCGCGGCGCCTATCCGCACGCGCACATCGTGATCCTGCGCGGCGGCATGTTCAACGGCGCGAAACACGAGGAACTGCGCGCTGCCTGGACCGCCGCCGTCGAGCAACTCGCGGCCAGGGACGCGAAGGTCCACCACTTCGTCTTCAACCACTGGTCCGGGCCGCACCCGCGCGTGGCCGACGACCGCGCGATGGCCGACGAGCTCGTCGCCTGGCTCGGTCAGCAGGAGTTCATGCGGCAGTACCGCTGAACCGCCTCTTCCGCATCAACGAAGGCGCGACCCCGGTCGCGCCTTTTTCTTTGCCGCCCTCCGCCCACCGGCGACTGGCTACCGTCCACCGTCGAGCTCGACGCTCTCACGAGCGTCGCCACACCGGCAACCGGCCACCGGCAACCGGTCACCGTCCACCGCCCACCCTCGACGCTCGCACGAGCGTCGCCCACCGGCCACCGGCTACCGGCTACCGGCAACCGGCTACCGTCCACCGGCAACCGCCCACCGCCCTCTCCCCTCTTGCCTCGCGCGTCCCCCTCCGGCATCCGTTCCCTCGTGTCCGGTCCGGCGAACCCTCCC
>JAKQTR010000019.1 GCA_029562975.1 Acidobacteriota bacterium | reverse complement strand
CGCCATAGCCGCCGCCCGCGTAGGCCATCGCCTGGCCGAAGGCGGCGTGCATCCCCGTCAGCCTCCCCAGCTCGGCCGCCTGGTCGACGCCGTGGGCGCGCGTGGTCTGGTTGTCGACCTCCTGGAGCGCCACCACATCCGGCGCCGCGCGCGCGATGACGGCCGCCGTCCGCGCGAGATCGATCCGGCCGTCCGTGCCCTCGCCGTGTTGGATGTTGTAGGTCAGCACCCGCAGCCGCGCCGGCTCCGCCGCCTGGCGTGAGGCGGCCGCGCTCGCCAGGACGGCGAGCAGCACGATCCAGCAGGTTCTCAACGCTCCGGGAATCCTCGTCATGGCAGCACTCCCTCTTCAGCCGTTTGAGTCGGGGTCAGATCCGGAAATCCGCGGGCCTGACCCCGGGACTATACCGCGACGGAGCTCAGGCCGCGTGTCAGCGCAGCTGCGGTCCGCGGATACGCACCGAGGGCGTTCGCTTCGAACGCGCCTCGTCTTTGCACGTTGATGTCCGGCTCGTGTAACGGCCGGCCGGCGCCGCAGTGGCAGGATCGGCGGCGAGCCCGGCGGCGGTTTTCATCCGGGCCGCTTCCTCGTTCGGGGCGGCGTCTGCGATACACTTCTTCGGACACGCCATGATTGACGCCATCCAACGCGCGAACGCTCTTGTGAACGGGTACGTCTGGGGCTGGCCGATGATCCTGCTCCTGATGGGCACCGGGCTGCTGCTGACGGTCCTGACCGGCGTCGTGCAGGTCCGCCGGCTCGGCTTCGCCCTGACGGAAGTGCTGGGCAAGCTCACCAGGCACGGGGGCGGCGCCGGCAGCGTCAGGCCGTTCCAGGCGGTGGCGACCGCGCTCGCGTCGACGGTCGGCGTCGGCAACATCGCCGGCGTCGCGACGGCCATCTCCATCGGCGGGCCCGGGTCGGTGTTCTGGCTGTGGCTGTCAGGCCTCTTCGGCATGGCCACGAAGTACGCCGAGATCGTGGTGGCGCTGCACTACCGCGAGCCCGACGACTCGGGCACGATGCGCGGCGGCGCGATGTACGTCCTGAGGAAGGGCCTCGGCCTGCCGTGGCTCGGCGCCGTCTTCGCGCTGCTGACGTCGGTGGCCGCCTTCGGCATCGGCAACATGGTGCAGGCCAACTCGGTGGCCGACGCGCTGCGCGCCACCTTCGGCACTCCGACGAGCACGACCGGCATCGGGCTCGTCATCCTCACGGCGGTGGTCATCCTGGGCGGGATCAAGTCGATCGCGCGGGTCACCGAGTGGCTGGTGCCCTTCATGGCCATCCTCTACCTGGGCGGCGGGATGGTCGTGCTCGTGATGTACGCCGGGGAGTTGCCCCGCGCGCTGGGCCTGATCGTCGACGGCGCGTTCACCGGGTCCGCGGCCGTGGGCGGATTCGCCGGCAGCACGATCATGATGGCGATGCGCTACGGCATCGCGCGCGGCCTGTTCTCGAACGAGGCCGGGCTGGGCAGCGCGCCGATGGTGCACGCCGCGGCCGACACCGATCACCCGGTGCGCCAGGGCATGTACGGCATCTTCGAGGTGTTCGTGGACACGATCCTGATCTGCTCGACGACGGCCCTCGTCATCCTGGTGACCGGCGTCTGGCACGGCGGCCTGACCGGCGCGGCCCTCTCGGCGAAGGCCTTCGAGACGGGCCTCCCCGGCACCTTCGGCGACATCGTCGTCACCGGCGGGCTGTTGATGTTCGCCTTCTCGACGCTGATCGGCTGGAGCTACTACGGCGAAACGGGCATCGTCTACCTGCTCGGCACGAAGGCGGCGCTGCCCTACCGGCTGCTGTGGCTGGTGTTCGTCTACCTGGGAGCCACCGGGTCGCTCCACCTCGTGTGGGACGTCGCAGACACCCTGAACGGGTTGATGGCCATCCCCAACCTGATCGGGGTGCTGGTGTCCATCCCCCTGCTGCTGCGGCTGCAGAAGGAGTTCTTCAGCAGGCCGCCCGGCAGGTAGGGTCGGGCCGGCGGCTCATCGCGGGCCTCCCGCCAGCCACTCCCTCAGTTTCGACCAGCGGCGGACGGCGCGCGATCCGCGCACGGCCATCGCCAGCGCCTTCTTCTGCCCCACCAGCACCACCAGCTGCCGCCCGCGCGTAATCCCCGTGTAGATCAGGTTCCGCGTCTGTCGGGTGACCGTCTCGGTGCCCGCGGGGACCTCGCCGGCCAGGGGTTTCGCCAGGCCGAAATCCAACACCTTCGCCTGGCCCTCCGGGGTGATGACGACGTTGGCGCTCTTCAGGTCGCGGTGTACGACCCCGCGCGCGTGGGCGTGGGCCAGAGCGCTCGCGATCTGCGTCCCGTAGCGGAGCGCGTCCCCGGGGGCGGCGGTTCGGCCAGGACCTCGTCCAGCGGCCGGCCCTGCACCAGCTCCATCGCGATGTAGACGTGGCCGTCCGCCTCGCCCACCTCGTAGATCGTGCAGACATTCGGGTGACTGAGCCGGGCGGCTTTGCGCGCCTCGCGCACGAGGCGTGCCCGCGCCGTTCGGTCGGCCGGACTGCCGGAGGGCAGCACTTTGAGGGCGACATCGCGATCGAGCCGCGGGTCGCGCGCCCGGTACACCTCCCCCATGCCGCCAGCCCCGAGCAGACCCACGATTCCGTACGGGCCGAGCCGCGTGCCCACCATGGTCGCCCTCCGCGAACGGCGGGCGCCCACCGGGCCGTGTCGGCCGTGGCGCCCGCCTTGGCCAGCCCGCCGAGGGTGCCGTCGAGGGTCGCGTCCTTGGGTCCCCAGGCGGCGAGGTGCGAATGCTTGTCGCTGACGAACAGCAGCGTGACCGGCTGCTGCGGCGCCGCGACCGCCGTGGACATCGCCACGGCAAGCAGCGCCAGGACGATGACAGACCGCCGCAGCGCGTGCATAATAGGGTCCTCCTTCCTTGCCGGCACCCGCCGGAGGTCGGGTCCCGAGGGGCATCCGTCGGGCGCCCGGGCGCCACGACATGCCGTCCGGCGTGCCTCAACGCTGAAAGAAGAAACCGCGGGAGCAGGTTCCAGTAACCTCGCGAAGGCCTTGCTTCATCTCTCTCCGCAGGGGGGAACCATGAAGGCCTCGACGCCCGTGATCCTGTTTGGCCTGCTAGCGGGCGCTACCTCGGCCATGGCGCAGGCACCGGCCGTGCAGGCGCCGGCTGAACAGGCCCCTTCCGGGACGCTTCGCCGAGAGGTCGCGGCGATGGTGGGCGCATCCGCGAATCCGGAGGGGGCCATAGCGCGCGTCGAGGTCCGCTGGCGACGGCCGCTCTCGCGCTCGACGGCGCCGGCGCTGTCGGACGCCCACCTCTCCGGTGGCGTCAGCCCCGAGATCACCCCTGCCTACACCAGGCTCGGCGTCTGGGCCGAGTTCGCGCCTGTCTCGTTCCTCGGCGTCCGGGCGGGCTTCGAGCCGGCGCTCTATTTCGGGACGTTCAGATCCCTGCTCAGCTTCTCCGACATCCGCGCGCCATTCAATCGAGCGGCGCTGAAGGCACGCCGCGACGAGGCAACCGCCGGCAGTGCCCTGAGGGTATTCGTGCGCCCAGTCCTCCGGATGAAGGTCGGGCGTGTGGGCGCCGAAGTGACGGCACAGGTCGAACGATGGAGGTCCAGCGCCGCGGGACCGTTCTACTACGAGCCCAGCCGCAACACGCTCGTCGCCGCGGGGGGCGGCAACGTGGGCGTCCTGTCGGCGGCCGTCCTCTATGACGCGTCGGCGAGGCTCGGAGTCGGAGCCATGTACGACCTCACCCACGTGTACGCGGCGTCAGCGAACCGGATTCAAAGGGCCGGAGCGCTGGTCACCTTCGCGCCCCGAAAAGGGTTTCCGGTCTTGGGCCGTCCCTCGCTCACGGCGGTCGCCGGCGTCTACCTTCAGGATCCCTGCCGCCCGAACCAGGTGTTCGCCGGCCTTGGTCTCGACTTCGTCCTGCGGAAACCGGCGGAGTAAAGCGTCACGGCGCCGGCGGAAGCAGGTCGAGTTCCAGCAGAAGCCAGCGTCGTTCCGCGTGTGGAGCGGGAGGCCAGTCTGTCACGAGCCACGCCCGGCCGTCCTCGGTCAGACCACTTGGCCACCTCGAGCCTGACCAGCCGGCCCGACACGGCATCCTCGGCGATGCAGGCCACGATCGTCTCGCTGTCGTCCATCAGCGCACGGACGACGTACCGATCCTCGCCGCTCGAGGCGCCGTCCTGACCCGCGCCCGTCCCCGCCTCCGGGAGGGCGAGCCGCAGCAGGCACGCCGGGCACAGAGGCTCGTCGACGAACGCCGTTCCCGGACTCCCGCACGAGGGACAAGTTGAACGTCGGCACGGACGCGGATCCCTCGCCGATCGAGACGTCCTTTCCCGCGCGCTTGAGCAACTGCGCCAGAGCCCTGACGACGGCGGGCTTCGTCGTCGCCTTCGGGCTGGAGGTCACCAGGTTCGGCTTGAGCATCACCCGGCTCTTGCCCCTGGCGATCGCCCGCATCCTTCCGAGCAAATCGATGGCTTCCTCCACCGCGCCACCGACCTTCCCGTTCCGGACGCGCACGACGCTCACCACCGTCTTGGGCCCGGCTCACAGGACGGCGGGGACGAGGGCGCCAGCCAGGAAGTCCCGACGACCGAGCTCAGATCCTGGCATCTCGCCCTCCAATGCGGCGTTCCGGCGATCCCGGGGTGAGCATCACGTGCGCGTCCAGACCCTGGGCGTGAACCTCCCGCGTGGTCACGACGCCGGCTCTCAAGAGCCGGCCTCCATCCGCAAGCAGCCGGGACCACGCCTCTGGCCGGCGGCTCATCGCGGGCCTCCCGCCAGCCACTCCCCCAGTTTCGACCAGCGGCGGACGGCGCGCGATCCGCGCACGGCCATCGCCAGCGCCTTCTTCTGCCCCACCAGCACCACCAGCTGCCGCCCGCGCGTAATCCCCGTGTAGATCAGGTTCCGCTGCAGCATCGGGTAGTGCTGCGTCGTCACGGGGATCACGACCGCCGGATACTCGCAGCCCTGCGCCTTGTGCACGGTTGTCGCGTAGGCGAGCACGACCCGGTCCAGCTCGTGCGACGCGTACAGGACGGGCCGCCCGTCGAACTCGATCGTCACGTCGCCCAGCTCCGCGTCGATCGTGCGCACGAACCCGATGTCGCCGTTGTAGACGTCCTTGTCGTAGTCGTTCTCGATCTGCATCACCTTGTCGCCCAGCGCGAAGGTGGTGCCGAAGCGCTGGACGGCCTGCGGCGGCCGCGGGTTCAGCGCCTTCTGGAGCTCGGCGTTCAGCGACCGCGCGCCGATGGCGCCGCGGTTCATCGGGCTGAGCACCTGCACGTCGCGCACGGCATCGAGGCCGAACCGCTGGGGGATGCGCTCGGTCACGATCTGGATGATGCGCGGCAGCCCCTCCTCGGGCGTGTCGATCTCGACGAAGTAGAAGTCCGTCGGCCGGTCCGGCGTCGTGGTCAGCTCGGGCATCTCGCCGCGGTTCACCCGGTGCGCGTTGACGACGATGCGGCTGGCGGCGGCCTGGCGGAAGACCTCCGTCAGGCGGACCACCGGGACAGCGCCGGAGGAGATGATGTCCTCGAGCACCTGGCCCGGGCCGACGGACGGGAGCTGATCGACGTCGCCGACGAAGATCACGGCGGCGCGCGGCGGAACGGCGCGCACGAGCGCGTGCATGAGCGGCACGTCCACCATCGACGTCTCGTCCACGACCAGCACGTCGCAGGCGAGGGGGCTCGACGGCCCGCGCCGGAAGCGCCCGTCGGCCGGGTTCACCTCCAGGAGCCGGTGGATCGTCTTCGCCTCGAGGCCGGTGACCTCGGTGAGCCGCTTGGCCGCGCGGCCGGTCGGCGCGCACAGCGCGACGCGCACGCGCTTCGCCGAGAGGATCGCGAGAATGGCTCGCACGATCGTGGTCTTGCCGACGCCCGGACCTCCGGTGATGACGAGCGCCTTCGACGCGATGGCCTGCCGCACGGCCTCGCGCTGACGATCGGCCAGCGTCAGATCGAGGTTCCTCTCGACCCACTCGAGCGCCTTGCCCGCGTCGATGGCCGCCCACGGCGGCGTGCCGGCCGCGAGCCCCCGCAGCGCGTCGGCGAGCTGGCGCTCCGTCGAGTGGAGCCAGGCCAGGAATACGCAGTCGCGCCCGGCCGCGGCGTCGGCCACGACGGCGCCCTCGTCGAGCTCCGCCTGGAGCGCGGCGCCGACGGTCTCGGCCGGCACCTCGAGCAGCTTCTGCGCCGACGCCAGCAGGTCCTCGCGCGGCAGGCCGCACTGTCCTTCGTCGATGGCCTGCATCAGCGCGTACGCGATGCCGGCCCGGGCCCGGATCCCCGCGGTCTTCTCGATGCCGAGCCGGCGGGCGAGCGCGTCGGCGGTGAGGAACCCGATTCCCCGAATGTCCCGCGCCAGGCGGTAGGGGTTCTCCTTGACGAGGGCGATCGCGTCGGCGCCGTAGGCCTTGTAGATGCGCACGGCGCGCGACGTGCCGACGCCGTGCCCGTACAGGAAGACCATGATGTCGCGGATGACCTTCTGGCCGGACCATGCCTCCACGATCTGCGCCGCGCGCGCCGGGCCGATGCCGTCCACGTCGCGGAGCCGCGAGGGCTGCGCGTCGATCACGTCGAAGACGCCGGCGCCGAAGGCCTGGACGAGCTTGCGCGCGAAGACGGGCCCGATGCCGCGGATGAAGCCGGAGCCCAGGTACCGCTCGATGCCCTCGAGGCTGCTCGGCGGCGCGGCGTGGATGGACGTGGCGCGGAACTGCAGCCCGTGGACGATGTCGTTCGTCCACTCGCCGGCGGCGCGAATCTCCTCGCCCGCCGCGATGGACGCGACGTGGCCCACCACCGTCTCGGCGTCGCGCCGGCCAGGCACGGCGACGCGAAGCACGCAGAAGCCGGTGTCGGGGTTGTGGAACGTCACGCGCTCGACGGTGCCCGACAGCGTCCCCGCCTCCCCTCCCGGGCACGGCGGCGCCTTCCGCCCCGGGCGCCCATGGACTGTGGACGTGCCGCCTCGTGCCGCCGGCCGGGCGGCGCCGCGTCCGAGCGGCAGGCGGCGAATGTGCGGGCGGTCGCTCATGATGGATGGCCCCCGGAGCGCCTCATTCTCTCACCGTCGGGCATTCCGTGGCAGAATGGCGGCCTGATCGGGGCGGCGAGACAGCAGCCTGCCCCTCTGGAGACGACCGTGTCACTCCGCGCACGAGCAGCGGCCACCGTCCTCGCCGCCGGCCTTCTGGCCGCGTCGGCCGCCCTCTCGAAGCCAGCCGCCCAGGTGGCGGTTCCTCCCGGCGCGCCCGCCGTGCACGACATCCGGCCCGGCCCCGGCGTGACGGCCGTGAAGATGCTGTCGGAGTACGCGCCAGGGCTGGCCGGCACGCCGGGCGACACCCGCGTCTACGTGCTCGACGGCAAGGAGCCCGGCGCCACCGTGTTCGTGGCCGGCGGCACGCACGGCAACGAGATCGCCGGCATCGTCGCCGCCGTGGTGCTCGTCGAGCGCGCCCGCGTGGCCAGGGGGCGGCTCCTCGTCGTGCCGCACGCCAACAACTCCGCCATCACCGACGTCGATCCCGAGCGGCCGGGCCCGCCGTCGATCGCCGTGGCCACGCCGGGAGGCGAGCGGCGCTTCCTGTACGGCTCGCGCCGGACGAAGCTGGCGCACCAGGGGGCGCCCGACCCGGCGATCTACCGTCATCCGAACCCGAAGGCAGACGAGGACCTGCCGGGAACCGAGGCGCGCAACCTGAACCGCGCGTACCCCGGCTCGGCCGACGGCACGCTGACGCAGCGGATGGCGTACGCCGTCATGCAGGTGCTGGAGCGCGAGCGCGCCGCCGTCGCCTTCGACTTCCACGAGGCGGGCCCGGAGTCGCGCCTGGCGTGGATGATCGTGGCGAACCCGAAGAACCTCGAGACGGCGGCGGTCGCGATCCTCGACCTCGAGGCGCAGGGCCTGTCGATGAAGCTCGAGCCCTCGTCGGAGACCTTCCGCGGGCTCTCGCACCGCGAGTGGGGCGACGCCACGGCCGCGCAGGCGTACCTGTTCGAGACGCCGAGCCCGTCGATGGCGGACGACACGAAGGGCGTGGACTTCGTGAACGACCCGAGGCTGCCGCTGGCCAGGCGCGTCGGCGGGCAGCTCGCGTCGTTCTCGGCCGTCCTCGCGGCCTACAACGCGGATGCCCCGCCGGACGCGCGCGCGATCTGCCTCGACGTCCCGACGATGGCCGAGGTGGAGAAAGCGGGCGTGGGCGCGTTCCTGAGGTGACATGGCACGCACGTCGTTCAGGAAGCTGACGCCGGCCGCGGCGGTCGGCCGGGTGGCCGTCGCGCTGGCCGCCGCGCGGGAGCTGGACGCGTCGGTCCGGATCCCGCCGGCGTTCACCGCGGCCGATTCGTCGCTGGTGCGCGCGCTGCCGCCGTGGGTGTCGAGGACGGCCCTGCTGAGGTCCGCCAGGGCCTGGTGGCTGTGGTGCGAGCCGCGCAAGGGGCGCGCGCGGGACGGCCAGTGCGTGATCGATGTGCCAACGGGCCGGTACCTCGTCGAGACGCTCGACACGCGGAGCCACACGTGGGTGTCGTGCGAGTCCGCCGCCGGCGGCCCGCTCGTGATGGGCCTGCCGTTCACCGGGCGCCCGGTGCTCGCCTGCATCCGCCGGATCGCGCCTGCCGCGGCGGTGCCGCGCGAGTGAACGCGAGCGCCGCCGGGGCGCCGTCGCCATCGAGGCCGCCATGATCCGACAAGCCTTCCTCACCGGAACGCTGGCCGCCGCCCTCATCGTCGCCGCGCCGGCGCTCCCGCGCACAGGCGCCGTCACGCGCAGCGCCCCGGTCACCGCGAAACGCGGCATGGTGGCGTCGGCGCACATGCTCGCGTCCCAGGCCGGCCTCGAGATCCTGAAGGCGGGCGGGAACGCGGTTGACGCCGCCGTGGCGGCGGCCTTCGCGATAGGCGTGGTCGAGCCCAACGCAAGCGGCCTCGGCGGCGAGGGGATGATGGTCATCTACCTCGCCGACTCGAAGCAGGCGGTCGCTGTCGACTACCGGTCGTCCGCCCCGGCGGCCATCGACTTCCCCGGGCCGATTCCCGATGCCGGTCACGCGGCGGTCGCCGTGCCCGGGACCGTGGCCGGCCTGGCGATGGCCCTCGAAAAGTACGGGTCGATGACGCTCGCGCGCGTCGTGGCGCCGGCCATCCGTCTGGCCGAGCGGGGCTTCGTCGTCAGCCCCACGCTTGCGGGCATCGTGGCCGACAACTTCGAGGCCATCGCGAAGAACGAGGCGCTGGCGGCAATCCTGTGCCCGGGCGGCCTGCCGATCGAATCGGGCGCCACGCTGAAGAACCCGGCGCTCGGCGCGAGCCTCCGGACGATCGCGGCTGGCGGCGCGGCGGCGTTCTACCGCGGCGCGCTGGCGGACGCGATCGCAGCCGACATGGCGGCGAGCGGCGGCCGCATCACCAGGGCCGACCTCGCGGCGTACCGGGCGGTCGAGCGCGCGCCGGTGCAGGGAACGTACCGCGGCTACGACGTCGTGTCGGCCCCCCCGCCGGTGGGCGGCGTCACCGTCATCGAGATCCTGCAGATGCTCGGCACGTTCGAGTTGTCCGGGGAGACGCCGCTCTCGCCGCGCTACGTGCATCTGGCGGCCGAGGCCATGAAGCGCGGCTTCGCCGACTTCACGGCCTACGTCGGCGACCCGGACTTCGTCACGGTGCCGGTCGCCGATCTGCTGTCGCGGGACTACGCGCGGCGCCGCGCCTCCGAGATCAGGAGCGACGCCGTCACGCCGAAGGTCGCGGCCGGCGACGCCGGGAAGCGCGAGCCGCCCAGCACGACCTCGCTCGCCGCCGTGGACGCGCGCGGGAACATGGTGGCGCTGACGCAGACGATCTCGGACTTCTTCGGCGCGAAGGTCATGGCCGGCGCCACCGGCATCATCCTGAACAACGAGATGAAGAACTTCGGCGCGCGCGGGCCCAACGCGATCGCGCCCGGCAAGCGAATGCGCACGATGATCGCGCCGACGATCCTCCTGCGCGGCGGAAAGACCTTCGCCGCCATCGGCACGCCCGGCGCGGCGCGCATCGTCTCGACCATGACGCTGCTCGTGTCGAACCTGGTCGACTTCG
Organism: Acidobacteriota bacterium; assembly: GCA_029562975.1. GTDB lineage: Bacteria > Acidobacteriota > Vicinamibacteria > Vicinamibacterales > JAKQTR01 > JAKQTR01. The sequence continues at coordinate 41,952 of JAKQTR010000019.1, read as the reverse complement.
GCATGGGAATCCAGGAGGCCATCGAGGCCCCGCGGTTCTACGCGCGGGACGTCGAGGCCGACCTGTCCGTCGAGGCGCGGGTGCCGGCAGCGACGATCGAGGCGCTGACGAAGATGGGCTACAGCGTCAAGACGCTCGGCGAGTACGACTTGTTCTTCGGCGGAGCGCAGGGCATCGTGATCGATCCGAGGACCGGTCTGCGCATCGGCGGCGCTGATCCGCGCAGGGACGGGGCGGTGGTGGGATACTAGGGGCCAGGGGCCGGGCGCTGGGCGCCAGGAAGACAGGGGCAAGGGACGAAGCTCGCCGCGCCGAAGCTGGCCCCTCGACAAGCTCAGGGCAGGCCGGCAGGCCGGTTAGCGAAGGCGGGGGCTCGGGCTGGAGGCCAGGCGCTGGGCGCTTGGGGCTGGTGACGCGATTCGAGGGACGAGCGGGGGAATCGATGGCAGGCAGACACGTCGTACGGCTGGCGGCGGTGGCATTCGCGGTGTTGGCGTGCGCGGTCCCGGCGGCGGACGCGCAGGCGGTCTTCGAGACGCCGGGACTCATCACGTCGGCCGGACAGAGCTCCGACGTGGCCATCATCAAGGTGATGCTGAACACGCAGCTCAAGCTGGGCCTCGAGTACAAGCCCATTGCGCAGCCGTCGGATCTCGCCGGCATGAAGGCGCTCGTCGTCTCGGTCGGCGCGAGCACGAAGGGCCTCGGGGCGGCCGGCCTCGACATGCCCAGAGAAATCGCGCGCACGACGGCGCTGCTCAAGGCGGCGAAGTCGGAAGGCCTCCGCGTGCTGGTGCTGCACACGGGCGGCGAAGCGCGGCGGGGCAAGACGTCGAACGACCTCATCCAGGCGGTGCTGCCGCTGGCGGACCACGTCGTCGTCGTGGCGGCCGGCAACAAGGACAAGCTGTTCACGACCCTCGGCGAGAAGCACGGCGTGCCGGTGACGGAAGTGGCGAAGCTCGCGGACGCCGGCGGCGCGGTGCGCGCCCTGTTCAAACAGTAGCTGGACGCCCGGCGAGGCGGCCGTCCCCGGTTCCGGGCCGCGATCCGCGCCCGGGATCGGAGGCCGTCACCGCGTCGTCGTGCGCGACGTCGCGCGCTGGCGCCCGATGACGCGGATGCCGCCGCCGCGCCCCACTTCGACAATCGAGTACGCGCCGTTCTCCGCGCCGGGCTGCTCGACGGCCGCCGCGAGGGTGAAGTACGGAATGCCGTCGATCTCGCTGAAGGCGCCCGCGTGGCGGTGGCCCTGGAACACGGCGAGCACCTTCCCCGATCGCTCGAGCACCCGCCTGACGTCCGGCGCGTTCTTCACGTAGTACGAACCCGTCCCGTCGAGCTGCTGGTGCACGAACACGATGACCGGCTCGGCCGAGCCGGCGAGCGTTGACGACAGCCAGGCCAGTTGCGGCGCATCGATGTTGCTGTCGGTCCAGTCGTAGTTCCCGCGATCGTAGTCCGAACCGTCCGCCTTGTGGCAGGCGTCCAGCACCACGAAGCGGACCCCGCCGGACACGAAGGTGTACCGCGTCGCGGGCGGCGCGACGCCGGTGTTCTCGACCACGCCGAGGAACTGCGCCTTCGAGAGGCTGTCAACGTCGTGGTTGCCGAGGACGTGATACCGCGGTCCCTTGAAGCCGGCCATCGCCGCCTCGATGGTCCTCAGGTACGAGAGCGTGCGCGATTCCACCGGCGGCGTGTCCTGGTCCTTGAAGTCGCCGAGCTCCACCAGGAACGCGACCCGCTCGGCGTTCATCGTTCTCACGCACGCCTCGAGCTTCGCCACCGAGTCGCGGTAGACCCTCGGGCCGGCCGGGTCGATGTCGGCGTAGTGGAGGTCGGTGATCACGCCAAACCGCACGAGCGGCGGCTCCTGGGTCTGCGAGGATGCGCCCAGTCCGAACATCAAGACCGACGCGGTGATGATCCCGGCAGCCCGCCAGCGCGTTGCCATGTTCATCTGCTCGCTCCTTGGGGTGCTCTGGGGTCAGATCCAAAAAGACGGCCCCGTTTCGATGCGCGGGGCCGTCTTTTTGGATCTGACCCCATCTGCCGCGATCCCGCGCCCGCTCCCGCCGCCTGGTCCAGTCGGCGCCGCTCCGCGCCCTTCGCGCGAGCCGGAGGTGCTGCTCGGCGCGGGCGCCATCGGCGCCCGCCTCTACGTGCCCGGGCGCAATTCGTCGCTCTCCGCGGGCGGCGCGGGCGGTCGCCCGGACCGCTCGGCGATCCGCGCGAGCGCGCGCTCGCGGCCGTCTCCGGCAAGGTCCCGTTCGAGTTGTTCCAGCGCGACGGCCACGACGTCGCGGTGGTGCACGCCGAGCCCGAACTGCCTGACGGCGTCCTGCCAGATCCTGTGTATGAGGTCGAGGTCTTCCTGGCTGAGCGCGGGCGGATGGGGTCCGAGGTGGAACATCTCGGGCGGCCCGTCCAGCCTGAATACCACGAGCCTCGAGCGCACGGGTTGGCTCTTCGGAACGCGGTCCCAGGCCTCCCCGATCCGCTGGGCCATTTCCGCACCGGTCAGGGTGGCCGACTCCCCGATGACGGTGTCGGAGGCCTGCAGGCTGACGGCGGTCCGCGCGATGGCATCCGCGACGTTGCTCGAGGGCACGACCAGCAGCTTGACGGGCCGTCCCTCGCGCTCGGCGACCGCCACGACGCGCGTGAAGAGCTCCTGCTCGTACTCCCTGAAGACGCGCTCGCCTGCGAAGTCCCGGTAGCCGGTGTCCGGCCCCTGCAGCGGGCGCACCGTCATGACGACGAGGTCCTGCTTCTGCGTGTCGGTGCGGGCCAGCGCCCACTTCAGGTGCGCCAGCGTGCGGGGGTCCCGGACGGGCACGAGCACGCCGCCGGGCCGCGCCGCGAGCACGTCCAGCCCGATGTCCGGCACGGGAAGCAGGTGGAACTGATCCAGCTTGCGCGCGGCGCCCTGCCGCCTCGCCGTGGCCCGCTCCGAGGCCGTGAACGCCGCATAGAGCGTGACGGTGAACCCGGCCCCGGCGATGGTCGCGACCTGCTTGGTGAACAGGTTGACGACGGCCACCGAGACGAGCGCCAGCGTGACGGCCGCCAGCCCGATGGGGAGCTCGAGATTCCCGATTCTGACGTTCACCGGCACGCGCCACTCCCGGCGCCCGGGCTCCTTGAAGCGGAGCACGAGCACGGCGAGCGACTTGAGCGCGAAGCTCCAGATGACGCCGAAGGCATACGCCTCGCCGAGCAGGTAGATGTGCCCCCCGCTGAGCACGACCGTGAGCGCCTGGAGCCCCACGATCACGTTCAGGAAGCGGTAGGTTGTCCCGAACCGCGCGTGCGGCCGCCGGAACCAGGCGGGCAGCACGCCGTCCTCGGACACGCGGCTCAGCACGGCGTTCGAGCCGACGATGGCCGTGTTCACCGCGCCCGCCAGGATCAGGAACCCGACGACGACGACGAACGACTGGAACAGCAGGCGGAGAGGCGGCGGGCCCGCCAGGTGCATGGCGATGCCCGAGATCAGGTTGTTGAAGTACTGCGGCCGCACCGCGTCCGGGATGAGCGCCACGGCCAGGAAGCTCACCGACGCGGTGAAGATCAGGCTGTAGAGGAAGACGACCATGCCCGCGCGGCGCAGGTTCGCGGCCTTCGGCGATTCGATCTCGCGGTAGACCTGCGCCAGGGACTCCTCGCCGCTCATCGCGAGCAGCGAGTGGCCGAAGCCGATCAGGAGCGCGACCCCGGTGATGGCGGGAAACGGCGTCCCCTTCAGCCAGCCCAGCGCGGCGTCCGAGAACCGGAGGTGCTCCGGCGTCGGCGCCACGGGCGGCTGCCCGCCTCGCGTGAGCAGCGTGAAGGCGGCCCACACAAGCAGCGTCACGACCATCACGGTCGTGACCTGCATGATGCGCAGGGCGTCGTCGCTCGATTCCCGCAGGCCCTGGGTGTTGCGGCGCCAGAAGTACAGCAGGATGCAGACGGCCACGAGGGCCGCAGCGCGATTGGGCGCGAGCGGCAGGCGGTGCCCGAACCGCGCGAGCACGTCCGCGGCCAGGGCCGCAATGTAGAGGCCGGCGGACACGGCGCTGATGGGCCCGGTGAGGACGTAGTCGAACAGCAGGGCCGAGACCGACAGCTTGGCCATCGTCCCGCCCATCGCCTCCTTCACGACGCGGTACACCCCGCCGCGCACGAACATGACGGAGCTCTCGATGTAGACCGCCCGGACGGCCCACGAGAACAGCATCACGCCGAGGATGAACCAGGGCGCGGCCCGGCCGACGGCCTGCTCCGCGATGCCGCCGGCGTAGAACGCCGACGACCCGAGGTCGGCCAGCACGATGGCGGCCGCGCGCCAGAAGGAGATGAACGACAGCAGAACCGTCGTGGCGACCACGACCCGGGTCGGACCGGAGGGCGGGGCCGCCGGCCCGCCGGGGGGAGTCCGGCCCCCGGCATCCGAGGGGCTCGCGGCGGCGCTGGCCATCGCCTCGATTCTAAACCCGCCGCCGGCGTGCGGCTGCCGCCTTCGTCGAGCGCCGCTGCTTTCTCGCGCTCGGCGCCGCGGGCCGACAGCATGAGGATCGGGACGGTCCAGCGCGCGCGGATCTCGCGCATACCGCGATGCCGTCCATGTCGGGCAGGCCGGGGTCGATCAGGACAGCGCCGCGCGCTCGCGGGCCATGACGGAGATCCTGCTGCCGACGTACCCAACGACGAACAACACGAACAGGGCAATCCGGTTCTCGGGATCGTCGAGCCTGAACGTGCCGACCGGCGGGAGGAAGAAGCAGTTGAGCGCCAGCACGGCGAGCACCGAAGTGGCCACCGCCACGCGCAGCGTGGACGCGGCCGCTGCAAGCGGCACGACCAGGAGATGGGACAGGCCGGCGACGATCGGGTTGCGCAAGCCGAGCCAGGCTCCGCAGACGGCGGTGACGGCGGCGAGGGCCGCGAACGCGGTTCCAAGACGCCGCCACTCCGGCATCCCGCGCCGGCCGGCGTTGCCGTAGCCGGTCATCGGAGCAGGGGCGCCGGCTGCCCGTGCCGGCCGCCCGCTGCGATCTTCGCAGCGATCCTGTAGACTGGCCGGCGTACCGGGTCCGGACGACGATCCGCCCGCGCCGGCGGGCGGCCGAACCCGCCCCAAGAGGAACCGGAATGCTGTCACGGCCGCGCACGCCCACGCTCGTGTTGATCTTCGTCACCTGCGCCATGGCGCTCGGATCGGCGGCGGCCTCGCCGCAGCAGCGCCGCGGCGCGCCGGCCCCGGCCGCCCCGGCGGTCCAGCCGCCGCCGCCCCCTGCGCCGGCGCTTGGCCGCCTGCCGGCCATCCTCACGCTCCGCGAGCAGGCCGAGATGTACAACGCCTGGCTCACGGTGCGCCTCGAGCGCGTCCTGCCCGAGCTGATGCGGGCCGAGGGCTTCGACATGTGGCTCGTCATCTGCCGCGAGGGCCACGAGGATCCCGTGTTCTCCTCGCTCGTGCCGTTCAACACGATCTACGCGAGCCGCACGACCATGCTGGTCTTCACCGACAAGGGGCCCGAGGGCATCGAGCGCCTGAGCGTCAGCCGATCCGGGATCGGCGCGTTCTACCGCAGCGTATGGGACCCGGACCGGATCGGCCAATGGGAGCGCCTTGCGGAGATCGTCACCGAGCGCAGCCCGAAGAAGATCGGCATCAACGAGTCGGACACCTTCAACTTCGGCGACGGCATCACGGCCGCGCTGAAGAAGCAGCTGCTCGCCGCCCTGCCGCAGGAGTACCACGCGCGGATCCAGCCGGCCGAGCGCCTCGCCATCCGCTGGCTCGAGCGGCGGACGCCCGACGAGATGGAGGTGTACCCCCACATCGTGGCGATCGCCCACGGCATCATCGCCGAGGCGTTCTCCCGTACGGTCATCACGCCCGGCGTGACGACAACCTCCGACGTGCAGTGGTACTTCCGCGAGCGGGCGCGCCAGCTCGGCCTCGAGACGTGGTTCCACCCGACGGTGGACATCCAGCGGCCGCGGGACACGCCGTACGGGCAGAGCGACGTCATCCACCGCGGAGACCTGCTCCACTGCGACTTCGGCATCCGGTACCTGAAGCTCTGCACCGACACGCAGCGGATGGCCTACGTGCTCAGGGACACCGAGACGGAAGCGCCGAAGGGCCTCCAGGCCGCGTTCGCCAAGGGCAACCGCCTGCAGGACATCCTGCTGGCCGAGATGAAGCCGGGGTTGACGGGCAACGCGATCCTGGCCGCCGCCCTGAAAAAGGCGAAGACGGAGGGCATCGTCGGGAGCATCTACTCGCACCCGATCGGGTACCACGGCCACGCGGCCGGCACGATCATCGGCCTGTGGGACAGGCAGGGCGGCGTGCCGGGGCTCGGCGACTTTCCCCTCCACGAGGACACGGCGCACGCCATCGAGCTGAGCGTGCGCGCGGTCGCGCCGGAGTTCGGCAACATCGACGTCCGGATCCTGCTCGAGCAGGACATCCTGTTCCGCAGGGACGGGGCGGCGTGGATGGACGAACGCCAGACGTCGCTGATCCTGATCCGGTAGGGCGCGTGAAACCCGGGGCCTGAAGACCCGGCGCGAGGCCGCCGCAACTCTCGGGCGCGGATTCCGTAGGATCTCGTACAGGGGCGTCGGCGGCTCGCCGGCACCCGGGAGGTCAGGACACATGGCCGCAGACGACGTCTACCGCACGATTCGCGAGAAGGTGTCGGGCTACACCGGCGCGTACGCCGACTACGTCATGCTGGTGCCCGACCTGTTCCTGCTCGTCACGCGCCTGATGCTCGACCAGCGCGTCGAGGCCAAGCACAAGGTCTACCTGGGCGCCGCCGTGGCGTACGTGATCTCGCCCATCGACCTGCTGTCGGAGCGCCGCTTCGGCCCGATCGGCTACCTCGACGACCTGGTCGTCATCGTGGCCGCGCTGAACATCCTGCTCAACGAGTCGGACCAGAACGTCGTCCTGGAGCACTGGGTCGGCAAGGAAGACCTGCTGGGAACGGTGCGGAACATCGTCGCGCAGGCGGACGGGCTGATCGGCAAGGGCCGGCTCGAGAAGATCCTCCAGACGATCGGGATCCGAAGGCCGGCCCCCGGGGTCTGAAGGCCCCGGGCTCCGTCGGTTCAGCGTTCGTGCTTCAGGAACGTCCCGCTTCTGAACTCCTCGAACGCCTGGCGCAGTTCCTCCTGCGTGTTCATGACGATGGGGCCGCGCCAGGCGATCGGCTCGCCGAGCGGCGCGCCCGACACGAGCAGGAACCGGATGCCCTGCTCCCCCGCCCGCACCGTCACCTCGTCGCCCGAGTCGAACACCACGAGCGAACGGTTCTCGGCGTACCGGCTGCCGGCGTCCTCGCCGCCGACGACGTCCGTCGTCACCGCCTGCGGCTCCGACGCGTTTGCGAACCGGCCGCCGCCCTGGAACACGTAGGCGAACGCGTGGCGCGTCGTCGGGACCGGGAGGCTGCGGCGCCGGCCGGGCGGCACGAACACGTCGAGGTACTGCGGCTCGGCGGCAACATCCCGGACGGGCCCCTGGCGGCCCCAGAACGAGCCCGAGATGATCTTCAACGCCGTGCCGTCGTCGTCGATCACCTCGGGGATGTCCGCGGCCGTGACGTCGCGGTACTTCGGCGCGGTCATCTTGAGCGACGAGGGCAGGTTGGCCCAGAGCTGGAAACCGTGCATCTGGCCGCGCTCGTTGCCGTGCGGCATCTCCTGGTGGATGATGCCGCTGCCGGCCGTCATCCACTGGACGTCGCCGGGGCCGATCGTGCCGGCGTTCCCCAGGCTGTCGCTGTGGTCCACGGTGCCGGCCAGCACGTACGTGATCGTCTCGATGCCGCGGTGCGGGTGCCACGGAAAGCCCGCCGCGTAGTCGGCAGGGCGGTCGCTGCGGAAGTCGTCGAGCAGGAGGAAGGGATCGACGTCGCCGGTCTCGCCGAAGCCGAACGCGCGCCGAAGGCGGACGCCGGCCCCTTCGAGCGTGGGCGTGGAGGTGACGAGCCGTTTGACCGGACGGATTGACATGCTGCTCCCCCTCGCGCCCCGCGGCCGAGCCGTCGCGTGACCGGGCCCGCTCGTCCGCGGATCCGGCCCCGCCTGTCCGGCCGACTCAGGGCCCGGACAGCGTCTTGACCAGACGGTAGAGGAACTCGAGGCCCTCGAAGTACTCCCGCACGCCGAGCCGCTCGTCCTTGCCGTGCGCGCGCACGTCGTCCACGTCGAAGAACGTGCCGTCCACCCCGTAGGTGGGAATGCCGGCGTTCCTGAAGTGCATGCCGTCGGTCGCGCTGCTGGCCATGAAGGGCACCACCGGCACCCCGGGCCACATCTCATCCGTATGACGCCGGATCGCGTCCATCAGATCCGGCCGGAGCGGGGACGCCGGGCTCGGGACGGGCTCCGAGACCGGCGTGATGGAGATCCCGTCGTCCGCGATTGCGTCACGCAGCGCGCGCTCGACGGCCCTGGGATCGGCGCCCGGCAGGAGCCGGCAGTTCACGACGGCCCGCGCCGACTGCGGCAGCGCATTCTCCGCATGCCCGCCGCTCAGCTGGGTGGCGACGCAGGTGGATCGCATCACGGCGTTGTAGGACGGCGACGCCGCGGCGAGCCGGGCCGCGGCCGCGAGATCGGGCGACGGCCCGGCGACGGCCTTCATGTCCTCGGCCAGCTGGCCGGTCTGCTGCGCGGCCATCCCCGCGAAGTACGCCTTCGCGATCTCATTGAGCTCGATCGGGAACTCGAGGGCGGCCAGCCGCGTCAGCGCGGCCGACAGCTGGTAGATCGCGTTGTCCCGGCGCGGCAGCGCGCTGTGTCCTCCCGGGTTCCGCGCCTCGAGCGCGACCGAGAAGTACACCTTCTCGGCCGCCTGGACGTTGTTGGCGATCCGCCTGCCGTCCTTGAGGTCGCCCCCTCCGCCTTCGTTCAGCGCGTACTCCGCGTCGACGAGCGCCCGGTGGTTCGCGAGCAGCCAGCTCGCCCCGTTCGAGTCGCCGCCCTCTTCGTCCGCCGTGAGCGCGACGATGATGTCGCGATCCGGGACGAAGCCCTCCTGCTTGTAGCGGATCAGGTTGGCGATCCAGATCGAGGCCTGGTTCTTGTCGTCGCTCGTGCCCCGGCCGTAGAAGTACCCGTCGCGCTCGGTGAGCGCGAACGGATCGAGATCGGGCGACCAGTCCTCCCGGCGGGCCTCGACGACGTCGAGGTGGGCCAGCAGCAGGATCGGTCGCCGCGCGCCGCGCCCCCGCAGGCGCGCGACCAGGTTGCCCTTGCGGGCGTTGGGACCGACGACCAGCACGTCGCTCTCGGGGAACCCGGCCGCGCGGAGCCGCGACGCCATGGCCTCGGCGGCCCGGGTCGTGCTGCCGCTCGAGTCGGTCGTGTCGATCTCGACGAGCTCCTGGAAGATGTCGCGGGCCGCTTGTTCGTGCGGGCCGAGGCTCTGCGCCGCCTGCAGCGGCCGCGCGGCGCCCTGGCCGGGCGCCGGATGCCCGGCGCGAGCCGCCGCAGAAGGCGCCCAGACGGCCATCAGGATCGGAACGATGAGTGCACGTCTCATGGCTGAATGCTCCGCTGGCTCATTGCGCGGCCAGCGCCTTCGGATCCAGCGGTGACGCGCCGCCGCCCAGGTACGTGTGGAACCAGTCGAGATGCGCGGCGTAATACAGCACCATGTCGTACCAGCCCGGCCAGTGCCCGGCATTCCGGAACACGACGAGCCGCGAGGGCACGCCCATTTTCTGCAGGTCCGTGAAGAACGCGAGCGACTGCGTGTAGGGCACGCGGTAGTCCCGCTCGCCAGTGAGCACGAGCGTCGGCGTCTTGAAGCGCGTCACGTACTCCGACGGGCTCTGCCTCCGGTAGCCCTCCGGGTTCTGCCACGGCGTGCCCTTGAGGTCCCACTCCGGGAACCACAGCTCCTCGGTCGACGAGTACATCGTCCGCAGATCGTACACGCCCATCATCGCAGCGAGGGCCTTGAACCGGTCGGTATGGCCTTGCAGCCACATCATCGCGTAGCCGCCCCAGGACCACCCCATCGCGCCCATCCGCGCCCGATCGACCCACGGCTGCGAGACCAGCCAGTCGGCCACCGCGAGGATGTCCTGCATCACCTTGCCGTCCCAGTCGCCCGAGATCGCGGCGGTGAAGTCCTGCCCCCACCCGGTCGAGCCGTGCGGATTGGGGAAGGCGACGACATAGCCGGCCCCGGGGTAGACCTGGGCGTCGCCGCGAAACGCATCGGCCCACTGCATCTGGGGGCCGCCGTGCACGTTGACGATGGCCGGGTACTGCTTCGCCGGGTCGAAGCCGTGCGGCTTCACGAGCAGCACCTGGATGCGCTTGCCGCTCGGGGAATCGACGAACACCTCCTCCATCGGCCGGAAGTCAACCTCGTCGAGCAGCGCCTGGTTCTGGCTGGTGAGCGCGCGCTCGGTGCCGGAGGAAGGGCCGCTCAGCGCCACGCGGTAGATCTCCGCCGGCAGGTGCATCCGGCGCCGGGCCACGGCCGCCCACGTGCCGTCCTTCGACACGTCGAACGCATCGACGTGGCCGACGCCCGAGACGACGGAGATGGCGCCGGTGGCGAGGTCGAGGGCGTGAATGGGGGTCCGGCCCCTGACGTCCGCGGTGAAGTAGATCCGCGCGCCATCGGGCGAGAAGCGGAACGCCCTCACCCACGCGTCGAGCCGTTCGGTCAGCACGCGGATCGCGCCGCTCGCGCGGTCGTAGCTCGCCAGCACGATCCGGTCGGACTCGTAGCCGGGCACGCGCTGGTGCGTGAAGACGATGGAGCGCCCGTCGGGCGAGTAGCGCGGCGCGCTGTCCGAGGCGCGGTTCGCGGCGGTGATGTTCCTCGGGGCCGCCAGCAAGCCGGCATCGCCGTCGATCGGCACGATCCAGAGGTCCGAGTTGGTGGAGTCCGCCGGCTGCGCGTCGCGATTGGAGGTGAAGACGAGCTCTTTGCCGTCGGGCGACACGTCGAAGTCCGCGGCGCCGCCGACCACGAAGGCCGGCGAGTCGAAGTCGCCGGGCGTCAGATCGCGAAGCGGGGCCTTCGCGTCAGCCAGGTCCATGATCATGATGTGGGTCCGCTTGCCGTCCTCCCATGCGTCCCAGTGGCGGTAGAGCAGGCGGTCGGCGACAACCGCCCGGATCTTCCGCTTCTCCGCCTCGTCGTCGCGCTTCCGGTTGCAGGCCATGTCGGCGCCGCATTCGGGCCAGACCTCGGCGGTGAAGACCAGCCGCCGGCCGTCGGGCGTGAAGCGGAACGCGCCCACGCCGCCGGGAACGTCGGTGCGCTTCCGGGCTTCGCCGCCGGTGGTGGGCAGGAAGAACACCTGCGGGCTGCCCGCTCGCGTCGAGATGAACGCCAGCGTGCCGCCGTCGGGCGAGAACGCCGGGCCCCATTCGAACCCGTCGGCCGCCGTCAGCGCGCGCGCGCCCTTCCCGTCGGCGTCCGTCCACCACAGGTTGGTCTGACGGTGGACGGCGTCCAGATCCGTGACGGTCAGCGTGAAGGCCACGCGGCCTCCATCGGGCGAGATGGCCGGCTCGGCCACGCCCTTGACGCGGTGCAGGTCGGCGATGGTCGCGGCCCGGCGCTCGGCCGCGCCCGCCGCCACGGTTGATCCTGCTCGACCTGCCGGACTGTGTGACCCCGCTTGACCTCCTGGTCCTTTCGGCCCTGCCGCGCCGGCTGCGGAGACGCTGAGCGGAGCGAGCGCGAGAGCGAGGGCGAGCGAAACACGGGCGGCGCGGGCGCCTGGGCTGCGTGTCATGGGCGACGGCTCCTTCGTTCCCGGGCGGGACGAGACGCGCGGCCCCCGCGAACCCGGGCGCGAGAGGCCGGCTGGCGATCCAGGGCATCCCCTGTGGAGTCCGACAGTAAGGCCCAGCGGGCCCGTGGACTCTCGCGTGCTACTATGCCGCAACTCAGGCCGCCTCCGGGCTGCCGTCGTCATTGCAGGACGCCAAAGATGCCCAGACTCACCCGCACCGTCGCCCTGGCGGCCGCCGCGGCCGTCCTTGTCGCCGTCACCCTGGCGGCCGGGCCCGCCGCTCAAGCTCCCGCGGCCGCGGCCAGGCGCGCCATCACGCTCGACGATCTGGCGAAGATCAAGTCGGTCGGCGACCCGCAGCGCTCGCCCGACGGGAAGTGGGTCGCCTACGTGGTGACGTCGGCCGACCTCGAGAAGGACAAACGCGACAGCGATATCTGGATGGTGAGCTGGGACGGCGCGCAGACGGTCCGGCTGACGTCGGGCCCGGAGAAGGAGAGCGCCCCGCGCTGGAGCCCCGACGGCCGCTACCTGTCCTTCCTCTCCAGCCGCGGCACGGAAGAGGAGAAGAAGAAGGGCGCGCAGATCTGGCTGCTCGACCGCCTCGGCGGAGAGGCGCAGAAACTGACGGAGATCGAGGGCGGCGTCGACGAGTACTCGTGGTCGCCCGACAGCAAGCGCTTCGTTTTCACGAAAAGCGACCAAGACCCGGCCGACGAGCCCGAGAAGATGGAGGGCTGGAAGCGCAAGACGCTCCCGCCCATCGTCCTCGACCGGTACCGCTTCAAGCGGGACCGGGACGGCTATTTGAAGCGCCTCTACAGCCACGTCTACGTGTTCGACATCGCCGCGAAGAAGGCCGAGCAGGTCACGTCCGGGCCGTTCGACGACTCGGAGCCGTCCTGGTCGCCGGACGGGACGAAGATCGCCTTCGTGAGCACGCGCGCGGGGCCGGACCCGGATCGCCATGAGAACTCGGACATCTACGTCGTCGACGCGAAGCCGGGCGCGGAGCCGAGGCAGGTCACGACGTCTACGGCGGCCGATGCCGGGCGCCCGGCGTGGAGCCCCGACGGCCGGTGGATCGCCTACTTCCAGGGCGACGAGACCAGGTATCTCGCCTACGAGATCAACAAGCTCGCCATCGTCCCCGCCGCGGGCGGGGCGGCGAAGGTGCTGACGGCCGCCCTCGACCGGCCGGTTGGAGGGCCCATCTCGTGGTCGCCCGACAGCCGGATGCTGACGTTCACCGTCGAGGACGACAGGGCGTCGTACGTCGGCCGCACGAGCGTCGCGGGCGGGCAGGTCGAGAAGCTCACCGCCGGGCGCCGGACCGTGTCCGACGTCTCGCTTGGCGCCGACGGCCGCCTCACGCTGCTGGCCGGAACGTCCACGGCGACGCCGGAGGTGCACGCCCTCGAGAACGGCACGCTGCGCCAGCTGACGAAGGTGAACGACGAGCTGTTCGCCCAGCTGCAGCTGGCGACGACCGAGGACTTCACGTCGACGAGCAAGGACGGGACCGTGGTGAACGGCCTCATAGTGAAGCCGGCGTCGTACGCCGCAGGCACTAAGTACCCGACGCTGCTCATCATCCACGGCGGGCCGAACGGCCAGGACGACTACTCGTTCACCTTCGAGAACGAGCTCTATGCGGCGAACGGGTACGTTGTGCTGAACATCAACTACCGGGGCAGCTCGGGGCGCGGAGAGGCCTTCCAGAAGGCCATCTACGCCGACTGGGGCAACAAGGAGGTCGTCGATCTCCTCGGCGCCGTCGATCAGGCCGTCGCCTCGGGCGTCGCGGACCCGGAGCGCCTCGGCATCGGCGGGTGGAGTTACGGCGGCCTGCTGACCGACTACACGATTGCCAGCGACACGCGCTTCAAGGCGGCGGTCAGCGGCGCGGGCAGCGCGCTCCAGTCCAGCATGTACGGAGTCGACCACTACATCGTCCAGTGGGATACGGAGATCGGCCAGCCGTGGAAGGCGCAGGATCTGTACCTCAAGGTGTCCTACCCCTTCTGGCACGCCGATCGGATCAAGACGCCCACGCTGTTCTTGTGCGGCGAGAAGGACTTCAACGTGCCCCTCGCCGGCAGCGAGCAGATGTACCAGGCGCTCAGAAGCCTCGGCGTCGACACCGAGCTCGTCATCTACCCCGAGCAGTTCCACGGCTTGACGAAGCCGAGCTACGTGCGGGACCGCTACGAGCGGTACCTGGCCTGGTTCGACAAGTACCTGAAGCGCTGAGAGCCGGAGACGCGGGGTCGGGCCTGAACATCCTGGTGCGCCGCCGCGATGAGGGCAGCAGTGCGTCGGTGTTTTCAGGCCTGGCCCCGACCGGCGCGGAGGCGGTCGAAGACCACCTCGCCGCTCTTGCGGACGAGGCCGAAGGCCAGCGCGCCCGTCGGGCACTGCTCGAGGCACGCCGAGCACCGCACGCACTGCGGGTCGCGGACGGGCTGGTCCTTGTTCGCGAAGTTCATCACGTCCACGCCGGCGTGGCAGACGGACGTGCACACGCCGCACGAGATGCACTTCGCCTTCTCGGGCAGGATCCGGAAGCGCGACGAGCGCGCGTGGATGTGCGACAGCGCGCCCAGCGGGCATGCGAAACGGCACCAGACGCGGCCGCTGAAGAAGAACGTGGCGCCGATCCCGACGGCGCCGGCCATGAACAGGACGACGAGCCACGTGTAGTTGAAGAACGGCAGGCCCGAGAAGGCCTCCCGGAAGACCGTCTGTGCCCACGATCGCGGGCCGAGCGACCACGCCGCGAAGCGCAGCGCCAGCAGCGCGAGCACCAGCGCCAGCACTCCCTGCCCGATCATGTTCACCCGGTTGGCCAGCGGACCGTGCGGCATCTTCTCGCGGTGAGCGTCGCCCACGGTCTCGGCCAGCGCGCCGGCCGGGCACACCCACCCGCAGAACCCGCCCTTCCCCCAGCGCCGCACCATCAGCGGGACGCCCACGAGCGCCTGGAGCAGGGCGATCGCCATCCACAGCCACATCGGGCGGTCGGTGAACACGTTGAAGACGTTCAGCGGGAACGGCAGCACGAACCCGTAGGCCCTCCAGTACGCGCGCTCGTGGCCGAGGAAGCCGTCGCCGCGCTCGAAGAGCTGATCGGCCATCCAGCGCAGGGGCTGGCGGGGCTCGAAGTAGCCGTTTCGCCCCGCCCACGGCAGGGCCAGGTGCGGGATCACGATCAAGAAGATCCACTGGACCGCAATCAGCGTGAGCGTCTGCCAGAAGACGTACGGCGTCCGCCGCCTCGCGATGCGGCGGGCGCCGAAGATCGTCACGGCGAGGCACCACGCGAGGGAGAGGTGGAACAGCGGCGTGCCCAGGCTGGACTTCAGGGTGTAGAGAAGGTGCGTCTCGCGGGCGGCGAGATCCGCCAGCGCGCCGCCGGCCGAGTCGACGAGTCCGGGCAGGTCGTAGGGGAACGCGCGGTAGGCCGCCACGGCCCGCTGGATGGGGAGTTCCGGCCGGCTGACGGCCCAGTGCAGGACGAGCACGAACACGCAGATGGAAACGGCCAGGCCGAGCCAGACCGCCGCGTCGCGCGTGCCGCGCAGGCGCAGCCTGGAGCGCCGGAGGAGCCCTTCCGGTTCGGCGCGGCCGATCATCGAGAACACGACGTCGTTGGGCACGACCTGCTCCGCCCCGTCCGCGCCCACCAGGGTGACGGCTGCGGGGCCGACGCGCTCCACCGTCGTGGCCATGAGGACGCGCAGGGATCCGGGCCCTTCGGCGCTCTTCATGTTCCGCATGGTCGCGGTCGTCACGCGCTCGGCGCTCGGCGACTCGATGTGCACCTGGGCTTCTGGCTGCTCGGTGATGCGTCGGAGCTTGACGAGGTTCTCCGCGCGCGGGCGATCGAACTCCGCGCCGCGGCACGCGAGCGTGACCTTGGCGCCGCAGGTGGCCAGCGCGACGGCCGTCTCGATGGCGTGGTCGCCGTCTCCGACGACGAGCGCGCGCTTTCCGGCGTGCTCGGTGGGGTCGAGGATCCGCGTGCGGACCTTGTCGAGGTCGTCGCCGGGACATCCGAGACGCGGGAAGACGCCGCTTCGCCCGATCGCGACGATGGCGCGCCGCGCGAGGGTGACGCGGCCGCCGGCGTGGTGCAGCGCCACCGCTCCCTTGCGGGATTCGATGCGCTCGACGAGGCTCGGCTCGGTTTCGATGCCTGCTTCCCGGCGCTGCCGCTCGAGGTCTGCGAGGACGTCCTCCTTCCGGCCGGCCGTGATGGCCAGGGCTCCGGCAGACGCGCCGTCGCCCGGCGCGGGAGCAGGCGCCGCGGCAGTCGGGGTCACGATTGAGCGCCCGCGCGCCAACCCCGCGATCGACGCAAACGGCGCCGCGGCTTCGTAGACGACGACGGACAGGCCGGCGCGACGGGCCTCGATGGCGGCCGCGATGCCGGCCGCGCCCGCGCCGATGACGGCGAGGTCCGGCACGCTCGGATCAGCCGACGGTTTGAACCCGCGCTCCGCCGCGATGGCCCGCACGGCCCGCGCGCCCGAGTCCGCGGCCTCGCGCAGGAGCACGTGGCCGGCGAGTTCGCCGGCCACGCGAACGCCACGCACGGACGTCCGGCCGTCCCGGTCCGTTTCCGGGCGCGGCTCGATCGTGCCGGCGGGCCACTGCGTGTGAAGCCACTGCGTGTAGGACAGGGCCATGCCTGGGCTCTCCGTCGGATGGGGTCAGATCCACGGCCCCGACGTCCAGTCGGGGAATGACGCCGCCGGTCGGCCGCGGGCGTCCGCGGGCCTGAAGGCCCTGGGCTCCATGCGAATCCCTGGCTTCGGATTCTCTCGGGCGAGGTCCGGCCTTCCGCGCGCTGCTACGCGCGGCACGCCGCTTCGACGTCCTCCGCCTTCTTCGGAATCGGCGGCCCGAGCACGCGGTTCCCGGACCGGGTCACCAGCACGTCGTCCTCGATCCGGTAGCCTCGCGCGTTGCGGAACTTCTCCACCTCTCGGTAGTTGACGAACGCGGCGTGGCGCTTGTCGGCCTTCCACTGGTCGATGAGCTGCGGGATGAAGTAGAGGCCGGGCTCGACGGTCAGGACGAACCCCGGCTTCAGCGTGCGGGCGAGGCGGAGGTAGCTCAAGCCGAACTGGCCGCTCCGCTCGAGCCCGGGCTCATAGCCGACGTGCTGCTCGCCGATGTTCTCGAGGTCGTGCACGTCCAGGCCGAGCATGTGGCCGAGGCCGTGCGGGAAGAAGAGAGCGTGCGCGCCGGCTGCCACCGCTTCCGCCGGGTCGCCCTTCATGAGGCCGATCTCCTTCAGGCCGGACGCGAAGCTCCTCGAGGCCAGCAGGTGCACGTCCTTGTACCGCACGCCGGGCTTGATGGCGGCGATGGCCGCGAGCTGCGTCTTCAGCACCAGGTCGTAGATCACCCGCTGCTCGGCCGTGAACCGGCCGCCCACGGGAATCGTGCGCGTGATGTCGCTCGCGTAGCCCCGTTCGGTTTCCACGCCCGAGTCGAGCACCATCACGTCGCCGGCCTTCATGAGGTTCGCGTGGGCGTGATTGTGCAGCGTCTCGCCGTGCACCGAGCAGATGATCGGAAAGGCCAGTTCGCAGCCGTTCGCCTTCTGGACCCGGACGATCTCCGCCACCACCTCGTACTCGCGCCGGCCCGGCCTGGCCGCCCGCATCGCCGCCAGGTACATCTCGCGCGACACGCCGACGGCCCGCTCGATCTCGGCCACCTCGTCGGCCGACTTGACGTTGCGCTGGGCGACGACGGCCGCGTGCAGCGCCTCCGACCGGTACGACGCGACGATGGTGGGCTTCAGCCCGAGCAGCGCCGTGATCTTCAGCGTGTGCTCGGCGCGGTACGGCTTGAGGAAGTGCACGCGGCGCCCCTTGGCGATGGCCGCCGCCAGGCGCGTCTCCAGCTCGGCCATCGGCGCGCTCGACGCGATCCCCGCCGGCTTGCACAGCTTCGCGATCGTCGGCTGCGGGCCGGTCCAGACGATGTCCGCCACCGTGAGATCGTCGCCGAAGAGCGTCTCCGTGCCGGCGTCCACGTCGATGAGCCCGGCCAGGCCCGGCAGGTTCACCGCGAAGAAGTACAGGAACGTGCTGTCCTGCCTGAAGTGGTACGCGTTGGCCGCGTAGTTCATGCCCACTTCGTCGTTGCCGAGCAACAGGATCAGGCCGGAACCGACATCCTTGCTCAGGCGGCGGCGGCGGCTCTGGTAGGTGGCGGCGTCGAACATGGCTGGGCACCTCGCTGCGGGGCCCGGCGGGCGCCGGGCGGTGGAGCTAGTCTAGCCGACTCCGGGCTTCGGGGCTTCGGCTTCGGGGTCAGATCCAGAATTCCGGGGTCAGAGCCAGAAATCCGCGGATCTGACCCCGCCAGCACCGACATGGCGGCCCGCAAGCCTCAGTAGGTGACGCGCACCCGGTAGGCCAGGACGGCCGTGCCGTCGGCCGCCACCGGCACCGTGAACTGCGCCGCCCACGCCGCCGTCTTCTCCCACGCGTGCGACGAGCGCAGCATCTTCCAGGTCCCGCCAATCGGCTCGTTCACCCGCACGGTTACCGGCGTCGTCTTGTGGTTGCGCAGCGTGACGGCGTACTCCATCTCGTAGACGAGCTCGCTGATTTTCTCGAAGTCGGTCTGGTTCCGCTCGCACACGACGTCGAAGGCGCTGCCGATCTTGACGTCGATCGTCTCGTCCTTCGGCGTGTGATCGATGCGATCCTCGCCGACGAACTGGAGCCCCCCTTTCGCGTCGGCCTGGTAGACGCGGAGGATGCCGGCCGGCATGGGCGCGCCGAGGCCGCTCTGTGCGTCGTTGCGGAAGCGGTAGTAGACCTGCACCTTGTCCTTGAGCGGACGGCCGGGGCTCTGGCGGTTGCGGTAGTAGAATGCCTGGCCGTCGACGACGTAGCGCTTCTCGACCGGCACGCCCGAGCCGCTGAGCAGCGCGAGCTGCTTCGTCTGCTGGTTCTCGATCGTGGACCGGCGGCCCAGCGTGTAGAGGTGGTACTCGGCGAACGCCTCCTGGGCCATGGCGGGCGCGGCGCCCCTGGCATCGGCCATCATCTCGAGCATCTGCTTGCGCGCGGCGGGCTGGACGCGGTTGAGGTCCCCGGCCACGAACTGCAGCGTCGCGTCGCGGAACGCCGTGCCGCTCTCGTTGGTGAGCGTCACCCAGCCGTCGAGGCCGGCCGACGCGTCGTCGCGGCCGACCGTGAGGACGTAGTCCGACTGCCAGGACAGGCCGCCCGCAAGATACGACGCCTCGATGCGATGGCGCGGGCCGCCGCGGTTCAGGAGCTTCCAGACGAGGGTTGGCCGGCTGTAGAGGTTCGACGGCAGCTCGGGGAAGCGGAGGTGATCCGAGCCGAGGCCGGTGACGTACTCGTTCCCGATCTTCCAGATGGGGCCGTTGTTCAGGCTCACGAGCGTCGCCTTCACTTCTTCGCGCTTCGTGGTGCCGTTCTCCACGCCCGTTCGCACGAGCGTGACCTCGCGGCCGACGTACTTGCGGAGGAGCTTCTCGGGCTCGAGCAGGTCGTACTCGTAGTTCTGCTCGAGGACGGCGACGCGAGCCGGGTCCGTCAGCGAACGGAAGTGCACTGTCGCGGGGTTGACCGTCGCTGCGATGTCCACGAACCGAAGGTCCGACTCGCCCGAGGGCAGGGCGAACTCGCGGACGTCGCGCACGAGGGCGAGGCTCGAATTGTACACGGTGACGGCCAGGTCGCTCTGGCCGCCTGCGGCGGCGGAATCCTGGCTCGCAAGCGCGGTGATCGTCGGACCGCTAGCGAGGGCACTAGTGAGGATCGCAGCTGCCGCGAGCACGGCGGTCCGAAGTTGTGTGTCCATCATAGGAACCTCCCTGGGGTCGGGACGCTTTTTGCAAACGACGGATTTGTCATACAGACCCGTCGTTTGCAAAAAGCGTCCCGACCCCTTATCTCCACGTGAGGCCGCCGTCTCGGGTCTCGAACCGGCGGCCGTCGCGGGCCGTGACGACCGCCGATCGCGCGGAGGCGGCCCGGACATCGACGAGATCCGCCAAAAACGGAAACGGCCGCTGCTGCCAGAACGCCCCGTCGACCGTCAGCAGCACCGTCCCGCCTTCACCAACGATCCAGCACACGTCGGCCGAAATCGCCGATCCCGCCGTGAGCACCGCCCCGACGCCCGTACGCTGTTCGCGCCAACGAACACCGCCATCCTCCGAGCGCCACACCCGGCCTTCTGCGCCCAGCTTCCACTGCACCACTCCATCAGGGGCTGCAACGACGGGCAGCAACGCGCCGGCTGCGTCATGCTCGCGAAACGCCACCGACGCCGCCAACGGGGCACCAGCGGCCTCGGACTGGGTCGCGGACTTAGCCAACCCGGCAGGCTTCGCCCCCTCGCTCACGGCGACCTCACGCACGTCCCTCGTCTCGCGCGTAGCGGCCGCGGCCGGCACGGCCTGCTCCGCCGTCGGCATCCCCAGCGAGACAGCCTGCCGGCCGCCCTCTCCCGCTGCGCCCTCGTCTGCCAGCACGGCGGCCGGCCGCCGAGGACCTCCGGGTTTCAGCTCATCCGCAGCCGCGCCGGTCCTGGCGGAGGCGTCCCGCTGCAGCGCCGCCTCCGGGACCTCATTCCGGGCCGCGCCCGCCGGCCCCAGTTCGGGCGGTGCAGCGTGCGCCATCTGCACCGGGGCTTCGGCCGTGGCCGCATGCTCTCCCGGCGCTATGACCGGCCTCGTCGCGAAGAACACCGCCGCCACTGCGGCCGCAGCGCTAACCGGCACAAGCCAGCGCAGCCTCGGAGCGGTGATCCGCGCGAACCACCCCGGCCGCACCGGCGCGACCAGCGGCAGCGGCGGCGCCGCGCCCATCACGGCCAGCGTCTCCTGGCATCGGCCGCATGCCGCGAAGTGCGCGTCGAGTGGCGCTCGCTCTCGAGGCGGCAGCCTGCCCTCCACGAACGCGGCCAGCGACTCCGCATCGGGGCACTCGCCGGCCCGGCCGCCGGCGGACGGCTTCAGCGCGGCGCGCAGCAGCCGCTCGACATCGGCGTCGACGGTGTCTCGCGATGGGCTCGTGCTCACCTGCGCCTCCCTTTGAAGAACGATTCCGACGCCTCTTCTTGCACACTGCGCGGCCATTCGCTGCGGCCATAGGCAGGGGCACGCGCTCGATGGGCCACACCCGCCGCCTGTGCCGGCCCCTTGCCGGCTCGGTTCCCCCCGGGAGCGAGCACTCCCGGCTACGTGCTGCCCGGCGGCGGCAGCGTCCGGGCCAGATCGAATGCCGGGTCGGTCCGCGCGTGCTCGAAGCACTGGGCCACCTCCCGGTCGCTCAGCCGGCCGACCTCGCGCAAGTGCCGCTGGATCGCCGCGCGAAGCGCCGCGCGCGCCCGCTCGAGTTTGCGCGACGCGGTGGCCTCGGATTCGCCGAGCACGCGGCCGATCGCGGCCAGCGTCATGTCCTGCGTGTAGTAGAGCGCCAGGCGCAGCCGGTCGCGGCTCTCGAGGCCGGCGACCGCCGTCTCGAAAGCCTGGCGCGCGAGGCCAAGCAGGCGCCGCCGGTCCGGCTCCAGTTCCGCGTCCCGGGCGCCGTCCTCCGCGGCGCCTTCCGCGGCGCGCTCGTCGTCGGACAGCGGCTCGAACCGCCGGGCGGCGCGGGCCAGGTCGACGAGCCGCTGCGCGACGACGGCCTGCAGCCAGCCGGCGAGCGTGCTCCGCCCGTGGTAGTAGTCGAAGAGCGAGCGCCGCGCCCCGTCTCGCACCTCCAGACCGTAGAGCTCCGCGTAGATGGAATCGGCCACGTCGCGCCCGCGATCCGTCTGCTGGCCGCGGCTTGCGATCCTGAGCAGGATCGGGCGGTACTCCTGCACGAACCGCTCCCAGGCGGACTCGCGCCCGCGCGCGCAGGCGCAGGCGAGCGCCAGGTCCTCCAGCCGGAGCGACTCGAGATATTGCGCGGCCTCGGAGGCCGACGGCGCCGAGCCGGCGAAGCGCCGCCCGACGCTGCGAGCCAGCGCCGCGGCGAAGTCCTGCTCGGCAAGACCCCATCGCTCAGCCCCGGACCGGTCGTACAAGCGCCGCACCAGGCGGGCGTCAAGGGCCGGTCCGGCAGCGGCCGCGCGAGTAGTCATGGACAGGCCAATCCTACACCGGCCGCGCCGTTCCGGCGGCGCGCGCCGGCCCGCTGTCCCCGCGGCGCCCGGCGCCGGCTGCGGCGCCGGCTGCGGCATCGACACGGCCGGGACCAGCACGATTTCGCTTGGCGCGCTGCATCGGGAGCGGCGACACTACGCAGGTCGCGCCCCCGTGTCGGGGGCGCCGCCCGCGTCCGATGTGGTCAGCGTCACTTCCCCGGGAAATGGAACGCATCAGCCGTTCCCGGGATTCGGAAAGTCCGTGTCTCTTCAGTCAGGAGCACGCACATGCGCACGCTTCATCCTGCCGCACGGGTCCTCCGCGCCCTGGCACTGGCCGCGCTGGCCGCCGCCATCCCCGCCGATCTTGCCGCTCAGGCCCTCCCGCCCGATGTCGCCAAGGCGTTCTCGTTCCGCGCCATCGGCCCGACGCGCCAGAGCGGCCGCTTCGTGGACTTCGCCGTGCCGGCGCGCGAGCCGCACACAATCTACGCCGCCACCGGCTCGGGCGGGCTGTGGAAGTCAGTGAACAACGGCATCAGCTGGGTGTCGATCTTCGACACCCAGCCGGTCGTCTCGATCGGCGACATCGCGGTGGCCGACACCGACCCCAGCATCGTCTGGGTCGGCACGGGCGAGCACACTTCCTCCAGAAGCACCTACTGGGGCGACGGCGTCTACAAGTCCACTGACGGCGGCAGGACCTGGACGAACATGGGGCTCGCCGACTCCCACCACATCGGCCGCATCGTCATCCACCCGAAGGATCCGAACATCGTTTACGTGGCGGCCCTCGGCCACCTGTACTCGCCGAACGACGAACGGGGCGTCTACAAGACGACCGACGGCGGCAGGACGTGGACGAAGTCGCTCGAGGTGAAGGCCGACGGCCGGATGGTCGGCGCCGCGGACCTCGTGATGGATCCGAAGAACCCGAAGGTCCTCTATGCGGCCGCCTACGACAAGGAGCGCCTGCCGTGGACGTTCAACCTCGGCGGCCCGGGCAGCGGCATCTACAAGACGACTGACGCCGGCCGGACGTGGACCAAGCTCGGAGGCGGGCTGCCAGGCGGGATGCTGGGCCGCATCGGCCTCGACGTCTACGCGAAGAACCCGCAAATCGTGTACGCGAACATCGAGAACGCCAACAAGCCGGGCGTGCCGGACGCCGACCGGCTCGCGGAACTGCGGGCGGGCAAGTCGAGCGCCGGGATGATCGGAGAGGAGGTCTACCGCTCTGACGATGGCGGGAAGACGTGGCGGAAGGCGAGCCCCGACAAGCAGCGGATCGGCGGGAATCCGGGGTACTACTACATGCAGATCCGCGTGGATCCGAACGACGCCAACCACGTCTACGTCCTCAGCGTGGGCATGCACCACACCACCGACGGCGGCAGGACGTGGAGCGTGCCGTTCCGGTTCGGCGGCGACAACCATGCGATGTGGATCGATCCGGCGAACTCGAAGCACATCCTCCTGGGCTACGACCACGGGATGGGCATCACCTACGACGGCGGCGCCAATTGGTACCATCCGGACGAGCTGCCCCTCGCGCAGTTCTACGCCGTCGGCTTCGACATGATGCAGCCGTACAACGTGGCCGGCGGGATGCAGGACAACGGCTCCGTGCGCGGACCCAGCACCAAGCGCGGCGGCGGCCGCATCGGCTTCGAGGACTGGCAGAGCGTCGGCGGCGGCGACGGCTTCTACAACGAGACCGACCCCGTCACGAACCGTTACCTCTACAACGAGTCGCAGTTCGGATCGCTCTCACGGACCGATCTCTACACGGGCGAGGTCAAGAACATCACCCATCGCGACCCGGCGCTCCGCTTCAACTGGAACGCCCCGATCCTCATCTCGCCGCACGACAGCAACGTCCTCTACCATGCGGCGAACAAGCTGCTGAAGTCGGCCTACCGCGGCGAAGGCTGGGTCGAGATCAGCCCGGACCTCACGACGAACGACCCGACGAAGCTGCCCACGGGCAAGGGCGGCGACGGCAACGTGACGTACTGCACCATCACGAGCGTGGACGAATCGCCCATCGTGCGGGACCTCCTCTGGGTCGGCACCGACGATGGCAACGTGCAGATGTCGAAGGACGGCGGGAAGTCGTGGACGAAGCTCAACGATCGGATCCCGGGCCACCCCGGCTACTGGGTCAGCCGGGTCGTCGCCTCGTCGCACGCCCCAGGCACCGCTTACGTGACCTTCACCGGTTTGCGCAACGACGACTTCCGGGCGTTCGTGTACAAGACGACGGATTACGGCGAGACGTGGGCCTCGATCGCCGGCAACCTGCCCGCGAAGTCGGTGAACGTCATCCGCGAGGATCCGTACAATCCGAACCTGCTCTTCGTCGGCGTCGACTTCGGGCTGTACGTGACGATCGACGGCGGCAGGATCTGGCAGGAGATGAGGAACGGGTTGCCGACCCAGCCGGTGCACGACCTGAAGATCCATCCGCGCGAGCGCGATCTCATCGTGGCTACGCACGGCCGGGGCATCTTCATCGCCGACATCTCGGCGCTCGAGGAGGTGTCCGCGTCGATGCTCGCGAAGGACTTCCACCTGTTCGACGTCGAGCCGAAGGTGAGGTGGACCGTTCGCCGGCCCGCCATGTCGGCCTTCACGAACTTCGACGGCGAGAGCGAGCCGAACGGCGTGATGATCCGCTACTACCAGAAGGCCCCCGCCGCCGGCGGCGTGTCGGTGGCCATCCTGCAGGGCACGCGCGTCATCGCCGAGACGAAAGGCCCGAACGCCGCGGGCGTCAACCAGCTGCTGTGGAACATGCGCGCGGCGGCTCAGACGATCCCCGGTCAGCCTGCGCCGCCAGCCGCCGGCCGCGGCGCCGGAAGCGGCAGGCCCGCCGGCGCCGGTGCGCAGGCCGAGCCCGCGTACGCGACCTTCGGCGGCGCGGTCCCGGTCCCCGTCGGGGAGTACGCGGTGGTCGTGTCGGCCGGAGGCGCCGCCTTCACGAAAAAGATCCAGATCCTGGAGGACGTCTGGTTCGACAGGGTGTTCTAACCAGGGCCGCCGGGCTTGGGGCTCGGAGGCCGGTAATCGAGAATCAGGAATCGGGAGTCGGAACCCGGGCATCGGGAGTCGGAACCCGGGGCTTGGCCTGGCGCGCCGAAGCCTGCGCCCGCGGCACGTCGCGGAGGCTGGGCGCGCCAGCAGGATCCATCTGCCCCGGGCCGGCGCCCGGAAGCGCAGGCTCAATCCCAGCGCGGTCTGTCCCCGCTCCTCAGCCCGCCAGTTCCTCGTACGCCGCCGTCAGCACGCGCGGGACGAGCGGACCGTGATCGGGGAATCCGCGGAGCGCGGCGGCCGTCTTCACGATCTCGTCCTTCGGCTTGCCCGCCGTCAGCTCTCGTCGCACGTGCTCGAGGAGCGCCGTCAGGTAGTCTCGCTGGTAGAGCAGATCGGCCCTGGCACCCGTGACGGGGAACCGCTCCCCGGCATGCCCGAAGATGTACTGCGTGTCGCTGCCGTGCTCCCCGGCCACAGCCTCGAGCACCTTGATCCAGTTCGAGATGGACGCGCCCGCAGGCCTGTCGATGTACGGATGCCGGCGGTTGAACACGAGGTCGCCCATGTGGACGACGTCTGTCTTCGCGAACGTGACGACGACGTCGCCGCTCGTGTGCGCCGCCCCGTAATACTTGAGGGCCAGCCGTTCCCCTCCCACGTCCTCTTCCCACGTGTTCACGAACGTCGCGTCCGCCACGACCGGCTCCGGCGGGGGCGCGCCCGGACGCGCGGCAGCCTGCTGCGCCGCCGCGGCCCGCTGCAGGCTGGGCACGTTCACGTGGGCCAGGATCCTCTTCACCGCCGGCCGAAACACGGCGTTGCCCTCGGTGTGGTCGCCATGGTGGTGGGTGTTGACGAGGACGTCGATCATCCGGCCGCCCGCGCGCTCCCGGATGCCCTGCAGGGCGATCTGCGCCGTCGGCGCCATCTGCGCGTCCACGACCACGACACCGTCCTTCCCGATGTGGTACCCGATCGTGCCGCCCTGCCCCACGAAGGTGCCGATCGTGCCGCGGAGCGCGGCGAACGCCGTGGGCGGGGCGGCTGGCGGCCCGGCCTGCCCCGCGCCGGCGCTTTGCGAAACGCGCGCGAAGAGCGCCGAGCGGCCGGCCGCCGCGGCGGCCAGGGCCATCGAGGTCGTCGTGAGAAACCGGCGGCGGTTCGCGTTCATGTGCGCATGCTCCTTCTCTCGCTCTCTCTGGATGGTCAGTGTCCGCCCTGGGCGGGGCCGGCGAAGCGGCCGATGACCGGGCGGACGAGCGCCAGAAAATCGTCGAGCCGCATCCGCATCGCGTCGGCGTGCGTCCCGGCGTGGAAGACGATCTCCGCGTCGGCCGCAAGGCTGTCGTCCATGTAGACGTCCTGGCCGTAGAGCCCGCCGAACGGCGGCATCGCTCCCGTGTCGCAGTCGGGATAGAGCCCCGCCAGCTCGTGCTCGGTGGCCAGGCGGACCTGCGTGGCGTTCGTCAGCGCTTTCAGCGCGTTCACGTCCACCCGGTAGTGCGCCGGCAGCAGCGCCAGGACGGGCTTGCCGTCGGCGAGGCATACCACCGTCTTCGCCCACTCGCGCCCCCGGACGTGGGCCGCGGCCGCCTCTTCCTGGGCAGTGAACGCGACGTGGTAGTGGATCGGCGTGAAGGACACGCCGCGCGAGGTCACGTACCGCTCGATCGACGCCGGAATCGCCATGGCTCTCCTCCCGGGCGAGGGCCCGAGCCGGCACCCCGGCCGTCCCGCGGGGCGGGGCGGCGGCCCGGAGCACAGTTCGACGATCGGTACTCGGTAGTCTCGGCCCCGGACGGGCCGGCGTCAAGCGCGCGCACGTCGATGCGCCCGGGCGGCCGGCCGGCGGCGGCCCGCCTGTCGGGCGAGCGGCGGTTCTGCTTACCGCGGCACGATGCGCGCCGCGAACCCGCCGCCGGGCGCAAGATGGACCTGCAGCCGGCTCTGCGCCGTCACGCCCTGCCGCTCGCGCGCGTAGTCCAGCGCGTTGCGGTCGGCGTTCACGCCGTCGCGGAAGATCTCCGCCTCGAAGCTCCCCTCGCCGAGGAACGACAGGTCGACCTCGAGGTCGCGCGCGCTCCAGTTCGTCAGGGCGCCGACGTACCACTCGCGTCCGCTCCGGCGCGCCACGAGGAGGTACTCGCCGACCTTCGCGTCGAGAGGCTTCGTCTCGTCCCATACCGTCGGCACGGCCGACAGGAACGCCAGGCTCTCGGGCTCGCGGCGGTAGTGGGACGGCGAGTCGGCCAGCATCTGCAGCGGGCTCTCGAAGGCGACGTACATCGCCAGCTGCTGGCAGCGCGTGCCCTGGCTCCCTGGCCGGTTGTAAACGGGCCTGAAGTCGCGCTTCGTCGAGTTGACCATCGCGCCCGGCGTGTAGTCCACGGGGCCGGCCAGCATGCGCATGAACGGGAACGTGACGGCGTGGTCGGGCGACGCCATGTCGCCCCACTTGCTCTGCTCGAGGCCCAGCACGCCCTCGCTCGTGATCACGTTGGGCCAGGTCCGGTACAGGCCGGTCGGCTTGTAGGAGCCGTGGAAGTCGACCAGGAGCCTGCGCGCCGCCGCCTCGCGCGCCACGCGCTCGTAGTAGTTGACCATCCACTGGTCCTCGCGCTGCATGAAGTCCACCTTGATGCCCTTCACGCCCCACCGCGCGAACTGGTCGAGCGCCGGCTGCATCTGCCTGTCGAGCGTCTTCCAGATGACCCACATGATCAGGCCGACGTTCTTCTGCTTCGCGTGCGCCGCCACCGCCTCCATGTCGAGGCCCGGCACCACGGACAGGAGGTCGCCGAGCCTGTACCAGCCTTCGTCCAGGATGATGTACTGCAGCCCGTTCTCGGCGGCGAAGTCGATGTAGTGCTTGTACGTGTCCGTGTTCACGCCAGCCCTGAAGGGCACGCCGGTGATGTTGAGATCGTTCCACCAGTCCCACGCCACCTTGCCCGGCGCGATCCACGACGTGTCGTCCATCGTGGTCTCCGAGGCGAGCCGATAGACGATGTCGGTGCCGAGAAGGTCCGCGTCGCGCTCGGCCAGGACGAGAACGCGCCACGGGTACTCCCGGGTGCCTCGGGTCTTCGCGATGTACGGCTCGCGCTCCGCCACCTTCTCGTCGCGATCGTTCGCCGCCTCGACCTGCTTCGGGTACGCCGGGAACAGCCCCTTCAGCGAGCCGGGCTCCGGACCCGCCATGAGATCCATGCCGGGGTAGTCGAGGAGGTCCGCTTCCGTGATCACCGCCTTGGCGCCGCCGCCGAGGTCGGCCATGGCCGGCAGCGAGGAGAACTGGCCCGGCTGCAGTTCGCTGATAGACAGCCGCTTGTACTGCCGCTCCTGGTGGGACTGGAAGCTCGTCTCTTCCGGAAACCAGAGCGGGTAGTCGTCCGCGAACGTGATCGTCGCGTCCTCCCCGATGACCGTGACATCGCCCGGCAGCGTCGTCGCCCATCGGTAGGCGACGCCGTCGTCGTACGCGCGCACGAGCAGCGCGTAGCCGCCGGCGAAGTCCACGCGCCGTTCGTTGAAGTGGTCGCGGATTTCGGCGCGCTTGACGCGCACGACGGGCTTCAGCACCCGGTCCGCCGAGCGCGTCGTCGTTCCGACGGCAACCGGCGCGCCGCCGAGAACGCGGCCGTTGTCGAGCGTCATGGCGATCGGCGAGGGCTTCACGATCTGGCGCCCCTTCATGGACACCGACCACGTGACGCCTCCGGTCGTGCCCACCGTCGCGACGATCGCCCCGCTCGGCGAGGCGACGGTCAGCAGCCCTGCCGGCATCTTCCGCGCGCGCTGGGCCGCCGCGGACTGGGCCGCCAGCGAGATCGAGCACGCCGCCACGAGCGTCACAAACCCTGCGTATGTCCGCATGTGTTCCTCTCTCTCTGCCGAAGGGGTCGGGACGATTTTCGCAACGTACGGATTATGTAATTCAATTTTGTCGGTTGCGAAAATCGTCCCGACCCCTTATCAGATCAGGCCGCGGGCGGCCAGCCACTCGGCGCACCGTCTCGGCCAGTCCGACACGGGGCCCAAGCCGAGCCTCAATCCGAAGCCGTGCGCACCCTTCTCGTAGATGTGCACTTCCGCCGGCACGCCGGCTCGCCGCAGCGCGGCGTAGAACGCCAGGCTGTTCTCGGGAGGCACGCCGGTGTCGGTGCCGCCATGCACGAGGAACGCCGGCGTCGTGTCTTTCGTGACGCGGGTGTCGAGCGACAGCGCGTCGACAAGGCCCGGGGCCGGCGACGCTCCCACGAGCGCCTGTCGCGATCCGGCGTGGGTGAACGGCGTGTTCAGCTGGATCACCGGGTAGACGAGGATGAGGAAGTCCGGCCGGGCGCTGACGCGGTCCAGCGCGGCGCCCGTCCTTCCCTCTGGCGCGTCGAACAGCGTGCCGGACGAGGCGGCCAGATGGCCGCCGGCGGAGAAACCCATCACGCCGATCCTGGCCGGGTCGACGTCGAAGGACGCCGCGTTCGCGCGCACGGTCCGTACCGCGCGCAGGACGTCGCGCAGCGGCGCCGGGTGGCCGTATTCCTTCAGCCGGTACTTCAGGATGAACGCGGACACGCCGAGGCCGTTCAGCCACCTGGCAGGCGCCACCCCCTCGTGGTCGACGGCCAATCGCGTGTAGCCGCCGCCGGGGCAGATGATGACGGCCGCGCCGGTGCGCCTGCCCTCGGGCGCGAGGTAAGGCGTCAGCGTGGGCTGGTGGACGTTGCTCACGAGGCCGCCTTCCTCCACGGCCTCCGCACCGGCCCCCGGGAGGGCGCCCGGCACGCCTTCCGGCCACAGCACGACAGGCTCGCCAGGCGGCGGGCCCGGCGGCGACTCCTGCGCCGCAACCTCACGGGATCCGACGGTCAGCGCCAGTACAGCCGCCAGCAGGCTTGCGGCCAGCGCCGCGCTGGCAGCGCCACAGTCCCGCATGCCGCCTCCTTTCGCACCCTCCCGAGCTTCGCGGCGCCCCCTCGCGGTCTCCCGGCGCAAAAAGAAACCGCCGACGCGGAGGAGGGAGGGTCTCCGCGCCGGCGGTCGCCAGCCAAGCCGAACGGCCAGCAGGCTGCTATTCTACCGCGTTGTCACCGTCACGGCGAGAGGAGACCGATTCCGCCGGGAGGCGCGGTCCAGGCGCCGCTCCCAATCCGCCACGGTCCCGGGGTCAGCGCCCCTGTTCAACCCCGAGCCGGCATGATACGCCACTTCGGCCCCGGCCGGCAGGCTGATCACTGCCAGAACGTTGCCATCGGCCCCGGAGACTCCCGCCAGCCTGGCCGGATCGACGATGACCGGACAGCCGAAGTGGCTGCCGGCGGCCTTGACGAGTCCACGTCAGGGACACGCCGTCGGCCTTGTCCCGCGCCACCGGCGCGGCGGGGTGTCTCTCGATGTCCGCGGCCTGCGCCGTCGAGGCGCCGCCTCCCGCTCGCCGATGTCGTCCTGCGCCGCCTTGTCGAAGGCGCAGCCGGCCAGGTGCGCGTTGCAGATCGGGGCGTGCACGCGGCCGCGCAGCCGCAACCCGTGATGGCTCCTGCGGCTCGCCGCGCTCCGCGCCTCGATGTCGCACGCCGGCGGAGGGCCGTTCAGGACCTGACGAAGGGGCGAAGGTGCCGGGCGAAGTGCCGCTCGAGGCACTCCGCATAGACCTCCGGGTGCGACTTCAGCAGCGCGAGGACCGCGTCGGCGAAGAGCGGCGCGCCGGCCGCGTCCCGCGCCGTCAGCACCGATCCGAACGTCACGTGCAGCACCTGCCGCGCGTCGAACTGGTCGAGCAGCCCGGCCACGTCGCCGCTTGCGAGGGCCGCGGGCTCGGGCGTCCGGTCCAGCCTGGCCGACACGTGATAGCTGGCGCGGTCCTCCTCGTAGCGGTCCCGCGAGAACGCGTACACCGCGCGGAACAGATCGGGCGCCACCCTGGCCACCGCCCGCAGGGCCTCGAGGTAGCTGGTGCCCGCGGTCTTCAGGTGCACCGAGCCCCGGGTGTGGCGCGCGGCGATCTCGTAGATGCTGAACTTGTCCGATCCCGAGTGCAGGCTGAGCTTGTATGGCCCGAAGTGCCGCGCGATCGCGGCGTGCGTGGCGATGTCGGACTCGAACGCCTCCACGTCGCCGATGTAGTCGACGCCCTTCTCGAAGCGGCCGACGAAGCGCGGCGCCAGGCTGATCCAGCGGACGCCGAGGCGCTGGAGCTCGCTGGCGATGTACACGTGCTCGGCGTGCGAGGTTGGCGTGTCGGTCTCGTCCACCGACACCTCGAGATCGAACGCCTCGCCCGCCTTCACCGAGGCGAGGTGCCGGTACATCATCGCGACGTGCGCCACGGCGGCGCCGTACTTCACCGCCGCCTTGACGACGGCCGCCTCGTCGATCGGCACGCGGTGGCCGTCGACGTCCAGGACGCGGCCCGCGAGGGACCTGCGCAGCGAGACGCCGCTCGATTCCAGCCGGTCCCATGGCAGCGCGTCGAACGCCTGGCGCAGCTCCTCGGCCGGGGCGGCTTCGGCGCGGTCGTTGACGAAGGCTCCGGGGTCGATGGTGAAGAACGAGAAGCCCGCGGCGGCGCACGCGTCGACGTCGGCCGGCGTCTTCAGGTGGTCCGCGTCGGCTCCGACGCCGGCGGTCCATCCCGCCTCGAAGGCTCCCCACGTCGCATCGTCGATGACGGCCTGAGGCGTGCGGCCCGAGCGGCTCATCTCGCGGATGGACTGCTGGGCGAAGATGGGAGCGATGGGCACGGCGGGCGCGCCGACGGCGCGCAGCGCCCGGACGTGCCCGGGCGTGGCCACGCCCATGCGATCGCCGAACCCTGCAGAGGTGCCGGGCGGAAGCGGGCGAGGCACAAGCCACGACAGCGAGCGCCGGAGCACGGCGGCGTTGGCCTCGCCGACGGGGCCGACGAAGATCGCGCGTCCGGCGCGCTCCCCGCGCGCGCCGACGAAGCCGGGCGGCGGGGCCCCCGGCGCCGCGTCGGGGGCCACGACGAGCCTTGGCCCGTCCGGCGTCCGGGCCAGCCCCCAGCTGGCTCCGCCGCCGGCGACGACCGAGTCGGGCACGATCGCGAGGCTGGCGTCCGACAGGGCGAGCAGGCTGGATGGCGGCATGGGCGTCCTCGGCTTGGGGGCCCTTGAGGTCTGACCACTTTTGCGCTCTCGATTGAATACCACCGGGAACGGCTTCCGTCAAGCGCGGGACCCCAGCACGGATCGAGAAAGGTCGGGCCATTCCGCCTCGGAGCCGCGCTGAAAAGTGGATTGTCCACTCGGGGATCCCAGCGCGCCTGTCAGCCCGAAGCGGAGTATACTGGCGCTTCGAGGTGGAGCATGCGGGCCGACGGAACCACGCCGAAGGTCAACAGGGACAGCACCGAACGTGTCATCTCGCACGTCCGGGACCTGATCGCCCGGGGCGAGCTGCACCCCGGCGATCGCCTGCCGGCGGAGAGAGATCTGTCGGCGAGACTGGGCGTGAGCCGCCCCACCATCCGTGCCGGGCTGCGCGCGCTCGCCGCGATGGGCGTCGTGAAGCCGCGCCACGGGTCCGGCACCTACATCCCCGAGGGGCCGCCGACCCTGGTCACCGAGCCGCTGCGGTTCCTCGCGGCGCTGCACGGCCTCACGCGCGAGGAGATGTACGAGGCGCGGCGAGTCCTCGAGGTGAGCGCGGCCGGCCTGGCCGCCGAGCGCGCCAGCGCCGAGCACGTCGCCGCCATCGCCGAGGAAGTCGCCAGCCTGTTCGCCTCCATCGGAGACCCCGTCCAGTTCCTCGTCCACGACATCCGCTTCCACCGCGCCGTGGCTGCGGCGTGCGGCAACCCGATCATCGCGTCGCTCGTCGAGATGGTGGCGGCGCTCTACTACGAGCAGCGGCGCGAGACGGCCGCCAGGGCCACCGACCGCAACCTCCGCGACGCGGCGGATCTTCACCGGGGCATCTACCTCGCCATTCGCAAGCGCGACGCGGACCATGCCAAGGCGCTCATGAACCGGCACCTGCTCCACTCGGCAGCCTATCAGGCCGAGGAGGAGCGCCCCCATCCGCTTCCTGCCGGCCGTCGAAAGCCCGCTCGGAAGGGTCGCGGCGGGCGGGTCGCACCGGCCAGGTCGCGTGACTGAGACCAGGGGCACGCGTATGAAGAGGCACCAGTTCCGCGCGGCAGGCGCAGGCGCGGCAGGACGCCTTGCAGCGGCCGCGGCGGTGTTCGCGCTGGCGCTACCGGGCCTTCGGGCCCAGGCCGCGGGCCAGGCGCCAGCGGACGCGCCGGGGCCGGAGGCAGCGGCCCGGATCTCGTTCGACATGGTCGTGATCGATCGCGACGGGCGCGCGCCCGACCGTCTCGGCCCGAACGACGTCTCAGTGTCGGTCGCCGGCAGGCCCCGCGCCGTCACCGCCATCCGGCGCGTGAGCCGGGGCCCGGGCGCGGCGGCCGATGCCGCTTCCCGCCTGGCGAGCGTCCCGGCCGGCGGCGCGTGGACGTTCGCCTCCGAGGCGAGCCGCGCCTTCGTCGTCATCGTCGACGAGACCGGGATCATGCGGGGCCAGGAGCGTCAGGCCGTTACCGCCAGCCGGCTGTTCCTCGATCGCCTGGGCATGGGGGACCGCGTTGCGGCGCTCGTCTTGCCGCTGACAGGAAGCCAGCTGCTGTCGCTGACGACGGATCAGCCGGAAGTCAGGGCCGCCCTGTCGGGCGTCACCGGGCGGATCCTGCCTTCGCTGCGCGGCCGGCCGGAACCCGCGATCACGGCGCCCGAGCCGGGCTCGGGTCTGCGCGACGAACCTGAGCCCCCGCCGCAACCGCTTCGGACGGACCAGCCAGGGATGCCGAACCTCGACACGGCCCGGCTTGGCGCAGGCGGCGGCCTCGGAGGCCTCGCGGGCGTTCTCGAGGCGATGCGGTCCATGCCGGGACGCAAGACCGTGGCGTTCTTTTCGGCGGGCACGGCCGATCTCCCGCTCGCGCGGGTCCACGACGTGGCCGCAGCCGCCGTCGCGGCGCGCACGGCGGTGTACGCCTTCGGCCTGAGCGGCGGCTTCGACGCGTCGGAGTCCGGCCTGGACGCGCGGCCGCTGGAGGTGCTGGCCCAGGCGACGGGCGGGCGGTTCGTCGCGCTCGGAAGGAACCCCGAGCGGGCCATCGGCCGCACCGCCGCCGAGCTGTCGTCGTGCTATGTGGTGGAGCTCGAGGCCGCGGCCGACGATGCCGGTCCGCAGCGGCGCGAGCTGAAGGTGACGCTGGAGGGCCGCGGCTGGACCGTGCGCGCCCCGGCATGGCTCGCGCCGACGGAGGACCCCGGCGACACCCCCGCCGCGGCCGCGGTCGAGCCGCCCGTCGACGAGCGGGCCGCAGCGGCTCCTAAAGACGAGCGGCGGAACCCGGCCCCGCCGCCGGCAGGCGACGCCGCGCGCGCCTCCGAGCTGCAGCTTGCGATGGGCCGGTTGTTCGACTACGTGGAGGCGTACGAGCGCCAGTATTCCGGGCTCGTGGCGGAAGAGGACTACCAGCAGTCCACGCGCTCGGGCGATCGGGTCAAGATCCGCTCCGACTACCTCCTGGTGAAACTGCAGGGCCCGCGGGGGTGGGAGTCGTTCCGTGACGTCTACGAGGTGAACGGCGTCGCCGTCCGGGACCGCGACGACCGCCTCAGGCGCCTCTTCCTCGAGCCGGGCTCCCTCGTCGAGGGCCAGCTCCAGGCCATCAAGAACGAGAGCGCGCGGCACAACATCGGCCTGGTCGAGCGGAACATCAACGTCCCGCTGTTCACGCTGCGCTTCCTCAGCCCCGAGAACCGCGACCGATTCCACTTCAAGCTGGCCGGCCGGCGCGAGGTTGACGGAATCGGCGTCTGGCGCATCGAGTACGAAGAGACCGGTCGGCCGACGATCATCACGGACCTCGGGAACCGCGACGTGCCGGCCAAGGGCTGGTTCCTCGTGGACCAGACAACCGGCGCCATCGTCGAATCGCGCCTGAGGGCCGAGGAGCGCGGAACGCACGGCGAGATACTCGTGACCTTC
The DNA here is from genome assembly GCA_029562975.1 of Acidobacteriota bacterium. GTDB lineage: Bacteria > Acidobacteriota > Vicinamibacteria > Vicinamibacterales > JAKQTR01 > JAKQTR01. Next base: position 6,976 of record JAKQTR010000019.1, on the reverse strand, counting down.
CGGCAAGATCCCGAGCTCGGCATGTGGGTGCCGGAGAAGATGTCAGAGACCTACCGGTCCGTGATCCCGCCCTCGGGCCGGGACCTGGCGAGGACCGGGACCGTGCAGCAGGGGACCGCCACCTACAGCAAGTTCCGCCGGTTCGTCGTCAGGACCGAAGAGACGATCGCGATCCCCAGATAGCCGCTGCGCCCGGGCGGAAGCGCTCTGGTATAGTGGGCGGCCGGCACCGCCCTTCCTGGAGGCTTCCATGCACGCTCGGCACCGCGCCCGAATGCCCTTCGTCCTGCTGGCCGCTCTCGCCGCCGCAGCGGCCGGCGTCGGCGGCGGCCCGCCCGTGCTGGCAGCGCCCGCCGCGGCCCGACCGGCCCGCGCGCACGCCCAAGAGGCCCAGCAGGCCCAGAAGGCCCAGGACGCTCCAACGACGCGTCCGCCGCGCCAGAGCCCGCGCCTGCAGGTGCCGATGGAGGCGGAGCGCGCCCGGCTGCTCTACGTGTCGAAGGACCCGGCCCACCAGTCGATCGGTACCGACTACCAGCGCGACATCGACGCGCGCGTGGCGTCGGAGGCGCGGTACGCGAAAGCCTGCCAGGGCGTGATCGACTTCCAGAAGGTGTCCTACCGCAGCCGCATCGGCGATCTGGACATTCCGGCGTACCTGTTTCAGCCTGTCGAGAAGAAGGGCCCCAGGGCGCACGCGGCGATGGTCTGGGTGCACGGCGGCGTCCACGGGAACTGGGGCATCACCATGTTCCCCTTCGTCCGCGAGGCGGTGGAGCGCGGCTACGTCGTCATCGCGCCCGATTACCGCGGCAGCATCGGCTACGGCGAGGCCTACCACCAGGAGATCGACTACGGCGGCTACGAGGTGGACGACGTCGTGTCGGCGGCGGACTTCCTGGCGTCGCTGCCGCACGTGGACCCCGCGCGCCTCGGCATCATGGGCTGGAGCCACGGCGGGTACATCACCCTGCTGGCCGTGTTCCGGGACGATCATCCCTTCGCGGCGGGCGCGGCCATCGTGCCCGTGACGAACCTCATCTTCCGCCTGTCGCTCAAGGGCCCGTCCTACCAGTGGGACTTCGCCACGCAGAAGCGGATCCAGGGGCTGCCCTTCGAAAAGCCGGAGATCTACATCGAGCGGTCGCCGCTGTACCACGTGGACAAGCTGCAGGTGCCGCTGCTGGTGCACGTTTCCACCAACGACACCGACGTGAACTACGTGGAGGACCAGCAGATCGTGGACGCGCTGCGCTCGCGGAAGCCCGATCTGGCGGAGACGAAGACCTACGTCGACCCGGCGCCGTGGGGGCCGAGCGTCGGGCACTCCTTCAGCCGCCGCGTCGATCCGGACACGCTCCAGCGCGTGGACTCGCCCGATCAGATCGACTCGTGGAACCGGACGTGGACGTTCTTCGAGTGGAACCTCCGCGAGAAGCCCACCAAACGATGACGGCTTCCGATGGCCGGCAAGGCGCCGGCGCTGCCTGTTCGAGTGCCGGCCGGGGGCCGATCGGGACATGCGCGCAGGCGGCTGCCGGGCCGGACGGGTCCGTTGCGGCCGAGACGATTCCGTGCGGGGATCCGGGCCCTGGGCCCGGCGCTCATGGCTGCCGGATCGGCTCGGCGCTTCCCGTCTCGGAAGCCGGCGCTGCAGGCGGTGATGCCGCCCGCAGGCGGATGAGCTCGGTCCGAGCGTCTTCGGCCTCCTGCCCCGCAGGCTGCAGCGAGAGGTAGCGTTCGAGCGCGGCGACGGCTTCGGGCTTCTGTCCCGCGGCGTCCAGGCTGAGCGCGAGCGCCAGCCACGCCGGAGCCTGGTCCGGCGCCAGCGCCGTGGCGCGATGGAACGCCGCGAGGGCCTCCGCGTTCCTGCCGAGCAGGCGCAGCGCGAGGCCGTGGTTGTGATGCACGCGCGCGTCGATCGACCCCGCCTTGACGAGCACGCCGTACTGGTCCGCGGCCTTCGCCGGCTGGCCGCTTTGCGCGTAGGCGCCGGCCAGGTCGAAGCGCGCGACCAGGCTGCCCGGCTGCGACTCCACGGCCCGCTCGAGGAACGGCACGGCGGCCGCCGGCCGGTTGAGGCGCACGAGGGTCTGCCCGATGCGGTCGAGCAGCGCAGCGTCGGACGGCCGCTCCTTCAACGCGGCCAGATACCGTTCCAGGGTCTGCTCCAGCTCGTCCTGGCGAACGGCCTCCGCGCTCCCGACGTCGGCTGCGCCGGCCGGCGCGGACGCTTCCGGCAGCGCGGCAGCGGCCTGTCTGGCTGCCCGCTCGCTCGCGCTCGCCGTCATGCGCGCCTGGCCTCCGGCAACCGGCCTGCCCAGCCAATCCCAGGGACGAATGACGCCGGCCAGCGCGAGCACGGCGACGGCCGCCGCCGTCACGCCCGCCCACACCCCGCGCGGCTGCGCCCGGTTTTCGCTCCGGGCCTGCGCGGCGGCGGCGCCAGGCGGCCAGCCCACGAGGTCCTCCTGGCCGAGGTAGAGCAGTTCGCGGCCGCAGCGGCTGCATCGCCGTCCCGAGCCGGTGAGGCTTGGCCCGCAGTTGGGGCACGCGGGAATCTTGTCGCCCATGGATCGCCGCGTGGCCGCCTGCTGCCGCATGCCCGATCTTTCGGCGCGGCAACAGCCCGGCTCCAGCCCTCCTGCACGGCAATTCCCGCGCCAGCACGGCTCGTCTCGCGTCGGGCCCGCCGGACGGCCTTCGAACGAGCGCGGCCCGGTGCGGCGCCGCGGCGGAGCGTGCCCCGGAACCGGACAGGCGTGGCCGGAAAGACGTCAGCCCGCCGCACCCGCGTGCGGGTCGAGGCGCGACACGGCCGCGCGGTTGTCGCCGTTCAGGATGGGCCGCCCGACCGCCGTGTACAGGCGCGCGATGCGATCGCGGTAGCGCTCGACGATCTTGCCCCGGACCATCTTCAGCGTGGAGTTGAGGAGGTGGTTCTGCTCGGTGAACCCTTCATCCAGGACGGCCACCGCCGACGGCAGCCAGCGGCCTGGGAACATCCCGGCGAATTCGCCGCCCTGGCGGTACTTCGCGATCTCGGCGTCCAGCAGCCGCAGCACCGCGTCCTGCCCCTCGATGGTCCCGGCCGACAGCCCCTGCTTCTTCAGCCATGCCAGGACGAGTTCCCGCGCCGGAACGAGAAGGGCCACGGTGTAGGGCGACTGGTCGTTGTAGAGCATCATCTGATCGATGAATCGGGAGCGCTCCGTGACGGCCTCCTCGATTTGCTCCGGGCTGTACTTCTCGCCGTCGTCGGCGATCAGCAGGCTCTTCATCCGGCCGAGCACGTAGAGGAACCCGTCGGCGTCGAGGTAGCCGAGGTCCCCGGTGTAGAGCCAGCCGTCCCGGATCGCCTCGGCGGTCGCGGCGTCGTTCCGCCAGTAGCCGGCCATCACGTTCTCGCCGCGGACGACGATCTCGCCGCGCGATCCTGGCGGGAGCGGCTGTCCGCCGGCGTCGCAGATGCGCACCTCCATGTCCGGCAGGATCCGGCCGGAGGATCCCAGCTTGTGCCGCTCGATGGTGTTGGCCGAGATGACCGGCGCGGCCTCGGTCAGGCCGTAGCCCTGCAGCATCGGGATCCCGATGGCGTAGAAGAAGCGCTGCAGCTCGATGTCGAGCAGCGCGCCGCCGCCGATGAAGTACCGCAGCCGTCCGCCGAAGTTCGCGCGGATAGCGCGGAAGACGAGCGCGTCGTAGACGGCCAGCAGCGGCTTCTTCAGCGCCTGGGCGCCGGCGCCGCGGTTCCAGCCCTCCGCGTTGTAGGCGTACGCCGCGCGAAGGGCCTTCGCAAACAAGCCGGCAGCGAACGCGCCTTTCTCGCGCACGCCCTTCTCGATGTTCTTCCGGAAGTTCGCGGCGATGGCCGGCACGCTGAGGAAGATCGTCGGCCGCGTCTCGCGGATCGCGGCCGGGATGTTCTTCACCGTCTCCAGCGGCGTCCGGCCGGCGGCCACCGACGCCAGCGCGGCTCCCCGGCTCATCATCATGTAGATGCCGCACGTATGGCCGAAGGCGTGGTCCCACGGCAGGACGTTCAGCAGCACCCAGTCCTCGCGGGGCTGGATCATGGCGACGCCCTGTTCGATGTTCGCGGTGTAGTTCCGGTGCGTCAGGACGATGCCCTTGGGGTCGGCCGTCGTGCCGGAGGTGTAGCAGATGTTGGCGGGATCGCTGCCGGCGATGGATCGCCAGCGCGCTTCGAGCGCCGGTCTCCCGGTCTCGAGGAAGGCATCGCCCCGGGCGAGAACGGCGTCCGCCGCCAGCTCATCCGGCTCGGGCGCCTCCACCTGGTCGAGCACGACCGTCAGCTTCAGCTCAGGCAGGCCGGCCTTGACGGCCCTGATCTTGCCCGCCTGGCCGCCGGACACGACGGCCATCTTGCAGCCGGCGTGGCGGAGCCGGAACGCGAGGTCGGACGGCTCGTCCAGCTTGACCGAGATGGGCACGTTGATGGCGCCGCAGTAGAGGATCCCGAGCTCGGCCACCACCCAGTCGGTGCGGCCCTCGGCGATGAGGGCGGCCCGATCGCCCTTCTCGAGGCCGAGGCTCATCAGCCCCGCTGCGAACCGGTGCACGCGAGCGCGCAGATCGCCGTACGTCGTGCCCTCGTAGCCCGCGTGCCGCTTCTCCATGAGGAACACGTTGCGCGAGAACCGGTCGGCGCTCGTCTCGAACAGGTGCGGCAGGGTCGTCACGGCGGTCATGCGGGCGCTCCGAGGCGGGGGCCGGGGGAAGCTTATCCGATCGGAGCCCGGCCTTGCATGGGTGCCGATGGAGGCGCATCGGGCCGATGGAGGTATCATCCCGCCATGCACCGCCGCTCCTTCCTCTGGACGCTGGCGTCGGCTGCGGCGTTTCCGGGCCTTCGGGCTTCGACGGCCTGGCGCGCCGGGCTGGCGTCGATCGACATCACGCCGCCGCTCGGCCTCTGGATGGGCGGGTTCGCGGCCCGGACTGAGCCTGCCCGCGGCATTGCCCTGCCGCTCCACGCGAAGGCCCTGGCCCTGGAGGACGCGGCCGGCCGCCGCGCGGTCGTCGTCACGCTGGACCTGCTCGGCCTCACTGATCGGGTGGCCGAGCGCATCGCCGCCGCCGTCGGCCGCCGCTACGGCGTGCCGCGCGAGGGGCTGCTGCTCTGCAGTTCGCACACGCACAGCGGCCCGGTCATCGACGACCAGCTGGCCGTCGCCTACGATCTCAGCCCATCCCAGTGGGAGGACATCCGCGCCTCGACGAGGCGGATCGAGGGCCAGGTTCTCGACGTCGTCGGCCGCGCCCTCGACGCCCTCGCGCCCGCCCATCTCCGGCGGTCCCAGGGCGAGGCCGGCTTCGGGGCCAATCGGCGAGTGGCCTTCGAACCGCCGGGCCCGGTCGATCCCGCCGTGCCGGTTCTCGCGGTCGAACGTCCAGGCGGCCGCCTGGCCGGACTGCTGTTCGGCTACGCCTGCCACAACACGACGCTGGTGGCGTCTTTCGTCCAGTACCACGGCGACTACGCCGGCGTGGCGCAGGCCGAGCTGGAGCGCCGCCACCCGGGTGCGATCGCCATGTTCGTGCAGGGCTGCGGCGCCGACGCGAACCCCAAGCCCCGCGGAACCCGGGAACTCGCCGAACAGCACGGACGGACCCTGGCCGACGCCGTCGAGCGGGCGCTCGGCGGCGGGTCCGACGTCCGGGGACCGCTCCGCCGGGCCTTCGGCACGGTCACCCTGCCCTATGCCCAGGCGCCCGGCGCGGAGGACTGGCGCCGCAAGCTCGAGGACGCGAACGTCTACGTCCGCCGGCACGCGAAGCTGATGCTGGACGACATTGCCCGCGACGGCCGGACCCGCGCGGCCGAGGCCGTCCCGCTCCACGTCCTGGCGCTTGGCCAGTCTCTCTTCATCGGCATCGGCGGCGAAGTCGTCGCCGATTACGCGCTGGCCCTGAAGCGCAAGTACGGCGATGCCACCTGGGTGGCCGGGTACGTGGATGCGGTCTTCGGCTACCTGCCGTCCCTGCGCGTGCTGCGCGAGGGCGGCTACGAAGGCGCGGACGCGATGCTCTACTTCGGGCGCCCCGGCCCGTTCTCCGAGGCCGTCGAGGACACGGTCATGGCGGGCCTTGACGGCCTCGTGGCGCGCGCGGGCGCCTTGAAAGGCCGCCTTCCTTAGCGGTCGAGGCCTTCGCCTTCGCTTCGTCTTTGGATGCGTCTTTTTGATCGCCCTCGGACGTTGTGTCGTATACTCAGCCCTCGCCGTGCGCCCGCTCGGAGGGCCGCGTCGGCTTCGTGTCGGCTTCGCCAGACACGCGGGCGGCGCCATCCCGTTCGGTGCCTCAGGGTTTCGGGCCGGGAGTCACGACGCCGGCCTCCGCACGCCCGGACACCGCCCGGGAGCCGCAACGCCCCGTAGCTGGACACAGTCATGACTCTTGTCGAAGCGTTTGTCCGGACGGCTAAGACGCACGGCGACCGGCTCGCGATCGTCGACCGCCTGACCGGGCATCGCGTGAGCTACAAGCACGCCCTGCTCCGGTCGCTCATCCTCGCGCGCAAGCTGGAGGGCTACGACCCCGGCTTCCTCGGCGTCATGATCCCCAACACCGCCGGGGCGATTCTCACCGTCATCGCCGCGACCATGACCGGCCGCACCCCGGTGATGATCAACTACTCCAGCGGCGCCGCCAGGAACTGCCAGGACGCCCAGCGCCGCCTCGGGTTCCGCACGATTGTCACGTCCCGGGCGCTCCTGGCGAAGATCAAGTGTCCCGAGGTGGACGGCATGGTCTTCCTCGAGGACATCGCCGCCTCGGTCTCCCTGTTCCAGAAGGTGGCCGGCTCCATCCGGGCGACCCGCTCGGTCGACGGCGTGCTGGCCTCCCTGCCGACGCTGTCCGCCGACGACAAGGTCGTCATCCTGTTCACGAGCGGCAGCGAGCGGTCGCCGAAGGTCGTGCCTCTCACCCACCGCAACCTCCTCGCGAACAT
>JAKQTR010000013.1 GCA_029562975.1 Acidobacteriota bacterium | reverse complement strand
GCGAGGGCGGGCGGACGGTGGGCGCGGGGACGGTGACGGAGATTCTGGCCTAGGGGCTGGGCGCGGGGCGCTAGCCGGCCGGGGGCGGGACGGCCCCGCCCCGAGCGCCTAGCCCCGAGCGCCTGAAGGTAGACAGCAATGGCGACTGCATTCGGCGACAAGATCCGCATCCGGCTCAAGGCGTACGACTACCGCGTGCTCGACCAGTCGACGGCGGAGATCGTGGAGACCGCGAAGCGGACGGGCGCGCGGCTGGCGGGGCCCATCCCGCTTCCGACCGACAGGAACAAGTGGACCGTGAACCGCTCGCCGCACGTGGACAAGAAGTCGCGCGAGCAGTTCGAGATCCGCACCCACAAGCGCCTGATCGACATCTTCGAGCCCACCTCGCAGACGGTGGACGCGCTGATGAAGCTGGATCTGCCGGCGGGCGTGGACGTCGAGATCAAGGCCTTCGGGAAGGAACGTAAGTGACCATGGTCACAGGCATCATCGGCAGGAAGGTCGGCATGACGCAGCTCTTCGGCCCTGACGGGACCGTGCAGCCGGTGACCGTCATCAAGGCCGGGCCCTGCGTCGTGGTGCAGGCCAAGACGGCGGAGCGCGACGGGTACCGGGCGGTGCAGCTCGGGTACGTCGAGGAGCGGCCGGCGCGGGTGGCCAAGCCGCTGGCGGGGCACTACCGCAAGGCGGGCGTGCCGCCGACGCGGGTGCGGCGCGAGGTGGGGCTGGCCCCGGGCGGCGACGCCCTCAAGGCCGGCGATCCCGTGCTCGTCGCCGACGTCTTCAGGAACGGCGAGCGGGTGGACGTCATCGGCCGGAGCCGGGGCCTCGGCTTCCAGGGCGTCATCCGGCGCCATCACTTCGGCGGCGGCGCCAAGTCGCACGGCTCGATGTTCCACCGGGCCCCCGGCTCGATCGGGGCCTCGTCGTACCCGTCGCGGGTCATCAAGGGCATGAAGGCGGCGGGCCACATGGGCTCCGAGCGCGTGACGACGCTGAACCTGCGCGTGGAGCGGGTGGACGCCGACGGCCACCTGCTGATGCTGCGGGGGGCGGTGCCCGGCGCGCCCGGCGCCTACGTGGTCGTCCGCAAGGCCGTGGCGGCCAAGCCCGAGCCGAAGCCGCAGCCCGAGAAGGCGAGGAAGGGCAAGAAGCAGCCATGACGCTCGACATTGTCAACGCTCAGAACGAGAAGACCGGCTCCCTCGAGCTGCGCGACGAGGTCTTCGGCGGCCGGGTGAGGGCCGACCTGATCTGGCAGTCGGTCGTGCGCGACCAGGCTGCGGCGCGGCGCGGCACGCACGCGACGAAGACCCGCGGGCTGGTCAGCGGCACGGGCAAGAAGCCGTACAAGCAGAAGGGCACCGGCCGGGCGCAGGCGGGCGAGACGCGGAGCCCGCTGTGGCGCACGGGCGGCACGGTGTTCGGGCCGCGGCCCCGCAGCTATGCCTACGCCCTGCCGCGCAAGCAGGCGCGCAGGGCCCTGCGCGAGGCCCTGGCGGCGAAGATCCAGGCCGGCGCCGTGGTCGTCGTCGACGAGTTCGGCCCGGTCGAGAAGACGAAGGCGGCAGCGGACCTGCTGGCGCGGCTCGGGGCGCCGGCCTCCGCCCTCCTCGTCGACGTCAGGCCGGCGGCGTCGCTCGTGCGGGCCGTCCGCAACATCCCGGGCACGGCGTGCCTCGAGAGCGGCCGCCTCACGGCGCGCGACGTCATGCGCGCGCGCCGGATCGTGGCGACCAGGGCCGCCGTCGAACGCCTGCAGGAGGTGCTGGGATCATGAAAGCCACCGACGTGATCCGGCGGCCGCTCATCACGGAGAAGACGTCCATCCTGCGCGAGGACGGCAGGACGATCGTGTTCCACGTGGCGCGGGGCGCCAACAAGATCGACATCAAGCGCGCGGTGGAGCACCTGCTCGGCGCGAAGGTGGCCGCGGTGCGCACCTCCACCACGCACGGCAAGGTCAAGCGGCAGGGCCGGTTCTCCGGGAAGCGGCCCGACTGGAAGCGGGCCTACGTCCGGCTGCGCGACGGCGAGAAGCTGCCGGACTTCCTGGAAGGCGCCTAGAGCGGGGTGGATCGATGGCTATCCGCAGTTACAGACCGACATCGCCCGGGCGGCGGTTTCAGACGGCCCAGGACCACGCGGACATCACGGCGGCCAGGCCCTACAAGCCGCTGACCGAGCCCCTGAAGAAGTCCGGCGGCCGCAACAACCACGGCGAGATCACCGTGTGGTGGCGCGGCGGCGGGCACCGACGGCTGTACCGCATCATCGATTTCAAGCGGGACAAGGTGGGCGTGCCCGGCCGGATCCTGACCGTCGAGTACGACCCCAACCGCTCGGCGCGGATCGCCCTCGTGCAGTACGCCGACGGCGAGAAGCGCTACATCCTGCAGCCGGTGGGGCTGAAGGTCGGCGACAGCGTCGTGGCGGACGAGCTGGCGGACATCCTGCCGGGCAACCACCTGCCGCTCAGGAACATCCCGCTGGGCACCGAGCTCCACAACCTCGAGCTTCGGCCGGGCAAGGGCGGGCAGATCGCGCGCAGCGCCGGGTCGGCCGTGCAGCTGGTGGCGAAAGACGGCGCGTACGCCTCGGTGAAGATGCCCTCGGGCGAGATCCGGCGCCTCAACATCGAGTGCCGCGCGACCATCGGGCAGGTCGGCAACCTCGACCACGAGAACGTCTCGCTCGGGAAGGCCGGCCGCGCCCGCTGGACGGGGAAGCGCCCGCACGTGCGCGGCGTCGCGATGAACCCGGTGGACCACCCCCTGGGCGGCGGCGAGGGCAAGACCTCCGGAGGCCGGCATCCGGTGACCCCGTGGGGCGTGCCGACGAAGGGCTTCAAGACCCGGAACCGGAAGGCGTCGGATCAGTTCATCATCACGCGGCGGCCCAAGTAGGGGCGCGGGAGCGGGAAGGCGCTATGAGCAGGTCGCTGAAGAAAGGGCCGTTCGTCGACACCCACCTCCTCGAGAAGGTGGAGACGATGAACCGGGCCAACGAGAGGCGGGTGACGCGCACGTGGTCGCGCCGGTCCACCGTGGTGCCCGAGATGCTGGGGCACACGCTGGCCGTGCACAACGGGAGGAAGTTCATCCCGGTGTACGTCACGGAGAACATGGTCGGGCACAAGCTCGGCGAGTTCGCGCCCACCCGGACGTTCAAGAGCCACACCACGAAGTCCGAGAAGGCGGCGGCGGTGGCGGCGGCCGGCGCCGCGGCGCCGAAGGCAGGTAGCTAGCCATGATCGCAGCCCAGGCGACGGCGAAGTACGTGCGGACGTCCGCCCAGAAGGCGGGGCTGGTGCTCGCGCTCATCCGCGGCGCCGACGTGAACCAGGCGCTGGCGGCGCTGCGTTTCTCGCGGAAGAAGGTGGCGCGGGACATCGAGAAGGTGCTGCGGTCGGCCATCGCCAACGCGCAGCAGAAGCCGGGGTTCAGCGGCGACGCGGACCGGCTGTACGTGTCGGCGTGCGCCGCCGACCAGGGCCCGTCGCAGAAGCGCGTGCGCCCGGCCCCGATGGGCCGCGCCTACCGCGTGGTCAAGCGCACGGCGCACCTGACGGTGGCGGTGGCCGAGCGGCCGGCGCCGGCGGCGCCGCGGGCGCGGAAGCCGGCCAGGACGGGCGGCGGCGCGGCCGCCGGGAAGCAGAAGTAGGAGCGAGACGTGGGTCAGAAAGTCCACCCGTACGGGTTCCGGCTGGGATTCAACAAGACCTGGCTCTCGCGCTGGTTCGCGGACCGCGACTACGCGAAGCTGCTGCACGAGGACCTCGCGCTGCGCGACAGCCTGAAGGCGCGCTTCCGGCACGCCGGGGTGTCGAAAATCGAGATCGAGCGCGCGGCCAACAAGCTGAAGATCGACATCCACACCTCGCGGCCGGGCATCATCATCGGCCGGAAGGGGACGGAGGTCGACAAGCTGAAGCAGGAGATCCAGAAGCGGACGAGCCGCGAGGTCTTCATCAACATCCAGGAGATCCAGAAGCCGGAGCTCGACGCCCAGCTGATCTCCGAGTCGGTGGCGATGCAGCTCGAAAAGCGCGTGGCCTTCCGCCGGGCGATGCGCAAGGCGGTCGAGTCGGCGCTGCGGTTCGGCGCCCGCGGGATCAAGGTGCGGGTCTCGGGGCGGCTGAACGGCGCCGAGATCGCCCGGTCCGAGTGGTACCTGCACGGCCAGCTGCCGCTGCAGACGCTGCGGTCGGACGTCGACTACGGGCAGGCGGAGGCCTCGACGACGTACGGGCAGATCGGGGTCAAGGTCTGGCTGTACAAGGGCGAGCGCCTCGTGCCGCGGACCGGCCGGGAGGAGGAGTACCGGACGCCGCGGCGCGCGCCGCGCGCCTCGGCGTAGGCGAGGTGGCAGAACCATGTTGATGCCGAAGAAAGTCAAGTTCCGGAAGCAGCAGCGCGGCCGACGGCGCGGCAAGGCCTGGCGCGGCTCCGACGTCTCGTTCGGCGAGTACGGGCTGGCGGCCGCCGAGCCGTGCTGGATGACCGCGCGCCAGATCGAGGCCGCGCGCGTCGCGATGACGCGGTTCGTGAAGCGCGGCGGGAAGATCTGGATCCGGGTGTTCCCCGACAAGCCCGTCACGAAGAAGCCCCAGGAGACGCGCATGGGCAAGGGCAAGGGCGCGCCCGAGTTCTGGGTGGCCGTCGTCAGGCCCGGCAAGGTGCTCTTCGAGATCGAGGGCGTCTCCGAGGCCGAGGCGCGGCAGGCGATGGGCCGCGCGGCGTCGAAGCTCCCGATCAAGACGCGGTTCGCGATGCGGTTCGCCGAGGAGAAGGTGTGAGATGAAGATCCGGGACATCCGCGAGCTGAGCGTCGACGAGCTCAAGGGGAAGGTGACCGACCTGCAGGACCAGATCTTCCGGCTGCGGATCCAGAAGGCGATGGGCCAGCTGGACGCCCCGCTCAAGGTGCGGGCGGTCCGGCGGGAGCTGGCGCGGGTCAAGACGGTCCTGACGGAGAGGCGGTAGGAAGCGTATGGCTGCCAAGACAGAACTGACGGGCGTGGTGGTGCGCGACAAGATGGCGAAGAGCCGAGTCGTGGCCGTCGAGCGCCAGGTGCGGCACGAGACGTACGGGAAGGCCCGCCGGCTGACCTCGACCTTCATGGCCCACGACGAGCTGAACGAGACCCGGGCCGGCGACACGGTCGCCATCGTCGAGAGCCGCCCGCTGTCCGCCCGCAAGCGCTGGGTCATCACCCGCGTGATCGCGCGGGCGGCCGGGGCCCGCGCGGCCGAGTAACGGGAGGAGCGGACCATGGTGCAGATGCGGTCGATCCTCGACGTCGCCGACAACTCCGGCGCGCGCCGGATCTCGATGATCAACCCGGTCGGCGGGTCCGTGGGGCGCTACGCGCGCCTCGGCGACACGATCACGGCGGCCGTCAAGGAGGCGGCGCCCGACTCGGCGGTGAAGAAGGGCCAGGTCGTCAAGGCCGTCATCGTCCGCACGCGGAAGGAGCAGCGCCGCAAGGACGGCAGCTACATCCGCTTCGACCGGAACGCCGCCGTGCTCGTCAACGACGACGGCGAACCCATCGGCACGCGCGTCTTCGGGCCGGTGGCGCGCGAGCTGCGCGTGCGCCGGTTCATGAAGATCATTTCGCTCGCGCCCGAGGTGATTTAGCCCATGTCACGGTTGCAGACATCCATCCGCAAGAACGACACCGTCCTCGTGGCGGCCGGCAAGGACCGCGGCAAGCGCGGGCGCGTGCTGAAGCTGCTCACCGCCTCCAACCGCGTCGTCGTCGAGGGCGTCAACTTCGTCAGCCGGCACACCAGGCCCAACCCGGGGAAGAACGTCAAGGGCGGCATCATGAAGCGCGAGGCCCCGCTGCACGCCTCGAACGTGCAGCTGGTGTGCCCCGAGTGCGGCAAGCAGGCCCGCATCGGCCGCCGCACGCTCGGGGACGGCCGCAAGGTCCGCATCTGCCGCAGGTGCGAGGGAGTGATCGACAAATGAACCGGGTGAAGGAACGCTACCTCCGGGAGGTCGTGCCGGCCCTGATGAAGGAGTTCGGGTACGCCAACGTCATGGCCGTCCCCCGGATCACCAAGGTGGTCCTCAACATGGGCGTCGGCGAGGCCACGCAGAACGCCAAGATCGCCGACGCCGCGCAGGACGAGCTGGGGCGGATCGCCGGCCAGCGGGCCGTCGTCACGCGCGCCCGCAAGTCCATCGCCCAGTTCAAGCTGCGCCAGGGCATGCCCGTCGGCGTGACGGTCACCCTCAGGGGCGAGCGGATGTACGAGTTCCTGGACCGCCTGATCTCCATCGCGCTCCCGCGCGTGCGCGACTTCAAGGGGGTCTCGCCCAAGGGCTTCGACGGCCGCGGCAACTACACCGTCGGGTTGCGCGACCAGCTCATCTTCCAGGAGATCGACTACATGAAGGTCGACAAGGCGCGCGGGATGAACGTCTCGGTCTGCACCACGGCGCGGACCGACCAGGAGGCGCGGCGGCTGCTCCAGCTCGTGGGCATGCCGTTCCGGGCGAACTAGGACTATGGCCACCACCGCGAAGAGAGCCAGGGAAAAGACGTCGCTGAAGTACGCCATCCGCCACCGCAACCGGTGCCAGCGGTGCGGCCGGCCGCGCGCCTATCTGCGCAAGTTCGCGCTGTGCCGCCTCTGCTTCCGGGAGCTCGCGCTCCGCGGCGAGGTGGCCGGGGTCATCAAGAGCAGCTGGTAAGCGCTCGTCAGAGTTGAGAAGCCATGACCGATCCGATTGCCGACATGCTCACGCGCATCCGCAACGCCGTCCGGGCGAAGCACGCCCGCGTGGACGTTCCGGCCAGCACCCTGAAGTCCGAGATCGCGCGGATCCTCCAGGATGAGGGCTACATCAGCGGCTACACCACCGTCGAGGCGCCCGCCGCCGGCGGCCGGTCCCGCGCGAAGCAGCTGCGCCTGTTTCTCAAGTACGGGCCGCGCGGCGAGCACGTCATCACGGGTATCGAGCGCATCAGCCGGCCGGGCCGGCGGGTGTACTACAACTGCAGCAGCGTGAAGCCGGTGCTGGGCGGGCTGGGCATCAGCATCCTCACGACCTCCCGCGGCGTCATGACCGGGCGCGAAGCCGCCAAGTCCGGCGTCGGCGGCGAGGTGCTGTGCAACGTCTGGTAGCCAAGCGCAGGTAGGCGTCCATGTCCCGTATTGGCAAGAAACCCATCCCGATCCCGAAGGGCGTCACCGTCCGGATCGCCCCGGGCGCCGTCGAGATCAAGGGCCCCAGGGGCACCCTGACCCAGGCGCTCCCCGCGGGCATCACCCTCGAGCAGGTCGGCGCCGAGCTGCGGGCCGCGCCCGAGGGCGGCGACCCCCAGCTCGGCAAGTTCCACGGCCTGGCCCGCAGCCTGGTCGCCAACGCCGTCGAGGGCGTCGTCAACGGCTACAAGCGCGAGCTGGACATCGTCGGCGTCGGCTACCGCGCCGAGGTGAAGGGGCGCCAGGCGATCTTCGCCCTCGGCTACTCGCACCCGGTGGTGCTCGACATCCCGGCGGGCATCGACATCGCCGTCGAGAAGCAGACGCACGTCACCGTGACGGGCATCGATCGCCAGCTGGTGGGCCAGGTCGCCGCCAACATCCGCCGGCTGCGCAGGCCCGACCCGTACAAGCAGAAGGGCGTGCGCTACACCGGCGAAGTGCTGAAGAAGAAGGTCGGGAAGACCGGCGCGTAGAGGTCGACACGCTATGAAGATCAAGACCAAGAAGGACCGGCGCCGCCGCATCCAGCTCCGCGCCCGCAAGCGCGTGCGCGGGACCGGCGCGCGGCCGAGGCTCACCGTGTTCCGCAGCGCCGCCCACATCTACGTCCAGGCCGTCGACGACGCCGCGGGCCGGACGATAGCCGCCGCGTCGAGCGCCGAGCCCGCGACCAGGGCGACCTTCGCCGACGGGGCCCGGGGCGGCAACGTCAAGGGGGCCGCGCGGGTGGGGACGGTCATCGCCGAGCGGCTCGCCGCCAAGGGCGTCAGGCAGGTCGTGTTCGATCGCGGCGGGTTCCTGTACCACGGGCGGGTGCGCGCGGTGGCCGAGGCCGCCCGCGCAGCCGGGTTGGAGTTCTAGATGTTGAGAACGCGAGAGAGAATCGATCCGTCCCAGCTCGACCTCAAGGACACCGTGGTCTCGATCAACCGCGTGACCAAGGTGGTCAAGGGCGGCAAGAACCTGAGCTTCAGCGCCCTCGTCGTCGTCGGCGACGGCCACGGCGTGGTGGGCTTCGGGGTCGGCAAGGCCCGCGAGGTCCCGTCCGCGATCAAGAAGGGCATCGAGGCCGCGAAAAAGGGCCTCATCCGCGTCCCCCTCGTCGGGACGACGGTGCCGCACGTCGTCACCGGCCGCTACGGGGCCGGGAGCGTGCTCCTCAAGCCGGCGCCCGAGGGGACCGGCATCATCGCCGGCGGGGCGGTGCGGGCCGTGGTCGAGTCGGCCGGGATCCAGAACGTCGTGACGAAGTCCCTCGGCAGCGCGAACCCGCACAACGTCGTGCGGGCGACCTTCGCCGGGCTGACGTCGCTGAAGGACCCCGTGGCCGTCGCCCGCGGGCGCGGGCGCGACCTGGCGGAGCTGGAGCAGGCCGGCGCGTAGCCGGGCAGCGGCCCCCGGGCCGAGTGAGGGCGAGGCAGCGAGATGACGACTGATCGCGGCGCGAAGAAGACGCTGAAGGTGACGCAGGTGCGGAGCACCATCGGCTTCAACCGGAAACAGGCCGAGGTGGTCCGCGGCCTCGGGCTCCGGCGGATCCGCCACACCGTCGAGGTCCCGGACACCCCCGAGATGCGCGGCATGATCCGCAAGGTGCGCCATCTCGTCACGGTCGAGTAGCGAGGCAGGTCGAAGGCCATGGATCTGAGCAATCTGAAACCGCCGAAGGGGGCGACCCGGGACCGCAAGCGGGTCGGCAGGGGCCCGGGATCGGGCCGGGGCAAGACCGCCGGGCGCGGCGCCAAGGGCGCCCAGTCGCGGTCGGGGTTCACGCGGAAGCGGGGGTTCGAGGGCGGCCAGATGCCGCTGCACCGCCGCCTGCCCAAGCGCGGGTTCAGGAACCCGTTCCGGGTCGAGTACGCCGTCGTGAACCTGGACGAGCTGTCGGCGCATTTCGCCGCGGGGTCCGTCGTGACGCCCGAGGCGCTTCGCCGGGCGCGCCTGGCCGCGGCGTCGCGGCCGGTGAAGGTGCTGGCGCGCGGCAGCCTGGCGGTGGCGCTCACGGTGAAGGCCCACAAGTTCAGCGCCAAGGCCGCCCAGGCCATCGCGGCGGCCGGCGGATCGGCCGAGACGCTGGCGTAGCGGGCGGCGGGAATCGGTATGTTCGAGAGCATCAAGAACATCTTCGCCGTGCCGGACCTGCGCAAGCGGGTGCTGTTCACGCTCGCGCTGCTCGGGGTCTACCGGATCGGCAACCACCTCCCGACCCCGGGGGTGAACACCCAGGCCCTGGCCCTCCTCGCCGAGCAGACCCGGAACACGATGTTCGGCATGTACGACATGTTCTCCGGGGGCAGCCTGTCGAAGGTGACGATCTTCGCCCTCGGCGTGATGCCGTACATCACCTCGTCGATCATCCTGCAGCTGCTGACCGTGGTGTGGCCGTACCTCGAGCGGCTGTCGAAGGAAGGCGAGCTGGGGCGCCGGAAGATCACGCAGTACACGCGCTACGGCACGATCCTCATCAGCGTCATCCAGTCGCTGGGCATCGCCGTCTACCTGGAGAACCAGACGCAGATCGCCGGCGGCCTCCCGCTGGTGTACGCGCCGGGCTGGGGCTTCCGCCTGATGACGGTGCTCACGCTGACCGCCGGCACGACGTTCATCATGTGGCTCGGCGAGCAGATCACCGAGCGCGGCATCGGCAACGGCATGTCGCTCATCATCTTCGCCGGGATCGTGGCGCAGCTGCCGCGGGCGGTCATCGCCACCCTGAGCCAGATGAGCACGGGCCAGATCGGCCTCTTCCGGATCGCCTTCCTCCTCGTGATGGTCGTCGTCGTCATCGCGGCCATCATCTTCATGGAGCGCGGGAACCGGCGCGTCACCGTGCAGTACGCCAAGCGCGTGGTGGGGCGGCGGATGTACGGCGGGTCGAGCACCCACATCCCCCTCAAGGTGAACACCGGCGGCGTCATCCCCGTCATCTTCGCCTCGTCCATCCTGGCGTTTCCGGCGACCATCGCGGGGATGTTCAAGGCGGGCGGCTGGGGCGAGGCGATCACGCGGCAGCTGGCCTACGGCATGCCGCTCTACAACCTGTTCTACATCGTCGGCATCATCTTCTTCGCGTACTTCTACACGGCGATCATCTTCAACCCGGACGATGTCGCGGAGAACATGCGGAAGTACGGGGGGTTCATCCCCGGGATCCGGCCCGGCAAGCGAACGGCGGAGTACATCGACACCATCCTGACCCGCATCACGCTGGTGGGGGCCATCTACCTCGCGCTGGTGGCGATCCTCCCGGAGTTCCTCCTGGTCGGCTTCAAGGTGGCGCCCATCCCGTTCATCGGCGAGCGCCTGGACGCGATCCTGCCGCGGTTCGTGACCGAGGGCCTGAACGTCCAGTTCTACTTCGGCGGCACGTCGCTGCTCATCGTCGTCGGCGTGGCCATGGACACCGTCCAGCAGGTCGAGTCGCAGCTGATCATGCGGCACTACGACGGCTTCATGAAGAAGACGCGCGTCCGCGGGCGGCGGGGCTAGGCGGGGCGGCGCGGCGGTGGGAAGCGGCGGAGGCGGCGGCGCGGCGGCGGGCCGGGAGGCGGGCGCGGCGGGGGCGGTCCGGTGATCGTGTGCAAGTCCCCGGCCGAGCTGGCGCGCATGCGCCCGGCGAACGTCCTCGTGGCGGACGTGCTGGCCGCCCTCAGGGACCAGGTCCGCGAGGGCGTCACGACCGCCGAGCTCGACGCCTTCGCCGAGGCGATGGTCCGGGAGGCGGGCGGCACGCCGGCGTTCAAGGGCTACCGCGGCTTCCCCGCGACGCTGTGCACGTCGGTGAACGAGGAGGTGATCCACGGGATCCCCGGCTCCAGGGCCCTCGGGCCCGGCGACGTGGTCTCGATCGATCTGGGCGTGGTCCTCGACGGGTTCTACGGCGACGCCGCCATCACCGTTCCGGTCGGGCCGATCGCGGACGAGGCGGCGGCCCTCCTGCGGGTGACGGAAGAGGCCCTGTACCTGGGGATCGAGCAGGCGCGGGCCGGCAACCGCGTGTCGGACATCGGGCACGCGGTGCAGCGCCACGTCGAGGCGCACGGGTTCGCGGTGGTGCGGGACTTCGTCGGCCACGGCGTCGGCCGATCGCTGCACGAGGACCCGCAGGTGCCCAATGTCGGGCCGGCCGGGCGGGGGCCCAGGCTGGTCGAGGGCATGACGCTGGCCATCGAGCCGATGGTCGCCATGGGGCGCGGCGCGGTGAAGGTGCTCAAGGACGGGTGGACGGCGGTGACGAGGGACGGGAGCCTGGCCGCCCACTTCGAGCACACGGTGGGCATCACGGGGGACGGGCCGCTCATCCTGACGGCGCCGAGCGGGCGGCGTCGGGCGTAGGCCGCAAGTCGGAGGGTGGGAAAGCCGGTGCCGAAGGACGACACAATCGAAGTCACGGGGATCGTGCTCGAGTCGCTGCCGAACGCGATGTTCCGCGTCGAGCTCGAGAACAAGCATCCGGTGCTTGCGCACGTGTCGGGGAAGATGCGCAAGAACTTCATCCGGATCCTGACGGGCGACAAGGTGCTGATCGAGCTGTCGCCGTACGACCTCAGCCGCGGGCGCATCACGTACCGCTACAAGTGAGGCGCGGCGGCGGCGCGGGCGGCGCGGGGCGCGCGGCCGCCCCCGGAAGCGAAGGGCCAGGGACATGAAGGTCAGAACGTCGATCAAGCGGATTTGCGACAAGTGCAAGATCGTCCGCCGCCGCGGGGTGGTGCGGGTGATCTGCACGAACCAGAAGCACAAGCAGAGGCAGGGGTAGCGTCATGGCACGTATCGCGGGTGTGGACCTGCCGCGGACCAAGCGGGTCGAAGTCGGGCTGACCTACATCTTCGGGATCGGCCACGCGCGGGCGGCCGGCATCGTGAAGGAGGCCGGGGTCGACCCGGACGTCCGGGTGAAGGACCTCTCCGAGGACGAGGTGCGCAGGATCAGCCGCGTCATCGAGGAGCAGGGGCGCGTCGAGGGCGATCTCCGCAAGGAGACGTCCATGAACATCAAGCGGCTGATGGACATCGGCTGCTACCGGGGGCTGCGGCACCGCCGGAGCCTGCCGGTGCGGGGACAGCGGACGCGGACCAACGCCCGCACCCGGAAGGGGCCGCGCAAGGGCGCGGTCGCGGCGAAGAAGAAGGCGGTGTAGACCCATGGCGAAGACGGAACCCGAAGGCGGCGCGCAGCCCGAGGCGGGAAAGCCCAGGAAGACGTTCAAGAAGCGGGGCGAGAAGCGCGTGGTGCACCACGGGCTGGTGACCGTGCAGGCCTCGTTCAACAACACGATCATCACCATCGCGGACGCCGAGGGCAACGTGATCGCCTGGTCGAGCGCCGGCGCGGTCGGCTTCAAGGGGTCGCGCAAGGGGACGCCGTACGCGGCGACCCAGGCGGCCCTCGCCGCCGCCAACGTGGCGCGCGGCATGGGCATGCGCGCCTGCGACGTGCGCGTGAAGGGGCCGGGGGCGGGCCGCGAGTCGGCCGTCCGCGCCCTCGGGACGGTGGGCATCGAGGTGAAGTCGATCCGCGACACCACGCCGATCCCCCACAACGGGTGCCGGCCCACGAAGCGCCGGCGCGTGTAGCTCAACGACGGACCCGGTAGGACACACGGAAGACACGCATGGCTAGATACATCGGACCTGTTTGCCGCCTGTGCCGGCGCGAGGGCATGAAGCTGTTCCTCAAGGGCGAGCGCTGCTACGCCGAGAAGTGCGCCATCGAGAAGCGCAACGTGGTGCCCGGGCAGCACGGCAAGGCGCGCAAGGCGAAGCTGGCCGGCTACGGCCTCCAGCTCCGCGAGAAGCAGCGCGTCAAGCGCATCTACGGCGTGCTCGAGAACCAGTTCCGCCGCTACTTCGAGGCGGCGGCGCGCGAGCGCGGGATCACCGGCGAGCTCCTCCTCCGCAAGCTGGAGTGCCGCCTCGACAACGTCGTCTACCGCCTCGGCTTCGCGACGTCGCGCCCCCAGGCGCGCCAGCTCGTGCGCCACGGCCACTTCGCCGTGAACGGGAAGACGGTGGACATCCCCTCCTTCGCCGTCGGCGAGGGCGACCTCGTCTCGGTGCGCGAGCGGAGCCGCAAGGCCCCGTCCGTGCTGCACGCGATGGAGGAGGTCAAGGGCCGCGGGATCCCCGAGTGGCTCGGCCTGCAGGAGGACCAGATGAGCGGCCGCGTCCTCTCGCTGCCCAGCCGCGCCCAGATCAACCTGCCCGTGCAGGAGCAGCTGATCGTCGAGCTGTACTCGAAGTAGCCCCAGGGGGCGGGGCGGGGCCGGCCCCGCGGGAGGGCCCCGCCCGGACGCGTGGACGTCGGACGCATGAAAGGATCGCCTACGATGCTATGGAAGGGTTTCCAGCGGCCAAACCGCCTGGAGTTCGAGCGTGACACCCTGAACGAGCGGTTCGGCCGGTTCTTCGCCCAGCCCTTCGAGCGGGGGTTCGGCACCACCGTCGGCAACGCCATGCGGCGCGCGCTGCTGTCCTCCATCGAGGGCGCGGCCTTCACCGCGGTGAAGATCGACGGCGTGCTGCACGAGTTCTCGCCGATCCCCGGCGTGGTCGAGGACGCGACCGACATCATCCTCAACCTGAAGCAGGTCCCCCTCAAGCTCCACACCGACCACACCAAGACGGTGTACCTGCGGGCCGACGCCCCGGGCGACGTCAAGGCCAGGGACCTCGAGATCGACGGCGACATCGAGATCCTCGAGCCCGACGCCCACGTCGCGACCGTGGCCGAGGGCGGCAGGCTCCACATGGAGATGCGCGTCAAGCGCGGCCGCGGCTACGTCACCGCCGATCGCAACTTCGACGAGGACCTCGGCATCGGCTGGATCCCCATCGATTCGGTCCACTCGCCCGTCAAGAAGGTCAACTACCTCGTCGAGGCCGCGCGCCTCGGCCAGACGACCGACTACGAGAAGCTCACGCTGGACATCTGGACCAACGGCGCCGTCACGCCCCGCGACGCCGTGTCGCTGTCGGCGACGCTGCTCCGGCTCCACCTGGGCATCTTCATGAGCCTCGACGAGGCCGCCGAGCAGGCCGAGGACGGATCGGCGGGGCAGGCCGGGCCGGCCGCGGGCAACGAGCACCTGGACAAGAGCGTCGAGGAACTCGAGCTCTCCGTGCGGTCGTACAACTGCCTCAAGAACGCGAACATCCGCACGATCCGCGAGCTGGTGCAGAGGACCGAGGGCGAGATGCTCAAGACGAAGAACTTCGGCCGGAAGTCCCTCAACGAGATCAAGGAGATCCTCCAGGGCATGGGCCTGGCCCTGGGGATGAAGCTGGAGTAGGGGATTCCGGGTTCCGGGTTCTGAATTCCGACGAGGATCAGAGAACATGCGCCATCGAGTTGCCCACCGCAAGCTGGGCCGGGTCAGCGAACACCGCCTGTCGTTGCTGCGGAACCTGGCGATCGCGCTCTTCCGCCACGAGCACGTCGAGACCACCGTGCCGAAGGCGAAGGAGCTGCGCCCCTTTGCCGAGCGGCTCATCACCGTGGCCAGGCGCGGGCAGGCCGCCGGCGGCGCGCAGGCCCTGCACGCCCGGCGCCTCGTTGGCGCCGACATCGCCGACGCCGCCGTCCTGAAGAAGCTGTTCGACACGCTGGCGCCGCGCTTCGCCGGGCGCCCGGGCGGCTACGTCCGCATCATCAAGGCCGGCGTCCGGCGGGGCGACGCGGCCGAGGTGGCCCGCGTGGAGCTCCTCGGCAGCGAGTTCGACCCGAAGAAGGCCGAGGCCGCCAGGGCCGCCAAGGGGGCGGACGAGGGCAAGGGCCTCGGCGGCCGGCTCCGCCGCGCGGCCGAGCGCGTGCGCGGGCGGAAGGCCGACGATGCCGAGGGCGGCGCCCCGGCGCACGAGCAGACCAAGGCCGTGGTGAAGTCCGCGGCGAGGGCCCGCCACTCGGGCCGCAGCGGCAAGGGCGGGTAGGCCGCCGGCGCGGGGCCCCCGCCGGGTGCGGCGTCCGGCGTTCACGACGGCCCTGGCAGCCGCGCTGCCAGGGCCGTTTGCTTCCCCGGGCCCGCCGCCGCCTCCCGGGCGCCCGAGGGTGCGCCGCCGATGAACCGTCTCCTGCTCCTCGCGCTCTTCGGGGCCGTCGCCCAGGCCGTCGACGGCAGCCTCGGCATGGGCTTCGGGGTCACGTCCACCTCGCTCCTGCTCAGCCTCGGCGTCGGCTCCGCGCTCGCGTCGGCCTCGGTGCACATGGCCGAGCTGGCGACGTCGCTCGTCTCGGGCGTCAGCCACTTCCGGGTCGGGAACGTCGAGCGGCGCCTCTTCTGGCCGCTCCTCGTGTCGGGCGTGGCCGGGGCGGTCGCCGGCACCCTTGCGGCCGTGCGCTTCCAGGACGCCCCGCTGATCCGGGTCGTCGTGGCCGGCATCCTGCTCGTGCTCGGCGTGATGATCGTCGTGCGCTTCGCCCGCCGGCGCCAGCTTCGGCACGCCGTGCCCAGCCGGCGGCGGCTGGCCCTCATCGGGTTCCCGGCCGCCTTCATCGACGCGCTGGGGGGCGGGGGGTGGGGGCCGATTGCGACGCCGTCGCTGCTCATGAGCCGCGTCGAGCCCGCCAAGGCCGTCGGCACGGTCAACGCGGTGGAGTTCTTCGTCACGCTCACGATCTCGAGCGTGTTCCTGGCGGCCCTGCCGGCCATCGACTGGTCGGTGGTGGCGCCGCTGGCGGCCGGCGCGGCGCTGGCGGCGCCGTTTGCGGCCCGCGCGACGCGGCGGATGCCGACGCGCGTCCTGGGGACGGCCGTCGGCGCCCTGATCATCCTGCTGAGCGCGCGCACGATCGCCCTGGCCCTGCTGCGGTAGGGGCCGGGCCGCGCGCGCCGCCCGCGCCTAGCCCTCGTCCTCTTCCTCTTCGCCCCTGGCCGCCTTCGAGGCCGCGATGATCTTGGCCTGCAGGTGCGAGGGGACCTCCTCGTAGTGGGAGAACGCCATCTTGTAGGCGCCGCGCGCCCCGGTGGAGGCCGTCAGCGACTGCTCGTAGGTGAGCATCTCCGACATCGGGACCTGGGCCTTGACCACCGTGAGGCTTCCGTGCTGCTCCATGCCCGCCACGCGGCCCCGGCGGCTGTTGACGTCGCCCATGATGTCGCCGGCGTAGTCGCTCGGGACGAACACCTCGACGTTCATGATGGGCTCGAGGATCGTCGGCCGGCAGCGCGTCATGGCGTCCTTGAAGGCGATGCGCCCGGCCATCTTGAACGACAGCTCGTTCGAGTCGACGCTGTGGAACTTGCCGTCGAGGAGGGTGACGCGGAAGTCCACCACCGGGTAGCCGGCCAGGTAGCCTTTCGCGCGGGCCTCCTGGATGCCCTTCTCGACCGCCGGCCGGAACTGCTGCGGGATGGCGCCGCCGAAGATCTCGTCCACGAACTCGAAGTCGCCGCCGCGCGGCAGCGGCTCCATGCGGATCGTGCAGTCGCCGAACTGGCCGTGGCCGCCCGTCTGCTTCTTGTGGCGGCCGTTCGCCTCGGTCGAGGCGGTGATCGTCTCGAGGTAGGGGATGCGCGGGAGCTTGAGGTTGACCTCGACGCCGAAGCGGCGCTTCATCCTGGCGACCGTCACCTCGATGTGCATCTGGCCCTGGCCGGCGAGCAGCAGCTCGTGCGTCTGCGGGTCGCGGCTGTAGCGGATCGTCGGGTCCTCCTCGATGATGCGCTGGAGCGCCGTGCTGATCTTCTCCTCGTCGCCCCGCGCCTTCGGCTCCATGGCGTACGAGAGCACCGGCTCGGCGAAGGTGAGGGGCGGGAAGCGCACGCCGTCCCGGTCGCCGAGGGTGTGGCCCGTCTGGGTGTCCTTGAGCTTGGCGACGGCGCCCAGGTCGCCGGCCTTGATCTCGGCGACGTCCGTCTGCGTCTTGCCCTGCAGCAGCAGGAGGTGGCCGAGGCGCTCGGACGAGTCGCGGGTGGCGTTCGGGATCGTCGAGTCGGCCTTGACCGAGCCGCGCATGACGCGGAACAGGCTGATGCGGCCGGCGAAGGGGTCGGCGATGGTCTTCCACACGAAGAGCGCCGTCGGGCCGTCCTCGGACACGCGGAAGGACGTCTCGGCGCCGGTCTTGTCGAGGGCCTTGACCGTCCGCTCGGAGGCCGCCGGCAGGTAGGCGATGGCGGCGTCGAGGAGCGGGTGGACGGCGATGTTCAGCGTGGCGGAGGTGCAGACCAGGGGGAAGATGCGGCGGCCCGCGACGGCCGTGCGCAGGCCCTGGACGAGCTCGTCCTGGGTGAGGGTGCCGGCCTCGAAGAACCTCTCCATGAGGCTGTCGTCGGCCTCGGCGACCATTTCCACGAGCGCCTCGCGCGCCGCGGCGACCTTCTCGGCCATGGCGGGGGGGACGGCGCCCTCGGTCACCCGGCCGCTGCCGTCCTGGGGGTAGGTGTAGGCCTTCAGGCCGACCAGGTCCACGACGCCGGTGAACGCCTTTTCGTCGCCGATGGGGAGCTGGATGGGGACGATGGCGCGGCCCAGGTCGGCGTGGAGGGCGTCGAGGCAGCGTTCGAGGCTGGCGCGCTCGCGGTCGCAGCGGGTGAGGACGACCAGGCGGGGGAGCTCCTGGGCCTCGGCTTCCTCCCACATCTTCTCGGTCTGGACCTCCGGGCCCGAGACCGCGTCGACGGCCACCAGGACCGCGTCGGCGACGCGGAGGGCGGCGCGGGCGTCGCTGAAGAAGTTGGCGGAGCCGGGGGTGTCGACGAGGTTGATCTTGGTCTTGTTCCACTCGGCGAAGGCGACGGCGGAGGACAGGGTGTGCTGGCGGGCGATCTCCTCCTCGTCGAAGTCGGTGACGGTGTTGCCCTCGTCCACCTTGCCGAGGCGGTTGACCATGCCGGTGTCGAAGAGGATGGCGGAGGTCAGCTGGGTTTTCCCGGAGCCCGTGTGGCCGACGATGGCGATGTTGCGGATGCTCGACGCGTCGTAGACCTTCATGAGTGGCAGCCCTCTTTCGCGGGGGAAGCACGAGGAAGCAAACGCCCTATTGTACTAGGGTCCGGGGCTGGGGGCTAGGCGCCGGGGGCGCGGGGCCCGGTTTCCCGGCGCGGGGTGCCGGGCTCGAACGCGATCCCGTCTCGCGGGCGCTCTCAGGAAGGCGGACACGATGTCACGATGGCGGACGCGCCCGCCGGGGGCCCCGGCGGGCGCGCCGGCACTGCGAGGATGGCGTCAACGCGCGGGCGGTCCGCCTGGTGCCGGGCGGGAGCGCGACGGACCCGGCCGTCGCCCGCGGCCTGGGCCTCGCCGAGGCCGCGCTCCGCGGGCAGGCGCATCGGGCGAGGGCGACTCGGACGCGCGGCCGGCCCGGGGCTGAGGCCGGCCGGGCGGGAGGAATTGGCGCCGCTGCGGAAGGCCAACCGGGTGTGGCAGGAGGAACGCGGCATCCTGCAGCGAGCGCCGGGTTCTTTCGCCGCGCGCAACCGGTGAGCGTCCCGTTCATCGCGGGGCAGCAGGGCCCGCATGCGGTCAGGCGCCGGTGGCGGGGCCCCAGGGGCGCGCGGCGCGGGTGCCGCGCCTGGCCCCAGCGCCCGGCCTTGTTGCATCGACACACGGACGACCGCTCACGGGTGCAGGCGCGCGCCTCGTGCGCCTGGAGCAGCCAGCGGCACGGACATCGCATCGACCGGGGCCTCCTCGAGCGTGGCGTGGCGCTGGGCCGGCGGCGCGTGGCGCGCCTGATGCGGGCAGAAGGCCCTGGAGCCCGCCGGCGGACGCGGTGCAACGGGACCACGCTGAGCGGCCACGGCCGGCCTGTGGCCGTGAATGGGCTGAAGCAGGAATTCGCCGCCGATGCGCCACATCCCCGAGGAGGGGGTGATACGACGGCGTGCGTCATCGGGGGCAGCGGACAGCGCTATCTGGCGGCCATCCTCGGCCTGTTCTTGCCCGGCGTGGCCGGCTGGGCCGGCAGGGCCGTCAGCGACCAGTCTCCGGACCTCAACGCGCTCCAGATGGCGTTGACGCGGCGGTCTCCTGGCGTCGGCTGGCGGCGTCCCTCCGACCAGGGCCGTCTCAGCGCAGCGGGGCCGGCCGGGCCGTCCTCGAAGCTATCGGCGTCACCTGCGGTATGCGCCGGCGGAGAATGGCTTCGACCACGCGGTGATGGAGCAATTCTTCTCGATCATCAAGAGCGCGATCAGCGAACGCTCCGACGCGTACAGGAGCGCCCAAGGAGAGTCGTTCGACGATCTCGAGAGGCTCTCCAACCGGCAGCATCGTCATCCGACACTCGGCCAGAGCAGTCCGGCCGCGTTCGAGCCACAGGTGGCTGCGCGTCCGCAAGCGAAGCCAGCCCGGCCACGCAATCGGATCAAGGCCACCGCCGCCAACATCCCTGCAGGCGTTTCGCGAGGTGCGCCGCTGTCGGCCGCGTTATCATAGGCGGGCTGGGTTCGGCTGACTTATTAGGCTGGGACTCCCGTGCGCCCGCAGCGGTCTGCAACGCCGGCGGAGACAGCTGATGCATGTGGTGCGGCCGAGACAACACGTTCGCAGGGTGCGTCACTTGTAGCGCAGCAGAGGAGGCGACGATGTCGACTCTCTCCAGCGATGTTCGAACCTGCGTGAGAGAAGGTCGTTTCGAGGACGCACTGGTGCACCTTGGCTGGAGTCGGCTGGAGTTGAACGCTTGCACAGACCTCCGCACGGCTCTCCTTGTTGCGGACCTCCTAGAACGTACAGGTCGCTCGTCACAATCCCGGAAGGTACTCGCTCGGGTACGCCGCTCTTATGACCTAGCGGACTATGATCTAGCGTGTTACTTCCTGATCGATGGTCTCTACCAGAAGCGTCACGGCCGACTGGTCGGAGCAACTTCGGCATTCCGTTTAGCTCAACAGCACGCCGAGCGTGCGGAATCGACGGAACTGCTGTGCTGGGCTCAGCTGCGGTTGCTGAGCACTGCTATTGACTTGGGTGACAAGGACGGTCTTGAGAAGCTACTTGCGCGCCTCTCTAGGGACGTCGAACGAGCGGCGGTGCCGGCAGTCACCATCGCCTATCACATCTTCTGTGCGGAACGTGAGGCGAAGCGAGGGCGGCTAGATGCGTCCCGACAACACAGCGCCTTGGCGGAATCGCTGCTTCGGAGCTTCCCCAACGCGTGGCTGCTCGGCCTCCTTGAACTGCAGACGTTCTGTCTGTGCTACCTCGAAGGTGATTATCATTCGGCACTCCAACACGCCAGACGAGCGCTCGCGTCCTCCACGGTATCGGGGCATCAGTCCACGAAAGTCATCGCACTGAATGACATGGCGGCGGCTTATCTCGCGGCCGGCCAGCCGGCTCGGGCTAGGTTCTGTATTGACTCGGGTCTTGTCTCGGTTGGCCCTGGAGAAATAGTCCATGCACTGCTTCTTGAGACGCTCGCGGAAACCCAATTGGCTTGTCGCCAGATCGCGGGATGCCGGGAATCGCTAGAACGCGCTCGCCTTCTCATCAAGCGCATGGAGCAACCCAGGTCGTCGTGGAGCAGAACTTGGAACCTGCGAACAGAGGCACGTCTACTGCAGCGAGAGGGACGTTGGCAGGAATCGCTCGAGGCTATTCGAAGAGCGAAGAGAGAGGGACTGTCGGAGGAGAACTCATTTGTCGCTGGCCAAGTTCTGGTGTTGGAGACGCTAGCCACCGTTGAACTGGGCTCAATCGTGGAAGCCCAGGAGGCCATCATCAACCTCCTAGGCCAGTCCTTCCCACTTCCGCTCCCAACTAGAGGACTTGCAGAGGCGGTAGGTGCGTCGTTGCTAGAGAGAACTCGGGAATGGCAGCTCCCGCTCTCATATTGTGCTCGCGCACTGCGTGTCCTAGGAGCAGCTGGCGAAGCGAGTGCGCTGGTTGAAATCGTCGACCAGTTCATCGGTTACCTCGCGAAGCGTAGCCTGATTCCGGGAGAGCCGCTCACAACTCCAAGATCCACAACGTTGTGGCGGCCGCAGGAACTCGTGTGCCACCTAGACGCCGTGACCTCTGTGGTGCCACCGAGCCATGACACTGGAGAGAACTTCGCAGCCTTCTTGGCGATCTTGCCCGATTGTAGGTCAGATCCACGCCTGCTTGGCGAAGAGGCGCTGAGGCTCATGTCAGGCTGCGGCTGGATCGCGTCAGGTGCGGTGCACTGCCTCAGCTCTGACGGTATTGATGTCGCTGTCGTCTCGTATTCAGACTCACGATGCAAGGAGGCCTCTGGAGACCGGCAGGCCAACGTGCTGCCTCCGATCCGACTTGGCGATAAGGGAGGGTCTTCGTTTACGTTGATTCTAAGACCCTCTGGCCTCGGTGCTTCAGTTCTCCGCTGCGCGGAAATGAGCCGTCTGCTGTCTGCGCTCTCGGAGACTGATCGGACAGATCAGTACCAAGAACAGGTTAGTGGCGATTCGACGTTGGTAGGCGGGCCCGAGGAAGAGCTGGGCCTGTTCCGCTCACCCACTATGAAGGCTCTGTTAGCATCGGCGAAGCGCGTGGCGCCGCTCAATGTCACGATTCTATTGACAGGAGAGAGCGGCACTGGGAAAGAGGTCATTGCGAATGCTATTCATCAATCGTCGGGAATGGCGTCGACTCCGTACGTGCCTTTCAACTGCTCCACGATTCCCAAGGACATGCTGGAGAGCCAGCTGTTTGGGTATCGTCGAGGAGCGTTCACCGGCGCAGCTCAGCCTTTTCGGGGGGTGATTAGGGCGGCAGAGGGCGGCACTCTGTTTCTGGACGAAATTGGCGAACTCCCTCTAGAGACCCAACCAAAACTCCTTCGCTTTCTAGATTGTGGGGAGATCCAGCCACTCGGAGAAGCTCATCCAGCCAAGGTTCAGGTTCGAGTCATCGCGGCCACAAATGCTGACCTTGAGAAGCTGGTCAGCCTAGGTCGCTTCCGCGAGGATCTCTTCTATCGCTTGAACGTCGTTCGATTTCATGTGCCTCCCCTTCGAGAGCGTCGAGAGGAGATTCGGCCATTTGTAGAGAGGTTTTTGTCGAAACATAGCAGGGAATTCGAGAAGCAGGAGATACGGCTCTCGGAAGAAGCTGTTGAACATCTGGTGCTCTATGCATGGCCGGGGAACGTCCGCGAACTGTCACATGAGATACGCCGGCTCTGCGCACTTCATCACTCTGGCTACGTTGTCCGAGTCGACGATCTCAAGCCAGAGGCCCGCAGCGGCAGGCAGACGAACGGAGATAGCATCAGTGGGAGGGGCCATACTCTTACTCTCCGGATTGATAGACCCTTGGCAGAAGTCACGAGAGAGGTAGAACGAGCGGCTCTAGGTCTAGCGCTTCAGGCAGAAAGAGGCCGAATGGAGCTTGCGGCAAGACGACTCGGTTTGTCGCGCAAGGGGCTGTACCTCAAAAGGCATCGCTTGGGTCTTGACTAGACCAGAAATAAGGATCGACGTCGGCTCTTGCATCTGATGCGGGTTGCTTCGTGCTGCGAGAGCCTGGAACAGAGCCGCGTACGAAGGAGTGAACTGAATCGTACCGGGATTGTCGGAGGGCCCATTGGTAGTGTCAACGATCTTTCGCACTTTCAGTGGTGCCCCCCGTCTGGGTGCTAGGCGATCTGGGCCCGGGCCTCGTCGGTAAACAGCAACTCCGCGGCGAGGTAGCGCCGCGATCCCCAGCGCGTCGCGGCCACATGCCG
>JAKQTR010000050.1 GCA_029562975.1 Acidobacteriota bacterium | reverse complement strand
GATCCAGCCCTTCGTCAAGCGGCGGGCCGGGGAGGTGCGCAGCAGGCTCACGAACACGACGCACCTCGTGAACACCGACGTCCGGATGCGGATCCTCGACGCCCCGCAGCTCTTCTACGAGGGCTTCTTCCTCTACCACGGACCGGACGCGTTCGGCCAGCGCACCGACACGCTGTCGAACGGGCTGTCGCTGCACCACGCCTTCAGCCGCGCCCTCTCCGCCTACGGGCGCGTGGCCCGCGAGCAGGGGCGAGAGCCGCGGGGCCGGCGGACCGCCACGGTGAGCAACGCGACGATCACGGCCGAGCCGTTCCCGACGCTGCGGAGCTCGCTGCTGTACACCGGCCTGGACGAGGAGATCGCCGGGCTCCCGAACACCCGGCGCGCGGTGTTCATCCAGAACGCGGCGCAGCCCTACCGCGGCGTTGACATCCTGTTCGGCTTCGGCTGGAATGCCACCGAATGGGAAACGGGCGAGACCGCGCGCGACCGGCTCCTGAACCTGAGCGGAACCGTGGCGCCGCGGCAGCACGTGAGCCTGACGTTCAGCTACGACGCCACGACCACGCGGCGATCCGGGACGTTTGCCGGCGCGCCTCGGGCCCGCATCCGCCGGTCCTACGGCGCCGTTGTCGTCGATCCCGTCCGGACGCTCCACGTCGTCCTGGGCGGGGAAGTCATCGCCGTCAGCGGCCAGCGGACGAGGACGACGCTGGACATCGGCGCGAACTGGGCGCCGTTCCCTGACGGCAAGCTGCAGATCATCTTCGCCTCGAACGACGCCCTGAGGGCCCTGGAGTTCGGCAGGGAGCGCAGCACCCTGGGCGCCGTGCGATGGAACGTCTCGCGGCGGTCGTACATCGACGTCTCCTACCAGCGGACGCGGAGCGAGTTCGTCGTGCAGACGACCGAATCGAGGATGTGCAGTGTGACGGTGAGGACGTTTTTCTGATGGATTGTGAGGCGACGGCATGAGAAGAGCGCCTGGTCTTGTGGCTTTCGTCCTGCTGGGGATCGTGGCCTCAGCGTCGATCGGCGCGGCACAGGTCACCGATGTCTACCGGGACCCGAGAATGGACTTCGGCAGCATCCGCACGATCGCCGTCGCGCCGTTCGCCAACCTCGCCAGGGAC
Source organism: Acidobacteriota bacterium (assembly GCA_029562975.1). Classification (GTDB taxonomy): domain Bacteria; phylum Acidobacteriota; class Vicinamibacteria; order Vicinamibacterales; family JAKQTR01; genus JAKQTR01. The sequence goes on along the minus strand of JAKQTR010000050.1, from coordinate 191,777 downwards.
CAAGTCGTGGCCGAGCGGGTCCGCGACGTCTTCGTCAACCGCCTCCTGGCCACCGGCGCGGTGTACGTGCTCCCGGTGGGCGAGGTGGCGCGAGGCCTGGCGAAGCTGGAGATCCAGAACCCGACCACCCCGACCCCCGACGACGTCGTCAAGCTCGGCGCGCTGCTCGAGGCGCAGGCGGTCATCACGGGGGTCGTCCGCGAGTACGGCGAGGTGCGGTCGGGGACCACCTCCTCGAACGTCATCTCGATGAGCATCCAGCTCGTCGAGACCGGGACGGGGAAGATCGTGTGGAGCGCCTCGTCCACCAAGGGCGGCATCAGCTTCTGGGACCGCCTGATTGGAGGGGGCGGCCAGCCGTTGAACCGGGTCACCGAGGAGGCGATCGACGCGCTCTTCGACAAGCTGCTCGGCCCGCCGCAAAAGGGCCGGTGATCCGCCGCGATGCCTCGCGCCGTCGTCGGCCTCGTCTACCTGCTGTTCTTCCTGTCCGGGGCGGCCGCCCTCGTGTACCAGGTGGTCTGGGTCCGCTCCCTCACCTTGGTGTTCGGCGGGTCGCACCTGGCCGTGACGGCAGTCCTGTCGATCTTCATGGCGGGGCTGGCGGCCGGCGGGTTCCTCGTCGGCCGGCGGGTGGACGGCGTGGAGAGGCCGCTGCGCCTCTACGGCTTCCTGGAACTCGGCATCGCGGCATCCGCCCTTGCGGCCGCCGGGCTGATGAGGGCCTACCCCTCGGTCTACGCCGCGCTGGCCCAGGGGCGCGACGACGCGCCGCTCTACCTCACGCTGCTCCGGATCCCCTTCGCCGCCGGCGCGCTGATCGTGCCGACGACGCTGATGGGCGGGACGCTGCCGGTCCTCTCGCGGTTCGTCGCCAGGCAGCCGCAGGACCTGCGCGGGTACCTCTCGTTTCTGTACGGCTTCAATACCCTCGGATCCGTGCTCGGAGCGTTCCTGGCGGGTTTCGTCTTCCTGCGCCTCTGGGCGGTCAGCACAACGCTCTACGTCGCCGTGGCGGCCAGTGCGCTCATCGGCGTCATCAGCCTCGCGCTGTCGGGCAGGCTGGCCGGATCCCCGGTGCCGCCCAGCCCCGGCGGGGACGGGCCGGCCGCACCCGAGCCGCCACTCGGGCGGCTGCCATTCACGCTGGTGCTCTGGGGCATTGGCGTCAGCGGCTTCTGCGCCCTGGGCTACGAGGTGCTCTGGACGCGGGTGCTGACCATCGCCGTCGGCGCCAGCGTCTACGGCTTCACGATCATACTGGTGGCGTTCCTGACGGGCATCGCGCTGGGCAGCGAGGCCTACGGGGTCTTCGCGCGGGCCTCCAGGGCGGCCGTGCCGGCCGCCAGGCGCGTGGCCGCCTGGTTCGGCGCAACCCAGATCGCCGTCGGCGTGACCGCCCTGCTCGTCACGGTGTACCTGCGCGACATCCCCGTCGCCGCCGTTCGGCTGCAGGGCTTCGTCTTCGGATCCGAGCCCGGCTCCTTCCAGGCGCGGACGTGGGCCAACTTCGGCCTGGCGTTCCTGTACATGGTCGTCCCCGCGTTCTTCATGGGCGCCGCGTTCCCGCTCGCGGGAGACGTCGTGGCGCGCCAGCGGCGGGCGGTCGGCCGAGGCGTCGGCGACGTGTTCGCGTCCAACACGGTCGGATCGATCCTCGGAGCCGCCGTCAGCGGGCTGATCCTGATCCGGCTCGTCGGCATCGAGCGGTCCCTCCAGCTGTTGACCGTCGCAAACGCCGGCCTGGGGCTGCTCGTGCTCGCCAGCCTCCGCCGCACGCGGTGGCTGCCGGCGGGCGCGGCGGCGTGCACCGCCGCCGTGCTGGCGTTCCTGGCCTCCAGCCCGGATGCGGCGAGGGTCTGGGACCGCAAGTACTTCGCGATCTACAGGAGCAACCAGCCCGAGGCCTTCCGCACGCCCGAGATGGTGCGCGAGGCCGTCGAGAACACCGACGTGCTCTACTACTCGGAGGGCGTCGAGTCCACCGTCAGCGTCATCCGGGTCAAGGGCGGCGAACAGGCCTTCGTCACCAACGGCCGGATCGAGGCCTCGACGCACCTGCAGGCGCAGCAGGTCCAGTTCACACTCGGGCATCTGCCGATGCTCTTGTGCGAGCGGCCCTCGGACGTCCTCGTCGTCGGGATGGGGAGCGGGATGACGGCGGGGGCGACCGCCGTGCATCCCGGCGTCGATCGGGTGACGCTCGTGGAAATCGAGGGCCAGGTGCGCGGCGTCGCCAGGACGTTCTCCGCCTACAACCACAACCTCCTGGACCACCCGAAGGTCAGTGTCGTCGTCAACGACGGCCGCAACTTCCTGACGACCACGAACCGGACGTTCGATGTCATCACGGCGGACCCGATCCATCCGTGGTTCAGGGGCGCCGGATACCTTTATTCGAGCGAGTACTTCGCGCTGGCGGCGCGGCACCTTCGCCCGGGCGGGGTGATCGCCCAGTGGCTTCCGCTTTACGAACTGAGGCCGGAGGATCTCGCGTCGGTCGTCAAGACCGTCCGGCAGCACTTCGCCCACACGATGCTCTGGGTCACCCACTACGACGCGGTGATCGTGGGGCGGGGCTCGCCGTTCCTGGTGGACGAAGCTGACCTCGACCGCCGGATCGCGGCGCCCGGCGTCGCCGAGGACCTGCGGCGCGTCAACATGGGCTCGGCCGCCGACCTGCTGGCGTACTTCCTGATGGGCACCGAGGGTATGACGCGCTTCGGGCGGAACGGTGTCCTCAACACGGACGACCGGCTCTACCTGGAGTTCTCGGCGCCGTTCTCGATGGCTGCGGCTTCGGTGATGAGGGGCAACGTCGAGGCGCTCGCCGCCCATCGCGAGAGCATCCTGCCGTACCTGAAACCCGCCGGCGATGCCGAGGGGCGGCGCCGGCAGGAGGAGGCAGCGGCGCGCCAGGCCGCCGCAGGCAGGATGGGAGACGAGGCCCTCGCGCGCTACCTCGCCTTCGGCGCGTCCGACCCGCGCGTCGGGCAGGCACTCCGCCGGCTGACGCTCGAGCATCCGGGGTTCGCGCCGGGACGGGCGCTGTGGGCCGAGCGCGAGGCGGCGCTGGCGCTGGAGCCCAGACTGCTGCAAGAGGCCGAGTTCCAGCTGACGACGGCGAACGCGCTCGCCACCACCGTCAGGCTGTCCGCGGTCCTGGTGCCCGTGAGCCGGTCCCGCGCCTCGATCATGTTCGTGGACAACCGCGCCCGGGCGGTGTACGGACAGGTCTACATCGACGACTACGATCGCGACGGCCTCGCCGGGCGCACCGCCGCGGACGTGCTCGCGGCCGTCAGCGCGGCCTACGATCAGGAAGCGGCGGCGGCCCGCGAGCGGAGCCAGGGCCTGCCCCCGGCGGAGGCGACCCTCGCGCGATTCAAGGCCGTCATCGATGGAATGGTCCGGCGTGGTGGACGGCCCGGCTCCTAGCCGTGCGGGGAGAAAGGACTCCCAGGTGCGCTGCAGACACCGGCTCTCGCCCGTCGCCGCGGTGATTCCCCTCGTGCTCCTGCTCGGGGCATGGGCGATGACGCCGTCTGCCGGCACGATGGCGAAAGTCGCCGTGTTTCCCGTCGAGAACCTGACGAGCGGCAGCGTGCCGGCGGCGGAGGTGACTCGAGCGCTCGTGGGCGGCCTGACGTCCGCCGGGGTCGGCGTCGTCTCGGACGATGCGCTCGAGGCGTTCATGGCCCGCCACCGCATCCGGTACGCGGCGGGGATCGACGCGGCCATGGCCGCGCGGCTGCGCGAGGAAACCGGGGCCGACGGCGCCGTGTTCGCGTCGGTGGAATGGTCGAGCGCCGCCGAGCCGCCCAAGATCGCCCTGCTCGCCAGGCTCGCGTCCACGTCGGACGCGCCGACGGTAGTCTGGGCCGACGATGTGGGCCTGTCCGGAGACGATGCGCCCGGCTTGTTCGAGCTGGGCCTGGTGAACGACTATCAGGTGCTGCTGGCGCGGGCCCTCGATCGCCTCGCAGGGTCGCTTACGGCCTATCTGAAAACAGGGCGTGCCGCCGGGGCCCCGAAGGCGGCGTCGAAGTTCCGCCCGAAAACGTCTCACCGGCAGATCACGCTCGAGCCCGGCCGGATCTACTCGATTGCCGTCGTGCCGTTCTTCAACCTGAGCGAGCGCCGGCAGGCAGGGCAGATCCTCGCACTGCTGTTCGCCAGGCACCTGGCGGGGCGGCCGGAGTTCCGCGTCGTCGAGCCCGGCGTCACCAGGCGGCAGCTCCTCGACGCACGGATTATCATGGACGGCGGCATCTCCCTCAGCGACGCCGACGCGATTGCCGCCGCGACCGGCGCTGACCTCGTGCTGGGAGGACGGGTGTTCCGCTACGAGGACTACGAGGGGCCCGACGGCAGGACGCGGGTGGACTTCTCAACCATGCTGGTCGACAGGAGAAGCGGCAGGGTCGTGTGGAGCTCGGCGAGCGACAACGAGGGGACCGACGGCGTCCTCGTGTTCGAGCGCGGGACGTCGAGAACCGCTCATGCCATGGCGACCCGGATGGTCAGGCTCGTCGCCGACAGGATAGCCGGACGTGACCGGTAGGCGGCGTCGGCGGATGTCTCCGCCCGGAAGGAGCGCATGCGGTATCAGGTAGCGGCGGCGGGACTGCTCCTTCTTTCAGCCTACGCCGGCGGCGCGGCTCAGCCCCTGCCCGTCCGCGCCGGCAGGCCGGCCGCGGCGGCCGTCGGCGGCGACCTGATCTTCCTCGACGAGCTCGTTCGGGAACTCGGGCCCTCGGCCGATCGGGCCCGCCTCCAGCAGGGTCTTGGCACGGCGGCGGACCTCGAACTCCTCGGGCGTCTCGTGAACATTCGGCTCATCGTCCAGGAAGCGGCGACGATGGGGATCGCCGAGCTTCCGGAGATCCGGAAGCAGGTCGAGGTCGGCTCCCGCGAGATCCTGCGGGAAGTCCTGCTGGAGCAGCTCGTCAAGGACGTCAAGGCCGACCCGGCCGTCGTCGACTCGCTCGTGAGGGAGGCGGTCCGGGAGTGGAAGACCACGTCCCTGCTGTTCCAGGACGAGGCGGCCGCCAGGCGCGCGCGCAAGGAGATCGCCGACGGCGCCTCGTTCGCCGACGTCGCCTCGCGGGCCGTCGCGGCGAAGGCCGCGAAGACCGACGGGGACAGCTCGTATCACGCAAGGGGCGACTACCTGCCCGCCATCGCGCAGGCGGTGGCGGCCCTGAAGCCCGGCGAGGTCAGTCCCGTCGTTCGGATCCAGGCCGGGTTCGTCATCCTGACGGTCCTCGACATCAGGTACCCGGAGCGCCCGGAGGCGAGGGCAGAGGCGCAGCGGCAGGCGCTGAGCCGGGCGCAGGTGGCGTTCATGACGGCCCGGGAGCAGGACCTCAAGCGCAAGTACGTGACCGTGAACGAGGCGGTGCTCAAGGGCCTCGACTACCAGGCGCCCAAGCCGGGCCTCGACGCCCTGCTGAAGGATCCGCGCGTCGTCGCCCGGATCAAGGGCGCCGCGCCCGTGACCGTCGCGGACCTGACCGACTACCTGCGGATGCAGTTCTTCCACGGGGGCGACAGAGCCTCGCAGTTCAGGCGGATGAACGAGCGGAAGGAGGAAGCCCTGCAGGCGACCATCGGCCGGAGGCTGCTGAACATGGAGGCCCTCAGGCTCGGCATCGACAAGACGAACGCCTACCGCGACCGGGTCAGGGGCTACCAGGACACCCTCGTCTTCGAGCGCTTCGTCCAGCGGGCCATCGCTCCCGAGAACAAGATGCGGGAAGAAGAAGTCAGGCGCTACTACGACGGGCACATCAAGGACTATTCGAGCCCGGGCATGCTGAGGCTGCGCGGCATCGCCTTCGCGCGGCGGACGGCGGCCGAGGACGCGATGCGGAAGCTGCAGCAGGGCGCGGACTTCGGCTGGCTCGCCGCGAACGCCGCGGGCCAGGCGGACAAGGGGGCTGCGGCGCTGCTGAGCTTCGACGGGCGGCCCGTGACAATCAGCAGCATGCCCGCGGGCCTGCAGAAGGCCCTGGCGGGAGCCAAGACCGGCGAGTCGCGGCTGTACGCGAGCCCGGAGGGACACTACTACGTCGTCTCGGTCCGGCAGGCCATCGACTCGCAGCCCAGGCCGTACGCGGACGTCAGGGAGGAGATCGCGCGGAAGCTGTACGACGAGAAGATCACGAAGGGCGTGGAGGAGTACGCCGCCAGGCTGCGTGCGCACTCGAAGGTCGAGATCTACCTGAAGAGGATGCGGTGATGCCGACAAGCGAAAGGCGGGTCACAGCGCTCGCGTGCGGCGCCCTGCTCGTCGCGGGCGCGGCGCTCGTCGCCTCCTTCGGCCAGGACCTCCCGAGGCGGACGCTCGGCGGAGGAACGCCTGGCACGAAGCAGGGCCTCGGCTCGCGGGACTGCCTGGGCTGCCACAAGGATTTCGCGGCCAAGTACGTGGGCCTGCCCCACGTCCACGCCGGCGTGAAAGACGGCGGCTGCGAGACGTGCCACCTCCGCCACGGCCTGGTCGCGAAGCGCGTGATGAAGAAGGACGGCAACGACCTCTGCTACACGTGCCATTCCCAGGACGCGCTCGGGCTGAACAAGGCCCACGTTCACGCGGCCGCGAAGAGCGGGTCGTGCGTGGGCTGCCACAACCCGCACGCATCGCGGCACGCCCACCTCCTGTCGGCAGAGCCGACCCGGGTCTGCTACCAGTGCCACGACAGGGCGGCGTACGAGCAGCGGAGCGTGCACGCGGTGCTGCAGGCCGAGGGGTGCTCGGCCTGTCATTCCGCGCACGGCTCGGACCAGCCGGGCCTCCTCGTCCGCGACGAGCGGACCCTGTGCCTCGGGTGCCACCAGGCGGCCGAGCCATCGTTCGCCAAGGCCCACGGAGGGTACCCGGTCGAGCGGGCCTCCTGCTCCACCTGCCACAGCCCGCACAGCTCTGCCCAGCCCAAGCTCCTGAAGACCAGCGTCCATGCGCCCGTCGCCGAGGTCCAGTGCGAGACGTGCCATTCCGCGCCGGATGCCGCGCAGCCCTTCGGCGTGAACGCGACGGGCGGCGCGCTGTGCGCCGGGTGCCACGATGCCGCCGCCATGAAGGGGACCGGGCCGGTGCAGCACGTCCCCTTCAAGGACGGCGAGTGCCTGCTGTGCCACGCGCCGCACGCTTCCGCGAGCGCGTCGCTGCTCAAGGCGAATGGGAGCGCGCTCTGCTTCACCTGCCATGCGGACGTCACAGCCCGCCCCGCGTTCGCGCACGCCCCGGTGGACAGCGACCGGGCGTGTCTGTCGTGCCATGGGGCGCACTCGGCGGAGCACGCGCAGCTGCTGACGGCGGAGCCGGGCGCGCTGTGCTTGACGTGCCACGCCTCGACCGTCGCGGCGATCGAGAAGCTCCCGGCCCAGCACCCGCCGGCGGCCGCCGGCGAGTGCACGGCGTGCCACGACGCGCACGGCTCGCAGGTGGCCGGCATCTTGAAGGACCGGATGGACCGCGTCTGCTATGCCTGTCACTCGGACGCCGAGTCGAAGTTCCTCAAGCCGTACACGCACACGCCGGTCAGGGAGGGCGCGTGCTCGTCGTGCCACCGGCCGCACGGGTCGGACCAGGCGGGACTGCTCAGGACCGCAGGCGCGGCTCTCTGCGCGTCGTGTCACGGGGCCTTCATGAAGCCTCTGGAGGGCGGCTCGCGGCACGAACCCTTCGTGGACGGCCAGTGCCTCTCCTGCCATGACTCTCATTCCAGCAACCGGCGGGGCATGACGCTGGACCAGACGGGAACGCTGTGCGCCGCGTGCCACTCGGACGTGACGCTGCAGCTGGATGCGAGCCGGGCCAGGCACAAGCCCGTGGCGGAGGGCGAGTGCACCGCGTGCCACACGCCGCACCAGGCGCCGCTCGACGGCCTGCTGCTGGCCAAGGGGCCGGACTTGTGCCTCGGGTGCCACCAGGACCTCCGGTCGGCCATGGAGGCGGGCCAGGTCCACTCGCCGGCGGCCAGGGACTGCGTCCGCTGCCACAGGCCCCACGCGTCGGCCGAGAAGCGGCTGATGGCCGGGCCCGTCAGGGGCCTGTGCGCCGAGTGCCACGATCTGGCCACGCCGGTGTTCCGAGACGCGCACGCCCAGATTGACCCGGCGGTGATCCGCTGCGAGCGGTGCCACGATGCCCACGCGTCGAAGGAGCCGCATTACTTCAAGGGCAACGTTCACGCGCCGTTCGCCTCGAAGTCGTGCCAGGATTGCCACCTGCCGCCGCGGTCCGGCATCAAGTGAGGGGGCCACGATGGGTCCGCGTCTGACGATCGCGTGCGTGGCGGGGGCGGTGCTGCTCGGGGTGCCCGCGACGGTCGGCACCCAGCAGAACCCCTACCGTCTGAAGGAGCCGGACCAGAAGAAGGCCTGCCTTTCGTGCCACGAAGACTTCGGCCGGAAGCTGGCGAAGCCGTTCGTGCACACGGCCGTGCAGAGCGGCGAGTGCTCGGGGTGCCACGATCCCCACGCCTCGTCCCACGGCAAGCTGCTGTCCGGCGGGATCGGCCAGTTGTGCCTGGGGTGCCACGCGCAGATCGTTCCCGAGCACGCAAAGAGCGTCCACAAGGTCGTGGCCGACGGGGAGTGCCAGAAGTGCCACGATCCCCACGCGTCCGACAACGCCTCGCTCCTCCTGACCAAAGGCGACGTGCTGTGCTTCGGCTGCCACAAGGACGTCGGAGAGGCTGTCGGCTCGGCGAAGTTCAAGCACGACCCGGTCAGCCGCGGGTGTCAGACCTGCCACGCCCCGCACGGCTCGGACAAGTCCGGTCTCCTGAGGCAGGACGTACCGGCGCTCTGCGTGCGCTGCCACAAGCCCGGCACCCAGGCGTTCCGAACCCGGCACATGAACTACCCCGTGGCTGCGGCCGACTGCACCTCCTGCCACGATCCGCACGGCTCCAACCAGCCGGCGATGCTGCTGAACGTCGTGCACGCCCCGATCGCCACCAGGAGCTGCGCGGCGTGCCATGCCGCGCCGAACTCGTCGGCCCCTTTCGCCACCAAGCGGGCCGGCTTCGAGCTCTGCCAGGACTGCCACGAGGACACGGTGAAGGCCACGATGGCCAAGGAGCGGCTCCACTGGGCCGTGGCGGACAAGCGGGGCTGCGTGAACTGCCACAGCCCCCACGCGGCGAGGCACGACAAGCTGCTCGTGAAGAGCGGCGCCGGGCTCTGCCAGGGCTGCCACGCGGACACGCTGGCGCGGATGAACGCTGCGCCGGTGAAGCACGAGCCCGTTGCCGGCGGCGCGTGCACCGCCTGTCACGCGGTGCACGGCTCGCGGGGCGCGAACCTCGTCGATCAGCCGTCGCTGAACGCGCTGTGCGGGACCTGCCACGACTACCAGACCCACTCGTCCCACCCGCTTGGGGACAAAGCCGTCGACCCGAGGAACAGGAACCTCCGGGTGGACTGCCTGAGCTGCCATACCTCGCACGCCGGGGAGTACAAGTGGATGCTTCGCGCCGCGACCAACATCGAGCTGTGCACGCGGTGCCACAAGCAGTACGCGAGGTGAGCCGATGAAGCGCATCTGCTGCGCCGCCGTCGCGGCCGCGTCGCTCCTGCTGGTCGGCCACCTCCGCGTGACCGCAGCCGGGGCAGCGAGGTTCCGGCACCTGGCTTCGATCTACTTCGACGACCGAGGAGTCGGCCTCAGCCTCCCGGAGGGCGTGGCCTGCGGCGGCGACGGCCTTGTCGTAGCTGGCGACACGGGCAACGACCGCCTGCTGCGGTTCACGTTCCGGGACAAGACGGTGAGCGGGCTGACCGCAATCAAGCCGGCGGGACTGTCGGCGCCCGGCGGCCTCCAGCTGAACTCGAAGGGGGAGATCTACGCGCTCGACGGCAGGCAGCGCCGCGTCGTCCGCCTCGATGCCGCCGGCACGACGGCAGGCGTCCTCGCGTTTGACGGCGTCCCGCCGCCTGCCACCGTCATTCCCAAGGCGATGGCGATTGACGCGTCGGATGCCCTGTACGTGCTCGACGTCTTTTCCGCGCGCGTCCTCGTCATCGACGGCGAAGGGAAGTTCCGGCGGGCGCTTCCGGTTCCCGAGGGCGCGGGATTCGGCACCGACATCGCGATCGACCAGGCCGGGGCCCTGGTCCTGCTCGATTCAGTCGGGCGGCGGCTCTATGCGGCGGCGAAAGGCGCTGCTGCGTTCTCTTCGCTGGGAGGCGACCTCTCCGGGTGGCTCGCCTCGTCCCCGGCCCACGTTGCCGTCAGCAAGGGCCTCATCTTCGTCCTCGAGGGCTCGGGCGGCAGCATCGTCGGGTTCGGGCGCGACGGTTCGTTCCTCTCGAGGCCGGTGGTCATGGGCCGGGAGGAGGGGGCGCTGAATCGCCCCTCGCAGATCTGCGTCAACGACAGGGACGAGGTCTTCGTCGCAGACCGGGACAACAGCAGGATCCAGGTCTTCCAGCTCCTGCGGTGACGCCGGACGGAACCGCGGTCGACGGGCCGGGTTCCGGCCTTCGCGGCCCCCGGGCTCCCCGGTGCGCCAAGCGACTCACGTCCCGGGAGGCGGCGCGCCGGGTTCGAATGCCAGCGCCGCCCCGTTGATGCAGTAGCGTTGCCCGGTCGGTTCGGGCCCGTCTGGAAAGCGGTGCCCGAGGTGGCCTCCGCAGCGGCTGCAGTGCACTTCCGTTCTGAGCATTCCCAGCGCGCGGTCCTGGCGCGTGCCGACGGCGCCGTCGACGGCGTCGTAGAAGCTCGGCCATCCGCTGCCGCTCTCGTACTTCGCGGCGGACTGGAACAGCGCCTGTCCGCAGGCCGCGCACCGGAACACCCCGGGCTTGTGCTCGTGGAGGAGCGGGCTCGTGCCCGGATACTCGGTGTCGCCGCGGCGCAGGACGGCGAACTGCATCGGCGTCAACGCCGCCCGCCATTCCTCGTCCGTCTTCGTGAGGGGGAATGGTTTCGACGGGGCAGACGGATCGTGAGACATCGTGCCGGTGCTCCAGGAATGCGGCCAGGGAACGACGGCCGCGACGAGCGCGCAGAGGGCGGCCGCTGCGAGTTGAAGGCGCGTCATGGGCTGAACCTGCCGTCTGCACTGCTACGACGCCGTCCGGGACGCGTGGGATCCACGGACCGTGGAGGCCTCTCCCGCGGCTCCCGGGCCGGCGGCGCCACGCGCCTACCGGGCGGTTTGGCGGGGCGGCAGCCGCCCCGCCGGAATGCCCAGTTCGCGGGCGACGGCGCGGAGCTGCTCCTGGATGATGCGCGTATTGCGCGGCCCCATGCGCAGGAGCTGCTTCTGCGCGGCCGGCAGCGCCTCGAAATCGGCCCGATCGTAGCGGTAGGACAACACGCGCCGGCGGAGGACCACGGGCTCCTCGACGACCGGCGCCCCGAGCAGCATGCTGACGGCCCGTTCGACTGCGGAATCGATGTCGGCGTCGGGATGGCCGAGGTCGGCGTACGCTTCCGCCAGCCTGGGCTTCAACAGAGAGTACACGCGCGCCACCCCGGCCGGATCCAGAGACGCCACGGCTCCCGCAATCCCGTCGTACCTCGCGTAGGAGCGCGGGTCGATCGTGATGGTCCCGCCCTCGGTCTCCGCGGTGAACGGGAGGCGCGGCGCGAGCACGCGGGCGTGCGTCGCGGGCGACGCGCCCTCGGCCACGTTCTCAATCGACGCGACGGCCTTCCGGATCAGGCCGTCGGTCGCGAGCCACGAAGCCAGGGTCGGGCTCGAAGACAGCTGACCCAGCAGGTCGCGCACGAGGGGATCGGTGAGCACGAGCGGGGGCAGTTCGATGGGGTCGACCGCCGGCCCCAGCGGCGCGTGGGCGCCGCCGGTCTCGGCGGCCTGACTTGGGCCGTCAGGGGACGGCGCCTGGTCCGCGGCGGCGGGGGGCCGCTGCCAGTACCACCAGGCTCCTCCGATGGCCACCGCCAGCACGAGCGCCGCGGCCGCAATCCAGTACGGCAGGAACGAAGGACCGCCGGCGTCCGGCCCCGGCGGCTCCTGTTCCGGCTGCATGCGGAAATCGTCCAGCGGCTCCATGGTGATGAGCGGGCTCCAGCGGCTATTTAACCCCAGAACGGCAGGAATGGGGTACGCTTTCACGACGCCGAATTCCCGAGAGGCGACATGCCACTCCCCTCGCGGTATCTCGTTCCGGCGGCGACGATCCGCGCCGAACGGGAGATCCTCAGGAGCCGCTTCATCACGACGGTCGGGCGCGCCTCGACGGCCGAAGAGGCTGCGGCGTTTGTCCGGGCCGTCAGCGGGGAGCACCCCGGCGCCGCGCACAACTGCTGGGCGTACGTGGTGGGCCCGCCCGGCGACACCAGCCGGATTGGCATGAGCGACGACGGCGAGCCCCACGGAACGGCTGGGAGGCCCATGCTGAACGCGCTGCTGCGCGCCGGCGTGGGGGACATCGTGGCGGTGGTCACGCGCTACTACGGCGGAACGAAGCTGGGCACCGGCGGCCTCGTGCGCGCGTACGGCGGCGGCGTGCAGCAGGCGCTGGCGGCGCTGGCGGTGGCCGAGCGCATCGACTACCTGTCGTTGACCGCGGTCGTGGACTACGCCAGCCTCTCTGCGCTGCAGCAGGCCTGCGCCGCCTGCGAAGGGGAAATCCTCCGGCAGGAGTTCGCCGCCGACGTGCGCGTCAGGCTGCGTCTGCCAGCGGGGCGGGCCGACGAGTTCCGCTCCGCGCTGCTCGACGCCACGCGCGGCAGGGCGCGGGTGGCGGAGGACTGACGGCGTGATGGCCGGCGTCTCGGGCCGGGTGTGGCAGCGTGCGGCGATCTATGGCAGCCTGTGGGCCGCCTCCGAAATCGTCGCCGGCAGCTTCCTCCACAACCTTCGCATCCCGTTCGCGGGCAGTCTCCTTGCGGCCTCCGGCGTCATGATGATGACGGCGGGCCACCGCCTGCATCCCGAGCGCGGCTTGATCTGGCGCGCGGCGCTCGTCTGCGCCCTGATGAAGTCCATTTCGCCGAGCGCGGTGATCCTGGGCCCCATGGTGGGCATCGCCATGGAGGGCCTCTTGCTCGAGGCCGGCGTCCGGCTCGCGCGGGGGCGCGCCGCGGGCTACCTGATCGGGGGAGCCGCCGCCGTCTCGTGGTCGATGGCGCAGCGGATCATCACCGCGATCATCGCCTTCGGCGGCGACGTGGTCCGCTTGTACGTCGATGCGTACCGCTTCGCGGCGAGGTCCCTGGCCGTCGAGTCCTTCGGCCCGTTCGACCTCATCTGGACGTTCGTCGTCCTCGAGTGGCTGGCAGGGCTGGCGGCGGCGGCAGTCGGTCTCCGCGTGGCCGGACGCGTCGGCAACAAGGCGGCGCCTCTTGTCCCGGGCGCGGCAGCCGCCCCCGCGGTCTTCCCGGAGCCGCCGATCGAGGCCGAAGGACCCTGGTCGCTGCGCCGCCTGGCTGCAGCGGCGTTCGTGCTCGTCGGCGGCATGATGGGCCTCTCCAGGCTGCCTCTCGCGGCCGCCGCGCTGGTCGTCGCGGCGTTCGCGGCCTGGGTGCTGGCGGTGTACCCGCGGGCGGCGGGGCGGATCCGGCGCCTGTCGCTCTGGCTCGAGCTGCTTGCCGTCATGCTGCTCGCCGGCCTCGTGTTCGGACTCGTCCGCCACGGCGCGAGCGGACTCGCTGGCGGCCTGGCGGAGGGCGCCGCGATGGCGCTGCGCGCGGTCATGGTGATCGTCGGATTCACGGCGATCTCGGCCGAGCTGCGCAACCCCTCGATCCTCGCCTTCGTCGAGCGGCGCAAACTGCGAGGCCTGTCGGACGCGCTCGGGGTGGCCTTCGGCATCCTTCCCGCGTTCACTGGCGCCCTGGCGGACCGTCGCCGATCGTGGCGCAGGCCGGGCCGCGTCCTGGCGGACCTGCTGGCGGTCGCGGACAGCCTCGTGCTCGCGCACGCGCCCGCATCGTCCTGCCGCCGGGTCGTCCTGCTCACGGGCCCCACCGGGTCGGGCAAGACGACGATGGCGACGGAGGTCGTGAAGCGGCTGCGCCAGGCGGGCGTCCGCGTCGGCGGCGTCCTTGCGCCGGGCCTGCTGGCGGACGAGCGGCGAACCGGTTTCGATCTGCTCGATATCGCGACGGGCCAGCGGGCGGGCCTCGCCCGCGAGCGCCCGGGCCCGGCGGCCCGGCACGCGCAGTGGGGCCGGTTTTCGTTCCTGCCGGACGGACTGGCGCTCGGCGCGCGCGCCCTTGGCCCGGGCGCCGCGGCGTCGGATGTCATCGTGGTCGACGAGGTCGGGCCCTTCGAGCTGTCCGGAGGAGGATGGGCCGAGGCCCTGGACGCGCTCGCGCGGGGATTCCCCGGCGCGCTCCTGCTCGTCGCGCGCGAGTCGGTTGCCGAGGCGGTGGCCGCGCGGTGGGGCGCCGCCGAGACGATCGTCTGCCGCGTGGACGGCGACGCCCCGGAGCGCGTGGCCGGGCTCCTCGACGCCCGCGCTACTGGAGCAGGATCGTCTTCTGCGGCGACCCGCCCTTGAGGCTCGCGTACGTCACCGTGACAGGGCCCGAGCCTTTGACGAGGTACTGCACCGTGCGCGTCGTCCGGCCGGGATGGCCGTTGCGCACGATGATGCGCTTCAGATCCTTCTGATCGATCGGCCTGGCCACCGAAGGACGCCACTTGCTCGGCACCCAGCCGGCCGACAGCACCTCGACGCCCTTGCCGTCGAGCGTCAGCAGGTCCGGCGGCACGACGGCGTTCTGGGCGGCCTTCGCGAGGATCGTCGGCGCGAGCTTGTCGTTGACCAGGTCCACCCACACCTTGAAGAGCCCTCCGCCGAGCCGCTCGACCTTCGTCGCGCCGATCGACATGCGCGGCATCTCATCGGCCTGGTACAGCGTGAACGCCATGTTGCGGTGGCACAGCTCCTCGTTCATGAACCGCGGCGGCACGCGCCCGAACGTCTTCTTGAACGCGCCGCCGATCTCGACCTCCCCGAACTGCGGGTGGTTGAACGTCCGCCACTCCGTCAGCTGGTCGCCGAACTCGAGGTAGTCGTTGAAGAAATAGTTCGCGACGCGCGGCGCGATCGGGCTCTCCGGGTCCCGCTGCTGCTCCTTCAGCTCGGGGCTGGTGAAGTACTGCTGCGAGCTCCACAGCTCGTTGGACAGGGAGATGATGCCCAGCGTGTCGTTGCCCCAGTCCGTCACGCCGCCGTGCACCGTGTAGAGCCCGCTCCAAATCACGAGGTAGCGATAGAACGGCAGGATGCGCTCGCCCATCCGGCCGATTTCGTCGTACACCATCGTGTCCTGCGGCGGATACTCGCCAATCTGCTCGGCGCCCGGGCTGCGCAGGATCATGCCGCCGCTGTTGTGGTAGGTCTGCAGCCCGGCGACGTTCGGATGCGCCAGGAGGAAGTCGCTGACGGCTTTCGCCTCGGGAAGCTGGAGCGGGTAGTCCATCGCCCCGCCCTGGACGTAGCCGGGCTGCCAGTCGGCCGGGAAGTTGCGGTTGGGATCGTAGCCGCCGGGCCCGTCCTCCCCCACGCGGCCGTCGCCGTCGTGGTCGATGCCCTCCAGCCCGAGCAGCACGTAGTCGCCCGTCTCGCCGGGCGGGACCGGCTCGAGGATGCGCGGATCGGCGGAGCTCTTCCGGTGCGTGCCTTCGCCGGGCACGTACTTCCGGATCTGCTCGATGACGCCGTTGCCGTTCAGGTCCTCGGGGCCGTCCTCGTCGAAGAGGTAGTCGTTGTCGTCGTCCACCGGCACGTGTCCGCTCCGGGCGTTGCCCCCCGGCCCGTGCATGAAGTAGTCGCGGCCGTCGGGATTGACCGTCGGGACGATGTAGAAGGCGCGCTCGTCGACGAGGCGGGTGATGCGGTCGATCCTGCCGTAGTGCTCCATCAGGTACCAGATCGTGTAGAGGCAGATCTCGCCGCCCTGGACCTCGTTGCCGTGGATGTTCGCCTCGATGTACATCGCCGGCTTGGCCGTGTCCGGACCGGTGTCGGGGTTGTTGACGATCATCGCGGCGATGTCCCGCCCGCCGTAGCTCTTGCCGAGCGAGATGTACTTGAGGAACTTCGGGTAGGCCTTCTCGAGGGTGCGCATGTCGGCCTGCAGCTCCGACACGTCGTGCCAGCGGTTGAAGTCGAGCTTCACCGTGTAGGTCCGTTCGGATGAAGGCCGCGCGGCCCAGTCCTGCGCGACGGCTGCCGCGGCGCTAGGCGCCTGCGTCGTCGCCGGCGAGGGGCGGCCCTGGGCGGACATGCCCGCCGGCACGGCGAGCGCCAGCGCCGCAGGAAAGGCCGCCGCGGTGATGAGTCTGAGGAGTCTGGTCATCATCGGTGCTCCCTGGTGTGGCGTCGGCCGCTACCGCAGCGCGATCGTCGCGCGATCGCTGCCGCCCTTCTGTGACATGACGGTCAGAGTAACCGAGGAGCCCGGGGCTGCCGCGATCACCCATTCGTAGGATTCGCGCGAGCCGGATCCCGCGAGCGTCGGCAGGGCGCTGATCTTCTCGGCGCCCGTGACAATCGAGTCGGGCGGCACGTCGAGCCGCACCATGACCGGCTTCACCGCCCGCGAGACGACGCCGTGCGCCAGGGCCGTCGGCAGGAAGCCGGTGTTCTCGACGTCGGCCTTGATGCGGAAGAGGCCCCCTCCGAGGGCCGTCGCCTCCGCCTTCGCGATCCGGAGATTCGCAAAGAGCGACGCAAGGTAGACCGAGAACTTCGCGTGGGCCCTGCCCAGGTCGGCGATCATCGACGCGGGGGGATTCACGGCCGCGTACGGCTTGAAACCGCCGATTTCGACGTCGCCGAGCGTCGGGTGCTTGAACGGCGTCCACGGCACGAAGCCGTCGATCTTCTCGGCGTCCATCCACTGGAGGAGGCGCAGGTCGATTGCCTCGGCGGCCGCCTCGGCGTCGCTGCCTGGCCCCGCCGGGCCTGTGCTTCCCCGGCCCGCGCCGCGCTGGCCGAACGCAGCCGGCGGGCCGGCCTGTCCGGCGGCCGGACTGGCGCCGGCCCGTCCGGGAGCGGCACCCGGCGGCACCGCGCCGGCCGAGGGCCTCGCCCCTCCTGGCAGGCCCCAGCCCGGCGTGGAGAAGGACGGCACGCCGTACTGGTAGTAGCCGTATTCGAAGAACGCGCCGGCCGGCGCGCGCACGAGGCCCGTGGCGCGAAGCCCCGTCATCTCCCGGTACTTCGCGGCGATGGTGTTGAGGTACTCGAGGTCCGCGGCGTTCACCGACGTCGCGGGCTGGACGGTGCGCATGCCGCGGCCGCTTGCTGCCGGCGCCGCGCCCTGAGCCGAGCGCCCGCCTGCTCCGCCGGCTGGGGCGGCCCCGGGCATCATGGCGCCAGCCCTGCCGAAGCCCCTGCCGAAGCCGGCGCCGAGCGGCGGGACCATGCCGGTCCGCCGCGCGTCGGCGAAGCTGCGTTCGGCGAACTCCACGAGATCCAGCCTGGTCGCGGGCGCCGGCCTCGCGGGCCCCGCGATCAGGTTGTCGCTCTCGCCGAACGCGAGGATGGCAGCGATGTTCCGGTGCGCGAGCACGTAGTCGAGCACGGCCCGCGTCTCCGCCTCGCTCGCCATGTACCGGCCGGCGTCGGG
The DNA here is from genome assembly GCA_029562975.1 of Acidobacteriota bacterium. Lineage (GTDB taxonomy): Bacteria > Acidobacteriota > Vicinamibacteria > Vicinamibacterales > JAKQTR01 > JAKQTR01. The sequence goes on along the minus strand of JAKQTR010000050.1, from coordinate 174,205 downwards.
TTCGAAGTACGGGTACTGGTGCATGAAGTTCCGGTTGATGTCCACGCCCCCGGGGCCGTCCTCGTTGATGAAGCCGTCCCCGTCGTTGTCGATGCCCTCGGGGTAGATCGCCCATCCGCCGGCCTCGCCCTTGGCCGGGTCGGCGCGCTTCATGAGGCGCGCGTCCTCGGCGCTGACGGCATAGGGCCCCTTCGGATCCCTGACGCGCATCACGGTGACGACGCCGTCCCCGTTGAGGTCCTCGGGGCCGTCCTCGTCGGCGCGCCCGTCGTTGTCGGCATCGATGGGCGTGGCGTTCGTGCGGCGGAACGCCTTCACCGGGGCGAACATCAACTCCGCTCCGTCGGGGTTGACGCGCGGCAGCACGTAGATGGCCGACGCGTCCAGGCGCTGCCTGACCTCGGCGTCCGAGGCGTACGCCGTGAGCAGGTAGTCGATCATGCAGAGCGCGATCTCGCTGCCGATGAGGTGATCGCCCTCGAAGTTCGCGGCGACCAGGAGCGCCGGGCGCTCGCCAACCGGCCGGCCCTTGGCGCTCGCGACTTCCACCGCCCAGATGTCGCGGCCCTGCCTCGTCTTGCCGATCGACGCGAGCTTCGCGAGACCGGGGTGGGCGGCGACGGCGGCCTTGAGCGCGGCGGAGAGCGCAGCGTAGTCGTGGTAGGCGGGAGCGCCAGCCGGAGCGGCCTGCGGCGGGGGATCGGTTCGTCCCGCGGCGGCGGACGACGCCGCCAGGACGAGGACCGCCGCGCCAACACGGAGTGCTAGGGTCCGCACGGGTATCCTCCTCGGAAGGCGATGGGGCCGGCCCGGACGCGGCCGGAGCCCGAATGCAGAGAAGGCTATCACAGCGGCCGCCCGTGCCCGGCCGCGAACTCGCGGGCGGCCCGCGGGTAAACGCAGGCCGGCGCCCGTCGTAATGTCTCTTCAGTGGCGCCGGTCCGTGCGCCGGCGATGGCCGGTGGCCTGCTGTCTGCCGGAGGTCCTCGATGACCCGTCTGCCCGTCCTGATGCTCGCGGCTGCACTCTGCGGCCCGGCCCTCGTCGCCATCGACGCCCAGAGCCCGCCGGCGGCTGGCGGGCTCGACGCGCGCGTCGAGCGCTTTTTCGCAGAGCACCGTTACGACTGGCGGGACATGAACGTGCCCGAGTCCGACGGGCGTTTGCTCCACGATCTCGTCGTCAAGGGCCAATACACGCGCGCCCTCGAGATCGGCACCTCGACTGGCCGGTCGGGCATCTGGATCGCCCTCGCCCTCTCGAAGACCGGCGGGAAACTGACGACGATCGACATCGATCGCAGGCGCCACGAGCAGGCCGTCCGCAACTTCCAAGAGGCCGGCGTGTCGGCGTTCATCGACGCGCGGCTGGCCGACGCGCACGATCTCGTGCCGGCGCTTCCCGGGCCCTTCGACTTCGTGTTCATCGACGCCGACAAGGACTGGTACACGAACTACGCGAAAGCCGTGATCCCGAAGCTGACGGTCGGGGGGTGCATCGCCGCCCACAACGTGTACCCCGCACGCCGCTGGCGCGGCAGCGGCATGACGGGCGACTACTACGAATACATGTCCGGCCTGCCGTTCCTGGAGACGACGGTGACGCCGGGCGGCGTGGCCATCAGCTACAAGCGCCGGGAGCGGTAGAATCCCCCGATGCTGCTGCGTGCCGCCCTCTTGTGCGGCGCCGTCGTCCTGGCCGTGTCCCTGCCGCCTGAGGCGCGCGCCCCGGCGGCCGCCCAGGACGAGCCGCGCGCAGTAGGCGAGATCGGCCGCGCCCTCGATGAGTATCTCTCCCGCCTGGAGCGGTTCGGCTTCGCCGGCGGCGCCGCGGCCGTCCGGGGCAATCAGGTCGTGCTGCTCAAGTCCTACGGCCTGGCGGATCGAGCGCGCCGGGTCCCGCTCGGCACCGACAGCGTCTTCAGCATCGGATCGATCACCAAGCAGTTCACCGCCGCGGCCGTCCTGACGCTCGAGATGCAGGGCAGACTGGCCGTCGGCGACGCCATCGGGAAGTACCTCGACGGGGTCCCGCCGGACAAAACCGGCATGACGCTGCACCACCTGCTGACCCACTCGTCCGGGCTCGAGTCGGATTTCAGTTCGAGCGACTACGATCCAGTCGGCCGCGAGGAGTACGTCGGCCGCGCGCTGGCGTCCACGCTGCTGTTCGCGCCCGGCAGAGGCTATCAGTACGCGAACGCCGGGTACAGCCTGCTGGCTGCCATCATCGAGCGGGTGTCGGGGGAGCCGTACGAGGCCTATCTCCGGGAGCACGTACTCCTTCCAGCAGGCATGCGCGAGACCGGCTACAAGATCCCGGCCTGGCCCCCGGCGCGGATCGCCCATGGCTATCTCGACACCGGAGAAGACTGGGGGACGCTCGCCGAGCGCCTTGAGCCCGCCGGCGCGCCATACTGGACGCTGCGGGGGAATGGGGGGCTGCAGACGACCCTGCCCGACATGGTCGCCTGGCACCGCGCCCTCGGCACGGACGCCGTGCTGTCGAAGGCGGCCCGCGCGAAGTACTTCGCGCCCTACGTCGCCGAGGGGCCCCGCGGACTGTCGCACTATGCGTACGGCTGGGTCGTCAGCAAGAGCGCCCGCGGCACCACCGTCGTCCGGCACAACGGCGGGAACGGCGTCTACGTGGCGGAGTTCGTGCGGTTTCCCGACGAGGACGCCATGCTCTTCCTGGCCTCGACCGACGCGGGCTGGCCGGCGACGCCCGCTGCCGAGGCCCTCGAACGGATCCTGTTCGGCGGGACGGCCGCGATGCCGCCACGCGCCGTTTCCGAGCCGCCCGAACGCCTTGCGGAGTACGCCGGCGACTGGCGCCTGCCGAGGGGGAGCACGCTGACACTGGCCCTGGACGGCGCGTCGCTGCTGGCGCGGCCGTCGGCCCCGGAGGCGTTCGCCGCCCTCTCGGCGCCGGACCCGGCGCTTGCCGAGCGTCTGGCGGATGTCTCGCGGCGCACCGCCGCCATCACGGAGAAGGCCTTCGCCGGCGACGTCGTGCTGCTGCACGCGGCGATGGGGCGGAGCATGCCCCTGGAAGCGCTGCGGACGCGCGAGTTCGAGATGATGCGCGATCGCGAACGCCGCCTCGGCCCGTTCAGGGGATCAGCGGTCGTCGGGGCGCTGCCGCGCGGTCCCAACAGCGCACGCGTGTTCGTCCGCCTCGACTTCGAGACGGCAAGCGTCTACAACGTGTACGTCTGGGGGCCGGCACGCATCATCGGATTGCGCGGGTCGCCCGAGCCGCCGGCGTTCCGCTACCTGCCGATCGGCGGCGGGAGCTTCGCGTCCTTCAGTTTCGACGGCGGCGGGACCGTGCGGAGTCTCCGCTTCGTCATGCGAGACGGAGCGCTCCGGCTGCTTCTCGGGTCCGGGCCGGCGCCCGCCGAAGCCGTGAAGAACCAGTAAGGGCGAGGCGGAGCGAGCCGCGCGGCTGGCCTGGCCGGAGGAGCCCGGAGCTACGAGGCGCGCTCGGCGCCGGGGGGCGGCTTCGAGGCGGCCCGGAGAAACAGGTTCGAGCCCAGCCGGCCGAGGACCTGCGCCGTCGCCGCCGCCACCACGCCGACGAGTCCGAGGAGCCCGATCCCTGCCGTCATGAGCAGCGCGATCGCGCCGACCTCGACCGCGGTTGCCACGGTGATCACGCGCGTCTTTCCGTTCAGGATGAAGCGGGACCGCTGGAACGACAGCCAGTACTCCATCGCCGGAAGCAGCAGGAGCAGGCGCGCGGGCGTGAGCGCGAACCGCGACAGATCCGGCGCCAGGCCCGACAGGCCGGCGAACCAGGCGTCGGCGAGGGGCGTGAACAGGATCCCCGCAAGAACGGCCGTCGCGCCGGCGGCCAGGGCCCTGGCGCCGCGTGCGATCGCGGCCTCGTGTTCGCCTCGCGCGCCCAGCAGCGCCACGCCCACTTCCTGGTAGGCGACGCCGCCGCTCCGGAACAGGAACACGAGCGACTGCACCACCGGCATGACGGCGAGCGACTCGATCGGCGCCCGGCCCCGGCCCAGGAAGAACGTCAGCATCGGGCCGGTGACGAGCGAGATGATCGACGTCAAGGCGAGCGGGTAGTAGAAGCGAACGATGGCGCGCTGCGTGAGCGGGGCCGAAGCCGGGCCGGCCGGCTCGGCGAGGAGCGACGCCACAACGCGGCGGGCCATCAGACGGCTGGCGGCCGCTTCCGCCAGCACGCCGCAGGCCAGAGCGGCGGCGCCGATGGCGGCGCCGTGGAGCGCGGACGTCAGGGCCAGGACGGCCGCCGTCACCGACATCGTCCCGAGGCGGACGACGGTGCCGTAGGCCACCCGCCGCGTCAGGCCCCGGCGGACGAGCAGGCCCTGGTAGAAGCGGCGGTACCCGATGGCCGCGGGCCAGGGAACGAGGACGGCCGTCGCCAGGTGGACCAGTCCCGCGACGTTCGGCGGCAGGCCCATGATCGTGCCGGTCACGAAGCGGAAGACCGGCGGCGCCACGCCGATGAGCATGCATGCCGTGACCGCCACGTTCATGCGAATCATGAACCGCTCGAGCGCCAGGAACGACTGCCGGTCGCGCACCAGCGAATTCGACGCCGTCAGCAGCATCATGATGGGGGATTCGACCAGCCAGGCGAGGGAGAACGCCACGCCGTAGGCCGCGAGGTTGAACGCGGCGTCGGGCATGCGGGCGATGATGGCGGCGACGTAGGGCCCCTCGGCCGACATCATCAGCCACGTGGCCGCCAGGGGCAGCCAGAACCAGAGCAACGAAGAAAGGGCCAGCTCGCCGGGAGGCGAGCTGGCCATGGTGGGGCGCATCAGCAGAGAGCGTCGGCCGTCGATGCGCGCACGCCTACTTGCCGGGCACCAGCTTCATCGCAACCGGATCCCACTGGATCGCGCGCTTCTCGAAGTAGCTGAGGTTGCACGCGAGGGCCGGGGCCGCCGCCCGGTAGCCGAACACCGCGTCTTCGACGACCTTGCCGCCGGTCCTGATGGCCGTGAACCAGTTGTTGAAGTGATCGTAGTGCGCGCCCTTGTAGCCCTGCTCGGCGCGGTACACGATGTTGGCCGCCGGCACCATATCCTTGCGGTCGGCCGGCTCCGGGTTCGCGCGGAAGCTGCCCTGCGTCGCCTTGAGCGGATCCCAGGTCTTCTGGTACTTCACCGTCACTTCGTTCTCGAACCCCACGTCCATCGCGCCGCCCGTGCCGACCAGGCGGAGGAACGTGCTGCCAGACGTGCCGTCCACGAAGTGGACGCGCAGCGACAGGCTGAAGGGCGCGTGCTCCTTCGTCTCCGGATAGTCGAACATGCCGAGCATGACGTCGGGCACGTCGCGGCCGTCCTTCCAGAACCGGAGTCCGCCCTGGGCCATGATCTGCGTCGGGCCCAGCGAGCCCGTGATGAAGTGCAGCGTCGAGAACAGGTGCACGAACAGATCCCCGCAGACGCCGGTGCCGTAGTCCCGGTAGTTGCGCCACCGGAAGAAGCGGAGCGGGTCGTACGGGCGCTTGGCCGTTGCGCCGAGGAACTTGTCCCAGTCGAGCGTCTGCTCGGAGGCGTCGGCGGGAATCGGGTACTGCCACGCGCCTGAAGGGCTGTTGCGCGCCCAGAAGCCCTCGGCGTAGGTCAGCTTGCCGATGGCGCCGGCCGCCAGCAGCTCCCGCGCCTTCTCGTTGCTGAGCGACGACATCCCCTGGCTGCCGACCTGGAGGATGCCCTTCGAGGTCTTCTGCGCGGCGATGACCGCCTCGCCCTCGCCCAGGCTCTGGACCATCGGCTTCTCGAGGTAGATCGACTTGTTCTGCCCGAGGGTGTCGATGGCGATCTGCTTGTGCCAGTGATCGGGGACCGCGGCAATGACAGCGTCGATGTCCGGCCGGCTGATGATCTCGCGGTAGTCCCGCGTCGTGAACAGATCCTGCCCCCACCTGGCCTTGGCGGAGGTCAGCCGTCCGTCGTAGAGGTCGCACACGGCCACGAGCTTGACACCCGGCACCTGGAGGGCGCTCGTCGTGTCGGCCGTGCCCTGGATGCCGGCTCCGATGAGTGCGAACTGGATCTGGTCGTTGGCGGCATATCCCTTCTCGCGATCGGGGATGACCTCCTCGCGTTCTCGGGAAGCGGCAGACATCGTGACGGCGGCCGCCGCGGCGGCGCTGCCCGCGAGGGTGCCGATGAAACGGCGGCGGGTGGGCTGATGGCTCCGACTCATGCTGAACCCTCCAAATGACATCGATACGCGGGACTGACGGGGGCGGGAAACGGGGCCGGGTCCCGGGCCGCCGGGACGAGGAACGGCCGAGAGCCCCTCTGCCGAAAGGCAGTCTACCACGCGCCACCCGGGTTCGGGCCCGGGATCCCCGTTCCCCGGCGGCAAGCGCCGCGCCGGCTCGCGGGCGCCGGCATCGCCGTCCGGCCGGCGCGCTTCCGCGCCCCGCGCCCGCACGTCGGGAACCGGCACCGTCCGGATCTTCTCACCGGCGAGCTCAGGCCGGCCGAACCGGAAGGGCGGCCGCGCCGTCTCAGTGTATCAGAGCGCCGCGCGGCGCCATCGAGAGGAGACGCATGGGCCAGCGACTGCCGGCCGTCCCGCCACTCGCGGCCATGGCCCTGCTCTTCTGCGCGGCCGACGGGCCGGCCCGGACGCCCGCCGCGGCGGAAGTGGCGCGGGTGGCAGGCGGCCCGCACGCGCCCCGCGTCTCCGCCCTCCGTGCGACCGGTCCGATCGCCGTCGACGGGCGCCTCGACGAGGCGGACTGGCAACGGGCGCCGGCCGCCAGGGACTTCGTGCAGCGGAACCCGGATGAGGGGAAGCCGGCGACCGAGTCCACCGATGTTCGCTTCGTCTACGACGACAAGGCCCTCTACGTTGGCGCCCGGCTGTTCGACTCTGAGCCGTCGAAGATCGCCAGGCGCCTGACGCGCCGGGACGGCGATACCGACGGCATCGCCGATCGGTTCCTCGTGGCCTTCGACGGCATGCACGACCGCCTGACGGGCTCCCTCTTCTGGGTGACGGCTGCGGGCTCGATCGGCGACGGCGTCCTCGACAACGACTCGAGCTTCGACGAGACGTGGGATGGCGTCTGGGACGCCGCCGTGTCGATCGACGACAAGGGCTGGATGGTGGAGATGCGCATTCCGTTCTCCCAGCTGCGTTTCTCGGCGGCGGAGCGACAGGTCTGGGGTTTGCACCTCGTCCGGGTCCTGCAGCGCAGGAACGAAGAGTCCTGGTGGGCGCCAATCCCGAAGACGGAGAGCGGCCTCGTGTCGCGGGCCGGCGATCTCGACGGCCTCGACGGCATTCAGCCGAGGCGGCACGTCGAGCTGCTCCCCTACACCACCGCACGCGCGGCGTTCAGCGGCGCCGCCGAGCCCGGCAATTCGCTCAACCACGGGAAGAACCGGTCGGCGGCGGCTGGCCTCGACCTCAAGTGGGGCATCGCGAGCAACATGACCGTCGACGCCACGGTCAACCCGGATTTCGGCCAGGTCGAGGTGGATCCTGCGGTCGTCAATTTGTCCGTGTTCGAGACGTACTTCCAGGAGAAGCGCCCGTTCTTCATCGAGGGGTCCCAGGCTTTCAGCCGCTTCGGCCGCAACGGCGCGAGCAGCCTCATGGGCTTCAATCGATCGAACCCCACGCTGTTCTACTCGCGCCGGGTGGGCCGGTCGCCGCAAGGCTCCGCGGGCGCCGACTTCACGGACTCGCCGTCGGCGACGACGATTCTGGGCGCGGCGAAGCTCACCGGCAAGACGAGCCGCGGGTGGACCGTGAACGTCATCGACGCGGTGACGGCGCGGGAATCCGCCCGGACAGCGACCGGGAGCGTCCGCGACCGGGTGGACGTCGAGCCCCTGACCAACTACTTTGCCGCGCGCGCGTATCGGAACGTCGGCCAGCGGGCAGGGTTCGGGTTCCTCGGCACCGCCGTCAACCGGAGCCTGAGGACCGATTCGCTCTCGGCCCGGCTCGTGGACAGCGCCTACGTGATCGGGGCGGACGGCCACTGGTTCTTCTCGGACAAGCGGGACTACGTGGTGGCGGGCAGCTTCTCCGGGAGCCGCGTCGCCGGCTCGACCCCGGCGATCTCCCGGCTGCAGCGGTCCTCGTCGCGCTACTACCAGCGCCCCGACGCGACCCACGTCGCGCTGGATCCAGCGGCGACGTCGCTGTCCGGCTGGAGCCTGCAGTCGGACTTCAACAGGAACAGCGGCAACCTCAGGCCGAACGCCTCGTTCTGGGCCGTCAGTCCGGGGTTCGAAGCCAACGACGCGGGCTACTCGACGACCGTTGATCGCGTGGGCATGCACGCGGCCCTGGCCTGGCAGAAGCCGACGCCGGATCGGTACAGCCGGTTCCGCAGGCTCGCCGTGGCGACATGGAAGACGTGGAACTTCGATCGGGTGCCGATGAGCGGCGGATACTACGCGTCGCTCTTCGGGACGCTCCGGAACTACTGGTCGTGCCACCTGACGGCCATCGGCGGTCCGCCAGCCTACACGGACCGGATGACGCGTGGCGGACCGATGATGAGATCGACCGCCTTCGTGCGGTTGAGCGGCGAAATCGAGGGCGACGAACGCAAGCCGGTGGTCTGGGGGGTGGAAGGATCCTACGAGTCCGCCCGTGACGGGAGCTGGTCGGGCGAAGGCGGCGCGTCGCTGAAGGTGAAGCCGCTGCCCACGCTCAGCCTCGAAGCCGGCCCGACGCTCGCGCGCCAGTTGAACGCCGTTCAGTACGTGCGGGCCGTGGCCGACCCGGCGGCTGCCGCCATGTTCGGCACGCGCTACGTCTTCGGGGCCCTCGACCAGACCGAGCTGGGTATGGAGACGCGGATCAACTACATCATGAACCCCCGGATGTCGCTCCAGGTGTACCTGCAGCCGCTCCTGTCGGTCGGGCGCTACACCGGGTTCAAGGAGGCGATTCGGCCCCGCACCCGCGAGTTCCTGGAGTACGGCGCGGACGCGGGCGCGATCTCCTACGACGCCGCCAGCCGCCGGTACAGCGTCGCCCCCGGCGGCTGCGGCGCCCCGTTTTCGTTTCCCGATCCGGACTTCAACTACAAGTCGCTGCGCGTCAATGCCGTGTTCCGCTGGGAGTTCAAGCCCGGATCCACCCTCTACGCCGTCTGGACCCAGCAGCGCGAGAACCAGGAGACCGACGGTCCGTTCCGGTTCGGCCGCAGCTTGTCGCGCCTGATGGAGGCGCCGCCTGACAACGTGTTCATGGTGAAGATGAGTTACTGGTTCGGGCGCTGATTCCTCACCCGTCCCATTCCGCCAGGCGCGCGAACAGCCGCCAGGCGGCGCAGGCCTTCATGTCGGCTACAATCCGTTGGAGGGGCCACTTTGCGCGACAGGCGTGCGCGGCCGACGGCGTCGTCGGCGTGCGGAGCGGTCCGCTGACCCGGGAGGCAATGCATGGTGAGGAGCGCAATCGCGGCTGCTGCGGCACTGATGGCGGCCGTGCTGCTGGCGGAGCCTGGCGCGGTCTTGGCGCAGGCGGGCAGGGACCAGGGGAAGAGCGTGCAGGTGGTCAGGCTCTCGTTCGACGACAAGGGCTACGTCGTGACGCCGTCCACCGTCACGAAAGGCGTGCCGGTGAAGATGGAGGTGGACCTCGACACGGTGAAGGGCTGCATGCGCACCATCGTCATCGACGCCTTCGGCGTGAAGCAGACGGTGAAGGCCGGGGCGACGACCATCGCGTTCACGCCGACCAAGTCGGGGCCGATCCAGATCGTGTGCGGCATGAACATGGGCAAGGGCCAGTTCACCGTCGCGGACCCCGCCTCCAAGTAGGACGGACCCGGGCGCCGTCACCGTCAGATCGGTCCTCCCTCGCGGCGGAGCTCTCGCCGCTTCCAGAGCAGGTAGATCGTCGGGTAGACGAGCAGCTCCATCAGGAACGACGTCGCCAGGCCGCCCACCATGGGCGCGGCGACGCGCTTCATGACGTCCGCGCCGGCGCCCGTCGACCACATGATGGGCATGAGGCCCGTCATGGCGGCCGTGACGGTCATCATCTTCGGCCGGACGCGCTTCACGGCGCCGTGGATGATCGCCTCCTTCAGCTCGGCGAGCGTGCGCAGCCGCCCCTCGCGGCGCGCCTCGTCGTAGGAGAGGTCGAGGAAGAGCAGCATGAACACGCCTGTTTCGGCATCGAGGCCCATCAGGGCGATCATGCCGACCCAGGCCGCGATCGACACGTTGTAGCCGAGGGCGTACATCAGCCACACCGCGCCCACGACCGAGAACGGCACGGCCAGCATGACGACGGCCGCCTTGAAGGCGGACTTCGTGTTCAGGTAGAGCAGGAAGAAGATCAGGAAGATCGTGATGGGCACCACGGCCTTCAGCCGCTCCCGCACGCGCAGCATGTTCTCGTACTGGCCGCTCCACTCGAGGGAGTACCCGCCAGGCAGGGTCGGCATCTGCGCCTCGACCGCGGCGCGCGCGTGCTCGACGTACCCGCCGACGTCACTCGTCGAGATGTCCACGTACACGTAGCCGGCCACCAGGCCGTTCTCGTTCCGGATCATCGAGGGCCCGGCGGAGGTGCGAATCGTCGCGAGCTGCCGGAGCGGGACCTGCGCGCCCGACGGCGTCATGACGAGCACGCGGCCGAGCCCGTCCAGATCCTCCCGGAGCCCGCGCGGGTACCTGACGTTGACGGGAAAGCGCGCACGCCCCTCGACGGTCGTCGTCACGTTCTCGCCGCCGATGGCGGACACGATGACGTCCTGCACGTCGCCGACGGACAGGCCGACGCGGGCGAGCGCCTCGCGATCCACGTCGATGTCGGCGAAGTACCCGCCGGCGGCGCGCTCGGCGAAGACGCTTCGCGTGCCGGGGACGCCGCGCACGATCTCCTCGAGGCGGGTGCCGATGGACTCGATCTGCCGGAGATCGGGGCCGAAGATCTTGATCCCCACTGGCGTCCGGACGCCCGTCGTCAGCATGTCGATGCGCGCCTTGATGGGCATGGTCCAGGCATTGGTGACGCCGGGGATCTGGAGCGCGGCGTCCATCTCCGCCGTCAGCTCGTCCCAGGACAGCCGATCGGACCAGATGCGGCGCAGCACCGACGCCTGCAGCCACTCCGGGGCGTACGAGGAGTACCACCGCGCCTTTCGCCTCCACTCGGACGGAGGCCTGAGGATGACGGTCGTTTCCATCATCGAGAACGGCGCCGGATCGGTCGACGACTCAGCGCGTCCGGCCTTGCCGAACACGGTGACGACCTCCGGAAACGACCTGAGGATGCGGTCCTGCGTCCGGAGCAGCCGCGTCGCCTCGGCCACCGAGATGCCCGGCAGCGTCGTCGGCATGTACAGGATCGTGCCCTCGTTGAGCGGAGGCATGAACTCGTGGCCGAGTCTCTGGTACACCGGCACCGTCGAGGCGACGATGAGCGCCGCGGCGGCGATGGTCAGCTTCGGGAACCGGAGCACCGCCCGGGCGGCGGGCTCATAGGCCGCGAAGAGCACGCGGCTGACCGGGTGCCGCTCCTCGCGGTAGTACCGCCCGACCGTCACCTGCCCGACGAGCCAGGACAGCGCGCGGGGACGCCATGTCGGAAAGTCCATGCGCGTGAAGAGCATGCGAAGCGCCGGGTCGAGCGTGAGGGCGAGCATCGCCGCGATGAACATCGCGAGGTTCTTCGTCCACGCCAACGGCGTGAACAGCCGCCCCTCCTGGTCGACCAGCGTGAAGATCGGCAGGAACGCGACCGCGATGACGAGCAGCGAGAAGAACACCGACGGGCCGACTTCCAGCAGCGCCTCCAGCCTGACGGCGTGATAGTCCCCCCGGCGCCCGCCGTGCTCCCACTGCTCGAGCCGCTTGTAGGCGTTCTCGACCTCGACGATGGCGCCGTCGACGAGCACGCCGATCGAGATCGCGATGCCCGCGAGCGACATGATGTTGGAGGAAATCCCCATCAGCCGCATCGGGATGAACGCGAGCAGGACGGACACCGGAATCGTGATGATCGGCACGATCGCCGACGGGATGTGCCACAGGAAGACCAGGATCACGAGGCAGACGATGGCGATCTCGACCAGGAGCTCGTGGCGGAGCACGTCGATGGCCCGCGTGATGAGATCCGATCGGTCGTACGTGGTGACGAAGCGCACGCCCTTCGGCAGCGAGGGCTCGAGCTCCCCCAGCCGGGCCTTGACCCGATCGATGACGTCGCGGGCGTTCTCGCCGTGGCGCATGACGACGATGCCGCCCACTGCGTCGCCCTGGCCGTCGAGATCGGCCACCCCGCGGCGGATCTCGGGCCCGACCGCCACCGACGCGACGTCGCGCAGGAGCACCGGCGTGCCGCGGGCGTCGGTCTTCAGCACGACCTTCTCGATGTCCGCCGCCGCCTTCACGTAGCCCCGGCCCCGCACCATGAACTCCCGGCCCGCGAACTCGAGGAGGCGTCCCCCGACCTCGCTGTTGCTCCGGCGCACGGCCTCGGCCACCTCCATGATGCCGAGGTCGTAGGCCTTGAGCCGGGCAGGATCCACGGTGACCTGGTACTGCTGCACGAAGCCGCCGATCGAGGCGACCTCGGCCACGCCCGGCACGGACTGCAGCCGGTAGCGCAGGTTCCAGTCCTGGAGCGCCCGGAGGTCCGCCAGCGACTGCGTCCCCGAATCGTCCACGAGCGCGTACTGGAAGACCCATCCCACGCCCGTCGCGTCGGGCCCGAGCTCGGTCTTCACGCCCTCCGGCAGCACGGGCTGGATCTTCGACAGATACTCGAGCACGCGGCTGCGCGCCCAGTAGATGTCGGTGCCGTCCTCGAAGATCACGTAGGCGTAGCTGAACCCGAAGTCCGAGAAGCCTCGAATGCTCTTCACCTTCGGCGTGCCGAGCAGCGCCGACACGATCGGATAGGTGACCTGGTCCTCGATGATGTCCGGGCTCCGGTCCCAGCGCGAATAGACGATGACCTGCGTGTCGGACAGGTCCGGAATCGCGTCGACCGGGATGTGACGGAGGGTGTAGATGCCGTAGGCCACCGCGACAGACGCAGCCATCAGCACCAGCAGGCGGTTGTGGGCGCTGAAACGGATGATGGCTCTGATCATGGCCGGTCCTCAGCGCGTTCCGTCGGCTGACGGCTGAGTCCGGGCGGCCATCGCCGCGAGGGCCGCCTTGAGGCTCGACTCGGAGTCGAGCAGGAAGTTCGCCGACGTCACCACGCGGTCGCCCCTCGCCAGGCCGCGCAGGACCTGGTAGCCGTCCGCCAGCTTCGCGCCCACCTCGACCGCGCGGGGCTCGATGGTGCCGTCCGGACGATCGAGGAAGACGAGCTTCCGGTCGCCGGCATCGATGACGGCGCTGTCGGCCACGACGAGGCCGCGTCCCTCCGCCGCCAGCAGCTGCACGTCGCCGAACATGTCCGGCTTGAGGATCCCGCTCCGGTTGGGAACGTCGATGCGCACTTTGACCGTCCGCGTGGCCCCGTCCACGGCCGGCGCGATGTTGGATACGCGACCGCGCCATGCGCGGCCGGGCTCGTAGGCGAAAGTGATTGTGGCCGGCATCTCCAGCCGGATGGCGGAGAGATCGGACTCGTACACATCGGCGAGCACCCACACGGACGACAGGTCCGCGATCTCGAAGAGCGTGTCTGCCGGCATGACCCGCATGCCCTGCACGACGTTCTTCGCCATCACGAAGCCGCCGGCATCCGCACGAAGGTCGAATGCCCGCCGGACCGTTCCGGTGCGTTCGATCTCGGCGATGTCGGCCGGGCTGATGTCCCACAGCCGGAGCCGTTCCCTGGCGGCCTCTGCCAGGTTCGCGCCGCCTGTGGCGACCGACGGAATCCCGCTGGCTCCGAGCTCCTTCTCGGCGCGCAGGGCCAGGAGGTACTCCTGCTGCGTGGCGATGAGTTCGGGGCTGTAGATCGAAAGAAGCGGCTCGCCCTTCCGGACGTACTTGCCGGTGAAGTCCGCGTAGAGGCGTTCGACATAGCCCTCGAACTTGGCGTGCACGTGCGCCAGGCGGCGCTCGTCGACCCCCACCCGGCCGACCGTCCGAATCGCCCGTTCGATGCGAATCTCCCGAACCTCGTCGCTCCGAACATCGAGGAGGCTGCGCCGCTCCGGCGAGAGCGCGACGGCTGAGCGGCCGGGCACGGTGCCTGCGCCCGGGTCGGCCTGGTCTTCGTACACGGGCACGAAGTCCATGCCCATGCTGTCCTTGGCAGGCTTGTCCGAGCGCACTGCCGGATCCATCGGCGAACGGTAGTAGAGGATGCGCCGCCCGCCGCCGGCCTCCGGCCATCCCGTCTTCAGCGACTGCGGGATCGGCTCGAGATCCATCTGGCACAGCGGGCACTCGCCCGGCTTGTCGGAGACCACCGTCGGGTGCATGGGGCAGAAGTACGTGGGGACGGCCCCGCCCGGCGCCTTGAGCTCGCCCTTCAGCAGCGCCGCGGGCACGAGCCCGAGCTTCATGCCGCAGATCGGGCAGTCGCCCGGCCGGTCGGAGATGACCGTCGGGTGCATCGGGCACATGTACCTCTCCGACGCGGCGTGCGCCGATCCTGCCGCTCCGGTCGGCGGCTGTTCAGCGGTCTTGATCGGCACCAGCTTCATGCCGCAGATCGGGCAGTCGCCAGGCCGGTCGGAGATGACCGTCGGGTGCATAGGGCAGTGGTACTTGGCCGCTGGAGCTCCGGCGGACGGGCCGTGCCGCTCGGGTGAGCGGACCGCGACCCGCCAGGTCGAGACCGCAGCCAGAGTCAGGACGGCCGCTACTGCAAGGCTGATCCGGGTCGTGCGTGTCATGTTCTGCGCCCTACCTGCCGCTCATGCCGCCGCTCATGCCGCCGGCCACGCTGCCGGACGCGGCCGTTCGTATGCGCGCCGCCGCCGGCGCACCCGATGGCCCCATCGCCGAGGCGTCATCGACGCTGGCCTCATAGAGGCTCGCCACGAGGCGCGCGTGCTCGGCGACCAGCCCGGCACGCGCCCACCGGTCGGCGTAGAGCGCCGTGATCGCCTCGAGCACCGACGCGAACGGCACGTTGCCGGTCTGGTAGTTCGCGAGGGCGGACTCGACCGTCATCTGGTCCTGCGGGACGATCCCGCCGTCGTACAGCGCGACGAGCCTCTCGGCGGCCTTCGCGCGGGTGTAGCGCTCGCGCGTCCTGTAGGCCAGCTGCAGCTCGAGCGATCCCGAGCGATGGCGGCCGCCCTTGGCGGCGATCTCGGCCTCCGCGATCTCGCTCCGGCGCCGGCGCGTATCGATGGGCCACGACACGCCGATGCCGGCCTGCCACATCGGGTCGAGCCCTCCGCGGTTCATGTACCCGCCCTGGACGGTGAGGTCCGGCCTCAGTTCGCGTCGGGCAAGGGCCGCGGCGGCCTCGCTCGCTTCGATGGCCAGCCGCGCTGCCTGCAGTTCAGGACTCCGGCCGCGCGCGGCGTCGGCGACCTCTTCGAACGACTCGGTGATGGGCGCGAGCCGGAGCTTCGCCGGCGTCTCGACTGGCGTGTCGAGAGGACGAGCGAGAAGGCGATTGATCTCGGCGAGGCGCACGTCGGCCTCGGCGGCCTGTTCGATGGCCTGCTGATCGATGCGCGTCACCTCCGCCTGGATCCGGAGCACATCCGGCTGGGCTCCCTGCCCGGCGGCGTACCGCGCCCTGGTCGCGATCTCGATCTGCTGCCATAGCCGCCGCTGCTCCGTGACGATGGCCTCGAGCTCGCGCGCCAGGAGCAGACCGTAGTACGCCCGTTTCACCCCCGCCTCGATGCCCAGACGCGCGCGCTCAACTGCGGGTTCGAGCATCCGGACCTGAACCGTCGCCAGGTCGGCTCTGAGCCCGCGCTTGCCCGGCCACGGCAGTTCCTGGCTCACCATGATCCCCATCGTCGTCATCGGCATCGTGCCGAGGCTTGGCGCCCAGCCGTCGTTGGTGAACGTCATCGACAGCATCGGGTTGGGGAGCGCGCGCGCGCCCGGAATTGCAGCCTGCGCGGCGGCGACGGCGGACTCGGTCGTCCGCACGTCCGGATTGTTCGCCAGGGCTTCGGCGACAAGCGCCTCGAGGACGGGGTCGGGCTGGGCTGGCGGCGCCGGACCCTGCGCCCGCACCTGTCCGGACGCGCCGGCCACGAGTGCGGCGACAAGGCTCCACGCCGCGACGTCACGCCTACGTGAGAACGTCAACATGTCCGCCTCCAACGGCGGGCTGGCGAGGGGACAGGTCGCCGGACCGCCCGGTTCAGCGATGTGCGGGAACACGCCTCCGGAGATCCGAACGGACCTCCGGCATCGACGCTGGATTAGAGCCTGAGGATGCGAGTGGGAGGAGAGGGAGCGGCGGGCGGCTCGTCCAGGAGATGCAGGCGGACACCTCCGGCGTCGGCGGCCCATTCGGCTTCTGTTGCCGGTGACGCCTGGATCTGGATGGCGTCGACGGGCGCCAAGTCCCACTGCGCGGCCTCGATGTGGCAGCAGGACTCGTCCGCTCCAATCGCGCCCGAGGCGTCATCGCCGGGCGAGGGGAGGCAGCAGCTGTGACCGGGCCGCGAGACGGGCGCGTCCGGGCCGTGAGGGCAGAAACACAGGCCCGCCGTCGCATTCACCGACGCTGCGCCCAGCGTTACAACTCCGAGAATCCTGAGGAGGCGGCCCACGATTTCCACTATGCGGAGCCGAGAGCCGTTCTGTCAAGCCGGACGTCGTCGCGTGCCGCGCGCCGCCGAGCCGGATCCCGCCGCGCGGGCTGTCGTCAGGCGGTGACGCCTCATCCTTCCCATCCGGCGAGCCGTGCGAACAGCCACCAGGCGGCGTAGGCCTTCATGTTCGCGTTGACCGGCTGCGAGTGGGCGGCGGGGCACTGGAACCAGTCCACGCCCACGGTGTGGCGGCCCTGCCAATCGACGGCCCAGTTGCGGTCGCGCCTGCCGTCCCCGTTCGAGTCGTAGTCGCAGGCGTCGTTGGGAATCCGGTCGCCGTAGTAGACGCCGTCCGGATCGTACGTTTCGATGTCGGCGAAATCGTACAGCACCTTCCCCCGAGACTGGCAGTGCTGCCGGATCTGCTCGTTGCGCAAGTGCAGGTTGCCTGCGAGGCCGGTGCCGTCGAGATGGCCGGTCATGTACACGAACCGCACGTTCGGGAACTCCTGCTCCAGCGCGCTCATGGCCGAGAGATAGGCGTCGATGTCGGCGGGGGTCGCGCTGCTTACCTGGCCGCACCACGACCAGATCACCACGTTGACTGCGGGCTGCGCGGCTAGGTAGGTCCTCGTCGCGGCCGCCCAGGCCGCGCGGTCGGGGTTGCCGAGATCGGACGCGCCCGAGAACGGCGTGTCGCGCAGGTCGAGCGCGCCGCCAGCGCCGCCGGCGCGCCAGGCGTAGGCCGGGCCCTTGAAGGCCGCCAGGCCGGTCATGCCGGTGGTCAACTGGCTGCCGTGCGAGGTGTGGCCGTAGGCGATATGCAGCGTCGCCCTGGCTCGCTCCACCCACTGGGCAGGGATCTGCGCTAACGCGGTTGTCGTGTGATCGACGAGAATCGCGCGGGTTCCGGACGTCATCGGCGGGGGCGTCGGTGCCGCCGGACCGGTTGCCGTGGGTCCGGCTGGAGTCGACTCATCCGTGCGGCCGCATGCGGCGGCAGCGGCCAGCCCTGCCAGCGTGGCGATCGCCAGCCACGTGCGCGTGAGACTCCGATTCATGGTGGGGCCCATTCTAGTTCGAGGAACCAGCTGCGCCCGTTCCGGTGGAGCCGCGGGCGCCGGCCCCACGATCGTGCAAGCTCCGCGCCACCAGGCGCCGCCGGAGCCGACCGTCAAGGCGCGGCCCGCGTATAATCCGCAAAGCATCGCCTGGCGAGAGGGAGGGGCATCCCGATGATCTGCAGACGACTCGTGCTCTCGATGGTGTTCGTGCTCCTGCTGGTTCCGCAGGCGTTCGCCCAGGCGCTTCCGGCGCGCCAAGGGCTGCCGCCTGGCCTTCGCCCCGCGCCGCCGCCGCAGGCCGCCCTGGCGGCGGTCCCGCCCGAGGCCGTCGGGCTGTCGAGCGAGCGCCTCGAGCGCCTGAAGGCCGTGATGCAGCAGCACGTGGACCAGGGCCGCATTGCCGGCGTCGTGACGCTCATCGCCCGAGGCGGCAGGCTGGCGCACTTCGAGACCTACGGCAAGATGGACGCCGAACAGAACCGGCCGATGCGGAAGGACGTCATCCTCCGGATGGCCTCCATGTCCAAGGCCGTCACCACCGTGGCCGCCGCCATCCTGCTCGAAGAGGGCAAGCTGCTGCTGACCGACCCGGTGTCGAAGTTCCTGCCGGCGTATGCCGAGACTACGGTCGCGGCCACCCCTGCGCCCGGGGCGTCCGGCGCCGACCGCTACGGCGTCGTGAAGGCCAGGCGCCAGATCACGATCCGCGATCTGCTCACGCACACGGCCGGCGTCTCGTACGGTCAGGGGAGCCTCGCCGAGGCGCAGTATCGGGATGCGGGCATCATCGGCTGGTATCTCTCGGACAAGAAGGAGCCGATCGTTCCCCTCATGGAGCGGCTCGCATCGCTGCCCTTCGACGCCCAGCCGGGCGAGAAGTACGTCTACGGCTACAGCACCGACATTCTCGGCGCCGTCGTCGAGAAGGCGTCGGGCATGCCGCTCGATCGGTTCTTCGAGGCGCGGATCTTCGCGCCGCTGAAGATGGCGGACTCGGGCTTCTATCTCCCGCCCGAGAAGCGCGGACGGCTGGCCACGGTGTACTCGGTGACGCCGGCGGGCACGCTCGAGCGCGCGCCCGAGGGCGGCGTCGGCCAGGGCGACTTCGTGGAGGGGCCGCGGACGTGCTTCAGCGGCGGGGCGGGCCTGCTTTCGACGCCGATGGACTACGCCCGCTTCCTGCAGATGCTGCTGAACGGCGGCGAGCTCGACGGCGTGCGGGTTCTCGGCCCGAAGACGATCGAGCTGATGACCTCGAATCACGTCGGCTCGCTCTATGCAAACGGCTCGATGGGGTTCGGCTTCGGGTTCGAAATCGTCGAGGACGTCGGCACGGCGGGGCGCTACGGCAGCCCCGGCGCCTACGGGTGGGGCAGCGCGTACTTCCAGCGGTTCATTGTGGACCCGAAGGAGCAGATGGTCGCCGTGTTCTACGCGCAGCTCATTCCAGCCGGCGGCCTCGACCTGCAGGAGCGCTGGCGCGACCTGGTCTACCAGGCGATTGTAGGCCCCGTGCCGCGGTGAAGACCCGGACCGAGGGGGGTCAGATCTCGATTTCTGCACCTGGCACCAGACTTGTCCCAGATGCAGAAATCGAGATCTGACCCCGCGCTCCCCGCGCTCCGGTCGCTACTTGGCGACGGCGAACGCGACCTTCGCGCCCGTCTTCTCCCACCACATGCCCAGCCAGCCGCCTTCCTGCGTCATGTCGAGGAAGCCGATGTCGAACTGCTCGGCTGACAGGTTCATGTCAACGGTCTGCATGGGCACGCGAACGAGGTCGAACTTCGGATCGTAGTTGTACGATCCCCACAGGTCGGTCTTGTTCGCCGGCGCGTATTTCTGCTGGTACGGCTGCGTCGAGAGGATGAGCGTCCAGGCCCCGGGCTTGAGGTCGACGAGCACGTTGTACTCGCCGGCGGGCACGGTGGTCGTGCCGAACACGAGGGGCACCTCGGTCTTGAGGCGCGTGGTCTGGTTGGCGCCGGCCCGCCAGACGGGCGCGCCTCCGTTCACGGCCTTTCCGTAGTCCGCGCCCGCGCCGAAGATGTTCGTGCGCCCGCGGAGGATGGGCCTGCCGTAGTCGACGGTGATCCACTTGCCTTCGCGGTAGCGCGGCGCGGCGCCCGGCTTTTCCTCCACCCACCTGCCGCCAACTTGGGCGGCGGCCGATCCTCGCGGGCTGGCGGGCATCGGCGGCGGCGCCGGCGTCTGGGCGACGGCCTGCTGCGCCGGCGCGGCCGACGGAGCCGGCGGGGCGGGCTGCTGGGCGAGAGCGAGGGACCCGGCACACGCCAGGGCCAGGATGGTCGCAAGTACGGGTGCTCTCATCGGGTTCTTTCCCCTTCGTCATGAGGGCGCGGCCCGTCGGGAGCCGCGCCGGATTGTGCGGGAACCCTCCCATCATAGCCCGGCACCGGCCTGGCGTATGATCTCCCGGTTCAGCCGGGCCGCCCCCGGGGTGTCCCGGCCCCCGCAGGAGGCACCCATGTTGTTCGCGACAGGACGAGCCGGCGTGGCGGCCTGCGCCGCAGCTGCGCTCGTGCTTTCCGGGCTTGCCGCGGCCGTCTTCGCACAGCGGACGGCGAAGCCGGCGCTGCACGGACGCCACTGGATGGCCATCACGGGCAAGCCGCTCGCGGCCACCGCGGGGGCGGCGATCTTCCAGAAAAAGGGCAACGCCGTGGACGCCGCGTGCGCGATGATCGCCGCCGCGTCCACGATGTGGGACACGCTCGGCTGGGGCGGCGAGACCCAGGCCCTGATCTACAACCCGAAGACGAAGAAGGTCATCGGCGTCAACGCCCTCGGCGTGGCGCCGACCGGCGCGTCGCCGGGCTTCTTCAAGGCCAAGGGCATGGCGTACCCGCCGGCGTACGGGCCGCTCGCCGCCGTCACGCCCGGCACGCCGGGCGGCATCATGGTCATGCTCGCTGAGTTCGGCACGATGAGCCTGAAGGACGTTCTGGAGCCCGCCATTCAGATGGCAGACGGCTATCCGATGGAGGCGTCCCTTGCGGCCCAGATCGAGCGCCAGAAGGAGCAGATCGCGCAATGGCCCTATTCGAAGGCGGTGTTCCTCCCGCACGCCGGCGAGCGGCGCGAGGCGCCGGAGGCCGGCGAGGTGTTCAGGCAGCCCGACCTGGCGGCGACGCTGCGCAAGCTCGTCGAGGCCGAGCAGGCGGCGCTCGCGGCTGGCAGGCCGCGCAAGGACGCCATCATGGCGGCCTACGCGCGCTTCTACACCGGCGACATCGCCGAGGAGCTCGTGCGCAGCACGCAGGAGCAGGGCGGCCTCATCACGATGGAGGACCTGGCGAACTGGAAAGTGCATCTCGAAGAGCCCGTGATGACGACCTACAAGGGCATCGAGGTCTACAAGCTGACGACGTGGGTCCAGGGGCCCGCCATGCTGCAGGCGCTCAACATCCTCGAGCACGCCGACCTGAAGGCGATGGGCTACAACAGCCCGCGCTACATGCACGCGCTCTACCAGGCGATGAACATGGCGTTCGCCGATCGCGACTTCTACTACGGGGACCCGTACGTCCCGCCCGTCGAGCCGATCAGGGGCCTGCTGTCGAAGGAGTACGCAAAGGCGAGGTTCGCCGGCATCGACTGGGCGAAGAACGACCCCGACGTCAAGCCCGGCGACCCGTATCCCTACCAGGGGGAGACGAACCCCTTCGCGGCGCTCCTCGCGAAGTGGACGACGAAGAAGGGCCTGAGGTCGGTGGCGCCGGCGCACGACATCCAGCAGCCGGGCCTGCGGAGCCACGACGAGGGCTTCTACGCCGGCACGACCTCGGTGCAGGCCGCCGACGAAGAGGGCTGGGTGGTGTCGGTGACGCCGAGCGGCGGCTGGGTGCCGGCCGTCGTTGCCGGCAGGACCGGGGTCGGCCTGAGCCAGCGCATGCAGGCGTTCGTCCTCGACGAGGCCGACTGTCCGTTCAACGTGGTGCGGCCGGGCCAGCGGCCGCGATCCACCCTGACGCCGAGCCTCGCGCTCAAGGACGGCCAGCCGTACCTGGCGTTTTCGGTGCAAGGCGGCGACAGCCAGGACCAGAACCTGCTGCAGTTCTTCCTGAACATGGTCGAGTTCGGCATGAACGTGCAGCAGGCCTGCGAGGCGCCCAACATCAACAGCTTCCAGATGCGGAGCAGCTTCGACGAGCACCTCTCCGAGCCCGGGCGGATGCTCGTGGCGGAGTCCACGCCGCCGGAGGCGCGGAGGCAGCTCGAGGCCATGGGGTACACGCTGACGTTCTCGCGCCTCACTTCCGGCCCGATCACGGCCATCATGTTCGACCGCAAGCACGGCACGATGTGGGGCGGGGCGAGCAACTATGGAGAGGACTACGGCATCGGCTGGTGAGCGGCGAGGCAGCCGGCGCCGCGCCCGGTCGCGCCGGACCATCGGCGCGGGAGGAGGCGTATAATGGCAGGATACGTCCCGAAAACCGGCCGGTCCGCGCTCCCGCGCCGCGGCAGCGCCGACGGCGGCGTCATGGACTGGACAGGAGGATGACTCACATGCGCAGATCGATTGTCGCGGCGGGCACGTTGTGCCTCGCCGTCGCGCTCACGGCCGGCCTCGGGGCGGATGTCAAGTCGAGCCACAAGACCCAGGTGAAGTTCGAGGGGATGTTCGGCCGGGCCATCAGCATGTTCTCGGGCAAGTCGGCCAAGGAAGGCGTCGTCAGCACGACGGCCGTCTCGGGCGACCGCATGATGTCGGTGACGGGGCAGTCCGGCGAACTGGTCGACCTCGCCGAGGAGAAGGTCTACCAGATCGACTTCAAGGACAGGAGCTACAAGGTCAAGACCTTTGCCGAAATCCGCAAGGAGTGGGAAGAGGCGCAGGCGAAGATGAAGGAGCAGGCGGCCGCGCAGAAACCGGCGGAGCAGCCCGACGCCGAAGCGCAGATGGAAGTGGATTTCAGCGTGAACAGGACCGCCGAGCGCGAGACAATCAACGGCTACGACTGCCAGAAGACCGTGATGACCATCGCCGTGCGCCAGAAGGGCAGGAAGCTCGAGGAGAGCGGCGGGCTGGTCATGACGAACGACCTGTGGATGGCCCCGGAGATCGCGGCCCTGAAAGAGGAAGCCGCGTTCCAGCTCCGCTACATGAGGAAGCTGCTGGGCAACGACGCCGCCACCATGGCGCGCGACCTCGCGCAGGCCATGGCGATGTACCCGATGATGAAGCCGGCGATGGAGCGCATGCAGAAGGAGTCCGGCAAGCTCAGCGGCACGCCCATCCGGACCGTGATGCGGGTGGAGACGGTGGCCTCGCCGGAACAGGCGCAGTCGCAAGGCGACCAGCCGAAGCCGAGTATCGGCGGAGTGGCCGGCAAGCTCGGCGGGCTGTTCGGGCGCAAGAAGAAGGACGACGACGCCCCGGCGGAGGCACCGGCGCCCGCCGGCGCGAAGAACCACTCGACGCTGCTGACCTCGACGAGCGAACTCGTCAGCGTCTCGACCGCGGTCACCGCGGAAGACGTGGCGATCCCGGCGGGATTCAAGCAGAAGTAAGGGCGCCTCAGAACGGCCGGGGGCGGCCGACGTTGTACTTCTGCGTCGCGGCGATGCGCGCCAGGGCGCGTCTGGCGCGCGCCGCCGTGTCTTCGTCGGGGTCGAGGTCGAGCGCCTCCAGGAAGTGCTGGTACGCCGGCGCCACCTGGCCCATCTGCTCCATCTGCACCATCCCGGCGCCGAGGTGCGCCGCGGCCGTTGTCGCGTCCGCCGGGTAGTCGCGGAGGTGGCGCCGGTACACGACAAGCGCCGCGTGCGAGTGGCCGTTGCCCGCCAGCCAGTTCGCCAGGGCCAGCGAGGCGCGGGGCTCGAGCGCCCGCCGCGTCCGGTCCGCCGGAAGCGCGAAGTAGGACGACGCCAGTCTGGCCATCTCTTCCCCACCGGCGCCCGCCGCCTGCTCCTCCGGCTTTCGCGCCGGCAGGCCGGCGGGGAACGCCGTTGTCGCGGGCCGGACTTCCCACCGGTCAATCGCCCAGGCCGCCATCAGGCCGGCCACGAACCCGCCGATGTGCGCACCGTGGGCCACCCCGCCTCCGCCTCCGCCCGTGACCAGCGCCGGCAGCAGGTTGTCCGCCACCAGGTAGATCCCCAGGACGGTGCGGGCCTGCACGGCCACGACGTTCATGATGAAGGGCGGCAGGAAGACGAACAGCCGCACCGTGTTGCGCGGGAACCATCGGAAGTAGAACCCCAGCAGCCCGGAGATCGCGCCCGAGGCGCCGACAAGCGGCACGCCGGAGCCCCTCGCGAAGGCCGCAAACGCCAGCGTCGCCGCGATGCCGGTGACGATGTACCAGAACAGGAACTGGAGCCGCCCAAGCCGGTACTCGACATTGTCGCCGTAGATCCAGAGAAACAGCATGTTCCCCAGCAGGTGCAGGAACCCGCCGTGGAGGAAGAGCGAGAACAGCAGGTCGGCGAACTGCGGGGCCGCGGGCTTGTAGCCGTGCTCGAACACGAAGAGGTCGTACGCGGACACGTGCTGCAGGACGGCCCCGATCGGCACGCCGGCAGGAAGCTGGTCGCGCACCACCTCGACGTACGCGCGGAACGCCGGGCTGCTCGTGTCGGCCGGCTGCCCGCTGAGCGGCAGAGAGATCCCCACGTACAGGAGGACGTTCGCCGCGATGAGCGCGTAGGTGACGAAGGGCCGCCCGCCCGGGTTCGGCGCGTCGCTCAGCGGGACGATCACGGGCCTACACCAGGTGCTTCTTGATCTGGCGGTTCACGCCGTGGATCTGGCGCCGCACCGCCTTCAGCTTCGCATGGTCTCCGGCGGCGATGGCGGCGTCGCGTTCCCGCTTCAGCGCGCGGATCGTCGCCTTCAGCATCGCCTTGTCGATGCCGACCGCCTCGTGGTGCTCGTGGACGGACACGTTCAGCGCCTGGCAGAGCGCGACGAGCAGATGCTCCTTGTTCAACTGCGTGTAGCCCTGCACCGCCTCGTGCTTCAGGCCCTTCGCGATATCGCGCAGCTCGGAGATGTTCTTCGCCTTCAGCTCGTGATACGTGAATGCCATGTGCGCGCGCTCCTTTCCGTGGGCATTCTATCCGAACTGCGGACCGGGTCGCGGCGCGCCAGGTCGGCCACCGGCGGGGGTCGTCCCGGCGCCCGCGGCGCGCGGCCCGGTGCCCCTTGACAGAGAGAGGAGAGAAGCCGACACTACAGCTACACAAGCCCCGCGGAATCGTCTTCCGGCACCGGTCTACGGAGGGAGGACGCCGTGTTATCTCGCTTTCCTCACATCAACGTCCGGGTCTTCACGGTCCTCGTCATCGTCAGCCTGCCTCTGTACGCGCTGGCCGCGATCATGGTCCTGGGCACCGGCCAGGCCCAGTTTCGCGAGGCGTACGGGCTGCAGCTGACCGAAACCGCCCAGCAGGTCGCGGCCACCATCGACTCCTACGTCTTCCGGCGTGTGATCGACGTCAGCATCCTGACCAAGGTGCCCGATGTCCGCGCCGCTGCAGCCGCGGGCAACAAGGTCCCGCTCGACATCGGCAAGGCCCGCGCGCTCGATGCCGCATGGATCGCGCGGCCGGTGGCGACGGCCGCCGCGTCCGGCATCCTCGGCAACCCGGCCTCGCACTTCCTGAGCGGCGTTGTCGCCAACGACCGGATCTACCGCGAGATCATCGTCACCGACCGCGAAGGCCGGCTCGTGGCCGCGTCCGGGGTGTGCAGCGACTACATCCAGAGCGACGAGGCCTGGTGGAAGGAGGCCTTCCACGACGGCGTGCAGGGGCGCGTGTCCGTGAGCGACGTCACCTTCGACGAGAGCGCGCAGTCCCACGCGATCGAGATTGCCATGCCGGTCAGCGATCCGCAGGGGGAACAGCTTGCGGGCGTGCTCAAGGTCGTCGCCGACGTCCGCGAGCTGCTCGCCGTCGCGGCGGGCGTGCGCTCGGGCCGGCTCGGAGAGGCGTTCATCATCAGGGAGGACGGGTCCGTCGTCTTCAGCCAGCGGGGCGTCGGGGGGAAGACCAGGTTCTTCGCGGCCGACCTCCTCCGCGAGCGCATGAAGAGCTTCGCGTCGGGAGACCCGCAGTCCAGCGTGCACTTCAGCGCGAGGAACCAGGACGGGCGGTCGTACCTGGTAGGCGTCGCGCCCAGCCAGCTCGGCGCGAGCTACCCGCACCTGGACTGGATGGTGGCGGTGACGCAGGCCGAAGAAGACCTGTTCGCCCCTGCGCGCGTCCAGATGTGGCGCATGCTCGCCCTGTTCGGCCTGATTGCCGGGCTGGTCCTGGCGATTGCCGCGTGGTTCTCGGTGCGCCTGGCCGCGTCGCCGGTTGGCAAGGACACGCACCTCAGCGAGCATCCGGCGGTGCCGCGGATCGAATAAGGCGCGTGACCGCCTCCGCCTCACGGAGGCATCGCGCCACCGGCGGACCGGCCCGGGCTCCAGCCGGCGTTTGCGGACGGCAGGGAATCGGCTAAGGTACGCGCCGGAGGCTGCATGCACGTCCGGCGCGCCGGCCCAGCCGCTGCCGTCGTTCTGGCCGCCCTCGCGAGCGCGGGCGGCGCCGCGCCGGGTCCGCCGTCCGCGCGGGATCGCGCGCTGGCTCCGGGGGACAGGGTCTGGCTCGACGCCCACAACTGCTACCCCGATCGCGGGGCGTGGACGAACCGGATCGAGCGCGCTCTCGGGGCCGGGGCGCCGTGGATCGCCATCGAGCAGGACGTCGCGTGGGTGCGCGATTCGTCAACGCCGGCCCGCGGCCGCTCCGTCGTGTCCCATGATGACGAGCCGCGCGGAGACGAGCCCTCTCTCGAGGAGCACTTCTTCGCCCGGGTGACGCCCTTGCTCGAACGCGCCCTGGCCGAAGGCGATCGGACCCGCTGGCCCGTCCTCATCCTGCATCTGGACTTCAAGACTCACGAACCGGAACATCACGAGTCCGTCTGGGAGTTGCTCGGGCGCTACGAACGCTTCCTGACGACGGCGGAGAAGCCGGCGAAGGACGCCGAAATCGCGCCTCTCGAGCTGGGGCCGCTTCTGGTTCTCACCGAGAGCGGGCCGGGCCAGGAAGACGCATTCAGCCGCCGCGTGCCGGCCGGAGGCAGGTTCAGGCTGTTCGGCACGGTGCCGCCGCCGCAGATGTCGGACGAGCAGGCGAGGCGCATGCACGAGTTGGGGCCCGGCGCCCTGATCCCCTCCGGCGCCACGAGCTACCGGCGCTGGACGAATCTCTCCTGGGCCGCGGTGGAGGCCGGCGGCCCGGACGAAGCCGGGGCGTGGACTGACGCCGATCTGGCGCGCCTGCGAGCGCTGGGCGGGCACGCGCACGCCCGGGGTCTCTGGATCCGCTTCTACACCCTCAACGGGCACGCCAGAAACGAGGCGCAGGGATGGTCGGGGTCGTACAACTTCGGATCGCTCGACGCGGTCAGGGCCCGCTGGCGCGCCGCGATCGAGACCGGCGTCGAGTTTGCGGCCACGGACCAGTACGAGGCGTTCGCCGAGGAACTGCGCCTGTCCGGCCGGTGACGGGCAACCCCGGCCCCTCGAGCTTGTCCCTTGCCTCTTGTTCCTGTCTGACCAGCGCCCAGCGCCTGGTCCCTAGCCCCTGATTGTGCGGCCTCAGGGCTGAAGCTGGTGCTCCCTCCAGCGCGGAAACGCCGCTTCGGTCGTGGTCGGCTCGATGAACCATGTGGCAGCCGCCAGGCCCGCGCTGAAACCGACGAGCAGGATGCCGGCCAGTCCGTGATCGGGGAGTGCCAGGCTGGCTGCCAGCGCGACGACGAAGGCCACCGCCAGATCGAGGGCTCGCCGCCACACGCGCGTGCGCACCAGTTGCGCCCGGACCGATGCCGGTGCCTGGCGTTCGACGAACAGCAGGTGCACGCGGATCGTGCCGTCGGCGACCGTCAGCGCCAGCACCGCCGCGAAGAACGTGAAGCGCCACGGCGTGCCGAGCCAGCCGGCCAGCCACCAACTGCCCACGAGCAGGCCGGCGAGCAGGGCGACGATGGTGGCCTGGTGGGCCCGCCAGAGCCCGCGGGCCGGCACGCCGGGCCCGGGCGTCGCATCCAGGAGCGCCCGCATCGGGCGCAGGAGGCGCGGATCGTCCGCGAGCGTCCTGGCCAGCGATGCGAGATCGGACGCCACGTCGGCGGCGCTGGCATACCGCCCGGCCGGCTCCTTCTCGAGGCACCGAGCGACGATGTGGTCCAGGCTTGGCGGGACCCTCGGGTTCACGCGGCTGGGCGGGTCCGGTTCGGCGGTCAGGACGCGGGCTGCCGAAGACGACGCCGTCCGGCCCTGGAACGGGTGCACGCCTGTCACCAGTTCGTAGACGACCGTGCCGAGCGCGAAGACATCGCTGCGGGCATCGCCCTCGTGCCCCTCGACCTGCTCAGGAGCCATGTAGCCTGGCGTCCCGACGAGGACGCCCGTGTCCGTGAGGCGCTTGCGCGCGGGGTCCAGCTGCATCGCGCGGGCGATGCCGAAGTCGAGGATCTTCACGGTCCGGTCGTCGCCGATCAGGATGTTCTCCGGCTTGAGATCGCGATGGATGATGCCGCAGTGATGCGCGGCGTCCAGGCCGCGGGCCACCTGCAGCGCCACGTCGATGGCATCCGCCGCGGGAAGCGGCCCGCCCGCATCGAGGACCTCTCTGGCCGTGCGGCCCGGCACGTACTCGGACACGATGCAGGGCTGGTCCGGGAACTCCTCCAGCGCGTGCACGGTGGCGACGTTCGGGTGTCTCAGCGCTGCGGCAGCCCGGGCCTCGAAGCGGAGGCGCTCGCGCCGCTTCTCGTCGGCGGTGTCTCCGGGGTGGAGCAGCTTGAGCGCGACCGGGCGGGCCAGGCGCGTGTCTTCCGCCAGGTAGACCTGGCCCATCCCGCCGCGGCCCAGCGCTCGCTCGACGCGGTACCAGCCGATCATCGTGCCCGCCGGAAGCGGCGGGGCAGCGTCGCTCATCAGCAGCGAGCCGACGTCCGCGCCGGAATCCTCCAGGAAGCCGTCCGCGCGCTCGTCCGCGTCGAGGAGCGCCCGCACGTCCCCCTCGAGCGCGCTGTCGCCCGCGCAGGCTGACTCGAGATAGGCGCCGGCCTCCCCGCGGGGGAGCTGCCTGGCCTCCTCGAACAGGCGGGCGACCCGAGACCACCGGCCGGGGCCCTCGGTCATCTCGCTCATCATCTCACGCCGGGCGCGGCCCGTCGTGCGGCGTCAGCTCCTTGTACAGCCAGGCCCGCGCAAGGGTCCACGATCGCTTGACCGTTGCGGGCGACACGCCCAGGGCGGCGGCCGTTTCGTCGACGGACAGCCCGCCGAAATACCGCAGCTCGACGACGCGAGCGTGGCGCTCGTCGAGGCGGGCGAGGCGCCGGAGGGCTTCGTCCAGGGCGAGGACGTCGACGGGCGGCGGCGGCGTCCGGAGGGTCTGCTCGTCGAACGTCACGCGCAGAGCCTGCCCGCCGCGCTTCCGGGCGGCGCGGACGCGGGCCCGCTCGATCAGGATCTCGCGCATGGCCCGCGCGGCGATGCCCAGGAAGTGGGCCCGGTTCGCGAAGGACAGCGAGGCGTCCTTCAGCAGCCTCAAGTACGCCTCGTGGACCAGCGCGGTGGTCTGAAGCGTCTGCCCCGGCCGCTCGCGGCGCATCTCGCGCGCCGCGATGCGGCGGAGTTCCGCGTAGACGAGCGGGAACACCTCGTCGAACGCGTCCTGGCTGCCGGCCGACGCCCGCTTCAAGAGGCCCGTGATCGACTGCGGCGTTCTGTCGGACATGCCTGTTCCGCGTTGCGGAACCCCGATCGCTTATCCCTTGTCCCTTGTCCCTTGCCCCTTGCCCCTTAGCCCTTGCCCCTGACCGCCCAGCGCCTAGCCGCTTATTCCCTGTCCTTTGCCCCTCGCCCCTCGTTCCTGTCTGCCCGAATCCCGAACCCCGAGCCCCGAGCCCCGAGTCCCGAGCCCCTACCCCACCTCCGTATTGATGACCAGCAGCTTCGGCTCGGTCATCTCCTCGATGGCGTAGCGGGGCCCTTCGCGGCCGGTGCCCGAGTCCTTCACGCCGCCGTAGGGCATGTGATCGATGCGGTACGTGGGCACGTCGTTGATGATGACGCCCCCGGTTTCGAGCCGATCGTACGCCTGCAGGGCGTGCTGCAGGTTGCCGGTGAAGACGCCCGCTTGGAGCCCGTAGCGCGAGCGGTTCACCGACGCGAGGGCGTCGTCGAACCGCGAGAAGGGATAGAGCGCGACGAGCGGGGCGAACACCTCCTGCGCGCACACCTTCGCGTCCTCCTTCACGCCTTCGAGCACTGTCGGGGCGTAGGCGCACGGGCCCAGGCGCCGCCCGCCGGTGAGCACCCGGGCGCCCTCGGCGACGGCTTCTCGGACCCAGGCGTCGATGCGGTCCGCCTCGCCCTCGTCGATCATCGGCCCGACATCGGTGGCCGGGTCGAGCGGGTCGCCGACGACGAGGCTGCCGACGCGCTCGACGAGCTGGCCGGCGAACCGCGCGTAGACGCCCTCGTGCACGAGCACGCGCTGGACCGAGATGCAGCTCTGGCCGGCGTAGGCGAACCCGCCGGCTGCCACGCGCTTCACCGCGAAGGGGACGTCGGCCGACTCGTCGATGATCACGCCGGCGTTGCCGCCCAGCTCGAGGACCACCTTCTTTTTGCCGGCTCGGGCCTTCATCGCCCACCCCACCGCCGACGACCCGGTGAAGGTCAGCAGCTTGAACCGCTCGTCCGTCACCAGCCGATCGCCAAGCTGGCGCGGCATGGGCAGCACGCTCAACCCGCCGGCGGGCAGGCCCGCTTCTTCCAACACGCTCGCCAGGATCAGCCCGGTGAGCGGGGTCTTCGTCGCGGGCTTGAGGACGACCGGGTCGCCCGCGGCCACGGCGGGGCCGAGCTTGTGGGCCGACAGGTTCAGGGGGAAGTTGAACGGCGAGATCGCCGCGACGGGGCCGAGCGGGAAGCGCCTGAGGATGGCGATGCGGCCCTTGCCGTGGGGAGCCAGGTCCATCGGGATGACCTCGCCGCCGAGCCGGCGGGCCTCCTCGCCGGACACCTGCAGCGTCGCCGCCGCGCGATCCACCTCGGCGAGCGCGTCCCGGATCGGCTTGCCGGCTTCGCCCGCCAGGATCCGGCCGACCTCCTCGCGCCGCCTCGCCAGGGCCGCCGAGGCCCGCGCGAGCACCGCCGCTCGCTCGTGCAGCGGCAGGCCCCGCATGGCGTCGGCGGCGGCGGCGGCGGCCGACACGGCTGCTTCCACCTGCGTGTCGTCGGCGAGCCAGGTGCGGCCGACCAGCGCGCCGTTCCACGGGTTCCTGACGTCAAGGGCGCGTGAAGAGCGTTCCCAGCGTCCGGCAAGGAAGAAAGGGGCGTCGAAGTCCATGCGTCGCGCTCCTTGCTGCGGCCCCGGGGATCCCAGGAAGGGAGACGAGCGTCAAACTCGCTGTAGGATAACACGATGCGCCGCCCGGCCTTGCCGCGTCCGCCCGGCGGCAGGCCTCGCGACGTGCCGGGCCTCGCGCCTGGCGCGCTATAATCGGAGGACGGGTTTCGACCCGTTCCCCAAGGAGCATTGAATGGTCAACGTGTCTGACTCGGCGGCAGGTAAGATCAAGGAACTGCTCGCCGAAGAGCAGAAGATCGAGAGCGGCCTCCGCGTGTTCGTGCAGGGCGGCGGCTGCTCGGGGTTCCAGTACGGCCTGATGATCGAGGACGCCCCTGCGCCGGGCGACCAGTCGATTGAGGCGAACGGGATCAGGCTCTTCGTCGATCCGATCAGCGCGCGCTACCTCGACGGCGCCGAGGTCGATTTCATCGACAGCGTCACCGGCGGGGGCTTCACGATCAGGAACCCCAACGTCAGGACGACCTGCGGGTGCGGTTCGTCGTTCAACGCGTGATCGCGGGGGCCGCACCCCGATGTCCGCGCCCGCGGGTCCAGCCGCCGCCGACGCCTTCCGTCCTCACGCCGAGGGCGGGAGGCGCGCCAGCAAGCGGGAACGCATCCTCGCGCTCTTCCTGACGCACGAGGGGCGCCTGAGCACGGACGATCTCGTCGGCCTCATCCGGCGCGAGGATCCGGGCGTCAGCCGGGCCACCGTGTACCGCACCCTGCGGTGGATGGTGGATGCCGGGGTCGCCCGGAGAATCGACTTCCCCGAAGGCCCGTCCCGCTTCGAGCATGCGTACCGGCATCCGCGGCACTTCCACCTCATCTGCAAGACCTGCAACCGTTCGTTCGAGTTCCTCAGCTCCGAGATCGAGGGGGTCATCGACGAGGTGGCCTCCGCGCGCGGGTTTGCGGCGCGCCAAAGCGTGCTTCAGATCTACGGGACGTGCGAGGCATGCCTGGCGGGGCGGACGCCGCAGGCCGAGCCCGCAACCGGGGAGCGCGTGTTCGCGAGAGACGCCCTCCGCATCGCGATCGCCACCCAGCGCAGCGCCCTCGAGTTCTACACGCGCGCATCCAGGCTCGCCAGACGAGCTAGGATCCGGCGCGTCTTCCAGAAGCTCGCCGACGAGGCGCGCGACCAGCTGTCACTCCTCGAGGCCCGCTACCAGCGCCTGCTCGAGTCCGACCCGGACCTGGAGTCCCGGCCGACATTTCTCTTTTTCAAGGGAGCCGCCCACGGGCTGTTCGCCGAAGGGGCCGACGAGGTCGCCAAGGGGATCGACGACCGCCAGGCGCTCAAGATCGGGACCCGCTGCGAGCGGCTCTCGCACCAGTTCTTCAAGCGGTACGGCGGCCGCTTCGACGACTCGGACAGCAAGCGGCTGTTCCTGGCGTTCGCCGACGGCGCGCGGCGGCGCCTCGACGTGCTGCTCGGCGAGTACATCGGGATGGGAAAGAAGAAGGTGGGAGCCGGGAGAAAGAGCGCCTAGGATCCAGCAGAAGTCAGAAGTCAGGGGCCGGAATCCCCCAGCCCCCGCTCTCCGGCCCTCAGTCCCTGTCGTACCCGCTACAATCTGTCCGTGGACCCGCTCGTCGAGATCGCCGGGCTGAGCAAGAGCTGCGGCGGGCGTAGCCCGCTGCGGATCGCTGCGCTCTCGGTGGGCCCAGCCGAGCGCGTGGCCATCGTCGGCCTGGACGCGGCAGCGGCGGAGGTGCTCGTCAACCTGATCATCGGCGCCATCCTGCCCGCCGAGGGCGAGGTGCGCGTCTTCGGGCGCCCGACGTCGGTGATCGCCGACGCCGATGACTGGCTGGCGACCCTGGACCGTTTCGGTCTCGTGTCGCCCAGGGCCGTGCTGCCAGGCGGCTTCACCGCGCGCCAGGCGATCGCAGCGGCCTTCACGCTGTCGCTCGATCCCGTCGCGCACGGCGTCTCAACGGATGTCGAGCGCCTCTCCCGCGAAGCGAAGCTCCCGCGAGCGGCGCTGGATCAGCCGCTCGAGGGCGCCGATCCTCTCACGAAGGCGCGCTGCCGGCTGGCGCGGGCGCTCGCGCCGAATCCGGCCGTGCTCGTGCTCGAGCACGCAAACGCGCTGGTTCCGGCGCATGCGGCGCGCTTCGGCGGCGACATCGCGTCGATCGCCCGGAGGCGGGGGATGGCGGTCGTCGCGCTGACCGCCGACGCGGCGTTCGCGCGCGCGGTGGCAGACCGGGTGCTCCGGCTGGACGCGGCAACCGGCCGCCTGGCAGAGACGGCTGGCTGGCCCTGGCGGCCCGGCCGGAAGACGGCGAGGACCGATTGAGGCTCCTGCTCTTCGACGTGGACGGGACGCTGCTGCTCTCGGGAGGCGCGGCCGTGCGCGCGATGGACGCGGCCTTCCACGAGGTGTTCGGCGTCCGCGGCGCCTTCGACGGGATGCCGCTCGGCGGGCGCACGGACGGGTCCATTCTGGCGGACGCACTGGAGCGCGCGAACCCTCACGGGCTCGCGATGGCGGGATCGGCCGACGCCACCGGGGCCGGCGACGGCGTGGCGCGCTACAAGGCCGCGTACTTCCGGATCCTCGCCCAGGAGATCCGCCGCCCGGCGCCGCCGGATCCATCGACGCCGGCGTGGCGCCGGTTCAAGGGCGTATACCCGGGCGTGCGCGAACTGCTGGACGCCCTGTCTCGGCGGCAGGACGTCTTCCTCGCGCTCCTGACGGGGAACTACGAGCAGGGGGCGCGCATCAAGCTCGAGCACTTCGGCCTCTCGCACTACTTCGCGTGCGGGGCCTTCGGCGACGACAGCGTGAGCCGGCCCGCGCTCGTGCCCGTCGCCATGGCCAGGGCGCGCGCGGCTGGCTGTCCCGCCGTGGCCCCGGCCGACGTCGTCATCATCGGCGATACGCCGCTGGACGTGGCGTGCGCGATCGACGCGGGGGTCCGCTGCGTCGCGGTCGCAACCGGCGGCTACGACAGGGACACGCTGCGTCAGGCGGGGGCCCGAACGGTCTTCGGCACCTTTGCCGACACGGACGCGGTGGTCGCGTGCTTGACGGAACCGGGGGCCTGAAGACCCCGGGCTCCACCGCCGGAAACGGGGTCAGATCCGCACATATGCGGATCTGACCCCACGACGACGACCCGGGCTCCGGCCGTCAGCCGCCTACAACGGCGATGTGCAGTTCGGGCACTTCCTGGCGGCGACGGGGATGGCCGTCGCGCAGTGCGGGCAGTCCTTCGTCGTCGGCGCGGGCGCCGGCGCCGGGCGCCGAAGCGCGTTGACCCACTTGACCACCATGAAGATCGCGAAGGCGACGATCAGGAACTCGATGATCGTGTTGATGAACACGCCGTAGTTCAGCGTGGCCACTCCCGCTTCCTTCGCGGCTGCCGGGGTGGCGAACCGGCCCTCACCCAGGGTGACGAACAGGCTCGAGAAGTCCACGCGCCCGAGCAGCAGGCCGATGACGGGCATCAGCACGTCGTTCACGAGCGAGCCGACGATCTTCCCGAAGGCGGCGCCGATGATGACCCCGACGGCCAGGTCCATCACGTTCCCGCGCATCACGAATTCCCTGAATTCCTTCATCATCGACGTTCTCCCCATCACGTGCTGCAACACGCTCGAGTTCCGGCCCCGAGCGGCGGAGTGCCGCGGCGGGCGGCCGGGCCGAACCGCCCGCCCGCGCGCGACGGTCGGCGGCGGGCGCGCGGCGCGCCGCGCGCCCACCGCCGGATCGCCCGACTCGGGGTCCCGATCGCCGGTTCTCCTAGCCTCTCGCCCTCCCCGGCCGGTACGGCGCGTATGCCGGTTCCCACTGGGCCCGGGCGATGGCCCGCTCGTACTGATCGTCGTCGATCAAGCGGCCGAGCCCCGCGTCGCGCGCCTCGACGGCCACGGCCTTGGCCACCGCGCGCGACACGGCGCGGATGTCCCCGATCGGCGGCAACAGCTGCCCTCGCGCCGCCTGCTCCGGGGTCACCATGTCGCTGAGAGCCTGGCTGGCCGCCATGAACATGCCGCGCGTCACCTTCGCGGCCTTGGCCACGAGCGCCCCCAGGCCAACGCCCGGGAACACGTACAGGTTGTTGCACTGCGACACCGCCAGGGTGCGGCCCCGCCACTCGACGTCGCCGAAGGGGCTGCCGGTGGCGATGAGGCCGCGCCCGTCCGTGAGCCTGGCCACGTCCTCCGGCCGGCACTCGCTCTTGCTGGTCGGATTCGAGAGCGCCATCACCACCGGCTGCGGCTCGTACGCCGCGACGGCGGACAGCACGTCCTGGCCGAACAGGCCGGGCTGGGCGGTGACGCCGACGAGCACCGTGGGCTTCGCGTTGCGCACGACGTCGAGGAGGCCGATGCGATCGCTGGCATCGAGCGCCCAGCCGGCCACGTCGGCGCGCGCCCGCGCAAAGGGCTGCTGCCACTTCGACAGCCCGGGCGTGTCCTCGCACAGCAGGCCTGGCAGATCCAGGGCAAAGATCCGCGCGCGGGCCTCGCGCTCGCTCAGGCCCTCGCGCTCGAGCAGCGCCTGGATGTTCATGGCGATGCCTGTGCCGGCCTGGCCCATGCCGGCGATCAGGAAGCGCTCCTCGGAGGCCGGACGGCGCTTGATGCGGGCCGCCGTCATGACGACCGCGGCCGCCACGGCACCGGTGCCCTGGATGTCGTCGTCGAACGACAGCACCCGGTCCTGGTACCGCTCGAGCACGGTGAAGGCCTTGTGCTTCGCGAAGTCCTCCCACTGAATGAGCGCTTCCGGGAAGTTGCGCTTCACGCCGAGAACGAACCGCTCGATGAAGTCCCAATACTGCTGGCCGTCCAGCCGCGGATGCTTCCACCCGAGATACAGCGGATCGTCGAGGAGGCGCTGGTTGTTCGTTCCGACGTCGAGCGTCATGGGCAGGCAGCACGCGGGGTGCAGGCCCCCGGCGGCGACGTAGAGCGTGACCTTGCCCACCGGGATGCC
Organism: Acidobacteriota bacterium; assembly: GCA_029562975.1. GTDB lineage: Bacteria > Acidobacteriota > Vicinamibacteria > Vicinamibacterales > JAKQTR01 > JAKQTR01. Next base: position 138,138 of record JAKQTR010000050.1, on the reverse strand, counting down.
CATGCCGTCCGACCCGAGGTCGCCCAGGCCGAGAATCCGCTCGCCGTCGGTGACGACGATGAGGTTCACGCTCGGGGAGGGGAGCTCGCCGAAGATCTGGTCGATGTCGGCGATGTTGTCGGGCGACAGGTACACGCCGCGGTACCGGCGCGTGATATGGCTCAGCTCCAGGCAGGCCTGGCCGACCGTCGGCGTGTAGACGATCGGGACGAGCTCGGTCAGGTGCTCCTGCAGCACCCGGTAGTAGAGCACCTCGTTCCGGTCCAGCAGGCCCTGGAGGTAGATGTAGCGCTCGAGGTCGTCCGGCTTGCGCTGAAGGTTCTCATAGGACCGCTCCACCTGGCGGTCGAGGGTCGAGACCGCGGTCCGCAAGAGCCCGGTCAGTCCGAGCGAGAGCCGTTCCTCCTGGGTGAACGCGGACGCTTTGTTGAGCAGGGGATCGCTGAGAATCTGCTGGCCTCGGAGGTAAACCTCCCAGTACTCCTCGTTCGTCAACGGGTCGATCTTCATCGAGAACGTCTTCATGGCACACTCCGTTGCCACCCATGCTGACCACTCGCACGGGGGGTGTCAAGAACGGGGCGCGCGCGTCGCGCGCCCCAGGATGAACGCACGAGGCGTCCCGGCCCGGCCTCTGCGGCGGACACGGATCGGTCCCGCTGACGGAGCCCGGGGCCTCCAGGCCCCGGGCTCCGTCGGTTCGCCGGGCGCGTCGAATGGCGGCTTCCGCCGGCGGGAGATCGGGTAGGCTATACGGCGTGCCGGCCGCCCGGCGGCCGCGTTCCCGTCGTCGGTGCGTGTTGGTCGCCCGCGTCCTTCCACAACCGGAGAGGCCAGGATCATGATCAAGATCAGCGACGAAGACGTCTTCCAGTACCACGAGAAGCCAAGGCCCGGGAAGCTCGAGGTCAGCACCTCGAAACCCTGCCTGACCCAGCGCGATCTCTCCATGGCCTACACCCCGGGCGTCGCCCGGCCGTGCTTGGCGATCGAGCAGGATCCGGAGCTGGCGTACCGCTACACGGGGAAGGGCAACCTCGTGGCGGTCGTGTCGAACGGGACGGCGGTGCTCGGTCTCGGCGACATCGGAGCCGTCGCCGGCAAGCCCGTGATGGAAGGGAAGGGCGTACTGTTCAAGCGGTTCGCCGGCGTGGATGTCTTCGACATCGAGCTGAACACGCACGACCCGGACGAGATCATCAGGATCGTGAAGGCCCTCGAGCCCACCTTCGGCGGCATCAACCTCGAGGACATCAAGGCGCCCGAGTGCTTCTACATCGAGGAGTCCCTGAAGAAGATCATGGACATCCCGGTGTTCCACGACGACCAGCACGGGACGGCAATCATCTCGGGCGCGGCCCTGGTGAACGCGCTCGAGCTCGTCAACAAGAAGATCGGCGACGTGAAGGTCGTCTTCGCCGGAGCCGGCGCCGCGGGCATCGCCTGCGCGGAGATGTACCTGCGCCTCGGCGTGTCGAAAGCGAACATCCTGTTCGTGGACACGGTCGGCGTTATCTGGAACGGGCGCGCCGAGAAGATGAATCCGTACAAGCAGCGGTTCGCCGCGGACACGAAGGCCCGGACGCTGGCCGACGCGCTGAAGGACGCGGACGTGTTCGTCGGCGTGTCGGCCAGGGACCTCGTCACCCCCGAGATGCTGAAGACGATGGCGACGGACCCGATCGTGTTCGCGATGGCCAATCCCGACCCGGAGATCCCGTATCCGGTGGCCACGGCGACGCGCCAGGACGTCGTCATGGCGACGGGCCGGTCCGACTACTCGAACCAGGTGAACAACGTCCTCGGGTTCCCGTTCATCTTCCGCGGGGCGCTGGACGTGCGCGCGACGGCCATCAACGATGAGATGAAGGTGGCGGCTGCGCATGCGCTGGCGGCCCTGGCGAAGGAGGACGTCCCGGAGACCGTGCTGAAGGCCTACGGCGTCAACAGCATGGCGTTCGGCCGGGAGTACCTGATTCCGAAGCCGTTCGACCCGAGGGTGCTGACCTGGGAGGCGCCGGCGGTGGCCAAGGCGGCGTGCGAGACGGGCGTGGCGAAGCGGCCCATCTCCGACTGGGACGCCTATCGGGAGCAGCTCGAGCGCATGCTGGGCCCGTCGCGCAAGGTCATGCACTTCGTCGTGCGCAAGGCGCGCAACGACGCGCCGAGGCGGATCGTGTTCCCCGAGGGCGAGCAGGACGCCGTCATCCGGGCCGCGCGCGACATCGTCGACCAGAAGATCGCCATGCCCGTCCTGCTGGGAAAGGAGGCGGACATCCGCGCGAGGGCGTCGAGCCTCGGGATCGACCAGCTGGAGTTCGAGATCGTCGACGTCCCGAACGCCGAGCGCGGCCCCGTCTACGCCGAGGCGCTCTACGATCTGCGGAAGCGCAAGGGAGTCACGCTGCCTGCGGCGCACGATCTCGTGAAGGACCCGACGATCTTCGCGCTGATGATGGTGCAGCGCGGCGACGCCGACGGCTTCGTGGGCGGGATGTACAAGGCCTATCCGGAGACCATCCGCCCGGCGCTCCAGATCGTCGGCCTCAAGCCGGGCGTCTCGCGCGTCTCGGCGGCCCACGTGCTCGTGCTGAAGGACCGGCTCTTCTTCTGCGCCGACACGATGGTGAACATCGAGCCCACCTCCGAGGAGCTGGCCGAGATCGCCTTGCTCGCCGCCGACCTGGCGCGCAGCTTCGACACCGACCCGAAGGTGGCCCTGCTCGCGTTCTCGAGCTTCGGGTCGGTGCCGCACCCGATCTCGAAGCGCGTGGCCCGCGCCGTCGATCTCGTGCGTGAGCAGGCCCCCTCGATCGTCGTCGACGGCGAGATGCACCTGGACACGGCCGTCGTGGAGGAGATCGTCGAGAAGAACTACCCGCACTCGCGCATCAAGGGCGACGCGAACGTGCTCGTCTTCCCGGACCTCACCTCGGGCAACATCGGCTACAAGCTGGTCCAGCGCCTGGGCAACGCCGACGCGATCGGGCCGCTCCTGATGGGCATGAGGAAGCCGGTGAACGTGCTGCAGCACGGCATGACCGTGGCCGAGATCGTGAACGTCGCCGCGATCACGGCCGTGACGGCGGAGGCGCTCAGGAGGTAGCCTGGCGCCGCCGCGCGGCGCAGGGACGGACGTTCGCATGCCTCGATCCGTCCGGATCCGGCAGGCGGCCCTCGTGGCCGCCTGCCTCTTCGTGTCCGCGGCCGCGGCGGCGGTCGCGGCCCCCGTACGGCTGGTCGACCAGGCGCCCGTCCGAATCGACGCCGTCGCGCCCGGCGTGGCCCTGGCCGACTTCGGCCGCGCGGCCTTCGGCAACCTGCGCATCGTCCCGCCCGCGGGGGCCCGCGGCGAGATCACCGTCCACTTCGGCGAGGCGCTGGCCGGGGGACGCGTGAACCGGCAGCCGCCCGGCTCGGTGCGGTACGCGCCGGTCCGCGCGGTGCTCGACGGCCGCGCCTCCATCATCGTCGCCCCTCCGCCCGACGCCCGCAACACCAGGCCGCCCTCCGCCATCCTCACGCCGCCCGAGTGGGGCGTCGTCCTGCCGTTCCGCTGGGTCGAGATCGAAGGGTGGCCCGGCGAGATCCGCGCCGGGCACATCGTCCGCCGGGCGGCCTTCGCCGCCGCGTGGGACGATGGGGCCGCGTCGTTCCGCTCATCTGACGGCCTGCTCGATCGCATCTGGGAACTCTGCCGCTACTCCATCAAGGCCACGACGTTCGCCGGCGTCTACGTCGACGGGGACCGCGAGCGCATCCCGTACGAAGCGGACGCCTACATCAGCCAGATCAGCCACTACGCCACCGATCGCGACGTGCAGATGGCGCGCGACACCTTCGACCGCCTGATGAGGCATCCCACGTGGCCGACCGAGTGGGCGTTCCACATGGTCTTCATGGCCCACGCGGAGTGGATGCACACCGGCGACCTCGCGTGGCTCCGCGAGCGGTACGAGGCGCTGAAATCGAAGCTGCTCCTCGACCGCGCGCGGGCCGACGGCCTCCTTGCCAGCAGCGAGGCGCAGCGCACGCGCGGGGACATCGTCGACTGGCCGGCAGGGGAGCGCGACGGCTTCGTCTTCACCCCGGTGAACACCGTGGTCAACGCGTTCCACCTCCGGTCGCTGGCGCTCATGGCCGAGCTGGCGGATGCCGTGGGGCGGACGTCCGAGGCCGAGGGCTACCGCCAACGCGCCCGGACGGCGCGGACGGCGTTCCAGCGGCTCCTCTTCGACCGGTCCCGCCTCGTCTACCGCGACGGCGAAGGCACGGACCACGCCTCGCTGCACGCCAGCCTGTTCCCCCTCGCGTTCGGCCTCGTGCCGAGCGAACACGTGCCGCCCGTAGTCGCCCGCCTGTCGGCGAAGGGCATGGCCTGCTCGGTGTACGCCGCCCAGTACCTCCTCGAGGGCCTCTTCGAGCACGATGCCGCCGAGCAGGCGCTGGCGCTGATGACCGCGCAGCACGACCGCAGCTGGCGCCACATGGTCGACAGCGGCGCCACCATCACCTGGGAAGCGTGGGACCAGAAGTACAAGCCCAACCTGGACTGGAACCACGCGTGGGGAGCGGCCCCGGCCAACCTGCTCCCGCGCTTCGTGCTCGGGGCGCAGCCCCTCGCGCCGGGCTGGCTCCGGGTCCGGGTCCGGCCGCGCGCCGGCTCGCTCTCGCATGCGGCGGGGACGATTCCCACGCCGCGGGGGCCGATCCGGATCGAGTGGTCTCGCGAGACTGGATTCCGGATGAGGCTCGACCTGCCGCCGGGCATGTCGGCCCGCGTAGACCTGCCCGCGGAGGCCGGATCGCGCGGCGTGTACTGCCGCAGTACACCAGTACGCGCCGAACGAGTCGGCGCGTACTGGCGTCTTGCTGAGGATGTGAGAGGATCCGTCGTCCTCGATGTCCGGTAGCGGAATTACCCGAGCTTCCGGCCGCCCTCCGCGGCCCACTTCTCGAGCATCGCCGTCGTCACCGACTTCGGACGCTCGATGGCGTACCCGAGGCCGCGGTCCCACGTGATGTTGGCCATGCAGCCGAGCGCCCGGCCGACGCCGAAGAGCACCGTGTAGTAGTCCCACTCCTTGACGCCGTAGTACCACTGGATAACGCCGGACTGCGCGTCGACGTTCGGCCAGGGGTTCTTCGTCTTGCCGTGCTCGGTGAGCACGCCCGGCGCGACCTCGAAGATCATCGACACGAGCTTGAACAGCGGGTCGTCCCGGAGGCCCGGGGTGTTCAGGCAGTACTCACGCTGCGACATGTAGCGCGGGTCCGTCTTGCGCAGGACCGCGTGGCCGTAGCCCGGAATGACCTGGCCGGCGTTCAGCGTGTCCCAGAGGGCCTTCGTCACCAGCTCCTTCGTGGGCTCCTGGTCCGCGCAGTACTTCTTCTGGAACTCCATCGTCCAACTCAGCACTTCCTGGTTGGCCAGCCCGTGGAGCGGGCCCGCCAGGCCGTTCAGGCCGGCCGAGTAGGCGTAATACGGATCGGAAAGCGCCGAATGCACGAGGTGCGTCGTGTGGGCCGAGACGTTGCCCGACTCGTGGTCCGAATGCAGGATGAAGTACATCCGGGCCACGTCGCGGTACTCCAGGCTCTGGCCGATCATGTGGGCGAAGTTCGCGCCCATGTCCAGCGACGGATCGATGGCGTTCTGCTTGTCGCCCCGGTACTTGAGGTTATAGATGAAGGCCGCGACGATCGGGATGCGCGCGACCAGGTCGGTGGCGTCCTCGTAGACGTACTCCCAGGCAGCCATCTTGTGGAACCGGCCGGAGTTGTAGTACGCGAGGAACTTCGAGTCCTTCTGCAGCGTCAGGAGGCCGATCGACAGCATGGTCATCGGGTGCGTGTCGCGCGGAAGCGCCCGCAGGACGTCGAACACGTACTGCGGAACCACCTGCCGCGTCTTCCACTCCGCGACGACCTCGCTCACCTGCGCGTCGGTCGGCACATCGCCCGTGAGCAGGAAGTACCAGAACGACTCCACGGTCGGGTACTTGGATCCGGGCGCCTTCGGCAGCGCCTCGAACGTCTCGGGAATGGTCTTGCCCCTGAAACGGATGCCTTCCTGAGGGTCAAGGTAGGAGATGTCGGTGACGAGGCACCGGACATCGCGCGCCCCGCCGATGGCCTGATCGATCGTCACCTGGTCGATGATGACCTTGCCATGCTCCTTGACGAGCTTCGCGGTCCGGGGGCGGAACTCCTCGATCTTCTGCTTCAGGGTGTCTTTCAGGGCCATGCGTCCACTCTCCTCGACGCAATGAGATATTAAGGGGGACCACAGAGCGGGGGACTCCGCCCATGTTACACCACGCGTCGACATCCGTCGAGGACGGGCAGCCGAGCAGCGCGTCTTCCGCCGCTGACGGGAAGTCCCCGACGAGCCGCCTGTTCGGAGCGCGCACGCCGCGGCGCGGGAGCGGCCCGCTGGGCGGCCGCGCCCTGGCCCGTCACGCGGCCGCCGACCGGAAGACGCTCACATCGTGCAGGCAGGTGACGAAGGCTGCGCGTTCGATGAGCCCCAGGCCCCGCGCATGCTCCCTGGCCCACGCCATCGTCACCGGCCCCTCCGGGTGGACGCGCCCTTCCAGGGCATGGACCCGCGCGACCAGATCGAACCCCTCGCGGGAGAAGTCCGACAGGACGAGCGTGCCTCCAGGCCGAAGGATCCGAACGATCTCGGCGAGCACGGCGGAGCCGTCGTCGAGATGATGCAGGACGTCCACCGTCACCACAGAACCGAAGCGCCCAGCGGCGAACGGCAGGCGGGCCGCGTCGGCGAGGGTGAACTGGATGCGCCCGAGCAGGGCCGGATCGTCGGTCAGGGCCGCCGCCACCTGCTGATCCTCGGCGTTCGTGTCCACGGAAACGACCTCGAGGCCGCGCGCCGCCAGCGCCCGGGCCGCGAGCCCCATGCCGGTGCCGACGTCGAGCACGGGAGCGTCGAGAGGGCCCGCAACGTCCACGATCGCCTCCGACGCGGCCACGCGGTCGTAGCCGAAGCCGCGGTAGTGGGCCGTGCGGCGCCAGAAGTGCGCGGCGCGAGCGGTCAGCTCTTCACGCGTCAAGGCCACGGCGCATGCCCCCGGCGTGCGGGGCGCCCGTCTGCGTCCGGAGCGCCCATCACACGACAGGGCCGGCTCGCGCCGGCCCTGTCCCCTGTACCGCGTGGCGCGCAGCCTCTCACCTCTCCATCTTCGGCTGCCACACCTTCCACACGTTGCCGACGAGGTCGGGCCCCGGCTTGAGGGCGGGCTGGCCCGGCTCCCAGCCGGCCGGCGTCGCCTCCGTGCCCTTGCTGGCGCGCACGTGCTGGAACGCCTGGAGCTGACGGACCGTCTCGCCGAACTTGCGGCCCACGGGGGGCGTCAGCACTTCCATCGCCTGGATGACGCCGTCGGGATCGATGATGAACCTCCCGCGGAGCTCGATGCCCTGGGCCTCGTCCCACACGCCGAAGGCCCGGCCCACGTTGCCGGCCTGATCGGACACCATGTGGAAGGGAATGCCGCCGTCCACCATCTTCACCAGCTCGTGATCGTTCCACATCTTGTGGACGAAGTGGCTGTCCACGCTGACCGAGAGAACCTCGGCGCCCAGCTCCTGGAGCGTCGCGTACTTGTCGGCGACCGCCGACACTTCGGTCGCTCAAACGAAGGTGAAGTCACCGGGGTAGAAGCAGAGCAGCACCCATTTGCCGAGGTAGTCCGAGAGCTTGACGGTCGTGAATCCGCCCTTGTAGTAGGCCGGAGCCTGGAAGTCCGGGGCTTTCTGTCCGACGCGGGCACTCATGCGCGGGGCCTCCTTCTGTGGTGTCGGCGCTTCCGATGCTGATGGGGCCGCCGGCGTGGCGCCGACGACCGATCCCGTTGTCCGTGCGCATCCGGCGGGTGGGTCCGCCATCTGACCTCCTGCGTGAAGAGAGCGTGTTGACGATGAGGGGCTGTTCCTCCACGAGCATACCGCGGCCGCCGACAGTGTCAAGATCGCGCGGCTCGTCTCGGGCCTGCGCCGGGCGGCCCCGCCAGGCCGTGCCGGCGGCCCTCGCGCATGCGGTAGCATACAGGCGTGGCACGCCGTGGTCGGGATTCGGCGCCGCGCATGGCCATCCGGGCGATCGGACGCATCCGCACCCCGTTTGCCGAAGCGGCAGGCGCGCCCATCCAGCCCGCGTACGCGCAGGGCATCGAGGGCCGGGTCGTCCTGGACGAGGCCTTCGGGTCCGCGCTGGACGATCTGGAGGGCTTCGAGCGGATCTGGTTGATCTACTGGATGGACCGGTCCCTTCCGTACCGGCTCCGCGTCGTGCCGTACCGCGACTGGCGGGAGCGGGGGCTTTTCGCCACGCGCGCCCCGAGCCGGCCCAACCCAATCGGCCTCTCGGTCGTCAGGCTGGTGCGGCGGGAGGGCGCCGTCCTGCACGTCACCGACGTCGACATGCTGGACGGCACGCCGCTGCTCGACATCAAGCCGTACGTCCCCGCCTTCGACGCCTGCCCGCGGTCAAGAGCGGGCTGGCTGGACGCCGGCGCCGCCAGTCGCGAACGCGCCGACGGGCGGTTCCACGGCGACAGCGGCCGAGAACCGCGGAGGCGCTCATGACGCTGCTGCTGATCCTGTTGTCGTCGCTCGTCGGGGGCGTCGTCTCGGTCCTGCTGGCGGCGACCGTGCTCGTGGTGCGGACGTCTTTCGTGGACCGCGCGCTTCCGCGCCTCATCAGCTTCTCCACGGGCGCGCTGCTCGGCGCCGCGATGCTGGGCATGATTCCCCACGCGTCCCGGTCGCTGCCCGTGTCCACCGTGGCCCTGGTGGTCCTCGCCGGGCTCATCACGTTCTTCGTGCTCGAGAAGCTGCTGGTGTGGAGGCATTGCCACAAGCACGACTGCGACGTCCACGCCGCCTCGGGCCCCCTCCTGCTGCTTGGCGACGCCTTCCACAACTTCGTGGACGGCATCGTCCTCGCCGGCGCCTTCGTCGCCTCGACGACGCTCGGCCTGGCGGCGGCCGTCTCGACGGTGGCCCACGAGGTGCCGCAGGAACTCGGCGAGTTCATGGTCTACCTCCGGAGCGGCTACTCACGGAAGCGGGCCCTCGTCCTGAACAGTCTCACCAGCCTGACCACGGTCGTCGGCGCCATCCTCGGCTACCTCTTCCTGCGTGAGATGCGGGCGGTGGGACCGTACCTGCTGGCGTTCGCAGCTGCCGGCTTCCTTTACGTGGCCCTGGCCGACCTTGTTCCCTCGCAGCGCGGCCGGACCAGCCTGCGACTGGCGCTGCTGGACATGATCCTGCTCGCCGCCGGCATCGGCGTGATCGCGCTGGTGGCCCACAGCCACTGATGCGGACGCGCGCGGCTTGACCGGACCATCCGCGCCCGCGTATAAGGTTGGGATGGCGCGGCGCACGCTGCCGTTTCGTGTGCTGGCGGTGGTCGTGTTCCTCTGGGTCGTCGGGCTCACGGGGGCGCGGGACCTGCTGCACAACCACTCCGGCTTCGTCGAGCGGCCGGATTGCCCTGCGTGCCGCCTCGACGGCACCGCGGGCGTCGCGACGCCGCTCCTCGGCCTGATGGTCGCCATCCCCGATCTCAGGCCCGTCGGGGCCGTGCCGGTCTGCCCGCGTTCCTCGTTCGTATCCTCCGCGGCTGCCCTCGAGCCTCCGCCGCGGAGTCCGCCTCTCCCGCTCTAGCCGTCCGATCGCCTTCATCTGAACACCCGGCGTTCGCGGAGCGCCTCGGCCCGGGCCGCCGCCGGCCGGCGCGAGGAAGCCGCTCGCGCGGAACGCCGCTCTGCGCCGTTCATCCGCCCCCGTCAGGTGCGCCGCTCCAGCCTTTCCCCGGCCGGGCGTCGCGGCCAGCCGGACGTGCAGCCGGCTCGCTCGTCGGTCGATTCGAGGGACGTGCATGTTCTGGAGAACCTCAGCGCTGGTCGCGTTGCTCGGCGTCGGGCTCCCCGTGGCCCCTGCGACCGTTGCGGCGCAGACGTCAGCATCCCCGCCGCTGACACTGGACGACTGCCTGCGCCTGGCCGCCGCTGAGCACCCGCTCCTCAAGGCCGCGGGGCATCGGATCGAGGCGGCGCGAGCGCGGGTGGAACAGGCGAAGGCGCTTCCCCAGCCAACCATCGTCTACGACTCCGACCTCCAGCCGCGGCCTTTCCACTTCGTGGACTCGGGCGAATCGTATCTGGGCATCACCCAGTCCCTCGGGTTCCCGGGGCACCGGAAGACCAGGGCCGACATCGCCCGTCGTGAGCAGGACACGGCAGCCGCCGATGCCGACGGCGTGCGCATCGTGCTCGCGTACAACGTGCGGCGGGCGTTCTTCGGCTTGCTGCGCGCCGAGGAGCGGCTCCGGCACCTCGAGCAGGACCGGGATCTCGTCGCCGGCTTCCTGAAGACCGCCGAAACCCGGCTGGCGGCTGGTGACACGGCCCGGGTCGAGGTCGTTCGAGCGCGCGTCGAGGCCGCTCAAGCCGCGACCGAAGTGCAGGGCGCCGCGGCGGCCGTCCGGCTCGCCAGGGCAGCGCTGAACGTGGAGATGGGGCGGCCGCAGGGCGAGCCGATCGCCGTCACGGGCGACCTTCGGGTTCCGCCCCTCACCGAGTCCCTCGAGGACCTGCAGCAGCGGGCCCTCGTGACCCGCCCGGAAATCCGCCGGCTCGGCCACGCGCTCGACGCGGAGCTGTTGCGCGCGAAGCAGGCGCGGCAGGACCGCTGGCCCGGATTCGAACTGGGCGTCTCGAGCCATCGCGTCGATGGCGCGCGCCGGACCTGGGACGTGACGGTGGCCCTGCCGGTTCCGCTCTTCTACGGCCAGGCGGCCAAGGGGCCCGTGGCGGAGGCGCAGGCCAACGTCCTCGCGATTCGGCGCGAACTCGAGCACCAGAGGCATGCCATCGGGCTCGAGGTGGAGGCGGCCTTTGTCGAGGCGCAGCTCGCCCGCGATCAGATCCGCCTGTACGAGGAGCAGATCCTCGCGGAGGCGGAGGAGGCCCACGGCATGCTGCTGTTCAGCTTTGAGCAGGGCGAGATTGGCGGCTTCGAGTTGATCGCGTCCCGGCGTACGCTCGTCGCGGCGCGGCTGGGCTACGCCGATGCCCTCTACAACCATGCGGTGGCCCTGGCTGCCGTGGAGATGGCGGCCGGCCGGTAGGCCGGCGCGCGGAGTACGGAGCCATGCGACAGACACGTCTCGTCATCGGGGCGGCGCTCCTGGCGGCCGCGGCCTGGGGCTGCACGGCGGTTGGCGAACGCCCGGCGGAGCCGCCGGGCGGCCGTGCCGGGCAGCAGGTTCTTCGCGAGGACGCGCGTCCGGGCAGGGGGCACGGCGGTGCCGGCGCCGGCGAAGCCGAGCGCGGCCTCCGGCGCCGGGGGCGCCGGTGGGACGCGGCCGTGATCCGGCTCTCGGCGGAGCAGGAGCAGGCCCTCGGCGTGCGAACCATGGCGGTCTCGGCGCGTCCGTTCCGGACGACCCTGCGGGCGATGGGCGAAGTGACGGTGCCGCTGCCCCGCAAGGCGATCGTGAGCTGCGCGTTTCCCGCCCGAATCGCGCGGGTGCATGCCTCGGTGGGGGCGTGGGTGAAACGCGGGCAAGCTGTCCTGACGCTGCAGAGCGACGAGGTGGGGCTCGCGAAGGCGGAGTACCAGAAGGCGCAGTCCCTGCTGGATCTCGCGCGGCGGAACTGCGAGCGCGAGAAGCGGCTGTTCGACAACGGCGTCGGCGCCGAGAAGACGCTCCTCGCGTCGGAGAACGAGCTCAAGATGGCCGAGGCGAACCGGCTGGCCGCCGAGCGGAGGCTCCGCGTCTTCGGCATGTCGGACGCGGAGATCCGCGGCCTGGCCGACGACCGCAGCAGCCCGGCCGAGCTGACGCTCACCGCGCCCATCGAGGGCAAGGTGGTGGAGAGCGCCGCCGTGCTCGGGGCGATGGTCGACGCCTCGCACCAGATCCTGACCCTGGTCGACACGCGCGTGCTGTGGGTCGACGCCGAGATCTACGAGCGCGACATCGCCCAGGTGAGGCTGGGACAGCAGGCGACCGTCCAGGTCCCGGCGTACCCGGACGAGGTCTTCGAGGGCGCCGTGGTGCACGTCGGCGACATCGTCAAGCCCGACACGCGCACGATTGGCGTGCGGGTGGAGGTCTCGAACGCGGGCCAGCGGCTCAAGCCGGGCATGTTCGCGAGCGCCGTCTTCCGGACCGGCGAGCGCCCGTCCGTCGTGGCGCTGCCGGCGCAGGTCATCCTCGACGACGAGGACGGGCACCTCGTGTTCGTGCGGACGCCGGCGGGGTACGAGCCGCGCCTAGTGGACCTCGGCACCCAGGACAACGGGAACCGGGAGGTCGTGCGCGGCATCGCTCCGGGAGACGAGGTGGTCGTCGCCGGGCACTACCAGCTCAAGTCGAGGCTGCACGCAGACGCGTTGAGGCAGGGGACTTCCCACTAGGCACGCCATGATCGCCCGACTGATCGCTTCCGCGCTGCGGCACAAACTGCTGACCGTGCTCCTCGTGGCCCTGGCCGCCGTGTGGGGCGCCCTGTCCTACGCGCGGATGCCGAAGGACATCTACCCGGACCTGAACGCGCCGCTCGTGAAGATCATCACGGAGAACCCCGGCATGGCGTCGGAAGACGTCGAACGCCTGATCTCGCTGCCGCTCGAGAGCCTGCTCTCGGGCGCCCCGGGGGTGACGCGCGTGCGGTCTGAATCGACGACCGGCGACTCGGTCGTGACGGTGGAGTTCGACTGGGGGACGGACATCTACCACGCGCGCCAGATCGTGTCGAGCAAGATCGAGCTCATCGCGGGCCGCCTGCCCCAGAACACCACGACCCCGGTCCTCGGCGCAGTGTCGTCCCGCATGGGGGAGGTATTCGAGTTCGCCGTCGTGGGCGACGGGATCGATCCGATGGAGCTTCGGTCGATTGCCGACTGGACGATCCGCTACCAGCTGCAAGGCGTGCCGGGCGTCGCCTTCGTCGTCAATCTCGGGGGCTTCGTCAGGCAGTACCAGGTCCTGCTGGACCCGGAGATGCTGACGCACCACGGGCTGACGGTGGAGGACGTGCGCGTCGCCATTGAGCGCGGCAACCGGAACTTCTCGGGGGGCATCCTCGCCGACGGGGCGCAGGAGACGCTCATCAAGGGCGTGGGACGCATTGCGTCGCTCGACGACATCGCAGCGACCGTGGTCGCCACGCGCCGCAACGTCCCGATCTGCGTGCGGGACGTGGCCGAGGTCCGCGTGGGGCCGAAGTTCAGCCGCGAGGCGGCGAGCCATAACGGGAAGGAGGCCGTCAGCGTCACGGTCGAAAAGCAGTACGGCGGGGACACGCTCACGGCGATCGGCAACCTCCGGGCCCGGCTGGCCCGGATCGCCGGCGAATTGCCTGCGGGGGTGTCGATCGAGCCCTTCTACGATCAGTCCAGGCTCATCGTCAGCTCGCTGGACCACGTGCAGCTGTCCATGCTGATCGGCGCCGGGCTGATCGTGCTGGTGATGCTGTTCTTCCTGTGGGACCTGCGCGGGGCGCTCATCGCCTCGCTGACGATCCCGCTGTCGATGCTGATTGCCCTCGTCATGATGCATCTGGGCGGCGTCGGCCTCACCGTCATGTCGATCGGGGGCCTCGCCATCGGGATCGGGAAGACCGCCAACGGCTCGATCATCATGGTGGAGAACATCTACCGGGTGCAGCGCGAGCGCGCGGGCCAGGGCCCGCCTGACGCCCTGACGCTCGCCGGCGCGAGCGAGGTGGGGCCGGCCCTGGCGTCGGCGAACGTCCTGATCGTGCTGGTGTTCCTGCCGATGATGACGCTGTCGGGGCTCGAGGGCGCGATGTTCCGCCCGACGGCGTTCGCCGTGGCCGCGGCGCTGCTCGGCTCGCTCGTCCTGAACCTGACGCTCCAGCCCGCGCTCTGCGCGTGCCCGTTTGGCGCGCATCGCGGACCCGGTCGCCCCAACCCCGTCACGACGTTCCTCACGCGCTGGTACGGCCGGCTGCTGGCGGCGGCGCTCGATCGGAAGCGGATCGTGTTCCTGCCCCTGGCGGCGGGCGTGATCGCGGCGGCCGTCGCCGTGCCGCGCCTTGGCCGCGAATTCGTCCCGCCGCTGGACGAGGGGGCCATCCTGGCCTCGACGGTCATGCTCCCGGAGACGTCGCTCGAGGAGTCCGTCGCCATGGGCCGGCGCGTCGAGCGCATCATCATGGCGCTGCCCGAAGTGGCGTCGGTCACGCGGACGACGGGAAGCGCGGAGTCCTCGGAGCACCTCCATCCCGTCGGGCACAGCCACTTCGCGATCCAGCTGAAGCCGCGAGGAGAGCGGACGCGGGGGTACGCGGAGATCACCGCCGCCCTGCGCGAGCCGTTCAACCAGCTGCCGGGCATGGCCTACCTGTTCGAGCAGCCCATCTCCAACAAGCTGGCCGAGATGCTCACGGGCACCGAGGGGGAGCTGTCGGTCAAGCTCTTCGGCCCGGACCTGGAGGTCCTCAACGGGCGCATCGAGGACATCCGCCAGGTGCTGGCGACCATCGACGGGATCGAAGACCTGCAGGTGGAGCAGACGGCGGGCATCCCCCAGCTCCTCGTCGAGGCAGACCGTGAGCGGCTGAGCCGGTTCGGCGTCTCCGTGTCGCAGGTCGCCGACGTGATTGAGACCGCGCTGAACGGCCTCGACGTCACCGACGTCTACGAGGGCGACCGCGTGACCTCCGTGCTGATGCGCCTGCCCGAGCGCTACCGGCGCGACGAAGACGCGGTCCGGAACCTGCTCGTGGACACCCCGGGCGGCGAGCGGGTGCCGCTGTCGGAGCTGGCCAGGATCGCGCGGAGCCAGGGCCCGCAGACGATCTTCCGCGAGAACCTGACGCGCCGCAAGATCGCCATGTGCAACGTCGTCGGGCGCGACGTGGGCAGCGTCGTCGAAGAGGCGCGCCGCCGGATCGCCGCCGAAGTACCGCTGCCACCCGGCTACTACGTGACGTTCGGCGGCCAGTTCGAAAGCCAGCAGCACGCCATGCGACACCTGACCATCGTCATGGCGCTCGCGCTGCTGGTCATCTTCGTCGTGCTGTTCGCCGCCTTCGGCTCCGTCGGGCAGGCGCTGCTCGTCATCCTGAACGTGCCGACGGCGCTCGCCGGCGGCATCCTCGCGCTGTGGTTCGCCGGCGAGTCCCTCAACGTGTCGTCCACCATCGGCCTGATCGGCCTCTTCGGCGTCTGCGCCCAGAACGACATCATCCTCGTCTCGAAGATCAACGACCTCAGGCGGCAGGGGCTCGCGCTCCGAGACGCCGTCGTCGAAGGCTCGCTGACGAAGTTCCGCGCCATCTTCATGACCGACCTCGTGATGATTGTCGGCGTGCTGCCGCTGGCCCTGATCGAGGCCACCGGGTCGGAGCTGCACCGGCCGCTCGCCATCGTCTACGTCGGCGGCTTCCTGTTCGCGATGGTGCTGAGGCGGTTCATCGTGCCGGCGCTCTACGAGGTGTTCGCCCGCTTCGAGCGGCCCGGATGCCGAGTCCCTGCCGACTCCGGCGGGCGCGGCCAGGCAGGATAGAGTAGCGTAACAGCTACTAATTAAGACTCATAAAGTAGCTGTCTAGCTACTGAAGTCTCCTGCGCCGCATGGGCGCCTCCGAGGGCTTTCCCGCGCTGCATCAGCGACTTAGCCTGAATAGCCGGTTCCCGCGACGACGTGGCGGCGCAATTGCAGGTAGGGGTGTCAGCGCGGCGCCATCGCCGCCTGACCCCGCGAGGACCGCTCATGGCGAAAGCTGCCTTCTCGATTGCCGGGGACCGGATGGCTCCCGTCTTCGACGTCGCCCGCCCGCTTCGCATCATCGACGCGGAGGGCGGGCGTGTCGTCGGCGAGTCCGGCGCCGAGTTCGCCGACGATGTGCCCGAGCGCCGGGCGCTGCAGCTTGTCGCCCTCGGCGTGACGGAGCTCGTCTGCGGCGCGGCCTCCCGGCCGATGCATGCGGCGCTTGCGGCTCATGGGATCCGCGTGACGCCCTTCGTCACGGGACGCACGCGGGACGTGGTGCAGGCCTGGCTCAGCGGACACGTCACGCGCCCGGCGTTCGCCATGCCGGGGTGCCGCGGCCGGCGCCGGCGCGGCGGACTGCCGGGCCGTGGCCTGCGCGGAGTCGACAGGCCATTCGAGGGGGCCGGGCGAGGAGGAGAAGGTGCCGGCTGGGGCGGCGGCCGGGGACAAGGCGCCGGACAGGGCCGAGGACCTCGGCTCGGCCGCCTGGGCGGACCGTTTGCGGCCGCGGCATTCGGCACCTGCGTCTGCCCGGCCTGCGGCCACCGCGAACCTCACGAGCGGGGCGTGCCGTGCGTGCAGACGCAGTGCCCCGCGTGCGGAACGGCCATGACGCGTGGCGTCGGCGACGAGTAGGGGAAGCGGCTGGGCCGCGCGTCGGCCCGGCGCAGGACGGGAGCCGCGAACGCGGCTGTATGGAAAGGAGCACGATCATGCCACGTGGAGACGCAACGGGACCGCTCGGACGCGGGCCAATGACCGGCGGCGGATGGGGATGGTGCGCCGGGTACCCTGATCGAGGGTACGGCGGGCGCGCGGGCGCAGGGCCCGGCCGGGGCTTCGGCCGAGGCGCCGGTTTCGGCCGAGGCGGCGGCGGCGGACGCGGCGGATACGGGCGCGGCTGGCGCACTGAGTTCCTGAGGACCGGATTGCCGGGATGGGCCCGCGGCCGATGGGCCGGCCCCCCGCCGATCGCCGAGAGTCCGACGCTCGAGAAACAGGCGCTGCAGGAGGAGGCCGCGGCGCTTCAGGCGGAACTCGATCGGATCAAGGCCCGGCTCGGCGAGCTCGAGGGCGCCGGGCGGCAGGAACAGCCGTAGCGGGGCCGTCAGGCCACGCGCGGACGGAGGACACCCGCCGCCGCGCTCGCACAGCCAGCTGGATCCGCGTCAGGCCACGCGCGGACGGAGGACACGCATCGTGATCATCGCGCTGACCGCATCGGGTGACGGCCTCGACGCCAGGATGGACAGCCGTTTCGGACGGGCCCGTCGGTTTCTGCTCTACAACCTCGATGACGGCACCGTCCGGACCGTTGACAACGACGAGGGCCAGCGGGCGGCTCAGGGCGCCGGTATCCAGGCGGCCGAGACGATCGCCAGGCTGGGCGTCGGCGGGCTCGTGACCGGGCACTGCGGGCCCAATGCCTTCCGCGTCCTCCGGGCGGCCGGAATTCCGGTGTTCAGCACCACGGCCGCGACGGTGTCGGAGGCCATCGACGCCTACCGGGCAGGTACGCTCACCAGGATCGACGCGCCGGACGTCGACGGGCACTGGACATGATGCTCGGCGTGGCGTCGGGCAAGGGCGGCACCGGCAAGACGACCGTTGCGGTCAACCTGGCTCGGGCCTTCGGCTCCGGTGTCTGGCTGGCCGACTGCGACGTCGAAGAGCCGAACGCTCACCTCTTCCTGCGGGGCACGACAATCGGCTCGCGCACGGTGAGCCTCCCCGTGCCGCAGGTGGAGGCGGGCCTGTGCGACGCGTGCGGCGCCTGCGCCCGTCTCTGCCAGTACCACGCCATCGTGTCGTTCGGGACGCCGCCGCTCCTCTTCCCGGAGCTGTGCCACGGCTGCGGAGGGTGCGTCCGCGTCTGTCCCCGCGGCGCGATCGCCGAGGTGGACCGGCGCATCGGCGTCGTGGAAACGCAGCGCGACGGCCACATCACGCTGGTGCAGGGCCGCCTCGACGTCGGCGTGGCCCTCGTGCCGCCGCTCGTGCGGGCCGTGAAGGCCAGCCTTCCCCGGGACATGCCGGTCATCGTCGATGCGCCCCCGGGCACGTCGTGCCCCGTGATCGCCACGATCCGGGGACTGGACGCGCTGGCGCTCGTCACCGAGCCCACCCCCTTCGGCCTGCACGACCTCTCGCTGGCCGTGGACATGGTCCGCCAACTCAACATCCCGTTCGGCGTGGTCGTCAACCGCGTGGGCGTCGGCGACGATCGCGTGCACGGGTTCTGCCGCCGCGAGGGCATCCCGATCCTCCTCGACATCCCCGACGACCGCAGGATTGCCGAGGTCTGCTCCCGCGGGCGCCTGGTCGTGGACGAGCTGCCGGAGTACCGCCCCGCGTTCGCACGCCTGTGGGCCGGCGCATGCGCGCTGGCGGCGCCGGTACCGGCGCTGGCGCCGTTATGACCGCGAACCCGGCTCGGTACGTCTACGGCCCCGTGCCATCGCGGCGGCTGGGGCGATCGCTCGGCGTCGATCTCGTGCCGCTCAAGACGTGCTCTTACGACTGCGTCTACTGTCAGCTCGGGCCGACCTCGAACCCGACGACGGAGCGGCGGGAGTACGCGCCCGTCCGGGACGTCCTCTCGGGCCTGCACGCGACGCTGGCGTCCGGAAGCGCCCCGGACTACATCAGCCTCGCGGGCTCCGGCGAACCAACGCTTCACTCGGGCATCGGCGAGATCATCCGGGGGATCAAGGCCATGAGCGCCGTTCCGGTCGCCGTCCTGACCAACGGCTCGCTGCTCTGGCGGGAGGACGTGCAACGCGACCTGCTGCAGGCCGATCTCGTGCTGCCGTCGCTCGACGCGGGCGACGAGGCGATGTTCCGGCGCGTGAACCGCCCCCACGGCGGGGTGTCGTTCGCGCAGGTGGTCGACGGCCTCGCGTCCTTCACCCGGCAGTTCAGCGGGGACGTGTGGCTGGAGGTCTTCCTGCTCGGGGGCCTGACCGCCGAGCCGCACGAAGCGCGGAAGATCGCGGCGCTCGTCCGGCGCATCGCGCCGACACGCGTGCAGCTCAACACCGTCACCCGGCCTCCGGCGGACCCGTCGGCCCGCCGCGTGGGCCTGAAGGCGCTTGAGGGGCTGGCATCGCTGTTTCCGGGAGATGTCGACGTCGTCTGCGAGGCGCCCTGGGGCCATGCGCCGGCCGGCGCCGCGCCGGCGGCAATCAGAGACGACATCATGGCGATGCTCGCCAGGCGGCCCTGCACGGCTGCCGACGTCGCCAACGGCCTGGGCGTGCCGCCTAACGAGGCCATCAAACACCTCGACGCCCTGGTGTCCGAGGGCGTCGTCGGTCCACGCGTCGTCGACGGCCGCTGCTACTACGCCGCAGTCGGGGGACAGTCTGCGGCGCCTCCATCAACGGAGGCATGACCCTTGCGCGAACTGGTCGTCATCAGCGGCAAGGGCGGGACCGGCAAGACGAGCCTCACCGCGTCGCTCGCGGTGCTGGCCGACCGGCCGGTCCTCGCCGACTGCGACGTGGACGCGGCGGATCTCCACCTGGTGCTGGAGCCGCGTCAACGGAACCGGCACGACTTCTACGGAGGACGCGAAGCCGTCATCCGGCAGGACGACTGCAACGGATGCGGAACCTGCCTGGCGGTTTGCCGGTTCGATGCCGTGCTCGTCGATCGTCCACCCGGCGGCAGGGACACGTACACGGTGGACCCGGTGGCCTGCGAGGGTTGCGGGGTCTGCGTCCACTTCTGCCCCGAGATTGCCATCGACTTCCCCGAGCGGCTCGCCGGCGAGTGGATGGTCTCCGACACGCGCTGCGGCCCGATGGTGCACGCCCGACTGGGGATCGCGTCTGAGAACTCGGGCAAACTGGTGTCGACGGTCCGCCGCGAGGCCCGGCGCATCGCCGAGGACGAAGGCCGGCGGCTCGTCATCGTTGACGGGCCGCCCGGCATCGGGTGTCCCGTCATCGCCTCGGTGACCGGTGCCTCGCTGGTGCTCGCGGTCACGGAACCCACGGTGTCGGGCGAGCACGATCTCGAGCGCGTGCTGTCGCTCGCGCGGCACTTCGGGGTGCCCGCGGCGGTCTGCGTCAACAAGTGGGATCTCAACCCGGAGATGACGGACAGGATCGAGGGCCGGGCTCGGGCAGCCGGGGCGCGTGTGACCGGCCGGGTGCGCTACGATCGGGGAGTGACGGCAGCCCAGATCCAGGCGAAGGCCGTGGTCGAAACCGGCGCGGCGTGCGGCGAGGACATCCGCAGCATATGGGCGGACTTGCGCCGCCATCCCGCGATTTCCTGATCGGGGCGCGCGGCCGGGCAGGCCCGGCGCATCTGTCGCGTGCTGACGGCCGAAGAAGCGGGAGCGTGCCGGAGACACCGGCGGCGCCGTGGAGACAGGCGCTGTCGAGCGCGATGCAATCATGGCCGTGAGACGGACTCTATCGGCGAAGCGGCGGCGCACGCCCGCGCCGCAGCTCGCGCCCGCCCCGACCGAGGCCATCCTCGAGAGCATCTCGGACGGTGTCTTCACCGTGGACCGGGACTGGCGCATTACGTCGTTCAACCGGGCCGCGGAGCAGATCACGGGCGTCAGCCGTCGGGAGGCCATCGGCCAGCGCTGCGAGGACGTGTTCCGCTCGAGCATGTGCGGGCCGGATTGCGCCCTCGCCAGGACGCTGCAGTCCGGCCGGCCCATCATCGGCCGGACGGCGTACATCATCGACGCCGAAGGGACGCGGATCCCGATCAGCGTGTCCACGGCGGTTCTGACCGATGCCGGGGGGCGCGTGACTGGCGGCGCCGAGACGTTCCGTGACCTCTCGGAGCTGGAGGCGCTCCGCCTGGAACTCGAGGGGCAGCATCGGGCCGGTGACCTGTCGAGCCGGAGCCCGCTGATGCAGCGGGTGTTCGACGCGCTGCCGGCCATGGCCGCCAGCCCCGGCACGATCCTGATCCTGGGCGAGACGGGCACCGGGAAGGAGCTGGTTGCGCGGACGATTCACGCCTTCAGCGCCCACAACAAGGGGCCGTTCGTGGCCGTCAATTGCGGCGCCCTGCCCGACACGCTGCTCGAGTCGGAGCTCTTCGGGTACCGGGCTGGCGCCTTCACCGGCGCGGCGAGGGACAAGCCCGGCCGCTTCGCGCTGGCAAGGGGCGGAACCCTCTTCCTCGACGAGATTGGCGAGGTGAGCCCGGCGCTCCAGGTTCGCCTCCTGCGCGTCCTGCAGGAACGCACCTTCGAGCCTCTCGGCGCCACCCGCTCCGAGCAGACCGACGCCCGGATCATCGTGGCGACCAACAGGGACCTCGACGACGAGGTGCGGCACGGCCGCTTCCGGGAGGACCTCTACTACCGGGTCAACGTCTTGCGCATCGTCCTGCCGCCGCTCCGGCAGCGAAAAGAGGATATCCCCCTGCTGGCCGACGAGTTCGTCGCCCGGTTCAACCGCCTCCAGCAGCGTGCGGTGCGGGGCGTGTCCGCCGAGGCCCTGTCCGTGCTGATGGCCCACGACTGGCCGGGCAACGTGCGCGAGCTCGAGAACGCGATCGAGCGGGCCTTCGTTCTCTGCACGGACGGATTCATCGGGCCGCGGCACCTTCCCGAGGAGCTGACGGCGCGCGTCCGGGAGCCGGGCGCGCCGCCCGGCATCAGGGCGGCCCACCAGGAGCTCGATGTGCAGGCCATCCGCGCCGCGATCGGCGCGAGCGGCGGCGACCGCGCCGCGGCGGCGAAGGCACTGGGCATTCACAAGACGACCCTCTTCCGGCGCATCAGGAAACTCGGCATCGAGTTGCCGGCGCGAGATGGCCGCTCGCGCCGGCGGAAGGCGCCCTCGTCGTGACCGGGCCGGGGCAGGGAGGGCCGGCGGATGCGGCCCGGCCCGCCGCTCGTCGAGCCGCGCCGCCTGAGGGAGTTGTGACGCCAGGAAGATCCTCGATGCGCTTACGAACACGCTCGGCAGGCAGGTCGCGAGCAACACGGGCCAGCTTGACAATTATGAACATATGCTCATAATTCGTTCAGAGGCCATCCGACATGCCGCGTCCGTTCTGCCACCGTCACGTTGCCGGCCAGCCGGCCGCGCCGGTCTTCAAACCGGCCGGCGTGCCGGCACTGCTGCTCGGGGACGTGGTCATGACGCTCGACGAGTTCGAGGCGCTCCGGCTCGCGGACCTGGAGAGGCTGTACCACAAGCGCGCCGCCGAGCAGATGGGCGTGTCGAGGCCGACGTTCTCGCGGATCGTCGATTCGGCCCGCGTCAAGATCGCCGACGCGATCGTGCACGGCAAGGCGCTCAGGATAGAAGGCGGGCCCGTGCGGCTCCTGGCGGGCCCACGCCGCTGCTGCCGTCTGCACGAGGGCCGCAGCCGGCCGCCGACGCCGGCAGGCGCCGACGGCCATCACCCGCGCACTCCGAAGGAGGAAACCACGTGAGGATCTGCATTCCCGTTGACGAGGACCAGGGGCTTGCGAGTCCGGTCTGCCTGCATTTCGGGTCGGCGCCGTACTTCATGATCGTGAACACCGACGATGGAAGCTGCCGGGCCATCCCGAACCGGAACGAACACCACGCGCACGGCATGTGCCAGCCGCTTCAGGCCATTCAGGGCGAGGCCATCGATGGCATGGTGGTGGGCGGCATCGGAATGGGGGCCCTGAACAAGCTCAGGGCGGCCGGGATCTGCGTCTATCAGGCGCAGCACCCGACGGTGGACCTCGCGGTCGAGGCCATCAAGGCCGGACGGCTGCCCCTCGTGGAGCCCGGCTCGGCTTGCGGGGGTCACGACAGCCACGGATCGGGCGGCCACCATCACCGGTCCTGATTCCAGCGCACCGCGGCCGCCGGCCGGGCCGGGCGGGCTTCCCTGGAGCCGGCCCGCCCGGCGATCCGGGAGTTGGGGGGTGCATCAGCCGGGCCAGCCAGCGTATCCTGTGGACGGCGCGCCGGGTCGCGCGCCTGCGGCCCTGGTGGCACGCGGTCACTCCGAAGGAGCACGGCACATGGACAAGCAGAAGAGCATCGATCTCCTGAACAAAGGCGTCGCGGACGAACTGCAGGCGGTTCATCAGTACATGTACTGGCACTTCCATCTCGACGATCAGGGATTTGGGCCGCTGAGCTCCATGTTCAAGCGGATCGCCATCGAGGAGATGGGCCACGTGGAGCGGCTCGCTGAGCGCATCCTTTTCCTGAAGGGCGACGTCGACATGGTGCCGGCCGGCCCCGTCGAGCGGGTGCTCGAGCCGGACGCCATCCTGAAGCGCGCCGCGGAGATGGAGCACGCGGCGGTCGGCGCCTACAACGCCTTCGCGATCCAGTGCAGCCAGAACGCGGACGCGGTCTCGAAGCAGATGTTCGAGGCGCTCGTCGGCGACGAAGAGCGGCACTTCGACGAGTTCGACAAGCAGCTCGACAACATCAAGCGGTTCGGGCCGAGCTACCTGGCCCTGCAGTCCTTCAACACCGCGCCGGAATCGGCGGCGCCGCCGAAGGCCGACTGACGGCCGGCCGGGCGGCCGGCGTGTTCGGATGACGGAGGGCGACACCATGGCTGAGCCAGTCCGCGTCGGGATCATCATCTGCGACCGCTACCGCACGTGCGCTGGCGGGAAGTGCCTGCGCGCCCTCAAGGCCCGCGAGGGGGCCTTCAGCGCGTACCGGGGGCGCGAGGTGGAGCTGGTCGGCTTCACGACCTGCAACGGATGCCCGGGCGGGAACGTGGAGTACGCGCCCGGCGAGATGAAGAGGAACGGGGCCGACGTCATCCACCTGGCGACCGGCCTCGTCGTCGGCTATCCCCCGTGCCCGCGCATCGACGCGTTCACGACGTTCATCGCGAAGAAGTACGGAATCCCGGTGGTCATCGGAACGCACCCGATACCCGAGAAGTACTACCTGACGCACCAGGCCTGCGGGACCTGGAGCGGGCCGGACTGGCCGGCGCGCCTCGCGCCGACCCTCGCGGACCGGGCGGTCAGGCTGGCCTACGACTGATCGCGACGGGCGATCCACTCACGCGGGAGCCGCCATGCAGGCCAAGCAGCCGGGCATCAACAGCAGGCTCGTCCACGGCACGTACCGTCCCGACGCGACGGGAGCGGTGAACGTCCCCATCTACCAGAGCTCGACGTTCGCCTTCCGGAATGCCGAGCACGGCGCGGCGCTGTTTGCCGGGCGGGAAAAGGGCTACATCTACACGCGCATCGGGAACCCCACGATCGGCGCCTTCGAGGACGCGGTGGCGTCGATTGAGAACGGCGCCGGCGGCGTCGCCACCAGTTCGGGCCTCGGGGCGGTCAACACGGTCTACATGACGGTGCTGGGCCAGGGCGCGCACCTCGTGAGCACGGCCTCGGTGTACGGCCCGAGCCGCGGGCTCGTCGAGAAGCACTACCGGCGGTACGGGGTCGAGGCTGATTTCGTGGACACCTCCGACCTCGACAACCTGAAGCGGGCGATGCGGCCGGAGACGCGCCTCGTGTACGTCGAGTCGCCGTCGAACCCGGCCATGCAGGTCACCGACATCGCCGGGGCGGCGGCCATCGCGCACGATCACGGCGCACTGCTGGCCGTGGACAACACGTTCGCCAGCCCCTACCTCCAGCGTCCGCTGGATCTCGGCGCCGACATCGTGCTGCACTCGATCACGAAGTTCATCAACGGCCACGCCGACGTCGTCGGCGGCGTGATCGTGGCCGGCGACGCCGGCCTGCTGGCGCGCCTTCGGGACGTCATGGTGCAGACCGGCTGCAGCATGGATCCGCACCAGGCCTTCCTGGTGCTGCGCGGCCTGAAGACCCTGGGTCTCCGCGTGGAGCGCGCGCAGGCCAACGCGATGGCCATCGCGCGCTGGCTCGAAGCGCATCCGATGGTGGCAAGCGTCCGCTACATCGGGCTGCCCTCGCACCCCCAGCACGAGCTGGCCCGGCGGCAGATGAGCGGCTTCGGGTCGATGATCAGCTTCGAGCTCAAGGGAGGCCTCGAAGCCGGGCGGCGGCTCATGGATCGCGTCCGGCTGGCGACGCTGGCCGTGTCGCTGGGCGGCGTCGAGACGCTCATCGAGCATCCGGCGTCCATGACCCACGCCTCGATGTCCAAGGAGGCGCGGGACGCCGCCGGGTTCACCGACGGCCTCGTGCGCTATGCCGTCGGCATCGAGGACGTGGAGGACCTCATCGCGGACCTCGACCAGGCCCTGAGCGGCTGACTCGCTCCGGCGTCCGGCCCGGGAGCGGCCCGGCCGCTCCCGGGCGCGTCGCGCCCGGCCGATCCGCCGCCGGTCGCGCCCTTCCTGCCGCCTCGTCGCCGCCCGGTTGACCCGCCCGCGGCAGAGTATAATAATCCGGCTCGCCGGTCGCCGTATCCCTCTCCTGCGGGATTCCCATGAGCATGATTTACCTCGACAACGCTGCGACGTCGTATCCGAAGCCCGAGGACACGTACGTCTTCATGGACCGGTTCTTCCGGTCGCACGGGGTGAACCCGGGGCGGTCCGGCTACGATCTCTGCATGGAGGCGGGGCAGCTGGTGGACGACACCCGCAGGCAGCTCACCCGCTTCTTCAACGGCACGGATCCCGACCGGCTCGTCTTCACCTACAACTCCACCGACGCCCTGAACCTGGCCCTGTTCGGGATGCTGTCCCCGGGCGATCACGCCATCACGACGACGGTGGAGCACAACTCGGTGCTGCGCCCGCTGCACCACCTCTCGCAGTACCACGGCGTCGAGGTCGATCGGGTGCCGTTCGACGGCCGGGGCTTCGTCGATCCGGGCGACATCGCGGCCCGCTTCAAGCCGAACACGCGCGTCGTCGCGATGAATCACGGCTCGAACGTCATCGGCACCGTCCAGCCCGTCGCCGAGGTCGGCAGGCTGTGCCGCGAGCGGGGCATCCGCTTCGTCGTGGACTCGTCGCAGACGGCGGGCAAGATCCCCATCGACGTGCAGGCCATGCACGTGGACGTGCTGGCGTTTACGGGCCACAAGTCGCTGATGGGGCCGACGGGCATCGGCGGCCTGTACGTCCAGCCCCACGTGGACATCCGGCACACCCGCGCGGGCGGCACGGGCGTACGCTCGGCGCATCCCTTCCACCTCGACGAATACCCCTGGCGCCTCGAGTACGGCACGCCCAACGTCCTGGGCATCGCCGGCCTCCACGCCGGCGTCAGCTGGCTCGAGCAGCAGGGCCTGGCCGCCATCGAGGCGCACGAGATGCGGCTCCTGCGGCGGCTGGTGGAGGGGCTCCGGGGCATCCCCAACGTCACGATGTACTGTCAGGACGACTTGGCCGACCACATTGCCGTGATGGTGTTCAACGTGGACGGGTTCGAGGCGGGGAACACCGGAACCATCTTGGACGTGGATCACAACATCGCATGCCGCACGGGGCTGCACTGCGCGCCGCTCGTTCACGCGCAGCTGGGCCTCGACGCGATCAAGGGCGCGGTCCGGTTCGGGATCGGGCCGTTCAACACGGACGCGCACATCGAGGCGGCCATTGGCGCCGTCGGCGAGATTGCCGCCGCGCGCGCGGCGAAAGCCCGTTGACCGGGACCAGTCAGGACGGCACGCGTATGCCCATCGTCGAGCTCAACGGCAGGCCCTACCACGTCGATGACAACGGCTTCCTCCAGGACCCGCAGATCTGGAACGACGACGTTGCGCGGGACTTCGCGACGACCGAGGGGATCGCGGAGATGACCGACGAGCACTGGAAGCTCGTGCGGTACCTGCGCGAGTACTACCTGCAGTTCGGGATCGCCCCGATGGTCCGGAAGCTGTGCAAGGAAACCGGGCTCAAGCTCGCCCGCGTCTACGAGCTGTTCCCGTCCGGCCCGGCCAATGGCGCGTGCAAGGTGGCGGGCCTGCCCAAGCCGACGGGCTGCGTCTGACCGCCCGGAGCCCCTGAGACCCATGACGGTCTTCGTCTACGCGGCGATCGTCTTCGGCGTGCTGGCGTTCGCGGTGGGGACCGCCGCCCGCGCCGTGCAGTACGCCCGGCAGCCGATGCACCTCAGGTGGGAGCTGTATCCAGTGCCCCACGAGCGCGCCGATCGCGCGGCGCACGGCGGCTCGTATTTCGAGCAGAGCGAGTGGTGGCGCCAGCCCCGGCAGCGGAACCTGCGGGGCGAGCTGGCGGCGATGCTGCCGGAGATGCTCCTGTTGAAGGCGCTGCGGGAGTTCAACCGGGGGCTGTGGTACCGCTCGTTCCCGTTTCACCTGGGGCTGTACCTTCTGGCCGCCGCCGCCGTCGCCCTGCTCGCCCTGGCGGGTGCCACGCTCGGCTTGGGCGGCGCGTGGCCCGGCGGCGCGTTCGGCCGCGGCTGCGTGACGGCGGTCACGGCCGTCGGCGCCGCAGGCCTCGCCCTGGCGATTGCCGGCGCGTGCGCCCTGCTCCTGCGGCGGATCCAGGATCCCGCCCTGCGCGCGTACTCGAGCCCGGGTGACTTCTTCAACCTGGGCTTCTTCATCGTGGCCTTGTCGGCCCTGGGCCTTGGCTGGGCGACGCGCCAGGACGGAGCGCCCGGGGCGCTCGCGATCGCGGCGGGCCTGCTGCGGTGGGACCTGGCCGTTCCCATCCCGGCCCTCCTGGGCGCCGGCATCGTCCTGTCGGCCCTGCTGCTGGCGTACATCCCTCTGACGCACATGTCGCACTTCGTCGGGAAGTACTTCACGTATCACGCCGTCCGATGGGACGACGCGCCGCTTGGCGAGGCGCGGCGGCTCCGCACCGCGCTTTCGGCGAGCCTGGCGCACCGGCCGACGTGGGCCGCCTCCCACATGCGCGGGCGCGGCGATGGCACCTGGGCGGACGTGGTCGCGACGAACCCTTCGCGCGAGGACGGGCCATGAGGCCGCGCACGAAGTTCTCGGACCTGGCGCGGGCCGATCGCGAGCCCGTCGCACGGATCGACCCGGCCGACCTCCCCCCGCTGTCGAGCCCGGGGCCGCCGCCGGCGAAGCTCGCGGCCGCGTGGCCCGCCAGGATGGACGCCGCCGGGTATCCGCTCGACGGGACGCGCGTCCTGGCGTTTCCCGATCCCGCGACGAAGGCCGAAAGGGACGCCCTTGTCGGCGCGTTCCTGTCGGGGCTGGAGAAGCTCTTCTCGCGCGAGAACAACTGGACGTTCCTGCAGCCGCTCCTGCTCAGCATGGAGCACTGCGCGCGCTGCCAGACCTGCTCGGACGCCTGCCACGTCTTCGAGTCGTCCGGACGGGAGGAGCTGTACCGGCCGACGTTCCGATCGGAGATCTTCCGCAGGCTGTACTTCGAGCACGTCAAGGGCGGCGGCCTCGTCTCGGCCTGGCAGCACGGGCGCGTCGAGGTGACCTGGCCGCTCGTGGCGCGCCTCGGCGAGCTGGCCTACCGCTGCAACCTCTGCCGCCGGTGCGCGCAGGCGTGCCCGATCGGCGTGGACAACGGGCTCATCGCCCACGAGATCCGCAAGCTCTTCAGCCAGGAGCTGGGCATCGCGCCGACGGAGCTCCATGCCTCGGGCTCGATGCTCCAGATGAAAGTGGGGTCGTCCACCGGAATGAACGCGGCGGCCGTCAGGGACAACGCCTCGTTCATCGACGAGGAGATGACGGAGAAGACCGGCGTCGCGGTCGAGACGCCGTGGGACGTGGAGGGCGCGGACGTCCTGCTGATCCACAACGCGGGCGAGATCCTCTCCTGGCCCGAGAACCCCGGCGCGTTCGCCGTGATCCTGAACGCCGCCGGGATCTCCTGGACGATGTCGTCGGACATCGCGGGGTACGACTCGGTGAACTACGGCGTCTGGTACGACGACGCGCAGCTGGCCCGCGTGGCGCGGATGCACGCGGAGATCGCGAAGGCGCTGAAAGTGAAGAAGATCGTCGTCGGCGAGTGCGGCCACGCCCACAAGGCCCTGCTCGTCGTCGCCGACCGGCTGCTCGACGGCGATCTCCGCATTCCCCGCGAGAGCGCGCTTACCCTGCTGCGGGACATCGTGGCCGGCGGCCGCTTGCGCCTCGACCCGTCCCGCAACGACTTCCCGGTGACGCTGCACGACCCGTGCAACGTCGTCCGCCTGATGGGCGTCGTCGAGCCGCAGCGCGAGGTGCTGCGGCTCGTGTGCCCGCGGTTCCGCGAGATGACGCCGCACGGCGTCGACAACTACTGCTGCGGCGGCGGCAGCGGCTTCGCGGTCATGGGCGGCAACGGATTCCAGGACTGGCGATCGCAGGTCGCCGGGCGCAGGAAGCTGCAGCAGGTCCTCGACGCCTTCTCGGACTGCCTCGAGCCCGCCGTCCGGAAGTACGTGTGCGCGCCCTGCAGCAACTGCAAGGGCCAGATCCGGGACCTGCTGGCGTTCCACGATGTGTGGCGCCGCCATGGCATCATGTACGGCGGGCTGGCGGAGCTCGTCGTCAACGCGATGAAGGACGTCAACCCGGGCTTTATCGAGTGGGAGTGGCGCTGACGCGGTGACGCGGGCGCCGCGGCGATCAGCATCCATGGACACCAGGTACGCGGACGCATTCGAGCGGTTCCTGAGCACGTTTCCCGGCTACGCGGCCACCTCCGCGCTGGACGCCCTGCGCGCGTCCGACTACGCGCGCCTGGACGCGCTCGGGCACGTGTACCTCGACTACACGGGCGGCGGCCTCTTCTCGTCATCGCAGATCCGGCGGCACCAGGATCTCCTCCTCGGCAGCGTGCTCGGCAACCCGCACTCCGGGAACCCGACGTCCCGCGCCTCGTCCGGGCTCGTCGACGAGGCGCGGGCCGCCGTGCTCGGGTTCTTCAACGCGGACCCCGCCGAGTACGGCGTGATCTTCGCGGCCAACGCCAGCGGCGCCCTGAAGCTGGTCGGGGAATCGTTCCCGTTCGGGCCGGGCGGCCGCTACCTGCTGACCTACGACAACCACAACTCCGTGAACGGCATCCGGGAGTACGCGCGCCGGCTCGGCGCGCGGGTCACCTACGTGCCCGTCTGCAGCCCCGAACTGCGGTGCGACCCCGACGTGGTGCGGGCCGAGCTGGAGCTGGCGCCGGCGGGGACGCCGTGCCTGTTCGCGTATCCCGCGCAGTCGAACTTCAGCGGCGTGCAGCACCCGCTGGAGTGGGTGGCATGGGCGCGCGAGCGCGGGTGGCGCGTGCTGCTGGACTGCGCCGCGTTCGCGCCGACGAACCGCCTCGACCTGGCGGGCGTGAAGCCCGACTTCGTGCCGCTGTCGTTCTACAAGATGTTCGGCTACCCGACCGGCATCGGCGCCCTGATCTACCGCCACGAGGCGCTGCGCGAGCTGCGCCGCCCGTGGTTCGCGGGAGGCACTATCACGGTGGCGTCGGTGCAGGGCGACGGGTGGCACCACCTGGCGCCCGGGCACTCGGGCTTCGAGGACGGGACGGTGGACTACCTCAGCCTGCCCGCCGTGACGATTGGCCTCGAGCACCTCGCGTCGGTCGGCATCGACCTCATCCACGAGCGGGTCATGGCGCTGACCGGCTGGCTCGTCGACCGGCTGGCGGCGCTGGCCCATACCAGCGGCGCGCGGCTCGCGCGCGTCTTCGGCCCGACCGAACTCGCCCGGCGCGGCGGCACGATCGCCTTCTACCTGCTCGCCCCGGATGGCATGCCGTACGACGTCCGCGCGCTCGAGGCGGCGGCAGGCCGGTCGGGCATCTCGCTGCGCACGGGGTGCTTCTGCAACCCGGGCGACGGCGAGGTCGCGCACGGCATCACGCGCGACGACATGGCGCTCTGCTTCGTGGGCAGCGCGCCGGCAGTCACCTTCGAAGACTGCACGGAGACCATCCGCTTCTCGACCGGGAAGACGCCGAACACGATGCGGGCGTCCTTCGGCCTCGCGTCGAACTTCGCCGACGCCTACGCGCTGGTGGCCTTCGCGGAGCGCTTCAAGGACGTGCCGGCGGATCCCGTGACGGGCGCGCCCGCGCTGCTCTGACGCCGCCGGAGGCTTGCTGGCCGGCGGGACTGCCCGCGCGGCCGGCCCTCGCCGCCTGCCTCGCCGGCTACCGTGGCGTCCCGTCCGGAGGGTGCGCGCCGGGCCCGGGAACGGCCGCCTGGTTCCCGGCGATGATCGCCGCGATGTCCATCGGCGTCCTGCCCGCGCGCGCGGCCAGATCGCGGACCGGCGTGGACGCCGTCGCGTCAAGGCCCACGGCACGCAGTCGCGCCAGGGCGTCGTCGAACCGGACGCCTGAGCGCTCGCACACCTCCTGCACCGTCAGGCGGCCCCAGCCGCCTCCCCCCGCGCCAGCCGCCGGCTTAGCCGCGCCGCCAAGCCCCTTCTGGTACACCTGCTGCGGCGTCAGCCCGTTCTCGCCGGCAATCTGCTGGACCGTCTTCCAGGCCGCGGCGCCCTGGATCCCGCTTCGTTCGAGATTCGCGATGACCGTCTCGGCAGCCAGCTTCACCGTGGCCGCAAGCGATTCAATCGTCATCAACTCGGCGTGCGGCACCGGCGGCTCGGTCGCCGCGCTGGACCACGAGTTCTTGATGTCCTCTCCGAAGCTCATGACGGCGCTGAAAGGAGGCACCGCCCCGATTGAGGCCGCCAGGACCACCGAACCCAGGATGGATGCCGCTGCCAGCTCCCGCTTCATCCGGATGCCCGCATGCAGCCTCGACCTGACGTACGCGACCAGGACCTTCCAGTTGAAGTAGACGTGGAAGCCGACCGCGACGAGGAAGAGCAGCGCGACGACCGTGTGGATCGACTGCCACTGTGCCTTGCGGAGCAGGAACAACCGCCAGATCGTCCAGTTCGCCAGCCTGCCGGGAGGAGCGACATACAGGATGACGCCCGAGACGGCGAGGACGACAAATGAGAAGGTGACGTAGAAACTGATGAAGGCCTTCCAGCTGAACTTGACGTGGTCTGACATGGTGCCCTGCCAAGAAGCCCGGACGTGTCGCGCCGGCCGCTGCGGGGCCCTGCCGGCTCGGCCCCCTTCGAACCCGATGCCCGGGTGCCCGCGTCGCGGCGGCCCGGCCGCGAACGCCTGCCGTCCAGCCCGTCCAGCTCGGTTCCCGACTCGCTCGCGCGTGAGACAACCTCGGGAGCGCCGAGCTGCCGAGCGCGAACGGGCCATCGGAGAACCCGCCGCGGCGCCGCAAACGCGCCCGATCGCAGGACCGCCGGCTCCGAACCAGCGTCGGAAGCCGGCGGCGTGAAGGTGGAAGGACCGGTCTTCCCGGGAGGCTCAGATCGTGTCGCCGAAGCCGCGCGAGCTGCGGCCTCGCTCCTCGAAGACCCGCGACGACTAAGGCTGACGCCGCCCCTGTCGTCCCGGCGCTCCGCGTCGGCGCCTGTGGCTGTCCGGCCCGACTCCCCGTTTTCGCGTTACTTCCAGCCGCGCCCGCGCCCGTTCCCTTTGGGCCCGGTGCCGTCGCAAACACCCGTGCGGCCGCCCCGGCCGACCGCCGCGCCAGAGCCGGCGCCGAAGCCGCTTCCGTCCTGCGGGCCAAGGCGCCGGCCTCCGCGGCCCCAGGCGTTCCCCCGGCCCTGGCCCCGGCCCAGTCGCGGCGCCCCGGACTGGTAGTTGTCGCAGATGCCGTCGCCGTTGGCGTCGACGAAGAACGGTCCGACCGACGCCGCGGTTCGGGCCTGGGGCGCAGCCGGCGCCTGCTGGCCCGTCGGCGTCTGCGCAGCCGCCGCCGCCGCCGAAATGCTGAGAATGCCGATTGCCGCTGCAAATGCGCGCTTCATGGCCCGTCTCCCCGGAGTCCGTATCCTGTGTCCTGTCTCCGCTCGTCCAGCTCCGGTTGCCGGACACCGGACACTAGAGCAAGGTCGAGGCCAACTCGATCCGTGTGGAGCGATGGACGCCAAGCCCAAAGAGACCAACGCTTTGGAGTCATTCTACTGCACGAGCCGCGCTATTGGCGCTGCGAGGATCTCGACTCGGCGGTCGAAAGGATCGACCAGATGGTCGAAAGAGCGGGGCTCGGGACTCGGGGCTCGGGACTCGGCCCCCGGCTTCACGGGCGCGACGGTGTACCGCGCGCCAACGCGCCTACGGATGCTCGATGCGGTACTTCTTGAGTTTGTACCGGAGGTGCCGTTCGCTCATTCCCAGAAGCGCCGCGGCGCGCGTCTGGACGCCGGAGGCCCGTTCCAGCGCTTCGACGATGAGCGCCCGCTCGAATTCCGAGACTCGTTCGACAAACGATGAGGGCGCTTCGCGGTCCTCGGGTCTCAGCTGGCTGACGTGGATGGGGAAGTCGGAGGTCGAGAGCAGCGGGCCGCGGGCCAGGACCATCGCGCGGTGCAAGAGGTTCTCGAGTTCCCGCACGTTGCCCGGGTAGTCGTACTTGAGCAGCAGGTCCATCGCCTCGCGCGACACGCCATCGATCGGGACGGGCGCCTCACCGGCGAACCGCCGAAGGAAGACGTCGACGAGCAGCGGGATGTCCTCGCGGCGTTCCCGCAGGGGCGGAAGGTCGATCGAGACGACGTTGAGCCGGTAGTACAGGTCCTCTCGGAATTCCCCCGTCCGGACCATCGCCGGCAGCTCCCGGTTGGTCGCGGCGATGACCCGCACGTCGACGCTGATGGTCTTCGCGCCTCCCAGGCGCTCGAAGGCCTGCTCCTGCAGGACGCGCAGCAGTCTCACCTGCGCGGCTTTCGGAAGGTCTCCGATCTCGTCGAGGAACAGCGTGCCGCCGTCTGCCAGCTCAAAGCGGCCGCGGCGCTCGCGGTCCGCCCCGGTGAACGCCCCGCGCTCGTGGCCGAACAGCTCCGCTTCGACGAGCGTGTCCGGAAGCGCTCCGATGCTCACCGCGACGAGCGCCCGCGCAGCCCTAGGACTGGCGAAGTGAATGGCCCGCGCCATCACCTCCTTGCCGGTCCCGCTCTCGCCGCGGATGAGGATGGTCGCCCGGCTGGCGGCGGCGCGTCCCGCGGTGTTGATCGCCTCGGACATCCGCGCGTTGGCTGTCTCCAGGCCGCCGAGGCGGTAGCGCGACGCCAGCTGCGCTCTGAGCAGCTCGTTCTCGGACACCAGCGCGCGGCGCTCGAGCGTCCGCGCGACCAGGACATCGAGCTCCTCGAGGTCGATCGGCTTCGTGAGGTAGTCGGCGGCTCCACGCTTCATCGCGGACACGGCGCTCGCTACGGTGCCGTACGCCGTCATGACAATCACCGGCAGTTCGGGGTTGAGGGCGCGCAGGCGGTCGATGAGGACCAGGCCGTCTTTCCCGGGCATGTTCAGGTCGGTCAGCACGAGATCGATCGTGCGGTTCGAGGCCTGCTGCACGGCCTCGTCCACGCCCGCGGCGCTGACGACCTCGTAGCCGCGCTTGCGCAGGAACCCGGCGAGGACGGTCCGCTGCGCGGCTTCGTCGTCGACGACCAGCACGACCCGTTCAGCCATTCGGCAGCTCCGCGTCGGCCGGCAGGTGGACGCTCATCCGCGTGCCCCGGCCCGGAGCCGACTCCACGTCGATGCGCCCCCTGTGGGCGTCCACGATCTGATGGGTGACCGCCAAGCCGACGCCCGTGCCGTCGGCCTTGGTCGTGAAGTAGAGGTCGAAGATCCTGGGAAGGACGTCGGGCGGAATTCCCGTCCCCTCGTCGGTGACCTCGATGACGTGGCCGCCTGCGTGCGGCCGGGCAGCGAGCACGACGCGCCCGCCGTCGGGCGAGGCGTCGACGGCGTTGCGAACGAGATTGTCCAGGGCCTGCTTCAGCTGGTCCGCGTCGAACACCGCCTCGCCCGCCGACTCGGCCTCGGCGACGATGGTGACGCCGCGCGTGGCGGCGCGGGCGCGCTGGCGCTCGGCGGCCTCCAACACCGCGTCGCGCAGGCTCGCGCGCCGCGGCGCGAGGCGCGGCGGCCGGGCGTAGTCGAGGAACTGCTGGACGATGCGGTCGATGCGCCGCGTTTCGCCGGAAAGAACGTCAAGCAGTTCCTCCAGCTCCTTCGGATCCTGGGCAGGCGCGCCGCCCCCTCCGGTGAATTCGTGCCGGAGGCGCTGGGCGGTCATGCCAATCGCGTTGAGCGGGTTGCGGACCCCGTGCGCCACGGTGGACGCCAGCTCCCCCATGGCCGCCAGGCGGTCCCGCCGCCGCAGGGCCTCCTCGGCGCGCGCGTGCCTGACGCTCAGCGCCCCGTAGCGCCGCCGCAGCAGGACGAAGGCGATTGCCAGCACACCGAGCGTCAGCGCTGCTGCCAGCGACAGCATCGAGCGGGCGAGCGTCCGCCGCTCGGCGCGGCGGAGGCCGTCCAGCGAGAGGCCGAGTCGCAGGACGGGGCTGTCGGGGCGAGCGGAATCCGCCGGACCCGAGAACTCCAGGACCGGCGCGGCATCGACGCTCACCCTGGCCGCCGCCAGTCCCTGCAGCGCGGAGGGAAGGGGCACGGCCGTGAACGGCGCTCGAGCGGATGCGTCGACGGCGCCGGCGGCGCTGGCCAGCGGGCCGAACGACAGCCGATCCGGTCCGTCCTCGAGGGCCACGTAGGCGATGTCGGGGGCGCGCGCCGCAATGGCCTCCAGGACGTGCTCGAGGGAGGCCTGATCGGCCAGCGCCGCCAGTTCGCCCGCTTCGACGTTGAGCACGATCGCGCCGCCCCGGGTGCGGCGGACTCCGGCGGCCAGGCGGGAGCCGCGGTCCCAGCGCGACGCATGGACATCGCTCACGGCCTCGCCCTCGCCCCCTTGGAGGAGGCGCTCTGCCAGGCCCGCCATGGCTGAACCGGGCCCTTGCCGCGGCCCGCCGCCAGCGGCGGCCTCGGCCCCGGGGCCGCGCCCGCGCCTGCCGGCGCCGAGGCCTTGTCCGAGGCCCTGTCGAGCGCCCTGTCCAAGCCCCGGTCCCAGGCCTCGCCCGGCGCCGAACGGAGGCCCGCTCCTGCCGCTCGTCAGGTCAGGCTGCCCTGAGGAGGAAAACACCGTGACGCGGAACAGGCGGTTGCTCTCCGAGATCTGGTCGAGGTCCGACTGCCTCAGCCCGCCGCGCAGATCGAGCCTGTCGAGGAGCCTGGCGTTGTCGAGCAGGCGGGCCGTGAGCGCCGTGCGGGCCTGGGCGCTCGCCGCTTCCCCGGCGCTGGCCGCCACCGCGATCGCCTGGCGGAGCGAAGCGGCCTGATCGACGAGCAGCGTGAGCATTTCGCGCCGCGTGCTGGAGTAGTCGAACCAGCCAACCAGCCCGAGGCCCGCCGCCAGCGTCAGGCTCGCGATCGCGGTGTTCAGCGCCGTGCGGCGTCGGTCTGACATCCGGTGCGTTCCTCCTGAGCCCCTCGAGAGGCGGCCTGCCGCCTCCCGGGGGTGCATGGACTCGCCCTCCGCGCCACTATAGCGCAGCGGACCGCGGCCGGCGGGATGTCGCGGCAGGGAGCCGAGCCGATATAATCAGAAGAGGGACACCCCCACACGAATCGGAGGGCGGCAGAAGACTCATGTCGGACAGCGGTGAAGGCCTCGTCGACGCCAGCACGCGGCTCGCCGAACGGATGGACGAGCGCGAAGAAGAGCGGCGGCAGGCGAGGAGCGGCGCGAGGCGGCTGGATCCCGCCAGGGCCGAGGCCATCGAGTCGCTCCGCCTCGCCAGGGCCGATCTCCGCCGCCAGACGGAGTCGGCGTCGCACGACGCCCGCCGCCGCCAACTCCGCCTCGCCCTCGACGAAATCGAGCGCCGGCTGGCTGCCCTCGATCATCCGGCCTGATCGCCGGCGCGGCGCAGCGCGCGCGGGCGGCGCTCCCCGGGCTGCATTTGTGGCGGCCCTTCTTTTCACATAAGCTACGAACATGGCTCTCGATCAAGCACAGGTGCTCCGGGCGCTCGCGTCGGTCAAGGACCCGGACCTCCACAAGGACATCGTCTCTCTGGGCTTCGTCAAGGACGTCGCCATTGACGGCGGCCGCGTGTCGTGCACCATCGAACTGACGACGCCCGCCTGCCCCGTCAAGGACCAGATGAAGGAGCAGGCGCGCGCGGCCGTCATGGCCCTGCCCGGCGTGTCGAGCGTGGACGTCACGATGACCGCGCGGGTCCGGACGGCCGCCTCACCCGACGCGGACAGGACGCACGTGCCGGGCGTGAAGAACGTCATCGCGGTCGGCGCCGGCAAGGGCGGCGTCGGCAAGACGACCGTCGCCGTGAACCTCGCGCTCGCCCTCGCCGCGGCCGGCAGCCGCGTGGGCCTCATGGACGCCGACATCTACGGCCCGAACGTGCCGATCATGCTGGGGCTCAGCGGACCCCTCGCCTCGGACGACGGCAAGATCGTGCCCCCGGAGAAGCACGGCCTGAGGGTCGTTTCGATTGGCTTCCTGACGTCGGACGAGTCGCCGCTCATCTGGCGCGGGCCGATGCTGCACAGCGTCATCCGGCAGTTCCTGCTGGACGTGCACTGGGGCGAGCTCGACTACCTCGTGGTGGATCTCCCTCCCGGCACCGGCGACGTGGCCCTCAGCCTCAGCCAGACGGCGCACATCGCCGGCGCCATAGCCGTGACGTCGCCCCAGCGTGTCGCGGTTGCCGACACGAGGCGCGCGGTGGTCATGTACCAGAAGCTCGGCATCTCCGTGCTCGGCCTCGTTGAGAACATGAGCTACTTCGTCTGCCCCTCGTGCCGGCACGAAAGCGACATCTTCGGCCGCGGCGGCGGCCAGCGCCTCGCCGAGGAGATGGGCATCCCCTTCCTGGGCGGCATCCCGATCTCCGAGCGGCTGCGGGAGGGCGCCGATGCCGGCGCGCCCCTGGTGATCGCCGACCCGTCGTCGCCGGTCGCGAAGGCATTCGCGTCGGTTGCCGAGCAGACGGCGGCGCAGGTGTCGATTCAGAGCTACCGGTCCGCGGTCATTCCGCTGAAGCCGGTGAGCTAGCTGCGTGCGGAGGCCGTCGGCGCGCCGACCCGGCGGGGCCCTCCGGACGCGGTTCGCGCGGAGGAACGGTCCGCCGTGGCACTGCCGGAGTCCCCGGAGCCCAGCGCTGTCCAGCGGCCGGCCCACCGGCTGGCTGACGTGCTCGCGCTGTACCCGTCCGTTCGCGACGACCACCTGCGGACGCTCCAGCGCTGGGGCCTGATTGGCGCCCCCGACGACCGCGCGGGCGAACGCTTCATCGGGTTCGCCGACGTTGCCGTCATCCGACACTTCCACGCCGAGCTCCGGAGAGGCGCGGCCTTCAGGCTGGTTCTTCGGGCCTCGCTGGCGGCGCGCGCGGGGCAGCTGGCGTTCGACTTCCGCGCCGACGCCAGGCCCGCCCGCGTGATCGCCCTCAAGCCGCAGCCCCAGGCCCGCGCCGAAGGCCGCTTCGTCCGACGGGAGGCGCGCCGCAACGGGCCCCGCGCGCTCGCCGACCGCGCGGTGGCCGAGCGCTACTTCTCCCTTGCTTCCTCGCTGGACGACGGGACCGCCGAGAAGCGGGAGCAGGCCGCAGACGCCTACCGGCACGCGCTTGAAGCGGACCCCACGCTCGTCCCGGCCCTCGTCAACCTGGCCAACCTCCACTACTCGAGCGGCCGGCTCATCGAGGCGATGGCGCTCTACGAACGCGCGGTCGCCCTCCAACCGGACGCCTTCGAGGGGTGCTTCAACCTGGGCAATGTGCAGCACGAGCTCGGGGACTACCGCGCGGCGGCGTTCTCGTACGTCCAGGCGCTGGCCCTGGACCCTGGCCACGCCGACGCCCACCTGTACCTCGCGGTGGTGCTCGAAAAGGACGGCCGGTCGGAGGAGGCGAAGCCGCACTGGCGGAGCTACTGCAGCCTCGCGCCCGACGGGGAGTGGGCGAGCCTGGCGCGTGAGCTCAGCGAGTAGCGCGGGGCGAAGCGGGCCTCTTCAGTAGAAGTAGCGATCGTCCGGCGGCGGCGCCGGCCGCTTGCGAGGCGTTCGGCGGACCTTGAAAAACCCGCACTCCCCGCACCAGGCCTCCGGGCTGAACCCGGTCGTCCCGGCAATGGGCAGGACGTCCCGGTGCGTACAGTGGGCCGGCGTACCGGCCTCGGCAGCCTTCTTCCAGCGGCAGGTGTCGAAACGCCGGACGGCAGACGAGTGATCGAGGAGGGTGTCCGGGGCCGGTGGCTGGGCGTCGGCGCCGCGATCCGGGATGGGACGCTCACCGTTCGCGCCGTAATCGGCTGCCATATCAAATATTGTGCCACATGGGTAGCTGCGCCGCAACCTCTGGCGGCGGTGCGGCCCCGCGTCTGGCACGGCTACTGCGTGGCGCCATGTGCGCCGTCACGCTCAAGCAAGCCTCGGGCCGCCCTGCGCGCCGTGTCGAGGTCGACCACCTCGCCGTCGAGCTGTCGTTCGTACACCGCTTTGAGAATCCGGCCGATGCCAGGGCCCGGCGTCAGCCCCATTTCGAGCAGATGGCGCCCGAGCAGGATGGGTGGCGGGGGGCGATGTTCCACGCCGAGGGCCCGCGCCCGAGCCAGGAACCAGTCCATGGCCGAGCAATCGAAATCACCGGCCCGTCCCCGGCAGTCCGCTTGGGCGACGAGCGCCAGGAGTTCCAGATCGACCTTCTGGGCCAGGCGCCGGAAGGCCCCGTCGCTCACGGGGGAAGCCGACTTGTGCCAAGTGCCTGGCGCCAGGTGGTAGGCCACGAGGCCCACGACCTGGCGCCGCACGTCGAAGCCGTCGAGTGTGTGGAGGTTGAGGCGGTCGAGCCAGGCCAGCGCGGGCGCCACGCCGTCAGGCTCGTGACCCGGCGACCGGATGCGCCCGTCGATGATGGCTGTCGTGAGCGGCTTGCCGAAGTCGTGGCACACGGCGCCGAGCATGACGGCCAGGCCCCGGGCGCGGGAGAGGCCGTCGATCATCGGGCGGGCCTCGTCGATCACCATCAGCGTGTGCGTCCAGACGTCGCCCTCGGGATGCCAGTCTGGCTCCTGCCGGCAGCCGACCAGGGCCGCCATTTCCGGGATGAGTGCCTCGATGACGCCGAGTTCCCGCCCCAGTTCGAATCCGATCGACGGGCGGCGGGCGAGAAGCAGCAGTCGCTCGAACTCGCCGAGAACCCGTTCGGCCGGCAGGTCGTCAAGGCACGTCGCGCGGCAGACCCGCTTCGTGCCGGCTTCCATCCGGAGGTCGAAGCGGGCAGCGAGCTGGAGCGCGCGGAGCACCCGGAGGCTGTCGTCGCCGAAGGTGGCCTCATCCACCATCCTGAGGACCCGATCCTCGAGATCGCGCCGGCCGCCGAACGGATCGAACCACTCGCCGGAGAGGGGATCGACGAGCATCGCGTTGATGGTGAAGTCGCGCCGGCGGCAGGCCTCCTCGACGGGCATGAACGGATCGCCCTCGATCTCGAACCCCCGGTGGCCCCGGCCGACCTTGGAATCGCGCCTCGGCAGGGCGACGTCGATGCCGGCCACCTTGTAGACCGTGAACGCCTCGCCGACGGCGTCGACCCGTCCGACCGCCTCGAGCAGGCGGCGCAGCGCAGGGGCGGGCAGGCCGTAGACCTCGAGATCGACGTCACCGGGCTGGAGCTTCAACAGGTAATCGCGCGGCCAGCCGCCGGCCACTAGGGCGCGGCCGCCTGCTGCCCGCACGCTGTGCGCGATGGTCAGCACGGGCGCGGGGAGCGCGTGCGCGAACCCGGGCATGGCTCTTTGTCTCCTGCCTCAGCCTGCGCCAGGCGCCGCCCGGCCCAGCCTCGGGCCGACGGCGTCGGCCGCGGGCGGACAAACCGGCCTCTGCGCGGCGGGCCCTGTCTCCGCGTGACGGGCGCTCAGCGCGTGCTGCTCAGCCCCTGTCGCGAATCAGCCCTTTCAGCACCCACGCCACGTTCGCGGGCCGTTCGCCGAGCCGGCGCATGAAGTACGGGAACCACTGCGTGCCGAACGGGACGTAGACGCGTACGCGGTATCCCTCGGCGACGAGCGCCGCCTGCAAGTCCCGCCGGATGCCGAACAGCATCTGGAACTCGAAGGCGTCGCTGGGAATGCCCCGATCGGCGGCGAACGCCCTGGCGGCGGCGATCATGGCCGGGTCGTGGGTCGCGATGGCGGGGTAGTGCCCCTCCGCCAGCAGGAACTGCATGATCCGGATGTAGGCCCGATCCACGTCCGCCTTCGCCTGGTAGGCGATGCCGGGCGGCTCCTTGTAGGCGCCCTTCACGAGCCGGATCCTCGCGCCCATCTGCGACAGGACCCTGGCGTCGGATTCGCTTCGGAGGATGGCCGACTGCAGCACGACGCCGGTATTCCGATAGCCCTGCGCCCAGGCCGCGCCGAACAGGTCGAGCGTCTTCTGGATGCAGGGCGAGTTCTCCATGTCGATGCGCACGAAGGCCTCGTGCCGCCGGGCGAGGTCCAGGAGGTTCGTGATGTGCCCGAGGCACACGGCCATGTCGATGTCGAGGCCGAGCTGCGTCGGCTTGATCGAGATGTTGCGGTCGATGCCGGCTGCCACCAGCCCCTGGATGAGGGCCTCGTAGGCGCGCGCCGCCGCCTCGGCCTCCGGCAGCGACGCGATGCTCTCGCCGAGCTGGTCCAGGGTGAGCCTCATGCCTCGCGCCTGGATCGCGCGGGCGGCCGCCAGCGCCTCCTCGGCGCTCTCGCCGGCGATGAACCGGCGCGCGAAGCTCGTGGGCGTGGCCATCCCGTAGCGGGACGCCAGGCGCTCGAGGCCCTTGCTCCGGGCAAGGGCGTGGAAAAAGGACTTCGACAGCGCGTCGATCATGAAGGCGTCCTAGTCGGTGTCGTGGACGAAATGCGCGATGGAGCGCCCGTAGTAGCGGAGCACCCGGCGATCGCGCACGCGAATCCTGCCGCTCTCGGACTGGATGACGCCCCGGTGCTCGAGCCGCGACACGCCGTCCTCGATCACGTGCTTCGCGTCGCGGACGTCCAGGTTCGCGCCGGCTTCGGCGAGCCGGTCCAGCCTGGCGGCGACGCGCGACTCCAGGCTCGCGTGCGTGATCGCCTGGCGCATCTCGTGGGCGACGATGGCGGTCGGCAGGATCTTCATGATCCTGCCTGTCACCTCGCGCACCCGCTGCGCGAGGTCCAGAACGTCCTTCTTCGATTCGGGATCGTACGGCGCGGCCGGGATGGGGGGCGCGAAGACGGTGACGGATCGGGTGTGGTACCCGATCGCCAGGGCGGCCATCTCGGCGAACTCGTGCGTGAAGGGCCGCTGGCGCTTCTTCACGCCCTGCCGCGCGATGACGCGGTCTTCGAGGACCAGGTCGTACGAAATGGCGGTGGGCACGACCAGCAGGTCCTTCACGCCGGCCTGCATGGCGGCGTGCAGCAGGCCCGTCTTGTACGGCTTCAGCTCGCCGCTGTAGCTGCGCCCGCCCTCCGGGTACACGAACAGGTCGTGGTGCTGGAGCTGCTCCGCGACGTACGCCTTGAGCGTCGTCAGGTACACCGGGTCCCTGGTGCCCCGGCGGATCGGGATTGCGCCCGTCACGTGGCGGTTCAGCAGCCCGAGGGGGCCGCCGAACAGGTTGAAGCCCGCCGCGATGAGCGGCGGCCGGATGCCGTGCTCGTCGAGCAGGATCGGCTCGACGAGGTAATCCATGTGGCTGCGGTGGTTCGACGCGTAGATGAGGCGGCCGGATCGGCTGGCGTCCTTGGCAACATCGATGCCCTCTACGAGGCGAGGGATCTTCCGGAGGATCGGGTGCAGCAGCGCGGGGATGCGCTTGTAGAACGCGTAGCGCTGCGTCGTCGTCAGTTCTTCGAGGTAGGCGACGATCCGGCGGCGGACCGTCGTGCGGTCCTCGGCCCGGCTGTGCTCGAGCAGTCTGACAATCTCGGCTCGCGCCAGCACCGCGCGCCTGACGTCCTCCGCCGTGAGAGCCTTCGGCATGGGCCTCCCGTTGCGCGGCCGCCCCCCAGGACCCTGGCCGGCTGCACGGCCCCATTATAGGTCCGCGCGCGAACCGCGGGCGCGGTTCCCGCGGCGCGGGCGGTGGCGCAGGCAAGCCCGAGGCGTCGGAACCGGTGTGCTAGACTGCCGTGACCCGCTGCCCGACCCTCACCGATGACGAGAGCCGCCATGACCACCACCGCGTCCACGCATCCGCTCGAGGCGCTCGCGGCCGCCCAGCGCCGGCGCAACGCGAGCCTCCTCGAGGCGTCGCCGCTTCTGGCCGGGCGCGTCGAAGCCGACGTGCTGCCGTTCTCGCTCGACCCCGCGGCGGCCTCGCTCGCCCCCGACGAGGCGGCGGCGCTTGCGGGGCTCGAAAAGGAGGCCGCGTCGATCGCCATCCGGGCGCTGGCGTCGCTCGCGCGCGCGGGCGACATCGACCACCTCGGCGGCGCGCTCGAGCTGATACCGGGCCTGCTCATGACGCTCGGCGTCGTGGACTACGATCGCCGGTTCTTCACCATCGAGCACGGCCACACGAGCATCGGCTACTACGCCGCGCTGGCCATCCTCGGCTTCCTGCCCGAGTCCAGGGTCGTTGAGGCGTTCCGGCGCAGCCTCGACGTCGCCGGGCACGTGTCGTTCGTGCCCGGCGGCACCGAGCTGAGTTCCGGGCGCCTCGGCGCGATCGTTCCCGTCGCCGTCGGTCAGGCGCTCGGCCTCAGGGCGAAGAGAGGGCCCGAGGCGGCCGTCATCTGCCACTGCGGCGACGCCGGCTGGATCTCGGGGCAGTCGCTGAACGGTTACGTGGCCGCGAGCCAGCACCGCGCCCCCCTGCTCTTCGTGATGCACCGCAACGGCATCCAGCTCTCCGGCACGACCGCGCGTGTGATGGACCGCGATCCGCGGCCGGTCATCGCGTCGCTCGGCATCCAGATCGTCGAGATCGCGTCGCTGCACGACCGCCCGGCGCTCTTCGGCGCCTACCGCGACGGGCTGGCGCTGGCCCGGGAAGGCCAGCCGGCGCTGATCTATCCGACGGGCTACCGGTCCGGCAACGGCCGCGCCGTCACCGTCGCGGCGTTCGGCGAGCAGCACGGCATCGGCGCGGAGGTCGCGCGGTTTGCCGCCGAGCACGGCGTGCCGCTCGACACCGAGATCTGGATTCCCGGGTCGCTGATGAGCTTCCGGGACGCGCGAGCCATGTGCCAGTGCCTGTTCTACGTCAACGGCCTGCCGGGCGGCGAGGGCCACCACGACGGAGGCATGAAGGGGCGCGACGAGGCCGCCACGCTGGCGAGCCC
Organism: Acidobacteriota bacterium; assembly: GCA_029562975.1. Taxonomy (GTDB): domain Bacteria; phylum Acidobacteriota; class Vicinamibacteria; order Vicinamibacterales; family JAKQTR01; genus JAKQTR01. Next base: position 94,289 of record JAKQTR010000050.1, on the reverse strand, counting down.
GCTTCTGCGGCTCACGCCGGCCGAGGCCGAGGCGCTGTCGCGCCTGCGCGCGAAGCCGCGCCGGAAGGTCGTCACGACCGCGCGCCCGCCGAAGGGCTCGCCGAACCTCGTGCTTGAGGCGGCCGACCTCGACCCCGTCAGCCTGCCGGCGCCCGGGACATCCGTGTCGCCGCGCGCGGGCTCCGAGGCGGCGTACGACGCGATCGCGCGGAGGCACCCCGGACGCTGCTTCTTCGTGTCGTGCGATCTCGACCCCTCGACGAAGCTGGGCAAGGCCGCGTCGCGCGTGCCGCGCGATCACCGGTTCGAGATGAGCATCCAGGAGCAGGCCGCCGCCCTGATGGCGAACGGCCTCGCCTTCAGCAGCCGGGAGCCGCAGCTCAACGTCTTTGCGACCTTCGCCGCGTTCTTCGAAGGCATCGCGCGCGAGGGCTTCGAGTTCTGGCGCTACCAGCGCAACCTGACCGGCGCGAACGAGGGCCTCAACGTCGTCATGCACCTCTCGCACGTCGGGGCCTGCACGGGCCGCGACCACTTCTCCGGCTGGAGCCTCGACTGGATCAACCTGGGACTCGGCTACCTGCCGTACCTGCGGCGCTTCTACGCGCCGGCCGACGCCCGCGCGGCGTTCGTGGCAGTCAGAGACGCCGCCGCCGCCATGGGCGGCCACATCGTCGCCGTTCCGAGAGACAACCTGCCGGTGCTCGCGAAGGCCGATGGCTCGCCGCTGTGGAATGCCGGCGACGCGTGGTCGCCGGCCACCGTGTGCCGCCAGAGGGCGGGCGCCCGGACCGTCGTCCTGGCCGTGGGCGCGCCCGCCTACCTGGCTGTCGCCGCGTCCGACGGCGCGGCCGCGCAGGGCGTGCCGGCGGACGTCATCGTCGTCAACGGATTCCCGCTGGACGACGGGTTCCTCGGCGGGCTGGCCGCCAGGTACGAGCGCATGGTGACGGTCGAAGACGGACTGATCGGCGATCCCTCGTCGGGGACACGCGGCTTCGCGGGGCTCGTCGCCACGAGCGTGGCCGGCGCGGGTGTCCGGCTGGATCACTTCGGGATCGGCGATCCGCGCATCGCACCCTCGGACCACTTCGTCCGGGTGTGGGAGCACTTCGGCTTGACCGAAGACGCCATGCTCGCGGCGCTCGTCCGGGCCTGAGGGGCCCGCTGCCTACTCCCCGGAGGGCCGGAACACCGGCGGCATCTGGCGCTTGTGCTCGCTGGCGCGCACGAGGCGCTCGATGCGCGCCAGCGTGGCCGGAGCAAGCGAAGCCCGCCTCCCGCGGAGGTAGTCTTCCAGCTCGGCGTAGGTGAACCCCATCTCGCCCTCGTCGGTCTGGCCCGGCCAGAGGCCCGCGCTCGGCTCCTTGTCGATGATCCGGGCCGGCACGCCGAGGTGGCGCGCGAGCTGGCGCACCTCGCTCTTCACGAGCGCCCCGAGCGGGAGCAGATCCACACCCCCATCGCCGTGCTTCGTGTAGTAGCCGATGGCGATCTCGCACCGGTTGCCCGTGCCGGCGACGAGGTAGTTCAGCCGGTTCGCGACGTAGTAGAGCGCCGCCATGCGCAGGCGCGGCTTCAGATTGGCCACGGCCATGCGCGGCCCTGCCTCGTCTGCCGGGGCCGTGTCGAACGGCTGCGCGCCGGCCGCGTGGTGCAGGCGATCGAGCAGCGCGTCAACCGCGTCCGAGAGATCGACCGTCATGACGGGCAGGCCGAACGTGTCCTCGACGAGCCGCGCGTCCTCGGCGTCCTGCGGCAGGCTGCCTGCGGGCATGAACACCGTCAGCACGCCGCCGGGCACGGCCATCTGCGCCACGCGGGCGACGACGGCTGAGTCCAGTCCCCCGCTGAGCCCCACAACGATCCCCCGCGCGCCCGCCGCGCGCACGCGCTCCCGGAGCCAGCCGGCCATCTCGGACGCCAGGTGGTGCATCGGGCCGCTCCTAGTCCCTGCCGGCGGCGTTGGCGAGGGCCTCGGCCGCGGGCGAGTCGGGCCAGATCGGCTCCGGCGCCGCGGTATACGCCAGGTGGGCGAGGGACCGCTGGAAGAGCGAAGTCCCGGAGGCGTAGAAGGCGAGCTTCACGGCAAGCCGCGCCAGCACGTACGCCTGCCCGATGGCGAACGCCGCCCACGCGGCGGCGCCAGACCCGGCCGCGCCCGGCGCCGTCAGGAAGTACACGAACACAACCGCCGCGAAGGCGAGCGTGTTGAGCAGGTACAGGCCGCCGGCCTTCAGCGGATGGCCGACGACGAAGCGCCAGCCCGCGAGGAACGCCCCGAGCATGCTCCGGCGGTCCTCCACCACTGCGCGGATCTTCGCGTAGTCCATGACGGCGTTCCAGAACCCCAGCAGCGCCAGGAACACGCCGTAGAGCGCCAGGCGGATCGCGAATGCCGTCCGCTCCACCGTCAGGTCGCGGATGGCCCGCCCGTAGAGTCCCTCGAACAGCCACGCATGCACGACGCCGAACAGCAGCCAGTAGCCGGCGGCCGCGATCAGCCCGAGGCGGAGGAAGCGGAAGAAGAGCGTCCCGCAGGCGCCGAAGAACGCCTGGGACCGCGTCGGCCTCATCCGCGCGTACCGGTCGAGAATGCCGCCGATGAGGAACAGCCAGATCGCCAGGTAGGCGAACGTGAGCCCGGCCAGCGACGCGTCCGCCTCCTCGTTGTCCAGGAAGCGGCTGAGGTTGTCGAGCACGGCGGCGAAGCCGATGACGGACCGGGTGAACGTCCGATCCAGGCCCGTGGCCGCATCGCTGAACCGGGCCCACCAGTCGGCGTCGACGCCGTCGGCCATGGCGCCGCCGTCGAGGCTCGAGCCCAGGCTGCCTGAGATCGAGTCCCGGATGGCGCTCCCGGCCGGCGCGGCCAGGAGCAGGGTGACGAGGAACACGCCGAACAGGATGGCCGGCGCGCGGAGGACCCGCCCCCACCCGTCCGTGAACGCCTCGAAGATCGTCGCCATGCCGTATCCCACCGGCCGGGCCCGCCCGGCCTCAGATGAAGAAGCTGGATGTCGCCAGCGCGTCCTGCAGCCAGACCATCCACTTGAGCATCCACTTGCGCGCGGCCTCCCGCGATCGGGGCTCGGTCGTGAAACTGTTGTTCGTCCGGTCGATGTCGAGCAGCAGCACGCGATCCGGATCGACCACTGCGGACACGACCCGCATTGCGCGCTCGTAGGTGAACGCCTTCCAGCGGTCCTTCCCGTCCCAGGCCTCGCGGACGGTCTCGCCCCCCTCGAACGTCACGAGGACCTCGACCGGGAACACCGCCTCGCCGTAGCGCCGGACGACGACCGTGGATCGCTTGACGGGAGCGGAGCCTTTCGTCGCGCGCGAGCCGGCGGGCGGCAGCGTCTCGCTCATCACCGACTGCACGCCGTAGTCGAACACGGTGGAGCTTCGGTGTACCTGGTCGAAGAACCACGTCATGTCGCGCCCGGACGATTCGTTGACCGCGTCGAAGAAGTCCTGCGGTTTGGGGTGCCGGAACTTCCAGCGCTCGAAGAACGCGGACATCGCGCGCTGCAGCGCGGGCCAGCCGAGGTGGCGCTCCAGCGTGTGCAGCCAGAGGGCGGTCTTGCTGTAGCTCAGCCCTCCTCCCGTCGAGGGGAAGTACCTGAAGGACGGCGTGGACGGCGCGTCGGACTCGGCCGACGCGCGGTACGCCGACAGGCCGTTCTCGTCCACTTCCCTCGACACCGGGATGTCCCGGAAGACCCACGGCACGAACCCGCCGAAGTAGCGCGACGACTGGTAGTTCACCCGGTAGGCGGGGTTGGCCTCGATCGCCCGGCCCGTCGAAAAGGTGTTGAGCCCCTCGTCCAGCCAGGCGTCCTCGAACTCGTTGTTGCCGACCATCGCGTACCAGAACTGGTGGCCGGCCTCGTGGATCGTCACGCCTTCCGGATCCATGACGTCGCGCGGCGCGAGCCAGCGCGTTCCCGCGGTGAAGAGCGTCGGGTACTCCATCCCCCCCGCCCCGCTCTGCCAGGCCGGATCGACGACGGTGAGGTGGCCGTACGGGTAGGCGCCGAACCATTCGCCGTAGAACCTGAGCGCCGTGCGCGTCGCGTCGAAGTGGCGGTCGGCCTGCCCGGCGTGCTCGGGCTGGAGCAGCAGCCGCATCTCCACGGCCGGGAGAGTCGGGTGCTCGAACCGCGCCGTGCGGACGAGGTAGTCGGGGCTCGTCGTCCAGGCGAAGTCGTGGACATCGTCGGCGTGATACGCGTGGGTCGTGGTGCCGTCCGGGTTGTCCGTGCGCCCGCGCTCGAGGCCCGTCGCTCCGACGACCCAGGACGATGGGACCGTCATCCGGACCTGGTAGACGCCGTAGTCGGCGTAGAACTCGGTGCCGGCGTGGAACTGGTGGCAGTTCCAGCCCGCGTCCTCGAGGACGGCCAGCTTGGGGAACCACTGGGCGAGGAAGTAGTACGAGCCGACGGCGCCGGTGCGCGAGAACGTCCGCGGGATCCTCGCGTTCCAGTCGAGGCCGATTCGGATCGATTCGCCCGGCGGCACAACGTCGGGCAGCAGCACCTCCATGACCGTCTCGTCCGCTTCGTTCCCGTCGTCCGGGGAGGCAAAGCGGCGATCGGCCAGTTCGACCGCCTCGGCGTTGGGCCGGAGCAGGCGGACCGACGTCACGCTGGTCCATCCCCAGTCGCCGGCCCGAACCGAGCGCGCCCGGGACCGGCCGCGGAGCCTCGCTTCGCGCATCCAGGTCGTCTGAGCGTGCTTCCACGCGTTGTAGTAGAGATGGAAGCAGAGCTTCGACGTCGGGTGCGCGCTCGTGTTCCTCCAGGTGATGTCCTCGTGGCCGATGAGGGCGCGGGCGCCGGGGTCGAGGCGGACGTCGATCGAGTAGTTCGCGTTGCGGGGGGAGCGGGCTGCGGGCAGTGGAGCGGAGCGATCAACGGGCGCCGCTGCGTCCGGCGGCGGCGCCGCCTGGCGCGGCAGAAGGGTGCCGCGCAGGCCCGCGCCCGGGATCGCGAGCGCCAGTAGCAGGACAAGCATGAGCCTGCGCGCCATGAGCCCTCCGCCACCAACCGCAGCGGGCGCGCGCTCCGGGCCGCGCGGTGCGCGCGCTGCTGGTGCCGGCCGTGCGGGCGCTGCGCGTGGTGCGTGCAGATCGTAGCACAGCGGGCCCGTGAGCCGGTCGGCCCCCGACGCCCCCGGCGCCCACCGGCGGCCGATCGTAGTACGCTGCAGGAGGACATGACGGCCGTCGTCGCAAGCGCGCTCGTGCGGACCTGCGGCTGCGGGGGCTGGACCGGCACGTGGTTCGCCCGGCAGGGGGCTGTTTCTCACGTGGCCGTCAATCCGGATGTGACCGTCGCGCTCGGTGCGGGGCTGGCTGACGCGGGCGCCGGGCGCCCGGTGACGCTGCACGCCGGGGACTTCGGCGAGCGCTACGCGTTCGCGCCCGGCGCGCGCCCCTTCGGGCCTCATCCGCTGCTCGAGGCGGCCATCGAGTCGGTGGGCGCGCCTGCCGGCATGACGATTGACGTTCGTGTCGGATCGGTCGAGCCGCCCGGAGCGTCCACTGGCACGTCCGCGGCCGTCTGCGTGGCGCTCGCAGGGGCCCTGCGCGCGCTGGCCGGCTCGAGCCCCGATCCGGACGACGTCGCCCGTGCGGCGCACAGCGTGGAAGTGGAGCGGTTGGGAGGGGCGTCCGGTCTGCAGGTCGTCCGGCATGATCGCGCCGGCGGAGCAGGGCGATGACAAGCGCGTGCGGGCGCCGCCGGCCGCGGCGTCAAGCAGGCGCCGTGTGCCTGGCGCTTGCCGTCTCCGCCGCCTCGTGCACGCCGACTTCGCCGAGCAGCTGGGCGGCGAGCCCCTTCAGCCTCCTGCCGGGCGCCTACACCCTGGTGGTCTACGTGCCGCAGGGAACCTCGGGCATCCAGATCATCTGCGTGGGAGAGCCGGACATCCCCGGGACTGCCTCCATCCCCGTGACGGTGGCGCCGATAGCGAGCGGCTGGCAGATCCTCCCTGCCGAAGGGGCCAATCTCGGTTTTCGGGCGCTCGTCCAGATGGTCGGCCCGACGACGCTGTACGGGCCGGTGCTGGGGCAGGCGCGTGATCCCGAGACCGGGGTCGTCGTGACCATCGCGCCGGGCTTCGATCCCTACAGCGCGACGCAGGGCGATGCGATGCTGCAGGGCACGATGTCCAGCCGCGTGTTCGCGGCGGGCAGCGTCGCCGGGACCGTGCAGTTCCTGCTGGACGGCCGGGCCCGTTCCTGCACGCCGACGCGCTGGATCCTGCACCCGAGGTCGCCCCCGGCGCCTACCTCACCTGCAGCACTCCCACGTCGATCGCCTGCTCGTCCTTCTGCTGCGCGCAGTGCACCGCGATCACGTTCGCGCCCGGCCTCAGCGCGCGGGCGGCCGCGTCGCTCACGGGAACGATCACGTAGCCCGTCGAGCGACCAGCCAGGGTCGCCGCTTCGACCCCGTTGATCCAGACGGTCGCCTGATCGTCGTGGGCGACCAGCAGGTGCAGCCCCTCGGCCGGTCCGCCCGCCCAGTCGAACGCCTGGCGCAGCCAGATGTCAGGGGCCGTCCACGGCGTGCGCACGGGAACGCCTTCGGGCTTGCCCCCGCCGAACGGCGCGGGAGCCGACGGCCACGCACTGTCGTTGAATTCGGCCTCGTTCCATCCGTCCGCCGGCCTGGTCAGGACGTAACGCCACGGCCGGCCGCCGAGTTCCGACGCCGGGAGCACGGTCGTGACCGACGGCAGGTTCTCGAAGAGCGTCCTGCTGATCTCGGCGAGGGCCGGCTGCGGGATCTTGACGGCCTCGCGGTCGTAGGTCATCAGGCCGTTGACCTCGATCTCGACGTCGGTCGTCTGGGTATAGACGGCCGCGCTCAGGCCCCGCGCGACGAGCAGCCGCAGCCGTGCGATCGTCTCGCGGTACGCCCGCTCGTAGTCGGCCGCATCCTTGAAGCTGACGTAGCCCCAGTTCTGCTCGCCCTGCCACGTGTGGCCGCGCGTCGGGATGCCGAGGCCGCCGAACTCGCCCAATACCGCCGCCCGGCTCAGTTCGAGCGCCGGCATCGAGGGCCCGGGGTACATGTGGACGTCGGAGACGTGGCCCGCGCCGGCATCCGACCAGCCCGATGTATGGTTGACGAGCCGCGTCGGGTCGTAGCGGGCAGTCCATTCCGCCATCTGGCGCGTGCCGGTGGCGTCGGGCTGGCCCCAGCCTTCGTTGAACGGCACCCACATGACGATGGACGGGTGGTTGAAGCGGGCGTCGATCACGCGCTTCCACTCGTCGGCGAAGTTGGCGCGGGCCTCCGGCGTGTCGTTCCGGCCGCTCGGCATGTCCTGCCAGACGAGCAGGCCCAGCTTGTCGGCCCAGTAATACCAGCGATCGGGCTCGATCTTGATGTGCTTGCGGGCGAGGTTCATGCCGAAGGCCAGCGTCGACTCGATGTCGAACCGCATCGCCTCGTCCGTTGGCGGCGTGTGGAGGCCGTCGGGCCAGAAACCCTGGTCGAGGAAGCCGAACTGGAAGAGCGGCCGGTTGTTGAGCATCAGCCGGGCGGCGCCGTCTGCCGCGCGCCCGAGCGAGATCTTGCGCAGGCCGGTGTAGCTGGACACCTCGTCCAGGACCTTTCCGCCGCGCAGGAGCGCGATCCTCAGGTCGTAGAGGAACGGATCGGCGGGAGACCACAGGCGCGGGGACGGCACCGTGACGCGCAGCGGCGCCGAGGCTGGGCCTTCGGCCGCCGCAAGCTGCCTGCCGCCGGAGAGCACCGCCACGCGCAGCGCGCATCCTGCGGCCGCCCCGCTGAGGCTCGCCTCAACCACGATCGCGCCTGCGTCGGCGTCGGGCGTCAGCTTCAGGCGCTGGATGGCCAGCGCGGGCAGCGGCTCGAGCCACACCGTCTGCCAGATGCCGCTCGTCGGCGTGTACCAGATCCCGCGCGGCTTGAGCACTTGTTTGCCTCGCGGCTGGGAGCCGGCATCCGACGGGTCCCAGGCCGAGACGACCAGCTCCTGGTCGCCCGAACTCGTGAGCGCGCCGGTGATGTCGAACGCAAACGGATCGTAGCCGCCGGTATGGGAACCGACGGTCTTTCCGTTGACCGTCACGGTCGTGTCCCAGTCGACGGCATCGAAGCGCAGCCAGACGCGCTTGCCCGCCCATGAAGACGGCACGCGGAACGTGCGCCGGTACCAGACCCGCTGGTCCGGCGCGACTGTCTTGCCAACGCCTGACAGCGCCGACTCCGGCGCGAACGGGACGAGAATCGCGCCGTCGAAGGTGCCGGCCGGAGCGCCGGCGTCTTTCGGCCGGATGGCGTACTGCCAGAGGCCGTTCAGGTTCAGCCAGTCGGGCCGGACCAGCTGCGGGCGCGGGTACTCGGGGTGCGCCAGGCCGGGCGAGACGTGCTTGGCGAACTTCGAGAGCAGGCGTTCTCCTGCGGGCTTCCAGGAGGTGTCGGGTCCGACTGGCTGTGCGAGCGCGGCGGCGGCGGCGATCATCAGGACGGCTGCAGCAACGGCGCCTGTCATCGGATGCAGGCGGCCTGCGTGTGAACCGGATGTGGTCATGGCAGGGCTCCTCGCTGGGGCTGGGCTATTCTGCTCCAGCGCGGGCCCATGGACAACCGGGGCGGGGCGCACCTGGCGCACTGGCCTGACGCGCGCCGGCCGGCTTCCCGGCGCGCCGTCCGTCTTGCATCGGCGCCCCGCGTTCCCGCATGATCGAGCCGGCGCCGTACCGGCGCCCGTGCCATGCCAGCCAACCTCAGCCCCGAGTACCACCGTGCCGAAGAGCGCCTGCGCGCGGCGAAGACCGTCGCGGAGAAGGTCGATGCCCTCGAGGAGATGCTGCGGGTCATTCCCAAGCACAAGGGCACCGACCGAATGCAGGCCGATCTGAAGTCGCGCATCGCGAAGCTCAGGAAGGAGGGCGGCAAGAAGGGGGCGAAGTCGGGATTCAGCCACATCGTTCCCCGGGAGGGCGCCGGCCAGGTGGCCCTTGCGGGGCCGCCAAACAGCGGCAAGTCGGCCCTCGTCCGCGCGCTGACGCGGGCGACGCCGGCGGTCGGCGACTACCCGTTCACCACGCGAGAGCCGGTTCCGGGCATGATGCCGTTCGAGGACATCGCGTTCCAGCTCGTCGATCTGCCGCCCGTGTCCGCGCAGCACACCGAGCCGTGGGTCTTCGACGTGATCCGCTACGCGGATCTCGTGTGGGTCGTTGTGGAAGGCGAACGCGCCATCGAGGGCTTCGACGAGTGCCGGCTGGTGCTCGAAGGCCGCAACATCGGCCTGTATCCGGCCGGCGCGGCGCCCCGCCGGGACACCGCCGCCGTTCAGAAGAAGGCGATGGTCGTGCTGACGGGCATGGACGTGCCCGGCGTGCCGGAGACCGTGCCGGTCATCGAGGAGCTGCTGGAGGGGCGCTGGCGCGTGGCCGGGGTTTCAGCGCTTGGCGGGACCGGCCTTGCCGATCTGGCGCGGCGGACGTTCGTTGCCTTCGACATCATCCGCGTGTACACGAAGCAGCCAGGGAAGCCGCGCGACGGCTCGGCGCCGTTCACCTTGCCGCGGGGGGCCACAATCGGCGACCTGGCGGCACGCATCCACAAGGACCTCATCGAGACGATGAGGTTCGCGCGGGTGTGGGGGGCGAGCGCCTTCGACGGCCAGGCGGTCCAGAAGGACCACGTGCTCTTCGAGGGCGACACCGTCGAGATCCATGCATGAGTGGGGTCAGATCCAGGAATGCGGGGTCAGGTCCAGCATTCCTGGGCCTGACCCCGCATTCCTGGATCTGACCCCAACAGGCGGGCGAGATAGCGCGACTGTAGCTGCCTGCTGGCAAGCGCCTGCTTGAGGGGCGGGAGCCGCAGGATCACCCCCAGGATAGCGGCCATGGCCCGGTGGCTCGTCAGCGCCTGGTGGTCGGCGATCAAGTTCTGCAGCGTGCCCCGCTCGATGGCCATAAGCACGGTCCGGTGGGTCGAGTCGAGCGGCGTGATGATGCGCTCCGGGCGCCGTTCGAGCGACAGGCCGCCCGTGTCGCAGGCCGCCACGCACACGCCGCAGCCGAGGCACACGCGGTCGTCCAGCTGCGCGCGCTTCTTCTTCGCGTGCCGCGGCTCCTGGGCCGAGACGAGCGACAGGGCGCCCACGGGGCAGGCGTCCACGCACTTGCCGCACCCGTTGCACGCGGCGCGGTCCACCGCCGGCAGGAAGTTCGTCGTGTGGATGGGGTGCAGGCTGCCGAACCGCTGCTGCGCGATCATCACCCCACAGCAGCAGCCGCCGCGGTTGCAGATGAACGCGACGCTGCGGCGGACGTTCTCGCCGAACTGCACGAGGCCGCCGCGCCGAAGGTCATGCAGATGTCCATCGGCGCGTCGCAGGCGAGCCCGAGGTGCTGCCTCTTGTGCCGGCAGTAGCACATCCCGACGCCCATGTCCGGCGCGGACGCGATGACGGCGCTCGCGCGCTCGTAGTCCAGCACGTGCAGCGCCTGGTCGCTTGTCGGCACCGGCTCGCGCACGAATACGCGCCCCAGCTGCGTCGCGCCGGGCGTGAAGAGCGCCTTGATGAAGTCCTCCTCGACGGTGATGTATTCGTAGAACAGCTGCGCGAGCAGGCGCTGGTCCACGTCGCCGCGGACGCGCATCATCGAGAACTCGAAGGAGCCGGCCATCGGCGGCGGGAGCACGTAGACCGGCTCCTCGTTCTGGCTGACATCGAGCAGGATGGCTTTCGACGCGAGCGCGTCCAGCACGGATCTCGCCTCGTGCTCCTGCAATTTCCACGCGGCAGCGGGGCGCGCCGCCGTGAACGGGCGGATCGGCAGCTGGGCCACGAGTTCCGCTTCCCGTTCCGTGAAGAGTTCCCGAGGGGTGGGGTCAGATCCAGAAAAACGGGGTCAGACCCGCCGCGAAGGGGTCTGACCCCGTTTTTCTGGACCTGACCCCATCACCATCACCGGCGTCAAGGCCTCGGCGCGCCCTTCGCAATCTGCTGGTTGTAGACGTTCATCGCCAGCGCGACCATCGCGCCCACGTCGGCGACATTCGCCGGGAGCACGAGGCTGGTGCCGGCCTTCGCCAGCTGGCCGAACTCGGCGACGTACTGCTCCGCCACCCGGAGGCGGACGGCGTCGTAGCCGCCCTCCGCCGTGATGGCCGCCGCCACCCGCTTCAGCCCCTCCGCCGTCGCGGTGGCCACGGTCAGGATGGCCTCGCCCTGGCCGATCGCCTCGTTGATCTGCTGCTGCTTCCGGCCTTCCGAGGCCTTGATGACCTGCTGCTTCTCGCCCTCGGCCACGTTGATCGCCGCGTCCCGCGTGCCCTCAGACGAGAGGATCACCGCGCGCTTCTCCCGTTCGGCGCGCATTTGCTTCTCCATGGCGGCGAGAATGTCCCCGGGCGGCGTGATGTTCCGGATCTCGTAGCGCAGGACCTTCACGCCCCACGGTTCCGACGCCTTGTCGAGCTCGCTGACCACGGCGGTGTTGATGTTCGTGCGCTCCTCGAACGTGCGGTCCAGATCGATCTTGCCGATCTCGCTCCGGAGCGTGGTCTGGGCGAGCTGCGAAATGGCGAAGTGGTAGTCCTGGATCCCGTACGACGCCCGTTCCGGATTCAGCACCTTCAGGTACAGGATCCCGTCGACGCCCACCTGCACGTTGTCGCGCGTGATGCACACCTGCGCGGGGATGTCGCTCGACTGCTCCTTCAGCGTGTGCCGGTACCGAATCACGTCGATGAACGGAACCAGCACGTGGAACCCCGCGTACAGCGTGCCCGAGTACTTGCCGAGGCGCTCTATCACGAACGCGCTCTGCTGCGGCACGACGACCGCCGTCTTGGCGATGACGATGAGAACCAGGATGGCGAGAATGCCGAAAACGAGGACAGCGCCGGTCATGGAGTCACCTCACTCAGGTTCGAGCCAGATTACGAGGCCTTCCACGCGGGTCACGCGGCAGCGCCCTCCCGCGGCAATCGGCGACTGGGACCCGTTGCGCGCGTTCCACGCGCTCCCGCGAAGCTGCGCCTGGCCCACCTCCCCGGGCGCCAGTGAGGCCGAGGCCACCGCGATCTCGCCCACGAGGGTGTCGATCTCGGGCGTCGGCCGGGCGTGGCGGGCCATCCACCGGAGCAGCGGGTTGCGGAACAGCAGCAGCGACGCCACGGAGAAGATCGAGAACAGCAGGATCTGAAGCCACAACGCCTCGGCGAGGCCGAATGCCGCGAGCACGGCCACGACGAGGCCCGCGAGGCCGAAGAAGATGACGAAGAAGCTGCCGGGAGTCAGGATCTCACCCGCGGCCAACGCCAGCCCGACCACCGCCCAGAGCCACCAGGACATGGTGAGTCCCCCGACGCCGTCATGGAAGATGCGGCGCCGGTATTATCGCTGGAGGAGGTGGAGGAGGCAAAGGAATCCAGAAGCCTCAGTCCCCAACCCCGAAGCCGCAGCCCCCGATCCCCGCTCCGGTTCCCACCTGCGAGGGCACCTTCTGCCTCGGCAGCGCCAGGGTGATGCAGCTCACGCGGGCGGCGTCCCTGCCGGATTTCGAGGAGGCGAAAGCCCTGCTCGCGCAAGTCGAGCAGGCGCTTCCGCCTCGGCGATGATGCGCTGCCGGGAGCCGTGCCTTCGCCGGCAGGTCAGCCGGCGGGCGTCGATTGTCCCGGGCTGAGCCGCAGCCCCGAATCCCGAGTGTGCCTCTACCTTCCCCCTCGTCCGGCCACGGGCACCGTGAGCGGCTTGCGCGGCAGCTTCTCGTCGCGGTTCGCCGCGAGGTACGCGAAGCCCGCGGCGATGGTCGCCATCTTCCGCATATCGTTCGGTTGCAGACGCTCGTAGGTGTCCATGTTCGTGTGGTGCGTGAGCGTCTCGTACTCGAGCTCGTCCTGGATGAACTGGAATCCCGGCAGCCCGACGGCGTCGAACGCCTGGTGATCGGTGCCGCCGGTGTTCCTGATGGTGACTGTTGTCATGCCGAGCGACCGGAACGGCTCCATCCACTCGCGGAAAATGGGTCCGACCGCGTCGTTGCCCTGGAGGTAGATGCCGCGGATCGCCCCCGCGCCGTTGTCGATGTTGAAGTACACCGACAGCTTGTCGTAGGCCGGCTTGAGCTCGAGCGGGCCCTGCGGGCCGCCGAAGCCCCCGCGCCCTCCGGCAGGCGCCGGCGGCGCGCCCGGGGTTGCCGGCAGCGGCTGGCGGCTCGCGAAGTGGGTCGACACGTATTCCCTCGAGCCCAGGAGCCCCTGTTCCTCGCCGCCCCAGAGGCCCACGCGCACCGTGCGCCGCAGTCCCACTCCCGTCGTCTTGAGGATGCGGAGGGCCTCCAGCATCGCAGCGACCCCGGCCGCGTTGTCGGTCGCGCCCGGCGAGGCGTGCCAGGTATCGAAGTGCCCGCCGAGCAGCACGATCTCGTCCGCCTTGTCGGTCCCGGGGATCTCGCCGACCACGTTGAAGACCGGCGGATCAGGGGTGAAGGTGTTCCTGATGTCCGCTTCGAGGACGACCGGGACGTTCTTGGCCACCATCCGCGCGAGGCGGCCGTAGTGCTCGGCTGCGATGGAGATGGCCGGCACCGTCGCCGCCGGGTCGGACGCCCGGTTTCCGCTGATCGTGTAGATGCCGTGCCCGCGAGGCGTCGTGGTGAACATGCCCAGTACGCCCTCGGCTTTGAAAAACGCGTGGCGGGCGGCCGCCGCGGCCGTGCCGCGCATCATGGCCTGCACCGCCGCCGGCGGCACGATCCCAGGCTGCGCGGCCGCCGCGGGCTGTCCGGGCTGGCCCTGGCGCCCGCCGGCCTGCGGAGCTTGAGCGGCTGGGGCGCCTGGCCCTGGGCCGGGCCCGCCCATCCGACCCGCGCCCGGCGCGGCGACGCCGAACTCCGGCTGCGGCGCAGGCCACGATTCGAGCTCGGCGAGCTCCTCTGCCGTATAGCGGGTCGCCAGCGGCTTCCAGTACGCGGCCACGTCGGGCGCCGCCTGCGTCAGCACCCACTTGCCGCGCAGCGTGCCCTTGTAGGGCGCCAGCTCCGCCTCGGTCGTGGCCGTCACGAGGACCACCTCGCCGCTCACGAGGCCGTTCGTGCCTGGCGTCCACGCGGCCGGCGTGCCGGGGATGGGAAACCGTTCCGGCGCGACCGCCGACAGGTAGAACTTGTCGTTCGTCCATCCGCGCTCGAAGCCGTTGCGGTTCGTCCAGGGCTCGATCTTCGCGTTGGCCAGGCCCCACTCCTTCATCTTCGCGACCGTCCACTCGGCCGCCTTGAGGAACGTCGGCGACCCCGTCAGCCGCGGAGCGTAGACGTCGGTGAGCCAGCTGGCGAGCTCCATGACCTGCGAGTTCTGGAGGCCCTCGGCCTTGATCTTGTTGATGTCGGCGTAATTGATGGGCTCGCTTCCCGCTCTCACGGCGGGGCTGGCGAGCAGGGCTGCCGTCGCGACGACGGCAGCGAGGCCGGCGAGCAGAGTGCGTCGTGTCATAGCGTCCTCACGCTTTCACGGTGCAGGGAATGACGAACCCGCCGCGGGCGGGAGTCTCTATGTTACACGGGGAGCGGCGGACCCTTCGAACTTCCACCCCGTCTCGCGCGCGCGAGCGGCGGACTCCAGCAGAGAGCCTGCTGCCTTGCCGTCGCAAGGCGCGCGGTTTGCCATGAGCGAGGCCCTCGTGATTCACGGGCTTGGCCGGACAGTGGCGGAAGCGCCTGGGAGTCGAACCCAGCCCTCCCGCGATCGGCGGGAGGCGACCGGTTTTGAAGACCGGGAGGGCCACCGGGCCCCGTTCGCTTCCTCGTGACAGGCCGGACAGCGGCTGGCGCCGCGGCCGCTTCATGATACCGCAGCCGCGGCCGCGTCCGGGCCGGAGGAGGCGGGGCTCGGGCGCACCGCACACGGCTCCCCGAACACTCGGGACCGCAGCATCAGGTTCTACAAGTAGCGGAGAGGAGCGCGAGGGAGCCGGCCTCGCCGAAGGCAAGGCCGGCCGGACTGGGGTCTGGCGCCTGCTAGTCCTCGATCAGGCGGACATCGCCCGCTCTCGGACCTTTCTGCGATTCCTCGGGCGTGAACTCCACGCGCTGGCCGTCGCGCAGCAGCTCGAAAACGGCCCCTCGGACAGCGCTCCGATGGAAGAAGTGCTCGAGGCCGTTCTCGTCTCGAATGAACCCGAACCCCTTGTCGATGAGGAGACGCGCAATCGTCCCGGTCGGCATACGTGAACCCTCCGCTGCGAACGCCCCGGGCGCAGCCCGGGCTTCGACACCGCCAGCCGCCCCTCCCCGGCCGCGCAGACAGACGTAGCCCTCCGACGGCGGCAGTCCCGAATTTTCCGCCGCAAGTGTAGGGAGTACGACCGGCGAAAGTCAAGCCGGATCTGGCGGATCCACCAGACGATCCCCGGCAATCACGCCGGCGCGGCCGTTCCCTTCGGAGCGGGCGGGGGAGGATACGTGGACCAGAAGTGACGGGCGCACGACGGGCAGACCCAGTACTGCTCGGGCGGCCACGGCATGCCCGGCGCCGGATCCTTCAGCTCCATCTGGGTGCCGCACCGCTGGCACCGAATGCGCAGGCCCGTGTCGCTCATGCGCGGATTCTAGCACGGACGATCCCGGTTGCCGCCGCGGACGGCGGACGGTAACATGCCCCGCGATGATCGTCGGCATCATCCTCGCCGCGGGAGCCTCGGCGCGCATGGCGCGGCCCAAGGCGCTCCTGCCGATCGGCCACGACACGTTCGTGACGCGCCTGGTCCGGACGCTCGGCTCCGCCGGCCTCGACGATCTCGTGATTGTCGCGGGCGACGACACGGACGCCGTCCGGAGCGCGGTGACGGCAGCCGGCTTCCGGGCGCGGGTGGTCGAGAACACCCGCCGCGCCGAGGGCCAGCTCTCGTCGCTGCTGACAGGCCTCGCGCTAGCCGATCGGCCCGGCGTGGAGGCCGCCCTCGTGCACCTCGTGGACATTCCCCTCGTCCGCCCCGCCACGGTGACTGCCGTGCTCGAGGCCTTCCGCGCCTCGAACGCCCCGGTGGTTCGCCCGGCCGTCGGCAACCGCCACGGGCACCCGGTGCTGTTTGCGCGGCGCGTGTTCGACGACTTGCGCAGGGCCGACCCCTCGGCCGGGGCGAGGTCGGTCATCCGCGCGCTCGCGGGACAGGTGCTGGACGTGGCGGTCGACGACGAGGGGGCGTGCCGTGACTTCGACACCCCCGAGGACTACGCGGATCTCCCGCCGGACGCATCCGACGGCGGCGCGTCCCCGCCCGGCTAGCCGCTCCGCGCCCAGCGCACCAGCGTCGCGAGGCTCGGCGGCTTGCCGTACATCAGCAGTCCGATGCGGAACACGCGCGCCGCGAACCAGAGCGACGCCCACACGCCGGCCGCGCCGGCGGCGATCGCCAGGAGCGTCTGCCAGAGCGGCGGCGGCGTGGACGACGCCAGCCGCAGCATGATGACGAAGCTGCCGAGCGGCGGCACAAACGTCAGCGCGACGGCGAGCAGCGAGTTCGGGTCCCGGCTGATGGGCAGCCAGAGCAGCCACGGGATCATGACGACGAACATCACTGGCATCATCAGGCCCTGCGCCTCGCGCATCTCGTTCACCGCCGACCCGATGGCCGCCATGAAGGCCCCCAGCGAGAAGTAGGCGAGCAGGTAGAACACCGCGAGGAAGAGGATCAGCGCCGGATCCAGCAGGCCGAGCGAGGCGAACGTCAGCAGGGCGATCAGGCCGAGGCCCAGGTACAGCGCCAGCATGAGCAGGCCGACGGCGAACTGGCCGAGGATCTTCCCAGCCATCAGCTCCATGGGCGACACGGCCGAAAGCAGCACCTCGACGACGCGGTTCGTCTTTTCTTCCACGGTCGTCGTCAGCAGGTACTGGCCGCTCGTGAGCACCGACATCAGGAGCAGCGCCATCAGCGCCATCGGGATCAGGCGGTTCAGCACTTCGTTCGTGCGGCCCTCTCCCTGCGCAGTCACGGTTCTCGACTTCACCCGCCCGACCGTCGTCAGGGCCTCGATCTGCGTCCTGTCCAGGCCGGCCTGGCTGAGCCGCGCGCCGACGATCGAGTCGCGCATGCCGTCCTGGATCTCCTCGATGACCCGGTCGTCGAGCTTCGCGCGGACGAACAGATCGTACGTGCCGAAGCGATCCGCGCCCGGCTGCCTCTGCACGGCGTCCTGGTGCACGACGACGAGCGCCAGGTCGGGTCGGGCCGGCCTCTCCTGCGGCGCGGCCGCTGTGAGCGCCTGCTTGGCCTGCTCGACGCCAATTCCGGCGCCGATGGTGACGATCTCGAGGCGAGGCACTGCGCCGGCCAGCGAGCCGGCCACCTTCCGGCCTGCCGACCCGCCGCGGCCGCCCATGCCGCTGGCGGTCCGGAGCGCGGGCGGCATCGCCTCCTGCATCCGCTCGAAAGCCTGCCGGCGGCGCTGCGCGATGCGCGCCGGCTCGAGGTAGGCCGAGAGGCCGGCGGCGACGCGACCGGTCGGGTCGATGACGGCCACGCGCCCCTCGATGGCGGGGGGATCCTCCATGGCCATCCTCGGGATGACCAGCATCAAGACGCCGATGACCAGCGGCAGCACGAGGATGCCGAGGATGAACGCCTTCGTGCCCGCGGTGGCGACGAACTCGCGCTTGGCGACGCGGAGGACCTTCTTCATGGCCGCGCCTCCGCCGGACCCGCGCCGCTGCCGCCCGCCGCCCCCGCGCCGGGGGCCGCACCGCCGTGCTCGGCCGGCCTGGCGCTGACGATGCGGAAGAAGACGTCCTCGAGGCTGGGCCGCGTGAGTTCGACCCGGGCCGGCGGGATGGCCGCCGCAACCCGCTGGATGACGGAGGCCGGCGCCGCGTCCGGTGCGAGGGCGAGTTCCCACGTCCGGCCCGTCACGCTGACGCGCGCGACGCCGGGCACCCGCGCGAGCGCCTCGGCGGCTGCGGCAGGATCCAGCGGCTCGAACACCACGGTGCGGGGCACGTGCCTGGCGCGGATGTCGCTCAGCCGATCGTCGAGCACCTTCTCCCCGCGGTGAATCATCACCACGTGGTCGCACAACTGCTCGGCGTGCGCCATGATGTGGGTCGAGAACAGCACCGTGACGCCCCGCCGGTGCTCCTCCGTCACGAGCTCCCGCAGCAGCCGCTGATTGACCGGGTCGAGGCCGGCGAACGGCTCGTCGAGGACGAGCAGGGCGGGGCGGTGCACGATGGCCGCCAGGAACTGCACCTTCTGCTGCA
This sequence comes from Acidobacteriota bacterium, assembly GCA_029562975.1. Classification (GTDB taxonomy): domain Bacteria; phylum Acidobacteriota; class Vicinamibacteria; order Vicinamibacterales; family JAKQTR01; genus JAKQTR01. Next base: position 76,023 of record JAKQTR010000050.1, on the reverse strand, counting down.
TGCCCTTCGAGAGCTCCTCGCAGCGTTTGTGCTCGACGCCACCAAGATCTATTCGCTCGAGCCACTGGCGGATGCGCGCCTGGAGGCCGGGGCCGTCGGCGCTCTTCAGGCGGGCCATGTAGGCGAGGAATTGGCCCACGCGCATGCGCTTGTAGAGGCCGCGCTCCTCGGGCAAGTACCCGATGCGGTCCTTCGCCTCGAGCGCCGACGGCCGGCCGAGCACCGACAACGCTCCCCGATCCGGCAGCAGGATCGAGAGAATCATCCGGATCGTCGTCGTCTTCCCCGCGCCGTTCGGGCCGATCACGCCGTAGAGAGCGCCTTCGGGCACCACGAGATCGAGGTCGCGCACGGCGACCGTCTCACCGAACGTCTTGCGGAGTCCGCGAAGGACGATGGCGTCGGGCACCGTCATCGCCCCGGGGCCGGAATGCGGCCGCCGGACCCCGCGGGACCGTGGCGCCGCGCGCGCGGGTGAAGAGGGAGACGGCGGCTCATCGCGGGGGGCAACGGGAGTGGGGAAGTGGTGGACCAGACGGGAATCGAACCCGTGACCTCGTGAATGCCATTCACGCGCGCTCCCATCTGCGCTACTGGCCCACGCCACACGCGGACACCCGATTGTAACGCGAGGCGCGAGCCCGGGTCAAAGCGCCGCGTGCCGCGCCGGGACGCGCGCCGAAAGCCTGTCCGAAACGGCCGCTACGAGGCGGCCCCGGCAGCCCGCTGATGGGCCAGCGCCAGCCACCGCACAAGCTGGGAGGCCGCCTCGTCCGCCGTGGCGCCGTAGAAAGGCATCAGGGCCGATGGCACGCCGTGGCGGCGCGCGATCTGGGCGCGCCAGCGATTCGCGTGGACCGGCGACGCCTCGATGACGTACAGGCGCCCGCCGATCTGCTGCTCGAACCGCTGAATGGGAGTAGGCATGAGCGCCAGCGCCCGCGGCCAACAGGCAGCCGCGACGCACATGGCATTCTACGCAACGCCCCGGAGCGATCAAGCGAAGGCATGCGCGAAGGTCGCGTCAACATCCGCCAGGCGGCGCGGAGGGCGCTGAGGCCGCGGGTTGCGCGTGCGGTTGTCGGTGCGTCAACACGTCTTGCACGCGCCGATCCACACGTTTTCCACACGCGCGCCGGCGCGCAGGACGCGCCGCGCGCGCTTGACGCTCCCTACGCCGGACACTAGCATGCTTCGACAGGACATCCGCGATGCGCCGAGGCGATCACGACGGTCCGCGATGGGCGGCGCGCGCGGCGCTGGTGCGCGCGACGCTTGTGCGTGCGTGCCTGGCCGCGCTCCTGGCCGCGGCGATCGGCGGCGCCGCACACGACGCCTCCGCCGCCAATGTCCCTTCCTACCGCATCTTCCTCTCGGACGGCACCGCACTCGTCAGTTTCGGCGAATTCGCGCGGGCCAACGGGAGCGTCGTCTTCACGATGCCGATCGGCGCGCCGGCCAACCCGGACGTCCTGCGCGTGGTGACGCTGCCCGACACCGCCATCGACTGGGAGCGCACCGACCGCTATGCTGACGCCGTCCGCCATCGCCACTACGCCTCGACCCGCGGCGAAGGAGACTACGCGGCCCTGACCGGGGCCGTGGCCCGCGCCCTGGGCGACATGGCGTTCGCGCCGGACGCGGCCGCCAAGCTAGCCATCGCCGCCGACATCCGCCGCCAGCTGCTCGAGTGGCCCGCCACGCACCTGGGCTACCGCTCCGGCGACGTTCGCGAACTGACGGCCATCGTGGAGGAAGCCATCTCCGACATCTGGGCGGGTTCGGGCGGGCGCACCTTCGACCTCAGCCTCGTGGCGACGGTCGAGCCGCCGTCCGAGCCGCTGCTGCCCGAGCCGACGGTGAAGGACACGATCGATCTGGCGTCGGCCGCGGCCGGGCTGACGGAAGCGCGGATCGAGCGGCTCTCGCTCCAGGAGCAGATCCTCGCCGTACTAGATCGGCGCAGGCAGGGCCTGCCCCGCGACTGGTACCGGACCACGCGCAAGGCCATCACCTCGGATCTGAGGCGCGAGGCGGAGCTGGACGAGCGTTACGAGGCTCTCCTGGCCCGCTCGCGTCGCTCGGCCCGGGAGGCGGCGGCTCGCGCCGACGTCGCGGCTCTCGAGCGTTTGGCGGCCGAGGTGCAGCGGCAGGACGCGCGGCTCGGCTACCGGCGCCCTGAGGACATGCGGGCGCTCCTGGCCGCGATTGCCGCGCAGTCGGAGCGGGCGCGGCAGGCGCGCGCCGCGCGGGAGCAATGGCAGGCGCGCAAGTCGCTGTTCGGCGCGTACAGGCGCCGCGTCCGCTCGAGCCTCGGGAAGTTCGACGACGTGGCGACCGACATCGCGGCGGTTCGGGAGATGTCCGGCGTCAAGGCGGATCGCCTGGAGAAGACGGCCAGGCGCGTGTCGGCGATCGAGGTGGCGCTGCTGCCGCTCAGCCCGCCGGAGCAGCTGCGGCCGTCGCACGACCTCCTGGTTTCGTCGGCGCGCCTGATGAAGGAAGCGATTCGGCTCTGGCGCATCGCCGCCGCGTCGGGCGAGATGAACACCGCCCGCAATGCGTCGGCGGCGGCGGCCGGCGCGCTGCTGCTGCTCGACACGGCCCGGGGCCGCATCGAGGACTTCTTCCGCCCTCCAGCCGCGCCGTGATTGCGCCGCGCTCGACCAGGCTCGTTCGCGCGCCAGACGCCGCCGCGTTCCGGCGCGTCCTCGTCGGCCTGGCCCTGACCGGCACGCTCGCGGCGATCCGCCGGCGCGCCCTCGTCCTGCCCTCTCGGGCGGCCGCCGATGCCTTCAGGCGGTCCCTTGAAGAGGCGGCCCTCGCCGACGGCCTTCCCGGCGCAGTGGCCATCCCGCACCTGGTGACGCGCGACGGCTGGATGGCGGCCTTGCAGGATGCGATGCCGGGGGCGGGGCGCCGCGCGTCAGGCCTCGAGCGCGAAGTGCTGCTTCGGGCCTCGGCCGAGACCGCGGCGGCGGCCGGCGCGCCGCCGCCGTTCACGCTTCGCCCCGGTCTCGTGGCCGAGATGCTCGCATTCTACGACGCCGTGCGGCGGCACGGCCGGAGCGTGGACGATCTCGAGCGGGTCGCCGTCGGCGAACTCGAGCGCGCCGCCGACTCGGATCGGGGCGCGGCGCGGATGCTGGCGCAGACGCGCTTCTTGGTCGCGTCGTTCCGCGACTACGAGTCCCGCCTGGCCGCCGCGGGAGCGGCCGACGAGCACACGCTCCGCCGCGCGCTGCTCGAGGCGCCGGACTCGCCCTTCGATCACGTGGTAGTGGCGGTTGGCGACCGCGCCGGCGAGCCGGCCGGCCTCTGGCCCTCGGATTACGACTTGCTGGCGCGCGTCCCGGGCCTGTCGCGCCTCGACATCGTGGCCACCGCCGCCGCGCTCGGAGCCGGCCTGCTCGATCGCCTGCGGCGCTGGCTCCCGGGGCTCGACGAGACGGATGCGCCGCGCGATCCGGTGCGCCCGCCGCCCGAGCTCCTGGCCCCGCCCGGCGAGGCGTCGCCGCCCTACTGGCGTGCGCGCGACCGCGAGGACGAACTCGCGGACGTCGCGCGGACGGTCAAGCGGGCGAGCCGGACCGATCCCGCCGAGGCGCTCGGCCGTACGGCGGTGGTTTTCAAACGGCCCCTGCCGTACGTCTACCTCTCGCGTCGGGTGTTCGCGTCGGCGGGCGTGCCGTACCAGGTGTTCGACGCGCTCCCGCTGGCCGCCGAGCCGTTTGCCGCCGCCGTCGATCTCGCCTTCGACGCCGCCGAGTCGGGCTTCTCGCGCGCCCCGCTCACCGCCCTGCTGCGCTCGCCGCTCCTGCAGTTCTCGGCAGGGGGCCGGCGCGTCGGGGCGGCGGATGCCGCGCTGCTCGATCGGAAGCTGAGCGAGGCGCGCTACCTTGCCGCTCCCGAAGACCTGCCGGCGCTGGCGGCGTCGTGGACCTCGCCCGCGGGCCTCCACCGCGCCGCCCTCGCGGCGGCGGCCGTGGCGGAAGAGCTGGCGCCGCTCGCGCGCGAGGAGCCGCCGACGGTTCATCTCGACGCGCTGCGGCGCTTTCTCGACGCGCACCACCGGCCGCCCGGCGCCGCGCACGAGACGCGCGACCGGCAGCTCAGGGTCCGCGCGGCCGTCTTGTCGGCGCTGGCTAGGCTCCGGGACGCGCACGCGCGCCTGGACGACCGGCCGAGGCCCTTCGAGGAGACGGCGGCGCTCCTTCGCCGCTGGATCGAAGCGCAGACGTTCGCGCCGCGCGAGGGCTCCGCCGGGGTGCAGCTCGTCGACGCGGAGGCGGCAAGGTTCGGCGACTTCGACACGCTGCACCTGGTCGGGCTGACCGAGCACGAGTGGCCCGAGGGCCGGCCGCGCAGCATCTTCTACCCGGCGTCCATGCTCGCGGACCTCGGCTGGCCCGCAGACGCCGACGGCCGGGCCGCCGAGCGCGCCGCGTTCGACGACCTGCTCCGCTCGGCCCGGCGCACGGTGCGGGTCTCCACGATCACGCTGGAAGAGGACGCGATCGTCGAGCCGTCGCCCTTCCTCGACGATCTCGGGCGGTGCGGCCTGCGCGTCCAACGCGCGCCGCGCGAGCCCCTCCCTCGCGTGCTTGCCGGCGAGGCGCTCGTCCTCGATCCGCCGCAGGCGCCAGCCGCCGGCGGCCCGGCTGCGGCGTGGCTGGCGCTGCGCCTCGCCCGCACGCCGGCCGACGACGCCAGGTTCCACGGCTCGGCCGATCCCGTCATGCGTAGGACCCACCGGGTGAGCGCCATCGATCGCTACCTGGCGTGCCCGTTCGCCTACTTCGCGGAGCACGTTCTGCGCCTGGCGGAAGAGCCCGAGGACGAGGAGGCCCTGGCGCCGAGGGCGCAGGGCACGCTCGTGCACGCGGTGCTCGAGGCTTTCTACCGCGAATGGCAGGCCCGCGGCTGCGGCGCCGTGACGCCCGAGAACCTGCCCGAGGCCCGCGGCCTCTTCGCTTCCGTCGCCCTCGCGCACCTGACCTCGCTGCCGCCCGGCGATGCCGCGCTCGAGCGCGCGCGGCTCCTCGGCTCGCCGGCCGCCGAGGGGTGCGGGGACATCGCCCTGTCGGCCGAAGCCGAACGCGATCGCGGCGTGGCCGTCGTCGAGCGGCTCCTCGAGCACGCGCTCGACGGGGACACGCCCCTCGGCTCGGGACCGGCATCCAGGACCATCCGCCTGTCGGCGAAGGCGGACCGCATCGACCTGTTCGCCGACGGGACGTTCAGGGTCATCGACTACAAGCTGTCGCGCGCGCCGGCGCTCAGGCACGTCGTGCAGTTGCCCGCCTACGCCGCCGCTGCGCGCGAGCGCCTCGCCGGGCGGCACGGCCGATCGTGGCGCGCGTCGGACGCGGCCTACCTGTCGTTCGGCCGGAGCGGCCACTACGAGCCGATCGCCGCGGGCCAGGAGCGGCTCGACGCCGCGCTGGCCGCGGGCGAAGCGCGGCTCCTCGGCGCCGTCGCGCAGATCGAGCAGGGGGCGTTCCCGGTCGCGCCCGTCGAGCCGCACCGGTGCCGGTACTGCCCGTTCGCCGGCGTGTGCCGGAAGGACTTCGCCGGTGACGAGTGACGAACGCCGGCCGGTCGGACGGGGGCCGAGCCGGCCGGGGGGCGGCGGCGAAGCCGCCCGCGACGAAGCCGCGCGGCAGGCGGCGGTGGATCCGTCGCGCAACGTCGTGCTCGAGGCGTCCGCCGGCACGGGCAAGACCCGGGTGCTCGTGGAGCGGTACCTCAACCTTCTGCGCGCCGGCGTGGAGCCCAAGAACATTCTCGCGGTCACGTTCACGCGCAAGGCCGCCTCCGAGATGCGGCAGCGCATCGTGGCCGCTCTTCGCACGGACGCGGACGCGTCGCCTGAGGGCGCCGCCCGCTGGCGCGGCCTCCGGGACCGGTTGGGCGAGATCGCCATCAGCACGATCGACGCCTTCTGCCTGTCGCTGCTCCGCGAGTTCCCCCTCGAAGCGGATCTCGATCCCGGCTTCGGCATCGCCGACGACACGGACGTGCCGAGGCTGATCGAGGAGTCGCTCGACGATGCGCTGCGGGTCTGCCGCGCGCGCGCGCGCACCGACGCCGGCGTGGCGCTGCTCTTCGCGCAGCTCGGCGAATCGCGCGTGCGCCTCGGGATCGCGGCGCTTCTCGAGCGCCGCGCCACGGCCGGGAGCGTCCTCGGACGCCTCGCCGCGCTGGGGCCCCGCGGCCTCAGCGTCGAGGAAGCGTGCCGTCGGGGGGCCGAGAGAATTGCCGCCGCGCTCTGCGCCGTGCCCGGGGGCCTCGAGCGGTTCATCGACGCGGGGCCCGTGGGCCACCCCCGCTACGCCGTGCTCGCGGCGGAACTGAGGGATCTGGCGCGCGGCGCGGCGGCGGGCGCGGCGCCGGCGGCCGCACCGGAGCGCATCAAGGGCCTCGCGGACCGGCTGCAGGCGCACTTCTTCACGAAGGCGGGCACGGCGAGGCGAACCTCGACGGAGTACCGCGCCGATCACTTCGCCGACCCGCGGGGCCGCGCGGCGTACTGGGCCCTTGTCAACGCCGCGGCGCCAGCCGTGGGCGATGCGCTCCGCGGACTGCGGCGCGACCTGAACGCGATCCAGTCGCGCGCGGTCTGGCAGGTGTTCTCGATCGCGAACGAGCGCTACCGGCGGACCCTCGAGGCCCGCGGCGTGCTCGACTTCAGCGAGCTGCTCGCGCGCGCGACCGCGCTCCTCGGCAACATGGACGAGTTCGCCCGGAGCCGGTACCTGCTCGAGGCCCGCTACCACCACGTGCTCGTGGACGAGTTCCAGGACACGTCCCGCGCGCAGTGGGAGCTGGTGTCGCTGCTCGTCCGCGCGTGGGGCGAAGGGCTCGGGCTGGCCGCGGAGGCCCCGCTCCCGCCCTCGATCTTCATCGTCGGCGACCGGAAGCAGTCCATCTACCGGTTCCGCGACGCGGACGTCCGCGTCCTCGACGAAGCCGCCGCCGCCATCGAGCAGCTGCGGCCGGAAGGGTCCCCTGTCCGCAGCATCTCGCGGAGCTTCCGGTCCGCGCCGCCGCTGCTGGCCTTCGTCAACGACCTGTTCGCGGAGATCGCCGGGCCGGCGGGACGGCCCGAGGCCTTCAGGTTTGGCGAGAGCGACGCGTTTCCCGTGGACGCAGCCGGCTCGCACTGGCCGCCCGGGCCGGCGCTGGGCCTCGTGGCGGCCGCGAGCGTGCGCCGGTCCGCCGACGCCGTGGCCGCGGAAATTGCGCGCCTGGCCGCGAGCGGCCAGGTGCGCGACCGCCAGTCGGGCGAGCTGCGCCCCATCAGGCCCGCCGACGTCGGCATCCTCTTCCGCTCCCGGGCCAGCCACCGCGAGTTCGAGCGGGCGCTCGAGGCGTGGGGCATCCCGTCCTACGTGTACCGCGGGCTGGGGTTCTTCGACGCCGACGAGGTGAAGGACACCGTGGCGCTGCTGCGGTATCTCGCCGACCCGGCGTCCGACCTGCGCGCGGCGGCCTTCCTGCGCTCGCGGCTCGCCCGCCTGTCCGACAGCGCCATCCAGCGCCTGGCGCCGTCAATCGCCCAAGCGGCGGCGGGGCGCCTGGCGACACCCGCCGCGCTGCTCGATCCCGAGGACGCCCGGGTCTTCGCCCGGATGCGCTCGAGCGTGGACGCATGGCTCGACCTCGCCGATCGCGTGCCGCCGGCCGAGCTGCTGGATCGCGTGCTCGCGGAGTCGGCGTACGAGTACGAACTGCGAGGCCCGCGCCTGGCCGCCGCGCGCGAGAACCTGAAGAAGCTGCGGGGCCTTGTCCGCCGGATCCAGAACCGGGGCTACGTGACGCTCGAGCGCCTCGCGGGGGTCTTCGACCGCCTGTCCGCCGGGGACGAGTCCAATGCCGTCGTCGATGCCATCGACGCCGTGAACCTCATGACCGTGCACGCCGCGAAGGGCCTGGAGTTCCCGGTGGTCTTCGTCGTGAACCTCGGGCGCGGATCGGGCGGCCCGCGCGCTCCAATCCGGATCGCCGCCGACGCGCCCCCGGAGGACGCCGTGGCGGTGGGCGACTACGAAGCCGAGTTCGACGAGCGCGACGCGGCGCACGAGCGCGCGGAGACGACGCGGCTGCTCTACGTCGCGGCGACCCGGGGCCGCGACCGCGTCTACCTCGTATCTGTTTGCGAGGACGGCCGGTTCCGCCCGAGGGCCGGCAGCCTGGGCGAGGTGCTGCCGCCTTCGTTCCAGGCGGTCCTCGGGGAAGCGGCCTCCGTGCAGAACGACGGAACGGCCGTCCGGTGGCAGGCCGCTTCCGGCGCCGCGCACGTGTTCCGGGTCTGCGTTCCGCCGGACGCGCCGCCGGCGGGCCCGCCGAAGCCGTTTGCACAGGCCGTCGCCGCCGACACGGCCGCCGGCGCCGGCCCGGACGGCGGAGCGGACTTCGGCGCACTCGAGGACGAGGGCGGCCGGCAGCGCCTCGCGGTGACGGCGATCGGCATCTCCAGACCCGCGTCCGGGAAGGAAGTTGACGGCCAGGAAGGCGCCGGCCGCCCGCCTCGCGGGGCCGCCGAGGCGGTTCTGGGGCGCGTGGTCCATCGCATGTTCCAGCGGGCCGCGCGCGGTGACGCGAACGACGGTGAGCTGGCGAGCCTGGCGCGTGCGCTCGTCCGGGAAGACGAGCAGCCGGCGGTGCCGGACATGGAGGCCTTCGCGGCCCGCGCGGCTGCCGTGTTCGCCCGCCTGTGGGCGACGCCGGCCCTGCGGTCCCTGCTGGACGGCGCCGAGTGCCTCTACGAGGTTCCCGTCTCGTTCGTCGGGCCGGCGCCGGGCGCGAGCGCGGCGCAGACGGTGCTGCGCGGCGTGATCGACTGCCTCGCCGTGCGGCCGGACGGCAGCGTCGTCGTGGTGGATTTCAAGACCGGGGCCAGGCGCAGGTCCGACCGCCGGCAGTTGAACGCGTATGTGGACGCGGCGCGCCTGCTGTTTCCCGGCGCACCGGTCGAAGGGCTTCTGGTCTACGCGGTCTAGGGGACCCTGCCCTCGGCCCAGTCCCGGGCGCGCGCCTCGGCTTCTTCCCGCGTCCGGCCGACAATCCGCACCGACTGGTCGGGCTTGCCGTCCGGGGTCCGAACGATCCAGGCCACCCAGTGGCCGCCGCTCTTCTCAGACCGGACTTCGAACTCCGCAGCGCTCATGATTCAGCTTCTCCAACACGCCCTTATACCGTACAATCGAACGATGGGCACGTGCCGGAGAGCCGGCCCGTGCCTCCCGGAGAAGGAGTCAGCAATGGCAGTTGCGTGCCCGAGTTGCGGCAACGCGCGGAGTTTTCAGGTCAAGACCCTGCAGATGCACGTCATTCAGGTGGATGACAGCCGCGTGAACATCGCGGAAGAGAACCGGCCGGCCGTGTTCGAAGTCCTGTGCGACGAATGCGAGGCCGCCGTCCCCTTCGACGAGTTCGACGAGAGCACCCGCCGGGAAATCCTGCTGACGCTCGGCGCCCGCTAGCGCCCGGGCGTTCCCGCCGCCGTTCCTCGCCAGCCGGCATTGTCCCAGGGTCGGGCTCCGGAGGCCTCCAGGCGGCCGGCCCGGCCGCCCGTCACCTGCTTTCGGCGGGTTCGATGGCGTCCTCTTCGAATTCCTCGAAGTAGTCGCAGTCGGGACAGATCCATTCCTTGATCTCGCGCCGGACGGTCTGCGAATGGCCCGGGATGTAGTCCACCTGCTCCCGGATCTTGAGGCGCATCATTTCTCCGCAGAGCGGGCATTCCTTCCTGAGTTCCATGACGGCCTACCCCTGAACGATGACGGTGACGGGGATGCGTGCCGGGCTGCCGGGGACGCCGTCCATGACTACCGTGACCGTGGCGGTGTGGGCCCCGCGCGCCAGCGACCTCGGCGTGATCTCGAGATCGACGGCGCCGGGCGCCGTTCCGCTCGCCGGGAAGAGGCGGAGCCAGGGCGCGTCGGCCGACGCGGTCCAGCCAAGCGACTGGCGGCCGCTCGAGATGCCGAGCCGCGCGCGGGCCGCGCTCGCACCCCGCGGCGCAGACAGCGTCAGGGCCGGCGGACTGACCGTGAGCCTGGTGTCGGCGAAGAGCACGATCACCCGGAGGGAGAGCGCGGCCGCCACGGTGGCCGGCGGCTGGGCCGAGTCGGTGACCGCGAGGACCACGGGATACGCGCCCTGAAGACGTGCCGCGCCGGTAATCGAGCCGTCCTTCAGCGCCAGGCCGCGCGGCAGGCGCCCCTGCACCAGGCGAATCGAGTAGGGAGGCGTCCCGCCCGCGACAGGGACGGCGTGCGAATAGGGCAGGTTCCGGACCGCGGTTGGCAGCGAGGGCGCGGTGAAGCGAAGCGGCGCGGCTGGGGCGGCTCCGGCTGCGACGGCCGCCGCGGGAGGGACGGGCTCAGCATCCGGCGTCGCCGCGGCCCGGCTGGCGCCGGCTTCCGCGGCCGCCGGCGGCCCCGATGCCGCCGCTGCCCGCGGCGCGACCTCCGCTGTGACGGTGATGGAGGCCGGGGAATCGTCAGCATCGCCCGCGTCGATCGTCACGCGGCTCTCGTGGCGGCCGGCGCCCAGGGCGTCGGCGTCGATGCGAACCTCGAGGAGCGCAGGGCCCGTACCCTCGGCCGGAGAGACGCGCACCCATGGATCTCGCGGGATCGCCCTCCATCGCAGCACGCCGCTTCCCAGGTTGCGGATCCGGACAAGCTGGCCGTCCGACACCGCGGGACGCGCGGCGTCGAAGGCCAGGTGCAGCGGCGACACCGACAAGACGGCGACCTGCGCCGGGGCGAGCGCGGGCCAGAGCACGAGCGCGGGAATCAGCACGCGGCGCACGGGTCGTGGCAGAATACTAGCACGCGCATCGGCCGGAGGCCCGCGCCGGTGCGCGGCATGGATGAAGCGGCACGTCGATCTGCTCGCGTTGTTCCACCTCGTCTGGGGTGCGCTGTCGCTGGCGGCTGGCGCGGCGACACTCGCGCTGGCGCTCGGCGCGCTGGCCATCGTGGCGTCGGCCGAACGAACGGACCTCGGGCCGAACGTGGGAGCGACCTTCACGGCGGGCGTGTTCTTCGCGTTCGCCGTCGCGGCCGTCGCGTGGGGAGGCCTGCACCTCTGGGTCGGCCGCGCTTTGGGCAGGCGCCTCGCCTGGGCCCGGGTCCTCGGGCTCGGGATCGCCGTGCTGAACCTGTTCTTTCTGCCGCTCGGAACCGCGCTGGCCGTCTACACCCTCTGGGTGCTGCTCACCAACGAGACCCGCCGGATGTTCGAGCCCGACGCGCCTCTCTCGACGCCGGGCGCCCCGCAGGGCGGCGCGGGACTGCCCGGCTGACGCCGCCGCGCATCGTCAGGGAGGATCGTGCGTGCCCGCTGGCGTCCACGGCCCGCAGCGCGCGATGCGCTTGACGGCCAGCCAGCCTCCCCGGAGGATGCCGTCTCTCGCGATGACGCGCTCCGCATACCGGCTGCAGGTGGGCGTGAAGCGGCACACCGCCGTCCATGGCCCCGCGTGCGGCGCGAGCCGGGCCTGGTAGAAACGAATCCCCGCGACCGCGGCGCCGGCAGAAACCTGCCGGGCCGGCGGGCGCGACGCGTCGAGCGCGAACGCGCACGCCGCGCCGAGCAGGGCCGTCCTCGCCAGCCAGCGCACGGGCGCCTAGAACTTGCTGGCGTACTCCGACAGGTACGGAATCATCAGCCGCTGGCCGTTCAGGCCCTTGATGATCGCCGCGATGTGCACGATGAAAAACACCAGTCCCACCAGCGGGCTCAGCGCTCCCATCAGGCAGCCGAGCGGGATGATGTTCACGAGGATCGTGTACAGGATCCAGAACGCCATCTCGGCCACCATCAGCACGATGCCGTGCTTGGCGTGCCACTGGACCTCCTTGTCCTCCTTCTCCGTCAGCAGGGGAACCAGCGCGAGGATCCAGAGGTAGGAGAGCACGATCATCACGCCGCGATTGCTCGAGGCGGGTCCGGGCGTGGCGGCGGGTTCGGTCATGGGTGTGACTCCTTACATATGCGAGTACCCGATCGAACGTTGGCTGGAGTGTATCCGAACCGACACCGGAAGATCCAGCGAACGGGCCGCCAGGAGAACCAGCGAGGCCGGCGCGCGCATGGCGCCGGGCTAGAACTCGGCCGTGGCGACGAGCGCGTCGCCGAGCCCGAGGCGGCCGAGCCCGGCTCCGATGCGCTCGCAGTCGCCGACGGCCACGACCGTCGCGGCGCCCGGCCGGAAATGCGCGCAGGCCGCGCGGGCGACCTCGGCCGTGCCGACAGCCCTGATGGCGGGTGTGAAGCGCTCGAAGGTGTCGTCCGGCAGGTCGAACAGCGCCAGCTGCCCGAGGCCTCGCGCCACCTGCCCGATGGTTTCGAAGCTCATGGGATAACCATTCGTCAGCGTCGCCGCCGCCAGCGCCAGCTCGCGCTCGTCGGCAGGCCGCGCGCCTCTCAGGGCGTCCATCTCCTCCAGGATCTCGGCGGCAGCCTGGCCGGTCGCCGCAGTCTGCACGCCGGTCTGCACGGCGAACGGGCCGGGCGCCACGCGGAAGTCGAAGCTCGAACGGACACCGTAGGTGAAGCCCCGGCGCTCCCGGAGGTTCGAGTTGAGCCGGCTCATGAAATGGCCGCCGAGGACGGCATTGAGCATCACCAGCGCGTAGTACGCGGCGTCCTTGCGCGCGGCGCCGACGTGGCCTACGCGCAGTTCGGTCTGCGGCGAGCCGGGCCGATCAACGACCAGCACCCTGGCTGCGCCGGTCCCGGGGTGCGGGGGCGGGACGGCGGACGGGGCGCGGCTCTCGACGGCGCCGGCGCGCCAGCTTCCGAGCGTCTGCTCGACGGCCAGGGCCAGCGCGTCGGCCGGCGCGGCCCCGACGGCGGCGAGCGTCGCGCGTGCGGGATCGTAGTGCGCAGCGTGGAACGCGGCGACGTCCTGCCGGCTGATCGCGGACACCGCCGCACTGGATCCCGACGGCCAGTGTCCGTAGGCGTGATCGCCGAAGACGGCGCGCAGGAACACCGCCTCCGCGCACGCCGCCGGGACGCTCCGCAGCTGCTGGAGGCGGTGCGCGCGCAGCGCGCGCACGCGCTCGAGATCCGCCTCGGCCAGCCGCGGCCGCGCCACGATGTCCGAGAGCAGCTCCAGGGCGTCCGGCACGAAGCGATCGAGGACCGTGAGCGACAGCTCGACGGCGTCTGGGCCGATGGCGGTGTCGAGCTCGGCGCCGAGGCGCGACAGCGCCTCGTGGATCTCGACGGCCGAGCGCACGCCCGAGCCTTCGTCGAGCATGTCGGCCGTGAGCGCAGCGAGCCCCGGGGCGCCCGGCGGGTCGGCCGCGCTGCCGGCCGGAACGACCAGCACCAGGCTCACGAGCGGCAGGCCGCGCCGCTCGATCGACCACAGCCGCAGGCCGTTGTCCAGGCGCCGCTTGACGGCGCGAGGGAAGGCGAAGGGCCGCGCGCCGCCGGGGACGGGCAGCCGGGTGCGATCGACGCGCATCGCGACACCGCCGCCGGCTGCGAGTCCCGCGCCGCGAGCGGCCGGGCGCCGGCAGGCACGACGCTCAGGGTCACGCGGTGCGCGGGATCGAGGACGGCGGCCGCCACGCGGCGGATGGCCGAGCGGCAGGCGTGACGGTACCGATCGAGGTCCCGCTCGAAGAACCCGGGGTCCCCGAGCATGACGCTGTAGTGATTCAGCTGGTCGGACTTGCCGCCGAAGCCGCCGACGGCCTGGAGCCGTGAGATGAACGCGGACTCCGCGCCCGCGAGCGCCCGGGCCAGCTCGTCCTCGGTCAGGCCGGCCGCCTTGACGCGATGGAGTTCGTCGTCGATGGCCCGCTCGAGCGTGTCGAGCGGCACGCCCGGCGCCGCCGTCGCCGCCACCTGGAACGCGCCGCCGCGCTCGCGCGACACCTGGGCCGCCAGGACGTCCGTCGCCAGCCGGCGTTCGTAGACGAGCGAGCGGTGGAGCAGGGACGACTTCCCGCCCGCCAGCGCGGCGGCCAGCAGATCGAGTTCCGCGTCGCCGGCGGCGTACGCTGCGGGGCTCAGCCACCCGAGATAGAGACGAGGCAGCTCGACGCGATCCTCGAGCAGCAGCCTCGACGGGGAGGCCGCCGGCGGCGCCAGCGGCACGACGGGCGGCGCGTCCCCGCGCGGGATCTCCCCGAAGTGCGCATCTGCGAGATCGAAGGCCTCGTCGGCCTCCACGTCGCCGGCGATGGCGAGCGATGCGTTGGCGGGGTGGTAGAAGCGGCTGAAGAACGCCCGCGCATCGTCGAGCGTGGCCCCGCACAGGTCCTCAGGCGACCCAATCGTGGCCCGGCAGTAGGGATGGCCGGCGGGGTAGAGCGCGGCGGCCATGGCGATGGGCGCTAGGCCGTACGGCCGGTTCTCGTAGCGCTGCCGGCGCTCGTTCAGCACGACGTCGCGCTCGGCCGCAAAGCGGGCGCCGGTCAGCGCCGGCAGAAGGAAGCCCATGCGGTCGGACTCCATCCACAGCGCGAGCTCGAGGGCGTTCGAAGGCACGACCTCCCAGTAGTTCGTGCGGTCGGCGTTGGTCGATCCGTTGAGCACGCCGCCCGCCTGCTGGAGGGGCTCGAAATAGCTGGCATCGTGATGGGCCGACCCCTTGAACATGAGGTGCTCGAAGAGGTGGGCCAGCCCGCTTCGGCCCGGCGGATCGTCCTTGGATCCCACGTGGTACCAGACGTTCACGGCCGCGACGGGACAGTGACGGTCCACGTGGACGATGACCCGCAGGCCGTTGTCGAGCAGGCGGGAGCGGAACGGGATGGACAGTCCGGTCGTCGGCACGGCGCTTCGCGCCGGCCCCGGCCGGCGGCTCCGCGCATCCTACTACACCCGGCGTGCCGGCCAGGGGCCGGCCGCTGGCGAGGTGCAACCCCGGCGCCGGCGCGTGCGTAATTCTCATCGTGCGCGCCGGGCTGGGTGTAGACTAGCCCGGTACAGCCTGGCCCATGAGCGTTGGCCGTTTCAGTCTGAGCCTGTTCGGCACGATTGCGGTGCTGTCGGCCGTGCTGGCGGGCGCGACGATCTGGCTGCTGATCACCGACCCGGTGACGGTTGCCGACGCCGTCGAGAGCGGCCACGTGTCCCCGCTGGTCGAGGCGCTCGCCGGCGTGCTTTTCGACGCGCTCAAGGGGCTGCTCAGGTACCTCTGAATCCCTCCCAGGCTGTCAGCCGGCCCCCGGGCTACGCCGCCACATGCGGCTCGCAGGCCGAGGCAATCGCGAGCAGGCCCTCGGTGTCTCCCGGCCGGCCCACGAGCTGAAACCCGCACGGCAGCCCGGCGGAGGTCCGTCCCGCTGGGAGCGAGATGGCCGGGTGCCCGGTGAGGTTGAAAAGCTGGGTGAGCCGCAGCATCATCTGGCGCACCGGTCGCGGCGCTCCGCCAATCTCGACCGTCTCGGCGCCGATCGGCGGCGCCGGGATGGGCAGCGTCGGGAGCGCCAGCGCGTCGCAGCCGGCCAGCGCGGCGTCGACGTCGCGCCGCAGCACGTCGCGCGCGCGGGACGCGCGCACGTAGTCCTCCGCCAGCACGTAGCGGCCGCACTCGATGCGCAGGCGGACCTTCGGCGTGTAGCGCCCCGGCTCCGACCCGAGCGAGGCCGCGTGGTACGCCGCCGCTTCGGCCAGCGACAGCAGCGCGTAGGCGGCCGGCCCCAGCGGCGCGCGGGGAAGGGCCACGTCGGCGCTCAGCGCTCCGGCGTGCCGCAGCCGCGCCAGCGACGCCGCGAACCGCTGCCTGACCTCGTCGTCGAGAACGTCGTGGAAGTACGCGCGCGGGACGCCGAGGCGCAGGCCCTTGATCGACCGGCGCGAAGGCAGGGGCCAGCGCGCCAGCGCCGCGTCTCCGCGAAGCACGAGGTAGAGCAGCCAGGCGTCGGCGACGGAGCGAGCCAGCGGCCCGACGTGATCGAGCGACCAGCTCAGCGGGACGACGCCGGCCGTGGGCACGTCGCCGTGCGCGGGCTTGAGGCCCACCACGCCGCACGCAGACGCCGGAATGCGGATCGAGCCGCCGGTGTCCGTGCCGATCGAGGCCACCGACATGCCCGTGACCACGGCGACGGCCGAGCCTCCGCTGGAGCCGCCGGGCGATCTCGCCGGGTCGTACGGGTTTCGCACGGCGCCGTAGGCGGTCTCATCGCTGGTCGTTCCGAAGGCGAACTCGTGGAGGTTGGTCTTGCCGATGAGCACCGCGCCCGCGGCCCGCAGTCTCGCGGCGGCCGGGGCGTCCTGCCTGGCCACGTGGCCGTCGCGGACGCGCGAGGCCGCCGTGGTCGGAACGCCGCGCTGATCGATCACGTCCTTCAGGGACACCGGCATCCCGTGCAGCGGCCCGCGCACGAACCCGCCGGCGGCTTCCTCGTCGCAGCGCCTGGCCTCGGCGAGCGCCGTGTCGGCGGTCACGGTGATGAACGCCCTGAGCGACGCGTCGCGCGCGTCGATCTCGGCCAGGCACGCGCGGGTCAGCTCCTCGGACGACACCCGCCGCGCGGCGACGAGGGGCGCCAGTTCTTCGATCGTGCGGACGTGCAGCGGCGCCGTCACGAGCGCGCTCCGTCGGTCGGGCCTGCCGCGCCGGAGTCGCTCTCGGCGGCCGGCCCCTTGGGTGCCCGCCCGCCGCCCGGGGCCGCCGGATCGGCGGAAGACGGCCGCTCGGCGGCGTCCCAGTCCGCCGATCGCAGCGCCTGCGTCCAATCGGCCAGGGCCTGCAGCAGGGGCTTCAGCGCGGGCATCCCTCGGCGCTCGGCATCGGCGCAGGCCCAGGCGTACCAGTCCTGGACGGTCATCGCGTGAGGCCTCCTCGGCCGCCGATCTTACCGCGGCTTCCGGCGTGGGAGCCGGCCGTTCCGCCGGCCCGTCCCGAGCGGGCACACGCCCACGAGCCATCCCATCCCCCGGCCCGCCCGCGCGGGGGCGCCCGAGCCCCCGGCCGCGCCTCTTGGGTCCCGAGTCCCGGGTTCGCGGCCCGCCTTGCCTCCGGGGGCGATAAGATGAGGAGCGCCCTTCCGACCCCCATGATGGCCGAACAGCCTTGCGACGCGCGTCCCGAAACGGTAGCCGCCATCGACGTCGGCGCGAGCGCGGTCCGCCTCGTCATCGCCGAGCTGACGGCGGGCAGGCCCCCGCGGGTGATCGACGAAGCGATCCGCGGCGTGTCGCTGGGCAAGGAGACGTTCTTCGCCGGCCGGATTGGATCCGAGCCGATGGACGCGGTGCTTCGCGCCCTGAAGGGGTTCGCACGCCTGATGGGCGAGCACGGCGTGACGCGGTACCGGGCGGTCGCGACAAGCGCGGTCCGCGAGGCATCGAACGCCGACACCTTTCTCGACCGCGTCCTGGTGAAAACGGGCCTGAGGCTCGAGGTCATCGATCTGGCGGAAGAGAGCCGCCTCGTCTACCTTGCCGTCAGGAACGGCCTTGCCGGCCATCCCGCGCTCGCGGCGCGCCATGCGCTGATTGTCGAGGTCGGAGGCGGATCGGCGGACATCACGCTGCTGGCCGGGGCGCGGCCCAAGTACTCCGGCGTCTACGCGCTCGGATCGGTCCGGCTCCGGCAGGCGCTCCGGCCGTGGGCGTCCGACGCCGAGCGGCGCGTGCGGCTGCTCACCCGGAACATCGGCGGCGTCGTCCGCGCCATCTCCCGTGACGTCCCGTTGCGGTCGGCCGAGTTCATGATCGGCCTGGGCGGCGACATGCGCCTGGCGGCGCGCGAGGTGGCCGGCGGCGGCGAGGGCGCCGTGTGCGAGGTGCCGCGGGAGCCCTTCCTCCAGTTCTGCGCGCAGGTCGAGCGCTTCGGGGAGGAGGCCCTCGCCGAGCGTTTCGGCCTGACGCTGGTGGATGCCGAGACGCTGGTTCCGGCCCTGCTCGTCTACCGCGCGCTGCTGATCGAGACGCCGGCGCAGGGGATCACCGTGCCGCCCGTGTCGCTGCGGGACGGGCTGCTTGCGGACATGGCCGCGCCGCCCTCCGGATCGGCGGCCGGCGGCCTGGCGGAGTTCAGCCAGCAGGTGCTCGCCGGGGCGGAGGCGCTCGGCGAGAAGTACCGGCACGATGCCGCGCACGCACGACACGTGGCGCTGCTCGCGACGCGCCTGTTCGACGAGCTGCGGGACGAGCACGGGCTGGAGCCGCGGGACCGCCTCCTGCTCGAGGTCGCCGCGCTGCTGCACAACATCGGGTCCTTCGTGAGCCTGCGCGCGCACCACAAGCACGCGCAGTACCTCATCCAGGCGTCCGAGATCTTCGGGCTGTCCGCCGGCGATCGCGCCATCATCGCCAACGTCGCCAGATACCACCGGCGCGGCCTGCCCCAGCCGTCGCACCTGCCGTACATGGCCCTGGACCGCACGGAGCGCGTCCGGGTGAACAAGCTCGCGGCGATCCTGCGCGTCGCCAACGCGCTGGATGCGGAGAACGCGCAGAAGGTCCGGGAGGTCCGCATCGTCCGCGCCGACGGTGCGCTGTGTCTCGACGTGACCGGCGTCGGCGACCTCGCGATGGAGCGGGAGCGCGTGCAGGCCCGAGCGAACCTGTTCCAGGACGTGTTCGGCTGCGTCCTGGCGTGGCGCGGGACCGGGGTGCAGCCGTGAGCGCGCGCCGGACGGCCGGGGCGAAGCGGCGCGCGTCCGCGGGGGCGGGCCGGGCCGGCGCGTACTTCAACCGCGAGCTGTCGTGGCTGGCCTTCGACGAGCGGGTGCTGGAAGAGGCCGCCGACGCCTCGAATCCGCTCCTGGAGCGCGTGAAGTTCGCCGCCATCGTCGCGTCGAACCTCGACGAGTACTTCATGGTGCGCGTTGCGCGGCTCGTCCACGCCATCGAGGAGGGCGACGACGAGCCGGATCCGTCGGGCCTGTCGCCGGCCCGGCAGCTGGCCCTCGTGTCGGACCGCGTCCACGCCCTGGTGCACCAGCTGTACCGGCAGGTCAACGAACATCTCATCCCGGCGCTCGCGCGTCACGGCATCCGGATCGTCGGCCCGCAAGACCTCGACGAGCTTGGGCGCGCCGCCGTCGCGGCGTACTTCCGCGACGACGTGCTGCCGGTGCTGACGCCGATGGCGGTGGACACGGCCCGGCCCTTCCCGATGCTGTCCTCGCTGAGCGTGAACCTCGCGCTGCGCCTCGCGCCGGCCGGGGAGGGGCTGCCGGAGCGCATGGCCGTCGTGCAGGTCCCGTCGGTCCTGCCGCGCCTCCTGCGCGTGGCGGGCGGCGAGGGCGTGACCTTCGTCAGCCTCGACGCGCTCATCCGCGACGGGCTGGCCGCCCTCTTCCCCGGCCAGGCGATCGTCGAGTGCTCGGCGTTCAGGCTCACGCGGGACGCCGAGCTCGAGCTCGATGACGAAGGCGGGCGGTCGTACGTCGAGGCCATCGAGGAAGAGCTTCGGCAGCGGCGGAAGAGCGACGTCGTGCGCCTGGAGATCGAGGACGGGGCGAGCGAGGCGCTGGCGTCGCTCCTCGCCGGCCTCGCCGGCGCCCCCGGGGAGTCGATGTACCGCGTGCCGGGGCTGCTCGACCTGCGCGCCCTGTGGAGCCTGGTCGAGCTGCCCGGGTTCGAGGAGCTCCGGGACCCCGGCATGAGGCCCGTGCCCGTGCTCGAGGACGGCCCCGCCGGGCGCATCTTCGACGCCCTGGACGGCGCCGACATCCTCGTGCACCACCCGTACGACTCCTTCGACGCCGTCCTCGCCCTCGTCGAGCAGGCCGCGGACGATCCCGACGTGCTTGCCATCAAGCAGACCCTCTACCGGCCGGGCGGTTCGGACTCGCCCGTCATTGCGGCCCTCATGCGAGCGGCCCGCCACGGCAAGCAGGTGACGGCCGTCGTGGAGCTGATGGCCCGCTTCGACGAAGAGAGCAACCTCCGGTGGGCGCGGGCGCTCGAGGAGGCCGGCGCGCACGTGATCTACGGCGTCCGCGGGCTGAAGGTCCACGCCAAGTGCTGCCTCGTCGTGCGCCGCACGGACCAGGGCCTCCGGCGCTACGTCCACGTGGCGACCGGGAACTACAACCACCGCACCGCGCGGGTCTACACGGACGTCGGCCTGCTCACGTCCTCGCCCGCGTTCGGGCAGGACGCGTCGGCGTTCTTCAACGCCCTGACCGGCTATTCCGATCCGCCGCGGATGAAGACGCTCGTGCTGGCGCCGTCCCAGCTGCGCGACCGGATCCTCAGGCTGATCGAGCGGGAGACGCGGCGGGCGGGCGAGGGGCAGCCGGCGCTCATCCGGGCGAAGATGAACGCGCTGGTCGACGAACGCGTCGTCGAGGCGCTCTACCGCGCGTCGGACGCCGGCGTGCGCGTGCAGCTGAACGTGCGCGGCATTTGCGTGCTGCGGCCCGGCGTCGCCGGCTTGAGCGAGAACATCCAGGTCGTGTCGATCGTGGGCCGTTTCCTCGAGCACGCCCGCGTCTTCCACTTCCATAACGGCGGCGAGGACGAGGTCTACATCTCGAGCGCCGACTGGATGCCGAGGAACCTGGACCGGCGCGTCGAGCTGATGGCGCCCGTCGAGGCGAAGCCCTGCCGCAGGCGCCTGCTGCACGCGCTCGACGTGCTGTTCCAGGACAACGTGAAGGCGCGGCGCCTCTTTCCCGACGGGACGTGGCGCGTCCCGCCCCGGCCCGCGTCCGCGCAGCCCTTCGTGGCCCAGGCGGCGCTCTACGAGCACGCGCGCCGCGCGTGGGCCCGGCGGCAGGCGTCGCCCGCCGAGAGCTTCGCCCCCATCGATCGCGGGCCGGACGGCCACCACGCGCAGGCGCCGGGCCGACGGGCGGCGCTCAATACATGAGGCGCGGGCGCCTGATCGACTCGAACGCCGACACGGGGCCGTCCCACGACGCGGCGATCTCGCGCGCGGGAACGCCGGACTCGATCTGCTCCCGCAGCGCCGGCGATCCGGCCAGGATGTCGATGGGCATCTTGTCGTGCTCGTACTCGTACGGCGGCTGCCGCCACGCGAACCTGTCCAGGCCGGCGCGGCGAAACGCCGCCAGCACGGCGACCGCCGCGAGCACCGGCCGAAAGGCCCGGCGATCGGTCACGTGGATCTGGCACCCGCCGCACGACTCGCGGGCGAACTTGTGGAACGTCGGCTCGAACACGGCCGGCCGGAAGCGCACGCCGCCGAGGCCGAGGCCGTTCAGGTCGGCCGACACGCGCTCGGCATCCACCCACGGCGCGCCCAGCAGCTCGAACGGGCGCGTCGTGCCGCGTCCCTCCGAGACCTGCGTGCCCTCGACAAGCACGGCGCCCGGGTAGACGATGGCGGTCTCGAGCGTGGGCATGTTCGGCGACGGCATCACCCACGGCAGTCCCGTCTGGTCGAAATACTGACCGCGCGCCCATCCCTCCATGCGGACGACCGTCAGGTCCGCCCCGATGCCGAAGTGATCGTTGAACAGCGCCGCCAGTTCGCCGATCGTCATCCCGTGGCGCATCGGGATGGGGAATTGCCCGACGAAGGACTCGTAGCCCGGCTCGAGCATCGGGCCCTCCAGGGCGTCGCCGCCGACAGGGTTCGGCCGATCGCACACGATGGCCGGCAGGCCGTGGCGCGCGGCGGCGCGCAGGCAGTTGGCCATCGTGTAGACGAAGGTGTAGATGCGCGCGCCGACGTCCTGCAAATCGATCACCAGGACGTCGAGGCCCCGCAGCATGGCCGCCGTCGGCTCGCGCGTCTCGCTGTAGAGCGAGTACACGGGCACGCGGCGGCGGGCGTCGGTGGCGTGCGGCGACTCGATCATGTTGTCCTGCAGGTCCGCGCGGAAGCCGTGCTGCGGCCCGAAGAGCGCCCCGAGCGTCACGCCCGGCGCGCGCAGGAGCAGGTCCGCGGCGTGGTCCAGGTTCGCGTCTACCGACGCGGGGTTGCAGACGAGGCCGACGCGGAGGCCGTCGAGCCGGCGCGACGCAAGCAGGCTGGTCAGACCGGGAATGACGCTCATGGGCCGACTATACCATCCCGGTGTATGCTGCCCGCGTGGACGTGACAGCCTCGCCGCTTCCCGACGGACCGCACCGCCGCTACAACCCGCTCCTGGACGAGTGGGTGCTCGTGTCCCCCCACCGGCTCAAGCGCCCCTGGCAGGGCCAGGTCGAACCGGAGCCGCCGCCGATGCTGCCCGCCTACGACCCGAACTGCTACCTGTGCCCGGGCAACGAGCGGGCAAGCGGCGAGCGAAACCCGTCCTATGAGACGACGTTCGCCTTCGACAACGACTTCCCGGCGCTGGTGCCGTCCTCCGGCGCGTCGCCTGCGGCCAGCGGCGCACGCGGGCCCGGCGACAGCCTGTTCGTGGCGGAGCCGCAGACCGGCCGGTGCCGCGTCGTGTGCTTCTCGCCGCGCCACGACGTCACGCTCGCGCAGATGGACACGCCGGGCATCCGGGCCGTGGTGGACGCGTGGGCCGATGAGATCGAGCGGCTGAGCCGGTTCGACGCCGTCCGCTACGTGCAGGTCTTCGAGAACAAGGGCGCGGCGATGGGGTGCAGCAACCCCCATCCGCACTGCCAGATCTGGGCGTCCGCCTCGGTGCCGCACATCCCGGCCCGCAAGCTCGAGATGCAGCGCCGGTACGCGGCGCGCACGGGGCGCGATCTCGTCGGCGACTACGTGGCGCGCGAGATCGCCTCGGGCGAACGAGTGGTCTGCCGCAACGACGCGTGGGCGGTGGTGGTGCCGTTCTGGGCCGTCTGGCCGTTCGAGACGATGATCGCGCCGCTGCGCTTCGTGGGCGACCTCAGGGAGCTCTCGGACGACGAGCGCGGACAACTGGCGGACATCATCCGCAGCCTGACCGCACGCTACGACAACCTGTTCCAGTCGTCGTTCCCGTACTCGATGGGGTGGCACGGGCGCCCGGTGGACGGCGGCGACTATCCAGGGTGCCGGCTGCACGCGGTCTACTTCCCGCCGCTGCTGCGGTCGGCGTCGGTGCGGAAGTTCCTGGTCGGCTACGAGATGACCGGCGAACCCCAGCGCGACCTCACCGCCGAGTCCGCCGCGGAGCGGCTGCGCGGCCTCCCGGAGGTGCACTACCTGGACGGCGCGGCCGCGCGGCTCGGCGCGTCGCCCGGCTCGTAGCCCGGCGCGGCTCGTGCGCAGCCGGCTTCGCGCGCGGCGGCCCCGCGCTCCGCGTGCTCGGCTGACGCTTCCTTCGTCGCTGGCTAGTGCGGCAGGAAGCGCCCGAGGCTGAAGAAGACCCGGTATCGCCCGTGCTCGCCGAGGCTGACGCCGGCGAACACCGGCCCGATGGGTGATTCGAGCAGCAGGCCCGCCGAGACGTTCGTCCTGAAATCCGCGCTCCTGAGCCGCTCGAACGCGGCTCCGTGCTCAATCCACGCGCCCGCGTGGAGTCGGCCGATCGCGCCTTCGACAAAGCGGCCGATCTCCTGGAAGTAGCCCAGGTTCGCGACGGCGCAATTGCTGCCCCGGAGTTCGTTCGGGAAGTACGCGCCGAGCTCGAACGGGCCGCCCAGGCTGAATCCGTTGACGAGGGCCGTCTCGCCGAACGACCAGCCGCCGCTCGCGCGCGCGAAGAGCTTGCCGCGCCGGCCCGCCGGTCTGAAGACCGACGCCGTCCCGTTCGCCCACCAGAGGTGATCCGTGTCGGCGGCCACCAGGCTGCCGGCCTGGCGGACCCCGGGCACGTCGAAGAACCGCCGCAGTTCCGCCTTGACCGCGACCCCGCGTTCGGGCAGCGTCGGCCCGCTCTGGTTGTCGAACACGGCGCGCAGGAACGCGAAGCGCTGCCACCCCCGGATGCTCGGGAAGGCCGGATCGCCGATCCGGACGTTCCGCTGCAGCTGCTCGGCGGCGTATCCCAGGCGCGCCTCGAACAGCCGGCGCGTAGAGACGCCCAGGTCGAGCGCCGCGCCGGCCTCGCGTTCCCGGTACTCCGCCACGTAGTCGTCGCTGCGGAAAACCGGCCTGTCGCGCCGGATCGCGTAGGCGCGGGGCGCGATGAAGAGCCCGCTGCGGCCCAGCGGCCGGACAAGCTCTCCCCTCGCCTCGATCGTGTTGCCCGTGCGCAGCTCGATCCGGGCCTCCGACCCGGCGCCGAGCGGATCGAACGCCGTGAAGCGGCCCCGGATGGCGGCCCCGACGTTCGACGTCCGGGTGTTCTCGAGATCGAGCGCAACGGAAAGGAAGGGGGGGCCGCTCTTTGGAGGCCGCACCGACACGATGAGCTCGGCCGGGCCGCGGCTCGCGTCGATGCGGTACGTCGCGGTGTCGTAGCGCCCGTCGCCCGTCAGCGCGAGCAGGTCCGCGTCGAGCCGCGCCGCGCTCAGCGGCCGGTTCAGGTGCCGCGGGACGAGGGCGCGGACGATCCGCGCGGCTTCTGTCGGCCGCACGCGCTCGACGGTGAGCCGCGTCGGCGTCACCTGCGGCGGCGGGCGGCGCGACTGGCGGGCCGCGGCCCACTCCCCGTACTCGGCCTCGCTCACGCCGTAGCGCAGCAGCGCCTCGGCGTGGGCTTCCGCCGTCGCGTAGCCCTTGCGCACGAGTTCCGCCGCGCGCCCGAACTCCACGGTCGGGATGCCCTTGAGGTCCGGAACCAGCACGAGGTCCGGCTTGCCCTCCTCGAGCGCGCGCCGCGCGCCGCTCCGCATGATGCTGTCCAGCGCCTGACCGAGCACGTCGAACATCGTGTCCCCGCGCCGCGCGATGGCCAGATCGGCTCCCACGTCCACCGCCACGACGCGATCGGCCAGCCCGGTCCGGCGGACAACGTCCGCCGGAAGGTTGTTCACCAGTCCGCCGTCGACGAGCCGGCGGCCGTCGGTCTCCACCGGCGCGAACAAGCCGGGCATCGCCATCGTCGCGCGCAGGGCGGTGGCCAGCGAGCCGCCGCTGAAGACGACCGCCTCGGCGTTCATGATGTCGGCCGAGACGCAGCGGAACGGAGTCGGGAGCGCGTCGAAATCAACGTCTCCCGCAAACGGCGCCGCGAGGCGGGCGAGGAGGAGTTCGATCGGCTGCGCGGGGCTGACGCCCGTCGGCAGCTTGAGGCCGGCCTTCAGGCCGAAGCGCAGCTGCGACGGGTAGTCGCGCCTGTCTTCCCGGCGGCGGAACGTCATCGACGCGTAGGGTGTCTCGGGCGCCAGCACCGCTGCCCAGTCGATCGACGCGACGATCTCGCGGATCTCGCCAGGCGTCATGCCCGCGGCGAACGCGCCGCCGATGAGCGCGCCCATGCTGGTCCCGCCGACCACGTCGACCGGGATGCGGTGCTCGTCGAGCCAGATCAGAATGCCGAGGTGCGCGAAGCCCCGGGCGCCGCCGCCGCCGAGGGCGAGCCCCAGGCGGAGCCGCGGCTGCCGATGTACGCCGGCAGGGGGCGGCACGTTCTGGGGGGCGTCCTGGGCGAACCCCTGCGTCAACGCTCCTGCGAGCAGGATGACAGCGAGAACCCCCGCCCCGACCGCCGGTGTCGATGGCTGCCGCAACGTGCGCCGACGCCTCCATCCAGGAGCCGGCGTCAGCCTGGGTTGGTCATGCACCGGATCTCGGGCACGCAGGCGCGCGCCCGCGCGCCGGGGACGGCCGCGCCGGCCCAGTGAGAGTCCCGCGACTAGTGTACTGTGAAGCGGATACAATCGTGGCCGTGGTCCGGAGCCTCCCCTCGCGTGCGGTGCGCGTGCTCCTGTCGGTGATGCACCTGGTGGGGTCGCGCACGGTTGTCGCCGCCGGCCTGACGCTGGCGGTGTGGACCGGCGCTGGCGCGGCGCGGAACCTGTGGTTCGCCTTCAGCGGCACCGCCGTCGAAGGCGTCGTCGTCCGGCAGATCGAGGAGTACTCGGCGGACTGGAACGAGACGCAGCGGGCGCCGGCGGACGCCCGCGCCGCGGAGATCGACCTCGCCGCCGCCCAGCGCCGCTGCCGCGCCGTGGTGCAGTTCCGCCAGAGCGGCAGGACCTTCGAGGTCGTGTCCAGTCGGGCCGACGCGTCGCCGCGCTACCCGTTGCACTCGACCGTCATCGCCGTCTACCCGCCGGGCCGCCCCGAACGGGCCAGGCTCAGGCCCGAGCTGCCGGACGGGTGGGTGCAGGCCGGCCTGCTGTTTGCGGCGACGATGCTCGGGGCCGGGAGCGTCCGGCTGTGGTGGGCTCTGGCGCGAAGGCGCGCCGGGCGGAGGCGCGTTGTCACGCCGGTCGGGTAGATGGTAGAATGCGGAGTTTGCGAGGCGGCCGGATCGTCGTGTCGGGGCGGTTAGCTCAGCGGTAGAGCACCGGCTTTACACGCCGGCTGTCACAGGTTCGAATCCTGTACCGCCCACCACCGGGCTGCCACGGGGTTCGGCCGGAAGCGTCGCGGGTCCGGGCGGTCAGGTGACAGCGGCCGCCGCCTGGCGGACGCCGCGAGGTGCTGCTGGCGCGGGGTTGTAGTTCAGTTGGTTAGAACGCCGGCCTGTCACGTCGGAGGTCGCGGGTTCGAGTCCCGTCAACCCCGCCAGTCTCTTGGGGTCAGATCCAGAATTACGGGGTCAGACCTCACACCCCGGCAGATTCTGGAGTCCGCTCGCGTTCTGGCGGCGGGGGTGTACCGCCAACCGACACCAGCTCCGAAGCTGGCTTGACTGGCACAGCCGTCTGGACGTTGTCTGTGCTTCGCCGCAGACGACGGATCGCTCGTCCAACAGCGTCGGCCGGCACGTTGAGATGCGTGGCGATCTCCGCGAGCGTGAAGCCCCACGTGTCGTGCGCGCCGAGCAGCTGCTGCGGCGCAGCGAGAGCGGTGCTGGAGTCCGGAATCAGCGCGCTGAGCGTTGGCCGAACGGTTCGCCACTCCCTCCTGGACATCCCCGCGGCCTTCGCCTGCTGAACCAGGTCTCGGTGTTCCTGCAGGAAGCCCTCGTCCCCGATGAGCCGGGCATCCGTGCGTATCGCTGCTCCCGCGGCCGCCTCGGCCGGATTGGGGCCGGTGCCATTCCCGCGAGACTGGCCCGCTGCTGGCTCGTCGCTCTGGCGGAGCAGCGAGTGGACGAGCCGCGACTCTAGGCACTCCGGCGCTTCGACGGCATGACAAGACGCCCCATAGCTGCTCCATACCCAGTCTCCCGGGCGGTCGACAATCCCCGCCCTGACGGGGTTCTTGAGTACGTAAAGGCAAGCGGCAACCAGATACTGTTCGCGTTGCACCAATTGAGCCTTGAATCGTCCCTGGAACACATGGCCGCACCGGCCGTGGCGCCGGTTCCACCACTGTGAGTACACCGCATTCAGGTACTGGATTGCCGCCGACAGGTTGCCGTCTCGTGTCTGAAGAACGAGATGGTAGTGGTTGGGCATCAGGCAGTAGGCGTAGATTACCAGCGAGTAACGCCGGGCCGTCTCTTCGAGGATTTCCAGGGATTTCCGGTAGTCGTCGGTGTCAAGGAAGATCGGCGACTTGGCATTTCCGCGCGCCATGACGTGGTAGCAGGCGCCGGCGAAGCAGAGGCGGAGAGGACGGGCCATGCGAGCGTCCAGTTGCAACCCGCGGTCCAGGTGGCTCGCAAGGAAATCCGGGGTATTTCGGGGGCTGCCAGCCAGTTCGTTGCAGTTCCTGCTGCCATTCGGCCCGGCGGCAGTGCTGGGAATGCAGTGGGGCCCTATTCGGGTTGGAGCGGCCCAGCACAGGAGCGAAACCCGCGCGACTCGTTCTTGGGTTGCCCCCGGTCGGGGTGCGAACGAACGGCTCTGACCCCGCAATCCTGGATCTGACCCCGACACGACAGGGGCGGAGTAAGATAGAGGGCGCCCCGCAAAGGAGGCCCGCAGATGGTCAACGACGCGACCCGCCGAGATTTCCTGAAACTCTCGCTGGCCGGCGCGCTGGGCGCCGCCGCCGGCTGCCGGCGGCAGGCCCAGCCCGCCCCGGCGCCGGTTGAGCAGCAGGCCGAGAACCCGCTCGCGCGCCGCTTGGGCGTCTGCAGCTGGTCGCTGCAGCCGGAGTCGGCCGACGATCTGTTCGCGAAGCTCGCCGAGACCGGGCTGACGCGCGTGCAGATCGCCCTTGACCCGATCCGGGAGAACGCGAAGGGCGGCTGGAGCGACTTCACGGCGCGCAGCGCCGCCCACGACATTACCTGCGTTTCCGGCATGCTCGGGACGGTCGGCGAGGACTACACGACGCTGGAGACCATCAAGGCGACCGGCGGCGTGGTCCCCGACGCGACCTGGCCGCAGACCTGGGCCAACATCCAGGCCGACGCGGACCTGGCGCAGGCGATGGGCCTGAAGCTCGTGACGTTCCACGCCGGATTCCTGCCCCACGAGGAGAGCGACCCGTCGTTCGCGAAGCTGGTGGACCGCCTCCACCAGATCGCGGAACTCTTCGCCGGCAAGCAGATGGCGATTGCCTTCGAGACCGGCCAGGAAGAGGCGACGACGTTGGCGGCGTTTCTCACGAAACTGGATCGGAAGAACGTCGGCGTGAACTTCGACCCGGCCAACATGATCCTCTATGACAAGGGCGATCCGGTGGCCGCGCTGCGCACGCTTGCGCCCTGGCTCAGGCAGTGCCATCTGAAGGACGCCACCCGCACGAAGACCCCCGGCACGTGGGGCGCGGAAGTGCGCCTCGGCACGGGCGAGGTGGACTGGAAGGCGTTCTTCGCGACGCTCGGCGACGTCGGCTTCACGGGCGACCTCTGCATCGAGCGGGAAGCCGGCGACCAGCGCGTGGCGGACATCCGCGCGGCGCGGGAGTACGTGCTGTCGCTATAGGCCCCGCTGGCGCGCGGCGATCATGCGGCGGACCTTCTCGCGGATCGTGGCGGCCGCGACGTGGACGTAGTCCGGGTGCTCGTTCATGTCGATCTCGGCCGGCAGCGTGATGAGATCCGCATCCGGCGGCACGGTCGCGTACTCCTGATAGCGGAGCAGCGTCCGCTTCCAGGTGGTGGCGATCGCCTCGTAGTGTTCGTGGATCTGCCGCAGGTAGTCGGCCTGGATGGTCGCCGCGTAGTCGTCGCCCTCGGCGGCGCGCTTCGCCCGCCGTTCCTCGAGCACGGCTGGCTCGGTCCGCAGGTACACCATGAGGTCGGGCAGGCGGATGTGCTCGTTGCGCAGCGTCTGCTGGAAGAGCGCGCGGTACAGCCGGGCATGCGCCGGCGGCATCTCGCCGGACTCGATCATGCGGGCGACGAAGACCTCCGGGCCGTCCATGAACGGGCGGTCCTCGACGATGACCACGCCGCGGGGGCTCTCGCGCGTCAGCAGGTGGCGGATCTCCCGCTGCTGCAGCGTCCGCATCTGGAGGAAGGCCACCTCGGTCGGGAAGACGTTGGCGACGCGGTCGCGGTAGAAGAGGGCCAGGCACTCGTCGACGATCGAGCCCTTCTCGACGCGCTCCGAGAACGCGTGCAGCTCGGCGCCGCCGACGAGCGCCTCGAAGTCCCTCTTGTACGGGTCGCGTGCCAGCGCCTGCACCAGGGTGGTCTTGCCCGAGAAGAGGTTCCCCATGATGCCGAGGTGAAAGTTCTGCTTCATGCCCGTGACCTCGATGCGCGCGGCCGGGAGGCGCCCGGCGTTCCGCACGACAGCCTAGTCCAGCCGCCGCGCCCGGGCAACGGGCTTTGCGGCGGCATCCGCGCGGGCGGCCGCCCGATCGGGCGCGCGCGGATGCGGGCCCGGCGGGCGCCCCGTGGGCCTGGCGCCCGCGCTCACTGCTGCGCGAGCGCCGCGATCGCCACGGCGACCACCGCCAGCAGGACCACCAGGAGGATCTTCCACGGGCTCTTCGGATAGCGGCCGGCGAGGACGCCCGTGCATCCGTTCGCCACCACCTGGTACGTCTTCGCGCCGAACGTATACGTCAGCAGCCAGACGGGCACCAGGATGTGCTTGAACGTCTGGCCCGAGTACTCCGGTTCAATCCGCAGGTTCCGGTAGGTGTCGCCGGGCACGCGCTGGCCGCACAGCACCCGCAGCTGCGCCTCCATGGCCTCCCGCCCGCGCGCGGCCGCCTCGGCGAGTGCGACCTGGTAGTGCTCGACCACGTGCCCCGAGAGGTAGCCCGTGTCGTACGGCACGACCTCGGCCGTGGGGAACGGCTCGACGCCGCGCAGGAGGCCGGGGTCCACGCCGGCGGTCCCCGACACGGCCTCGTCGTCGAAGAAGTGGTCGATGGCGCCGGCGGCGGGCTCCCACCGCACCTTTCTCACCCGCTCGACGCGCGCGCGCCCCTGGCCGTCGCGGCGCTCCTCGTTGACGTAGTAATAGTGGCCGGCCTCGGCGGTCCAGCGGCAGCGGACCTGCGCGTCGAAGGTCCAGTACGGCACGTAGAGGCTCTTGAGCTGATCGACGAGCGCCCGCTTCTTCAGCGCGCCCGGGGCGAACCACTTGCTCGCGTACCAGCGGCGGATCGCGTCCCGCACCTGGCTCTGCGAGACCCTGAAGGGCAGCACGCCCTGGGGCCGGATGGGCGACTGGATTTCCTCGTAGTCGACGAGCGCCGGCGATCCGCAGAACTCGCAGTTCTGGCCGACACGCTCGGGGTCGTACACCATGACGGCCCTGCAGCTCCGGCACTGCACGGCACGGCGCTCGGCCTTCCAGCCGCGCGCTTCGTCCGGCAGGTCGCGCAGGGCCTGCAGCAAGTCGAGTTCCCTGACCTTGGACCGGTCGGTGTCGAAGCTGTACTCCGACTCGGTGCCGCAGAACGGGCAGACGAGCTTGCGCTTCCCCGGGTTCCACTCCGCCTGCGCGCCGCAGGCCGGGCAGGCGTGCTTGTCAAGGGCGGTGATCTCCGGCACGGCGTCCTCCCCCGGGGCCGAGGCCCGGGGCTCCCTCGTGTCGCCTCCCGCCGACGCGGGCGGCTCAGCCTCCGGCCGCTGCACCGCTCACTGCGCGAGGTACGCGTCGAGCGCCGCCTTCGTCACGCGGTAGCTCGCGCCGATCTTCTTGGCCTTCAATTCGCCCGCCGTGATGATGGCCATCACGTCGGCCTCGGGCACGCCGAGCCGCTTCGCGACGTCGGCGGGCGCGAGCAGTTCGACGGCCGGCGCGGCGGTTCCCGCCGCGCCCGCGGCGCCGCCGGCGGTCATGGCCGCCTGGGCCTGCGGGTTCATCAGCCCCTGCTGCAGCATCTGCTGCGCCATGCCGAACCCGACGGCCAGCTCGGCGGCCGTGCCGCCGGCCCCCGACCCGCCCTCCTGCATGCCCTTGGCCATCTGGTACTTCACGAAGTCGTTCAGGTTGCCGATGGCGGCCATGCTCGACCGCTTGTCGATGGCCTCCTCGACCTCCGGCGGCACCGACACGTTCTCGACGATGAAACTGGTGACCTCGAGGCCGTACTTCGATCCGACCGAGGGGTTGATGATGGGCAGCAGCGCCTCGCCGAGCTCGGAGTACCTCGTCGCGACGTCCAGCACGGGAACGCGGGATGCCGCCAGCGCCTCGCTGAACACGCTCACCATGCGCGAGCGCATCGTGTCGGCGAACTCGTCGAGGCGGAAGTGCTGGTCCGAGCCTGCCACTTCCCTCAAGAAGAGCCTCGGCTCGACGATCTTGAAGTCGAAGATGCCGAAGGCCCGCAGCCTCACGATCCCGAAGTCGTCGTCCCGGGCCATCACGGGGTTCGCCGTGCCCCACTTGTTGCCGGTGAACAGCCGCGTGGCGATGTAGTAGACGTCGGCCTTGAAAGGAGAGTTGAAGCCGTACTTCCAGGACTTCAGCCTCGTCAGCACCGGGATGTTGTCCGTCGTCAGCGAGTGCTTGCCCGGCCCGAACGTGTCGCCGAATTCGCCGAGGTAGACGAACTGCGCAACCTGCGACTCGCGGACGATGAGCTGCGCGCCCTGCTTGATGGCCTTGTCCTCGTCGGGGAAGCGGTAGGACAGCGTGTCGCGCGAGTCGTCGGTCCACTCGATGATGTCGATGAACTCGCCCTTGATGAAATCCATGATCCCCATGCCAGGCTCCTCTCGGTGACGAACGGCGATCCCGTCGGCCCATTCTAGCGCGCTTGGGCGGCGGGCTCCTCGATCGCGGCGGCGGCGCGCTGCAGCTCGTGCATCCGGCGGAACCAGCCGTCCTGCCGCCGCAGCTCGGAAAAGGTCCCGCGCTGGATCACCGCGCCCTCGTGCAGGACGACGATCTCCGACGCGCCCTCCAGCCCGATCGTGCGGTGCGTCACGAGCAGCACGCCGCGGTCGCGCGCCAGCAGGCGCAGCGCCTCGTCGGCGCGGCGGAGCGCCGCCGGATCGAGATGCGCGCCCGGCTCGTCCAGGATGAGAAACGGCGCCGCCCTGAGCGCGGCGCGCGCGAGCGCCAGGCGCTGGCGTTCGCCCCCGGACAGCCGCTGCCCCTGCTCGCCGATCCACGTGTCCAGCCCGTCTGGCAGCCTCCGCACGAGGCCGCCGAGCCCCGCCAGCTCGACGGCGCCCGCAAGGCCGTCAGATCCAGGCGGCGCGCCGTCCGCGGACGGCGCTGCGCCGAGGAGGAGGTTCTCGCGGATCGTGCCCGTCAGGATGCTCGCGCGCTGATCGGCGTACGCGAAGCATCCGCGCACATCGTCCGCCCGGTAGTCCCGGACGTCGCGCCCGTCGAGCAGCACCGTTCCGGGCGGCGCGTCGTGGAAGCGAAGCAGCACGCCTGCGAGGGTCGTCTTGCCCGCGCCGCTCGGCCCCACCACGGCCACGAGGCGCCCGGGGCGCAGACTGAGGCTGACCTCGCGCAGCGCGTCGCGGCCGGCGGCCGGATGGCGGTACGTCAGGCCGCGCACGTCGACGGTGCGCCCCTCCGGGGCCGGCAGCGGGCTTGCCGGCTCGCCGACAGCGGGCGCGCCTCCCACCAGGGACTCGATCCGGACCGCCGCGGCCCGCGTCGCGCCCAGGTGCGCCCACGCCGCGGCCAGCGGCGGGGCGGCTTCGAACGCCGCCAGCGTGACGAGCATGGCGACCGGGAGCTGCACGCCGTCCAGGACGCCGGCCCGAACCAACGGCACCGCGAGCGCAAGAACGGCGAGGGCGGCGGCGTCGCCTGCAAGCGCCACCAGCGCCGACGCGGCCGCTGCGACGCGGGCGGTCCGCGCCTGGGCGCGCCCGAGATCGCGGGTGCGGCCCTCGAGGTCCGCGCGGAACGCTTCGCCGCGGCCGAAGGCCAGCAGGTCTCCGATTCCCTGCACAGCGTCCACCGCGCGGGCGGCCACGTCGGCCCGCAGCGCGACGCTCCGTGCGCCCGCGCGCGCGCCCAGGCGCCGCGCCAGCGCCGGCGCCAGCACGCCGGCAACGGCGAGGCCCGCGACGGCGGCGCCGGCGAGCGCCAGGCCGCGGGGCGCGAGCACCGCGACGACGAGCGCCGCAACGAGCGCGGCGGCAGCCGAGGGCCCGGCGATCCTCACGCAGACGGCATCCAGGGTCTCGACGTCGTCGACGAGCCGGGTGACGAGGTCGCCGCTTCGCTCGTCCAGCAGCCCGGACGGCGAGCGCGGCACCAGCGCGCGGTAGATCGTCACGCGCAGCCTCGAAAGGAGCGACAGCGTGGCCCCGTGCGAGGCCAGGCGCTCCAGATACCGCAGCAGACCCCGGGCGATGCCGAAGAACCGGACGCCGACAATCGCCACGCCCAGCACGGCGATGGACGGATGGAGGCCGGCGGTCGCAATCAGCCAGGCCGAGACGCCCATCAGGCCGATGCCGCAGGCGATGGTGGCGGACTGCAGCGCCGCCGCCGCGGCAAACGGCCAGGCCATCGGCCGGGCAAGCGCCGCGACGAACCGCCACGGCCGGCTCACGCCGCCCCTCCGTACGCCGCGAGCATCGCGGCGTAGCGGCCGCCCGACGCCAGCAGCGACTCGCGGGTGCCGGCTTCGACCAGCCGGCCGCCCGCCAGCACGGCGACCGTGTCGGCGTCGGCCACCGTCGTCAGGCGGTGGGCGATGAGCAGCACGGTCCGCCCTTGCCGCAGTTCGATCATGGACGCGCGGATCGCCGCCTCGTGACCGGGGTCGAGATGGGCCGTCGGCTCGTCCAGGACCAGGATCGGCGCGTCCTTCAGGAAGGCGCGCGCAAGCGCGATGCGCTGGGCTTCGCCGCCCGACAGCCGCTGGCCCCGCTCCCCGACCGGCGTGTCCAGTCCGGCCGGCAGCCCGCGCACGAAGACATCGGCGCGCGCCCGCTCGAGCGCCTCGGCAAGCGCCCCGTCGCCGGCATCCGGGCGCGCGAGACGCAGGTTGTCCCGGATCGTCCCGTGGAACACGTGCGGCTGCTGCGGGACCCAGGCCACCTGCTCCAGCCACTCGTCACGGGCCCAGGCCCGCAGCGGCACCCCGTCGGCCAGGATCTGGCCCGCGTCAGGCTCGAGGAAGCGCAGCAGGAGCCCGGCCACCGTGGTCTTGCCAGACCCGCTCGGGCCAACGAGCGCCAGGGTCCGGCCCGCCGGGATCTCGAGGTCGATGCCAGCCACGGCCGGCCAGCCGGCGCCGGGGTACGAGAACGCCACCCGGCGGAACGAGATGGCCGGGGGCGAACCAGCTGCGCCGTTGGCGTCGCGCCGCGGCGGCCGGCCGGCAGCGGGGTGCGCAGGGGCCGGCCGGGGCGCGCGCATCGCCCGCGCACGCGACGCGACGATCGGCTCCGGCCTCGGCTCCAGCCGCGGCTCCGGGCCCGGCGCCTCCGGGCCTTCGATCTCACGGACGCGCGCCAGGGCTTCCCGCCCCGCGAGCCCCGCGTGAAACGCGGCGCCGAGGTTCCGCAGCGGCCGGTAGAACTCGGGCGCGAGCAGCAGGACGGCGAACGCGTCCCGGAAGGCCAGGCGGGCATAGAGGAGGCGCAGGCCGACCTCGACGGCGACGATGGCGACGCCGATCGTGGCGAGCAGTTCGAGCGTCAGCGCCGACAGGAAGGTGACGCGCAGCACCGACATCGTGACGGCGCGAAAACGATCGCTCGCCCGCGCGATCACGGCGGCTTCCCGATCGGCGCACCCGAACGCCTTGAGGACGGGCAGGGCCCGCACGCCGTCGAGGAAGCGTGCGCTCAGCCGCGAGAGGGTGACGAACTGGCGGCGTGTGCGCGCCCGCGCCGCCCCGCCGATGAGCCAGGTGAAGAGCGGGATGAGCGGCCCGGTGACGGCGAGCACGAGCGCCGACAGCGGGTCGAGGGCGAAGACCGCGACGAAGACGAGGAGCGGCACCGCGGCGGCAAGGGCGGCCTGCGGCAGGTACTGGCCGGCGTAGGCCTCGATCGACTCGACGCCGCCCACCAGCGTGCGGGCCAGCTCGCCCGTGCGCTCGGCGGCGAGGCCGCCCGGCCCGCGCCGAATCAAGGCCCGCACGAGGCGGTCACGGGCCGCGGCTTTCGCGTCGCTGGCGGCGGCGTTGGCGCAGACCTCGGCCGCCCACGCGGCGGCGGCCCGGCCCAGCGCGAGGAGGGCGAGCCCGGCAAGCTCGGGCGCCAGGCTGCCGAGCGGGCTGCCGCCGATGAAGGCGGCGTCCACGGCCCAGGCGAGCCGGACGAAGAAGGCCGCGGCGAGGGCGCCGGCCAGCGTCCCGCAGGCGACGGATGCGGCCGTTCGGCGACGGGCCCTGGCTGTCAGCACGCGCGGGTCAGTACTCCAGCCTGGTGTCCGGCCCGACGCGGTGCCGGAACACCCAGTACGTCCATCCCTGGTAGGCGATGACGACCGGCACGAAAATCAGCGCGACGACGCTCATCACCTTCAGCGTGTACGGCGACGAGGAGGCGTTGTAGACCGTCAGGCTGAACGCCGGGTCGAGGCTCGACACCATTACCCGCGGGTACAGCGACATAAAGATCGTCGCGGTGGCAAGCGCGATGGCGAGGCAGGTCATCGTGAAGGCCCATCCCGCGCGCCGGGCGCGCACGAAGGCGCCGGCCCCGAGCATGGCGGCGACAGCCAGCAGCGGGACCGCGCCCGCGGCGAGGCCGAGCCGGCTGAACGCGTCCGTCCAGGCGTAGGTGGCGACGGCGAAGAGCCCGATGAACAGGGTGGCCAGCGGCCCGGCTATCCTGATGGCGTCCATCGCCCTCGCCTTGATGGGATCCGTGCTCTTGAGGTGCAGGAAGATCGCGCCGTGCGCCGTGAAGGCCGCCAGCATCGTCAGGCCGGTCAGGAGCGCGTACGGGTTGAGCAGGTTGAAGAAGCCGCCCGCGTACGTCCTGGCCGCATCGATGGGCACCCCCTTCAGGATGTTGCCGAGGGCGACCCCCCAGAGCAGGGCGGGGACGGCCGACCCGATCACGATCATCGTGTCCCACGTCCGGCGCCAGGCCGGGCTGCGGTCCTTGCTGCGGAACTCGAAGGCCACGGCGCGCACGATCAGGGCCACGAGCAGCAGGAACAGCGCGAGGTAGAAGCCGCTGAACAAGGTGGCGTACCAATGCGGGAAGGCCGCGAAGATCGCGCCGCCAGCGGTCAGCACCCACACCTCGTTGCCGTCCCAGACGGGCCCGATCGTGTTGAGGATCCTCCGTCGCTCGGCGTCGGTGAAGCCCAGCGGCAGCAGCATGCCGACGCCGTAGTCGAAGCCTTCGAGAATGAAGAACCCGGTGAAGAGCACGCCGATCAGGATGAACCAGAGCGTGTTGAGATCCATGGCGGTGCCTCCCCCTACGCGCGCGCGGCGGCCGCGTGGTCGCCGGCCGCGGGCCCCTTTCCGCCGACGCCCGCTCTCGCGTACTTCGCGAGGAGGTACACGTCGACGGCCATGAGCGCGGCGTACAGCAGCGTGAACCCCGCCAGCGAGAGCCAGAGCTCGCCGGCGGTGACGGCCTTCGACACGCCGTCCGAGATCCGGTAGAGGCCGAAGACGATCCACGGCGCCCGGCCGATCTCGGTGAATATCCAGCCCGTGCTGTGGGCGAGGTAGGGCAGCGCGATGGCCGGCACGAGCAGCGCGAGCAGCCGCGGGCTGGCGTCGATGCGGTTCCGCCGCACCGCGAGCACGGCCCAGGCCGCCAGCAGCACCATCAGCGTCCCGGCGCCCACCATGGCGCGGAAGGTCCAGTACGTCCACATGATCGGCGGCGCGTAGTCGCCGGGTCCGTACCGGCGCTCGTAGTCCGCCTGCACGTTCTTGATGCCCTTCACCTCGCCGTGGAAGCGGTTGTACGCGAGGAAGCTCAGCAGGCTGGGCGCCTTGATCGCCCACACGTCGCGCCGCTCGGGCTCGTTGCCCCACGTGAACAGCGACAGGGGAGCCGGGTCCGCGCTCTCCCAGAGCGCTTCGGCCGCCGCCATCTTCATCGGCTGGACGCGGACCATGTGCTGGGCCTGGCTGTGGCCGACGGCAGCCACCGCCAGCGAAGCGACGAGGGCGTAGACGGCGCCGATCCGGAACGACCGCCGGAAGGCGTCGCGGTTGTCCTCGTCGGGCGACCGGCGGATCTGCCAGGCGCTGATCCCCAGCACGAAGAACCCGGCCAGCGCCATCGAGCCGGTGATGACGTGCGGGAACTGCACCAGCACGTGCGGGTTGAAGACCAGCGCCGCGAAGTCCCGCATCTCGGCGCGGCCGTTGTTGAGGACGTACCCGACCGGCTGCTGCATGAACGAATTGGCGATGAGGATCCACAGGGCCGACAGGTTCGATCCGACGGCGACCACCCAGATGCACGCCAGGTGGACCTTCTTCGGCAGCCTGTCCCATCCGAAGACCCACAGCCCGAGGAAGGTCGACTCGAGGAAGAACGCCAGCAGCGCCTCGATGGCAAGGGGGGCGCCGAAGACGTCGCCGACGAAGCGCGAGTACTCGGCCCAGTTCATCCCGAACTGGAACTCCATGACGATGCCGGTCGCCACGCCCATGGCGAAGTTGATGAGGAAGAGCCTTCCCCAGAACTTCGTCAGCCGCTTCCAGACGTCGCGGCCCGTGACGACCCAGGCGGTGTGCATGCCCGCGACCAGCCAGACGAGCCCGAGGGTCAGCGGGACGAAGAAGAAGTGATAGACCGACGTGATGGCGAACTGCCATCGGGCCAAGAGGACGGTGTCCATGCGAACCTCCTCCCGAGGCTCACGCGGCCGGGCGGCGGCCCGGCCCGCTGGCGCGTAGTCTACCTCGTTCGCCGCGATACTTGTTGCGCGGCCGCCGGCGTTCGGCGTTATGATGTCCGCACGGCAGTCCAGGCGGCGTCCGCATCCCAGCGCGGGAGCCTCCAGGTCCAGAGCCGGAACGGGCTCGGCGGCCGGTCGTCCTCGCCCCGGCGGCGAAGGCGCGTCCGCGCCGCGGCGCCGCGTCCCGGCCCCAGGAGGCCCGGATG
Source organism: Acidobacteriota bacterium (assembly GCA_029562975.1). Classification (GTDB taxonomy): domain Bacteria; phylum Acidobacteriota; class Vicinamibacteria; order Vicinamibacterales; family JAKQTR01; genus JAKQTR01. Next base: position 37,783 of record JAKQTR010000050.1, on the reverse strand, counting down.
GCGACATCGGACGCAGGATCATCCCGGAAGACCTACGTCGTCGACACCAGCATCCTCGTTTCTGCTCCGGACGCGCTCCAGAACCTCACGTCGCACAACACCGTCCTCGTGCCGTTCCCGGTCCTCCAGGAGCTGGATCGCAAGCGGACCTCCGCGAACGGCGTGGGCTACACCGCGCGCAACACGATCAAGTTCCTGGACGAGATCCAGAGCGCCGCGCCGCCGGACCAGCTCCGCTCGGGCATCCCGCTGAACGGCGGGCTGCTCAAGTTCCACAGCGGGACGCTCGACCTGACGCGCGCCTGGCCGGGGTTCAACCCGGGCTACGCCGACGATGCCATCATCCTGCTGGCCGACGAATACCAGCAGCGGCACCCGGCCGAGGCGGTCATCCTCGTGACGCGCGACGCCGCGATGCGCTGCAAGGCGCGGGCGCGGTCGGTGAGCGCCGAGGACTACTGGAGCGACCGGCCGGTGGCGTCGCCCGAGAAGTTCTACTCGGGACGCGTGCGCATCGACGTCCCGCAGGAGCACGCCGGGCTGCTCTCGACGCTCCACCACGAGCAGCGCCTGCCGGCTGACGCTCTCGGCACGCTCTGCGACGTGACCCGGCTCCTGGCCAACCAGTGCTGCGAGCTGCACGTGTCGGGCAACGGCAAGACCGCCTGGGGCATCTACAAGAGCCACGACGGGTCCGGCTACCTCCGCCGCGTCAACACCAAGCCCGGCGAGCGCTTCGGCCCCTGCACCCCGGAGCAGGCCTGCGCGCGCGATCTGATCCTCGACGACCAGTCGCTCATCGTCAGCCTCGTGGGCATCGCCGGCACCGGCAAGACCCTGATCGCCCTGCTCGCGGCGTACGAGATGCTCCGCAGCGGCAGGGTCTCGCGGATCGAGGTGTACCGCCTGAACGCCGAAGCGGGGCGCGAGCTGGGGTTCCTGCCGGGGGACCTCGGCGAGAAGATGGCCCCGTGGGCGAAGCCCGTGATCGACAACCTCGACTTCGTGATGCGGCGCCTGCACGGCAGCACGCGCTTCAGCAACCAGGTGGCGGATCACCACGGCGAGCGGAGGGACGCGCCGCACCCGACCGTCGAGAACCTGCTGCAGTCGAACCTGCTTGAAATCGCGCCGATCAACTACCTGCGCGGGCGCTCCATCCACGACGCCGCCATCATCGTGGACGACGGGCAGAACCTGACGCAGGAAGACATGAAGCTGGTGCTCACGCGGGCGGGGGAGGGCTCCCGGGTCATCCTGACGGGCGACCCTGACCAGATCGACCGGGCCGAGATCAACGCGCTCTCGAACGGCCTGGTCCAGGTCGTGGAGCGGTTCAAGGGCCAGCCGAACTTCGCGCACCTGAGCATGCACGACGTGGTGCGGTCGCGGATCGCCGAGATGGCCGCGAAGCTGCTGTAGGCCGCCCTCGCCCGGAGCCCCGGGCGGGCCGGCGCTCCCTCCCGACGCGCCTCTCGGCCGCGCGCTGGCGGCCTGCCGCGCCGGTCGGGTATCCTGTGGTTCGTGGGCCTGCCGGACCTCAGGCGCTACGCCTGGCTCTCGATTGCCGCCGCCATCGCCACGATCACCCTCAAGACGCTGGCGTACGTCCTGACCGGGTCCGTCGGACTCCTGTCCGACGCCGTCGAGTCGATCGTCAACCTGGCGGGCGCCGTCGTCGCGCTCGCCATGCTGATCGTCGCCGCGCGGCCGGCCGACGAAGAGCATGCCTACGGCCACAGCAAGGCCGAGTACTTCTCGAGCGGCGCCGAAGGGGCGCTCATCCTGTTTGCCGCCGGGGGCATCGCCGTGGCCGCCGCCCGCCGGCTGCTGACGCCGCAGCCCATCGAACAAGTCGGCCTCGGGCTGGCCGTGTCGGCGGCGGCGACGGCCGTCAATCTCGCCGTGGCGCTCGTGCTTCGCCGCGCCGCCGCGCGCCACGCCTCGATCACGCTCGACGCCGACTCGAAGCATCTCATGACGGACGTCTGGACGTCGGCGGGCGTCATCGCCGGCGTGTTCGCCGTGTCGGCGACCGGCTGGCTGGCCCTCGACCCGATCCTCGCCCTGGCCGTGGCCGCCAACATCGTCAGGATCGGATGGGGCATCGTGTGGAAGTCGGCCCATGGGCTGATGGACGCGGCGCTGCCCGCCGGCGAGCTGGCGGCCGTCAAGGAGGCGCTCGACGAGCACTCCCGCGACGGCATCGAGTACCACGCGCTGCGGACGCGCGTGTCGGGCGTCAGGCGGTTCGTGTCCTTCCATGTGCTGGTGCCGGGGGCGTGGAGCGTCCACAAGGGGCACAAGCTGCTGGAGGACATCGAAGCCCGCATCCGGACAGCCGTCCCCAACGTGACCGTCTTCACGCACCTGGAGTCCCTCGACGACCCGGCGTCATGGCAGGACCAGGACCTGGATCGCCCGGAGCCGCCGCGAGCGGGCCCGGGCGCGAGCGCGGCGGCCTGACATGGGCGGGCGCGCGGTCGGGGGTGTCCTGGTCGCAGCCGCGGTGATCGGAGCGGCCGTCGCGGCCGGAAGCGCGCAGAGAGGCGCCGAGCGACGCGACGGCGGCATCGTGCGCGGGCCGGTCGGCGAGCGGCGCATCGCGCTCGTGTTCACGGGGCACGAGTTTGCGGAAGGCGGGCCGGCCATCCTCGACGCCCTCGCGAGCCGCAGCGTGCGCGCCTCCTTCTTCCTCACGGGCGGCTTCCTCCGGACGCCCGACTTCGCCCCGCTCATCGCCCGCATCGTGCGGGAGGGGCACTACCTCGGCCCGCATTCGGACAAGCACCTGCTCTACTGCGATTGGGGCCCGGACAAGCCGACGCTGGTGACGCCGGAGGCGTTCGCGCGCGACCTGGACGACAACCTCCGCGAGATCGAGAGCGCGGGCGTGCCTCGATCCGCGGTCCGGTACTGGATGCCCGCCTACGAGTGGTACAACGCCGACATCGCGGCGTGGAGCAGCCGCCTGGGGCTGACGCTCGTGACCTTCACGCCGGGCACACGGTCGAACGCGGACTACACGGGAGAGGACGACCCGAACTTCGTTTCGTCCCAGCGCATCGTCGACAGCGTACTGGAGCGCGAGCGGGCGGGTCCCGACGGCCTGGACGGGTTCATCCTGCTGCTGCACATCGGCGCCGGGCCCGGACGCGCCGACAAGATGCACGCGCGCGTCGGCGAGCTGCTCGACGAGCTGGCCCGCCGGCGCTACCGGTTCGTCCGCGTCGACGATCTCTTGCGCGAAGGAGGGGACAGGTGATGCGCCGCATCCTGCCGGCCGGCCTCCTGGCCGCCCTGTTCGGGGGCGGCTGGCTGCTGGCCGCCGCGCCTCCGTTCTTCCCTGTCGCCGTCTGGTACGGCGGCGGAACCGCGCGCGCGCCCATGCTGGAGCCGGTCGGGCCGGAGTCCGAGCGCGCGTGGCGCAACGATCTTGCGGCGATGAAGGCGCTCGGGTTCAACACCGTCCGCACGTGGGTCGAGTGGAGCGCCGCCGAGCCCCGGGAAGGGGAGTACCGGTTCGACCAGCTCGACCTCGTGCTGAAGCTTGCCGAGGACGCGGGCCTGAGAGTCATCGTCCAGGTGTACGTGGACTCGGCCCCCGAGTGGATCGGCGTCCGGTACCCCGACGGCCACTTCGTCTCGCAGGGCGGCACGGCCATCAAGCCGCAGGCGGCACCCGGGTTCTGCTTCGACCACCCGGGCGTCCGGCGCGCCGTCGTGCGCTTCTTCGAGGCGATCGCGCGCCGTGCGTCTGCCAGCCCGGCGCTCTACGCCTACGACCTGTGGAGCGAGCCGGCGGTGATGAACTGGGCCCAGCCCGCCTACGTGCCCAACGCGCAGTTCTGCTACTGCCCGCACACCGTCGCGCGCTTCCGCGAGTGGCTGAAGGCCAGGCACGGCACCATCGAGCGGCTGAACGCGGCCTGGTACCGGACCTTCACCGCCTGGGACCAGGTGGAGCCGCCGCGCTTCGGGACGATCCTGACCTACGCGGACTTCATGGACTGGCGCGTGTTCATCGGCGACAAGATCGCCGCCGATCTGCGGTCGCGGGCCGACGCCGTGCGGGCCGTCGACGCGTCGCACCCCGTGACGAGCCACGCCCCCAACCCCTCGCCCGTGTTCCGGACGCTCGCCGACAGCATGGATGCCTCCGACGACTACCTCATGAAGTCGTCGGTCGACTACTTCGGGACGAGCTTCTACCCGAAGCTCACGTCGCCGGACCGGGACTTCCCGCTGGAGCGGCGGGCGCTGGTGTTCGACATGGCGCGGGCCGTCACCGGCGGCCGCGGCTTCTACATCGGCGAGCTGCAGGCCGGCTACGGCGTCCACGGCATCGTCACCGGCAGCCCCATCACCCCGAGCGACCTGGAGATCTACGCGTGGAGCGCCGTCGCGCGCGGGGCGAAGTCGATCAGCTTCTACGCGTACTATCCGATGAGCACGGGATACGAAGCGGGCGGCTACGGCCTGGTCAACCTGGACGGATCGCTGACCGAGCGCAGCCGCCGGGCAGGCGCGGCGGCGCGCGCGATCGCGGCGAACGCCGATTTGATTCTGGCGGCCAGTCCCGTGCAGCCGCGCGTCGCCGTCGTCTTCAACCCGCTCGTGCCGCTCCTCGGCGGCGAACAGGCGTACGGCGACCGGCGCTCGATGCACCGCGCCGTGGCCGGCTACCACCGGATGTTCTTCGAGCGGAACATCCCGGTCGACTTCCCCAGCGCGCGCGAACTGAGCCCGGCCGGGCTGGCGAGCTACGCCCTCGTGATCGTGCCCTGCCCGATCCTCATGACCGCGGAGATGGCCGGCGCGCTGGAAGCCTACGCCCGGAACGGCGGGCGCCTCTTCATCGAGGCGAGGCCCGGCTGGCAGGACGAGCGCGGGCGCGCCGCACCCGTGCTGCCCGCGTTCGGCTGGGACCGGATGCTCGGCGTGCGCGAGTCGGAAGTGCTGCCCGTGAAGCAGGTGCAGGTCCGATGGGGATCGCGCGCCTTCCCCGGCACGGCCGTCGCCGAGCGGTTCGCCGTGCAGGACGCGTCGGCATCGGCCGTGGCGGCGTTCGACGACGGTGCGCCGGCGGCCTTCGAACGCGCCGTCGGGAAGGGCCGCGCGATCGTCCTCGGGACCTTTGCCGGCGAGAGCAACGCCCTCGACCCGGTGGCGATGAACCCCCTCGGCGACATCCTGGCTGAGTGGGCGGGCCTCGAGCGGCCCGCGCTCGAGGCGTCGAGCTTCGTCGAGATCCGCCGCATGGCGGCGCGCGACGGCGAACTGGTGTTCCTGTTCAACCATGGGCCGCAGGCGGCCCGCGTGGCGCTCGAACTGCCGCTGGCCCGCGCCGCGGCGCTGGTCCGCGAGATCACAGCCGGCGAACCGGCGCCAGGCCGGCTCGCAGGCCCGTCCGACGCACTCAGGCTCAAAGGAGAGATCCCGGCGCAGAGCGCGAGGGTTTACAGGGTGGACTACCGGTAGGTGCGTACGCACGCCGACACGCCCGCCGGAGGCGGGCGCGTCGACGGGCAGGATCGCGGGCGGGGTGCCTACGCCGGGCGGACGTTCTCGGCCCGCGGGCCCTTCGGGCCCTGGCTGGTCTCGAACGTCACCGCATCGCCTTCGCGAAGCGCGTCGAAAGGCGTCTGCGTGCACGCCGACTGGTGGAAGAAATACTCCTTCCCGTCGCCGGCGGCGATGAACCCGAAGCCCTTGTCGCTGACCTTCCGCTTGATCGTCCCGCTTGCACTCGCCATGTCGTCTCCTCGTGCGACCGCCTTCGATGCTGCACCACTCTTCGTCGACACGATAGAGACGGTGAGGGCACGCGAGCTGTGCGTAACTGCACAGGCTCTCGTCGCTTGGTCGCGCACGCTCCCGACTAGGGTAGCACGTTTTTCTCCGTTTCTTCGCGCCTTCTCTGCCGAGGCGCCCGGCCGGGCGCCGCGTCCGCCCCCGACCGGGGCCATCAGGCGCCCTCGAGGAGGGACTCCTCCGCCGGAAGTCCCCAGGCAGGGCATCGGGTAGACTCTTTGCACGTGGTGTGTGCCGGCAGGCTGGAGGCAGAGCCCGTGACCAACGAACCGGCGCAGGTTTCCCGGGCGCGTGAGGGGGCCGCGGACGATCTCCGCGTCCGGGCCGAGCAGGGCCAGGCAGCCGCCCAGTTCGCCCTGGCGTTCTGCCGCGAGCATGGACAGGTCGGCGGCCAGGCCGATCCCGACGCCGCGCTGGGCTGGTACCGGAAGGCCGCCCAGCAGGGGCACGCCCTGTCCCAGTGCCGCCTCGGCCTCTCGTACGCCCAGGGCCGCATCGTGCCCCGCGATGACGTCGCGGCCGTGTCGTGGTTCCAGCAGGCCGCCGATCAGGGCCAGCCGGAAGCCGCCTATATGCTCGGCGTGATGTACGGAACCGGCCGCGGAGTCGGTCGGGACCAGAACGCCGCCGTCCTGTGGTGCCGCAAGGCCGCGCTGCAGGGCCATCCGGAGGCGCAGTTCACGCTGGGGGTGATGCACGCCAGGGGAGAGGGGGTGCCTCGAGACGGCTGGCAGGCCGTGGCCTGGTGCCGGAAGGCAGCCGCATCGGGCCACGCCGAGGCCCAGCATACCCTCGGCGTGATGTACGCCAACGGTGACGGCGTCGTGAAAGACGCCCCTCAGGCGGTCCTCTGGTTCCGCCAGGCGGCCGAGCAGGGCCACGCGCCGTCCCAGTTCGAGCTGGGCCAGGCCTTCGCCTCCGGCAACGGCGTCGAGCAGGATCTCGTGGAGGCGGCCGCGTGGTTCCGGCGCGCCGCCGGGCAAGGGCATGCCGCGGCCGAACGCGCGCTGGCCGGATCGTCGGGGCAGGCTGGGGCCGCGCCTCCGGCTGGCCCCGCGCGTCCGGGTCCGTGGGCGCAGGACGAGTCCGCCGCGCTGCCGCCGGAGGCCCCAGGAAGCCTTTCGGCTGGAAGCGTCGAAGCGATCGGATGGCCCCCAGCCGTGCACGTGCCGCCGGCGGCGCCAGTCGAGCCGTCGGGCTGGCTGGTCCGAGCGCCGGAAGGCGTTGTCGCGCCGCCCGCCGAGCCGCCGCCCCCTGCCACGCCGCCGCCGGAGGACAGCCGCGTGGCCTCGTGCCGCGCCGACGCCGAGCGCGGCGATCGGCTCGCCCAGTACCGGCTGGCGGCCATGTACGCGTACGGCGACGGCGTTGCGAAAGACAACAGCGAGGCCTTCGCCTGGTGCGCCAGGTCGGCCGAGCAAGGCCTTCCGGAAGCCCAGTACAACCTGGCCGCGCTCTACGCCGCGGGCCGCGGCGTCGGACGCGACGAGGCGCGGGCGCTCGTGTGGCTGCGGAAGGCGGCCGAAGGCGGCTACCCGCCGGCGCAGTTCGAGCTCGGCGTCCGCTGCGCCACCGGCCGCGAAGCTCCCCAGGACGATAGCGAAGCGGCCGCGTGGTACCGCAGGGCCGCCGAGCGCGGCCACGCCGACGCGCAGTACAATCTGGCGCTCAGGCATGCGCGCGGCCGCGGCGTCGAGCGCGACGACGCGCTCGCGGCATGGTGGTACCGCCAGGCCGCCGACGCGTGGCACCTGCCTTCGCAATTCAACCTTGGCGTCCGCTACGCGCGCGGCGAGGGCGTGCCGCAGGACCTGGTCGAGGCGTACTGGTGGATTCACCTTGCGGCCACCCGGTCGTCCGGCGCGCTGAATCAGTCCTGCCAGGCGGCGCTGGAGGAACTCGCCGCCCGGATGACTCCCGCGCAGGTGGCGGCGCGCGACAGGCGCCTGGCGGACTGGAGCGAGTTCCCCGAGCAGCCGTCTCGGAGGTAGGGCGGGCCGCGCCTGCGGAGCAGCCGGAGACGAAATCGGGCGTTCGCCTGACAACATCGTCGCCTCGCTGTCGGCCGGACGACTCATGCCGCCGGTCCCCCGTGCGCTCCGCGGCCGCTCCCCTGCGCGCGCACGGGCGCCGGTCGGCGCGTCCTGGTGTACGCTTTGCCCCATCGGCAAGCGGCGGCCGGCGCCGGCGCGGGGACCCGGACGGCCGCCTGTGAAGGACCGGGACCAACGACACGGAGACAACAGGCCATGGCGACACCCCTCACTGTCGGGCTGGTCGGCGGCGGCAAGGGCGCGTTCATCGTCCACGCCCACCAGAAGGCGATTCACTTCGACGGCACCCGCCGCATCGTGGCGGGGGCGCTTCATCCGGACCCGAAGGTCGCGCTCGACGAAGCAGCGGCCTGGCCGTATCCCATCAAGGGCTACGCGTCGTACGACGAGATGATCGCCGCCAACGCGGGCCTGCCGGCCCGAGAACGGCTGGATTACGTCCTCATCGTCACGCCGAACCACGTGCACTACGACCCCGCCATGAAGGCCATGAAGGCCGGCATCGCCGTGTTCTGCGAGAAGCCGCTGTGCCTCACGCTCAAGGAGGCCGCCGACCTCGTCCGGACGTCCAGGAAGCTGAAGATCCCCTTCGGCGTCGCGCACACGTATCTGGGGCACTGGACCAGCCGGTTCTCGCGCTACATCGTCCGGCAGGGGCTCATCGGGGACGTGCGCTGGGTGGACAGCGCCTACCTCCAGGGCTGGCTGGCGACGAAGGCCGAGGACACGGGCAACCAGCAGGCGGCGTGGCGCGTGGATCCCAGGCGCGCCGGCGGGTCCGGGTGCGGCGGGGACATCGGCACTCACGCGCTGATGCAGTTGCGTTACGTGACCGGCCTCGACGTCACCCGCGTCTCGGCGCAGCTGGAGACCTTCGTGCAGGGGCGGCTGCTCGACGATCACTTCACCGTCTACTGCCAGCTCTCGAACGGCGGGAAGGCGCTCGTGCGGGCGTCGCAGATCTGCATCGGGTGCAAGAACGAGCTGGGCATCATGGTCGCCGGCACGAAGGGCACGCTGCGGTGGCGGCAGGAGGAGCCCGAGAGCGTGACGATCCAGCTGCCCGGCCAGCCGGACCGCGTGTATTGGCGTGGAGCCGTCACGCCGGGAGACGGGTTCCTCCCGAAGGGCGTCCCCAAGGCCCTGCTGGCCGAGCCGACGATTCCCTCCGGCCACCCCGAGGGCTTCCACGACGCGTTCGCGCGGCTGCACCGCGATTTCGAAAAGGACGTGCGCGCGTGGAAGGCGGGGAAGGCGTTTTCGGGTGCCGGCCCGCAGTATGCGAGCGTCGAGGACGGCTGGACGGGCATCGCGTTCCTCGATGCGTGCCTGAAGAGCAGCCGAAGGAAGGGCGCCTGGGTCGCGATGCCCAAGGCCGTCTGACGCCCGGCGCAGCAGCGGATGAAGCCCGGGGCCGTCAGGCCCCGGGCGGCCACTCCAGTTCGACCCCTCGCTTCCGAAGGTCAGCCTGGAAGTCGGCGAGCAGGGCCGGGCGTTCCCGGACGGCGCGCGGCGGCACGCGCCGCGCGGCCGCGAACGCCACGAGCGCGCCCGCGGCCTCGCCGATGTTCCACTCGACCGGGTGCAGGCGGTAACAGCCGTTCGTTACGTGCGTCGTGCCGATGTTCTTGCAGGCCGGCACGAGGTTCTCGACGCGCACCGGGAGCAGGGCGCCGAGCGGGATCTGGAACGGCAGCGACGCGACGTCGATGTAGTTGTCGCCGGCCGAGCTCGGGTGCAGGTCGATGCGGTAGCTGCCGATGCCGACCGAATCGGGGTAACGCTCGGCCGTCGCGCCCGCGGAGCCCGGGGCGGTGCCCGCGAGGGCCGCCCGGGCCTCGGTGCCGCAGTGCTGCTCGAGCACCGTCGTCACGGCCTTGATGCGCCGCGACTCCCTCACGTACGGGTGCTTGGCAACCCCGTCCTCGCTGCCAAGCACGTCCCCGCGGAGCCGCAACTCGCGCCAGCCCGCCTTGCCGTCCGGCCTCGGCGCCTCGGTCTGCAGCCAGTACAGCAGCGACAGGCTGAGCTGCCTCGCGCCGTCGAGATGGCGCGCCCGTGCGGCGTCATCGACGCCGACGAGCGGCCCGAGCATGTAGTCGTTCTGGGGCCAGTTCACGACGGTGATGTCGCCGGCGTAGGCGCCGGCCGCGAAGTTGTCCTTGTTCGCGATGCGGCGGTAGCGCCAGAGATCCGTCAGGTCGGTCTGCCGGGCCCCGGCGGGATCGAAGGCGTAGCGCCGGGGCGCGAGCGTAATCGGGTGGCTGCCGGCCAGCTCCAGCAGCCGGCCCGTCCACGGCGGCGTCAGGCGCGGCGCGTAGCCGCGCCAGAACGCGTAGTCGCGCGGCCGATCGATCGTCTGATCCGATCCCGGCACGAAGTCCATGGCGAACACCGCCGTGAACGCCTGCTGGTTCAACGCGTCCGCCCGCTCGGGCATGTGCGGCTCGCCCGTCGCGGCCCGGCCTTCGCAGCCGGCGACGAACTCGGTGCCCGTCAGGGGCAGCAGGTCCCCCAGTTCCGTCGCGTCGATGACGTTGGGGGCCTCGATCCACCGCTCGTTTCCCGTGCGCAGGTTCCGGACCTTCAGCGCCCGCACGCGGTCGCCGGCGGCGTCGGCGCCGACGACGGCATGCTCGAGCCACAGCGCGAGTCTGCCGGAGGCGACAAACGGCGCGAGCATCGCCTCGAGCACGGCGAGGGCGACGCGGGGCTCGTGGCAGAGCCGGGAGACGGACCCGTCGCCGGGATTGAGGGCCACGCGCGTCCTCGCCGCGTCGGTCAGCGGATAGTAGCGGCGGTAGTAATCGCGGATGCCTGCTCGCAGGTCCCGGTAGGTGCGGGTCGAGCCGTGCGTCTCGATCCACTGGTGCTCGTCGGGCGGGACGCCCTGCTGCGTGAGCTGGCCGCCGATCCAGTCGGTCTCTTCCGTCATCGCGACGCGGAGCCCGGCGCGGGCCGCCGCCAGCGCGGCGGCCACGCCGCCAAGGCCGCCGCCGGCGATGACGGCGTCGAACCGGCTTGCGTGAGAGGCCGCCTGCTCCGCCGCCGCCCGATCGAGGCGCGGCAGCCACAGCGCGGCGCCCCCGGCTGCTCCGCACGCCGTCATCCGCACGAAGTCGCGTCTCGTCATGTCCTGGCACCCCGCCTCGGCGTCTCCCGGGACTCTTCGATCGGCCGCGCGCCCGGGCCGCCGCGCGGGGCCATGATTGCACAGCCGGCCCGGCGGCACGACCCCGTTGCCGTGCGGCGATCCCTGACGGGCGGGAAGGCCGCCTTCGCTCCAGCCCATCGTGTTGAGCGCCTGGGCTGGGCCGCATCGCACGATGGAAAGAGGAGGCATGGCCGCCGATCGCCGGCAGGCCCGCCACCGCTGCCTTTGTTGCCGCCGTGGTTGTTGACAAGTGAACTGACCGCTTTCGTCAGCGTGTCGCGGTCAGAGTCGGTTTGCGCTGTGGGCCGGTCGCGCTTCTGGCGACCGGTCCAACCGGCGTGTGCGCGGCCGGGCTCGCCCGGCGCAGCATGCCCGGGTCGTCCCTTTCATTCCAAGCTCCCCTCGGCAACGGGTCCGCTGGAAGTCCGCGCCGCGGGCCGGGGCGCGGCTCAGAACTGCCGCGCCTGCTCCTCGCCGCGCAGGACCCGGAGCACCCCTTCGGCGAGCGCCTGCATCTCGTCCTCGCCCGGGTAGATGGCGAGCGGCGCGATCCAGGCGACCGAGCCGCGGATCGCCTCCACGAGGCGGGACGAATGTGCCATGCCGCCCGTGAGGAGCACGGCGTCGATCCGGCCGTGCAGGACGGTGGCCATGGCGCCAATCGCCTTGGCGATCTGGTAGGCCATCGCCTCGAAGACGAGCCTGGCCCGCTCGTCGCCCTGGGCGATGCGCCGCTCGACCTCGATGAGGTCCTTCGTGCCGAGGTGCGAGTACACGCCGCCCTCGCCGAAGAGCATCCGCTCGATGTCGGCGAGCCGGTGCTGCCCGGAGAAGCAGAGGTTCGCCAGCTTGAGCACCGGGACGCCGCCGGCCCGATCCATCGAGAACGGCCCTTCCTCCCGCGGGTTGATGACGTCCACGCCCAGCCCGCCGCGGTGGACCGAGATCGACGCGCCGCCGCCGATGTGCGCGACCACGAGCCTCAGCGACTCGTACGGCACGCCGCGCTCGCGGGCGTACCGCTTCGCCACCGCCTTCGAGTTCAGCGCGTGCCAGAGGCACTCGCGGTCGATGAGCGCGCAGCCGGACACGCGGGCGACCGGCTCCCACTCGTCCACCGACACGGGATCCACGACGTAGGCCGCCACGCCGGCGCGCGCCGCGATGGCCTGCGCGAGGCAGGCGCCGAGGTTCGACGCGTGCTCGCCGCGCCGCGCCAGCCGCAGCTCTTCCAGCATGCGGTCGTTGACGAGGTAGGTGCCGCTCGCCAGCGGGGGCAGCAGGCCGCCCCGGCCGGCGACGGCGTCGAACGAGTCCTCGCTGATGCCCGCGCGCCCGAGCGCCGACTCGATCACGCCCGCGCGCCACGCGATCTGATCGAGGACCGGGCGGCCGCGATACGGCGCCATCTCCTCGCCGGAGTGGCGGAGGGTCTCGGACATCTCGGCGCAATCGTCCAGGTACGCCGCGATCTTCGTGGACGTCGAGCCGGGGTTGATGACGAGGATGCGGAAGCGCCTACCGTCCGGCAACGAGCACCCCCAGGGCGATGGCGTTTAGTTTGTCTTCCGCGCTCTCGACGCGCGACGGGATCAGGATCGGCAGCCGGGCGCCGACCACGACGTGCGCGCACGACGACCCGGCCAGGTACTTGGCCGCCTTGGCGAGGGCGTTGCCCGTCTCGATGTTGGCGACGACCAGGCAGTCGGCATGGCCGGCGACCGGGTGCGTGATGCCCTTGCCGCGCGCGGCCGACTCGAGCAGCGCGTTGTCGAGGGCGAGGGGCCCGAAGACGTCGGCGTCGCCGAACTCGCCGGCCTCGCCCATCTCGGTGAGGGCGCGGGCGTCGACGGTGGAGGGCACCGCGGCGGAGACGGCCTCGGTCGCGCTCAGGATCGCGATCTTGGGGCGCGCCAGGCCGACGGCGCGCAGCACGCCGATCGCGTTCAGCACGATCTGCTTCTTCTGGGCGAGATCGGGCGCGACGTTCAGGCCTCCGTCGGTCACGCCCACCAGGCGGCGCGTCCCGGACACCACGTCCTCGTAGAGCAGCACGTCGCTGAGGAGCCTGCCGGTGCGCAGGCCGAGGCTCTTGTCGAGGACGGCGCGCATCAGCTCGTCCGTCCGGAGGCGGCCCTTGAGCAGCATGTCCGCGCCCCCGTCGGCCGCCAGCCGGGCCGCCGCCGCCGCCGGCGCGTCGGCCGCCGCGTACTCGGCGGAGGCGAGGGCGGCATCGAGCCCGAGCCGCCCGGCGCGCTCGCGGATCCGCGCCTCGTCGCCGACGAGCACCGCGGTGGCGATGCCCTGCTCGGCGGCCAGCGCAGCCGCCGTCAGCGCCACGTCGTCGTCCGCGTCCACCACGGCGACGCGCACCGGGCCGCGCTGGCTGGCGGCGGTCCGGATCTCTGCGTGAGACGTCAGCATGAAGACCTCCGCTACCTGATGCGGTCCGGGTGGAAGACGAGCGTCGCCGACCCGTACGACGCCTGCAGGCCTCCCCGGCTCCCGGCCATCGCATACGGGCTCGTGTCGATGGTGCCGCTGATCACCTTCTCGGTGACGATGCGCATGTCGGTGATGTACCAGGGCCCCAGCGTCCGCCGTTCCTGCTCGTGGTGGCCCACGTACAGCGTGTCCACGGCGCCCTTCAGCGCTTCGAGCTTCTTCACCGACGCCAGGTACGTCGTGAGCGGCAGGTTCGAGATCTGCATCCACACCATCGTCGAGCCGATGCCGTCGCCGGTCATCATGTAACGGCCGGCCCGGTCGACGAACGCGACCGACCCCGGCGTGTGGCCCGGGATCGCGACGACCTCGATCCGCTTGCCGCCCAGATCGAAGACCGTCGTCTCGTCGATCGGGCGCCGCGCCGCAGTGACTGTCCTGGGCAGCATCCCCGCGTCCGCATGGTGGACGTAGACCTCGGGGAAGTGCGTCACCGCGCCGGTGTGATCGCCGTGGCCGTGGGTCAGCGCCAGCTTCACGGGCATGTTGCCGACAAGCTGCTGCACGATTTCCCGGAACCCGTCCCGGCCCGCGCAGGCGTCGACGACGAGCGCCTCCCGGCTGCCCGCGATGAGGTACGCCGTCGACAGCGTGCCCGTGATGGCCTGGATTCGCCAGAGCCCCTGGCCGAGCACGTCGATCCTGTAGTTCTCGGCCGACGCCGCGAAGAGCGGCCGCGTGAGGAACTTCTCGAAGAAGGCGACCGCCGCGGGGCTGCCCGCGATAGGCACCGCGCCGGTGCGGTCCCCGACCTGCATGACCTCGAGGGCCTGGCCGGCCGGGTTCCACCGGGGCAGTCCCTCGCCGTTGGGATCGCCGGTTGCCGCGAAATTCGCCCAGTAGGACGACATCATGTCGGCGATCTTCCGGTCCTGGTCCGTGAAGGGGCGGTCCGCCGCGTAGAGCGTGTTCAGCACGTACGGGACCTCGGAGCTGTGGAACGCGCCGTAGCGGGCGGCGTCGGGCCCGGGCAGCGCGTGGTCCCACAAGTACGTGTAGGCCGGCGTCTTCGCCGTGCCGGCGCGCTCGCGCGCCCAGAGGTGCATCGACACGAGCGCCAGATCGCGGGCGCTTCGCGCCTGGGCCGCCGCCGCTTCCTCGTCGGTCTTCGCCGGGTAGAGCGCGAGGAACTCCGGGGCCAGCGGGCCGTACTGCTGCCCGGCGCGCTTCGCGAAGGACTCGAGCGTGACCGGGGCCCCCGGGCCCGACACACCGCCGAGCTCGCCGGTATTGGCGCCGGTCAGCACCGGGACGTCGTTCTGGCGCCCCGACACCACGACTTCGCGCACGGGCGCCGGCGTGACGTATCCATCGATGATGGGCGAGAACCGCATGGCGGCTGGCGGCGCGCCGCCTCCGGCGGCCGGCGCGGGCCGCGGCTCGACGAGCTGCTGCCAGCTCATCGCGCGCAGCTCGGCGATCGATGCCGCGCCCCTGGCCTCGGCCCACTGCCTGCCCGCGGCCTCGGCGTCCGCCAGCGTGCGCGCGCCCAGGGCGATGCCGCCCCCGCCGACGCTCGAGCCGCCGCTCTGCACGATGGCCCGGTGGAACAAGCCCGTCGCAAGCGGCGAGGCGATCAGGGCGTGCACCGACATGCCGCCGGCGGACTGGCCGGCGATGGTCACGCGGTCGGCGTCGCCCCCGAAGGCGGCGATGTTGTCGCGCACCCACTGCAGCGCCGCGATCTGGTCGAGGATGCCGTAGTTCCCCGACGCCTTCACCGGCGACTCCGCCGACAGCCCGGGGTGCGCCAGGAACCCCAGCACGCCGACGCGGTAGTTGGGGACGACCACCACGAGCCCCTTCGACGCGAGGCCCTCGCCGTCGTACGCGGGCACGGCGCCCGATCCTTCCGAGAACCCCCCGCCGTAGATGTAGACGAACACGGGGCGCCGCTCCTTCGGCGACGCCGCGCCCGTCCAGACGTTCAGCGTCAGGCAGTCCTCGCTGATCTCGTTGTGCGTCATGAACTCGTACGTCCAGGGCTTCCGCTCCTGCACGATGGACTGCATGCAGCTCGGCCCGAACGTGTCGGCTCTGCGCACGCCCGTCCACGGCGCCACCGGCGCGGGCGGCTTCCAGCGCCGGTCGCCGACGGGCGGGGCGGCGAACGGGATGCCCTTGTAGGCGGCGATGCCGGGGCGCGCGCCGGCGGCCCCCCGGACCAGCCCGCCGGTGACCCTGATCGGCCTGGGCGGCGGCGCCTTCTGCGCCTTCGCGCCGCCGGCCTGGTCCGCCGCAAGCGCGCGAGCAGCAGCCTCGGGTCCGGCCGCCGGCGGGATCGAGGCCAGCAGAATCGCCGCCGGCGCGAGAGCGGCTCCGGCGAGCAGGAACGCCGCGCGGGTGAGCTTCGCCATGCACGTTCTCCCGGAGGGGCGCGGCCGGGGCCGCGCACACGGGGGCCGGCGCCGGCGGCCGCGGCGGTCCCGCGGACCCGCTGCGCGCGTCGAATTTACCACGACCGTGCGGAGGGGCGCCCTGATCTACAATCGCCGCAGCATGCCGCTCGTGATCGTCGTCCTGGGGATCGCGCTCCTCCTCGTGCTGATCCTCGCGCTCAAGCTCAACTCGTTCGTGGCGTTCGTGATCGTGTCGCTGGCCGTGGCCCTCGGCGAAGGCATGGCGCTCGACGCGGCCGTCGTCTCCATCGAGAAGGGAATCGGCGACACCCTCGGCATCCTCGTGCTCATCCTCGGCCTCGGCGCCATGCTGGGCCGGCTCGTGGCCGACAGCGGCGCGGCGCAGCGCATCACGTCGAGCCTCACCGGCGTGTTCGGGATCGGCCGGGTCCAGTGGGCCCTGATGCTCACGGCGTTCATCATCGGCGTGCCGCTCTTCTACGACGTGGGCTTCGTCATCATGATGCCCATCGTCTTCGCGGTCGTGGCGTCCACGAAGGTGCCGCTGCTCTACGTCGGCCTGCCCACTCTGGCGTCGCTCTCGGTGACGCACGGCTACCTGCCGCCGCACCCGGCGCCGACGGCCATCGCGGCCTCCTTCGGCGCGGACATCGGCAAGACGCTGATCTACGGCACCATCATTGCGATTCCCGCGATCATCGTGGCCGGGCCGATCCTGTCGAGGGGGCTGAAGAAGATCGATGCGCGTCCGATGGCGGCGTTCGCCGGCGCGCCGTCCGCCTCGTCGGGGGATCTGCCCGGGTTCTGGACGAGCGTCCTGTCGTCGCTGATGCCCGTGCTGCTCATCGGCGCGGCCACCGTCGCCGACTTCGCCCTGCCCGAGGGCCACGCGCTCGGCCGGGTGCTCGGGTGGGTCGGCGCCCCCCCTGTCGCCATGCTGCTGTCCCTGCTGCTGGCCGTCTGCACGCTGGGCGTGGCGCGGGGCCGCACGATGCCCGACATCATGGCGTCGCTGGCGCACTCGATCTCGAGCCTCACGATGGTCCTGCTCATCATCGCGGGCGCCGGCGGGCTCAAGCAGGTGATGGTGGACAGCGGGGTGAGCCGGTACATCGGCGAGCTGCTGAACCACTCGCCGCTCTCGCCGCTGTTCCTCGGCTGGCTCATCGCGGCGATCCTGCGCGTGGCCGTCGGGTCGGCGACGGTGGCCGGCATCACGACGGCCGGCATCCTGCTGCCGGTCGTCGGCCATTCGGGCGTCAACCGGGAGCTGATGGTGCTCGCCATCGGCTCGGGCAGCCTGATGCTGGCGCACGTGAACGACGGCGGGTTCTGGCTGGTCAAGGAGTACTTCAATCTCAGCATCCAGGACACGTTCAAGACGTGGACGGTGATGGAGACCGCGGTGGGGCTGGCGGGGCTCGCGGGCGTGTTCGCGCTCAGTCTCGTCGTGTAGGAGCCGGCGACCATGGGTCAGGGGCAGCGCGGCGAGCGGGGCGGGACGGCGACGGCATGGCCGGACGCCGGTCCCTGGCACGAGATCGCGAACGTCGATGAGGTGGCGTCGCCGGCGCTCGCCTTCTATCCGGATCGGATCGAGGAGAACATCCGGCGCATGATCCGCATCGCGGGCAGGGCCGAACGCCTGCGCCCCCACGTCAAGACGCACAAGTGCGCCGAGATCGTGCGGCTGCAGCTGGCGCAGGGGATCCGGGCGTTCAAGTGCTCGACGATCGCGGAGGCCGAGATGGCGGCAGCGGCCGGGGCGCCGGACGTGCTGCTGGCGATGCAGCCGGTGGGCCCGGCGATCGGCCGGTTCCTCGCGCTGCAGCGGGAGTACCCCGCCACGGCGTTCGGGGCCATCGCGGATGCGGAGCGGGTCATCGCCGAGATCGGCCGCGCGGCGTCCGAGGCGGGCACGGTGGCCCGCCTGTGGCTCGACGTGAACTCGGGCATGAACCGGACCGGCATCGCGCCCGGCGCGGAGGCCGCCCGGCTCTACGGCCTCATCCACGCCGCCCCGGGCCTGCGCGCCGGCGGCCTGCACGTGTACGACGGGCACATCCACGAGCCGGATCCCGCGGCGCGGGCGGCGCGCTGTGACGCGGAGTTCGCGCCGGTCGCGCGATTGATCGACGCGCTCGCCGCCGACGGCCTGCCCGTTCCCGCCGTTGTCGCCGGCGGCTCTCCCACCTTCCCGATCCACGCGAAGCGGGCGGGAGTGGAGCTGAGCCCCGGCACGCCCCTGCTCTGGGACGCGGGCTACGGCCGCGCGTACCCCGACCTCGACTTCCTCGTCTCCGCCGTGCTCGTCAGCAGGGTCGTGAGCAAGCCCGCCGGCCGCCTGGTGTGCCTGGACCTGGGCACCAAGGCGGTCGCCTCCGAGATGCCCCAGCCGCGCGCGGTGCTGCTCGGGATCGGGGAGCATCGCGTGGCCGCGCACAACGAAGAGCACCTCGTCATCGAGGTGCCCGACCCGGACCGGTACCAGCCGGGCGGCGTGGTCTACGCCGTCCCGATCCACATCTGCCCGACCGTCGCGCGCTACGAGACCGCGCACGTCGTCAGGAACGGCCGCCGCGCCGGAGAATGGACGATTGCCGCACGCAACCGCCGGATCACGATCTGAGACGCCCATGCCGACACCGCTTGTTGCCGACGCCCACCTCGACTTGTCGATGAACGCGCTGGAGTGGAACCGCGACCTCCGGTGGAGCGTGCCCGAGATCAGGGAGTCGGAGCGCGGCCAGACCGACCGCCCGGACCGCGGCCGCGGGACGGTCTCCTTCGGCGAGATGCGCCGGGGCAACGTCGCCCTTTGCGCGGCGACGCTCATCGCGCGCTTCGTCGAGCGCGGCAGCGAGATCCCGGGCTGGCACTCCCAGGAGCAGGCCTGGGCCCAGACGCAGGGGCAGCTGGCCTGGTACCGCGCCATGGAGGAGGCGGGGGAGATGGCGCCAATCGCCACCGTCGAGGCCCTCGACCGCCACCTCCAGCGCTGGCTGGAGGGCGGGCCCGGGCCGATCGGGTACGTCCTGAGCCTCGAAGGCGCAGACTCGCTGGTCACGCTGCATCACCTGGAGCGGCAGTACGCGCAGGGGCTGCGTGCCGTGGGCCCGGCCCACTACGGCCCCGGTGTCTACGCCCAGGGCACCAACGCCAGCGGCGGGCTGGGCGAGCGCGGGAGGGCGCTCCTGCGCGAGATGGAGCGGCTCGGGATCATCCTCGACGCCAGCCATCTGTGCGAGGAGAGCTTCTGGGAGAGCCTCGACGTCTTCCGGGGGTCCGTCTGGGCCAGCCACAACAACTGCCGCGTGTTCGTGCCGCACGACCGCCAGCTCTCCGACGAGCAGCTCCGCGCGCTCATCGGCCGGGGGGCCGTCGTCGGCGTTGCTCTGGACGCGTGGATGCTGGTGCCGGACTGGGACCGTGGAGGATCGACGCCCGATGGGCGGGGGGTGACGCTGTCGCAGGTGGCCGACAACATCGACCACATCTGCCAGCTCGCCGGCAATGCGCTCCACGCGGGGATCGGCTCGGACCTCGACGGCGCCTTCGGCACCGAGCAGTGCCCGACCGACGTGGACACCATCGCCGATCTGCAGAAACTGCCGCCGCTGCTCGCCTCGCGCGGCTACTCGGAGGCCGACGTCGGGAACATCTGCGGCGGCAACCTGATCCGGTTCCTGCGGCAGGCCTGGGCCTGAGCGCGTCTCCGGGGTCAGATCTACAAATATGCGGATCTGACCCCGCGCCCGGCGCGGGGCTTCAGCGATCGGGGCGCCGGCGCGGGAGGAGCGCGATGGCGCACGCGCCGGCGAGCGCGGCGGCGACGAGCCAGATGAACCCGGCGCGGTAGCTGCCCGTCGCATCGCGCAGCCAGCCGACCAGCATGGGCGAGAGCGCTTCCGCCACGCCGTCGGCGGTCACGACGATCCCCATCACGCGCCCGAGCACGCCCACGCCGAACAGCTCCGCCGCCATGAGCGGGATGATGAGGTACTCGCCGCCCAGGCCGATCCCGAACAGCATGGCGAACAGCGACATCGCACCGCGAGACGAGGCGAAGAACAGCAGGGGGATCGCGAGCGCCACGAGCGAGTAGATGATGAGCATCACGTGCTTCCTGGGCAGGTGATCCGCCAGCCATCCCATCAGCAGGCGCCCCGCGATGCTGAAGGCGAGCACCAGCGAGATGACGCGGGCGGCGTCGCCCTGCGCGTACCCCTGGTCGAGGCTCAGGAACAGCTTCAGGTGCTGGTTCGCCCCGCCGACGGCCGCGATCGAGCACATGCTGCCGATCGCGAGGAGGTAGAAGGCCGGCCGGCGGAACACGGCGCCGAGCGGCGCCAGGCCGCCCTCCGCCCTCCGCTCCTTGCGATCCTGGGGCGCGTCTTTCGCGAAGAACGCCATCGGCCCGGCCAGCACGATGATCAGCACGCCGAGGGCGCGGAGCGCCCCCCGCCATCCCCATCCCGAGGCGAGGCAGTAGGACAGCCAGGGCACGATGGCGCCGCCGATGCCGATGCCGAGGTAGGCGAAGCCCATGGCCTTGCCGCGGCCTTCGCGGAACCACTGCGACAGCAGCACCTGGTTGGGCAGCGGCCCGCCGCACACGTAGCCGAGGGCGTTGAGGAGGTAGAACGCGTAGAACATCCAGAGCGCCGACATGACGCTCAGCCCGATCAGCGCGACGCCGGCCATCAGGATGCCCGCGAGCATCATCCGCCTCGGGCCGAAGCGGTCGATGATCCACCCGGCGGCGAACCCGAAGAGCGGGCCGACGACGAGCTTGCTCAGCGCGTTGCCTGACGTCACCTGCGTGCGCGACCAGCCGAACTCGCGCACCATGAAGTCGTAGTAGAGCGGCAGCCCGTACAGCGCAAGGCCGACGATGGAGAAGAGCGCGAGAAAGGAGGTCGCGGCGGCCTGGACCTGGCGGCGCCGCTGCATGTCGGTGGTCATGGCGAGGGCCCGTGACGGACGGCCGCGTCATCCGCGCCGACGGGATGAGCCGACAGCCCGGCGTTCGCGCCGGGCTCGTCCCGCCTCGCCGCCGGACACAGGCGCATTCTAGCCTACGCGCACCATGCCCTCCCGCCGCGCGGCCCCGGTGTTCCTCCGCCGCGCCGCCGTCTCGGCGGGACTCGACGCCAAGGCGGGCCTCACGTCCACCTTGACGCCGGACGCGACAGCCAACCGCGGCTTCGGCCAGGTCGAGGCGGATGCCCCGATCACGAACCTCACCGCCTGCGAGGCCTGCGACGAGGGGAAGCGCCTGCTCCTTCCTCGAGGGGCGCAAGAGGCTGAGGGTCGAGGTCGAGGACGAAAACCGGCTCTTCCGCTCGCGGCGGGCCGCCGGCCCCTCTCACCGGGCGCCGACAGGCCCCGGCAGCGGGAGCTCCGGAGGTGCGCGCGCCGCGGCGCACACCGGCGCTAGTCGGGGACGGCTGCCGCCGGCAGCATGGGGAGGCCCTCGTGCGGCGAGGTGGCCATCAGGCCGGTCTCGTGGTAGACGCGCAGCTTGTCGCGCGAATCCAGGATGTCGAGGTTCCGCATCGTCAGCTGCCCGATGCGGTCCTGGGGCGTGAAGAAGACCCGGTCGCCCTTCTCCATGGTCAGCCGCTCGGGGTGGTAGGTGAGGTTCGGGCTCGTCGTGTCGAGGATCGAGTAGTCGTTGCCGCGCCGCAGCTCGAGCGTGACCTCGCCCGTCACGGCGCGCGCCACCCAGCGCTGGGCGGTCTCGCGCAGCATGAGCGCCTGCGGGTCGAACCAGCGCCCCTGGTAGAGCAGCCGGCCGAGTCGCCGGCCGTTGGCGCGGTACTGGTCGATGGTGTCCTCGTTGTGGATGCCCGTCACGAGGCGCTCGTAGACGATGAACAGCAGGGCGAGGCCCGGGGCCTCGTAGATGCCCCGGCTCTTGGCCTCGATGATCCGGTTCTCGATCTGGTCGCAGATCCCGAGGCCGTGGCGCCCGCCGATGGCGTTGGCTTCCTCGAAGAGGGCCAGCGCGCTCGCGAACGTCTGCCCGTTGATGGCGGCCGGCATCCCGTCCTCGAAGCGGACGCTGACCGTCTCGGGCTTCACCTCCACGTCGTCGCGCCAGGAGGCGACGCCCATGATCGGGCGGACGATGGAGACGCCGCGGTCGAGGAACTCGAGGTCCTTGGCCTCGTGGGTGGCGCCGAGGATGTTCGAGTCGGTGGAGTAGGCCTTGTCGGCGCTCATCCTGTACTCGAGGCCCGCGCCGTCGAGGTAGGCGGACATCTCGGCCCGGCCGCCGAGGTCGTCGATGAACTGCTGGTCGAGCCAGGGCTTGTAGATGCGCAGCTTCGGGTTCACGAGGAGGCCGTAGCGGTAGAAGCGCTCGATGTCGTTGCCCTTGAACGTGCTGCCGTCGCCCCAGATGAGGACGCCGTCCTCCTGCATGGCCGACACGAGCATCGTGCCCGTGACCGCGCGGCCGATGGGCGTGGTGTTGAAGTAGAACTGGCCGGCGGTCGAGATGTGGAACGCGCCGCACTGGAGGGCGGCGAGGCCCTCGGCGACGAGCTGGCCGCGGCACTCGATGAGGCGCGCGCGCTCGGCGCCGTAGTCCAGCGCCTTGCGCGGGATGGCCTCGTAGTCGAGCTCGTCCGGCTGGCCGAGGTGGGCGGTGTAGGCGTAGGGGACCGCGCCGCGCCGGCGCATCCAGTGCAGGGCCGCGCAGGTGTCGAGGCCGCCCGAGAAGGCGATGCCGATCCGCTCGCCGACCGGCAGGCGTTCGAGGATGTTGCCCATCGATACGTATGCTCCAATCCGCATAAGTATACATCCATCGGGGATGCGCGCCCGGCGCGCCCCGGGCCGGGGCGCCCGCCGCCGGCCGAATAGGGTAGACTGCGGCCGCACACTGGCGGGTACCCCCGGGGGCGGCGCATGACGGCAGCGCGGACGGGCTTTCGCAGGGTCGGCCGGCGCGCGGCGGCCCTGCCGCTGGCGATCCTGGCGGTGGCGGGCGCGGCCCGCGCCCGGGAACCCGCGCAGGACGGGCGGCAGCCGCTCGTGCTCCGTCCCGCCCCCTCGCCGCTCGACGCCGAGGGCGCGACCGGCCCGTCGGTCGCGCTCGACGGGCTCCATTTCGAGACGGCTGCCGGGCGCGTCGCGCTGCCGGCGGCCATGTCCCGCCCGATCGCGGCCGGCGCGTCGGCCTCGCGCGAGTTCCTGCTGGCCGACGACCGCGTCGTGCGCCTCGTCGCCTCACCCGGCCTCCGCGCCTACACCATCCGCCTGTCCGCCGAGCCGTCGGAAGACATCCTGGGCTGGGGCCTCTCGATTGCCGCCGCGCCTGGCGAGCGCTTCACGGGCCTCCTGGAGCGCGTGGCGGACGGGCCGCAGGAGGCCTCCCGGGCGCCGGACCTCGCCGCGGGCCTGGACCTGCGCGGCCAGCGGGTGGACACGCTCGTGAAGCCGGCGACGTCGGCGTACGCGCCGTTCTACGTGTCGTCCGGCGGCTACGGCGTGTTCGTGAAGGGCGCGTGGCCCGGCCGCTTCGATGTCTGCGCGGCCGATCCCGGCCGCGTGGCCATCGAGTTCGAGGGGCCGTCGCTGGAACTGAAGGTCTACCTGGACGGCGATCCCGCGGCCATCGTGAAGGCCCACTCCATGGAGGCGGGCCCGCCCGTGCTGCCGCCGAAGTGGATGCTCCGCCCGTGGCGGTGGCGCGACGAGCACTCGCACCGCCCGGCGTACGCCGACGGCACGCCCGTGACCGGCCCGTTCAACTCGCAGGTCATGGAGGACGTGCTGATGATGCGGGCGTTCGGCATCCCGAACGGCGTCTACTGCATCGATCGTCCGCACGGCCCGGATCGGCTCGGCGGCGGCGAGATCGATCCGGCCCGCCTGCCGCGCTTCGCGGACATGGTGGGCTGGCTCAACGGCCAGGGCATGCAGGCGCTGCTGCGGATCGCGCCGCATTTCCAGGGCCGGAGGGAGCGCGAGGCGATCGAGAGAGGCTACACCCTCGCCGGCCGGCCCCCGCGGCCGGACACCCGCCCGCTCGCCGACTTCTCCAACCCGGCGGCCCGCGCGCTCTGGCAGGACGGGCTGTCGGAGCTCCTGAAGCTCGGCGTCTCGGCCTACGCGCTCGATCCGGGCGAGGCGGACATCCCCGACGGCGGGCCGTTCGCGATCGCCGGCGGCCGGCCGCTGCGCGAGCTGCGCAACGGCTACGTCGTGATGTACGTCGAGGCCGCCTACGAGGCGGCGAAGACGCATCGCGGCGGCGACTTCCTGCTGGTCCCGCGCGGGGCGTACACGGGCAGCTCCAAGTACGCGGCGTTCCGGGGCGGGGACGCCGGCGGCACGCAGGAAGGGCTGCGCGCCTCGATCATCGCGGCGCAGCGCTCGGCGGTGATGGGCTACCCGTTCCGGGGCTCCGGCGCCTGCGGCGACAGCCGGCAGCCCGTGGAGCGCGAGGTCTGCGCGCGCTGGATCGCCTTCAGCGCGCTCACGCCGATCATGGAGGTCGGCCCGGCCTGCAACCTCGCGTTCTGGAGCGAGCCTGGCGGCGCGGCCCGCGACGAGGAGCTCATCGCCGCGTGGCGCCTCTACGCGCGCCTGCGCGAGCGGCTCGTCGAGTACGGGTACCGGTTCGTGAAGGAGGCGTCGTCGACGGGCATGCCCGTCGTGCGGCCGCTCTTCCTTGCCGATCCCGGCGCGCCGCAGGCCTGGACCGACTGGGCCACCTACATGTACGGCACGGACCTCGTGGTGTCGCCGATCTGGGAGACGGGGCGGCGCCAGGCCGCCGTCTACCTGCCGTCGGGATCGCGCTGGCGCGACGCGTGGCGCCGCGACCAGATCCACGAGGGAGGGCGGAGCGTCGCCGTGGCGGCCGACGTCCACCAGATCCCGCTGTTCGTGCGCGAGGGAAGCGGGCTCGATCTTGGCGACCTGAACCGCGAGTGGGAAGACGCCCTGGCGGCGGCCAGGCGGCGCCCGGACCTGAAGGCGCTCGACGCCGCGCTTGCCGAGGCGTGGGGGCGCGCCCCCGCCAGTTAGGCTGGCGGCGGCGCCGCGAAGGAGAGGCAGCATGACCATCTCGGACCGTCCCGTCGCCCTCGTCACCGGGGCGGCGCGGGGCATCGGCCGGGCCTCGGCCCTGGCGCTCGGCTGCGCGGGGTTCCAGGTCGCGGTCAACGATCTCGGCAGGCCCGACGATCTGGCGCGGCTCGGGTCGCTGGCGGATGAACTGGCCGGCATCGGGGCCGACAGCGTGGCGTGCCCCCTCGACATCGGCGGCCTCGACGGGCACGCGGCGCTCTTCGAGGCCGTGCTGGCGCGCTGGGGGCGGATCGACTGCGTCGTCAACAACGCGGGCGTGTCCGTCCGGAAGCGGGGCGACCTGCTCGACGTCGAGGTGGAGAGCTTCGATGTCAACCTCTCCATCAACACGCGCGCCATGTTCTTCATGTGCCAGCGCGCGGCGAAGCTGATGCTGGCGCAGGGGCAGATCGGATCGCAGCACCGCAGCATCATCAACGTCACGTCGTGCAACGTCGAGACGCTGGCGCTCTCGCGCGGCGAGTACTGCGTGGCGAAGGCGGCCTCGGCCATGACCACGAGGCTCTTCGCGCTCCGCCTGGCCGAGGCGGGCATCGGTGTGTACGAGATCCGGCCGGGGATCATCGAGACCGACATGACGCGGCCGGTCAAGGCGGGCTACGACGCGCGCATCGCCGAGGGGCTGGTGCCCATGCGCCGCTGGGGCCAGCCGGAGGACATCGCGTCGGCCGTCGTGTGCATGGCCACCGGGCGGCTGCCCTACACCGTGGGCCAGCCGTTCAACATCGACGGCGGGCTGACGATCCCGCACTTCTGAGGGCGCTGTGAAGGGCAGGATTCCCCAGTCGATCCTCGACTCGCTGACCGACGTGCCGATGCCCCGGGGGTTCGCCCGGCCCGCCCCGGCCGGGACGCTCAGGCAGGGCGGCTTCGCAATCCCGCGGTACCGCTGCGGCGCGCTGGTGGTCGGGAGCGGCGCGGCGGGGCTTCGGGCGGCCGTCGAGCTCAGGCGGCGCGGCGTCGACGTGATGGTGCTGACCAGGTCGTGGTACGGCGGCACGTCGGCGTGCTCGGGATCGGACAAGCAGACGCTGCACACCGCGGCGCTCGAGCGCACGGGCGACGACTTCTTCAAGGTCGCCGAGGCCCTCGGCGCGGGCGGCGCGATGGACGCCGACACGGCGTACGTCGAGGCTGTCGGATCGGTCGAGGCGCTGGCCGGCCTCAAGCACCTCGGTCTTCCGCTTCCCGAGGACCGGTGGGGAGGCGTGCTGCGCTACCAGACCGATCACGACGCGGCGGGCCGCGCCACGAGCTGCGGCCCGCGCACGTCGCGCCTGATGGTGCGCGTGCTCGCGCAGGAGGCGGCGAGGCTCGGCGTCGCGGGCATGGGCGAGACAACGGCCCTGCGGGTGCTGGCCGCGGGCGCCGGACGGGGCCGCCGCGCGTCGGGCCTGGTGGCGGCCAGCCCCCGCGCCCGGACCGGCGACAACCCGTTCGGCCTCGTGCTCGTCGAGTGCGCGGCCATCGTGCTGGCGGGCGGCGGGCCCGGTGAGCTCTACCGGGACAGCGTCTATCCGCCCGGGTGCTTCGGCGTGCTGGGTCTCGCGCTGGAGGCGGGGATCGAGGCGGCCAATCTCACCGAGAGCCAGTTCGGCATCGGGACCACCCGCGAGACGTTTCCGTGGAACCTGTCCGGCACGTACGTCCAGTGCCTGCCGCGCCTCTACTCGGCCGACTCGAGCGGGCGGGAGCACGCGTTCCTCGCATCGTACTACCGCACCACGCAGGAGCTGGCGTCGAACGTCTTCCGCAAGGGCTACCAGTGGCCGTTCCACGCGCCGCGGACGCTGGACTACGGCTCGAGCCTCGTGGACCTCGCCATCGAGCGGGAGCGGCGCGCCGGGCGCACGGTCTGGATGGACTTCCGCAGGAACCCGGAGGGCGTGCCGGTCGACCGGCCCTTCTCGCTCGAGCGCCTCGACGCGGACGTGTCCGCCTACCTGCGGAACAACGGCGCCCTCCAGCCCCTCCCGATCGGGCGGCTGCGGGCCATGAACCCGCTGGCCATCGAGCTGTACGCCCGCTGCGCGCTCGATCTCGCGCGACAGCCGCTGCTCGTGGGCGTCAACAACCAGCACATGAACGGCGGGCTGGCGGTGGACACCTGGGGAGCGACCTCGCTCGACGGCTGCTACGCCGTCGGCGAGGCCGCAGGCACGCACGGCGTCACGCGCCCCGGGGGCGCGGCCCTGGTCGCGGGGCAGGTCATGGCGATCCGGTGCGCGAAACACATCAGGGCCCGCCTGTCGCGCGAGCCGGCGTTCAGGCCGGCGCCCGACCGCGCGGCCATCGCCGGCCTGGCGGCGGAGCTCGGCAAGAGCCTTGCGGCGCCGGACGGCCTCGACCCCGACGCCGTGCGGCGCGAGATCCAGGCGCGCATGAGCGACGGCGCGGGGTTCCTCTGCACCGCCGCCGGCGTCGCGCGCGCGCTGGACGAGGCGCGCGCGCTGAACGGCGCCATCGCCGCGCGCGGGATCCGCGCGGCCGGACCCGGGCGGCTTGCCGAGTCCTGGCTGTGGCGTCAGATGGCCCTCGCGTCGGAAGCCGTGCTGACCGCCCTCGACGCCTACATCCGCGCCGGCGGCGGAAGCCGGGGCGCGCGAGCCGTCTGCTCCCCGCAGGGCCGTCACGTGCCGCAGAGCCGCCTGGGCCCCCTCGAGGAGTTCCGCTTCGTCGCCGAGCGGCCCGAGGACCGCACGGTGCAGCTGCGCGTCCGCCGCGACCCGGGCTCGGGGCGGTTCACCGTCCGCGCGCAGCCCGTCAGGCCGCTCGGCAGCATGGACGGGCTCTACTTCGAGAAGAACTGGCCCGCTTATCTGACCGGGGAGATCTACCGCTCGTCCCGCTAGCGCAGGCGCTCCGCGCGGGTCGTCTTCTTCAGCACCAGCTCGGGCACCACGCGGACGCCGAGGCCCGGCCCGGGCGGGATGTCGATGAACCCGCCGGCCCCGAGCACGACGGGCTTCTCGACGATGTCCTCGTGGAAGTAGTTGGCGGTCTCCGACGTGTCGCCGGGGAGCGAGAACCCGTGCGCCGCCTGGAGATGGATGTTCACCAGGCGGCCGATGCCGGTCTCGTCCATGCCGCCCGACCACACGCCGGCGCCGCGCGAGGCGGCGTGGTGCGCGATGCGCACCGACTCGAGCAGGCCGCCGACGCGCCCCTGCTTGACGTTGATCACCCGGCACGCGCCGATCGAGAGGGCCGAGGCCGCGTCGGCGAGGCCGCGGATCGACTCGTCGAGGCAGATCGCCGTCTTCAGCTCCCGCTGCAGCGCGGCGTGCTCGATGATGTCGGCGTACGACAGCGGCTGCTCGATCATCGTCAGGTTGAACGCGTCGAGTTCCCGGAGGCGGCCCGCGTCGGCGAGCGTGTAGTCGCCGTTGGCGTCCGCCATCAGCGGCACGTTGGGGAAGCGGTCCCGCACGGCGCGGACCCACTCGACGTCCTGGCCCCGCCTCACTTTCATCTTGATGCGGTGGTAGCCCCTGGCGACGGCGCGCTCCACCTTCTCCAGCAGGGCCGACTGCGAGTCCTGCAGGCCGATGCTCAGGCCCGACATGATCCGCTTCGGCGGCCATCCGAGCAGCGCATGGAGGGGGACGCCCCGCTGCATGGCGATGAGGATCACGATGGCGTTCTCCACGGCCGCCTTCGCCATGTTGTGGCCGCGGACGCGGCGGAAGCGCTCCTCCAGCCCGCCCAGCGTGAGACCGGGCTCGAGCTGCCGCACCAGGAAGTCCCTGATGATGTGGCGGGCGGTCTCGTTGGTCTCGTACGAGTAGAACGGGTCCGGATCCGCGACGCACTCGCCCCACGCGGTGACGCCGTCCGACTCCACCCGCACGAGCAGCGCTTCCTTCCTCGTCCAGGTGCTGACGCTCGTGCCGAACGGGGCGACGAGCGGCAGCGACACCGTCACGAGATCGACGTGCTCGATCTCGGGGATCGCGATCGCCTCGAGGGCGGCCGTGGGCGAGGGTCCGGGCTCGAACGTCATGGGTTCCCCCTGTGGCGAGCCGCTGCTCTCGGGGGGCAGCGGCGCCGGCATCGGCGATGACGAGGTGCGCCCGGGCAACGCGGTGATCCCCGATCCGCGCGGGCGCGTCCTCGCCGGGGCCCGGGCGGCCGGCGGCGCGATGGCCGTGGCTGGCGCCGACGCGGCCTTGCACGTTCACCGGGCCAGGCGCCGCTGGACCGGCGCCCGCCGCGAGCGAGCCAACGCCCCCTCGGCCGTGCGGACAAAGGCCGTGAAGGGCGCCGGATTCGTACGGTTCGGCAAGGCCGGCGCCTCACGCCGCCCGCGGAACGGGCGCGAGCCTCCCGGGCTACAGCTTCCGGTGCGTGCCGTCGCACAGCGGCTTCGTGGCCGTGTGCTTGCACGCGCAGAACCACTTCTCCCCGTCGGCGTCGGCGACGTAGGCCAGCGGCCTGAACGGCCCGCCGCGGTGCGAACCGTCGCACCACGGCTGGTTCTTGCTGTGGCCGCAGGCGCACCAGTAATAGGTCTTTCCCGCTTCGAGCCGGACCTTGATGGGGCTCTTCTGGGCGATATGAGGCTCGGGGTCGGCCATCGTGGGCTCCTTGGCAGCCGGGTTGAGTGCGGCGCGGGCGCCTGGACCGCGGAACGGCCGCGCGGCGCGCCGGGAGCAATTATGGATCCGCCGGGGGCCGTTCGGGCCACGCAGACGCCATAATGTCGGTGCCATGAAACCCCGAGCCTGTCTCGTCATCGCTGCGTTGCTCCTCGCCGCCGGCGGGCCTCTCGCGCAGCAGCCGCAGGAGAACCTCTCGGTCTTCGACGGCTGGATGCGGTTCTCGGACGCGCCCAACGCGCTCTACCACCATCTCGCCGGGCAGGCCTTCACGCTCCTCGACGCGCGGCGCGATCGCGTCGCGCGCCTGCGCACGGCCTCCGAGTGGCGGCAGCGCCAGGAGGAGATCAGGGCGACGCTCGACCGGATCGTCGGCCCGTTCCCCGAGAGGACGCCGCTCAACGCGCGAGTGACGGGCACCGTCCGCAAGGACGGCTACCGCTTCGAGAAGATCGTGTTCGAGTCGATGCCGGGCTTCTTCGTGACCGGCGCGCTGTTCGTGCCGGACGGGCTCACGGCCCGGGCGCCGGCGGTCCTCTACCTGTGCGGGCACTCGGCGTCGGGCTTTCGGAACGCGCCGTACCTGACGGTCATCCTGAACCTCGTCAAGAAGGGGTTCGTCGTGTTCGCGATGGATCCCGTCGGGCAGGGCGAGCGCTACCAGTACTGGGACGAGGCGCAGAAGGCGTCGCGCGTCGGCGGGCCCACGCTGGAGCACTCGTATCCCGGCGCGCAGTGCTTCCTCACCGGGTCGTCGCTCGCGCGATACATGATCTGGGACGGCATCCGCGCGATCGACTACCTCGTCGGCCGCCCCGAAGTGGACGCGTCCCGGCTCGGCGTGACCGGCAGGTCCGGCGGCGGGACGCAGTCGGCCTACATCGGCGCCATGGATCCCAGGATTGCGGCGGCGGCCCCCGAGAACTACATCACGACGTTCCGGCGGCTCCTCGAGAGCCGCGGCGTGCAGGACGCCGAGCAGAACTTCACGTCCGGGATGGCCAGCGGCATCGACCTGCCCGATCTCCTGGTTGCGAGGGCGCCGCGGCCGACGCTGCTGATCGCGACGACCCGCGACATGTTCAGCATCCAGGGGGCCCGGGAGGCGCGCGACGAAGTCGCGCGGGCCTTCGCGGCGCACGGGGCCGCAGGGAGCTTCCAGATGGTCGAGGACGATGCGCCGCACGCGTCGACCGTGAAGAACCGGGAGGCGCTGTACGCGTTTTTCCGGAAAGCGCTGAACCTGCCCGGGCCGTCGGCAGACGAGCCCGTCGAGCTGATGCCCTTCGACGAGCTGAACGCGACGCCCACCGGACAGCTGGCGACGTCGCTGAAAGGCGAGACTGTCTTCACCATCAACCGCGCGGACGCCGTGAAGCGGCTCGACGCGCTCGAACGGTCGCGGGCGCGGCCCGAGGCGCACCGCGCCGCTGTGCTCGCGTCGGCGAGGGAGCTCTCCGGCTACCGCGCGCCGGGTCCCGAGGCGCCGCAGGCGGTCTTCACCGGCCGCTGGCAGCGCGACGGCTACGCCGTGGAGATGTTCTTCATCCCTGGCGAGGGCGGCTACGTCATCCCGTTCCTGGTGTTCGTGCCGGGGGGCGGCGGCGCGCATCCGGCCGTGATCTACCTGCATCCCGAAGGAAAGGCGGCCGACGCCCGGCCCGGGGGCGTCATCGAGGGGCTCGTGAAGCGAGGCTACCTGGTCCTCGCGCCGGACCTCCTCGGGGCCGGAGAGATGGGGCCCGGTTCGTTCCAGGGCGATGCCTATGCGTTCACGCTCGGCAGCGCCAACTACAACTACTGGTTCGCCGGGATTCAGATCGGGCGGAGCCTGACCGGCATCCGCGCCGGCGATGTCGTGCGCGCCGCGGGCTACTTGAAGGGAAGGCCCGACGCGGACGCGGCGCGCCTGGCCGGCGTCGCGCGCGGCGAGATGGGCGCCGTGCTGCTCCACGCCGCGGCGCTGGACGAATCGATCGCGCAGGTGGCGCTCGTGGATCCGCTGGTCTCGTGGGCGTCGCTCGTCCTGAACGAGTACTACGCGCCGAAGTACATGCCGCACGCCGTGGCCGGGTCGATCGGCCGCTACGACCTGCCCGATCTGGCCGCCGCGCTCGCGCCGCGCAGGCTGCTCGCCCTCGGGCCGGTTGACGAGATGGGCCGCCCGGCCGCGCAAGCCTCCATCGACGCCGGGTTCGCGCCCGTGCGCGCGGCGTATGCGGCCGTCCCCGGAGCTTCCGGCGCCCTTGACATCCGGGCCGTCAAGGGCCTGGAGGAGTTGGGTTCAGTGCTGGCGGGGTGGATCAGGTAGGAGAGCGGCCCTCCGCGCGCCGCCTGCTTCGGTTCCGGACGATCCCTCTCCGCCGCCCGTTGCCCTATTCGGTCCCGGAGGCGCGGCTCGCGAGTCTGCACTTCGACCTCGCGCCTGTTCAGGCCGGCGAGATTCGCGCGACAGTCAACGCACGACAGTCACGGCGCCGGCCTGCGAGACCCTGCCTCGGGCGGAGGGGGACTCGGCCCGCGCCGGCGCGGGGGCCGGCCGAAGTAGACTTCCGCAGGTCCGGGGCGCCGCACCGCGGCGTGCGGGCCGCGCAACGGCCGGCGTCGGTAACTGGGGGGTGCGCGTGAGACGCAGGGATTTCCTCAAGACCGGTTCCGCCGCGCTGGCAGGCGCGGCCGTGTCGTCTCGTGCCGGCGCCGCCCGCGGTGACGCCGGGCCGCCGGCCGCCGCGGTGCGGCAGACGGCGCCCGCCGCCCTTGCCCCGCGCTTCGGCGACGGGCGCGACTGGTGGTTCCAGAAGCGTTTCGGGCTGTTCGTTCACTGGGGGCTCTACGCCATCAACGGGTTCCATGAGCAGGAGCAGTGGCGCCGGCGCGTGCCCAGACGGGAGTACGCGCAACTGGCTGCGCAGTGGAACCCTGTGGCGTTCGACCCCGATGAGTGGCTCGACCTGATGCGCGACGCCGGCATGAGCTACGTCTGCGTGACGGCGAAACACCATGACGGGTTCTGCCTCTGGGACACGAAGCTCACGCCCTTCAACACGATGAACACGCCGTTCGGCAGGGACATCCTGCGGATGCTGGCCGACGCCTGCCACCGCCGCGGCGTGCCGCTCTGCGTCTACTACTCGATCGCGGACTGGAACCACCCGAACTACCCCAACCGGGGCCGCCATCACGAGCTGCCGCCCCAGGCGCAGGATCAGCCGGACTTCTCGCGGTACCTGGAGTTCGTCAGGGGCCAGGTCCGCGAACTCTGCACGGACTACGGAGCGATCTCCGGCTTCTGGTGGGACATGAACGTGGAGCAGCACGCGGATCCCTCCATGAACGCGATGATCCGGCGGCTGCAGCCGTCCGCCGTGATCAACGACCGCGGGTTCGATCCCGGCGACTTCGGCACGCCGGAGCGCGACGTCGACGCGGCGGGCGAGGACCTGGGCCCCTTCAGCAAGCGGACCGAGGCGTGCCAGAGCGTCGGCGTGGAGAGCTGGGGCTACCGGCGCGACGAGAGCTACTACACCGATCGCCACCTCTTGCGCAGCATCGACACGTACCGTGCGCGCGACGCGAACTACCTGCTGAACGTCGGCCCGAAGCCGGACGGGACGATTCCGGCCGTGCCGGCGGGCATCCTGCGCCGGATTGGCCGGTGGTGTGCGGCCGTGGGAGAGTCGTTCGACGGGACGCATCCCGCATCGGACCTGACCGCGAACCGCAGCGTGCTCCTCACGCGCAAGGGCCACACCCTCTACGTGCACCTGCACCGCGACCCCGTCAGCGACTCGGTGAAGCTGAAGCCTCTCGCCAGGGCGCCGAAGCGGGCAACGCTGCTGAACACCGGCCGGCCCGTGGCGTGGGCCCTCGACATGGCGCCGAGCGACCATGCCGAGCAGGCGGCCTACCTGCGCCTCACCGGCCTGCCCGCCAACGAGTTCGCCAACAGCGTGATGGTCGTCAGGCTGGACTTCGACGGCGACCCCAGTAGCGGCGCGCGCGCGGGCTCCGGCTGAAGCCGCCGGCCGGCAGCGCCGGCCGGCCGACACGTGCCGGCCCCTGGCCGCGGGCCGCCGCTGGCGGCGTTTGAGGCCGCCTCCCCTTCGGCGTAACATACCCGCATCACGACAACTGGAGTGTCCCGCAGGCTGCGATCCACCTGCGCGCCGGGGTCCGGATTCGGGTGCCGAAGACCGGCGACGCGCGGACGCAGGCGAGACACGGGAGGCTCACGATGACGTTCCGAACGCTCCTCGTCATCAAGGCGCTCGTCTGCCTGGTCTTCGGGGTCAACCTCCTCGCCGCACCTGCCCGGCTGTTCGGCCTGCTGGGTGAGCCCGTCAGCGGCGCCGCGGACGAGGTTCGCGCTCCCAGGTCGTCCGGACTTCGTCTTCCCCTTCCACCGCATTGCGGTCTTTATCGACGGCTGCTTCTGGCACCGGTGCCCACGCTGCTACGCTCTGCCCAAAAGCAATCGCCGCTACTGGAAGGAGAAGGCAGTTCGGAATGCTCTGCGGGACCGGTTAATCAACGGTCAACTGCGGGCTGACGGATGGCGCGTCCTTCGGCTGTGGGAGCACTCGTTGCGGGAAGAGCCGGATCACTGCGTCCGCAGGCTACGTAAACTGCTCCAGCGGGCGCGTTCAGACGCGACCCGTTCAGCGGCTCTGTAGCTTGCCGTCGCGACGGCGCAGCAAAGCCTACCCGCCCTGAAGGCCCTTGCGTTGTGTCACTCCCCGGACCTATATTGCAAGCGCCTCATCTTGCCGCCTGCGACCAGGGGGTTCCGATGGCAGCAAAGGTCATCGCGTTCATCAACTACAAGGGTGGCGTGGCGAAGACGACAACGACGTACCACGTCGGATGTTCGCTCGCGCAACACTTCATGAAGAAGGTCCTGCTGGTTGATATCGACCCGCAGACGAACCTCACATTCCTTTGTGCGTCGATTCCAGAATGGGAGGAGTTCAAAAAGAAGCACGGCACCATTGCCAACATGTACCATCGCTTTGCAGCGAAGAAAGCGGTGGACACGAAGCGATTTATCTGGCGACAACCTGTCGGCTCCGCGATCAAGCATCGCATTCCCACGCTCGACCTAATACCCTGCGACATCGACCTCCTCGGTGAGGACCTGGGCGGCAGTTCGGTGACAGGTTCTTTTCCAAGCCTAGAACTTCTCCGCCAGCAATCCAAGGCGTATCTGCGGGAGCGGTCCTTCCTTCGCCAGGCGTTGAAAGAGGTCGAGAACGACTACGACTACATCCTGATTGACTGCCCGCCGAATCTGTACCTCATGACACAAAACGCACTGACCGCTGCTCGCTGGTACGTGGTCACTGCAATTCCGGATCATCTCTCGACAATCGGCTTGAACATTCTCCAGCGCAAGGTCAGGAATATCGGTGAGCTCGTCAAGTCGGCGATGACGTTCGCTGGCTACAAGACGCCCATGGATGTTGCACAAATCGGCGGGATTATCTTCGTGCGCGTGCGGCTTGGGGGCTCTGTCATCACCAACGTTCACCAGAGTACGATGATCCAGGTGGACGCGGAGCAGGGGAAGGGTCTGTGCTTTCCGGAACGAACGACAGAGCTGATTGGCTACGGTGAAGCCGCTGAGCAGAGTCTACCTGTGTGGATGACGGCAACACCCAACGCCAAGAGAGCTGCCAGCTATGGCGAGTATGAGCACATCACGAAAGAGTTCATCCGGAGGTTCTAGCTAACAATGGCGACCAAGAGAGGTGGAGCTTTCTTCAAGGTACAAGCGTTCACGCAGAGTCTCCGCACTCTGTTGGCATCTTTGCCGTCTGACGCCGAGAGGCACGATGTATCGTCGCAGTTGGACGCCTTGATTCGGTTCTTGATGGAGTTGAGAGAGAGGGTGACTGCCATCCCGTCGCGTGACGACGCAGCGTCAGCGAGTGCAGCCTTGGAAAGGCTTGATGCGTGGTTTGCGGCGGCGAAGGCCAATCCGGTCGTTGCGACGGCTGTCGGGGTGAAGCCCCGAGCGGTGCGTCCCAAACCTGCCCTGTTCAGCTCGGAAGACGTGGAACGAGCAAAAGCGGCGATTGCGCGATTCGACGCACTGCCCATTGATGAAATCCGAAGGATTCTGGACCAGATGTCGCCGCGTGAACTGCAATCAGTCGCATCAGCCATGGGCATTCGGACGACGCGAGGTTCGACTCACGATGCTCTCGGACAGCAAATCGCCACGAAGATTACGAACGCGCGAGGCTACCGAAGTCTGAGGGACGGAACGGACGGACAGGCACGTCCGCCTGACAAAGCGAACAAGTAACACCGATATCGCGCGTGTGCTGATACCGGAGGCGGCGATTGACGCCAGGGCACCCCGGTTGGTACAGGCGGCGGCTGTCTGGCGAGTCTCGGAGGGTGCTTCGCGAGGTCAGCCAGCAGGTGCGAGGGTGGCGGTGCCATGCAGACACCGACTCGTAGTGCTACCGGCGTCGTCCTGGCGGACGACTTCAGAGGGAACCGGATCGTCGACCGATACGATCCCGCGCTGCTCTCGATGCGCGCCTCGAAGACGGACGCGATGAGGAGTGAGAATAGCAACGACGTTCTAACGTGAAACGTCTTTCGGTCATTTGCCCAGATCGACCCTGCCATCTGGCTTCGACAGCTCTTCAGCAGGGCATTCGGCTCGTCTCCCCTTCCGCCTCGCCTGGTTGTACTGCACTTGTGGAAGCGTTTGGAACCGCCCCCGGCGCTACGCCTCTCTCAGAAGGACGAGGGCGAGCCTGAGGTCGACATCCTGATCGAGAACGAGGCATGCGTCTGGGTGGTCGAAGCCAAGTATCGGTCGGATGTGTCCGAACGGACCACGAACAACCCGGAGCGAGATCAGGTGTTGAGGAATCTGGATGTCGGGAGTTGGTATGCGGGCGTGAGGGATTTCTTCTTCTCGCTACTGGTAGTGGAAGAGAGAACGTCATCACTCGGCAGGAGGCTCTTGAAAGACTATTCAGCTTCGCGGGATGCGATCCTGCGCAAGCTGCCTCATCGGAAAGACGGCCTCATCAACCTCAAAGGTATCGGTTTCCTGCGATGGTCGGACTGCGACTCCGTGCTGCACGAGTGCGCGTCGGAAGTTGGTCACGATGATGAGCGGTCAGCCGCGTCACGAGCTGTGGCGTGGCTCCAGACCAAAGTGTGGGTTCCGGAAATTCTGGGCACTGAATTCCGGAAGTTCTGATCACTTCGTCTCCGTTATCTGAGTCCTCCTTCATCGCTTCGTCAAGGTTCACATGCAGCGTTCGGACGGATGCTCCATCCAGCCGGATCAGGCGTCAGCGCTCGAGGACGCGGTCGTGACGGCCGCCTCGGCCTCGACCCGCGGGACCGTCCCGAGGGACACCTCGCTGAGGGTCGCCACCTCGGCCCGCGTGTGTCCCGCCCGCCGCAGCACCTGAATCTCGTGTCGCTTGAGCCTGTCGATCATCCTTTCCCTCGCCGGAGATGGGGTCTCCAGCGATCTTCCCCACGGAAAGCTGATCAGAATTTCCGGCAAAGGCGTGATCAGAATTTACGGAACCCGCACAAAGAAATCAAGCCAAGCTGAGGACTTGACGAGCATGGCGCTCCAGCGACTTCGATACAGTTCGGCAAGACCCATTGTGCGAAGGTATCTAACCGATGAAGACGAGGACACGGCAGGCCTGATCGCTGACCTTCGCCTTGCCCGCAAGAGAGGCTACGTGAAGACATCAAGAGTTAGAGTCCCAGGACGTGGTGGAAATTTGGTAAGCCGCTGAGGCTGGACAAGCCAGCGGCCATCGGGCATCGTTCCGTGAGTACTCTCTAGCCGGAGAAGACGACACGGAGGTGATGCGCCGATGGCCACGCCAAGGATGGATCTGTCTGCGTTCGTTGGCAAGCTTCTCGACGAGCAGGACGGGGATGTCCTGCGGGAAGGCGTCCGGGTGCTCGCCCAGGCGTTGAGGGAATCCGAGGTGACGGCCCTGGTGGGGGCCGAGCGCCACGAGCGGAGCGACGACCGCACCGCCTACCGCAACGGGAGCCGCGTGCGGACGTGGGATACGCGGGTCGGGACGGTGGACTTGGCGATTCCCAAGGTGCGGCCTGGCAGCTATTTCCCGTCCTTGCTGCAGCCGCGCCGCCGGGCGGAACAGGCGTTGCTGAGCGTGGTGCAGGAAGCGT
>JAKQTR010000012.1 GCA_029562975.1 Acidobacteriota bacterium | reverse complement strand
GAGGGCGGTGAGGATTTTCCACTGGGCGGGGCTGGTGTCTTGAGCCTCGTCGAGCAGGATGTGGGAGATGCCGCCGTCGAGTTTCCATAGAACCCATTCGGCGGCGTGTTCGCGCGTGAGCAGGCGGGATGTGGTTTCGATCAGGTCGTCGAAGTCGAGGCCGGCGCGGGCGCGCTTGCGGCGGTCGAATTCGTCGAACAGCGTGTCGGCGAGGCGGAGCAGCGCGGCGGAGCGTTCGAACAGACGCGCGGCGTTGAGGGCTTCGGCGATGGCGAGGATGCGGTGGATCTCGCTGCCTTGCGGCACGTCCTTGGTCTGGAAGAAGAGGGCGACGGCGGGGGCCTGTTTCAGGGCTTCGGCGGTGTAGGGGTTGGATTTGCGCGGGTCGCCTGACTTGGTGAAGGCGAGCGAGGCGTAGGCGGCGAAGCGATCTGCGGCGGGCGCGTCTGACAGGACGGTGGCGAGCGTCGTGGCGAGTTCGGCGTCGGATTTCTTGGCGGTGGGGACAGCGCCGAGCAGGTCTTTGAGGGCCTTGCGCGGGAGGTCGGCGCCCATCGCCTTGTCGAGCAGGTCGGCCGTGCCGAGAGCCGGGGCGCCGATCTCGCGGGCGAGGCGTTCGACGGCTGTGTCGATGCCGCCGGCATTTGCGATGTAGCGCTGGATGGCGGCGCGGCGGGGGAGCAGGGCGCGGACGGCTTCGAAGCCTTTGCCGCCTCCGGCTTCGGCGGCGAAGCGGGCGGCTTCAACGAGGGCGGTGTCGCCGCGCACGACGCGGCGGCCCATGGCGCGGAAGGCGGCGTCCCAGATATCGGCGGCGTCATCGTCATCGAGTTCGGAGAAGCCGGGAGCGATGCCCGCTTCGAGCGGGAAGCGGCGGAGGACGCGGCCGGAGAAGGCGTGGATCGTCTCGATGCGCAGGCCGCCGGGCGTCTCGAGCGCTTTCGCGAACAGTTCGCGGGCGCGGCCGATGTCTTCATGATCGTAATCGGTCTCGGGGCGATGTTCGAGGCTGGCGAGTTCCTTGCGGAGCTTGCCATCGTCCATCACGCACCAGTCGCCGAGACGCGCGAAGAGGCGGGACTGCATCTCGCTGGCGGCGGCCTTGGTGTAGGTGACGCAGAGGATCGAGTCAGGCTCGACGCGTTTCAGCAGCAGGCGGGCGACGCGGTCGATCAGGACTTTGGTCTTGCCCGAGCCTGCGTTCGCTTCGACCCAGGCGGAGTGGCTGGGCAGGGCGGCGAGGCGCTGGCCTTCGCTGGCGGCGGCGTATTCGGGCCATGACGTATCGGGGGGCGTCATTCGTCGCCTCCCTCGTCAGTCGTCCACTCAGCGCGGCGGGCGAGGTTGTCGTAGTCGGAGACGGACCAGGCAAATTCGACGCGCGGCTTGGAATAGTAGGGTTGGGCGGGATCGGCGTATTGCTCGATGAGATGTTTCAGGCCTTCGAGGGCAGCTTCGGCGATCTGCATCGTCGTGCCGGTTTCAAATTCCAGCGGCTGGCCGTTTTTCTCGCTCATGGTCTGCGCGCTGAGCGACATGCGGAAATAGATCAGCTCGGACGTGGGCGCGGGGCCGATATGGCCGAAAGCGGATTCGGCAGCGATGGCGGCTTCCAGGGCGAGCTGAGGTTCGAGGCCGCGTTCGACCTGTGGCGCAGTTTTCGGCTGGCCTGTCTTGAAATCGACGATGGCGAGCGTGCCGTCTGCGAGTTTCTCGACGCGGTCGGCGGTGGCTTCGAGGCGGACGGCGCCGAGCGAGGACTGGAAGGTGATGCCGGCTTTCTTCTCGGTGGCGAAGTCGACGCGATGATGGTCGCGCTGAGCAGACCAGCGGAGATAGGCGCGGCCGGCGCGGAGCCAGAGCGGCTTTTCGAGTTCGATGAGTTCGGG
>JAKQTR010000039.1 GCA_029562975.1 Acidobacteriota bacterium | reverse complement strand
CCGTCGGTCATGTCGGGCTACTTCGACGACTTCGAGGCGAACGCCACCCGCATGCAGCGCGGCTGGTACGACACCCAGGACATGGGCTACATGGACGAGGACGGCTACCTCTGGCACGTCGGCCGCCTCGCCCGCTTCCTTAAGATCGGCGGCGAGATGGTCTCTCTCGTGCACGTCGAGGACGTGCTCGAGCGCGCGGTGCCGCCGGGCGTCGTCTGCTCCGTCGTCGAGGTGCCCGACGCCGCGCGCGGGGCCCGGATCGTCGCCGTCGTCAGCGAAGCCGTCGACGAGCGCGAGGTGCTCCGCCAGATGGGCGGCGAGCTCCCGAACTTCGCGCTGCCGAAGCAGTTCGTCGTCGTGCCCGAGATCCCGAAGATGTCGAGCGGAAAGATCGACTTCCGGACGCTCACCGAGACCGTGCGCGGCCTCGTGCAGCGGGTCTGACGGGCGCCTGGCCGCGCGCGCCGCGCGGCTCAGCGCGCCACGCGGATCGGCACCAGTTCCTGGGCTTGTTCCGCGCCTGCCGTTGCCCGCAGGCGCACGAGGTAGGTGCCCTGTCCGAGGCTGCCGACGGGCAGCTCGAACCTGGCCGCGCCTTGCGCCGGCTCGGGCACGGGAAGCGGCGTGAGCTCCTTGCCTTCACGCGTCAGCACGTGGGCGCTGAGGGCGGGGTGCGTGTCGGGGCTCGAACCGTAGCAGTCCACGGCGACCAGGACGCGATCGCCCTGCACGAACTCGCGCACGGCGGTGGGCACCGGGTCCGGCGCCGACTGCAGCGCCCGCCACTCGGGCAGCGAGCGCGCGCGATAGAGGCGCGGGGTCGACATCGACACAGGCGACGCCTGCCAGTCCGGCGCGGTCAGCGTCGTCACCCACCGATCGATTTCCGACCCGTCCCTGGCCCGCGCCGTGAAGCGCAGCGAGACCGGGCCCTCGTCGGCCTCGAACGCCGCGGCCCGCCGCGGCGGCCCGCCCGCGACCGGGGCCGGCAGCGACTGGGCGGGCTGGCCTGCGGCGTTCTTCGCCGGCAGGAGCTCGACGTCGAGGCTCGCGACCGGCACGTTCGGAGGCGGCTCGACCGGGTCCCAGGCCACCACGACCCTCGTGCGGTTGTCCGGCAGCCGCGACAGGCCCGTCCAGATGTCCGCCGGGCGCTTGTTCTGCTCCTGGCGGGCGAGGGTCTGCAGCGCGCCGGCGACATGCGGCTCGAGCACGCGCGACGAGGCCTCGGCGGCAGCCTCCAGCTCCTTCGTGCTCGGCGCGTAGTACCCCTGCCGCGCGATCACGTGGACGCCGGGGCGCTTCACCTTCACGCTGATCTTGTGGTACTTGCCGTCGTCGTCGGCCCTGGTGGGCGTGTAGCCGATCATGTAGTACGCGCTGCTGTCTTCGAACACCCGATTGAGGCCGTCCGAGAAGTTGTTCGTGTTGACGATTGGGCGCCCGCCGGTGTCCGCGGCGAGCTGGTAGAGCGTGTTCTTGTCGCCGGTCCGCCACTCCAGCGTCAGGCCCACCGGGTCGAGCGGATAGATCGTGACGTTCCCGCGGTTGGCGGCCTGGAAGATCTCGCGCATCTGGTCCTGGAGATCCGGCTCGCGGGTCGCGAAGAACGTGGGCGGGCCCTGGCTCACGAAGACGATCGCCTTCCGGCCTTCCTTGATGCCGCCCAGCTTCACCGTCAGCGCGGCCAGCGCCGACAGCGTGACCTGGGCCCGCACGCGGCGGACGTCGCCCCGCATCAGCTGCGCTTCTTCCATCGGGCTCTTGATCGGGAAGATCTCGCCCTGGCGCCCTTCGAAGCTGTTCACGATCCGCTGCAGCTCGGATTTCGAGCGCGTGAAGCGCAGCTCGCTCAGCGGAGTGAGCGGTTCCATGATCGCGACGAGATCCGTCGGCCACAGCCGCTCGATGAAGAGCGAGAGGGTCTTGCGGAGCGGCATCGTGACCTGCGGCGCCCGGTCGATGTGGTAGTCGTCGAGGAAGAGGGCGAACACGCGGACGTCCTCGCGCGAGGCTTCGGCCTCGCCGTGCTCGCGCGACCTGATCTCGAGCGACGTCTCGTCGCCGGCCGGGCGCTGACCGTCGAGCTTGATGAACTGGAGCTGATCGACCGTCTGGGGCACGCCGTCCTCGCTCACCTCGAAGTCGGCGGGGGTCAGATCGGCCACGGGCTGGTCGCCGCGCCCGGTGACCGTCGCGTCGACGCGCACCACCCGCACGCCCGCCCGGAACACCGGCGGACGCTGCTGCGCCGGGTCCTGGGCCGGCGGCTGAGCGGAAGGAGGCTGATCGACGGGGGCCGCCGGTTGCTGCGCCGCCGGCGCTCGTGCCTGGCCCTGGTCCGGCGCTTGAGCAGCGGCCGCTGCCGCGATGAGGACGATCGCGGCGGCGAGGGTGCGCGCCGGCGGGAGGGTGCGGCCGCGAGTCTGGGCCATACACGCATTGTAGTCCCGGCGCGGGCGCTATACTCGCGTCGTGGCCCCTGGCGCGCACACCGTCATCACGGACTCCGGACTCGGCGGGCTCGCCGTCTGCGCCGCGCTCGAGCGCGCGCTGCGGCCGTCGGCTGCCGCGACTCCGGTGAGACTGACCTACGTCAACGCGTGGCCGTTCGAGGGCCGGGGATACAACGATCTGGCCGACGTGCCCGCGCGGGCCCGCGTGTTCGAC
The DNA here is from genome assembly GCA_029562975.1 of Acidobacteriota bacterium. Lineage (GTDB taxonomy): Bacteria > Acidobacteriota > Vicinamibacteria > Vicinamibacterales > JAKQTR01 > JAKQTR01. Next base: position 70,217 of record JAKQTR010000039.1, on the reverse strand, counting down.
ACGGCGCTCCGGCAGATGGCGGGCCTCCGGCCCGATCGCATCGTGATTGCCTGCAACACGCTGTCGATCCTGTATCCCCACACGGCGTTCAGCCTGAGCAGTGGCGTGCCCGTGCGCGGCATCATTGACGCCGGCGTCGGCGTGTTCGGCGAGAGCCTGGCCGAGGACGCGGCCGCCACCATCGTCCTCGCGGGGACCAGGACTACCATCGAATCGGGCGTGCATCGGGACCGCCTGGCTGCGCGCGGGACCGACCCTGCGCGCATCGCCGCCGTGCCGTGCCACGGCCTGGCGGCGGCCATCGAGCGGGACGTGAACGGCCCGTCGGCCGCGAGGCTGATTGAAGAGTGCGCCGCCCGCGCGGCGGCCGCGGCCCCGCCCGGCGGCACGCTGCTCCTCGGGCTCTGCTGCACGCACTACGTCTACGTCGCCGGTCGGCTGGAAGCCGCGCTGGCCGCGAAGACAGGCCGGCTGGTGCGGGCCCTCGATCCTGGCCGACGCCTAGTTGAGGCGCTGCTGGCGGAGCAGACGGACGGGTCGGACAGATCGGACGGATTGATTGCCGCGGAGGCCGGAGGCAGCCGGGGCCGGGAGGCGGGTGGAGAAGACGGCGCGCCGGGCGGCGGCAGCGCCGGGTTGGCCGACCGCAGCGGACCGGCAGGCATCGGTGCGCCGGACGGAGTCACCGTTCGCGTCATGTCGAAGGTCGAGCTTGCGGAGGAATCGCGCGTCGCGATCGCGCGCCTCGTCGAGCCGGTGTCGCGCGCGACGGCGGAGGCCCTGCTATCTTATGCGCGCCTCCGATAAGGGGTCGGGACGATTTAGGCACGACCGGTCCCGCGACTGACGAATTCGTCATCGCACGAGAGGCCCGATTGCTGGGGCGCCGATCTCTCACGCCTGGAGCTGCTCGATGAGGATCCTGCTGTTGACCGGTCCCGGAGGGGACGCGCAGGGCTGGGGCGACATGCACGTGACCGAGTCGGTCGCCGAGGCCGCCTCCGCCGTGGGCCACCCGGCCCGCATCGCGTTCGCGGAAACCGAGCAGGACTTCCTGCGCGCGGTCGACGGCGGCGGCTTCGACATCGTCTGGAGCGCGCTCTACTACATCACTGCGAACGAGCGATTCATCGGGCGGGGCGAGAACGCCATGTGGGTGGCCGACGTGCTCGACGCCCGAGGGATTCCCTACATCGGTTCCGACAGCCGGACCATGCGGGAGATGATCGACAAGTACCGGACGCACGAGGCGCTGGCGGCGCGCGGCGTGGCCGTACCTGCCCATCACCTCGTGCGCAGCTCGGACGATGTGTCCGCGGTCCGGTACCCCGCGTTCGTCAAGCCGATGGGCGAATCGCGATCCATCGGCATCAACGACGACAGCGTCGTGACGAACGCCGACGAGCTCATGCGGCAGGTGCGGTGGATCGAGCGCGAGTTCGGCCAGGCCGCGCTCGTCGAGGACTTCCTGCCGGGCGATGAATTCACGACGCTCGTGCTTGGAAACGGCGCGACGCGCGAATGCCTGCCCGGCCTCGTGTCCGTCGCGCCGCAGCATTACGGGAAGCACAAGGTGCTGCGGGCGGACCTGCGCGGGATCGGCCTGACGAAGATCAGCCTGCCGCCGTCGCGAGGCGACGAAGCGAAGGTGCTGGCGGCGCAGGCCGCGGACGCCATGAACTGCCTGGACCACGTGCGCATCGACATCAAGACCGATGCCGGCGGGGCGCTGCGGGTCATGGAAGTCAACGGCATCCCGGGGCTCAAGCCGCTCAAGAGCTGGGCGCCGCAGATCTACACGCTGTACTACAGGTCGCCGGAAGGCGAGATGGCGGACTACCGAAATCTCATCCGCGCCATCATCGCCGCTGCGGGCACGCGGTACGGGATCGCCTGACGGGCCGGCCTTCGGGCCAGGCGCCAGGCGGCCGCCTTCACTCGGCGGACCGGCTCATGGCGCTGCCCGCTTTCTGAAGTACTCCTCCACCAGCTTGTAGTCAGCCTTCGCGTAATCGTGCCGGCCGCCGGCAATCAGGCGCGAGAGAAAAGTCCGCCAGTGCTCCGTGTGCTGCGCTGTCGTCAGGCGGTTGCGGAACATCGCCGCGCCCTTCCGCGGGTCCGTGTCCATCCTGTCGAGGATGGCCGTCACCTCCGCGCGGAATCCCTGCTGGCCGTAGTACTCCAGCCAGGCGTTCCATGCGCGGGCGGGCCCGGAGGGCGTGTGGAACGGACGCGAGAGCCGGGCCATCGTCCGGTCGAACGCGCGGCGTTCGGCGGCATCGAGGCGCCGCAGGCCTGCGTCCGTGATGCGGTAGGGATGGAGTTCGAACCCATCGATCCGGCTCCGGGCGCAGCGCAGGCTGACGCAGAAGCCGACTTTCCGGTGGTGGAGGTCGGTGGGCTGGTAGAAGGCGAAGTTGCCGAGGCTGTAGAAGATCGGGCAGCCGCGCCGGAGTTCGACCCCCTGCGGCACGTGCGGGTGATGGCCGATGACGCAGTCCGCCCCCGCGTCAACGAGCGCCCGGAACGCCGCGACCACGTACGGCGCCGGGAACGGCACGTACTCGAGCCCGCAGTGCGCGATGGCGATCACGACGCCGCCGCGGGTCTTGAGGCGACGAACGAGCGCCGCGGCCCTCGGGACGTCCCATCCGACGACGCCGGGGCCGCCGCGCGCCGCCGTGAGATCCTCGCCTTCGCTGATGTTGACGAGGTGGACGTGCTGCCGCTTCGTGCGCACGGCGAGGGGCGCGTGGGCCTCCGCCTCGGTCAGGCCGGCGCCGACGGTCCGGATGCCCGCGCGGGCGAGCACGCGCAGGCTCTCGCGGAAGCCCGCGATGCCGAAATCGAAGACGTGGTTGTTGGCCAGGCAGGCCACGTCGAATGGGACGGCCGTCAGGCCCGCGGCGTGCGCGGGCGCGCCCTTGAACACCGCGCCGCTCTTCCACACCGGCTTCGCTGCCGACGTCAGGGCGCACTCGCAGTTGACGATGCGCAGGTCGGCATCGCGGAGGATCGGAAGGAGATCGCCGTAGATCGCCTCCGGATCTGCGCGGATGATCGGGTCGAAGGCGCGTATCGGCGCCCAGTCTGACGCGATGACGACGTTCATGGGGTCAGATCCAGAACCCGGACATTATGCCGCGATCCCGGCCCTGGCCCCGTTTTCCTGGATCTGACCACGCTTTCCTGGATCTGACCCCGCTTTCCTGGATCTGACCCCGCTGCCCCGCTGCTCGCTACCCCGCTACTTCGCTGCTCCTGGTCGTGGGGGATCGCCGTGCCCTTCAGCACCGCGTTGAAGCTCCCGAAGCGGCCGTTTTGCGGGTCGACCGCGTATACTGGCGCCGTGGCAGTCACCCGCTTCCGCGCGTTCGCCGCGTTCGTTCTTGCCGCGTGGCTCTCGCCGGCGTGGGTCGTGATCCCCGCCGCGGCCGCCGCTGCCCCCTCGCCCCCGAACATCGTCCTCGTCTACGCCGACGACCTCGGCTTCGGCGACGTCGGGATGAACGGCTCCGCGACCGTTCGCACGCCAAACATCGACGCCCTCGCCGCCGACGGCCTCCGGTTCACCAACGCCCATGCGCCGGCGGCGACGTGCACCCCGTCCCGGTACTCGCTGCTCACCGGCGAGTACGCGTGGCGCCGCACGGGCACCGGCGTGCTGCCGGGGGACGCGTCGCTCATCATCGAGCCTGGCCGCACGACGCTGCCCTCACTCCTGCGACAGGCAGGCTACGCCACGGGCGTCGTCGGCAAGTGGCACCTCGGCCTGGGGGCGGGCGACGTGGATTGGAACCGCGACATCGCGCCCGGGCCGCTGGACGTCGGCTTCGACTACGCGTTCATCCTCCCGGCGACGGGCGACCGCGTGCCGTGCGTGTACGTCGAAGACCGGCGCGTGGTCGGTCTCGACCCGGCGGACCCCATTCGCGTGAGCTACCGCGAGCGCGTCGGGGACGAGCCCACGGGCAAGGCGCGTCCGGATCTGCTGAAGCTGCATCCCAGCCACGGCCACGATCAGACGATCGTCAACGGCATCAGCCGCATCGGCTACATGAGCGGCGGGGCGAAGGCGAGGTGGGTGGACGAGGACATTGCGGACACGATCACCGCGAAGGCCGTCTCTTTCATCGAGCGGCACCGGGCCCGGCCGTTCTTCCTCTACTTCGCGACGCACGACATCCACGTCCCCCGCGCGCCGCACCCGCGGTTCACGGGCAGCAGCGGCATGGGGCCGCGCGGCGACGCCATTGTCGAGTTCGACTGGAGCGTCGGCGAGATCGTGAAGGCGCTCGACCGCCTCGGGCTCGCCTCGAACACGCTTCTTGTCGTCACGAGCGACAACGGCCCGGTCGTCGACGATGGATACCGGGACCAGGCGGTCGAGAGACTCGGCGCGCACCGGCCCGCGGGCCCGTACAGGGGCGGCAAGTGCAGCGCGTTCGAGGGCGGCACGCGGGTGCCCTTCGTCCTGCGGTGGCCGGTGCGCGTGAGGCGCGGCGTGTCCGGCGCGCTCGTCGGCCAGATCGATCTGGCGTCGTCGCTCGCGGCGCTGACGGGACAGCCGGTTCCGCCGGGGGCGGCGCCCGACAGCCAGAACGTGCTCCCTGCGCTCCTCGGCCAGAGCCGCGAGGGCCGGGAGTGGATCGTCGAACAGGCCGGTCCGCTCTCCCTGATCAAAGGCCGCTGGAAGTACATCGAGCCCCGCGACGGGCCGCGCGTCTCGACCAGCACGAACACCGAACTGGGCAACGATCCCGGGCCGCAGCTGTTCGATCTCAAGGCGGATCCCGGTGAGCGGCGGAACCTCGCCGCGGCGCACCCGGACCGCGTGGCGGAGCTGGCGGCGCTGTTGACGAGGGTGCGGGAGCGCTGATTCGCAGACCGCGGGTCTTCAGAGCCCCGGATCATGAGCAACAGCAGGGAGCATCTCGCCGCGCGCCTTCACGGGCCGCGCGATCTGCGCGTCGAGCGGGTACCTCATCCCGGACCGCCACCCGCAGGCCACGTGCTCCTTCGGGTCAGCCTGACCGGCATCTGCGGGAGCGATCTGCACTCGTATCTCGACGCGCGCATCGGCGACACGGAGGTCGCCGGCCCGTTCGTCATCGGTCACGAATTCTCGGCCACGGTCGAGGGCGTCGGCCCGGGCGCCCTGGACTACGCCTGCCAGCCCCTCAGGCCCGGCGCGCGCGTCGCGGTGGACCCCGCCCAGCCCTGCGGCGTGTGCGAGCTGTGCGCGCGCGGGCATCCGAACCTGTGCGAGCGCCTGCGCTTCTGCGGCAACTGTCCCGACGGCGGCAGCCTGTGCGAGTGGATGCACATGCCCGCGCGCTCGTGCGTGCCCGTGCCCGACGCGCTGGACGACGCGAGCGCGGCGCTTCTCGAGCCGCTCGGCGTCGCCCTCCATGCGGTGGATCTCGCCCGCATCCGCGTCGGCGACAGCGCCGCGATCCTCGGCGCCGGGCCCATCGGCCTCTTGATCCTGCAGGTGGCGCGCCTTGCCGGCGCCTCGCCGATCATCGTCACCGACCGTTTGCCCGCGCGCCTCGCGCTCGCCGAGCGCTGGGGCGGCATTCCCATCGACATCGATCGCGACGACCCGGCGGCATCAGTCGCGCGCCTTACGGGCGGCCGCGGCGTAGACGTGGCGATCGAGGCCGCGTGGGCCGACGAGTCCGTCTCACAGGCGATGGACATGCTCCGCCTGGGCGGGCGCGCGGCGCTGGTCGGCATCCCCCGCGACGATCGGCTCACGATGCGGCATTCGACCGCGCGGCGCAAGGGCGCGACCATCCGGCTGTGCCGGCGCATGAAACACGCTTACCCGCGCGCGCTCGCGCTGGCCCTCGAAGGCCGCGTCGACTTGCGGCCCCTCGTGACGCACCGCTTCCCGCTCGCGCGGGCCGCCGAGGCGTTCGGGATTGCCGCGGCCTACGCAGACGGGGTGGTGAAGGCCGTCGTCGAGAGCCGCTGAAATTCGGACCGGCGGTCCGCAAGCGCCTGCGCCCGGGCCTTGTCTCGAACGGCCGTTACTTGTCCGTGGGCCTGGCGTGCGGCGGGTACGGCACGCCCAGCTGCTCCAGGTACGTCGTGTACCGCGATGGGTCGAAGTAGAACGGCCTCATCTTCTCGCGGTATGCCGCCATGAGCTTCGCGTTGAGGAACGTGGCCGGTTTGTCCCCGGGCCGCACGATCGGCGTGTACTTCTGGTCCTTCGTCTGAACGCTGGTGTAGTAGTCCCAGGCCTGCTGGACGAGCGCTGGCTTCAGCAGCAGGTCCAGCATCGTGAGCGCGTGCACCTTCGCGCCAGCCGTGCAGCCCTTGTGCGCGATCGGCGTCGCCATGGCGATTCCGCTCGACCAGTGGTGCCCGATCGTGCCGGGGATGTTCGCCGGGTAGCGCAGCGTGATCGTCGGCACGACCCACGACACGTCGCCGATGTCGTCGGACCCGCCGCCGCGGTTGTCCTCGTCGCGGACCGGCTCGCCGAGCCGGCCGACCTCGGACTCCAGGCCGCGCTCGGCCTGCTTCAGCTCGCGCTGCACCGCCCTGGCGAGCGCCTGGTCGGCCTCGTCCCACTTCGGCATGCCCACGGTCTTGATGTTGGCGTAGGTCACGTCGGCGACGACCTTGTTGAAGTGCTGCGGCCAGGCCGCCCCGAGCACCCGGGAGGTCACGGTGGTGTCGGTCATCATCGCCGCCGCCTGGGCGATGCGGTCGCCGATCTGCCACATCTCCATGATGCGCGGGTACTCGGTCTCGCGGAAGTAGTACCAGACGGCCGCGGTCGACGGGACGACGTTCGGCTGGTCGCCGCCGTCGGTGATGACGTAGTGCGAGCGCTGCTGGAGCCGCAGGTGCTCGCGCCGGAAGTTCCAGCCGGCGTTCATCAACTCGACCGCATCCAGCGCTGACCGCCCGCGCCACGGCATGCCCGCGCTGTGGGCGCTCTGCCCCTTGAACGCGTACTCGACCGACACGAGCCCGTTCCCGGCCGCCGCGCCCCACGACACGCCCATCGACGAGGCGACGTGCGAGAACAGGACGACGTCCACATCCTTGAAGAGGCCGTCGCGGACGTAGAAAGCCTTGGCCGCCACCAGCTCCTCGGCGACGCCCGGCCAGACGACGATCGTGCCGCCGAGCTTTTCGCGCTCCATGATCCGTTTCACCGCCAGCGCGGCGGTGATGTTCATCGGCACCCCCGAATTGTGGCCTTCGCCGTGTCCCGGGGCGCCGTCCACGAGCGGTTCGTGCCACGGGATGCCGGGTTTCTGGCTGGTCTGCGGCAGGCCGTCGATGTCCGAGCCGAGCGCGATGACGGGCTTGCCCGATCCCCACGACGCGAACCAGGCCGTCGGCATGCCGGCCACGCCTTCCGTGACGGCAAACCCGTTCTTGCGCAGCACGCCGGTGAGGTAGCGGGAGGTCTCGACCTCCTGGAAGCCCAGTTCACCGAAGCTGTAGACCTGATCGATCATCTGCTGCGTGAGCGCGCGCAGGCTGTCGACCTCGGCGAGGGCCTGCTGCTTCAGCGCCTGCAGCCTCGCGTCGACGGGGCCGGGGGCCGGCGCGGGATGCTGCGGCGCGGCCGCGGGCATCGCGGCCAGCGCCAGCAACAGGGTCAGCGTGGCAACGCGCATCGGCGTTCTCATCGGCGGGTCCTCCCTGGACGGGCGTCGGTCAGGCCGGGCGCGGACAGTCTACTCCAGCCGCGCGCCCGGGACGGCGCGTGGTCGGCACGTACATGCTCGACTTCAGGATGCGGCGCTCCTGCGCGACCGCGAAGTCACGGGATGCCTGACACGGCAAGGGGCTGCCGGCTCAATCCCACTGCCAACCACTCACGAGCACGTGATCTGGAGGCGCGCAGGGCGAGGAGGCCGGTCGAAAGCAGCAAGAGCGAGGAGCCCGGTTCGGGAACGGGCTTGCGCTCGCACTCGCCGGCCGGCTCGTTCCTGCGCGAGGCGGCCTCGCCAGCCGCGCCTCTGCCTGCGCCCTGAGCAGAGCCCGGGGTCAGGCCCGCCGCGAGAGCCCGTTGCTTCGTGGGCCGGTTACCGGCCTGCGGAGCCTGGCGACGCCGCGGGCCCCGCCGGCGCGGCCACGAGCCGGATCGGGCCGAGCAGCCCCGCCGGCACCGGCTTCACCTTGTCCATGTCCTGCGGATCGAACCGCGATCCGTACCGCAGGTTCAGCAGCTTGTAGTCAGGCAGCGCGCGCCCCGCCATGTGGTTGATCGCGAGGTTCGCGACGTCGACGCGCAGGCTGTTCGGGCCCGGCTTCAGGAACGGCGTGACGTCGATGGCGTAGGGCGGGCACCAGACAGACCCCGCCCGCGTCCCGTTCACGAACACGACGGCCGCGTCCCGCACTGGCGCGTCCAGCCAGGCCTGCGTGCCGTAGCGCGGCTGGCCGATCTCCCGCGGCGTCGGCTCGCCGAAATCCAGGCGCACCGAGAGGCCGTGCCCGAGCATGGCCGCCGGCACGTCCACGCTCTTCTCGTACGTCGCCACGCCCGAGAAGTGCAGCCTCTCGGGATCTTCTGTCCACGAACGCAGCGCCGCCCACTCCGACGGCGCGCCGTTCGGGCCGAATGCCACGCGCCATCCGGCGCTGATGTCGACGGGCCGCGGCAGCTGGCGCGGCGGCCTCACCGTCTGCGGCTGGCGGACGCGCGAACCTGCGGTGTCGGCGGGAAAGACGATGACGGTCGATTCGTAGGGCGCAAGATCGAGCGACACTGTCGCGCCTTCTCGGCTGGCGCCCGCGGCACCCTTGCCGCGAACGGCCCCGGCGGGCCGTACGGCCACCGGAACGGCCTCTCCCGTCAGCGCGTTCCACGCTTCCGCCCTGGCGCTGGCGACGCGGAACGTGGCCTCGAGCGTCTGCCTCGCGTTCGAGGTGTTCGCAACGAAGTAGATGTCGGCCGCGTCCGTCCGCCGGTGCACCGCGGCCACGGCGCCCACGCCGGCCGACACTGCCACGTCCGGCGCCACCCGCACGCGCAGCGCGACGGTCAGATCGGCGTCGCGTTCGACGAACACCCCGGCCGGAGACGCCCCCCGGAACAGCCGCTCAGCCGCGGCGGCCACCGCCGCGTGATCCGCTGCCGCGGCCATGTAGCCAGGCTCTTCGGCCGGCAGGCGCCGCGTGGCGAACACCTGGCCGCCCTGCTTCGCGAACTCCTCGAGCAGGCGCAGCGTGGCGATGGGCATGCGCTGCACGTTCGGCAGGACGACGGCCCGGTAGCGGTTGGCGCCGATGGCGAGCCGGGCCTGCTCCACTTTCGCTCCCGCGCCGAGCACGCCGTCGTCCACGAAGTCCAGGTTGACTCCCGCGTCCAGCACGGCCGGCACGATGTCCGGCCCGAGCGCGCGCGACATCATGTCGATGAAGCTGTCGATCCTGCCCGGCACGAACTGCGCCCACGTATCGGCAGTCGGGAGGTAGAACGCCACGTCGTTCACGGGCCGGCCCTGGCGCAGGAGCCAGCTCAGCCGCTGCAGGTAGCGAGAAAGATCGGGCATGACGATCCACCACGGGTTCTTTTCGTTGTAGACGCCCGCCGCGTAGAACCGCCATCCCGGGTACGCCACGCCGTCGGCCGTGTAGGGCCAGCCGTGGCCGATGAGCTGGTTGATGCCCTGCAGGAAGTGCGCGTCCGCCTCGGCCTTCAGATCCAGCGGCGACGCCATGAACGCCGGCGAGTGGAGCCACGTCCACGTCTCGGACGAAATGACGGGGCGGTCGTACAGGTGCCCGATGGACGAGGCCCAGCGCGACGCGCGCAGCACGCGCCACTGCGCGCCCTCGCCCTCGGGGAGATCGACGGCCGCGTTGCTCGAGATCGTCGCTGGCGGGATGCCGTAGCCCTGGATCCTGAACTTCGTGTGGCGGCGCCGCGCCCACTCCTGCATCGGCCCGTAGAAGCGCTCGCCGAGGAGTTCGGTGAGCGTCCGGCCCCAGTCGTGGCGGATGCCTGCCGTGCCCGGCCCCGCGTCGAGCAGGAGAGCGGGCAGGAGCGGCCGCAGGTCGTAGCCCCGCTTCGCGCGGAAGGCCTCGAGGAAGCCGTCGGTCCAGTCCGACCCGTACACTTCGAGGCTGTCGCAGAACACGGCGTACGGCGGTGCGTCGCCGAAGGGCGCGAGGAGGCGGTCGCCGACTTCGCGCAGGTAGTGATCGACGGCGGCGCGGTCGTAGTGGTTCAGGACGAACCCCTCCGAACCGACCGCCGCGCGCTTCACCATCTGGCCCGTGCGGCTGCTGATGAAGAACAGCACCTCGCGGGCGCCCGCCGCCCGGTCCGGCAGCCGGAGCACGCCGTCCTCGATTGCGGAGGCCTCGCGCAGGCCCTTCGTGGACGTCGCCGGAGCCGACGGCGCGAGGAACGCGGCGATCAGGCGCTCGCCGGGACGGATGTCCGGCACGGGCACGCGCATCGATCCGGCCGGAGCGGGCACGCGCTCGATCCTGAGCGTGCCGGCCGCCTGCGTGATGCCGATCTGCGGGCCGCCGTACGGCCAGCCGCTGCCGATCGTCATGTCCACGCGCAGCCCCAGCTCCTTCGCCCTGCCCGCGGTGAAGCGCAGATCGTCCAGGAAGGCGTCCGACAGGAACGGATGCGTGACGAGCCCTTGCGCAGCGTCGTCGAGCACGACCGGGTACACCGGCTGGATCTCGAACCCGCCGATGCCGCCTTCCTTCATCAGGCGCATCTCCCGCCCGAGCCGGGCCTTCGTCACCGTCGGCCCGAACCACCACCAGCGCATCATGATGCGCGCATCGTCCGGGGGCTCGACGAACTGGCGGCGGAGATCGGCGAGCGCCGGCGGAGACGGCGCGGCCGGGCGAGCGCTGGCGCCGGGGGCGGCGGGCGGAGCCGGTGCTTGCGCCGCGCGCAGGATGACGGCGGCGCCGAACGCGGCGGCGGCGACGAGCGCGAGCGCCGGAGCGGCCGCCGTGCGGGACGAGAGTCGCGTATGCATGGTCACGGGAGACCCTCCATCGGGGCAGACCGGATTCCGGCTGCGTCAGCGTGCCTCGGACGCCGGCGCGGAACAAGGGCGACTGCGTCCCGGCGCACGGCCGCTGCCTGCCTGGCCTGTCCCGGAGGGTTCCGGGGACGCCGCCGGCATCGTGCGCCGACAGGCCGCGCGCGTCGGAGCCAGGGTCCGCCGCCGGGCCGCCGGCGTGGCCTCACATGAACTCGCGGAACAGCTCCTTCGCCGGCCCCGGAATGACCGCCTTGCCCACGAGGATCCCCTCACCCGAAGCCACGGCGGCGCCCGCCGCGACGGCGGCCTCGACGCTGGCGATGTCTCCGGTCAGCACGACGAAGCCCTTGCCGCCGACGGCCATCGCGAGGTGGATGCGGAAGAGCACAACGTTCGCGGCCTTCACCGCCGCGTCGGCAACGTCGACGATGCTCGACGCCGAGAACGTCTCGATGAGGCCGATCGCCTTCGTGTACTCCGGCGCGACGTCCACGGCGAGGCCGATCGCGGGAAACACGGCGGGATGCACCTTCGTGACGACGCGCCGCTCGATGAGCGACCCGTCGCACTTCGCGGCGCCCGCCTCCACCGACGCCTGGACCGACGCCACGTCCCCGCCCACGACGATGAGGTACTTGCCCGAGCAGATCGTGCGCGCGAGCAGGAGATCGACCTGCGCCGCCTTGAGCATGGCGTCCAGCGCCACGTAGCCGGCGGCGATCGACGAGACCTCGACGAGCCCGATCGACTTCAGCTTCGGCACGGCAGTCTCCCTTTCACGGCTCAGGCCTCGATCACGACGGCGCCATCCACCGAGCGGACCACGCCGCTGATGCTGGCGTGGATGCGCGCGCCGAGGGCGCCGGCAGCCGGGGCCGCCACCAGGTCGCCAGCAGCGACGCGGTCGCCGGGCCGGACGACTGGCGCGGCCGGAGCGCCCGCGTGCTGCTTCAGCGGCAGCACGACGCGCCGCGGCGCGGCGCCCAGATCCTCGAGCGGGCCGACGTTGCGGAACCCGGCGAGGCCCAGCTTCGCGATGAGGCGCTTCGTCGGCACGCGGCGGTCCCCGGCCAGCGGGTGCGCGGCGATCGAGTCCGGCGTGCCCTTCCACTCGAGCTTCCGCTCGCGCGCCGCGGGTTTCGACGCCACGCACACGTTCTTCGGGTCGAGGTTCTCGGGGCACGAGTACAGGCTGCAGAGGTTGCACTCGCAGCAGTACAGCGTCCCAGCCGCCATCGACGTCGGGCTCGTGGAGAACCCCAGCGACTGCATCGCGAGGTGCGGCTGGATGGGATGCCCGATGAGGAAGCGCGGGCAGAGGTCCGTGCAGAACCGGCACTGGTCGCACGCGGAGCGGCCGATGCGCGCGATCTGCCGGGGCGTTGCCTTGTAGCGCTCGATGAGCGGGTGCGACTCGGGCAGGACGATGAGGCCGCCGAGCGTCTTCGTGACCGGCTCGTCGAAGTTCGCGGCGAGCCGGCCCATCATGGCGCCGCCGAGGAGCACGGCGATGCGATCGGCGGTGGGGCCGCCGGCGCGCGCGATGAGCTCGCCGATGCTCGTGCCGATCGGCGCCGCGAGCGTGACCGGCGCGGCCACGGCCCCGGCCACCGTCAGGTACTTGTGCGTGACGGGCCGATCGAGGCCGATGTTGGCGAGCGTCTCGACGTTGGCGACGACCGCGTCCACGTCCTTCGGCAGGCCGCCCGGCGGGATGATGCGGCCCACCGCGTCGTGCACCAGCAGGAACTCGTCGCCGGCCGGGTAGGTGTCGGTGAGCGGCAGGATGCGTACGTTCGGCGGCAGCACCGGCTCCAGGCCGGCCATGACGGCCGTGTACTTCTCTTTGATGCCGATGATGCCCTCGCGAGCGCTTGTCAGCGCCATTGCCGCCGCGAGGCCGCGCAGCATGGGCTCCGCAAGGTGCTGGAGCAGTTCCTTGTCCTTGTGCAGGAGCGGCTCGCACTCGGCGCCGTTCACGATCACCGTCGACACGCGCGCCGCCAGCTTGACGGCCGCCGGGAAGCCGCCGCCGCCGGCCCCGACGATGCCGAGCTCAGCGATGCGGTCGAGCGTGGGCGGTGCGGACGGCCTCGGTGACCGATTCATGGGTTGCACCTGTCTCTTATCGGTCGAAAACTGTCGTATTTCAGTCTATTGACGACCGTTAATATAGATATTTTGCTTGCAATACGTCAACAGAAATCATACAGTTACGTCGATATCAGGGAGTGGCGGAGGAAGCAGAGGACGTCGAGCGGCATTGTTACGACCGATCCAGGCCTTCCTTGTCGTCATCAAAAGCAGTCATAATCGGTCAGACCATGAACATTCTGGTCGCCAACATCGGCAGCACGTCGTTCAAGTACCGCCTCTTCGACGTCGAACGCGACGCCGTCCTCGCGCAGGGACGCGTCGAGCGCATCGGCCAGACGGGCGGCGACTGCCCCAACTACGAAACGGCTATCCGCCGATGCGTCGCTGACATCGCCGGCGACGGCAAGCCGCTCGCCCGCCTGGACGAGCTGGCCGCCATCGGCTTCAAGGCCGTGCACGCCGGCCCGGTCAGCGGCGCGCGCGTGGTGGACGAGGACGTGCTCGCCGCGATGGAGGAGTTCTCCTTCTTCGCGCCCGCCCACAACCCGCCCTACGTCGCCGCGATGCGCTCGTTCGCCAGGGGCGTGCCGGGCGTTCCCCTCGTCGCCCTCTTCGAGACGGCCTTCTTCGACCGCCTCGACGAGGCGGCGACGACCTACGCGGTGCCGTTCGACTGGCGCGAGGAGCTGGGCGTGCGCCGGTACGGCTTCCACGGCGCGAGCCACCGCGCGGCACACGAGCACGTGCAGGCGCACCTCGGCGCCGGCCTCCGGCACATCTCCTGCCATCTCGGCGGCAGCTCGAGCCTGGCCGCCGTCCGCGACGGCGTCGCCGCCGACACGAGCTTCGGCATGTCGCCGCAGTCTGGCCTGCCGCAGAGCAACCGCTGCGGCGACCTCGACGTCTTCGCGGCGCTCTTCGTCATGAAGAAGCGCGGCCTCGGCCCCGACGAGATGGCGCGCGTGCTGGCGTCGCAGTCCGGCCTCGCGGGCATCAGCGGCCTGTCTGGCGACATCCGCGACCTCGACGAGGCGGCCGCGTCGGGCAACGCGCGGGCGCGCCTCGCCCTCGACGCCTTCGTCCGCTCGATCCGCCACTACCTGGGCGCGTTCCTCGTCACGCTCGGCGGAGTTGACGTCCTCACGTTCTCCGGCGGGATTGGCGAGAACAGCCCGGACATCCGCGCAGGCGTCTGCACGGGCCTGGGCGAGTTCGGCATCGTCCTCGACCGGGGCCTCAACGCGGACGCGCGCGGCGCCGCCAGGATCTCCGCCGCCGCCTCGCGCGTGCCGATCCTCATCGTCCCGGCCGACGAAGAGCGGGTCGTGGCGCGCGCGACGGCCGAGGTGGTCAAAGGCGGCGGGGCCGCCGGAGGCGCACATGGCCGCTAGCACCGCGACGATCGACCGCCCGCCGCTCACCCGCGCGGCCATCGAAGAGGTCGTGCGCCAGGTGGTCTCGGCGCGGTTCGGCGCCGCGCCCGCGGCCGGCACGAACCCGCTCGTCGTGCACGTCTCCGCCCGGCACATGCACGTGAGCCGCGCGGACCTCGACGTGCTGTACGGGCCCGGCCACGAGCTCACGCCGGACCGGCCGCTCTACCAGGAAGGCAACTACGCCGCGAAGGAGACGGTCACGCTCGTCGGGCGCCGCGGCCGCTCGATCCCGAACCTGCGCATCCTCGGGCCGCTCCGGAAGGAGTCGCAGATCGAGCTGGCCTTCACCGACGCAATCCTCCTCGGCTTCGACGACGTGCCGGTGCGGCTGTCGGGCGACACCGCCGGCACGCCTGGCGCCTACGTGGTCGGGCCGGCGGGGATGGTGCAGCTGAAGCAGGGCGTGATCCGCGCGGCGATTCACGTGCACATGAATCCCGCCGAGGCCGAGCACTACGGCGTGAAGCAGGGCGACCTCATGCGCCTGCGCGTGGAGAGCCCCGCCCCGCTGGTCTTCAGCCGCGTCGTCGCCCGCATCGACCCGACCTCGCGGCTGAACGTGCACATGGACACCGACGAGGCCAACGCGTGCGCGCTGCACCTGGCCACGGAGTTCGAGCTCAGCAAGTCGGAAGGCGGCGGCCGGTGAGGCCGCTCCGACGGACACGGGCCGGGGCGGCAGCGCCGGCCGGGCAGCAGAAGGGACGGGCGGCAGCGCCGGCCCGGCCGGAACAGGAGCGCGCGGTGAAACCTGCAATCGGGATGATCGAGACACGCGGACTGGTGGCGCTCTTCGAGGCCGTCGACGCGATGCTGAAGGCGGCCGGCGTGACCTTCAGGACCTGGGAGCCGGTGGGCTCCGGCCTGGTGGCCGCGGTCGTCGAAGGCGAAGTGGCGGCGGTCAAGGCGGCGGTGGACGCCGGCGCCGCGGCGGCGAAGCCCCTGGGCGAGGTGGTGAGCGTCCTCGTGATCCCGCGCCCGCACGACGACCTGGACGGGCTCGTCGGGAGGCTCGGGCCGAAGGCCGCGGCCGGCCTCTCGTAGGCGCGGCTGGTGAAGGGAGCAGGGCCATGGTGGAAGCACTCGGCTTGATTGAAACGAAGGGGCTCGTGGGCCTGGTTGAGGCCAGCGACGCCATGTGCAAGGCCGCGAACGTGAAGCTCACGGCCCGGATCCAGATCGGCGGCGGCTACGTCACCTCCATCGTCCGCGGCGACGTGGGCAGCGTCCGCGCGGCCGTGGACGCCGGCGCGGCGGCCGCCAAGACGGTCGGCGAGCTGGTCGCGGCTCACGTCATCACCCGGCCGCACGACGGCCTCGTCGCGGGGATGCTCCCATAGGGACGGCCCCGAGACCCGTGCGACGCGGCCGCTCCGGTCCGCGGGAACGAATCTCGGGTCCGGCGTGTTCGGCTGGAGGACGACATGGCACAGACGGCAATCGGCATGATTGAAACACGCGGCCTCACGCCCCTGGTCCAGGCCGCCGACGCGGCCCTGAAGGCGGCGGATGTCACGTTCAAGGGGTGGAAGAAGGTCGGCAGCGGGATGTGCACGATCTTCCTGGCGGGCGACGTCGCGGCCGTCAAGGCGGCGGTGGACGCCGGCGCCGTGGCGGCGCGCTCGGTCGGCGAGGTGGTGAGCGTGCACGTCATCCCGCGCCCGCACGACGAGGTGGCGGGAACGCTCCCGGGCTAGGGAACGGAGGCGGGACCATGTTGCTCGCGAGAGTCATCGGCAGCGTCGTCGCGACGCAGAAGCACGCGAAGTTCCAGGGCGCGAAGCTCCTGGTCGTGCAGCCCTGCGTGGCGAAGGACGGCGTCCTCACGGAGTCCGGCAACACGGTGGTGGCCGTCGACAGCGTCGGCGCGGGGCTGGGCACCTACGTGCTCTTCACGCAGGGCAGTTCGGCCCGGATGACGCCGATGACGAAGGACAGCCCCACCGACGCGGTCATCGTCGGGATCGTGGACTCGGTGGAGATGGGCGCCGCCACGGTGGAGATGCCGCAATGATCGCCGATCGCGATCGCGTCGTCGCCGACATCGCGCAGGAGGTCGTGGCCCGGCTGCTGGCGTACCCCGGCGCCGCGCCGGCGGCCGTCCTGCGTCCCGCGCCGGGATCTCGCCCGCCAGGCGGCGCCTCGGTGCGCCCGTTCGCGCCGGCGGCCCCCGCGCGGGCGGCGGCGCAGCCGGCCACGCCAGCGGCCGCGAAGCAGAAGCGCGCCCCGCTCGGCGACGGCGTCTTCGCGACGGTGGACGAGGCGGTGAAGGCGGCCGCCGCCGCCCAGGCGCGCGTCGCGCAGATGAGCCTCGACGAGCGCGGGCGGATGATCGGCGTCATCCGCCGCCTGTGCGAGGAGCGGGCCGAGCCGCTCGGCCGCATGGAGATGGACGAGACGCGCATCGGCCGACTCGACCACAAGATCGCCAAGCTCCGCGCGATGCGCCTCGTGCTCGGCGTCGAGGCGATGCGCAGCGACGCCCGGAGCGATCGCTCCGGCCTCTGCGTGATCGAGCGGGCGCCGTGGGGCGTGATCGGCATGATCCTGCCGGCCACGCACTCGGTCCCGACGATGGCGAGCAACGCCATCAACGTGCTGGCGGCGGGCAACACCGCCGTGTTCAGCCCGCATCCCGCCGGCGCGCTCGTGGCGGCGCACGCGCTCGCCCTCTTCAACCGCGAGATCCACCGCGAAGTCGGCCTGACGAACGTCATCACGACGATGGCCGAGGCAAGCATCGAGGCGGCCGGAGAGGTGTTTCGCCACCCGGACGTCGCGCTGCTCTGCGTGACCGGCGGCCCGGCCGTCGTCAAGGCCGCGGCGCAGAGCGGCAAGCGCGTCATCGCCGGCGGGCCGGGCAACCCGCCGGTGGTCGTGGACGACTCGGCGGATCTCGACCTGGCCGCCAGGTCGATCATCGCAGGCGCCGCCTTCGACAACAACCTGCTCTGCATCGGCGAGAAGGAGGTGTTCGTCCTCGAATCCGTCGCGGACGACTTCATGGCCGCGATGGAGCGGGCCGGCGCCGTCCGGCTCGACGCGCGCGCGATCGCGCGGCTCACCGAGGCGGCCTTCACCTTCGACGGCCCGGGCAGAGGGTGCGGCCGCGCCCACGTGAAGCGGGACCTCCTCGGCCAGGACGCCAGCGTCCTCGCGGAGGCCGCCGGCGTGCGGGTCCCGGCGGGCACGGAGCTGCTGTTCGGGGAGACCGACGCGTCGCACGCGTTCGTGGCGGAGGAGCAGATGATGCCGTTCCTTCCGATCGTGCGGGTGCCGTGCATCGACGCGGCAATCGAGGCGGCAGTGAGGGCGGAGCAGGGCTACCGGCACACGGCCGTCATTCACACGCGCGACGTCGAGCACGCGACGCGCATGGCGCGCGCCGTGAACACGACGCTCTTCATCCACAACGCGGCGTCGCTGGCGGCGCTCGGCATCGGCGGCCCGGGCTACTTCAGCCACACCATCGCGACGCCGACCGGCGAGGGCATCACCACGCCGCTGACCTTCACCCGGGAGCGCCAGATCGCCGTCGGCGGCGCGCTGCGCATCGTCTGACGAGGGCCCATGTTCCTGGCGCGCATCGACGGCACGCTGACGTCCACACGAAGGCACGGGACCTTCGAGGCGGTGCGGTTCCTGATCGCCAGGCGCATGGACGCCAACGGCTGCATGAGCGGCGAGCCGCTCGTCGTGCTGGACCGCATGGGCGCCGGGCCGGGCACGATCGCGCTGGTGTCGTCGGACGGCAAGCTGGCCCGCGACTGGCTGGGCCCGGCCGTGCCGGCGCGGTTCACCGTAGTGGGCCTCGTCGACCGCGTCCACCTGCCGGGCCGCGCGTGCGGAGGCCCGTCATGAGGCTCGGCATCGTGCGCGGGCAGGTGACGCTCGGCCTGGCGGACGCGTCGCTCGCCGGAACGACGCTGCTCATCGTCGATCCGGTGACGGCCGAGAACCTCGAGGCCCGCAACGGGCAGGGCGGCGGCCGGCAGATCGTCGTGGCCGATCGGCTGTCGCCCGGCCAGGGCGAGCTGATCGCCTTCGTCGAGGGGGCCGAGGCGGCCAATGCCTACTTCCCAGGCGTGGCGCCCGTGGACGCGTACTGTTCGCTCGTCGTCCGCGACTACGAGTTCAAGTCGCCGGCGGCCGGAACGCCGCCGGGCACGGAAGGGCCGCGATGAGACCGATGGACCTGACCGCGTACGGCGTGATCGCGCTGGCGGACGTCGAGGCCGCCGCGCGCGAGGGCGCGCGCGAGATCCTCACCCGCGAGCGGGTCGTCCTGACGCCGTCGGCACGAGAAGCGGCGGAGCGGCACGGCATCGTCTTCCGCGCGGCCGGCAGCGGCGCCTCGGCGGCCGCGTCCGCCCAGCCGCCCGCGCCGCAGGCCGCGGCGCCGCCGCCGCCGAGCAGGGCCGTCCGCGACCTCTTCACGTCGCCCGAGGCCGAGGCCGTCAAGGCCGAGATCGTCAGGGTGGGCAGGAAGCTGTGGCACCGGCAGTACGTGGACGGCAACGGCGGCAACATCTCCTACCGGATCGGGCCGAACGAGGTCATCTGCACGCCGACGCTCCGCAGCAAGGCGGATCTGGCGCCGGAAGACCTGTGCCTCGTCGATCTCGAGGGCAATGAGCTGCTGCGCGGCCCGTACCCGCGGACCAGCGAGATCTTCCTGCACCTCGAGATCTACAAGGCCCAGCCGAAGGCGAAGGGCGTCGTGCACTGCCATCCGCCGCACGCCACCGCGTACGCCCTGGTCGGCCGCGTGCCGCCATCCGGCGCCGTTCCCGAGTTCGACGTGTTCGTCGGCAAGGTCGCGTGCACGCAGTACGAAACCCCCGGGACGAAGGCCTTCGCCGAGACGGTGCTGCCCTTCGTGCTGAACTACAACACCGTCCTGCTCGGCAACCACGGGATCGTCTGCTGGGCCGACACGGTGACGCACGCCGAGTGGTACGCGGAAGTGCTGGAGACCTACTGCTGGACGCTGACGATCGCGTCGCAGCTCGGCGTGCCCTTCTCGAAGATCCCTGCCGAGAAGGAGCAGGACCTGCTCAAGATCAGGCAGCGGCTCGGCCTGCCAGACCCGCGGTTCAATCCGGAGGCCTGCCGGGCGGCGGAGATCGCGGAAGGCGAGCCCGGCGAGATCGCCGTCGCGCCCCCGCCGGCGTGCGTGTACGAGCCGGCGCGGCCCGGCCAGGCGGACATCGAATCCCTCGTGCGCGACGTGACGAGCGCCGTAATGGCCGCGCTCAGGGAACGAGGGCTCACGGCGTGAACCGCACCGCCCGGCACCTGCGCATCCGCGAGATCCTGGAGCGCCAGGAGTTCGTCGACCTGCAGGCACTGTGCCGGCTGCTCGACGCGTCGGAATCGACCGTCCGGCGCGATCTCGCGGACCTGGAGCGGCTGCAGGCGCTGAAGCGCGTCCACGGCGGCGCCCTGGGCGTCCAGCCGCGCGACCACCTGCTCGATCACGACTGGCAGGCCCGCCGGCAGTCCGAAGAGAAGCGCCGCATCGGACGGCTGGCCGCGACGCTTGTCGCCGACGGCGAGACGGTGATCCTGGACGGCGGATCCACCGTGGCGTGCGTGGCCGACGAGCTGGCCAACCGGCCGATCCACGCCATCACCAACTCCCTGGCCATCGCCCGCCTGTTCAGGGCCCCGTGCAGCGTCGAGGTCACCCTGACGGGCGGCTACCTCTTCCCGAGGCTCCAGGTGATGCTCGGGCCCTTGTGCGAGCGGATGCTCGCGAGCGTGGCGGCCGACGCCGTCATCATGGGGATCGGCGGCGTCACCGAGGCCGGCTTCAGCAACAACCACACGCTCGTGGTCGGATCCGAGCTGCGGATGATCGAGGTGGCGCGCCGCGTCATCATCGTGGCGGACGCGACCAAGTTCGGGCGGCCGGCGATGGTGCCGCTGGCCCCGCTCGACGAGGCCGACATCGTCGTGTCGGACGCGTCGCTGCCGCCGGAGCACCGGCGGATGCTCGAGGACCGGGGCGTCAAGGTCCTCCTCGCCTGATTCGCCGAACGAGCGGCGCCGGCCGGGCGTCGCGGCCCTTGCTCGACGCGATGCTCGTCCCGAAGCCCGGCGGCGCCGGGTTGACCGCCGCGATGCCCTGCCCCAGGCCCCTCGGCCGGCCGAGCGCGTTGCCGGCCGGCTCGACATTCGGCGTGGCGAGCCGCACCGCGTTCCGGCCCGGCGGGATCGCGGCCCCGGGACGCGTCGGACGTCCTGCCGGCGGTCGTCGTCTGAGAGGGCCCGGGGCGGCTCACGGCGCCGCGCCGACTGGAACGGGCGGCACGGGGAACCACGGGCCGGGCCTTCGGCCGCCTGGTTCCCCCCGCCAGCCGGCTACTTCTTCGCGCCCAGCAGCTTCGCGAACGCCTCGTCGTCGGTCTTGAAGTCGCGCGCGCCGTCCCCGACCCGCGTGATGCGGACGGCGCGGATCGTGTCGCCCTTCTTCAGATCCTGCAGGTGCGACAGCCCGGCGATCACGGTGCCGAGGGCCGCGGACCGCCGGTTGAGGCTGCTCTTCTTCTGCAGCGTCAAGTAGAAGACGTTCGGCCCGGACAACCCGAGCACGCCTGCGGCGTCGTGCCCCAGCTTCGGGTTCAACGTCCGCGGCAGCCTGGCGACGGCCACCGACTTCTGCGTGTCCGACACGATCTGCATCGAGACCAGGCCGTCCTTGACGTCGAGCACCTGGCCGATCGGCTTCTGTTCGGGGCCGCCCCGGCCGCCGCGTCCGCCGAAGCCCATGCCCGGAGGAGGCCCGCCTGCGCGGCCGGCCGGCGCCGGGGCCTTCCCTTCGACGATTCGGACGAAGTTGGCCGTCGCGAGCGGCGCGTTGACGTAGTCGAGCGTCGTCATGATCTGCCGCGTCTCTTCGCCGGATCCAATCGCGAGCGTGGCGTAGAGCCCGTCGGCCAGGTAAACGCCCGCGCGCGTCAGGGGCTTCTCCAGATTCGCCACGCCGTACGCGACGACGGCCGTGACGAGCGCGGAATGCTGCTGGTGCTCCGCGTAGGGCACGAGTTCGCTGTACAGGTCATTCGTCGTGTGCCACGCGTACGAGTACGGATAGCTCGGGATCTCCTTCCCGTCCGGGCCGATCCTCGCGCTCGACGTGGCGAAGTTCAGCGTCGGGACGCCGACCATCTCGAACGACGACGAGTCCGTGCCGCCCGGGCTCGTGGCGTGCGCGCGGGGGACGCCCCTTGCGAGCACGAAGGGCCACCTCGGATTGAGCGAGGCCAGCGGCGCCGTGATCGCCTTGAAGTCCTCGTACCACGTTTCCGGCACGGTCGCGCCGGTGATGGCGCTCGGGCTGCCGTCGCGGTTGATCATCATCACGATCTTCGGGTGGAGCTCCGGGTGCTGCTTCAGCCACGCCTGCGACCCGACGAGGCCCTGCTCTTCCGCCGCGAACCCGATGAACGTGATCGACCGCTTCGGCTTCGCGCCCGCGGCGGCAATCAGGCGGATGGCCTCCATGCCCGGCGCGAACCCGGACCCGTCGTCCACGCCGCCCGTGCCTGAGCTGAAGGCGTCGAAGTGGCCGCCGATGACGATGTGCTCGTCGGGGTAGGCCGTGCCCGGGAGCGTCGCCACCACGTTGTGGTACTCGATCGGCCCCATCTTGAAGTGGTTCCGGATGTCGAACTCGAGGACGACCGGCTCGCCCTTCTCGACGAGGGCCTCGATTTCCTTGTACTGCGCGTCGAGCAGCTTGATGTCGGGGAGGACGGGGAGCGCGTCCCACGAGGCCACGAATCCGTCGAGGATGTTGATGGGCGGCTCCGAGTTCTGGTGAGGCTGGAGCGGCGAAGGCGGGGTGGCCGACTGAATCGTGCCGAGCGCGCCCGCGTCGATCAGGGCCTTCGTGAGCGGGGGCATCATCTCGGCGTCGAGGTACTCGGGCGAGCCGTCCGGCAGCTTCGAGCCCCGCCGGCCGTCGCGGGCGAACCCGCTCGAGGCCCCGGCGATGAGCACCCACGCGCCCTTGAACGCGGCCTTCTTCGCCGCGACTTCGGCAAGCGCCGCCTGCACCGCCGCGCGCTTCTTCTCGACGTTTTCCCGGGCCACCGGCCGACCGGCCTGGGCGCGCCCCGGGATCGAGAAGGGATCGGCCCGCAAGATGACGACCGGTCCGCGCTGAATGCCCTTCGTGCCCGCCGTGAAGCTCGGCGTGCCGAAGCGGAGCGCCTTCTCCGTGGGCTTCAGCATCTTGCCGAACCACGGGCCCCGGTTGAAGCCGACTGGCAGTTCTCCGGCCTTCTCGAGCCGCGCGTCCAGCCCGAACTGCTTCAGCTGCCAGACGGCCCACAGCGCGGCGTCGGTGTAGGAATTGCTGCCCGTCTCGCGCCCGCCGAAGCGGTTGCTGGCGTAATCGTTCCAGACCAGGGTCTTGTTGTCCTTCGTGCCCAGCTCGATGATCCTGTCGACGAACGGGTCTCCCGGGGCCTGCGCGCTCGGCACGGCCGAGAGCGCGAGCGCCGCGGCCACGACGGCCGCCGCGACCGCCAGCCCTTGCAGTCGTCTTCTCATGGTTCCTCCACCAGAAGGGGCCAGGCTCCCGCTCCCTCTCGGAAAGGGGCCGGGCCCCCGCATCTCGCGGCCTGCCGCCGATTTCCCTCAGCCGGGCCCCCCGAACGGAGCCAGGCCCCCTCGCTCACCTGAACAACGGATCAGGGGCGACAATCAGGCGCTTGGTCTCGACCTCGTGGCCGTCGACCGTCAGTGTCACCTTGTACGCGCCCGGATCCACCTGGCCGCCTCCTCGGCCGCCGCGGCCGGCGGCAAACCCGGCCCACGGCGTCTGGGGCGCCGGGCCCGCCGCGCCGGGCCCGCCAGCACCGGCCTGGGCGCCTCGGCCCCCCGCCCCGACGGGCGCCGCGCCCGGCTGCGCCTGGCGGTTCAAGTTCCAGAAGATCTTCTGCAGCCCCTTCCTGGCCGTCGCGGTGACCTCCTGGACCGGGTTCCCCTCGAGGTCCTTGATCGTGATCTTCACGTTCTGCGCGTCGGCCTTCAGGTAGTAGTAGATCGTCGCGCCCACCGGCGGGTTGACGGCCTTGACGATTTCGCCCAGCGTGTCGCCGCGCCGCTCGTAGCGGTTCCACCTGACCGCTGCCTGCGGCTCGAACAGGTGCGCGGCCTTCTCGAAGACCTCCGGCTTGAACTCCCGGATCGGAGCGATGTCGGCGATCCAGAGCCCCCGCGCGTAGCTCGCGATGGCCATCTCGCGGTCGCGTTTCTGAATGGCGAGGTCGCGGATGACCATCGTCGGCTGCGACGTGCTGAACGCCGTCCAGGTCCTGCCCTGGTCCACGGTCACCCAGATCCCGTTGTCCGTTCCGAGGTAGAGCACGTTCGCGTTGTCCGGGTCCTCCTCGACGTCGAAGATCGGGTTGCTCATGCCGCCCGAGATGTTCGTCCAGGTCCTGCCGAGGTCCTTCGTGACGAACAGCCAGGTCGTGTCCTCGCTGTGCGTCCGGTACCCGCTGAACCCGACGTAGCACGTGTTCTCGTCGAAGGCAGAGGGCACGACGCGCTTCACCCACCGGTCGTACGGAATCAGGTCGCCCTTGATCCCGGGTTTCGGCCTGCCCGCCGCGTCGTAGAACCGGGCCGTGACGTTCGTCCAGTTCACCCCGCCGTCCACCGTCACCTGCACGTTCCCGTCGTCGGTGCCCGCCCAGTAGAGGCCGGGCTTCCGCGGCGACTCGGCGAAGGTGTACACCGTCGCCCACTGCAGGTTCGTCTTGCGGGACAGCGCGATCTTCTCCTGGTCCGCCTTCGTGAGATCCGGGCTGATCCGCTCGAACGAGCCCGGCTCGCCCCGGTTGAGCGATCGCCACACGTACTGGCTCGCGAGGAAGACGATGCCCGGGTTGTGCGGCGAGAGCACGATCGGCGCGTTCCACTGGTAGCGGAGGGCCGGCTCCCCGGCCGCCGCCTGCTCCGGCGTGAGCTGGGCCGCCAGCCGGCTCGTCTCGCCGGTGTTCAGGTTCAGCCGGCTGGAGTTGCCGAACTGGCTCTCGGTGTAGAGGTACTCGGGGTTCCACCAGTTCCGGACCACGTAGAACCCGTCGCCCCCGGAGAGGTAGCGCCAGTCGGGCGGGAAGATGCCGTACGCGTTGCGCGTCTGCGACGGCCCAATCCACGACCCGTTGTCCTGCGTGCCGCCCATGACGTTGTACGGCCGCTCCTGATCGACGGAGACGTCGTAGAACTGCTGCGCCATGATGGCGTTCTTCTGGCTGAAGTGCTTTCCGCCGTCCCACGTCTCGGACACGCCGCCGTCGTTGGCGCTCAGGATGTGGTTCGAGTTGAGCGGGTCGACCCAGACCGCGCGGTGATCCACGTGGGTCCTGCCGGGGCCGTCCCATCCCGTCGCCGCGAAGGTCCTGCCGCTGTCCTTCGACACGGTGGTGTTGGTGTCGCCGCAGTACACGATCGTGTCGTCGTTCGGGTCGATGGTGATCCGGCCGTAGTAGCCGCCCTCGGTCTGGTTCACCTGCATGCTGCTCGCCGCAGGCCCGCTCCCGCGTCCGGCCGGCGCCGCCTGGCCCGCCTGCGCCGGGGCGGGGGCCTGGACGGCGAGTCCGGCGTCTTCGGACGGGGCGGCTTCTTCGGGTTCTTCGAAGCGGCCGCCGCTGCCTACGCCCAGGGCGTACTGCGTCATGCGCGTCCAGGTCTCGCCCTGGTCGTCGCTGCGGTAGACGACGCCGTTGCGCTTCTGGGGCTCGAAGCTCCCGAGGATCCCCGAGTACAGGGTCTGGAGCACGAGGCGGTTGACGATCTGGGAGCGGGCCCTGCCTTGCGAGGACCCGGCGTCCACCGGCGCCTGCGTCGTGATCTTCTCCAGCTCGTCGAGGGCGGCCTGCGTCGCCTCGTCTCCGGCAAACGCCTTCCGGGCGGCGGGAACGAACCTCGCCATGTCGACGGCGTGCTTCGGCAGGAAGTCCTGGTCGGCGACCGCCTCGTTCAGCTTCGCGATGAAGTCGGCTTCCTTCTCCGCCGGGAAGGGGACGAACCTGACGCCGCTCGCCTTGACGAAGAGCGGGTCGAGCTTGAACGTCCTGAGCGCCGCGAACGACGATCCCGGCCTGAAGTTCGGCGCGGCCCCGGCGCCGCCGGCGGCGAATCCCGGGGCCCCTCCGGGTGCGGGCGCGCGGAAGGCGGCGACGCCCTCGCGTTCCTGGAACCCGAGGTTGACTTCTTCGTCCAGCCGCGCGTAGACGATGGACGGGTTCTTCTCGAAGATCGCGAGGCCCGTGCGCCCGAGCGCCACGCCCTGCGGGAGCCCCGCCGTCAGCTTCTTCCAGGTCCTGCCGCCGTCCACGCTCTTGTACAGCGCGTTGCCCTGGTGGCGGTCGACGTAGGTCCACGCCCGCCGGAGGGTCTTGTAGGACGCCGTGATGATCACATCGGAGTCGCGCGGATCGAGCACGAAGTCGGAGACGCCGCGGTCCGGCATCGGGCCGAGGTTCGTCCACGTCCTCCCGCCGTCGGTGCTCTTGAACAGGCCGCGCTCGCAGTCCATCTCGTTGTCGTAGAGCCTGCCCTCGGCGGCGGCGTACACGATGTCGGGGTTCTTCGCGTCCACCTCGACCTTGGGGATGAAATGGCTTTTCTCGAGGCCGATTCGCGTCCACGTCCTGCCGGCGTCGGTGGACTTCCAGAGGCCGTTGCCGTGGGTGCTCGAGCGCGCGTGCATCGGCTCGCCGGTGCCCAGATAGAGGATGTTCGGGTCCGACGGCGCGATGGCGAGCCAGCCCATGCTGAGCGTGCCGCCCTTCTCGAAGATCGGATCGAAGTGGATGCCCGCGTCCTCGGTCTTCCACAAGCCGCCCGACGCCGCCAGCACGTAGTACGTCGTGCTCTGGCCGCGCGGGACCGCAAGCGCGGTGATCCGGCCCGAGAACGTCGTCGGGCCGATCCACCGCCAGGTGAACTGGTTGAAATCGTCGGCCGTCGGCTGCGTGGACGGCGGGGCCGGATGCTGGGCGACGCTCATCGCGCCCATCAGACACACGAGCGTCAGCACCGCCGAGACGAACGGATGTCGCGCTGCTGTGGTCACGGGGGCCTCCCGGGGAAGCGTCTTCCCGACAGTGATCCCGGAGAGCATACCCGAGTCGAATCCGCCGCGGAAGCGGCGGCCTCGCGCCGGCGGGCCTGGGCGCGATCGTCGATGATATCCTTTGACAGGATGCCCTCATCGGACTACGTGGTGCTCGGCGCCGGGATGGCGGGCCTGACCATCGCGCGGGAGATCGCGCGCGCCGGCCGCTCGGTCACTGTCGTCGAGCGCGGCGCGCAGGTCGGCGGGCTGGCGCGGACGGTTCGCCGCGACGGGTTCGCCTGGGACCTCGGCGGCCATCGCTTCCATTCCAACAATCCCGGTGTCGTCCGGTGGCTCGAGGGCCTACTGGGAGGCGACCTGCTGCGCGTCGAGCGGCGCAGCCGGATCTACCTGCGCGGGCGGTTCATCGACTATCCGATCCGCCTGACGCAGGCGATCCGGGCGTTCGGGCTGGCCAACGCCGTGCGCGGCGCGGCGTCCTACGCGGCCGCGGCGGTCGTGAACCACCGCGAACGGGCGGTCACGTTCGAGGAGTGGGTCACGCGGCGCTTCGGCCGGGTCCTCTACGAGACTTACTTCAAGCCCTACACCGAGAAGGTCTGGGGCATCCGGTGCCACGAGCTGTCGGCGGAATGGGCGGCCCAGCGGATCGGCGTGCCCAGCCTCCTGAACACGGTGCGGCAGGCCGTAAGTCGGCCGGCTGTGGCTCCAGCCACCGCCGTGCGCGAGTTCCGCTACCCGCGGTCCGGCTACGGCGCGATCACGGACCGGCTCGCCGGCGAGATCGATCGGGCGGGCCACACCGTCCTGACGTCCACGACCCTGGCGTCGCTCCGGTTCGGCGACGGGGGAGCGGTTGTCGGCGTGGCGGGCGAAGACGGCGCGCGGCGGACGATCGACTGCGGCCGCGTCATCTCGACGGTGCCGCTGGGCGCGCTGCTCGGCGCCTTCGCCGGCGATCCGGACCTGGCGCGGACGGCCGCCGACGCGCGGCTCGACTACCGCGGCATCGTGCTGGTGCTCATGGCCGTGGACGCCCGCCGGATCTCGCCGGACACCTGGACGTACTTCCCGGAATCGAGTGTCGTGTTCGGCCGCAGCCACGAGCCGAAGCACTTCAGCCCGGCCATGGTGCCGCGCGAGAACGTCACGTCGCTCGCGCTCGAGGTGTTCGCCTCGCCTGGCGAGTCCGCCTGGACGAGCGACGACCGGGACCTCATTGCGCGCGCCGCGGGCGATCTCGAAGGCATCGGATGGCTGCGAGAGGAGTCGCTGCTCCACGCGCACGTCGTCCGCGTGCCCTTCGCCTACCCGGTGCACGATATCGGCTTCGCCGATCGCCTCGCACGCGTCACGGGGGCGCTCGGCCGCTACCCCCGACTCTCGCTGCTCGGCCGGACCGGCGCGTTCATGTACCGGAACGCCGACGGCGTGATCGAGGACTGCTTTCGCCTCGCCGCGGCGCTCGGGCTTCGACAGGCCGACGGCGTGCAGCCGCTGCCGGCAGACGAGGGCCGCTGGGTGTAGCGGGGCTCACCTCCGCGCGGCCCGGATGGCGGCGGCGGCCTCCAGGCCGGCGCCGATGAGGAAGCCGGTTCCCGCGCAGGCGAAGTACAGCCAGTGCCACGGGACAGCCGCGACGGCGAACCTCGGCCCACGCTTCCGCCAGAGGAACCGGTAGAACCCCGCGTTCAGCGCCAGGATCCCGGCCGCGGCCGCCGCGGCCGCCGCGAGGCTCCAGGGCTGCCAGGCCGCCCAAGCCAACGACGCGGCCAGCGCGGCCGTCAGCGCGACGCTGGCGCGCGCGCCCCTGCGCAGGTTCAGGTCGTCGGGCATCACGTGCGAGCGGAGGACCAGCCGGGTCCACGGGACCGCGCGCGAGAAGACGTCGGTCCGCAGCATCGACCACGCCGTCCACCGCTTCAGGTGAGTGACCTGCAGGTCCTTGCGCAGGCGTATCCGGCGCCCGGCCGCCCGAAGCCGGTAGCCGAACTCGATGTCCTCGATCATCGCGCCGCTGAAGCTCGGATCGAAGCCCCCCGATTCCAGGAACGCATCGCGCCGGATCGCCCCGCATCCGCACCAGAAGGTCGACGCCTCCTCGCGCCCGGTCTGGTGGACGTAGTGGTGCAGGAGGTTCCGGTACTGCGACAGGAACCGGTGGTCAGCCGGCTCGTCGTCGTACGAGCCCATGAGCGCGGCGAGATCGGGATCGGCGTCGAACGCGGCGGCGACGCGGCCGGCTAGATCGGGCCGCACGGCGACGTCCGAGTCGACGAACAGGAGGACGTTCCCGCACGCGGCCCTCGCGCCGGCGTTGCGGGCCGCAGCGGGGCCGGACGGCGCGTCGAGCGCGATGACGCGAGCGCCGGCCGCCTCGTCGCGGCGGGCCGCGCCCTCGCGTCCGCCGTCGATCACGACGATGATCTCGCCGGGAGGCGGCTGGCACGCGGACAGCCGGGCCATGCAGACGCGAAAGGCGTCGCCGCCGCCGCGCACCGGCACGATGACCGACACGCGCCCGGCCCCGGCCGGCCCGCCGACGGCAGAAGGCGGCTCGGATGTGCGGGCAGTGGTCATGCGTGGCGGGCTCCGGGCAGGGGACGCTCCAGCTTAGCCGCCCCTCTGACGCCGGCGCAAGGCGCGAGACGAGGCGCGCGGCGGCGCCGGACGGCGGCAGACGCGATGCCCGTCGAGCCAGCCGCGCGCACGGCCGGTCAACACGGTGGCTGACGCGATGTTGTCCGCGCGCCGTCCCTCCGGTAGAATCCCCGCGCGTCCGAAGGTTCGACGAGCCATGACACGAGACGACCGCGTCGCAATGGCCGGAACGGCCGCGTTGCTGGCCGCCTTGGTCGCACTGGCGCTGGCGCTGTCCGTCTTCAGGCCCTTCAACAACGACGAGATCGAGCACGTCCACAGCGCCTGGCACGTGTACGGCGGCGCTCGCCCGTACATCGACTTCTACCAGCATCACCACCCGCTGCTGTGGTACGCCCTGGCCCCGCTCCTGGCCCTGACCGGCCAGTCCGCGTCGGCGATGCACGCGTTCAGGGCCGTGTTCTTCGTCCTCGCGATGGCCGTCGTGTGGGCGACGTACCGGCTCGGCCTCGAGTGCCGGCTGCCCCGCCCCGTGGCCCTGCTCGGCGCCGTGCTGCTGCTCTCGATGACCTCGTTCACGCAGGTCGCCATCGAGGTCAGGCCCGACGTGCCCCAGACCCTGTTCGGCGTGCTCTCGGCGATCTTCCTCGTGCGACTCGGGCGAACAGGCGCGGCGCGCGACGGTGCGCGCGCCGGCGCGCTTGCGGCCCTGGCCTTCCTCTTCCTCCAGAAAGCCATCGTCGTGCTGGCGTTCTTCCCGGTCGTCCTCGCCTGGTACGTCCTCACCGGACAGGCGTCCTGGCGCGCGATGTGCCGCGCCGCGGCGGCCTTCGCCCTGGCCTTCGCCGCCGTGTGCCTGCCGCTCGTCGCGTACCTGGCGGCCACGGGATCGCTCGAGGCGGGCGTCATCGCCACCTGGCGGCTCGCCGCGAATATCCCGGCCGGGCGCTCGCGCTGGAGCTTCCTGAGCGCCGCCATGCTTCGGAGCTTCCTCAGGAACGCCGCCTTCTGGGCGATCGCGGCCGCCACGAGCGTCTCCTTCGTGGCGCGCAGACTGAAGGCCGACGTCGCCGTGCCGGCCGTCCTGGGACTCGGGACGGCGGCCGCGCTGGTCGCGCTCAACCGCGTGGCGGACCGGTACCTCGTCGCGGCGATGCCGTTCCTGGCGGTTGCGGCGGCCGCCTGGCTGTCCGACGCGCTGGAGGCCAGACGCGCCCGCGGCCCTCGCGCCCTCGTCGTCCTGCTCGCCGTGTGCCTGCTGCCCGCGATCTCAATGGTCCGATCCATCGGCCGATCGAACCGGAATCAGCTGGCGCGCATGCAGTACGTGCTGGATCGATCCGCGCCCGGCGAGCGCATGTTCGACCCGTGGCGCGACTACAACCTGTTCAGGCCGGACGTCCACTACTTCTGGTTTCACGGGGGAGGGGCGATCGCGAGGGAGTTCAGCCGGATGACGGGCGGCCGCGTGGCGGCCTACGACACCTGCGGACTCCTCGCAGCCGCAGAGCCGCCATTCGTCTCGGATCGGCGGAGCGACTTGCCCCGCTGCGGCCTGGCGGGCCTGTACCGCCCGACGCCGTTCGACCGGTTCGTCGAACGCGCCGGGCGGTGAGGCGGGGCGCGGTTACTTCGCCGGTGCTTCGGGCGCGGGCACCATAGGCGGCAGATCGCTGCTCATCATCTGGCGATCGAACTTCCACTGCCCGCCGAGCTTCTTCAGGATCCACATCACCTTGCCGCGGTCGCGCTGCGGCTCGGCGCCGGCGGGCTTGAGGTACAGCACGTGCGCCCCGGCGAAGTACGCCAGCGGTCCGTGGCCTTCGACGGCCAGCGTCTCGATCTCGAGATCCCCAGCGCCTTCGACGTTGAGCCGCTCGTTGAAGAAGCCCTTCACGCTCTCGGTGCCGCCGAGGATGCTCCGGTTGGCGGGCATGATCGTCGCGGTCGGCGAGAAGAACGTCACGATCTTCTCGACGTCCTTGGCGTTGTACGCCGCGATGAAGTTCTGCACGAGCGCGTGGATCTGCTGGACGTCTTCCTTGCCGAACTCCTGCGACGGTGCGGAGCCGCCGCACGCGCCCAGGGTGACGGCCAGGACAAGGGCGAAACACAGGGCCAGGAATGTGCGCATGGTCATCGGCCTCCAACGGGGGCATTCTAGCCTCTGAACCGGGCCGTGTCACGCGCCTGCTTCGCCCGCCCGGCTCGCCCGTCGCGCTCGCCCCGGCCTCGGAAGCCGCCGGTGCGGTTGCCAGCGCCAGGCACGGACACGGGCAGCGGACTGGCATGCGGCCCCTCCGCTCCACGTCCTGGCCCCCCGAGGGCCGAGTTGGGAGATGATGGCAGGATGGATCCTCATCCGGCCGCGGCCGATCGGCGGAAGCCGGTCGGCGGACCCACTGCCTCGCGGGCCCTGCACGCATCGGCCGCACGCGGCGGGCGCGGGCGCGCTCCGGGCGAGTCAGAGGCGCTCCTCGCGCGCGCGGGGCTGCGACCCGCTGACGCGCTGACCGCCGGCGCGCGGCTCTCGATCCCCATCGAGGTCCACGCATGAAGACGGGCTACGCTTTCGGCCGGGCGTCGCTGGACGCAGATATCGACGATCCCGGCGCCGCGGCGTGGCTGTCGGAGTTCCTGTGCCCTTGGGCGGAGCCGATCCAGGCCGGGCGCGGCGACGTGCTCGTGCGCTTCGACGCGTTCTCCGGCGCCTGGGACGCGCTCGCGCGACGCCGGCTGGCTCCTGCGCCCTCGGCGTTCCCGTGCTTTGCGCTCGACAGCCGGGTTGTCTGCCTGCCGGGCTGGCCCGAAGCCGGGAGCACCGTCGTCGTCGACGAGGAGTTCGACTGCTTCTACCGGGTTGCCAACCGCGCCGTCCACATCGTAGCCAGGCCCGGGTGCCGGCGCGCGCGCCTGGGGCTCATGCGGACGGTGCGCGAAATCCTCGTCTCGCGCGCGCTCGACGGCGGGACGCTGCTCGATCTCCACGCCGCCGCGTTCGCCGCCGGGGGGCGCGCAGTGCTGCTTGCCGGCGCGAAGAACGCCGGCAAGACGACGCTGCTGATCCATGCGCTCGCGTCGGGACACGCAGACTTCGTCGCCAACGATCGCGTGTTCGTGAGCGTGGACGGCAACGCCGCCATCGCCATTGGCGTTCCCACGATCGTCTCGGTTCGGCCGTGGACCGCCGCCGCGTTCCCCGCTCTGCAGGGCGACGGCCTCTCGCACGCGCCAACCCTCAGCGTCGGCGAAGACCCGCCCGAAGGGAGCGGCGGCGCGGCGTCCGCGCCGGTTGGCCTTCCGAACGGCGCCGCCTGGTCGCCCGCGCAGTTCACGCATCGGCTGCGCGTGGCGCGCGCCCGCGGCGGCACCGTGCACGCCGTGGTCCTTCCCGTGATCGATCCGGAAGTCAGCACCTGGGCACTGGAGCCCCTCGCGCCCGCCAAGGCCGAGGCTCTTCTGGGCGCGTGCCTCTACGGCGCCAGTTCGCACCCGCGCCCGCGGACGATCTTCGAGGCCGCAGGCGCAGCCGGCCTTGACGCGGAGCGGCGCGCGCTCATGGTTCGCACCCTGGCGGCCGGGGCGCCCTGCGTCTCCCTCCGTCTTGGGCCGGACGCTTATCGCGAGAGCGCGGCCGGCTGGCTGCGCGCCCTCGGCCTCGCGGCAGGCCCCGGGATCGCCGATCCCCCGCAGGATCTGGCGAGGGAGAGGGGCCGCACCCGGCCGCCAGGCTGACGCAGCCGAACGTCAGGGCCGGCACCACACGCCGGCTCTGGCCGCGGGGCGCCGCGACGCGGGCCTCGCCGTCACGCTCACCGACGCATGTCGCGGCCCGCTTACCGCGGACACGGCGCAGGGTCCGCTGTCGAGCTCGCCAATCGGGCCCTCGGCCGGATGCTCGCGAGGCTCGCCAGGGGCCGCGCAGAAGAGGAGGATCCGCTGCCGACCGGACGCCGCCCGCCGGGTCCTGGAACCCGTCGGTGATCCTGGCGGCTGTGCGGCGGGAGGAGCCGGCTCCCTGGCGCGGCCCTCGCTGCTGCTTCAGGCCGGAGGCTCGGCTGGCGGGCCCGCTGGCGGCGCCAGCGGCCGGCGGGCCGCCGCGCGGAACGGCAGCGACACGGCCCACCAGAGGAGCCACGCCGGCACCGACGTGTCGTACGCGCGCGCGGCCCACCATCGGTTCCCCGCGGCCATCCACGCCGGGGCGAAATGACCGGGGCGATCAAGCGCCCGCGCCGGCCCGCGCCGGCCCGCGCAGCGCGAGAGGGCCTGGGCGAGCCGGGGCGCCAGGCCGTGCGCGCCCGCCGCGTCCAGGCAGAGCGCCAGCACGTTCACCATCGGGCCGAACGTGCCGTCGCTGCGACCGGCGTCCAGCAGCGCGTCCCAATCCATCGCGGCATCGAGCGACGCCGCGATCTGGACCAGATCGACGATGTTCTTGGCTTTCGGCCGACCGCGCTCGATGTCGCGGAGGAGCGAGAGGGCGTGAAACGCCACTTCGTGCGCGTCCGACAGCACGCCGAAAGTCCGGCCGCCGAGCGCGAAGGAGCCGGCGCCGGCCCACAGGGCGTCCTCGTCGACGCGCACCGAGGGCTGGCGCGTCAGGCGCCAGTGGATGTCGATGCCGGTCGCCCGGCCGGCGAAGTCGTAGGCGTGCACGAAGAAGCTCGCGAGGCGCTCGCCGCCGAGGGCCCGCGATCGGCGAGCGAAGCCGGCGTTCTCGAGGAGCCTCCAGGCCCGGGCGCGGCCGGCGCGCGGCACGAGCAGGTCGAGGTCGACGTACTCCCGTCCGTCCGCGTCGCCGTAGAAACGGGCCGCGAGATAGGGGCCCTTGAGCAGGAGAAACGGAAGGCCGTCCTCGATGAAGGCCCGGGCGAGGCGATCCAGCGACGCCGCGAGCGCAGCCGACCGCGCCGATTGGAGGCGCCGTTTCGACTCGAGCTGCTCCAGCCGGGCGCCCGACAGGCTGAAGCCCGCCGGCAGCGCGCCCAGCGCGCGCAGCAGCACAACGGCAAGCCCCTCGGTCGCGGCCGCTGCGGCGAGCCGGTCGAGAGCATCCGGGTCGGACTCCAGCCGCTCGGCGGCTTCCGCCGTCCGTCCCCGCACCAGGCGCACGATCAGGCGCACGTCATCGATCGTCATCTTCCGCAACCGCGCTCTTCCAGGCGGACATCATAGTCCGTCCGACGGCCGCCGCCGTGCGCGCTCCCTCCCGGCCCGGAGCCGGTGCGACAACCCGAAGAAGCGCCGGGATCCCGGGCCCTGGCCCGTGAGAGAATGCCTCCCATGCGTCACACCCATGTCGCGATCATCTGCTTCGCCCTGGTCCTGTCGCAGCGCCCCGTCCCTGCCGCTCCGGCTCCTGCCGACCCGGTCCCGGCGTACCAGCGGTTCCTAAGCCCGGCGTCTCCGCTGGACATGGCGTCGGCTGAGAAGGCGGATCGGCTGGCCTGGATTGCGTTCGAGGAGGGCAAGCGCAACGCGTACACCGCGGCGCCCCCCTCCTTCGCCGCGGTCCGCCTGACGAGCTTCCTGCACGACGATGGCGTCGACATGTCCGCCCTCCGGATCTCGGCCGACGGCTCGATTGTCACGTTCATCAGGGGAGCGGCCCCGAATCGCGACGGTTGGGTGGCCAATCCGTCGGCGGACCCGGACGGGCCGACCGGGCGGTCTGGGCCGTGCGCACGGCAGGAGGCCCGGCGTGGCGCGTGGCCGGCCTGCCCGGCGGGGGCTACGAGCTCGCGCCAGACGGCCGCTCCGTGGTGTTCGTCAAGGACGGCCAGATCTACCGGGCGCTGGTGACGCCGGCGCGGCCGGCCGCGGCCATCGATCGGGCCGAGCAGCCGTTCATCCGGGGCTGGGGCGTGCAAAGCGCGCCGGCGTGGTCGCCCGACGGCCGGAAGCTTGCGTTCGTGTCCACCCGCACCGACCACAGTTTTGTCGCCGTCTACGACCTGGCGCGGCGCCGGGTGACCTACATGGCCCCGAGCGTGGACTTCGATTCGAACCCGATGTGGGCGGCCGACAGCAGGAGCCTCGTGTTCGTCCGCAGGCCCGGGTTGCCCTTCGGGCGGCAGGCCCAGCAGGGCGGGCGGGGCGTCGGCGCGCCGGTCGGGCCCGCCGCGCAGGTCGCGCGCGGGGACGCGCCCGCCGTGCCCCCCGACGCCGCGAAAGTGCCGGGCCTCACGCGCGCGACCTTCAAGGGCGGCTATGCCTTCTCCATCTGGAAGGCCGATGCCGCAACCGGCGAAGCCGCGGAACTCTGGCACGACCGGCCCGGAGACACCGACTTCTCCACAGTCGGGAACATGATGCTGGCGGGCCATCGGCTCGTCTTCCGCTTCAACGTCGGCGGGCGCGGGGCCCCTATGGAACCCCAGCCGTCGCCAGCCGACGAGTGGGACCGCTATTACTCGCTCGATCTCACATCGCCCGATTCGGTTCCCGTCCTGTTGACGACGACCGACGGCCTCATCGAGGACCGGACCTCGGTGGCGCTGTCGCGCGACGGGACGATCCTGTTCTACTGCACCAACGCGAAGGACATCGAGCGGCGGCACATCTGGGCCGTGCCGGTCGGCGGCGGGACGCCCGTGCAGGTCACAACGGGCGCCGGGATCGAGACGCGCCCGACGCCGCTGTCCTCGGGCCGGCTGCTGGCGACGTTCAGCGCCGACTGGAAGATGCCCCAGTCGCTGGGCTTGTGGACGCTCCCTTCCGGCGAGGCGCCCTCGGCGGCGGCGTCGCCCCAGCGAATCGTGTTCCCGACGGCGCGGACGGGCTTCCCGGCGGACGCCCATGTCGAGCCGCAACTCGTCCTGACGAAAGCCGCCGACGGCCTCGAGATCCACAACCAGCTCTTCCTGCCGAAGGACGTCAGGGGAGGCGAGCGCCGGCCGGCGGTCGTCTTCGTGCACGGCGGGCCCATGCGGCAGATGCTCCTCGGCTACCACTACATGCAGTTCTACCACTGGGCCTACGCCATCAACCAATGGCTGGCGAGCGAAGGCTACGTGGTGCTCTCGGTCAACTACCGCCTGGGCGTCGGCTACGGGCGGTCGTTCCGCGCGGCCCAGAACAGCGGCGCGTCCGGCAACAGCGAGTACCAGGACGTCGTGGCGGGCGCCAGGTACCTTCAGACGCGCGCCGACGTGGATCCGGAGCGCATCGGGATCTGGGGGCTCTCCTACGGCGGCCTGCTCACGGCGCACGCCCTCGCGCGCAACTCGGACATCTTCAAGGCCGGCGTCGATCTCGCCGGCGTCCATCTCTGGGGGACTTCGCTCGATCCGGCGGCGGTGTCCTACGCCTCGTCGCCGATCAGCGCGATTGGCGGCTGGACGTCGCCCGTGCTGCTCGTCCACGGAGACGACGATCGAAACGTGGCGTTCCAGCAAACGACCGGCCTCGTGCAGCTGCTGCGGCAGCGGGACGTGCACGTCGAGCTGATCGTGTTCCCCGACGACACGCACGAGTCGATGCTGCACAGCCGGTGGATGCACACGCTCGCCCGGATGGACGGCTTCTTCCGCCGGTTCCTCGATCCGTCGCGTCGCTGACGTCTTGGCGGCCCGCAGCTCGGACCGCCATCATCCGGCAGGTCCGGAAGGCGGCGCTGCCCCGGCTGACGGGGCCGGGCCCGGAAGATCTACCCCGGATCAGAAATGGAGGCCGAGCTGCACGAAGAGGCCCCGGGGCGAGGACCCGTACTCGCTGCGGAGGCCGAGCGACGACACGGCGATCCGGAAGGCGGCGCTGCCGGTCAGCACGTCGGCCGCCGTCAAGCGCCGGAACGCGCCCGCATCCGGCCCGCACGAACCGCTTCTCGATCTCGACATCGCCCGGCCCGCCGAGATTGGCGAGGCCGAGCGTGTACGCCACCTCGCCATGCACCGCCACGGGCCCGATGTCGCCGGCGGTGTCCGCGCCGAAGACGATGTCCGAGACGTACTTCGCGGCGGACGCGGACACGTCGAAGCCTCCCGTGTTCGCCTGTGCGCGCGCGACGCCTCCCTGGGCCCAGCCCTTCTTCTGAGGCAGGGACATGAGATCGACGAACCCGGTCGCGCCGAGCAGTCGCGAGTAGCGCACGGCGTCGACGCCGTGGCGGACCTCGCGGTCGATGTCGGTCGGCGCGAACGGGCTCAGCAGGTCGGTCGGGTTCCAGAACCGGCCCGTGCCCCACGAGAGCACCTGGCGGCCGACGACGAACTCTCCTTTCGGCAGGACGACTTTCACGGTCAGCAGGTCGAGGGTGTGCTGGAGCAGGAACCCGCCCCGATCCACCAGCACGCGATCGAAGTCCGTCAGCCTGCGGCTGAGCGGGGAGGTGCGTTCGGCCCTCGAGATTGGCGAGCCGAGCGACGCTCCGGACGATCCGCCTGCCAGGCTGCGCTCTGACGCCAGCACCCCTTCCGCCTGCCAGCCCGCCCTGTCCATGTAGCAGAAGGGGTCGGGACGGTTTATGCAAACAACGAAAACCGTAATTCAATTTTCGTTGTTTGCATAAACCGTCCCGACCCCTTTCCTTTCGTCCCACGCGGCTCTAGCGCGTGCCGACGGCCCTCAGCGCGCCGGCGCGCACGTCGCGGACGGCCGCTGAGAGCCGCGCCTCGCGCTCCCAGTTCACGCCGTACAGTTCGACCCCCTCGCTGCCCCGCGGGCTCGACACCAGGGTTCGCGCGACCACGCGCCAGCCAACTTCGCTGTGGGGCGGCAGGTGCAGCGCCGTGACCATCGCCGCCGGCGACTCGATGGCCTCGGCGGCGCCGTGGCGGCAGCCGCCGTTGTCCGCACGTCCGGGCGCGTTTCCGCATACGATGATCGAAGGGCGCGCGCTCTGGGCAGCGCGGCCTCCCAATCTCGGAAAGGAGCGCGATCATGATCGTCGTCACCGGCGCGACCGGGAAACTCGGCACGCTCGTGCTGGAAGGACTCCTGGGAAAAGTCCCGGCATCGGAGCTGGCGGCCGTGGTGCGGAGTCCCGCGAAAGCGGCGGGCCTGGCCGCGCGCGGCGTGCAGATCCGGCAGGCGGACTACGGCGACCCCGAGGCCCTGGCGTCCGCCTTCCGCCCTGGAGAAAAGGTGCTGCTGATCTCGTCGAACGAGATCGGCCAGCGCGCCGTGCAGCACGCCGCCGTCCTTGACGCGGCCAGGCGGGCCGGCGTGGGGCTGCTGGTCTACACCAGCCTGCTGCGCGCCGACACGTCTCCCATGCTCCTGGCCGGTGAACACAAGACGACCGAGGAGGCCATCAGCGCGTCGGGCCTGCCGTACATCATTCTGCGCAACGGCTGGTACATCGAGAACTACACGGACCAGCTTCCCGGGATCCTGGCGCGCGGGACGATCGCGGGAGCCGCCGGGCGGGCCCGCTACGCGGCCGCGACGCGGCGGGACTACGCGGATGCCGCCGTGGCCGTGCTGACGTCGCCCTGGAGCACGAACGCGACGTACGAGCTGGCCGGCGACCGCGCGTTCACGCTGGAGGAGCTCGCGGCCGAGGTCTCCCGGCAGAGCGGGAAGACGGTGAACTACGTGGACCTGCCGCCGGACGAGTACAAGAAGGTCCTCCTGGGGGCCGGGCTGCCCGAGCCGATTGCCGTGTTCTTCGTGGACTTCGACATCGCGGCGGCGAAGGGCGCCCTGGACACCGACCGCGGGGACCTGCGGCAGCTGATCAAGCGGCCCACGACGCCGCTCTCCGAGGCGGTCGCCGAGGCTCTCGGCCGGCTGCAGCAGGGCTGACGCCCGGCGCATGAAGTCCGGCCGGCGCGTCCGGCCGGGACCCGCAGCCGGCGGCGCGTCGGCACCGGCGCGTCGGCACCGGCGCGTACGGGCGCGGCCTGTTCCAGTCCGCGCGTGGTTGCCACGACGTCGAGGCCATCACGGCGGCCACATGAGTGGAGCGGACCGGGAAGCACCTGCAAGCCGGCCGGTCCGGCCTGCGGTCCGCTCTTCGGCCCACGCGCCTACGGCCCGGTGTTCCCGTCAGCCGCCTCCGCCTCCGGCGCCAGGAGCGCGTCGAGTTCGGCCAGCGCGCGCGCGTAATCGTCCTCGACCAGGATGGCGTGCATCCCGACGGCCCGCGCCCCTTCGACGTTCCCCGGGGCATCGTCGAGGAAGACCGACTCCTCCGGCTGCGCGCCAAGCTGCTCCAGCGCCAGGCGGTAGATGCGCGCATCGGGCTTCCGCACGCCCACCGCCGACGAGTCGACGACGGCGTCGAACATGTCGTCAACGGCGATCTGCGCCCGCCACGTGCTGGAGTACTCCTTGATGTTGTTCGTGACGAGCGCCGTCCGGTAGCCGGCCGCCCGCAGCGCCAGGACCTTCGAGACGACCTCCTGGCGGATCGCGGCGCTGCCGCCCATGGCGCGGAATAAGCTGGGAAGGTCCAGATCGAACCCTTGCGCGGCGGCGGCCTGCCGGATGCGGGCGATGGCCGAGGAAGCCGGGATCTCGCCGCGCTCGAGCTGGTGCCACGGATGATCCGTGTCCCGATCGTACGGGCCGAAGAGCGTCTGGAGGCCCAGCTCCGGGTCGATCCCTCTGGCCGCGTGCCAGGCGCGCAGCGCGCCGAAGGGCGACGGGGTGAGCACGCCGCCGAAGTCGAACAGAATGGCCGTGATGCGCATACGTCCTCCCGGCACCGCCGCTAGCATGGGCCGCGCATGACAAAATCCGGCCAGGGTTGTCCCCTGAGCCCCAGGCGTTCCACGGCGGGCACCGCGGCCGGTTCGCACAGGACGAGCGGCGCGTAGTCCGGGTAGCGTCTGGTGAATTCCGACAGACCGCGCAAGCGAGCCGACTCGATGTCGCCGGTCTTGACTTCGATCGCCCACCGCCCCCAGCTTCCGTCCAGTACGGCATCGACCTCGAGGGGCTCCTCGCGCCAGTAGCGCACCTGCTGCCCGCTGTTCACCGCGTGCGCCAGGCAGGCGTTCTCCACCCAGGCGCCGAAGCGCGCCGGGTCCGACGCGCGCTCGGGCGCTCCCCGCTCGTCGAACGCTGCCAACAGGCCGTTGGAGAGGACCACGAGCTTTGGCGGCGCAGCCCGCTGCCTGAGCGGCCGGGCCGGCGCCTTCCGCAAGACCGCGATGAGAAACGCCTCTTCCAGCAGGGACAAGTAGTGGGCGATCGTCTCGAGCGCCCCGGAGTCCTGCAGCTGTCCCTGGATCTTGGCCAGCGAGACGACCTGGGCCGGGCTGCTCACCGCGACGCCGAGCACCTGCCGCAGCAGGCCCGGCTTCCGGACCGGCCCGAGCGCCGTCAAGTCGCGGCCGAGGGCGGGCTCGATGATGGCGTCCCGGAGATACGCGAGGCGCCGCGCCGGATCGTCCCGGAGCGGCATCGCGCCGGGGTAGGTGCCCCATCGGACCGTCGTGTCGACCGCCCCGGCGTCGGGCAGGTTGAACCCGCGGGCCAAGGCGGAGGCGCTCCAGTGGCCCAGCGTCACGCGCTCGAAGCGTCCCGCCAGGCTCTCGCGAGACCCCGTGGCGAGGCGGAGCGAGGACGATCCCGTGGCGATGATGTTGACGGGCAGGCGCCTGCGGCGGACGCGGTCCCACTCGCCTTTCAGGCGCCGGGCCCAGTCCGGGAGCAAGTGGACCTCGTCGAGGAGCAGCACGGCGCGGCCCTCGCGGCGGGCGGTCTCGCCGGCCCTGGCCCACAGCCGGTCCCAGAAGCCCGGCAGGGAGGCTTCGGGCCCGTCGGCGGCGGCATAAACGGCGGCGGGGCCGAGCGCATCGGCCAGGCGCAGCAGGAGGGTGGTCTTGCCGACCTGGCGCGGCCCGACGAGCAGCTGGACGCGGGCGGGCGCGGGTTCCGACGCGCGGCGCCGGAGCAGGTCCAGGCACGCGGGGAAGTCGAGCGCGAAGGAGCGCGCGGCCATGGTCGAATAATTATTCGACTACAATAGGCTCTGTCAACCACGCCCGCCCGGCGGCGCGCCTCCCGCGCTCGCCCGGGCGGCCGTCAGCCGCGGAGCTTCCTGAAGCCGTCGAGGTTCGCCTTCAGCGCCTCGACCGGCGGCGTGCCCTCTCGCTCGTACTCGACGATGTACCAGTCGAGGCCGCCTACCGACTCCGCGGCCGCCATGATGGCGGGCCAGTCGAGCTCGTCGGCGCCGATGTAAGCGTTCGGGTTCGCCTTCGAGTACGGCTTGATGTGCATGGTCACGGTCCGCCCGGCGTTGCGGCGGACGAGATCCGCGAGCGGCACCCCCGGCAGCTCCGCGGCGTTGCCCGTGTCGAGCTGCAGGACGACGTCCTTCGTGGTGGCGTCGGCGAACAGGTTCCACCAGTACTCGCCGCCGATGCGGTTGAAGTCGGCGAAGTGATTGTGGTACCCGACGCGCATCCCGTGCGGCTTCACCTTCGCGGCCGCCTCGTTCACGGCGTCCGCGGTCTTCTTCAGGAGGTCGGCCGACGTGTAGACGTCGGCCGGGAGCGACCTGATGATCAGGTAGGCGTTGCCGATGGCCTGGTTGAACTCGACGGTCGCGGCGAGCTTCTCGCCCTGCAGCTCGGCCAGCGTATGGTGAAAGCCGCACGCCTTCAGCTTCGCGCTGTCGAGGTGCTTCCGCCACTCCGGCCCGGGCGTCTTGAAGGCGTTCTCGAGCTCGACGCCGTCGAACCCGGCCGCCGCCAGGGCGCCAAGCACTCCGGAGATGTCCGTGGCGAGCTGCTTCCGGACGCACCAGAGCTGCACGCCGATCGGGATCTTCTTCCACCCGGCCGCGGCCCGCAGGAGGTCCGGCCGGCCAGCCAGGGCGGCACAGGCGGCAACGCCGCCGAGCTTGAGGACGTCGCGGCGAGTCAGGTGCGTGCGCATGAGGGAAGTCCTTTCGATGGCGCAGATCCTATGCCGGTCCCGGCGGAGCGGGCAAGCGGCGGCGCCTGAGGCGCGGCTCGCGGCGGCGCTGCTCGAGCGGCGGCCGCGACGCCGCCGGCCGGAAGCCGACCGGACGCCGGGCATGCTGCCGCCCGAGCGGAGCCGCCCCGTGCCGCCGCAACCGCCATGGCCGCGCGTCGCGCGGACGCGAGAAGGGGGATAATCGTTCGTCTGGACGAGGCGCGGGGACGCGGGAGGCGATTGTGGATGAACCGGATGCCCGGCTCGAGGAGGAACTTCGCCGTGGCGCGCAGTATCTGGCGCAACGCCTGACGCCGACGGCCGGGGCGATCCCCAGGCTGCCGGGCATCGGCATCCACGGCGTGTCG
This sequence comes from Acidobacteriota bacterium, assembly GCA_029562975.1. GTDB lineage: Bacteria > Acidobacteriota > Vicinamibacteria > Vicinamibacterales > JAKQTR01 > JAKQTR01. Next base: position 27,754 of record JAKQTR010000039.1, on the reverse strand, counting down.
CTGCCGCTCAACGGCATCGCCGGAGGCGATCTCCTCACCTACGTCGATTTCCGCGCGCGCTACGACCTGGACGCCCGGATCGCCCGCGCGCTGGCGGCCGGGCAGGAGCGCCTCGCGTGGGTGCTCCAGAAGCTCAAGCACGTCGGCGGCATCCTGGTCGCCGACGTCGCCGGCCACGACTTCACCGACGCGGCGCGCGCGGCGATGCTGCACCAGGCCTTCCACACCGGCGCGCTCTACGAGATGGACCTGACCGGCCAGATCACGCTGCGCCTCTTCGAGCAGATCAACACGCGCTTCTGCAAGTCCACGACGCTGCGCAGCCTGGCCGCCGACCCCGACGAGGCGAGCTACATCACGCTCATCTACGGAGAGATCTCCTCGACGGGCCGCTTCAGCTTCCTGAGCGCGGGGCACCCGCCGCCGCTCGTCTTCTCGCGCGAGTTCGACCGCTTCGTCGAGGTGAGCCAGGATCGCCTCGTCAGCTACCCGCCGATCGGGCTGCAGCCGGCCGCGCACCACGTCGACGCGAGGCGCTACGAGCGGCCGCTGGGCTACAAGAAGCGCTACACCGTCAACAACCTCAACCTCATGGGCCAGGGCGACGTGCTGCTGCTCTACACCGACGGCCTCATCGAGCCGGATTCCGCTTACACCCAGGCCCACCTCGAGCAGGCGGTCTCGCGGGCCAAGGACGGGAGCGCGCAGGCGATCTGCGAGGCCATCATCAGCGATCGCCAGGCGGCGACGCCGCAGACCGACGACCTCACGCTCGTCGTCATCAAGTACCGGTGAGCCGCGCCGCCGACGTCCTGCAGGTCCATCAGCCGCGGGTGCAGCTCGCGCACCAGGAACTCGCCGGCGGGAATCTCGAGCTTGCTCTTGTTGAGCAGCGTGTTCTCGGGCATCTCCAGCGACAGGCCGGCGGCCTCGCCGTAGATGCCGACGCCGGCCTTCCACAGCAGGTCGGCCATCGTGCCGTAGTGGCTGTCGGCCCACGTGTCGGCGAGGGTCCGGCGGACGTCCCGCGCGAACCGGTCGCTGACGTCGGCGGAGTCGACGATCCTGCCCGCGAGCGCGGGCGGGGTGGGGACCGGGCTGTACCCGCGGCGCTTCGTGGGCTCCGCGACCATCGCTTCGGTCCAACGGCCCGCCCGTCTCGCTTCAGCCAGGCGAGCTGAAGAGAGCCATTTCGAGGAAGAGGCGGTCCGCTTCGGCCGCGGCATGGCGGACCGCGTCGGGCCACTCCGGCGTGCCGAAGGGGATCCTGGGCTCGACCGTCCGGCCTCCGCCCGAGTTGACGCCGGCGCGGCCGCGCGCCCGCGGCCGCGCGGGCGATGACGGTGGCGGAGCGGCCGCGCGGTCTCGTGGGCCCGCGGACCCGATCAGCGCCCGACGACCGGATCGACCGGATACGGCACCAGGATCCGGCCGCCGTTCGGCGTCACCTCGTAGATGTCTTCGTGCCGCACGCCGCCGAGGCCCGGCAGGGCCAGGATGGTGTGGCCGACGGTGACCGTCATGCCCTCCAGCAGCGCCACGTTCCGGTGCGGCTTCACGATCGTCGAGGCGGGCGTCTCCTCGAAGCGCAGGCCGATCCCGTGCGAGATGCCGTCGACGTGCGCCTCGCCCAGGCCGTGCGACGCGCAGACCTCGAGGCCCCGCGCGTCGATGTCGGCCACCTTCGTCCCGGGCCGGAGCCTGTCTCTTGACGCCTCTCGCATCTCAGCATAGGCGTCAAGCAGCCGCTGCTGCTCCCCGTCGGGGCGGCCGACGACGAAGGTGCGCGCGAGGTTGGCGCAGTAGCCCTCGAACTGCGGCGTCAGGTCGACGAGGACCAGATCGCCCTCCCGGATCGGGCCCGCGCTGATCCGTCCGTGCAGCCAGCACGTGTCCCGGCCCGCATTCACGTAGATCGGCGTGCTCGTGCGTTCCGCGCCGGCTTTCATCATCGCGTAGAGCGCTTCGGTGGCGATCTCGTGCGGCGAGGCGCCGGGCGCGAGCATCTCGCGCACCCGGTCCATGCCGAGCGCCGCGATGGACTGCGCCCGCTCCAGCAGGGCGATCTCCTCCGGCTCCTTCACCATCCGCAGGCGGTCCATCACCGGGTCCGACGGCACGAGTTCCAGCGCGGGATTGACGCGCCTGAACAGATCGACCAGGAACGCCGGCGTCTCGAACCACATCTGCATGCCGACTCGCGGCTTCGCGCCCGGCGGGGGCCCGCCCCTCGACTTCATCAGGTCCCGGAACGCCATCACGACGTCCTGGATCTGTCCGCCGACGTGGGTGAACACGCGGATCGGGGCGCCGGCCGTGGCGTCCCGGAGTTCCGGCTCTTCTCCGGCGAACGCCACGAGCACGGGCGGGCCCTCGAAGGGGATGATGGCCCGCGGCTGGGACCGGTCTGCTCCGAAGAAGTACCGGTAGTCGTCGTGGTTCATCACCATGATGCCCAGCCATCCCTGTTCGCGCATCAGCTGCTGGGCCCGCTCCACGCGGTCGAACCGGATGTTCATGCTCTTTCCTCCTGCTGCTGCCGCCCGTCCGCCGCGGCCGCTCACTCGAATCCAAACGCCAGCGGGAACAGGAGCGCGACGATGGCCGCCCAGGCGGCCAGGATGTAGAGGTAGAACTGCTGCCAGTCGCACAGGCGCGAGAAAGCGGCCCTGCCTCGCAGGAAACCTGAGTAGAGGACGGCCGAGCCGCCCAGGTTGACCAGGAGGACGATGTTCTCGCCGAGGGCCGCGACGCGGTTGGGCGTGAAGCCGAACTCGAAGATCCGGCTCCCGATGGCCCGGAGCGCGAGCCCGTCCACGACCAGGGCGGCACCGACCAGCGTCAGCTGAATCCAGTCGCCGGGCCCGGGGGGCGAGGCCGCGTCGCGGGCTGACGCCGAGTAGAGGAGCAGCCCGAAGACCACGGCCAGGATGAGATCGAAGAGAATCAGGACCTCCCGCTTCGCGTCGATCGCCCGCCCGGTCGCCGCCATGGTCACGACGAAGGCAATGAGCAGCAGGGCGAAGAGCGGCGCGAAGATGCGCGTCAGCACGGGCGCCATGTTCTCGATGACGCGTTGCTTCGCCTCGACGAGCCAGGCCGCGACGACCGTGGCCCCGGCGGCGCCGCACGGCAGGACCCAGCTCTCCAGGAGCGGCTCTATCCCGACGCCGATGGCCCCGAAGATGCCGGCGGACAGCGCCATGAGGACGCCGCCGCCCAGCGCGATGAGGACGTAGTAGATGAAGAACTCGCCGGTGAAGCGGATGAAGTCCATCCGCCGGTCGCTGCCCCGCCAGCGCCCGCCGGCGTAGGCCACGCCCACGCCCAGCCACAGGGCGATGGGCAGGTGCAGCATCGTCAGGATGAGGGTGTGCGGCGGTCCGTCCTTCGGTGAGACGGAGAACGGAAAGAGGTTCACCACGACCGCGGCGGCGGCGAAGGCGGCGGCCAGCCCGAACCGGCCCGTTCGCCCGAGGGGCCGGTCCCAGGCGAAGTAGGCGGCGATGAAGGGAAGCGTGAAGAAGCCGATGTTGCGCGGGTAGAACGCGGCGGCGGGCTCCGCGTCGAACGAGATCCCGAACAGGGCGGGCAGCTTGATCGCCGCGGCGGCCGCCGCGGCCAGGCCGAGCGCCACCCACATCTTCCGGACCCGGCCGGAGGCGGACGAGCCGATGCTGCCGTCCCCGTCGTCGCCGGAGAGCACGAGCTGCTTCCACAGGCGATCCGAGTGCTCGCGCGCGAACTCCCGCGTCAGGGCGTCGATCGCCCCCAGCCGCCTGACCCCCACCAGGAAGGCCTCGTCGTCCGAGAGGCCGCCGGCGCGCAGCGACGCGATGTCCTCGCGCAGGTGATCTTCCAGCTCGGCCGAGTCCGTGCCTGAGATGGCGCGGCTCCGCCGGAGGTGGGCCCGCCATTCCTCGATCCGGGTCTCGAGCGCACCGGCCGCCGGCACGACCGTGTGGTTCCGATCCATGGGCTCAGCTCCGCAGCTTCTCGAGCGTCTTGTGCACGGTCTGCCATTGGCGCCGCTCGTCGGCCAGTTGATGGCGGCCGGCCTTCGTGATCCGGTAGTACTTGCGCTGGCGTCCCGATTCGGCCCGGGCCCACCGGGATTCGACGAGCCGGGACCGCTCCAGGCGATGGAGCACCGGGTAGAGCATGCCGTCGCTCCATTCCAGCTCGCCGCCGGACATCTCGCGGACCCGCTTCAGGATCGCGTAGCCGTAGCTGTCTCCGTCGGCCAGGATGGCGAGGACGAGGGCCGTGGACGAGGCCGCGACGAGGTCCTTGTTGATGCTCATCGGACCGGCGCCCTCCGCTGCCGGCCGTGCGCGCCACCGGAGCGGGGCGGCCCGGCTCGGCTCGAGAGGGGGCGGGAGGGCGAATACATAGAAGCAGTATACATAGAATCGCTAGGTATGTGAGGGCGGCGGCACACGCCAGCCGGCGTCGGCAGCCTCAAGCGCCTCTCGTGCTCCCGCCGATGCCGCGGCGTCAGGCCGGCGCGACGCCGATGCGGCGGAGGAGATCGGCGAAGCGAGCGTCGGCATGCAGAGGATCGAGGCCTGGGTCTCCCGCGAGCCAGAACAGGTGGCCGTCCCTCAGGCGGTACGCCGTTTCGAGCCACTCGAACGCCGCATCGGCCTCACCGAGTCCCGCGTGGATGGCCGCGAAGGCGGTCGGGGGCGCCTGGCCCCGCGCGCGGCGCTGTTCGAGTTCTCGCAGGAGCTTCCTGGCTTCGTCTGTCCGGCCGAGCTGCGCGTACATGTGCCCCAGATAGGCCAGCGACAGGGCTTCGCGCGAGTGGGCGAGGGCCGTTTCCAGCGACGCGACGGCCTCTTGCGCGCGGCCCTGGCGCCAGGCGGCCCACCCGAGGACGAAGTACGGCTGGAGGGAGTCCGGGAATCGCCCGATCGTCCGCCTGGCTTGCGCTTCCGCCCGCGCGTACTGGCCGAGATGCAGGAACATCCACGCCGCGTACTGGTTCGGCATGAGCGGCGCGGGATTCAGCTTCAGCATGTACTCGACGGCCTCGGCCGACTCGGATTTCGAGCCGGCGAAGCACAACAGCGTCGAATGGAACGCGTGCGCGTCCGACTCGCTGGGGCCCAGTTCGATGGCCCGCCGCACCTCGAGCATCGCCGCGGAGAGGTCCCAGTCGAGGAGCAGGTTCATCCACGCCAGGACCAGGTGCGCGCGGGCCAGGCTGTCGTCGATGGCCAGGGCCTGCAGCGCCAGGCGTTTGGCGCTGGGGTACACCTCGCCTGCCGGAGCATGCCCCCAGTAGCCCAGCATGTACAGGCAGGCGGAGTACCAGACGAGCCCGGGCGCGAAGTCCGGCGCCCTGAGCGCGATCTCGCGGAAGCCCGCGAGCGCCTTCCCGATCCCCTCGGCGCTCATCTTCTCGAACTCGACGCGCGCGTTCAGGAACAGCTCGGCGATGTCCCGCGCCACCGGTTGCGCCGCTGCCTGGCGCGGAGCGGCGGCGTCGGCGGGCCGCAGCGCCGTCGCGACGCAGCCGGCGATCGCCCGCGCCAGGTCGCGCTGGGTGGTCAGCACGGCGGACAGGTCGCAGTCGTAGGTGTGCGCCCAGGCGTGGCGTTCCGGCTCTGCGAGCACCAGCTGCGCCGTGACGCGGGCGCGATCGCCATCGTGCAGCACGGCCCCCTCCACGACGCCGTCGACGCCGAGGTCGCGGGCGATCTCGCCGATCCTGCGCTCGCTCCCCTTCAGGTGGAGCACGGACTGGCGCGACAGCACCCGCACCGCCGGAATGCACGCGAGCTCGGCGATGAGCACGTCGGTCACGCCGTCGGCGAAGTAGTCCTTGCCGGGGTCGCGGTTGAGATTGACAAACGGCAGCACGGCGAGGGTGGGCTCGTTGAACGCCCGTTCGCGCCTGATGGGCGCGATGAAGCGGTACCCGCGCCGGGGAAGCGTTTCGATGAACCGGGGCGACCGCGCCTTGTCGCCGAGAACGGAGCGGATGCGGTAGACACAGTAGTCCACGCCGACGTCGTAGTCCACGAACGTCGATTCGCCCCAGAGGAGCCGGCGAATGGTCTCGCGGCAGACCGGTTTGCCCGCCTGGCCGACGAGCAGGCAGAGCACACGCATCGGCTGCGGGCGCAGCTTCAGCACCCTGCCGGACCTGTACAGGGTTTCGCCCTCAACGTCCAGCTCGAACTCGCCGAAAGCGACACGACCGCGGTGCGCCGCCACGTGGTCTGGTTCTCTGCAAGCCGAATCCTACCACCACGTTGGGCGCACAGGACAAATCCAGCAAGTTCCCAGCCGCTGTCGATGGAACACCCGGCGAGCGGAGTCTACGGTACGCGTGTCGGCAGGGGGCCGGATTGGCCTCCGGCCACGGCCATTTGAAAGGAGACACGCATCATGAAGCACTGGCTAGCGGCTGGCATGCTGTTGTTCGCGGCGACGGCCGGGGCGCAGGACCCGGCGGGCGCTCCCCGGTATCCGACCTCGCTGCCAGCCAAAGCGGGCGCGCCGTGCGGCGCGTTGCGCGTATCGGCGCTGCGGGGCACGTACGGCTTCACCGCCACCGCGTGGCAGGATCTCTCGCAGCTCAATTCCCAGCTTCCGGCCGGCTACGCTCCGGTGACGATCATCGGCACCTTCACCATCGAGCGCGATGGCGTCCTGACCGGGTGGGCGCTCATCAACGCGGGCGGGCTGCAGATGGCCGCCGAGTTCGTCAACTCGACGGTGGGCGCGCCTCGGGCCGACTGCGGCATTCCCATCACGATGTCGATGAAGATGGCGCAGTTCGAAAACGCGGTCATGGGACCCTACTCGTACGTGGGGGTCGTCACGGACGACGACGGGGCCCTCGAGCTGGCGTTCATGATGCTCGGCACCGGGCCGGGGTCGCACGTGGAGCTCGACCGCGCGAGGCGGATCTCGATGAGGGCCCAGTAGGCGCGCTCGGCGCCGCGGGGGCCAGGCCGTCTCCGGCCCGGCCCCCGGCGCGCGTCCAGCGGCTCTCGGCTTGTTCCTCCGCGACGGGCCACGCCATCGGCCCGATGCCCGCCTCGCGCGCGGGCCAGGGGCGGCGGAAGGCGGCGGGCCCTATCGCCCGGTGGCCGCCTCCAGCGCGAGGTACCGGTCGCGGTGCGGCTCGGGGCCCGCCTGTGACGTCACGTCGATCAGCATGCGCTGGTAGTTCGTGGCGGCCGTGTAGGCCGGCCACGGCGGCAGGCCCTGGCCGTTGGGATCGCCGGTCTTGATGAAGTTCACGAAGTACGCCTGCATGGTCTTCGACACTTCGTAGTCGGCGGGCTCCCACGCGTACCGCCGATCGAGATCGAGGTTGCCCATGGCGTACTGGATCTCGGCCGAATGCGCTGCCCCGCGGGGCGGCTGCGGCTGCGGCATCGCGCCGGGAGCCGGCGCGGGAGGCGCGGAAGGCGCCGGCGGCGGCTGGCCCGGCATGCCGAGATACGCGGGCCGCACCCTGGCATAAAGGTAGCGGTACACGGGCTTGCCGCTCGTCTGCATGTGCAGCTCGGTCCACTTCCACGTGCCGTAGGAGATGAACCGCGCGCTCGCAAGGTGCATCGCCGCCTCGAACACCTCCTCCGTCGTCGTCGCCGCATACGCCTTCAGCACCGGCCCGGCCTTGTCGCCGTACAGCTTCGTGATGGCCGCCGCGAGCGTTTCGGGCGTGGGCGGGCCGCCGGCGAGCACCATGCGCGGGCTCATCTCCTCCGTGTTCGTCCCCGCGAGCAGCGGGACCCTGGCCTGCTCACCAGCGAGCCCGATGTCGGTCAGCGTCCTGGCGAGGAAGTATCCGTCCATCGCCGTGCTGAACCGGGCGCCCTGCGCCCTGGCGGCGGCATCCTGGATCTGCTGCGCCGTCATGGCGCGAAGGGCGGCGAGCGACTCCGCGCCGGCGGCGGCGGCAAACGCGACGCCGGCCTGCTCCGCCTCGCCGAGCGGCCGCGGCGGCAGGCTGGCGATGGCCGCGCCGCTCTCGCAGATGGCGCCGGCGATCAGGTCTTTCGAGAGCGGCGACGCCATGAGGGCGCTGACCGAGATCGATCCCGCCGACTCGCCCGCGATCGTCACCCGCTTCGGATCGCCGCCGAACGCGGCGATGTTCTTCTGCACCCACTGCAGCGCCGCCACCTGGTCGAGCAGGCCGTAGTTGCCCGAGGCCTTGTGCGGCGACTCGCGCGTCAGCTCGGGGTGCGCGAGGAAGCCGAAGACGTTCGTGCGGTAGTTCAGCGACACCGCGACGATGCCCTGCCGGGCCATGTTCGCGCCGTCGTACCGCGGCTCGGAGCCGTCGCCGTTCTGGAACCCGCCGCCGAAGATGTAGACCAGGACCGGCAGCTTCTCGCGGTCCGACTTCGCCGGCGTCCACACGTTCAGGTACAGGCAGTCCTCGCTCATCCCGTCGCCGCGCAACCAGTAGTCCGCTCCCGGCGACAGCCGCTGCATGCAGGCGGGGCCGAACTTGTCCGCGTTGCGCACGCCGCCCCAGTCCTTGACCGGCTGCGGCTCCCGCCAGCGCAAGTCGCCGACGGGCGGCTGCGCGAACGGAATGCCCTTGAAGGCGCGGACGCCGCCCTCCGGCGGCGCGGTGGATTCGACGATGCCGTTGGCGGTCGTCACGCGATCGGCGGCGCGGGCCGGCAGCGCCGCCGCGGCGACCAGGGCGGCGGCGCAGGCAGCAACGGGAATCAGCGTGCGCATGGAAGCTCCCGGAGGCCCCGGGTTCCCGCGAGTCATCGCGCCTGACTCCCGCCGCCGCCCGGCCCCGACGGCTTCCGCTTCGCCGTGAAGGCCATGGAGCCGAAGCCCTCGACGTCGGCCGTGCCGGCCAGGGTGTCGCCGTCGATCCTGGCCTTGTGCACGATGGCCAGTTGCTGGCCGCCCATGTCGATTGTGAGCGTGTACTCGACGTCCGCGCCTTTCACGGTGCCTTTCAGGGGCGCCTCGCCCATCTCGCTGACGTGGCTGCCCGTCAGCGTCTCGCCCTCCTGCCGGTAGTTGGCGGTGATGACCATCTGCCCCTGGGGCGATTCCACGGTCATCTCCCACGCGCCCGTGATGTTCACCGGCCTTGCGGCTTCCTGCGCGGCGACAGGCGCCGCGGCCAGCGCGATGGCCGGAACGAGCAGAACCAGCTTCCTCATGGGTCGCTCCTTGCCCCCCGGTGGCCGCGCGCGGGCTGCCGCCGCGCCGGGCCGCGCGCGCCGGGCTGGACGCGTCGGAGAATAGCACAGCCGCCTTCCCGCCGCGTCGCCGCCGCCGTCGCGCTCGGGTTTCGCCGTCGCGCTCGGCGCAGCCGGGGTCCTGGTGCAGCCGGAGAGGGCAGGAAGGACGCAGCCGAGGACGATGCCGCAGCCGAACAGCCCGCTTCGCATGAGGCGCCTCCTGTGCCGGCCATGAGCACGCGGACGGCCTTCTCTCCCTCTTCCTTGCCGAACCGGGCCGCCGCATAATAGGCCCCGTCGCTGGCGTCACATGCCACTGCGCTTGCGGGTGCTCGGCGCGCCGCTTCTCCAGCGGGTCGTCGGGGAAGGCGAGCAGGAAGTGCACGTCCAGGCAAAGCGCCTGGCGATCCTGGCCTTCCTCGCCGTCCGCCGTCCGCCCGGCTGGTGCCGCCGGGACACGCTGCTCTCGCTCTTCTGGAGCGAGCGCGACGGGCACGACGCTCGCAACGGCCTCAACCAGGTCGTCCACCAGCTGCGGCTCGGCCTGGGGAATCGTGTCATCTCGACGCGCGGCCACGAGGAGATCCGCATCGAGCCGGGGCGGCTGTGGTGCGACGCCCTCGCCTTCCAGGATGCGCTTGCGGGCGGCCGCTGCGAGGACGCCCTCGATTTGTACCGGGGACCGTTCCTCGACGGACTGCACGTCGGCGATGCCCCCGAGTTCGACGGGTGGCTGTGCGCCGAGCGCGAGCGTTTGCGCGCCCAGGCGGCCGAGGCGGCCTCGCTGCTCGCCCATCAAGAGCGGGCGCGCGGGCGAACGGCCGTCTGCGTCCGCTGGCTGCAGCGCCTGCTCGCGCTCTCGCCCGACGACGAGAGCGCGCTGCGGCAGCTGATGGCCGTCCGGCGCGTGCTGGGCGACAGACCTGGAGCGCTGCGCGACTACCAGGACTTCGTGCGGAGGCTGTCGCGGGAACTCGATCTGGAGCACGCCGACGAGACCCGGTTCCTGGCCGACGCGCTCAGGAACGACGCCGGCGTCCCCGTGCCCGCCGTCCCCCGCGATCAGCCTGCCGACGACGCGTACTGGCGGGGCCTGGTGCACTGGTCGAGGCGCACGCCGGACGATCTGCGCCAGTCGGCCTACTGGTTCCGCCAGGCCATGGAGCGGAATCCCTCCAGCTGCGAAGCGCATGCGGCGTTCGCCATGGCGGGCACGGCCCTTGCGGCGGCGTTCTACGACGCGGAGCCCGCGGACGTCCTGTTCCCCCTGGTCAGGAGCGCGTTGACGAGGGCGCTGGCGATCGACGGCGGCCACGCCGCGGCGCTCGCCGTCCTCGCCCTGGTGCAGGGCCTCTACGAGCGCCGCTGGCGGGAAGCCGAGGCGACCTCGGCGCGCGCGTGCGGGCTCGCGCCTCATAACACCATCGTTCATCACACGCGCGCGGTGCTCGCGGCCTACACCGGGCGCCTGGACGACGCGCTTGTCTCGATCGAGCAGGCTGCGCGGCTGGAGCCTCTCGCGCTCGGCTACCGGGAGATCCGGGGGCACTATCTGTGCGCGGCGCGCCGGTATCGTCAGGCTGCCGACGACATGGAGGGCCTGTTGCGGCTCGAGCCGCGGCTGTACCTGGCGCGAATGGCACTCGGCCATGCCCGCGCCGCTCTAGGCGACACGAAGGCGGCCGAGAAGGCGTACCGCGAGACGCTGACTGCCGCGGGGCGCCACCCCTACCCTCTCACCTCGCTCGCCGTGTTGCTCGCCCGCACGGGCCGGCCCCGGCGCGCCGCGCGTCTGCTGGACGAACTGCTGCGCTTGTCGTCGAGCCGCTACGTGCGTCCCACCTACCTGGCCGTCGTGCACGCCGCGATCGGCGACCACGACAGCGCGTTTGCCGCGCTGGAGCGGGCCATTGCCGAGCGCGACATCCACGCGACGTCGATCGTGGCCGACCCGTTCGCCGACGCGCTGCGCGAAGACCCGCGCTTTCCGCCCATCGTGCGGCGCCTGGGCCTGGAGCCGCGGCGGCTCCCCGGAGTGGGCTTCAGCGGAAGCGTCGAAGGCTGACGCCGAGACGATCGCGAAGTACCGGGATCCGGCGTGGGGGCTCGGCTGGGACCCGATGCCGCGCATGCCCGAGCGAGAGCAATACTCGCGCCGAGCGGCGGCGGCGTGCTACGCGCGGTAAACGCAGGGCTATGCCGCTCTTTGTCTTCCCGGCTACGCGGATTTTGCAACGCCCCGGGGCGGGCGCCGTGACGGAAATTGCAGGTGTCGGCTTCGCGCGCGCTAATGAATGCTGTCGGGAAGGGTTCGAATTCGGCATCGGGGGTCCGCCTTCGCCACGCGCCCGCTGCTTCGCCCGCTACGGCTCGGGCTTCGGCGAGACCTCTCGCCGTAGCGGCCGTGCGATCGAGCGGCCGCGGAGGCGGATGGCCGGGAGGCAGGGCTTCGAGTACCGACGACGTGATTGAGGACTCGGATCAAACGGGAGTAGATCGTCCGCTGTTCGCGAGTTGGGGAATCCCCGGGTTCAAGTGGCGCTTTCGTTCCCCCCGGATCGCCTCGATTGACGGACGCATCCGTTCAACCAGCCGGATCTTTTCCGGCCACGGTGCCGCCTGGCGGGTCTTCTGCCATTCCGCTTGCCGCCTCAGCAGCCGTTCAGTCTCGGTCATCGAGGAACTTCCGGCGGAATCGCGTCCACGTTTCAGCCAATCCATGCCGCGCAGCTAGAGCGCCGATGTCGTCCTGCGTGGCCGCCCCCGACTCGAGCAGCTCCAGCACTCGTGCGAAGTCCTTTGGGCGGCCGACGCTGAGCGCGATGACCGCGAGATGGGCCGCTCCGGTGACCCGGAACGGCACCCCTTCGAAGTCCGCCGTATCCGCAAGGCTCACGGCCTCGCGTGTCAGCGAGCTGAACACCGGGATGAACTGGACTGGCCAGGCACCGACGCGAACCGCTTCCCCCTCGGGCGTGTACCCGCGCTCACGGCAGTAGGCGTAAATCGGTTCCAACGCATCGAGGCGATCAGGTGTCGCCGTGACAACCAGGACGTCGGCGTCCAGCGTTGCGACCGCCTCCGTGTAGCGCATCTGAGCCGCTGCTCCGAAGAGGGCGTAGTCCTCGATGATGCCCGCCTCGCGCATGCTGTTCAGCAGCCTGGCGACTTCCTGCACGGTCCTGATGGTAGCGGGATCGCCCGACCGAGGCAAGGCGGCGTTGGCACGCCGCAGCGCTCGCCGTCCTCGCCCTGGTGCAGGGCCTCTACGAGCGCCGCTGGCGGGCAGCGGAGGCGACCTCGGCGCGCGTTTGCCGCGCTGGAGCGGGCCATTGCCGAGCGCGACATCCACGCGACGTCGATCGTGGCCGACCCGTTCGCCGACGCGCTGCGCGAAGACCCGCGCTTTCCGCCCATCGTGCGGCGCCTGGGCCTGGAGCCCTGATCGGTCCCCTGTCCGCCGGCCGCAGTCGGCGAAACGGCGCTCACCCCGATACGGGTGCTGGACGACCGGGACGCGGCGGCGCCGTTCTGCGGGCCGCGACGCATGCGGGTCGCGACGCATGCGGGTCGCGCTGGGGCAGGCGGGCTACGGCGTGAATGGGAAGCACGTTCTACGCCCGATGCGGCTGTCTGGCCTCGAGGCGATCGTACTGAATCGCAGCTGCATCACGACTCCCTGTGCGCGCCTCGGGCCTCGAAGCGCGTCCGGATGTACTCGCGGGCGCTTTCGGGCGGCAGCTTCACCGTGCCGGGGCCGCTTCGGACGAAGAAGTCGCCTTCGGGCGCCGCCTCGAGCCCCTTCCATTTCAGGAAGACAGGCTCCGGGCTGCGCTGGCAGCTCACCACGCACACGGTCTTTCCCTGGACGACCTGCATCTTCGGATCGATGCAGGTCCCGGCGCGATCGCCGAGGCCGTTGCGCACCGCCTGGGCGAGGTGACGCACGAACTTGTCGTCGGTCTCGAGCCGGTCGCGCTCGATCCCGACGATCGAGCCGTCATCGGCCGCGCCAATCAGCAGATCTCCGCCCTCCGTGTTCAGGAAGGCGGCAATCGTCTTGAGCGCCGCGTGCGTCACGCCCTTGTCGTCCTGCCGGTCCTCCTTGAGGCTCCAGCGCAGCGTCGACTTGAACTCCAGCGTCTTCGACTCGCCGCGCTTGATCAGCGCCTCGGCGTTGCGGTGGGCGCGCAGGTACTGGTCGAAGAGGAAGTTCTTGATCACCTCGCCGAACGCCCGGTCGTCGGTGATGCGCTTGTACAGCTCGAAGTTCGAGTCGACGATCTCCTGGATCACGTGCTCGACCTTCTGGTCGAAGGTGAGGCGCACGTTCTCGCGCGTGTTCACGCGCGCCGCCGCGTCGAGCCCGGCGTCATCGTCGAGCTTCGCCATCATCTGGCCGAGCGTCACGCGGTGCTCGGGGCCGAGGTTGAGCCCGAAGCGCTCGTTCAGCTCGGCGATGATGCGCGAGAGAGACTCCAGCTCCTCGGGCGCCCTGCCGTGAGACGTCCGGCTCCCAGCCGGATCCACCACGCCCGGCCTGCGCTCGAGCGCGATCTTCCCGCTTCCGGTCTGTTGGATGCGGTACGACTCCATGTCGATGTTCTGCTGCACCTCGCGCGGCAGCACGTCGCGGTCCGCGGGCAGAAGCCGCCGCAGGTGGCGTGCGAAGACGTAGAGCTTCTCGAGGTCGGCGTCGGCGAAGGTCAGCACCTGGGCGAGAAACGCGTAGAGCCGGACGTAGTCGGTGAGCTGGCCCCGGAAGTCCGCACGTTCGTCCTCTGGCAACTCCCCGAAGCGCTCCACCGGCGGCGCCAGGACGGCGTAGAGCCGATCCTGCGCCGCCCTAGGATCGAAGTACAGCGTCGCGAAGGCGTTGACGTCGGCCTCGGCATAGACCGGGAACGCCGCGAGGCGCGTCTGGATCTCGTAGAGCAGGTTCGGGTCGGTGGCCTCCGAGAGCAGCGTGGTCTCGTAGTACGGCTCGAAGGCCGCTTTGATCTCGTCGGCCTCGTTGGCGAAGTCGAGCACCAGCGTGTTCTTCTTCCCCGGGTGCGTGCGGTTCAGGCGCGAGAGCGTCTGCACCGCGTTCACGCCGCCCAGCTTCTTGTCCACGTACATCGTGTGGAGCAGCGGCTGGTCGAAGCCTGTCTGGAACTTGTTGGCGACGACGAGGAACCGGTATTCGGGGCGCTCGAAGGTCCTGGCGGTTTGTGCCTCCGGGAAGCCGTTCATGTTGGCCTCGGTGTAGGCCTGCCCGCCGTCCTGCACGGTCCCGGAGAACGCCACGAGCACCTTGAACGGGTAGCCGCGCTCGGCGAGGCAGCGATCGATTGCGAGCCGATAGCGCACCGCGTGCAGGCGCGACCGCGTCACGATCATCGCCTTCGCCTTTCCTCCGATCTCGCCCTGCGTGTGTGCTGCGAAGTGCTCGACGCAGAGCCTCACCTTCTCGCCGATCGCGTGCGGGTGCAGCTCCGCGAACGACTTGAGCAGGTACTCGGCCTTCTTCCTGTCGTAGCGCGGATCGGTCTCGACCGTCTTCAGGAGCCGCCAATAGGCCTTGTAGGTCGAATAACTCTCCAGCACGTCGAGGATGAACCCTTCCTCGATCGCCTGCCGCATGCTGTAGAGGTGGAACGGGCCGAACGTGCCGTCGGCGCGTTTCACGCCGAACAGCTCCAGCGTCTTCGGTTTCGGCGTGGCGGTGAAGGCGAAGGTGGAGACGTTCGGCAGGCGCCCGCGCCGCTCCATCTCCGCGAGGACCGTGTTCTCCAGCTCCTCCTCCGGCGTCGCCGCTCCCGCCTCTTCCGATTCCGCCTCCTCGAGCGAGCCGGAGGCGAGTACGGCCTTGAGGCTCTTCGTGCTCTCGCCCGACTGGGAAGAGTGCGCCTCGTCGACGATGACGGCGAAGCGCTTGCCCGGCAGCTCGTCGATCTCCCTGGCGATCACCGGGAACTTCTGCAGCGTCGTGACGATGATCGTCTTGCCCGACTCGAGCGCCTCCTTGAGCTGGCGTGACGTGGTGTCGATGTTCTCGACCACGCCGAGCGTCTGCTCGAACTGGCGCATCGTGGTCTGGAGCTGGCGGTCGAGCACGCGGCGATCGGTGATCACCACGATCGAATCGAAGACGCGCCGATCGCTCGCGTCGTGCAGCGTCGAGAGCTGGTGGGCGAGCCAGGCGATGGTGAAGCTCTTGCCGCTGCCGGCCGAGTGCTGGACGAGGTAGCGCTGCCCCGCGCCGCGCGCGCGGGCGTCGGCGACGAGCCTGCGCACGCAGTCGAGCTGCTGGTAGCGCGGGAAGATGATGTAGCGCGCGCCCGTCTTCCTGCCCTTGTCGTCTTCCTCCTCCACTTCGTGGATGAACTGGCGCACGAGATCGAGCACGCTGTCGCGTGCCCAGGTCTCCTCCCAGAGGTACGACGTCGCGTAGCCCTTCCGCGTGGGTGGCACGGGCGGGTTGCCGGCGCCGCCGAACTTGCCCTGGTTGAAGGGCAGGAAACGCGTCCGCGCGCCGGCGAGGCGCGTCGTCACGTAGACCAGGTCCGGGTCCACCGCGAAGTGCGCGAGGCAGCGGCGGTAGGCGAGCAGCGGCTCGCGCGGATCGCGATCGGTCTTGTACTGCCGGATCGCGTCCTCGACGTCCTGTCCGGTGAGCGGGTTCTTGAGCTCGGCGGTGAAGATCGGGATGCCGTTGAGGAAGAGCGCCAGATCGAGGCTGTTCTCGTTCTTCGTGCTGTAGCGAAGCTGCCGGACCACGGAGAAGAGGTTTGCCGCGTGCAGGCGCCGCGTCTCCTCGTTGAGCCCGCTCGCGGGGCGGAAGTACGCGAGCCTGAATTTGCAACCCGAGTCCTTGAGGCCGTTGCGCAGCACGTCGAGCGCGCCGCGCCGTGCGATCTCGGCAGCGAGGCGCTTGAGGAACTGCTCCCGCACCGCCGTGCCGTGGTGCTGTTCGAGCCTCTTCCACTCCTTCGGCTGCGTGGCGAGGACGAAGTCCAGCGCGTCGCGCGGCAGGAGGCAGAGCGTGCGGTCGTAGTCCTCGGGGCGCCGCCTGCGGTAGCCGCCCGGCGGGCTCTCGCCGTAGGGCGGCGGGGTCTCGCGCACCGTCGGCGCAGCGCCGGCGCAGGCGTCGCGACCGTGCTGCAGCAGCCCGCACTCGATCGCCAGCTCGAAGGCGCGCTCGGAAATCTCGGGGCTCACAGCTGTCTCCTGTTCGGGCGCGGGCGTTCAGCGACGGGCAGCCGCGGTGGCTCTTCGAGGATGTCGAGGAGCGCGCGCGCGCAGTAGACGCGGTTGCGCCTGGCCTGGCCGGCGAGCGCGACCATGCCTGCGGCTTCGAGCCGATCGACGCCACGTTGGGCGGTGGTGAAGGCCACGCCGAGCCGCCCGGCGAGCCTGTTCACCGTCCAGAAGGGGTTTTCGACGAACAGATCGAGCGCGCGCCCGGGCACGCGCGTTGACCCCTGCGCGAGCCGCTCGCGCCAGCCGGCAACCAGCGCGTCGATGCGCTGGATGCGTCCGAGGGCGTCCTCCGCCTGTCCCGCCACACCGCGCAGGAAGTAGGTGAGCCATTCCTCCCATTCGCCGCGCGCGGTCACCCCGGAGAGGCGTGCGTAGTACTCCGGACGCGTGGCCTCGAAGTAGGCGCTGAGGTAGAGCAGCGGCGACGGGAGCACATGGCGCTCGACGAGCAGCAGCGTGATGAGCAGGCGGCCTACGCGGCCGTTGCCGTCGAGAAACGGATGGATCGCCTCGAACTGCGAGTGCGCGAGCGCCGCGTGGACGAGCGGCGGCAGCGACTCGTCGTGCAGGAACGTCTCCCATGCGCCGAGGCAATCCATCAGCCGGTCCGGAGGCGGCGGCACGAAGCTCGCGTCGGCGAGCGTAGAGCCCGGCGGGCCAATCCAGTTCTGGCTGCGACGGAACTCGCCAGGTGTCGCTGCATCGCCGCGCACGCCGCGCATGAGCCTCTCGTGCAGCTCCCTGACCAGTCGCAGCGAGAGCGGCAGCTCCGCCAGACGGGCGACGCCGAACTCGAGCGCGGCCACGTAGTTGGCGACCTCGCGCAGGTCCTCCGGGCTGCGCTCGACGGCCGCCCCGGCCTCAGCGGCGAGCACTTCGCCGAGCGTCGCCTGCGTGCCCTCGATGCGGCTTGACAGCACCGCCTCGCGCCGTACGAAGGGCCTGATGAGCAGGTGGGGGTTCGGCAGCCGCCGCCCCTCGCCTGCGAGCCGGCCCATCGCCAGATCCGCGCGCGAGAGCGTCGCCGCCAGCCCGTCGCTCCAGGCGAGGCGGGGCGGCAGCGGATGGGGCACGTACGCCCGATAGCCGCCGGGGCAGCGGACGCTGCGGCCGTGCGGCTGGCGTTGAGCTTGCGCGGTCGCCACCGGCTCCCTTGTTTGCGGCCGTGAAAACAGCCGCGAGGCATATTAGCGTATCAGCCAGGATTCGAAAACAAAAAAAGGCAGACTGCGGCCGGTCACGCGATCGCCTCCTCCCGCACGTCGATCTTCCCCGTCACCGCGGCGGAGATGAGCGCGGTGCGGAGTTCCTTGAGGCGCTCGATGGCCTCGCGGACCTTGGCGATGAGGGCGTCGATGCGGGCGGTCTCGCGATCGAGGAAGGCGGCAATGGCGCGCTGCTCGCTACGGGGTGGAACCGGTACGGTTACGAACCTCCACTGGTCCATTCGGATCGCTCTCGTGCCGTGTGCTGCCTCTTCCACAATCGCTGTTAGAAGTGCCTTCCCGATACCCTCGAATACCCACGCCATGAAGAAGGGTTCGATGTCCTGTCGAAAGATCAGGGCCTTCATGTCCTGATTGATCGTCACGGGCACGCTCGTGCAAGCCACCGGAAAACTGTGAGCGAGGATCATGCCCCTCACGACGATCAGTACGACCGGCGGCTCAATGAGATGGATTCCTGTTTCGTGAACTGCTTGTTCGGTTACCGTGTCTGCCGAAGAATCGATTACACGGCGCTTCATATCCTTCGGAGACACCCAAGGAATCCCACCGTCCCAGTACGCTCGCTCCTCGCGTGCTGGTGTGCCCCCGCTCACCGCCCGGCCGATTCGCCACATCCGGGCAGCCTCCCAATGCGCCGGAATCTCGCCCAGCCACTCGACGCCGGAGTCCTTCATGGGGACGGTCGGGTCGAGGCCCCTGGTGACGGCGCGGGTGATGAGGGCGGTGCGCTTCTCCTGCAGCAGCTCGAGCAGCCGCTCCTTCTTTGTCATCAGCGCATCGATCCGCGCCGTCTCGCGGTCGAGGAACGCGGCGATGGCGCGCTGCTCGGGGACGGGGGGCACAGTCACGAAACTAACACCGACCTGATCAGGGCTGACTCGAGGCATCTTCGTGCCGTAGGTCAGCGCATCGAGCCACTGGATGTACGAAGCATTGAGCAGCTCGTACATCAGATAACTCTGAGAACACCCGGCGCTTGGACGCAGCGGCAGGATTTCGCTGGAGCACACACCGTCAAAGCCTGGACTGGCCACCTTGGCGAGATACGGGCGCAACTTCCCGATTAGCACATCGCCGGCCTTGAAAGAGCCGACGACGCTCTCCACGCTCTCGGGCTGGTTTTCAAGCAGCAGCCGTCCGGTCCACGAATCAACGTGTTCGAGCCCAACGTAGACAGCGTCGTCCGGCTTGACCTCCAGCTTGCTGACCCGAGCAGGCGCGACATACTTCAGCCGCTTCACCTCCCAATGCACCGGAATCTCTCCCAGCCACTCGACACCCGAGTCCTTGTAGGCGGGGTACGGCTTGAACCGCCGCAGAGCACTCATCGCCACGGGCCTCCGGCCGGCCACTGCCGGTCGAAGGGAGACTCCGCCCGGACTGCGTCGAGGACCGGTGATGCAAAGTCCCGGATGGCCGCGACGACGCGCACGAAGTCCTCCCCGGCGACATCCAGGTGGCCCTTGTCGAGGAAGGCGCGCCACCGCCCGGCGTGGAGCGGATCCCTCGCGAACGCATCGCTCAGGCCTTCCAGCGGCGTCGGCGGGACGGGCGTGGCGCGGCGTGCGAAGGTACGGCGGATCGACTCGGCGAGCAGGTCTCCTTCCAGGCTGAGCGCGCGAGACAGTTGGAAAAGGTCGTAGTAGTCCTTCGTCCGGCTGTTGGCGTTGCCGAGCACTACGACGGCTTCCAGCTTCTCCGCGAGCGTGGAGTACGGCGTGTAGGCGCGCACGCTGGCCATCGGCATGGCGAGCAGTCCGCCCGGGATGATCTCGACATCCGGAGGAAAGACCGCATCGCCGAGCCCCACGTCCACCTGGTAACGCAGGCGCGCGCGCCCCAGCGTGGCGTCGAACTTCGCACGCAGGCCCAGCACCGCGGAGTGTCCGCGGATCGGCCGCACCGCAATCGAGTCCTCGACGAACGTGATCGCGTCGTCTTCGACTTCGGTGCTCAGGATCTCGGCGATGGCCGCGCGCAGCGCGGTGGCATCGAGGTCGACGGGACCCAGGAGATCGATGTCGCGCGTGGGCCGGCTTTGCGCTCCGAGCCATTGCCTCAGCAGCATCGCCCCCTTGAGGACGAAGCGGTCGCGCTGGCGCGAACGACCCAGGCGATGGAGGAAACGCTCGACCGCATAGAGCTCCAGCAGTTCCACGAACGGGCGACCGCCCTCGATGGCGGCGTTCTTCAGCCGGGCCTGGATCGACTGCGCGAGGTTTTCCTCCGGTGACCGGGTCATTGCACGGCTTCCAGATAGGGGCGTACGACCCCGGCAACGCGAAGCCGCTCGGCAACCCTCAGGATCTCGGCGGGCGTGAAGATCCGTTCCTCGAGCCCCGTCCGCAGCGCTTCGACCGCCACCTCGATGCCGAGACGTCTCCGCAGCCGAAAGCAGTCCGCTACGCTGCGGGCCGCACCGTAGATCTTGAGCGTCACGCCATCGCGCGCGCGCGTTTCGATGCCCTCGGTGTAGAGTCCGCCCGAGAACCAGTAGACGCGCAGAGGCGGCCATTCGAGCCGCGGCCGGCTCGTTCCCTTCGGCAGCGCGATGCTGACGGCGTGCGGGATCTCCGTGGTGAGCCGGTGGAAGTGCAGCGCCGAGACGACGGCGATCACGGCTTTTGGAATGCGTGCGGAGACCGCGGCGAGATCGGGCTCGGCCAGGGGCGGCAGGTCGGCGAGACGGTACACCCCGCGGCTCACGACCTCGAGGGCTCCTGCATCCCGAAGCGCATACAGGTCGCGGGGGTGGATGCCCGCCCGCACCGCCTGGGCGGTGCGGAGGATGCCTCCGGCCCTGCGGAAGGCCTCTCGGGCGCGCGCTGCTCGGTCGCTCCTGTTCACTGGATAGAAAGTACATTACTTGAGGGTAGATATCAAGATTTCTAACCAGCCCCCGGAATGGTTCGGTCGGTCTGGAGACGGTTGAACCGGCGACACGAGTCGTCGGCACTTGCGCAGATGTGCCGACACTTTGCGTCAAACCTTCGCCGTCCCCGTCACCTCCGCCAGCATCCGCACGATGTCTTTCTCGATCGCCCGGATGTCGGCTTCGATCTCCTCCAGAGGCCGGGGCGGCGTGTAGCGGTAGAAGTAGCGGTTGAAGTTGATCTCGTAGCCGATGAGGCCGACGCGGCCATCCCTGGGGTCGCGCTTGGTCGTGTCGATCCAGGCGTCCGGGACGTGGGGCGTCACATCGCGGTCGAAGAAGGCGCGGACGCTGGCGGGCACCCCCTCGGCGTCGGCCGGGTCGTCGCCGGCGGGCAGCGGCACGCTCTCGGTGTCGCGCAGCTCCGGGTCGGGCTCCGGGTTGCCGTCCTTGTCGCGGCAGATCGCGGCCGTCTCGTCATGCTCGGAAAGCGCGGAGAGGATGGCCTTGCGAGCCGGCGCCGGGAGCCTCAGACCTGCCCTCCGAACGGCGGCATCAAGCGCCTCCTCGAACTCGTTGCGGTCCGTGAACAGCGTTCCCGGGAGCCCGTGCAGAAGTGCGCGAATCGCCGCCTGCAGCTCTCGGCCCTCGGCCTGTTCCTCCGCGCCGGCCGCGCCCTTCTTCTTCGACTGCGCGAGCGCCTGGAAGCCCTTCTCCTCTTCGAACCGCGCGATGCGTTCGGCGCTCGCCTGGAAGTTGAGCCGCAGCGGCCGTTCGACGGTGATCTTGCGAAAGCCGAAGTGCGTGGCCGGGAAGATGCGGCTGACGACGACCTCTTCCTCCGTGCCGCCCTTCGCAACCCGGCGCGTCTCGCCATCCTTGAACCCGGCAAGGAGCGTCACGATGTCCTGCGCCTTCTCCGGCGGGATCTCGCGCCGCTTGTCGCCGAGGCTCTTGCGCATCGGCAGCCAGAACGAGGTCGCGTCGACGAGCTGCACCGTGCCCTTGCGTGCCGGCGCCTTGCGGTTGGTCACCACCCAGATGTAGGTGGCGATTCCCGTGTTGCAGAAGAGCTGCTCGGGAAGCGCGATCAGCGCTTCGAGCAGGTCGTGCTCCAGGATGAAGCGGCGGATCTCGCTCTCGCCGCTGCCGGCGTCGCCGGTGAAGAGCGGCGAGCTGTTCATGATGATGGCGATGCGCGATCCGCCCTCTTTCGGCTCCTTCGCATGCGCCAGCATGTGCAGGAGAAAGAGGAGCTGTCCGTCGCTGATCCGCGGCAGCCCCGGCGCGAAGCGGCCGGAGGCGCCGCGCTCGTGCTCGGCGCGCACGGCGTCCTCGTCGCGCTTCCAGTCCTTGCCGTAGGGAGGATTGGCGATCAGGTAGTCGAAAGACCGGCCGGCGTGCCTGTCGTTGGAGAGCACGCTCCCGTAGGCGATGTTGTCCGCATCGCGCCCGGTCGGATCCTTCATGAACAGGTCCGATTTCGAGACCGCCCACGTCTCGGGATTCACCTCCTGGCCAAAGAGGTGGATCTCCGCATCCGGGTTGATTGCAGGCCGCAGCAGGTCGCCGTTCCTGCGCAGGCCTGCGGTGATGTGCTCTTTCGCGATCATGAGCATGCCGCCCGAGCCGCAGCACGGATCGCAGACCGTGCAGACGATCCCCTTGCGCCGGATGCGGTCGGAGTCGCCGGCCAGCATCAGGTCCACCATCAGGTGCACCACGTCGCGCGGCGTGAAGTGCTCGCCGGGGTTCTCGTTCAGCGCCTCGTTGAACTTCCGGATCAGCTCCTCGAAGATCGTCCCCATCGTCGGGTTGTCGATCCGGTCCGGGTGCAGGTCCACGTTCTTGAACCGCTCGAGCACCTGAAAGAGAAGTCCGGCCTCGTCGAGCTTCGAGATCGTGTTGTCGAAGTCGAACTTCTCGAGCACCTCCCGCATGTTCGAACTGAAGCCCGCGATGTAGTTGCGCAGATTGGCGGCCAGGTGCGGTGCGTCCGCAAGCAGCTTCTCGAAGTCGTAGCGGGAGGTGTTGTAGAAGGCGAAGCCGGACGCGAGCCGAAGCTGCGCGTCGAGATCCTCGAGCCCCTTGCCCTTGAGCTGGCCCTGGCGCTCGAGGACCTTCTGCTTCGTATCCGCGAGCACGCAGTCGAGGCGGCGGAGCACGGTGAGCGGCAGGATGATGTCCTGGTACTTGCCCCGCTTGAAGGTGTCGCGGATCAGGTCGGCGACGCCCCAGAGGAAGCTGACGATCTCGCTGTGGTTCACGTGCTCACCTTTCAGCCGCTCGTGTCGCCGCGTCGCCTGGTTGGGGCCGTCCAGCGCCCGGCATCGGCGGCGGCCCGAAGCGCCGTCGGCCGCAGGGACGGCCATTCGTTCTCGGTCCGGCGCTCGAACTCGCGCGCGAAGGCCTCGCAGATGCGCTGGAGCCCTGAACGGGAAGCGCGCTCCAGCGCCTGTCGCCGCTTCCCGTCTCCAGTCGGCAAATGATACTCGTCTTTCGAGAGCGCCAGAACGACATGCGGGATCCCAACGGCACCCGGGAAATCGCAGGTCGCGTCGAACATCGTTGGGCTCGCTTCAGGAAGCGGGCATGGCCAGAAGCCCGTCCTTCCATGTCAGGACTCGACAATCCGTGGCATTGAGACGAGCGGAGCGCGAAGAAGACGGACGGCGCGCCGAACAGGGACAGCGGAGCCACTGCTCCACCTGTGAGCGCGAAAGGTATCCGTCACGGACAGGGACAGCGCCTGCCTGTCGACCTCTTCGGCAAGAGCGTGGTCTCGCCCGTGGGACCTGTGCCTGTGATTGCGGTGGTCTCTGCCCCGCCTACACCAAGCCCTTCGACCTGCTGGTGTGCGGGAACGAAGCTGAGGATTGGCTGGGTGTCAGTGACGCCTTCCGCAACTGGGTCATGGCGAACGTTGCCTGACCTGCTTCGCAGGGGTACCCTTTATCTGTCCGAACCACGGGAAGTCCCGCTCTCTCCAACACGAACCGGCTCGCCTCGCGATTCACCGCGCGCACGCTCCACCGTGGCGGGATCGAAGACGACATAGGCGACGATCTCATGCGGTTGACCCGCCACCCAGTGCGTCTGAGCACCTCCGGGAAGGGGTGGCACCTGCGCGGCGGCGTCTCCAGCAACCAGCGCCGAGCAGATGAGCGTGAACGGCAACAGCAGCGAGATCAGCTTCATGCGCGACCGCAATCAGAGCCCCGCGAGCCTCTTCACCTGCCCCGGCTCCGCCAGGCTGTCGAACTGCGCCCCCAACTGGCGCGTGAAGTGACGGCTGCGCACCGGCGCACCAGCCTTCACGTTGCGTTGCTGCGCCCACCGGGTGAAGTCCGCCGACGTCACCAGCGCCGCCTCGTCGTCCGTCAGCGCGCGCACGAGCGCGTCTTCGAGCACTCGCTTGACCCCATCGGCCTCGCCGGCCGGCGTTTGCGGACGGGCGCCGTTCTCATGGCGGTGCTCAGCGAATGCCACGAATTTCCACCCGGTCCTGGTCTTGGCCGATGCGGGCCGTGCTCAGGACGCCCCACCTGGCTCGACGAATGGCAACCCTCCTCGACTCCCCGCCCGTGGCGATGCCGCCTCCACCAGCGCGGAGATGCCGCGGACGATCGCAATCGACACGCCGTGCGTGGGCTGCGGCGCCATCAACGCCATGATGACGTTTGCGTTGGCGGCCTCGGCCCCCAGGTACGGCGCCACCAGGCCGCGAAGCGCCTCGGCGCGCGCCGGCGCGAGAGGGGCGCCGGCGTCGAGGGCGTCGAGCGCCTCCAAGCCTGCCTCTGCCAGCGTCCGCAGGTCGGCTGACACCGGCACCATTTCGACGAGCAGCGAGGAACGCTCGGCCGAGCGGGTGAAGGCCGCGTGGTTGTCGCGCCACGCCTGGAGCTTCGCGCGCAGGAAGGCCCGCTCTTCCGGCTTCGAACCGGCCCCGGCCGCGGCGTCGTTGAATCGGCGGGCCGCGACGCTCTCTGGTGGAAGGGCGTCGGCGAACCGGTTCATCGGCGGGTAGTAGGCGGTGCTCGCCGGCCCGGCCATTGCGCTCTGGATGATCGGCATCAGCCGCGCGAGGTTCTTCAGCGGCTCCACGGCTTCGGCGAGGGTGGCGAGGGGCGCGAGATCGCCGCCCGCGGCGAGACGCCGGAGCGCACGCACGTGCGCGGCGCGGTGTTGCAGCCCCTGCAGCTCAAGGTCGGTCGAGATCAGCTCGAGGCGGCGAAGGAGGTCGTTGGTGTCGCGGACGGCCGCCGGCGACCACAGCCGCTCGGCGACTGCCGCCGCGCGCGGCCATGCGTGCATTTCGACGTGCCCGTCCGGCACCAGCTCGGTCCACATCGCCGCCTCGCCCCCGGCGACGAGGCGCTGCCCGGCCTCCGTCAGCTCCGGCGAGTCCGACGCCACCATCGCCTCGGTGACGTAGGCCTCGAGCAGGCTCCCCTTCAGCGTGGCCAGCATCTCGGCCGCCATGCCCGCCGCGCGGGTGTCGAACGGGTCCACCTGGTAGTAGCGGGCAGCGGGCAGCCCGTGATCGAGATAGTACCCGGCCGACACGATGGTCCGGTGGCCCGCCGCGGTTGCGCGGTGCACCATCTTGGAGCTGCGCCAGGCCTGCACGACGACGCCAGGCGGGAGGTCGGCATGCAACGCCTCGTCCCATACGGTCGGTGTCTTGCCGAGCGAGACGGCGATGGCCGCCACCCTCCGGGTGAAATAGGCCTGCAGCTCGTGCGCCGATTCGAACCCCCGGCGCCGCATGAACGCCCGGATCGCGGGATTCTCGAGCCACTGCGCGCCCGTCACCTCGTCGCCGGCAATGTGGATCGAGGCGTCGGGGAACAGCCCGGCCAGCTCGCCCAGCAGTCCCGCGACGAAGCGGTACGTCTCCTCGCGCGACGGGTCGAGCGCGGCCAGCATCGTGTCGGGCCTCCGGCCGCGTGCCATCGGTTTCGAGCTGCTTCCCAGCTCCGGGTAGGCGACCAGGATGCTCTGCACGTGCCCAGGCATCTCGATTTCGGGCACCACGCGGATCCCCCGGTCGCGGGCCGCCGCGACGATGGCGCGGATGTCGGCCTGCGTGTAGAACTGGCCGCCGGAGGAACCGTAGGCGGTCAGGCGGGGGTAGCGCCGGCTCTCCACGCGGAAGCCCTCGTTGTCGGAGAGGTGCAGGTGCAGCACGTTCAGCTTCACCGACTCCATCGCGTCGAGCGTGCGGAGGATCTCGTCTTTCGCGACGAAGTGGCGGGCGACGTCGAGCATCAGTCCGCGCCAGCCGAAGCGTGGGGCGTCCTCCACATGCACCGCCCGCGCCCGGATGCCGTCCGCCCCCACGCGCACCAGCTGCTGCATCGTCGCCAGCCCGCGGAGAACGCCGCCGGCGGCAGGGGCCTCGAGCCGCGCGCCGTCCGGGCCGACGTCGAGCGTGTAGCGTTCGTCGGCGAAGGGATCGCCTCCCGGTCCGCTCGCGACTCCCCACCGGGTCCGGAGCGTGCCGGGGCCCGAGCGCAGCGGCGTCAACCTGACCGGGAGGCCCGTGCGCGCCTGCAGGCGCGTGAGAAACCGCTCCACAGCCCCGGCGACGATGGGATCCGCCGGGCCTTCGAGCACGACCGTGAAGTGCTCGTCCACGGCGAGCGACCCTTCGAGCTGGACCACGGTCGCAGGCACCGGCAGCAGCGCCAGTGCCGCCACGCCGGGAGGCCCAGCCTGCGCCCATGCCGACGCCGGGAGAAAGAGGACGAAGAGGACCAGGACGGCCAGGCGGGAAACGGCAGCGATGAGCTGTGGCATGAGCACTCTCCGAGGCCGAAGAAGGCTATCGTATCGCAGCGGCAGCCTTGATCGGCTCCGTCGCGCTCCGCAGCTCGGGCAGAAGCCGCGCCCCTTGCAGGAAGAGACCACGAGTCGGTCCGTGCCGCACGCCGCGCACCGGAAACGCGCGAACCCCGCCGGCAGCCAGCCGCACCGCAGGTACGCGCGGAACGCCTCGTCCACGAACCGCGGCAAGCCCTCACCGCCACGCAGGCTCGCGGCCTGCGCGCAGCGCGATTGCTATCCCCCGGGGGCGCCGGGCGAACGATCGCCGATGTCCAGCGGCGTCAGGACGACCGCGCCCACACGCTCGGCGAGACAGCCTTCGTCCGTCGAAGAGTCCGCAAGAGCGAGGCGTGAGAGGAACCGGCGGTGACCTGCCTGATGTGGTCCGCCTTCGCTCGCCCTTGGCGAGCTGTGGCGAGACAGCCTTCGCATGTCAGGGAGTTCGCGAGAGCTGGGCGGGCGAGGATTTGACGCTGACTTGCCTGCCGAGCCGTAGCTCACGCGAAGCGTGAGCGAAGATTGGCGGCTATTCCGGATGCGGAATAGTGGCTGGGAGGCAGGGATTCGAACCCCGATAACGTGGTTCAGAGGTACGCCCTGATCCTGGTCAGGTGGGATCAGAACAGCATTCTCTAGCGCGACCCGGATCAGACATGGACTGGAGAGGGCGCCCCTGCATGCATCGTTTTGCAGAAACCCGCAGACGGACCCGGCCTGCAGCCTCACCTGCGTCGGCCCTCTCGGCAAGTGCGGGCGGGCCCTAGTCACGCCGTGACCGTCGACCGCTCGGAGATTCCATTCACAGATGAAGCTCTCATCTCCTGTTCCAGCGCTGATAGCGTCCGGCGTTCACTCGCCGCCACCTCATGTTCGCGCAGGCGACTGTTATGCGCGGCGCGGGGCCGAGCCGCCTGAACTGGCTGTTCCCTGGGGTGGCACCAAACCGCGCCAGATATCGCGCACGTCTCTCAGTGCCTCAAGCACGTGCATCACGGCGGACACGTCAAGCTCCAGAGTGCACTCACTCAACGCGAACGCCCGCACGATAGCCAGGGTGCCCCATTTCCGCTTTCGTGGCCGGGAGGCGAAGTGACTGACTTCATTCCAGCCGACCGGTTTGAACTTACCTCGCTCGTAGAGGGCATCCGGCCTGACGACGAACTGGCGTCTATCGCGCTGGTCGTTGCCGAACTCCACCCACCAGTACAGCTCCTTTCCGAGCAGCCGCGATGCATCCTGAAGCACCGGGTCGAGGTAGTGTCCCGTCAAGTGGTTGAAATTCGATCGCGTCTGTTCCTGAGTTCCTGAGTCCCGTCGGCGTGGACGGTGACGCGCCCGCGGACGGCAAGGGCACCGTCCGCCGGCGCTTGGAAAACCCGCCGACGGGTTTCCCA
>JAKQTR010000027.1 GCA_029562975.1 Acidobacteriota bacterium | reverse complement strand
GCCCTCGGCCGCCTTGGTCGCGGTCTCGATGGTCAGCGCGGCGGCGTCGACCTCCCGGAGCAAGGCCGCGATCTCGGCGCGCATGGCCTCCGCGCGGTCGGCCTTCCGTTCGAGCTGCCCGACGGAAGCGCGGAGCGAATCAACCTCGGCGGAAACACGGTCCCGCCGCGCGGCGGCATCGCGGGAAAGGAGGTCCGCGGACGCTTCGGCCTCGCGGCCGAGCGTGATCTCGGCGCGCGCGGCCGCGAGCACGTCATCCACGTCGGCCGCCGCGGCGATGGTCGCCTCGACGCGCACGAGGTCAGAGTAGAGCGAGTCCGCGCGAGCCTTCGCCTCGAGGCGGTAGCGGTCGAGGTAGTCGATTCCGGCGAGCTCGCCGAAGAGGTTCTTGCGCTCGCGCGCGGTGGCGGTCGCGAGGTCGGGCGCGAATTTCGAAGGGCGCTGCGTCTGGAAGGCCGTGCGCAGGTACAGCTCGAGCGATCCGAAAAGCTCGGCGACGGCGGCCTCGTAGGGTTCCTTCCGGCCGTTGATCCCGGGGAGCGGCTCGAAGCCGGAACCCGTGTCGCGGTAAAGGAAATACTCGACGGCGCCCGAGGCGATGTCGGCGCGGATGGAGATGAGCGCGCGATACCTGGCGCCCGTCCGCTTGTCGGTGAGGTAGAGGTCGCGGCAGGAGTCGCGGAGGCGGAAGTGGTCCTTGAGCGAGCCGTCGCGCGTCAGCATGCACGGCCAGGGGTGGAGGTTCTCGAGGATGGTGGTCTTCCCGGCGCCGTTCGATCCGACGAGCGCGAGAACGCCCGCGCCGTAGCCGACGAGGTCGAGGTCGATCTCGTCCTTGCGGGATTTCTTCCAGATGCCGATGGCGCCCCGGAGGACGAGGCGGTCGATGCGGAAGTGCCCGGCGAACGCGGACGCGCCGGACGCGGCGGCCTCGCGCTCGATGTCCGCGGCCTTCGTGAGGACGGGCTGCGTGGCCTCGAGCTCGGAGGCTTCGGCCCACACGCGAACCTTGTCGGCAAGCGAACGCTTTTCGGTGATCTCTGCCGCGCGGACGGTCTCGGTGGCGAGGACGTTGATCGTCACGCGCGAGCCGGGGAGCGCGCCATCGGCTAGGATCTTCGCGGTGAGTTCGTCCACGTCGATGGCCGCGGCTTCCTCGCGGGTGCAGGTGATCTCGTACCAGATGACCGCCGGGACCTTCGGGATGCCGAGCCCGATGCCGTCCACGCCCCGGACGGCGAGCTTCATCCTGACCGGGTGCGGGAAGTCGACGCGGGTCACGTATGCCGAGAAGTCGGGCGTGTCGAAGCCGAGCGATCCGGCCGCGCGGGCGGACATAATCTCGACGCGGTTCGCCCCGGCCTTGTGCGTCTCGCCCCAGTTGATCGGGTAGATCGACCCCGGATAGAACGCCGGCAGGTCGCCGATTTTCTGCGGTTCGTGGATGTGGCCGAGCGCGATGTAGTCGGCGCCGACGGCCGCGAGGTCGTC
>JAKQTR010000010.1 GCA_029562975.1 Acidobacteriota bacterium | reverse complement strand
CGGACGGACCAGCGTCGCGGCGCGGTTGATCAGGATGAAGCGCAGCGTCTGCACCGTCTGCAAGAGGGGCAGGGTGGTGTGCTTGCGGGTGCGCCGGCGCCGCTCGGCGCCCGTGTCGATCTGGAAGTTGGTGAGCAGGTTGTGCGTCAGGACCACCAGTTGTTGCCAGGCGCTGTTGGCCGCATAGGCCATCGTCGGGACGGTGTGGAACGCCAGCCCGGTCTTCAACTGCGCGATGGTCTTCTCGTGGTTGCCGCGGCCGGCCATGAAGTGCCAGAGGTTGGCGACGGTGAGGTCCAGGTTGCTGGTGATGGCGGAGTACTCGTAGTGCCCGTCGTTGGGATCGAAGAGGTCGAGTTGAAAGTTCTTGGCGGTCTGGTGCTGTACGCGCTTGCGGTAGATCGCCACCCACAGCGGACGGGTCCACGGGGTGGTCGCCGCGGGCACGACCATGCCGCTGATGTCGGGAGCCACCCGCGTCCACGTCGGCGTGGCGCGAATGTACTGCTGCAGGTCGAGCCACCGATAGAACGGGACCTTGATGGCGTAGCCGGCGCCCCGTGCCTCCAGCCAGCGCAGCACATCCTGGCGGAACAAGGCGCCATCCATGCGAAA
Source organism: Acidobacteriota bacterium (assembly GCA_029562975.1). GTDB lineage: Bacteria > Acidobacteriota > Vicinamibacteria > Vicinamibacterales > JAKQTR01 > JAKQTR01. The sequence goes on along the minus strand of JAKQTR010000010.1, from coordinate 30,954 downwards.
GCGGACCGTCTGGCCCGCCGGTGTCGTGGCCGCGACCTGCGCCCACAGATCGCGCAAGACCGGCAGCGACGCCTTCCCGTCGTGCACGTGACCGGAGCGATTCTTCACGCGCAGGATGTGCGTGGTCTCCGCCAAGTGCACGAGGATCGGGTAGTAGCTCGGCACCTTCCGGTGGTGCGGATTGAAGCCGCGAAAAGCGCGCTCGACCTGCACGCCCGTCGAGACCACGACGCCATCGACGTCGATCGTGATCGTGCGCAACCGCAGCCCGGGTACGACCTGGGCGATGACCGCCGCGTTCACCCGCTGGAGCCGCTCGACGGTCGTCACGGTGAACGCCGTCAACCACCGACTCACGGTTCGCGCCGTCGGGATCACGCGCATCTGGCAGAAGCGGCGGAAGACGGGGTCGTCGGCGGCGAAGGCGAGATGCCGCAGGCGTCGCCCACCGATCACGAGCAACCCGACCAGCAGCCGCACCATCGCCACGGCGCCGAAGTCGCCGCCCAGCGGCGCCCCGGCGAAGGCCTCGCGCACGACGCGATTGAACTCGACGCGCCGCAGGTACTGGTTGAACAACTCGAGGCCCGCGTAGGACGTGAGCTGGAGGTCGCCGAACTCCAACGCGAGATTCGCGTTGACACGGCCGGGCAAATCGGCTTTTCTTCGTCTCACTGTCGGTGGCCTTTCGGGCGTGGGAGAAGGGTTTGGTTGGCGCCTCCTTTCAACCACAAACGAAAGGCCTTTTCAATTCCTATGTGCTCCGCTCGCGCGGAATTTCTGTCACATCAGGGCTAACCACACCGGCCGCGGGGCCGTTTGGCGGACACCTGGAGGGCCTGCTAAAATGGGACGTTACGCCGGTGTAGCTCAGCTGGTTAGAGCACGCGGCTCATATCCGCGGAGTCCGGGGTTCAAGTCCCTGCACCGGCACCAGCTTCCAGAGGAGGGGTCGCGCCGCACCGCCACGTCGGGCCCCTCCCCGCCTTTCCAGCAGGCTTCCCGTGCCCACGATGCCACTCCAGGATCGCGTCAGGCTCGCCGTCGAGCGCGCCGGCCTGATTCCGGCCGGCTCTCGAGTCCTGGCGGCTGTCTCGGGAGGACCGGACTCGGTCGCCCTGCTGCGCCTGCTGCTCGCGCTGGCCGACGCGTGCGGCTTCACGGTGGCCGGCGTGGCGCACCTGAACCACCGCCTGCGCGGCGCGGAGAGCGACGGCGACGAGGCGTTCTGCCGGGCCCTGGCCCGGGCCCACGGCCTGGCCTTCAGCTGCGGCCGCCGCGACGTGGCGGCGCTGGCGCGGGCCACGCACGCGTCGCTCGAGACTGCCGCCCGCCGCGCGCGCTACGCGTTTCTCGAGCAGGCCGCGGCGCGGCTGAAGGCCGGCGTCATTGCCACGGGGCACACGCGGGACGACCAGGCCGAGACGTTCCTCCTCCGGCTCCTCCGAGGCGCCGGCGCCTCCGGCCTGGCCGGCATTCCGCCGAAGCGCGGACCGATCGTCAGGCCCCTCCTCGACGTGCGCCGCGCCGAGATCCTCGCGTACCTCGCCCGACTGCGGCAGCCGTTCCGCACCGACTCGTCGAACCAGGATCGGGCCATCCCGCGCAACTGGGTCCGCCACGAACTCATCCCCATGCTGGCCCGGCACGTCAAGGGCGACATCGTGGACGTCCTTGCGAGGGAGGCGGCGCTCCTGCGCGACGAAACCGAACTGCTCGACCGCCTGGCCCTCGACGCGGGCGCGATCGTCGAACGCCGGGGGGCCGGGCCGACGGTGGCGCTCGACGCGGCCGCGCTTGCCGGACTGCCGCCCGCGCTGGCGCGGAGGGTCGTCCGCCGGGCGCTCGGCAAGACGGGGAGCGGCCGGTTTCACGGGTTCGACCACGTCGAGCAGGTCATCGATCTCGCCAGGAGCGCCACGAAGGGCTCCCGCGCGGCCGACCTGCCGGGCGTGCGCGTGGAACGAAACGGTGCAGAAGTTGTCTTATCTGAGAGAGGGCCGCGCGCGCCGCGACGCCGGGAGGCTTTCTGGTACCGGCTGGCGGTCCCAGGGCGCATTGCCGTTCCCGAGTGCGGCTGCGTGATCGAGGCTCGGGCCCGGCGCTGGTCTGCCGCCGAACTGCCTCTTGCCAAGGCGGTTAGCGCCGGAGGCCGGCGCGCCGTGGTGGCGGCAAAGGCCGCGGCGGGGGGATTGGCGGTCCGCTCGAGGCGTCCTGGCGACGCCTTCCGGCCTTTCGGAATGAGGGGCCGCAAGAAGCTGCAGGACGTGCTCACCGACAGGAAGGTGCCGCGGGCGGAGCGGGACCGGGTGCCGCTTGTCGTCGATGCCGCCGATAAGATCCTCTGGGTTGGCGGGCACATCCTGGCCGAGGAGGCCCGCGCGACGGCGCGAACGCGGCGCGTGGTAGTCTTGAGCATGAGGCAGTCGGGAAGGAAGGGACGCGAGGCGTGAATTCCACCCTCAGGAGCCTGCTGTTCTGGTTGGTGCTGGCCGTCGTGGTGGTCGTGGTGTGGAACTTCCAGACCACGTTCTCGCCGCGGGAGCGGTCGGTGCCGTTCACGGAGTTCATGGCCTGGGTCGAGTCGGGCCAGGTGGCCGAGGTGGTTGTCGCGGGGAACGAGGTCACGGGCACCACGAAGTCGAACGAGACCTTCCGCACCTACGCCCCGATCCAGTACGAGGGCCTGGCGAACAAGCTCGTCGAGCGCGGCGTCGTCATCACCGCCAAGCCCGAGTCGGCGAGCCCCTGGGCGTCGATCCTCTACACGTGGGCCCCCGCCCTGCTCATGATCGGGTTCTGGATCTTCTTCATGCGCCAGATGCAGAGCGGCGGCAACAAGGCGCTGTCGTTCGGCAAGAGCAAGGCGAAGCTGTCCTCAGGGACCCAGAAGAAAGTCACGTTCAAGGACGTGGCGGGCGTGGACGAGGCCAAGGAGGAGCTGCAGGAGATCATCGAGTTCCTCAAGGAGCCGCAGCGCTTCCAGAAGCTCGGCGGCCACATCCCGAAGGGCGTGCTCCTGATGGGCTCGCCCGGCACGGGCAAGACGCTGCTGGCGCGCGCGGTGGCCGGCGAGGCCAACGTGCCATTCTTCTCGATCAGCGGATCGGACTTCGTCGAGATGTTCGTGGGCGTCGGCGCGTCGCGCGTGCGGGACCTCTTCGAGCAGGGCAAGAAGAACGCCCCCTGCATCATCTTCATCGACGAGATCGACGCGGTGGGGCGGCACCGCGGCGCCGGCCTCGGCGGCGGCCACGACGAGCGCGAGCAGACGCTCAACCAGCTGCTCGTCGAGATGGACGGGTTCGAGTCGAACGAAGGCGTCATCCTGATGGCGGCCACCAACCGGCCGGACGTCCTCGATCCCGCGCTGCTCAGGCCCGGCCGCTTCGACCGGCGCGTGGTCGTGAACCGGCCGGACGTGCGGGGCCGCGAGGGGATCCTCGTGGTGCACACGCGGAAGATCCCGCTGGCCGACGACGTGGACCCGAGCGTGCTGGCGAGGGGCACCGCCGGGTTCTCGGGCGCCGACCTGGCGAACCTGGTCAACGAGGCGGCCCTGAACGCGGCCAGGTACAACCAGAAGGCGGTGCGGATGGCCGACTTCGAGTTCGCGAAGGACAAGGTCCTCATGGGCTCGGAGCGGCGCTCGATGGTGATCAGCGAGGCCGAGAAGCGCGTGACGGCGGTGCACGAGGCCGGCCACGCGCTGCTGACGGTGGTGCTGCCGGGGGCCGATCCGGTCCACAAGGTGACGATCATCCCGCGCGGGATGGCGCTGGGCCTCACGCAGCAGCTGCCGGTGGACGAGAAGCACAACTACTCGCGCGAGTACCTCGCCGACCAGATCGCGATCCTGCTCGGCGGGCGGATCGCCGAGGAGGTGTGCCTGGGCGGCATCACGACGGGGGCCGGCAACGACCTCGAGCGCGCGACGGAGCTGGCCAGGCGGATGGTGTGCGAGTGGGGCATGAGCGAGGAGATGGGCCCGCTGACCTTCGGCAAGAAGGAGGAGCAGATCTTCCTCGGCCGCGAGATCGCGCAGCACCAGGACTACAGCGAGGACACGGCAGTCAAGATCGACCAGGAGGTCCGGCGCATCGTCCAGGAGAACTACGCCCGCGCGCAGGGCCTGTTGACGTCGCACAAGGACGCGCTGCAGAAGATCGCCGACGAGCTGCTGACGCGCGAGGTGCTCGACGGCGCCCAGGTCAAGGCCATCGTGGACGGGGAGCCCCTTGACGAGCCCGCGCCATCGCGCGCGGCGCCAGCCGCGCCGGCCGAGCCCCCGGCCGCGGATGCGGAGCGAGCCGCCGCGGCGGCGGTTCCTCCCCCGCTGGCGGAGGCGCTGCCCCAGCAGCGATAGGCCCAGGCCGCGCGCCGCCCCCGCGAGGGCCCGCGCCAGCCGGGTTCTCGCCGCGTGCGGCGCCGTCCGCAGCGGCGCGGCGGCGCCGCCGGCCGCCCCGCGAATCACCCGCCTGAGTCCGCGCCGCTTCTGTCAGAATTGAGGGCGTCATGCCCGCGCTCGTGGCCCCGCGCGCCCGATTCGCTCTCGGCCTGGCCCACGGACGGAGCCTCGAGCTCGGCCCGCGGACGCTGCTCATGGGCATCCTCAACGTCACGCCGGACTCGTTCGCCGGCGGTGTGGCCGACCCGGACGAGGCCGCCGCCGCGGCCCTGAGGATGGAGGCGGAGGGCGCCGACATCGTCGACATCGGCGGCGAGTCCACGCGGCCGGGCGCCGGCCCGGTGGACGCGCGCGAAGAGATCGCGCGCGTGGTGCCGGTCATCGAACGGCTGGCGGGCCGGCTGAGGGTGCCGATCTCGGTGGACACGTCCAAGGCGCCGGTGGCCGAGGCGGCGATCCGCGCGGGGGCCTGCCTCGTGAACGACATCAGCGGTCTGGGGTATGATGCGAACCTCGGCGCGGTGGCGGCCTCCGCCGGGGCCGGCCTCGTCCTGATGCACACGCGCGGCAGGCCGCGCGACATGTATCGCGAGGCGGTCTACGGCGACGTGGTCGCCGAGGTGTCGGCGGAGCTGGCGCAGGCGCTGGCTCGGGCCGAGGCCGCCGGGGTGGACCGCGCGCGCACCGTTCTCGATCCCGGGCTCGGCTTCGCCAAGCGCGCCGAGCACAGCTGGTCGATCCTCGCGGGCCTCTCGGGGCTGGCGGCGCTGGGCCGGCCGGTGCTCGTCGGGCCCTCGCGCAAGTCGTTTCTGGCGGGCGCCGCGGGAGGCGCCCCGCCGGGCGCGCGGGACTGGGCCACGGCGGCCGCGGTGACGGCGGCCGTGCTGGCGGGGGCCCACGTCGTGCGCGTGCACAACGTCGCCGCGCTGGTCCAGGTCGCGAGGGCGGCCGACGCGGTTCGCGGCGCGGTCGCAGGGGCGGACCCGCCCGCCTTGCGGAGCTGACCCGCGCCCGCGGGCGCGCCGGCGAGCGGGCGGACGGGCCGGCATCACCGGACTTCCAGAGGTCGGGATCACAGCGTGGACACACTGACGTCGATGCTCCAGCGGTCGCCGGTCGGACTGACCGACGTGCTGGACATCCTCATCGCCGCCGCCGCGATCTACGAGCTGCTGAAGCTCATGCGAGGCACGCGCGCGATGCAGATGGGCGTCGGCATCGCGCTGATCGTCGGCATCTTCTACCTCTCGCAGTGGTGGCGCCTCGACACGGTCAACTGGCTGATCCGCAACGTCGCCGGCTACGTCGTCTTCGCCGCCATCGTCCTGTTCCAGTCGGAGATCCGGCGCGCGCTGGCGCACCTCGGGCGGGCCCGCTTCTTCCGCTTCCTGTCGCGGACCGAGTCCAACGACGAGATCGTGGAAGAGCTCGTCGCGGCGGCGACGATGCTGGCGAGCACGAAGACCGGCGCGATCATCGCCGTCGAGCGTGACACGGGGCTGCGCAACTACATCGAGGGCGGGATCCCGCTCGACGCCACGCTCACGTCGGACCTGCTCGTGTGCGTGTTCCAGCCGCGGTCGCCGCTGCACGACGGCGCGGTCATCATCCAGGGCGACCGGGTGGCAGCGGCCGCCTGCTTCCTGCCGCTGTCGGTCAACCCCGCGATCAGCCGCGACTTCGGGACGCGCCACCGCGCGGCGATCGGCCTCACCGAGGACGTGGACGCCGTGGCGATCGTCGTCTCCGAGGAGACCGGCCGCATCGCCCTGGCGATCGACGGCCAGGTCGAGCGGGGCCTCGACGCCGACCGGCTCCGGACGAGGCTGAAGGCGCTGGTGCCCCTGCGGAAACCCGCGTCCGAACGCGGCGCGACAGGGACGTTCGACTGATGGCCTACAACCCCTTCCGCCACTTCTGGCCCAAGGCCGTCTCGGTGGGCATCGCCACGCTGCTGTGGATCATGATCGGCGGCGAGAAGCAGGTGGAGCGCAGCCTGCGGGCGCCGCTCGAGCTGCAGAACGTGCCACCCGGCCTGGAGCTCGTCGGCGACGCGCCGTCGGCCGTGGACGTCCGGCTCCGCGGATCCTCGTCGGGGCTGGGGCGGCTCGTGCCGGGCGACGTGACGGCCGTGGTGGACGTGTCGGGCGCGAGAGTCGGGCGCAACCTCGTCAACCTGACGCCCGGGGCCGTGCGGGTGCCGTTCGGCATCGAGGTGACCTACACGGGCCCGGCGACGATCTTCCTCGTCTTCGAGCCGCAGGGCACCAAGCGCGTCCCGGTCGTACCCGCGCTGGAAGGGCAGCCGGCGCCGGGGTATGCGGTGACCGGCGTGCGCGTCGACCCGTCCGAGGTCGAGATCGTCGGCCCGACGAGCGCGCTCGACGAAGTCCGGCAGGCCACGACGGAAACGATCGAGATCGACGGCCTGAAGGGGCAGGTGCGCCACTCGGTCGCAATCGGGGTGGCCAACGGCTCGGCCCGCCTGCGCGAGCCCCGGAACGCGGCCGTCACGGTCGAGATCCAGCCGGTCCTCGTCGAGCGCGTCCTGGCCATTCCGGTGCGGCTGGAGGACGCCGGCGCGGGCCTGGCGGCGCGCGCCGCGCCAGCCCTGGTGAACGTGACGGTCCGGGGCCGAGAAGGCCTCGTGGCGGCGCTCGACGCCGGCGCCGTCGAGGCGGTCGCCAGCCTGGCGGGCCTTGCGGCGGGGCGCCACACCGTCGCGGTCCGCGTCAGCGCGCCGCCGGGGATCGAGGTGGTGGCCGTCGCGCCGCACGAGGTCCGGGTGGCCATCCGATGAACACGCGGCTGTTCGGCACGGACGGCGTCCGCGGCCGGGCCGGGGCGTTTCCCCTCGACGCGCGCACCGTCAGGCGGCTGGGCGCGGCGCTCGTGAAGGCGCTGCCGGACCGAGGCGGCGGCCCCGCGCTGCTCATCGGGCGCGATACGCGGGAGTCGGGCGCCCGCATCGAGCGCGACCTGGCGTTCGGCGCATCCTATGCGGGGGCCACGGTCGTCAGCGCGGGCGTCATGCCGACGCCAGCCGTCGCCCACCTGACGCGCAGCGAAGGGTACGCCGCCGGCCTGGTCGTCTCGGCGTCGCACAATCCCTACTACGACAACGGCATCAAGGTCTTCCTGGGCGGCGGCGAGAAGGTCACCGAGGCGCTCGAGGCCCGGATCGAGGCGATCGTGGCCGACGCCTCGTGGGACGCGCCCGGCGGCGACGCGCCAGCGGTGCCGCTCGTCGACGAGGCAGGCGCCTACCTCACGCACGCGAAGCAGGCGCTCGGCGGACAGGTGCCGGCGCACGGCAGGCGCATTGCCGTGGACTGCGCCAACGGGGCGACGCACGAGGTGGCGCCGGCGCTCCTGCACGGCCTCGGGTTCGAGGTCACGCTGGCCGGCTGCAGCCCCGACGGCCGCAACATCAACCTCGGCTGCGGGTCCACGCACCCGGACGCCCTGGCGCGGCTCGTCGTCGAGGAGGGCTGCGATCTCGGCGTGGCGTTCGACGGCGACGGCGACCGCGCGATCTTCGTGGATCACGCCGGCCGCATCGTCGACGGCGACGCGGTGATGTTCCTGTGCGCGAAGCAGATGCTCGCGACCGGGCGGCTCCGCGGCCCGGCGGTCGTGGCCACGGTGATGAGCAACATCGGCCTGGAGCTGGCGCTCGGCGATCTCGGCATCGGGCTCGTGCGCTGCCCGGTAGGCGACAGGCACGTGATGGAGGAGCTCCTGCGCGCCGGGCTGTCGCTCGGCGGCGAGCAGTCGGGGCACGTGGTCTTCCCGGACCTGCTCTTCACCGGCGACGGCCTGATCACCGCGCTGAGCGTCCTGCGCGTGATGGCCGAGACCGGCCGGACCCTGGCCGAGCTGGCCGGCGAGCTGACGCGGTTCCCGCAGGTGCTCCTGAACGTGCGCGTGCGCGAGCAGCCGGACTGGTCGGCGATCCCGGCCGTCGCGGCGGCCGTCGCCGACGTCGAGCGGCGGCTGGGCGCGCGGGGCCGCCTGCTGGTCCGCTACTCGGGGACCGAGCCGCTCCTGCGCATCATGATCGAGGGCGAGCGCCAGGACGACATCGGGGCGTGGGCCGAGCGGATCGCCGCGGCGGCCCGGGACGCCATCGGGGTGTGAGGCCGCGGCCGCGCCGGTGCGGCCGCGGGAGCAGCGCGAGTGGCGGACGGGCGGCGGGCCCGGCCGCGGCGCGCGGTCGAGACGGAGAGTGGCCATGGCTGACATCGACGGGGCGAGCGAGACCAAGCAGTTCCATCCGGACGTTCCGGCGGCCCACGAAGGCTTCCCGCTCAAGGGCGCCCACCAGCTCGACTGGGGCATGCGCAACCGCTTGTCCCGCGTCTTCCGCCCCTCGACGGGCCGCACGGTCATGCTGGCGATCGATCACGGCTACTTCCTCGGGCCGACCACGGGGCTCGAGCGCGTGGACCTGTCGATTGTGCCGATCCTGCCGCACGCCGACGCGCTCATGTGCACGCGCGGCATCCTGCGCTCGAGCATCCCCTCGACGTGCGGCGCCGGCGTGGTCGTGCGCGCGAGCGGCGGCCCGAGCACGCTCAAGGAGCTGTCGAACGAGCGCCTCGCCCTCGACATCGACGACGCGCTGCGGATGAACGCGTCCGCGATGGCCGTGCAGGTCTACATCGGCGGCGAGCACGAGACGCAGTCGGTGAAGAACATGACGACGCTCGTGGACCTCGGGCTGCGCTACGGCGTGCCGACCATGGGCGTGACGGCGGTGGGGAAGCAGCTGACGCGCGACGCGCGCTACCTCGGGCTCGCGACGCGCATCTGCGCCGAGCTGGGCGCGCAGGTCGTGAAGACCTACTACTGCGACCGCGGGTTCGAGCAGGTGACGGCCGGCTGCCCGGTGCCGATCGTGATGGCGGGCGGCAAGAAGCTGCCCGAGCTCGAAGCCCTGACCATGGCGCACCACGCGGTCAGCCAGGGCGCGGCCGGCGTGGACATGGGCCGCAACATCTTCCAGTCTGCCGCCCCCGCCGCGATGATCCAGGCGGTTGGCAAGGTGGTGCACGAGCTGATGCCGCCCAAGCAGGCGTACGAGCTGTATCGGACGCTGGCGCACGAGCACGCCGCGGCGGCGCGGTAGGCCATGGCGCCCGCGCACCCGATTGTCGCGATGTTCGAGGCGCGCGGCGGCGCCGGGCGGGCGGCCGGGCCGTCGCTGAGCGTCGGCCTGCTGGCGGCCGACCTGATGGCGCTCGGCGGCGGCGTGGCGCGACTCGAGCGGGCCGGCGTGCGCCTCGCGCATTTCGACGTCATGGACGGGTGCTACGTGCCGACGCTGACCGTCGGCCCGCCCTTCGTCAAGGCGGTGCGGACGTCGATGCTCAAGGACGTGCACCTGATGATCCGCGAGCCGCTGCCCTCGCTCCGCGAGTACGTCGCGGCGGGGGCCGACCTGGTCACGATCCACCCGGACGCCTGCGCGCACCCCCACCGCGCCCTGCAGTGGCTGGGCGAGGCCCGAACGGCCCGGGACCCCGAGCGCGCGGTCGCCCGCGGCGTGGCGCTGAATCCCGGCGTCCCGCTCGGCGTGCTCGATCCGCTCATCGACGAGGTCGAGCTCGTGACGCTCGTGGCCATCAACCCGGGATGGGGAGGACAGGCGTGTGTCTCGTCGATCTTCAGGCGGATTGACGCCGTGCGCGAGCGGATCGCGGCCAGCGGCCGCGCGATCCTCCTGGCCGTGGACGGCGGCATCACCCGGGACAACGTGGGCGCGCTCGCCGGCCGCGGCGTCGACATCGTGGTGACCGGGAGCGCGGTGTTCGACGGCGACGTGGAGGCGAACCTCGCGGCGATGACGGCCGCCCTGCGCGGGTGATCCGCCTAGAAGCGGGAGAGGGCCGCCGCCGCGCGTGCGTTCCCGGGGCCCGGCGGCCCCGGGTCCCATGCGGGCGCGGAAGCCGGGCGTCGGACCCGGCGCGCGCAATCCGGAGGCGGGCGCGTTCGAAGGGGCGCGGGCGATGATCAACCGCTGGAACGATCGGGACGCCGCCAGGTGCGTCGATCAGTACGCCGAGGCGTGGGGCGAGCCCCTGGCGCTGCGCACCTACACGAGCCGGCTGCTGGGCGCGGACCCGGCGCTGGTCCTGCACGGGGGCGGCAACACGTCGGTGAAGGCCCCGTGGCGCACGGTGCTCGGCGAGGACGCCGCGGCCGTCTTCGTGAAGGCCTCGGGCCTCGCCCTCGCCGGGATCGAGCCTGCTGGGCACCCGGCCCTGGATCTCGGCGCCCTCCAGCGCCTGCGGGCCCTCGAGGCGCTGGCGGAAGGCGCGATGATCAACGAGCTCCGCCGCGCCCGCTTCGACGCGGGCGCTCCGGTGCCGTCGGTCGAGACGCTCCTGCACGCCTTCCTGCCGGGGGCGTTCATCGACCACACCCACGCGGATGCCGTGCTGGCGTTGACCAACCAGCGCGACGGCGCGGCCCTCGCGCAGGAGGCGTTCGGCAGCGCCGCCGCGCTCGTGCCGTACGCCGCGCCGGGCTTCGATCTCGCCAGATCGGCTGCGGAGGCCGCCGAGCGCGGCGCGCCGGCGCTGGTGCTGATGAAGCACGGCCTGGTGACGTGGGCGCCGACGGCGCGCGAGGCGTACGAGCGGCACATCGATCTGGTGGCGCGCGCCGAGGCCTTCGCGGCGGCGCGCGGGCGGCGCGGAACCGTCGTGACGGTGCCCGCCGGCGCCTTCGGCGAGGCCGTCCGGCGCTTCGAGGCCGCGGCCCCCGTGCTCCGGGGCCGGCTGGCGCACGCCACCGGCGACGCCGACCGCCCCTGGGACCGCGTGCTGCTGCAGCCCCTCATCACGGAGCCCGTCCTGGCGCTCCTGGCGACTCCCGGCGCGCGCGATCTGCTCGTCACCCCGCCGCTGACGCCGGACTACCTGATCAGGACGAAGGCGCTCCCCCTCTGGATCGGGGACCCCGCGTGGGACGACCTCGCGCGCTTCTCCGCTCAGTGCGGGGAGGCCATCCGGGCCTACAGCGCGGACTACGAGGCCTACGTCGGCCGCCACCGCGCGGACTTGGAGGACGGCCTCGCGGCGTTCGACCCGCGTCCGCGCGTCGTGCTCGTCCCGGGCCTCGGCGCAGTCTGCGCCGGCCCGACGGCGCGCGACGCCGCCATGGCGCGCGACATCACCGCGATGACGCTGCAGGTCAAGGCGGACGTGGCGCGAATGGGGGCCTACGAAGGGCTTGGCGAGCGCGAGCTGTTCCTGCAGGAATACCGCGGCGTCCAGCGCGCGAAACTGCGCGCGCCCGACGGCCCCTTGGCCGACCGGGTGGCCGTCGTGACGGGCGCCGCAGGCGCCATCGGAGCGGGGATCGCCGAGGGGCTGCTGCGGGCCGGCTGCCACGTCGTGCTGACGGATCTCCCCGGGGCGCCCCTCGACTCGCTCGCCGCGGAGCTCGACGCCAGGTTTCCCGGCCGGGCGGTGGGCGCGCCGATGGACGTCACCGAGCAGGCGTCGGTGGCCGAGGGCTTCCGGTTCGCCGCGCGCACCTGGGGCGGCGTGGACCTGGTCATCGTCAACGCGGGGGTCGCGCACGTGTCGGCCCTTTCGGCGATGGACCTCGAGGCGTTCCGCCGGGTCGAGCGCGTGAACGTCGAGGGCGCGCTGCTCGTCGTCTCGGAGAGCGGACGGCACTTCGCCCTCCAGGGCACGGGCGGCGATATCGTCCTGGTGTCCACCAAGAACGTCTTCGCGCCAGGCGCGAAGTTCGGCGCCTACAGCGCGACGAAGGCGGCCGCGCACCAGCTGGCGCGCATCGCCAGCCTTGAGCTGGCGGACATCGACGTCAGGGTGAACATGGTGGCGCCAGACGCCGTGTTCTCGCACGGCCCGCGGCGGTCGGGACTCTGGGCGGCGGTCGGGCCGGACCGCATGAAGGCGCGCGGCCTGGACGAAGCCGGCCTGGAGGAGTACTACCGCTCGCGCAACCTGCTCAAGGCGAAGGTCACCGCGCGCCACGTGGCGAACGCCGTGCTGTACTTCGCGACGCGCCAGTCGCCCACGACCGGGGCGACCATCCCGGTCGACGGCGGGCTGCCGGACGCGACGCCGCGGTGAAGCGGGGATGGGAGAGGGAATCCGGAATCCGGAATTCAGATCCAGAATGCAGAATGCAGAATGGGGAAGGCAAGAATACTGCGGCGAGCGGACGGCGTCCGGTCGCGCGTGGGCGTCGGCATGAAGCCAGGGGGTCTCGATGCCTCATTCCGGATTCCGGCTTCTGGATGCTGACTTCTGGTTATCGATGAGGTAGCTGCCATGCGTTTGAGCCTCAACATCGACCACATCGCCACCATCCGCGAGGCGCGCAGGGCCCGGGAGCCGGAGCCCGTCACGGCCGCGGTCATCGCCGAGCTGGCCGGAGCGGAAGGCATCACCGTGCACCTGCGGGGCGACCGCCGGCACATCCAGGATCGCGACGTCGAGCTGCTGCGCCGGATCGTCGCCACGAAGCTGAACATCGAAATGGCCGCGACGCCGGAGATGATCGAGATCGCGCGCCGCATCAAGCCGGACCAGGTGACGCTGGTCCCCGAGCGCCCCGACGAGGTGACCACGACGGGAGGGCTGGACGTGCTGCAGCACGGCGACGCCGTCAGGCACGCGGTGGCGGCGTGCGGGGCCGCGGGAATCCGGGTCAGCGTGTTCGTAGACGCTATCGGCGCGCAGGTGGACGCGTCGAAGGCCGCCGGCGCCGACGCCATCGAGATCAACACCGGTCCGTATGCCGACGCGCCGGGCCAGCAGCGGGCGGCGGAGCTCGCCCGCATCGCGCTGGCCGCCGACCGGGCCGCCGAGCGGGGCCTCGAGGTCCTAGCGGGCCACGGCCTGAACTACGTCAACGTCGCGCCGATTGTGAAGCTGAGCCCCATCGTCGAGGCGAACATCGGGCACAGCATCATCGCGCGCGCCGCGCTCGTGGGGCTCGACCGCGCCGTGCGCGAGATGGTGGCGCTGCTCAAGTCATGACAGCCGACATCCGGGATGCGGCATCCGGGACTCGGGACTCGGGACTCGGGACTCGGGACTCGGCGCCAGGCCTGCCGCGCCGAAGCCGGCCGGCACGCCGTCTGGTGGACGCGCAGGCCTGGAGCTGGGGGCCGCGGGCCGGGCTGGCGCTCATGCCCGCGGCTGTCATCGTCACCGCGTGTGTCGCACTGCTCGGCCCCGCTGCGCCCGTCCGGGCGCAGGGCCCTCAGCCGGTGACGTTCGCGGCGCGGGACGGCGTGCGGGTGTCCGGCGTGCTGTACGTGCCGGCGCAGCAGCCGGCGCCCGGAGTCGTGCTGCTGCCGATGCTCGGCCGGACGCACCGCGACTGGGAGGCGGCGGCCGCGACGTTTGCCGACTCGGGCCTCGCCGCGCTCGCCATCGACTTCCGGCACGCGGCTGGCGGGGCGGCGGAGGCGCCGGACCCCGGCTTCTCGGCGCTGGTGCTCGACGCGGACGCCGCGCGCGCGTACCTGGCCGCGCGGCCGGAAGTCGACCCCGCGAGGATCGGCATGGCGGGAGGGTCGCTCGGGGCGAACGTGGCCGCGCTCTCGGCCGGCAACGACCCGTCCGTGCGATCCCTCGCGCTGCTGTCGGTCAGCGGCGACTACCGCGGCCTGAAGATGGAGCAGGCGCTCCGGAGCTTCGGGGCGCGCCCCGCGCTCCTCGTCGCGAGCAGCGAGGACTGGTACGCGCTGCGATCCGCGCGCCAGGCGGTCAGCATGGGCGGCGGCACCCGGGAGCTGCGGGTGCTGGCGGGCATGGGACACGGCCTCGTGATGCTCGCCAGGGATCCGGACCTCGGGCTCGTGCTGGTGGACTGGTTCAAGCGCACGTTGCTATGATCGGCCCATGAGGGCGGAATCCATCGTCGCCGGCGTCGCGGGCGCCGTGTTCGGCCTGCTGGTCGGCTGGATCATCGGCACGCAGCAGGGGAGCGCCCGGCCGGCGGGCGCGGCGCCGGCCCCCTTCGCCCAGGCGGCCCCTGCGGGGAGCATGCCGCCGGCCGTCGCCGCCGTGGACGAGTCGCGGGCGGCGGCGCTGAAGGGCATCGCGGCGGGCGACGCCGCCAACGTCCAGTCGCGCGTCCAGCTCGGCAACCTCTACTTCGACGCCGAGCGCTACCAGGAGGCCATCCGCTGGTACGACGAGGCGCTCCGGCTGAACCCGAAGGACGTGAACGTCAGCACGGATCTGGCGGTCTGCTTCTACTACACGAATCAGCCCGACCGCGCGATCAGCCAGCTCGAGGAGTCGCTGCGCATCGATCCGGCCCACACGAAGTCGCTGCTGAACCTCGGGATCGTCAAGTCCTTCGGCAAACAGGACCTCGCCGGGGCCATGGCGGCGTGGGAAGAGGTCATCAAGGTCGCGCCCGGCAGCGAAGAGGGGCAGTCCGCCAGGCGCCTGCTCGACAACCTGAGGTCGGCCCACCCCGGCGGCACCGCCATGCCTCCGCCCGGCACGCCCGCGGCGACCGAGACCCCCAAGCCGGCCGGCTCCGGCCGCTAGAGGAGCCCGCAGATGCTGGCTCGCATCCTGGTCTGGGCGTTCTTCCTGCTCGTCATCTGGCGCGCGATCCGCAGCCTGATCTCGGGCATCGTGCAGGGCGCCTCCGCTCCGCCGCCTCCCGGCGGGCGCATCCCTCCGGACGCGGGCGAGCGGATGGTGCGCGACCCGGTGTGCGGCACGTTCGTGCTTCCCTCGCGCTCGCTCTTCCTGCGCGACAGGACCGGCGTCCACCACTTCTGCTCGGCTGTCTGCCGCGAGAAGTACCGCGCGCGCTGACGTCATGGCCAGGCCCGGCGTTCTCGTCACGTGCCGCATCCCGACGTCGGTCGTCGAGCGGCTCGAGGCCGCGTGCGACGTGGAGGTGTTCGCCGGGCCGGACGCGATGCCGCCCGGCGAGCTCAAGGCGAGGCTGGAGGGCAAGCAGGCGCTGCTCTGCCTCCTGACCGACCGGATCACCGCCGACGTGCTCGACGCAGGCCGCGACCTGCGCATCGTCGCGAACATCGCGGTTGGATTCGACAACATCGATCTCGACGCCGCCCGGGCGCGGGGCGTCGTCGTGTCGAACACGCCGGACGTGCTCACGCAGGCCACGGCGGACCTGACGTGGGGCCTGATCCTGGCGGCCACGCGGCGCATCCCGGAGGGCGAGCGGCTGCTGAGGCGCGGCGGCTGGTCCGGCTGGGCGCTGGACTTCCTGCTCGGGTCCGACCTCCGCGACAAGCAGCTCGGCATCGTCGGGCTCGGGCGGATCGGCGCGGCCGTCGCGTCCCGGGCGGCGGCGTTCGGCATGCGCGTCGCCTACGCGACGCTCGACGAGGCGGCGGCCGGCCCGTCGGCGGCCGATCCGGCATGGGCGCGCCTCGGATTGGACGAGCTCCTGTCTTCCTCCGACGTGGTCTCGCTTCATGTGCCGCTGACGCCGTCGACCCGCCACCTGATAGACCGCCGCGCGATCCTCCGCATGAAACGGCGCGCGTACCTGATCAACACATCGCGCGGCCCGGTCGTGGACGAAGAGGCGCTGGCCTGGGCGCTTCGCGAGCGGCTGCTGGCTGGAGCGGCACTGGACGTGTTCGAGGAGGAGCCGCGCGTGCACCCGGGCCTGCTGGAGCTTGAGAACGTCGTGCTGGCGCCGCACCTCGGCAGCGCGACGGTCGAAACCCGGACGGCGATGGCCGATCTCGCCGCGCGCAACGTGCTGGCGGTCCTGTCGGGCGGCCCGCCGCTCACGCCGGTGCGCGCGTGACGAGGCCCGATCCGCGCGACGTCGCCTGGGTCCTGCGCCGCCTCGGCAAGGCCATCGCGGAGCTGGAGCTCCCGGTGGTCGAGCGGATTGCCGGACGGCAGGACCACGATCCGTTCCAGGTCCTCATCGCGACGCTCCTGTCCGCCCGCACCCAGGACCAGACGACCGGGGCCGCGTCCGCCCGGCTCTTCCGCCGCGCGCCCACCGTCCGGCGCATGGCCTCGCTGGCGGAACGGGACATCGCGGCGCTCATCCGCCCCGTCGGCTTCTACCGGACGAAGGCCCGGCACGTGAAGGCCACGTGCCGGGCGCTGCTCGACCGGCACGGCGGGCGCGTGCCCTCGACGATGGAGGAGCTGCTCGCGCTGCCGGGAGTCGGGCGCAAGACCGCCAACCTCGTCCTCATCCTCGCGTTCAGGAGCCGGCGGAGCATCTGCGTGGACACCCACGTGCACCGGATCTCGAACCGCCTCGGGTGGGTGCGGACGAAGACGCCCGAGGCCACCGAGCAGGCTTTGTACGGCAGCGTCCCGGCACGGTGGTGGCCGCACGTGAACCGGTATCTCGTGACGTGGGGGCAGCGGGTCTGCCGCCCGATCCGCCCGCGCTGCGGCGAGTGCCTCGTGGCGGCGCGCTGTCCCCGCCACGGCGTGACCGCCGTCGGGAAGCCGCGTGCGCCGCGCGCCTGATCGGGTTCTGGTGTATCATCCGGCCAGCTCCGATCCGTCCGCCGGCTGCCCCGGGCAGCGGCGCCGGCCGAGGGCCAAGAGGAGACCCAAGATGCGCAGACCGCCGTTTGCAGCCGTCCTCGTGGCGGCGCTGGCCGTGTGGCTCGGCACGCAGGGAGCCGGCTTCGCACAGGCGCCCGCGGCCGGGCCGATAGTCGTGATCGAAACGTCGAAGGGGACCATCACGATCGAAACCTATCCGTCGGAGGCGCCCAAGACCGTCGAGCACTTCCTCGCGCTCGTGAAGTCGAACTTTTACAACCGGCAGCACTTCCACCGGGCCGAGTCGTTCGTGATCCAGGTGGGCGACCCGGACTCGAAGGATCTCGCCAAGAAGGACTCGTGGGGCCGGCGGGGCCACGGGAAGCCAATCGGCGTCGCCGAGATCAGCAAGAAGCTGACGCACAAGAAGGGCGCCGTCGGGATGGCCCACGCCGGGGATCCCACCAAGGCGGAGAGCCAGTTCTACATCACGCGCCTTCCCAGGAAGATCCCGGAAGGCCGGTACGCGATCTTCGGACAGGTCACCTCGGGCCTCGACGTCGTGGACAAGATCGAGGTGGGCGACCTGATTAAGCGGATGTACGTGAAGTAGAAGTCGATCGAGTTCGCAGGGCGCGCAGAGCCAGCGGAAGGCGAAGAAGGAGCGGTTTCACGCCGTGCGCCGCTCCGGCCGACCATCAGCGAGCCATCAGCCTTCCTGCGGTTCTGCGTCCCCTGCGGCCGTCCGCCGCGGCCTCGGCGGCCGGCTCCTGCCCGTCTCGCCGCCAGATCCGCTCTTCGCAGCCCTGTCGAGCAGCGGTTTCGCTCCCGCGCGCGTCGCGTAGGGCCCCAGGAACGGGTACCGCTCGAGCATCTCGTCCGAGTACTCCCCTGGAACCGGCTGGCCCAAGGCGTGGCGCAAGGCCGCCGCGTTAGCGACGGCTTTTCCTGCGAAGTGGTTGTTCATGTACACGTAGATCCGGCGCACCGCGCCTCTGACGCGCGCGATAGCGTCGGCGAAGCCCGAGATCTCGGCGGGCGAATAGAGGTAGTCGTAGCGCTCGTCCGGGTGATCGTGCGTCCACCACTTCGCGGCGTTGCGCCCGTGCAGCCGCAGGTAGTACAGGCCGGGCACGTTCGGCGCGAACGTCTGCCGGATTGAGAAGCGGAACTTCGGTTCGTCAATCTGCACCCACGCCGCGCCGTGCCCGCCGAGGAGCGCGATCACCTCGGCGGCGCGGTCGCTCCAGCTCCGGTGGCGCAGCTCCACGGCGAGGGCGTAGCCGGAGAACGCCTCGAGCAGCCAGGCGAGGTACTCCCGGCTGTCTTCCCCTTCCCGGAACGCGGGCGGGAACTGCGCGAGCAGGGCGCCCAGCTTGCCTGCGTCCGCCAGCGGATCGAGGGCGGCCTTGAAGAGATCCACGTCCCGCCGCGTCACCGACGGAATGGGGCTGTCGTCCCCGCCGGCGTGACGGCCGGCGGCCTTCAGATACATGGCGGGATGCGTGAACTGCTGGAACAGCTTCACGGAGAAGTCGAAGTCCGCCGGCGTCTGCCCGGCCCACTTCGCGGTGACCGCCGGGTCGGGGACCCTGTAGAAGCTCGAGTTCACCTCGACGGTGGCGAAGTGCTCCGCGTAGAAGGCGAGATCCCCGCCGCGCGCGCTCCGGCCGCGGGTCCGCCTGGCAGGGTAGAAGACCCCGTTCCAGGCGCCAGGGCCCTCGGGGTAGCTCCAGCCCGATGTGCCGATGCGCAGGTCGCTCATGCCCGCCTCCGCCTCATCTTACGCTCGACGGCCGCCCGCCGGGATCCTGGACTCGGCCTTCCGCGCCGAAGCCAGCCGGTCGGCCGTATGGCGGAGGCGCGGACTCGGGGCCCGGGATCCGGGAGCGAGACGCCGTGCCCGCTCCGGGATTCTGGATTCTGAATTCCGGCTTCTCGATGCTGCCTCCTCTCTCCCGCCTTCCGCCTCCGGTACAATGAACCCACGCCATGGTGACGGTGAGCGAGATCTTCCGCTCGATTCAGGGTGAGTCCACCTACGCCGGCATGCCGTGCGTGTTCGTGCGGCTGGCGGGATGCGACCTGCGCTGCGCCTGGTGCGACACGCCGTACGCGTTCACGGGCGGCCGGCGCATGACGGTTGACGAAGCCGTGGCGGCCGTCGAGGGGTTCGGGTGCCGCCTCGTGGGGGTAACCGGGGGCGAACCCCTGCTCCAGGCCGGCGTCTACGCGCTCATGCGCCGCCTTCGGGAGCGCGGCCTGATGGTGCTCCTCGAAACGGGCGGTCATGTCAGCGTCGAGCGGGTTCCAGACGGCGTCGTGAAGATCCTCGACGTCAAGTGCCCGGGGAGCGGGGAGTCGGGCCGGATGCACTGGCCGAATCTCGACCGGCTCCAGCCGGCGGACGAAGTGAAGTTCGTGATCCTGGATCGCGCTGACTACGAGTACGCGAGGGGCGTGGTCGAACGGCACGGCCTGGTGTCTCGTTGCGCCGCGGTCCTGTTCTCGCCGGTGTTCGGCGCCCTCCCGCCGGCGGATCTCGCGGCGTGGATCCTCGAGGACGGCCTGGCCGTCCGGATGCAGCTCCAGCTGCACAAGCTCATCTGGGGGGCGCATGCCCGCGGCGTCTGAGCCCGAACGGCGGGCCGTCGTGCTGCTCAGCGGCGGCCTCGACTCGTACACGGCTGGCGCGATCGCGCGGGCGGAGGGCTTCGGTCTGTACGCGCTGACCGTGGCGTACGGCCAGCGACACCGCGTCGAGCTCGAGGCCGCCCGGCGCGTGGCCCGCGCCCTCGGGGTCGTGCGTCACGTCGAGCTGCCACTCGACCTCGCGGCCTTCGGCGGGTCGGTCCTCACGGGGGCCGGGGACGTGCCCCGGGACCGGGCGATCGGCGAGGGCGGCATCCCGACGACGTACGTGCCGGCGCGCAACACGGTCTTCCTCTCGCTGGCGCTGGCATGGGCGGAGACCCTGGGCGCGAGCGACATCGTCATCGGCGTCAACGCCGTGGACTACTCGGGCTATCCCGACTGCCGCCCCGAGTTCATCCGGGCCTTCGAATCGCTGGCCGCGCTGGCGACGAAGGCCGGGGCGGGGGGCGCCCGCTTCCGCGTGCTCGCGCCGCTGGCGTCGCTGTCGAAGGCCGACATCATCCGCCGCGGGCTCGCCCTCGGCCTGGATTACGGCCTCACGCACAGCTGCTACGACCCGCGCCCCGGCGGGCGGCCGTGCGGGCGGTGCGACAGCTGCGTGCTGCGGGCGAAGGGATTCGCCGAGGCGGGCGCGCGCGACCCGCTCGTTGACGGCGCCTGACGCGCGCCGGAGGGCAGAACGACCCGTGACCGAGCGCATCTACTACGGCGATCCGGCGTGCCTCGAATTCGACGCCGCCGTCCTGGACTGCACGGCCGACGGCGGCCGCACAATCGTCGTCCTCGACCGTACGGCCTTCTATCCCACCTCCGGCGGCCAGCCCCACGACATCGGATGGCTCGGCGGCGTCCCGGTCTCGAATGTCATCGAGCTGGATGACGATCGGATCGGCCACGTCGTCGACTCGCCAATCCCGGCCGGGTCGGCGGTCCGCGGCCGGATCGACCGCGCCCGGCGGTTCGATCACATGCAGCAGCACACGGGGCAGCACATCCTGTCGGCTGCCTTCGACCGGTTGCACGGGGCGCGCACGGTCGGCTTCCACCTCGGGGCGCTCGTGTCGACCATCGATCTCGACAAGGTGCTCGGCGCCGAGCCGCTGGCCGACGCCGAGGCCGAAGCCAACCGCGTGGTGTGGGAGGACCGGCCGCTTCGGATCCTGACGGCGTCGGGCGAAGAGGGCGCCCTGCTGGGCCTGCGCAAGGAGGCGGTCCGGAGCGGCCCGCTGCGCGTGATCGAGGTCGAGCGCTTCGACCGCTCCGCGTGCGGCGGGACGCACGTGGCCCGCACGGGCGAGGTGGGAGTCATCGTGCTTCGCTCGTGGGAGAAGTTCCGCGGGGGCATGCGCGTCGAGTTCGTGTGCGGCGCCCGCGCCCTTCGGGAGTTCCGGGCGCTGCGCGACGCAGTCGCCGGAAGCCTCCGGTTCCTGTCGGTGCCCCCGCAGGAGCTGCCCTCGGCCATCGAGGGCGCCCAGGCCGAGAACAAGGAGCTGCGGCGGGCCATACGCGGGCTCACCGAGCGGCTCGCCGCTCACGAGGCCGCCGCGCTCGTGGGACGCGCGCGGCCTGCCGGACCGATCCGTCTCGTCGTCGAATCACTGGACGACTGGGATCAGACGGGGCTCACGGCCCTCGCCTCGGCCGCCGCGGCTCAGCCTGGCGTCGTGGCCGCGCTGCTCTCGGCCGGTCCGGACCCCGCGGTGGCGGCGATCGCATGCGCGCCGGACACAGGGGTGAACGCTGCAGTCGTGCTCAGGAGGCTGGCCGAGCGGTTCGGGGGAAAGGGCGGCGGCAAGCCCGGCCTGGCCCAGGGCGGCGGGCTGACCGGCGAGCGGGCGGCGATGCTCGCAGCGCTCGAGGAGATCATCGCCGCGTCGCTTCCGCCCGCACCTTGATGGCCCTCAGCCACATCAAGTGCATCAGCTGGCTGCCGGGCGTGATGACCTTCCAGTAGGTGGAGAACGTGTCGCGCGAAGCCGGGTCCGTCGCATGCACCCGGATTTCCGAGCGCAGCCTGCACCAGCCGGAGTCCTGCGCCTCGATGACGAAGCCCATGACCGCCTTGGCGAAACCCGGCTGCCTGAGCGCCTGGAACGCGGCTGGCGTCGGAGCCGCGGCCAGCCTGACGCCCGGTGGAGCCATGACGACGGCGCCGAGTACGAGTTCCCGCCCCGGCACGGCCGCCAACTGCAGGAACGACGTCCTCGTGGCCACGTCCACCAGGGGGACGTCGTCGCTGGGGTTCAGCACGCTCTCGGGCCCGCTCGCCCCACCCCGGCGGATCCAGGCCAGCTCGCGGTACAGGGGCACTTCGGCAGCCGTCACGGCGAAGAGCGACTCGTAGACGCGCCCCGCCGGCGCGCGGACCGGGATCGACTGGATCTCGGAGAACTGGTAGATCGGCGCGAACTCATCCAGCTTCGTTTCGGGCGTCGTGACATAGGTTGCGAGCGCGGGCCGGCCGAGGACGTACTGCGCGCCCGCGGCGCCCGCGAGGAGGACGAGCCACCCCGCCTTGCGGCTGCGGATGCCCAGCCGGCGGATCGGGCGGACGATCGACAGCGCGCCCGCCGCGGCCGCCGCCACGAAGAAGTAGAGCGCCGCGGACGCCGCCATGCGCGCTGACTCCGATCTAGCGCCGGAACTCCGCCAGCCGCACGACCGCCCGATCGATCGCGTCGAGGGCGTCCGACGGCGCGGCGTTGAAGTTGTTGACGATCATCGAGAAGACGAGCGGTTCGCCTGAGGCCGAGGCGACGAACCCGGACAGCGAACGCGTGTTGGCGATCGATCCGGTCTTGGCCCGGGCGTTGCCTTCGGCCCTCGTGCCCTTCATGCGGTTGGCCAGCGTGCCGTCCACGCCGGCGACGGGCAGGGCGGCCATGAACGCGTCGCGGTGGCGCTCGTCGTAGTACATGCGCGTCAGCACCGCGACCAGCACGTCGGCGCTCAGGTAGTTGTACCTCGACAAACCGGAGCCGTCCGCCTGGATGTACTGATCGGGGCCGATTCCCCACGCCTGGAGCACGTCCCGCACCGCCAGCTTCCCGGCGGCTGTGGAGGCCGGCCCGCCCGAGGCCGTGCGACCCAGGGCCTTCAGCAGCGTGTCCGCGTACAGGTTCTGGCTCGCTTTCAGGAGCACCTTGACGATGTCGGCAAGCGGCGGCGACACGTGCGTGACGAGAGTCGAGGCCGACGCGATGTCGACGGGCGCCGCGAGCGCGTCACCGTCAATCGCCTCGCCGGACACCGTCACGCCCCGGCCGGCGAGCGCCAGTTTCAGCGCGCGCGCGAGGAACTCGGTCGGGTTGTCCACCGACACCGCCTGCGTGACGTCGGTCTTGCCGGCCGGCACCGATCCGCGGACGCCGAGCCGGGCGCTGCCGGGGAGCCTGCGAATGCGGAGGTCGACTTCGCCGTCGGGATCCGCCGTCGTCACCGTGGAGTCGACCTGCAAGCCGCTGCCGTCGGGCCTGACTTCGACGGTCACGGGATCGCCCCGGGCCGCTCCCGGCGCGAACGTCAGCCGTGCCGTGTTCTCGTTGAAGTTGAGGCCGCCGACCGGCGCCGCGTAGCCGTACGCGAGGTCGTCCCAGGCCCATCCGGAGCCGAGGCCCTCGTCTTCGAACGCGTTGTCGTCGCCGACGATGCGCCCCTCGACGGCCGACACGCCGGCAGCCCGGATCGCCTCGGCCCAGCGATCGACGAGGGCGAAGCCCTCGGGCGTGGGCCGGCCTCCGAGCGCGGGGTCGCCGCTGCCGACGATGACGAGGTCGCCCTTCAGGACGCCGCCCTCGATCGGCCCGGCCGCCACGACCTTCGTGGTGAACGTGTAGTCCCAGCCGAGGCGTTCGGCGGCCGCGGCGGCGGTCACCACCTTCATGTTCGAGGCGGGCATGAGGAAGGTGCCTGGGTTGATCGCGGCGAGGGTTTCGCCGGTCTTCAGCGACCGGACCAGTACGCCGCTGACGGCGCCACGCAGCGCCGGCGTGCGGAAGCAGGAGGCCAGATCCGCCCTGAGGGCGCTGACGCCTGGCTTCGGCGGCCGCGGCGGCCGTGGGGAGACCGCAGGGGCGGGGTGCGCGGCGCACCCCGCCGTGAGTGCGGCGGCGAGGAACGCGGCGGCAAGCGCCCGCTTCACTTGACGGCGTCCAGGGCCTTGAGGGCCTCGTCGAACCTGGCGGCGTCCACCTTGGCGCCGCCCGGCTCGCCTTCGCGCACGGCGAAGACCTCGTCGCCCACCTTGCCGAAGGCGACGCGCTCCGTCTTCTTGCCTTCGTCGAACGCCGCCGTCACCACCGCGACAGGCGCGTCGGCGCCGGTCCTGGTCTTGGCGTCCACGTATCGCTCGACCGACAGGCCCGAGAGCGCGCCAAGCGCGGCGAGCACGGACGACGACTCGACCTCCTTGGCGGGCTGGACCTGCCGCCACGTCGCGGCGCCGTCCTTGTCCGTCGTCCGTTCGAACGCGACTGTGGACGCGCCGCGCGCCACCTCGAGGCGGGTGGCGGTGAAGGAGCGGAAGTCGAAAACGTCCCTCGGGCGGTAGTCGTCCGCCTTCTTCTTCAGGTCGTCGAGGATGGCCGGTTCCACCGTGACCACCAGGCGCTTCGACGCGTCGCGCGCGTAGCGGCTGCCGGCGCCGTCGTCGGCGCCGACGGCGAGCACGGCCCTGGCGCTGCCGGCGCCGATTGTCACGGTGGCGGCGGGCTTGTCGAGTCCGTAGGCGGTCAGGTCGCGATCCGCGGCCTCCTGAGCGGCAATCGACTTCATGGCCAGGTTCTGGAGACGTCCAATCGCGCCCTCGACCTGGAGTTGATCGAGCCGCACGGCCTCCGCGCCCTCGAGGACCCAGCGCTCGGGCCGCTTCGAGAAGGCGAGCCTCCCGTCGGCCGTGACGATTTCGAGCTGGTCCACCTTGTCCCGCGGGAACGACAGGATGGTCTTGTCCCTGAGCGCGAATGTGCCCTTGTCGAACGTGCTCTCGAGGTACGACGACACGAGGAAGACGCGCGGCGATGACGCTGTCTTCGCATAGATCTCGCCGCCTGTCGCGTTGCGGTCGCCGATGAGCAGCCGCCCGTCGGCGGGCGAGCCCGCCTTCCCGAAGGCGACCTCGACGCGCGGCGTCGCGAGGCCGAACTGCGCAAGGTCGCCGGGCTGCTCGTCTACGACGCGCTGGATCTCGAGCGACGCGAGGTTCGTGACGAGGCTGGTCGCCTCCCCCTCGTCGGCCTTGGCCGCAATCGGGTCCGCGATGGTCCAGGCGCCGTCGGCCTTCTTGAGGACCGTGCGGTCGCCCGACGCCGCCTTCACCTCGAGGTGCTCGATGGCGTCCGCCTGGACCGAGAAGACCTTCTCTTTCTGCTCGGCTTCGCCTGCCGGCGGCTTCTTCAGCTCGATGAAGTAGATGTAGCCGAGAAGGCCGGCGAGCACGAGCAGCAGGGCGAGCGTCGTTCGGAGCCCTCGCATCAGCGCCTCCGCCACCAGACGTGCACCCCGAGCGCGAAGATCGCCGCGGGCAGCAGGAGCAGCCCGAACCAGCCGATCCGCCGGGCCTGGTCGTTCGTCAGCGTCAGGCGGCTCTCGCCCGGCTCCTTCGGCCGGATGGCGATCAGGTTCTCCTGCTGGGTGAGCCAGCCTACCACGTTCATGAAGAAGTCGCGGTTGCCCGACACGTTGACGGCCATGTTGGCGGCGAAGTCGGAGTCGCCCATGACGACGACACGGGTTTCGGGGGCCTTGGCGCCTTCGGCCGCGTTCTCCGGGGCGTGTCCGGTTCGCGAGACGGCCGCGCCGACAGCGATCGGGCCGCGTCGGTCGCCTTTGGCCTCGTCGAGCTTCGGCCCGGCCTTGTCGGCCACGCTGTCGAGGTCCGTCTCGGCCCAGCTGCGCTGGCCGGTTTCCACGATGGGCTGCGCCGTGGCGCCGTCGTCTCCCGGCGAGTCGGTGGACACCGAGCGCGCGAGCGGGAAGGCCGTGAGCGTGTCGAAGCGCTCGGTGATCGGGTGGCCGGGATACGATACGGCGACGGGGGTGTCCCAGCTGGACCCGATGAGCTGGCCCAGGCCGCTTGCGTCCACGATGATGTCGCGGCCGAGCCGCATGCCCCACGCCTTGGCCAGGCCCTCGACGCCGGGCATGGGCGCGGCCTTGGACGACTCGGGCGGATCCACGAGCAGCAGGAGCTTGCCGCCCTTGCCAAGGTAGGCCTTGATCGCGGCCACCTCGGGCTCCAGCAGGTCGGAGGTCGGGCCGGCCACGACGAGCGCCGTCGCGTCGTCGGGGACCGCGCCGGTCTGCGCCAGCGCGACGCGGCTCACGCCGTAGTTCTCGCGCTCGAGCGCGTTCTTGATCGTGTTGTAGCCGCTCCGCTCCGAGCTCTGCGGGTCTCGTTCGCCGTGGCCCTGCGTGAAGTAGATCGTCTTCTTCTCGCCGCTGACCACCTTGATGATGCCGTTGGTCAGATCCTGCTCGGAGTCGCCGACGACGCGCTCGGTCCGTCCCTTGTACTCGAGCACCACCGTGCCGTAGGACTGCACCTGGTACTGCCGCGCGAGGGTCGGCTTGAGGTCGGGGTCGACGTACTCGACGCTGACGCGGTTCGACGCCCCGGCGTACTCGGCGAGGCGGTCCTTGAACCGCTGCATCTCCTGGCTCTTCTCGAACACGCGAATCTGCAGCGGCGCGTCGAGCTTGCGGAGGACGTTGGTCGTCTGGTCGGCCAGCGTGAACTGCCCGGCCTTGGTCAGGTCCCAGCGCTTGCTCTGCCGCGTGCCGAGCCAGTTGATCGCGACGAGGATTCCCAGGACGATGGCGATGCTGGCCGCCGTGAGCGTGCCGAGGCGCGCCTGGCGCCGCCTGAAGGCGTTCACGATGTCGCGCCACTGCGTCAGCGTGTAGGCCAGGACGCAGACCAGGCCCGCCCACGCGCTCCAGTACGCCACGCGATCCCATTCGGGCCTGAGGAAGCGGATCGCCACGGCCGCCAGCACGAGGGCCGTCCCGACCCAGCCGATGATGCCGCCGATTCTCTTGACCATCATCCCCGCCACCGCTCGCTGTCGACCGACTTGGCGGTCAGGAACAGGCCGAACGTGATGAAGCTCAGGTAGTAGACCAGGTGCGTCGTGTCGATGACGCCTTTCGCGAAATCGTCGAAGTGGCGCACGACCGAGAGGTAGTTGACGATCTTTTCGCCAGCGGGCCCCAGGAACGTGCCAATCCAGTCGATCACCCAGAGCAGGAGGAACACGCCGAAGGTGAGCATGCCGGCGACGATCTGGTTGCGCGTGAAGCTCGAGATGAGCAGGCCGACCGCGATGAAGCTCGCGCCGAGGAGGAGCAGGCCCAGGTAACCGGCGGCGATGGGCTTCCACTCGGGCGTGCCGACGGCGAAGAGCACGCCGATGTAGACGAGCGTGACGGCGAGCATGGCGGCGTAGAGCAGCAGCGCGCCGAAGAACTTGCCGAGGATGATCTGGAGATCCGTGATCGGCGACGTCAGCAGGAGCTCCATCGTCCCGGCGCGCTTCTCCTCGGCGTACGTGCGCATCGTGATCATCGGCAGGACGAAGAGCAGCACCACCGTCAGGTTGAGCAGCAGCGGCCGCACGAAGTGCTGGTTGACGTTGAGCGCCGAGGCCGTCATGCCCATCCCGCCCAGCATGCCCTGCCGGACGAACCAGTCGAGGATGGCGACGTAGAAGTAGCCGAAGAGGAGCGTGAAGAACCCGATCACGACGTACGCGATCGGCGACGAGAAGTACGCCCGGAGCTCCTTCCGGGCGATGGCGATGACGTTGCTCATGCCGTGGCCTCCCCCGCCGGGGCGGCCTCGCCGCCCGGCTCCTCGGTGGTGACCTGGAGGAAGACCTCCTCGAGGCTCATGCGCAGCGGCCGCAGCTCGAGCAGGCCCAGGCCGCGGGCGACGACCGCGCGGGCGAGATCGCGCCGCACGTCCTCGCCGCGCGTGCTCTCCACCTCGTACCCGATCGCGGAGCCGTGGCGGTCGGCCACCGCCACCCGCGTCACGCCGGGCACGCCCTGCAGATCGGCCGCGGCGTCGCCGCCCTCCACCTGCACGTAGATCGGCGTCGCGCCGTGGAGCCGGGCCGTCAGCGCCTCCGGCGAATCCACCGCGACGAGCTTGCCCTTGTTGATGATGACGACGCGCTGGCAGGTCTGTGCGACTTCCGGCAGGATGTGCGTGCTCAGGACGATGGTGTGCGTGCCGGCCAGCTCGTGGACGAGCTGCCGGGTCTCGATGATCTGCTTCGGATCGAGGCCCGCCGTGGGCTCGTCGAGCACCAGGACGTCCGGATCGTGCAGCAGCGCCTGGGCGAGGCCGACGCGCTGGCGGTAGCCCTTCGACAGCTTGCGGCAGTGGACGTTCTTCACGTCGGCGATCCACGTGCGGACCATCGCGCGCTCGACGCGCGAGGCCCGCGCGCGGGACGGCACGCCCTTGATCTGCGCCACGAACAACAGGTACTCGCGCACCGTCATCTCGGGGTAGAGCGGCGGCGACTCGGGCAGATAGCCGGTGCGCCGTTTCGCCTCGATGGGCTGCTCGAGAGTGTCGAAGCCCGCGATGCGGACGCGGCCCTCCGACGGCGGCATGTACCCGGTGATGACGCGCATCGTCGTCGTCTTGCCGGCGCCGTTCGGTCCGAGGAAGCCGAGGATTTCGCCTCGCTCGACGCGGAACGACACGTCGTCGACGGCCGTGACGCGCCCGTAGCGCTTCGTGAGGTTCTGGACCTCGATCACTGCGTGCTCCAGGAAGTGTGGTGACTACGAGCGGGCCGGCCGGAGACGCGGGGGCTGCTCGGCTCGTCCCGCAAGGCGCCAGCCACTCATCGTACCGACGCCACGGAGACAGTGTCAATATGGGGTCAGATCCAGTATTACTGGATCTGACCCCAGATCTGACCCCACGTGAGCGCTCAGGGGGCGGGCGTCCCGGCTCCTCGGGCTCAGTTTGCGTGCTGGAGGTATTGCGCGTCCACGAACTCCTCGACGGCCGACTGGTCGGCGGCGTCGATCCGCTCGAACTGCATGCCCATGCCCACGCGCCGGTCGCTCCAGGCGACGGACGTATCCGCGTCCACGTCACGCTTGGCGTTCGGCAGCCGGAAGCGGACGCGCGCGCGCGTCGAGGTCTCGAGCGGGCTCATCGTGCGGATGGCGAGGCCGCCGCGCCCGAGGTTCAGCGTGACGGCGGCGGCAATGGTGTTGCCGAAGCGGTAGGCCACGGGGATGCCGAGCGACACGCGCGGGCCGCTCCGGCGGTTGAAGCTGTCGGGAAAGAGATGGGGCGCGAGGGCAGGCAGGATCTGCGGGGACGGGCTGTACTCGTTCACGTATCCCGCAATGCCCAGGTTCGCCAGGTCGCGAATCTCAGAAGCGCCGGCGATGGTGCCGCTGAAGACCATGATCGGCAGGCGCCCGCCGTCGAGCTTTCGGATCGCCCGCACCAGATCGACGCCGCCGGCGTGGGGCAGCCGGAGATCCACCACCACCAGGTCGAGGTTCGGCAGGTCGGCCCGGACACGTGCCAGCAGCTCGGCGGCGCTCCGCACGACGAGCGCCCGGTGCCCGGCGTGCTCGATGGCGGCCTTGAACCGATCCCGAACGAACGGGGTATCATCGGCGATAACGACGGTCTTGTGGACGGCTCCCGTCATGGTCATTCCGTGCAGGTGTATCGGCCGGGCGGAGCCGGGACGATAGGGCCCGCGCAAGCCTCGCGGTTCGTTGCAGCGCGGGGGCCTTGCCGCTATAATCCTGGCTCCTGTTGCCACAAACGTCGGTGTGTCAGCAGTTACGAAGGCGCGGCGGACCCGCGGCCTGGGGGCCGACGCGCGACCTCGCCCGATCCGTTGAGGAGGCGGTATGGCGATCTGCCCTGAGTGCGAGTTCGAGATCGACGTGGACGAGTACGACGTCGATCGGGGCGACATCGTGGAATGCGGCAACTGCGGAACCAACCTGGAGGTTGTCGGCCTCAATCCCATCGAGTTCGACGTCGCCTCCGACGACGAGGACGACGAGGAACTGGACGAGGACGATCTCGACGAGGGCGGGGACGAGCCGGACGAGGACGACGAGTGACGGATTCGACCTCCCAGGCCGCGCCCGCGCCCGACGAGCGCCTGCTGGTCCAGAAAGAAGCCTCGTTGCGCGCGGCCATCGCCGGCTACGAGTCGGTGGTGGTGGCATTCAGCGGGGGCGCCGACAGCGCCTACCTCGGATGGGTGGCGAGGGACGTTCTCGGCGACCGGGCGCTCTGCGTGACGGCCGACAGTCCGAGCCTGCCGTCCCGCCACCGCCGGCGCGCCCTTGAACTCGCCCGGGCGTTCGCTCTTCCGCACGAGTTCATCATCACGAACGAGATGGATCTGCCGGAGTACACCGCCAACGAGCCGGACCGGTGCTACCACTGCAAGCGGGAGCTGTTCTCCCGCCTGGCGGAGCTGGCGCGGGCCCGCGGGATCGCGATCGTGGCCGACGGCGCCAACGCCGACGACCGGGGCGACTACCGGCCCGGCCGCCGGGCTGCTCGCGAGCTGGGCGTGCGCAGCCCGCTCGACGAGGCCGGCCTGACCAAGGCGGAGATCCGGGAACTCTCGCGACGCGCCGGCCTGCCGACGTGGGACGAGCCGGCGTCGGCGTGCCTGTCGTCTCGAATCCCCTACCATTCGGCGGTGACGCCGGAGAAACTGGCGGCCATCGAGCGCGCCGAGGACGTCCTGATCGGCCTGGGCTTCCGGCAGTGCCGCGTCCGCCACCACGGTGACGTGGCGCGTGTCGAACTCGGGCCCGACGAGATGGCGCGGGCCCTGGAGCCCGCGGCGCGCGAGACGATCCTGCGCGAGCTGAAGGCCCTCGGCTTCCGGTACGTCACGCTCGATCTGCAGGGCTACAGGACCGGAAGCCTGAACGAGGGCGTCCGCCTGCAACCGGTCTGAGGCGCCAGGTGATCGACCGGCTCGCTCCAGTCCGCAGGGGGACCCGGGCGTGGTGGATCGCGGCCGCGCTGGCGGTCTTCTTCCTCCTCGGCCACCTGCCGTTCCTCGCCTCGTCGCTCGAGGACGTCGACTCGGTGAACTTCGCCCTCGGCCTGCGCGACTTCGATCCCGCCCGCCATCGGCCGCACCCGCCCGGCTACCCGATCTACATGACGCTGGCGAAAGGCGCCGACGTCTTCCTGAGCGAGCCGCACGCGCTGGCGATCTGGGGCGCGCTGTTCGGCGCGTTGTCCGCGTTCGCGCTGCTGCGGCTGTACGGGGCCCTCGACGCGCTCGACGCGCCGCCGCAGGCTCCGGCGGACCGCGTGAGCCCGGGGCGCTTCGGCGAGTGGATCGGGCTGCC
>JAKQTR010000035.1 GCA_029562975.1 Acidobacteriota bacterium | reverse complement strand
CGGGGGCGAGCTCCTCGTCCCCGTCGTCGCCGTCGCTCTCCTTCACGAAGGCCTTGTTCACTTGCGCATTCCGGTCGGTATCGAGGGGCGCATGGTAAGAAATCGGCGCCCGCCGGGGAAGCGTCGCGGCGTTTCCCGCCCCGGGACGGCGCGCGCCTGCGGTCGTGTTGTCATCCCCTGCGCCGCCGCATACCATTGCCGGCAAAACGACGCCGCCCGGCACTTCGCCCACGGCCGGCGCACACGCCAGGGGAACGAGCATGAGCGGGGAGAGCTTCGACGATGTGACCAGCCTGCGCCAGCGGCTGGACGAGCTGCGCCTCGAGCACCGCGACCTCGACGACGCGATCGCCCGCCTCGCCGACGATCCGGTCGAGGACGAGCTCATGCTGCGCCGGCTCAAGAAGCGCAAGCTCGCGCTCAAGGACCGCATCGTGGCAATCGAGCACATGCTCGACCCCGACGAATACGCCTGAGCCGCCGCGCGCCGAAACGCCCGCCCGTTCGAACATCCGAGCGCCCCGGCGCCCCGGTACCCGGAGCGGCGCGCGCCCGTCCCTGCGCCTCACGACTCCCACCCGGACGCGGACAACCCCGCCGTCCGCCCCTCCCGACGCCTCCACGAACAGACCCATGACCCACACCCTCCAGCTCGACGGCCGCCGCGCCGCCTTCGACGACTTCGGCCCCGCCACCGCGCCGGCCATCCTGCTGATCCATGGCGCCGGTCACGACCGCGGCGTCTGGCAGGCGGTCGCTGCCGGGCTGGCCGCGGCCGGTCGCCGGGTGATCGTCCCCGATCTCCCCGGCCACGGCGATTCGGAAGGCGAGGCCCCCGGCGCGGTCGACGCCATGGCGACGTGGGTGCTCGCCTTCGCCGACGCGCGGGGGCTGGACCGCTTCGAACTCGCCGGCCACAGCATGGGCTCGCTGGTCGCGCTCGCCGCCGCGGCCGCCGCCCCGGCGCGCATCGGCCGCCTGCACCTGCTCGGCAGCCTCGCGCCGATGCCGGTCGCGCCCCTCCTGCTCGAGGCCGCGCGCAGCGACCCGGCGCAGGCGCACGCGCTGATCAACAAGTTCTCCTTCGCCCCCGCCGAGGTGCTCGGCGAAGAACGCCGGCGCGCGCTCGAGACCGGCAACCGTGCGCGCATGGAGCGCAACGGCAGCGAGACGCTCGCGCGCGACCTCGCCGCCTGCAATGCCTGGCAGGACGGGCTGGCCGCCGCCGCCCACCGCGACGGCCCCACCCTGCTGCTGTGCGGCGCGCTCGACCGCATGACCCCGGTCAAGGCTGTCGGCCCGCTGTACGAAGCCCTGCAAGCCGGCGGCGGCGAGGTGAGGCGGGTCGAGCTGGCCGGCTGCGGCCACGCGATGCAGGAAGAGGACCCCGCCGCCGTGGTACGCGCCCTGCTCGGCACGAACACCGGCCCGCTCAGCAAGAAGTAAGCGAGTCCGCCCCACGAAAAAGCCGGCGCCAGCCGGCTTTTTCACGCCTCACGCCAGCTCCATCACCACCGGCTGGTGATCCGAGGCCGCGGTGTCCGCGCGCACCTCGACCGCGCGCACCCGCGGCGCCAGGTCGGTGCTCACGAAGAAGAAATCGCAGCAATAGGCGCGTTTGGGCCACTCCGCGCCGTGCAGGCCCACGCTGGGTGCGTGCGCTCGCGCGCCGTGGACGAGCGGCCACGCATCCGTCCAATGCGGGCGCTCGGCGTCTGTTGCCGGACCGGACGCGGGTAGCGGACGCTGCAGCGCGAGGTATTCGGCCGAGCCCGGTTCGCAATTGAAGTCCCCGCACAGCACCGCCGAGGCCGGACGCGGGCGCGCGGCGAAGGCGGGGTTGGACTCCTTGCCCGCCGCCGGCAACCGCGCCAGGTCCGCCGCCTGGGCCTGCAGCGCGCGCAAGGCCTCGATCTGGGCGCGGCGCTGGCGCGCGGAGTAATACTCGAGGTGGGTGCTCATCACCCGCAGCGGCCCCCAGGGCGCCTCCACCACCGCCTCCACGCACACCCGCTGCATCGCCGGACAGGCGGGGTCGGCGGGCGACGGCAGCAGGTGGCGGAACACCTGCCCCACCGGCAGGCGCGACAGCAGCAGGTTGCCGAAGCGCGCCCGCCCGCCGTCGCCGTCGGGCACGTCCATACCCGCGCCGAACACCGGCTCGAAATCCGCACA
>JAKQTR010000003.1 GCA_029562975.1 Acidobacteriota bacterium | reverse complement strand
GCGTCGAGACCGCCGCCCACCTCGACGTGCTGCGCCGCCAGGGCTGCGACCTGGCGCAAGGCTTCCACTTCAGCCCGCCCTTGCCCTGGGAAGAGTTCGTCAAAGCCTACCCGCCGGCGGGCTGAGCGCCGCGGTCCTCGTACGGCCAAATCGCGACTGGCGTCGCTCCTACCGGGGCTGCGCCGGGGGCGGTCGTCCCGGAGCGCGGTGCCGCGGTTTTCGTAGGAGCGACGCCAGTCGCGATCGGCCGCAATCCACGCGCCGCGGTCCTCGCCCGGCCAAATCGCGACTTGCGTCGCTCCTACCGGGGCTGCGCCGGCGGCGGTCGTCCCGGAGCGCGGCGCTGCGGTTTTCGTAGGAGCGACGCCAGTCGCGATCGGCCGCAATCCACGCGCCGCGGTCCTCGCACGGCCAAATCGCGACTTGCGTCGCTCCTACCGGGGCTGCGCCGGGGGCGGTCGTCCGGAGCGCGGCGCCGCGGTTTTCGTAGGAGCGACGCCAGTCGCGATCGGCGGCAATCCACGCGCCGCGGTCTTCGTACGGCCGAATCGCGACTGGCGTCGCTCCTACAGGAAACCGCTACGGTTTCCGGGATGGGGGCGTCCGACCGCCTGCCACGCCGCGCGCACCGCCTCCTCGCCGTAACGGCGTTCCAGCCGCCGCACGGTGAAGTGGCCGCGGCTGACGGCCTGGAAGTGGTCCATGAACATCAGGTTGATCGTCGCCCCCGCGGCGGCGCCGATGCCGGGCACCAGCATGCCGGCGGCCTTCTGGGTGAGCTGCACCTTGTAGCGCGCCGCCACCATCGTGATCAGCCGTGCCAGCGCCGGCGCGCCCTCGCTCGACAGCCCCTTCTGCGCGAAGTGGCGCGCGGCCTCCGACACCGTGGTGGCGAGGGCCGCGCGCACGGCGTAGTAACCCGCCTCGGCCGCGTCGTCGTTGCTCGCGTTGCCGCCGAGGGCGAACACCTCGAGCGCGGCCAGCCTCGCCTGCGCGCTGCCGATGTCCTCGCCCTCGCCGCGCGCGATGTCGAGGATGGAGCGCATGATCAGCACGGTCGACAGCGGGATCTCCACCGTCAGCCCGGCGACCCCGAAGGCGCCGCCGCCCGCGCCGCTCACCGAGCCGAGCAGCTTGTGCAGGCGCGGAGAGGCTGGCTGGGCGGCGGGCTGCAG
>JAKQTR010000057.1:0-7500 GCA_029562975.1 Acidobacteriota bacterium | reverse complement strand
GTCGTACGCCTGGAGCATCAGGTAGCTGAACTCGGTGTACGACACGCCGTCTTCCTGGTCGAGCCGGCGCTTCACCGATTCCTTCGCGAGCATGTAGTTGACGGTGAAGTGCTTCCCGATGTCGCGCAGGAAGTCGAGGTACCGGAGCGGCCGCAGCCAGTCCCCGTTGTTGACGATGCGCGCGGGGTTCGGCGACGCGTCGAAGTCGAGCACCTTCGCCAGCTGCGCCCGGATCCCGGCGAGGTTCGCATCCACCTGATCGACCGAGAGCAGCTGCCGCTCGGCCGTCTTGCCGCTCGGATCGCCAATCATGCCCGTGCCGCCGCCGGCAATCGCAATGGGGCTGTGGCCGAACCGCTGCATCCGCGCGAGCGCCATCATCGGCAGCAGCGAGCCCACGTGCAGACTCGCGGCCGTCGGGTCGAACCCGATGTAGAGCGTGACGGCCTCGCGCGCGAGCACGTCGCGCAGCCCCTCCGTCGCTTCGTAGACCAGCCCCCGCCACTCCAGTTCGCTGAACGCGTCGTTCGGCATCATCGTGCCCCGCCCCAGACTGCCCACTATACCCGAGAGGCGCGCCGCGAGGCCGCGCGCGCCCGACGCGACCGCGGCCGTCCGGTGCTCCGGCGACGGCCCGCGGCCGATCGTCCCGCGCAAGGGCGGCATGCCGCCGGATCGTCTCTATCGCCCCTCAGCGACCAGGCGCCGCCCGTCGATGCGCCAGCCCCCGGCGATGACGCGCGCGATGGCCTCCGGATAGACACGGTGCTCTTCGGCGAGGATGCGATCGGCGAGCGTGTCCTCGGTGTCGTCGTCCAGGACCGGCACCGCCGCCTGCATCACGATCGGCCCGCCGTCGAGCGTCGTGTCCACCAGATGCACCGTCACGCCCGAGATCTTCACGCCGTGCTCGACGGCCTGGCGCTGCGCGTGCATGCCGGGAAACGACGGCAGCAGCGCCGGGTGGATGTTGAGGATGCGGTTCGGGAAGGCGCCGACGAACGTCGGCCCGAGCAGGCGCATGAAGCCGGCCAAGCACACGAGGCCGACCTCGCGCGCGCGCAACTCCCCGACGAGCGCGGCCTCGTACGCCTCGCGCGTCGGCCAGGCCTTGTGATCGCGCACGAGCGCCTCGATCCCGGCCGCGCGGGCCCGCTCGAGCCCGTAGGCATCCGCGCGGTTCGAGATGACGACGGCAATGCGGGCGTCCAGCCGGCCCCCGCGAATGGCGTCGATGATGGCCTGAAGGTTCGACCCTCGGCCCGAGATCAGCACGCCGATGTTGCGGTTCACGCGGCCTCCTGCCAGCCGCCCCCGGCTCAGCGCGGAGGGGCGTGGGCATCATACCAGCACGAACGCGTCCCCGCCGTCGAGGGACAATCGGGCCTCCGCCGGCCGGCGCACCGCGAAGGCGAGCCGATCGACGAGCGCCCTCGCCAGGCCCGGGAGCCGCCCCAAGCGGCCCCGGGCTGCGAAGACAGCGCCGTCGGCCCGTGCCGCCGCCCCCGCCTCCTGTGTACACTGGCTGGATGAGGCGGCGCTCTCGGGGTTGCGCAGCACGAGGCCCAGCAGGACGGCCGGCAGATCGTCGCCGGCGCGGCCCGCGCCGCAGCCCCCTCGAGGGCCGCCCCCACTCGGAAGCACCCGGAAGGCGCACCCGCGGCCGCGGGCGCGAGGCCCGGGTCTGCGGTTCGCCGGTGTCACGATGGCCGATCAGCCTCTCGTCACGGTTGTCATTCCCAGTTACAGGCGCCCCGACCAGCTCGCCTCCTGCCTTCGGTCGGTCGTGCGGTCGGACTTCCCGCCAGATCGCTTCGAGGTGCTGGTCGTCGACGACGGCAACGAGGAGCCGCTCGACGCGCGCGTGAACTGGTCAGCGGGCGCTGTCGGCGTCCGCTGGGTGCGCCTTCCTGAGAACCTGGGGCCCGCCGCGGCGCGCAACGCGGGGGCGCGCGCGGCCCGCGGGGCCCGCCTCGCGTTCATCGACGACGACTGCCTCGCCGACCGCACCTGGCTCGCGCGCCTCTACGCGTCGTCGGCCGCCAACGACGGCGCCGCGGTCGGCGGGCGCGTAGTCGGCGGGAGCGGCGACAATCTGTACTGCGCCGCCGACCAGGCGATCCTCGACGTCGTGTTCGCGTACTACAACGAAGACCCCTTGCAGGCGCGGTTCCTCTCGGCGGCGAGCCTGTTGGTCCCGGCCGACGCTTTCCGCGAGAGCGGCGGCTTCGATCCGGCGTTCTGCACGGCCGAGGACCGCGAGTTCTGCGCGCGCTGGCTCGCCGGCGGGCGGCGGCTGGTGTACGCGGCCGACGCCGTGGCGGTCCACGCCGCCACCAGCAGCTTCGGCCGCTTCTGGCGCCGGCACTTCGCGTTCGGCGAGGGCGCGTACCGGTTTCGCAGCCGGCACGCCAGGGCGCCAGACGGCCGGATCGCGCTCGAGCCGCCGGGGTTCTACCGGCGCCTCGTGTCCGCGCCGAAGATGCGCCCGATTCGCGCGAGGGAGGCGGCCATCGCGGCGCTGATCGTCGTGTCCCAGCTCGCGAGCGCGCTGGGGTTCCTGGCGGCGCGGCGCGCCGCTCACACCTCGAAGGGCCGCACGGCGTAGCCGTCGAAGCTGCAGCTGCTGATGGGCCGGTCGGCGTACGGGCAGTTCCGGCAGAAGCTGAACTCGCCCGGGCGATCGCGGATCGTGCGCCGAACCTCGCTCGCCCTGCGGCTCGTCCAGATGCTGCGGAACGATCCGCCCTTCCTCAGCACGCCGTAGGGCTCACGGCCGTTGAAGTCCTGGTCGCACGCGACGACGGTGCCGTCGGCAAGCACGGTCGGGAAGCTGAAGGCGTACTGGCAAACGAAATCGCGGCGTCGCACGCGCCGCCCGTGCTCGTAGCGGTACGCGCGCAACCGCTCGGCGGCCGGCACCATGCCGCGGTGCGCGTCCTCGGCGGCGTCGATGATCGACAGGCTGCGCAGCGACACCATGTCGAACCCGGCCTCCTCGGCGAACCCGCGCAGGCGGGGCAGTTCGTGCTCGTTCTGCCGCATGGCGATGAACCGGCAGTGCAGCACGGGGAATCGCGCGCCGGTTTGCTGCTTCCAGTCCGCCAGGGCCCTGACGCCGTCGAGCGCCGGCGCGAGGCGGGCCCCCTTTCGGTACACGCTGTTGGTGGCGTCGGTCAGCCCGTCAATGGCGACAATCAGGTACGTCGGCGGATGAGCGCGCAGCGCCTCCTGCACGCGCGGCGCGCTGAGGCTCTGCCCGTTGGTCGACAGCAGGGTGACCATCGGGTAGCGGCCAGCCGCCTCGAGCGCCCGGCCGAGATGCTTGTAGAGCAGCGGCTCGCCCCACGCCCAGAGCGAGAGCGTCAGCAGGTAGGGCCCGGCCTCGCGCAGGATCTGCTCGAGCAGCTCCGGGTCGATGGCGCTGGCGGCGCGCCTGAGCGCGCCGAGGCCCGTCGGGCAGACGGGGCACTCGAGGTCGCAGAAGCTGGTCAGCTCGATCTGCATGTGCAGCGGCCAGCTCCACGGGCGCAGGCGCCGCCTGGCCAGATTGAGCCCCGCCGCGAGCAGGTTCAGCCGCGCCGGCCACGACATCCCGCGGACGGCCATGGGCATCGTGTCGAAGGTGAAGCGGTATTGCCCGCCGACGATGGCGTCCCACGCGACCCTTGGCGCGCTGCCGAGGTACTCCCAACGTTCTCGCCGTCTCACGATACCCGGTGACCTCCGCCCGCACGAGACGCTCCGGCGCCGGGCCGGGCGGCGCGCCCGCCGCCGGCACGGGCCGCGCGCCCAGACATCCGGCAAGGACGGCAGGCCAGCGCGCGGGAGCGATGGCCGCCGGGCGACAGCCTGTCAGGAGCCGTACACGACGCCCGGCTCGCCCTCGATGATGCGGCCGACGCGGTGGACGCGCGTCTCGCCCGCTGCCTGCAGCATCACGGTCACGCGCTCCGCATCGTCCTGGGCGCAGCCGACGATCATCCCGATGCCCATGTTGAACGTACGGTACATGTCGTCGTCGGGCACGCCGCCGACGCGCCGCAGGTAGCGGAAGACGGCGTTCGGCGTCCACGCGGACCTGTCGACGAGCGCGGCCGTGCCAGGCGGCAGGATGCGCGGCAGGTTCTCGGTGATGCCGCCTCCCGTGATGTGCGCCAGGCCCTTCACGAGGCCGGCCTCGAGGAGCGGGCGCACGGCCGGCAGGTACGACCGGTGCACCCGCAGCAGTTCCTCGCCGATCGTGCAGCCCAGTTCCTCGACCGGCGAGTCGGCCTGCAGCCCGAGCTTCTCGAACACGATGGCGCGCGCGAGCGAGTAGCCGTTCGTGTGCAGCCCCGTCGAGCACAGGCCCAGCAGCGCGTCGCCCGGGCGCAGGCGCTCGCCCGTGATCAGCCGGTCGCGCTCGACAACGCCCACGATGAAGCCGGCCATGTCGTACTCGCCGGGGGCGTAGAAGCCGGGCATCTCGGCTGTCTCGCCGCCGATCAGGGCGCAGCCGTTCTCGAGGCACGCGGCGGAGACCCCCTCGACGACCTGCGCGGCCACGTCGGGGGACAGCGTGCCGGCGGCGAGATAGTCGAGGAAGAAGAGCGGCGTCGCCCCCTGGACCAGGATGTCGTTCACGCAGTGGTTGACCAGGCACTGCCCGACCGTGTCGTGGCGGCCGGTCATGAACGCGACCTTGAGCTTCGTGCCGACGCCGTCGGCGCTCGCGACGAGCACGGGGTCGCGGTAGCCCTCGCCGAGGCGGAAGAGCCCGCCGAACGACCCGATCGACGCGAGCACGTTCGGCGTGAACGTGCGGACCGCCAGCCCTTTGATCCGCCTCACGGCCTCGTTGCCGGCATCGATGTCGACGCCGGATGTCTTGTAGTCCATCGCTCCACTCATGATCCCCGGGGCCCGAAGGCCCCGGGCTCCATTCTAGGTCTGTACTCGGGACTCGGGATTCGGGGCTGGACGCCAGGCGCTGGGGGCTCGGCGCCAGGCGCTCGTTCGCGGGCGCAGCGTACGCCGGCTTCTGCATTCTGGCTTCTGCCTTCTGAACTCTGGATTCTCGCCTTCGCCAGACTGCCTGCCGGCCAGCTTCCGCGGGCAGGCTGACTTCCAGCTCCTCCGCCTCCTTTACGTCCTCCCTTCCCCCCGCACCTGTTCCGCCTCGTGGCGCGGGAACGGCAAGGGATATCGTCCCGTGTAGCACGACGTGCAGTAGTCGTCGCGGTGCGAGTTCACCGCGTCGAGCAGCCCTTCGAGGCTGAGGAACCGCAGGCTGTCGGCCTCGATGTACTTCCGGATCTCCTCGAGGGTGTGCGTGGCGGCGATGAGCTCGGCCCGGCGCGGCGTGTCCACCCCGTAGAAGCACGGCGCGATGGTCGGCGGGCAGCTGATGCGCACGTGGACCTCGAGGGCGCCGGCGGCCTTGATCATCTTTACCAGCTTCCGGCTCGTCGTCCCGCGCACGATCGAGTCGTCGACGAGCACCACGCGCCTGCCCTCGAGGATGCTGCGCACGGGGTTGAGCTTCACCTTCACGCCGAAGTGGCGGATCGCCTGCTGCGGCTCGATGAAGGTACGCCCGACGTAGTGGTTGCGGATCAGGCCGAACTGGATCGGGATGCCGGACCGCTCCGCGTACCCGACGGCGGCGCACACGCCGGAGTCTGGCACGGGGACGACGACGTCGGCCGGCACGCCGGACTCGCGCGCGAGCACGCGCCCGAGATTGGTCCGCACGCGGTTGACGCTCTCGCCGAAGACGAGGCTGTCGGGCCTGGCGAAGTACACGTGCTCGAAGATGCAGTGCGCGCGCGGCGCCGGCGGAAACGGCCGGAGCGACCGCGGCCCGTCGGGGCCGATGACGAGCATCTCGCCCGGCTCGACGTCGCGCACGTAGGTCGCGCCGATGAGGTCCATGGCGCACGTCTCGGAGCAGACGACCCACGCCTCTCCCAGGCGGCCGAGCGCGAGGGGCCGAAAGCCGTTGGCGTCGCGCACGGCCACCAGGCGGCCCGGCGCCAGGAACAGCAGCGAGAACGCCCCCTGCGTCTGGCCCACGGCCTCGACGAGGGCGTCTTCGAGGGAGGCCGCTTTCGACCGGGCGTACAGGTGCAGGAACACCTCGGTGTCGCTCGAGGTCTGGAAGATCGCCCCCTGCGCCGACAGCTCCCGCCTCAGCTCGCGCTCGTTGACGAGGCTCCCGTTGTGGCAGACGGCGATGGGGCCGTGCACGCACTCGATGAGGATCGGCTGCGCGTTCGACAGGCCGCTCGTGCCCGCCGTCGAGTAGCGCACGTGGCCGATGGCGGCGGGCCCCGGCAGGTCCGCGAGCACGCGCTCGTCGAAAACGTCGGCGACGTACCCCATCCCGCGGAACGCGCGGAGGCGCCCGGCGTCGCAGGCGGCGATCCCGCCGCTCTCCTGGCCGCGGTGCTGCAGGGCGTACAGCCCGAGGTACGTGAGCTTGGCCGCCTCGGCCTGCCCGTAGATCCCGAAGACGCCGCACTCGTCGTTGAACTTATCCTGCATGGGACCGGAGGAGCACGAAGCCCGCGAGCAGGTCGCCGACGCCCGCGGCGGCGAACGCCGCGCCCGCGACGAGGCGCGCCGGGTCCCGGAACGCCAAGACGCCCGCGAAGGCGAGGGCCGCCAGGACGAGCAGCGCCGCGCCGGACAGCAGCGCCGCCATCACGATCCAGCGCCGGTGGCCGGGCCGCTCGTCCATCGCCTCGCCCTCCCCCGCGGGGCCCGATCAGGCCCGGCCGCCGCCGAACACGCGGGCGAAGATCTCGTCCGCGTGGCGGAGCTGGTGGCCGAGATCGAACACGCGATCCATCTCCTCGGCCGGCAGCGCGCCTGCCACGTCCGCGTCCGCGCGCAGCAGGCCGCGGAAGTCCAGGTCCTCGTCGGCCGATCGCAGCGCGTTGCGCTGCACCCACTCGTACGCCCGCTCGCGGGGCACGCCGCGCGCGGCCAGCGCCAGGAGCAGCGGCCCCGAGAACACGACGCCGCGCAGCAGCTCCAGATTGCGCCGCATGCGATCGGGGTGGACCGCCATCCCCGAGACGATGCGCGTGAAGCGCCGGAGCATGTGATCGAGCGCGATGAAGCTGTCGGGAAAGACGATCCGCTCGACCGATGAGTGCGAGATGTCGCGCTCGTGCCAGAGCGCGATGTTCTCGAGGGCGGCGCCGAGGTTGCCCCGGATGACGCGTGCGAGGCCTGCG
This sequence comes from Acidobacteriota bacterium, assembly GCA_029562975.1. Taxonomy (GTDB): domain Bacteria; phylum Acidobacteriota; class Vicinamibacteria; order Vicinamibacterales; family JAKQTR01; genus JAKQTR01. Next base: position 274 of record JAKQTR010000057.1, on the reverse strand, counting down.
ATCTGCTCGCACCCGACGGGGTTGCGCTTGTGGGGCATCGCCGACGAGCCCTTCTGGCCTTTGTCGAAGGGCTCTTCCACCTCGCCGATCTCGGTCTTCTGCAGGCCGCGGATCTCCAGGGCGAACTTCTCCAGCGAGGCCGCCGTGATGGCGAGCGCCGCCATCAGCTCGGCGTGGCGGTCGCGCTGGATGACCTGCGACGACACCGGCGCCGGCTCGAGGCCGAGCGCCGCGCACACCGCGCGCTCGATGGCCGGGTCGAGGTGCGCGTAGG
>JAKQTR010000049.1 GCA_029562975.1 Acidobacteriota bacterium | reverse complement strand
GCGCCGAGGGTCTCGAGGTAGCCGGCGATGACCGGCGAGTCGAAGAAGGTCTCGCCTTCGTCGGTGATCAGCACCGGCACCTTGCCGAGCGGGTTGAGCTCGGGGATGCGGGTGTTCGCTTCCCAGGGCGAGTCGACCACGAGCTCGAAGGGCAGCGCCTTCTCGGCGAGGATGACGCGGATCTTGCGCGCGTAGGGGCTGGTCAGCGAGGCGAGCAGTTTCATGATGGCGGGTCTCCGGTGGTGGCCGACCCAGGGTACGCCGCAGGCGGGTGGGGGGAAATCAGGGAAACCGGAAGGATCGCGGGCCGCCCTCCCGAGAAGGCCGGCGTGGTGCGGAGGCGGGCGCGGCGCGGATTCGGGCGAGGCGCGGAGTCCGGTGCTGGAATCGCGACTTGCGTCGCTCCTACGGCAATCTTGTAAGCGCCTGGGTTTCGTAGGAGCGACGCAAGTCGCGATTGCCGGCGGCCGTGTTCAGGCGTGCGCGACGTTGCGCGCGATGAGCTCGCGGATCAGGTGCAGCTTGCCGTGGAAGAAGTGGTCTGCGCCGGGGATCACGATGATCGGCTGCTCCTGCGGCCGCGCCCAGGCGAGCACGTTGGCGAGCGCGACGGTGTCGTCGTTCTCGCCGTGGATGACCAGTGCGGGGACGTTCGTCGGCAGCGCCGGGGTGTCGTAGCTGCGCCCGCTGCCGGTGGTGTCGCCGGCGGCCATGCCCACGAGCACGAGCTGGCGCGGCGGCGCGATGCCTTCGGCCAGGCGCTTGGCGACACGCACCTGCACGTAGCCGCCGAAGGAGAAGCCGCCGAGCGCCAGCGGTAGCGCGCCCCAGCGCGACTCCGCCCAGCTGATCGCCGACAGCATGTCCTCGGTTTCGCCCTCGCCGTGGTCGTGCGTGCCCTCGCTCTTGCCCACGCCGCGGAAGTTGGGGCGGATCACTGCGTAGCCGAGGTCGCGGAAGGCGCGAGCGAGCGTGTGCGCCACCTTGTTGGTGTTGGCTCCGCCGAAGAGCGGATGCGGATGGCAGACCAGTGCGATGCCCTTCACCGTGGCGGGGGCGTCGATCAGCGCCTCGATGTTGCCGGCGGCCCCGCGCAGCAGGACAGCCTCGGTGGGCAGCGGGCGGCTCACGCGGCGTCCTCGGGCAGGCGCAGGCGCTGGACCACGCGGCCGTGCACCAGGTGCGAGTCGATGATCTCGTCGATGTCTTCCTTGTCGACGTAGGTGTACCAGACGTTGTCGGGGTAGACGACGATCACCGGGCCGTCGTCGCAGCGGCCGAGGCAGCCCGCCTTGTTGACACGCACGCTGCCCTTGCCCTTGAGGCCGAGTGCGGCGGTGCGTTCCTTGGCGTAGGTCTGCAGCTCGCTCGCCTTGTGGTCGTTGCAACAGGACTCGCCCGGCTGGCGCTGGTTGCAGCAGAAGAAGACGTGGTGTTTGAAATAGCTCATGGTGACTCTCTGGGTATCGGGTCGAACGCCGTGCCGGCGCCGATCCGCGGGAACGTCGCGAGATTATAGGCGGCGCTTGCCGCGTGTGCGGCTTGCGGCGGGGTTGTGGCCGCGGGAACTGGCCGCGGGACCTGGCTGCGGCCGCCGCCCCGATGCCTAGCGGCGGGCTCGGC
>JAKQTR010000048.1 GCA_029562975.1 Acidobacteriota bacterium | reverse complement strand
CTCCGCCACCAGCACGCGGTTCTCGCGCAGCGCCTCGGCGATCTTCTGCGCCATCTCGATCTGCTGCGGACGGGCACGAAAACCGGGGATCGCGGCGGCGAGCGGGCCGTCGTCGGCGAAGATCGGGGCGGGGTCGGACATGATGCGTCGTGGGCTTCCGGGGCAAGCTGTACATTATCCCAGTTTCGGTGCAACTAGCCTATTCGCTTGCCGCGCCCACGAGGCTCCACGGCCCGCTCGGGCGATCGCGGCACGCCCCGGGTCCGGTCGACGGCAACACCACTGCAACATCTCCAGCCGATAGTCCACAGCCTTTGCCAGCGACAGAACGGCGATCACCCCGAATGGCCCCATGAGGGGACGGACGCCAGCCCACGCATGCGAACTGGCGCCTGCTTTCCCGAAAACGCGCATTCCGGTGGCGTCCCATGCCCTGCGCCGAACGACAGACGACCTGTCGCTGCGATCCCGTCGCGCGCGCCGGACATCGCGCCTGCGGTCTTCACCAGTGTCCCCGCTCCTGCCGATGCCGACGTATTCCCGCCGCCACACCGCCGCCCTCCGCTCCCTGCCGAACACCCTGCCCACGCTCGCCTGGCTGCTCGCGCTGACCTCTTGCGCCTGGGTGGCGGCGGAGCTGTTCTGGCAACTTGCGGCGCCCGCGCCGGTGGCTGCGGTTGCGCGCCACGAGACCGACGCCCGCAAGGTGGCCGCACGCATCGGCCTGCATGTGGGTCGTGCCGCACCGGTCGCCGACAAGGCCCCGATGCGCGCGGCAGGCCCGGATGCACGCTACACGGTCACCGGCATCGCCACCGGCTTCGGCGCCCTGCCCGGCTTCGCGATCCTGCAGGCCGAGGACGGCTCCAGCCTCAGCCTGAGCCCCGGCCAGGCCCTGCCCGATGGCCGCAGGCTCGTCCGCCTACTGCCCGAGGCCGCCGAATTCGAGCTCGATGGCCGCCGCAGCACGCTCGCCCTGCCCGCGCGCGCCAGCGAGCGCGGCGAGTCCTCCCGCCCACCCACGCCCGTCGCCGATGGCGGGCCCAGACGCGATCCCCGATGACCCGCCTTTCCACCCTCCGACCGCTTCCTCGTTCCTTCCCCGCGCGGGGCCGAGCCGTGTTGCGCAATGCGCTGCGCGCGCTCGCCATTGCCGCGCTCGGCCTCGGCTCGTGCCTCGTGCACGCCGCGGGCGAGCCGGTGGCGCTCAACTTCCAGAACGCCGAGATCGACGCGGTGATCCAGGCGATCGGACGCATCTCGGGGCGCAACTTTCTCATCGATCCACGCGTCAAGGGCAAGATCAACCTCGTCACCAACACCCCCGTGGCCCCGGAGCTGACCTACCAGATCCTGCTGTCGGCGCTGCGCCTGCAGGGCTACGCGGCGATCGAGGAGTCGGGCGTGACCAAGCTC
>JAKQTR010000037.1 GCA_029562975.1 Acidobacteriota bacterium | reverse complement strand
GACCACGCGCGCCCACGGCGTCGACCAGGCGGCCGAGCTGGGGAGGCTGACGGGGATGCACGCCGCCTTCGGCCAGGCGATGGCCTACGCGGGCGGCGGCTATGGCGACGCGATCCTGTCGCGGTTCCCGCTGTCGGCGGTTCGCGTCCACGACCTGCCGACGGCCCCGGGAGCCGAACCCCGCTGCGCGATTGCCGCTCGCGTCCAGGCCGGCGGGGAGGGCCGGGCGTTCGTCTTCGTCAGCACGCACCTCGAGCACGCCCAGGCCCCGATCCGCCTGCTCCAGGCGCAGGCGCTCGACCGGGTGCTGGCGTCGGCAGAGGCGTGGCCGGTGATCCTGGCGGGCGACTTCAACGACACGCCCGAGGGCCCGGCGATCGCCGCCCTGCGGCCGCAGTGGGCCGACGCCTCCGCCGGCCAGCCCGACCCGACGTGGCCCGCCGACCGTCCGCAGGTGAAGATCGACTACGTTTTCTTCCGCCCGGCCGCCGCCTGGCGCGTCGTGGAGACGCACGTCATCGACGAGCTCGTGGCGTCCGACCACCGGCCGCTGCTCGTCGTGTTCGAAGCCATGCCGTGAGCGGTCCTGCGGCAGGGTCTCCGCAGGAGGATCGCCGGCCTCGCCAGAGCCAGTTTCCGCGCCGCGGCGGCGGGATCGACCGCGTCGACCGCGTCGACGGCGTCCGCGCCGCGGACGGCTGCCGCGGCCTCGTCGAGAGGCACCCGCACGGCCTCGCCGCCGTGCTTGGCCGCCGCGCGCTGCCGGGCGTGGTCGCCGAGGAAGCGGCGCGAGTCCTGGAGATCTCGCACGAAACCGCCAAGCGCGACGGGCGCATGGCGAAGGCCTTGCTGCTCGCGCAGTTGTTCGAGGCGCCGCCGCGCGTGATCCGCTTCCCCGACACCTCGCTCGCGCACCACTCCTTCACGTTGCCCCCCATGTCGAGCGTGCCGTGTGCGCCGAGGCCACGGTAGGAACCGACCGGCGCCGGGCCCGTGCCGTTGAAGTTGCTGGACTCCAGGATCTCGGAGAACCGGCCCGGGCTGGCGGCGCGCTGCCAGTGGTGAACCGAGGGCAGGCGCTTGCCGGCGAACTCGGCGTACGCCGAGGCTTCGAGCCAGCTCACGCCGCCGGCTTCCCGGCCGCGGCCATGTCGCCGCTCGCGGGCACGCCGGCAGTCGAACACGGGGTGCCGCGCAGGAGGACCGGTGACATCGGCAGCGTGGCAACTCGTCTGGATGCTTCTCTGACTCGATTCGAGCAGGCGCCTGGCGCGCGGCCCCCGCCTCCTTCGATGCCCGCACGGGGTCCTCAGAGAGCGAGAACGGATGTAGTATCCACGCAAGTCCGTCGCGGCGGCCTGGGCGCGGCGCGTGCGGCGAGTTGCCGGGAAGCCGGGCAGGGGGAGCTCGAGGCGAGCTTGGACCAGGTCTCAGAACCGCGGCGCACAAGAAAGGTCGGTCCCATGCTGATCCGACGCGCTCTGAGAGCCGCACTCCGCGTGTTGTTTCGGCCGGGTCGCCTCCTGCCGGTCCTCCTGGCCGCGCTGCCGTTGGCCGTGGTCAGCGGCGGTCAGGACCTCGGCCAGCTGAAAAGAAGGCTCGCCGGCGTCGCGGAGACCGTGACGCTCCGCCAGCTTCTGGTGGGGCGACCCCTCACGACCACGATCGACGACGCGGTCTATGACGTCCCCTTTCTGGATCCTTACGATCCGCCCGACAGCCAGGACATCACAGTCCTCCCTCAAGCGCCGGGCGGCGGCCGGCTGTTGCGTCCGGGCTCGTTTGTGTACCTCGCCCGGTCGTATTGCGTCGGCGTGGGCGCGCGCCGGCCCTGGCGCGGCGACGGCTACGCGTACGCGCCGATGAAGGGTCCGCAGGCCGACTCGATCCGCTCGATCATCCGCAACTCGGCCCGCTTCCCCGACATCCCTCAGGAGGAGATCCAGAAGCTTCTCTGGGGGATCATCGCCAGATCGAGCTGGAGGGACCTTTCTGCCGAACAGAAGGCAATCGCCGCCCGACTTCTGAGCTCCCGGCAGATCGCGCTCCTCAACGGAAGCGCCCTCGAGCTTCTTCCCGGCAGTGTCCTCGACCGGTCGCTAGCCGGGGCTTCGCCGGCCGTGGCGCGCATCCTTGGCGCCGAGGCCCGAATGCGGGAGATCTTCGCCTCCGGCGTGGCCACGTACGAGGAGCTGGAAGAAGTCGCTGTTTCGGCGGAGGAGCCGGAGCTGACCCGGGGCCGCATATCGCGCGACAGATGGTCCCTTCATCCCGCCGGGTATTTCATCCGATACCGGCCCATCACGTACGCCCAGACGATTATCCAGATCCGCGTTCCGGAAGCGGTCACGATCGAGACCGATCCATCGGGCCGCGTGCTCTCCATCGTCGATCCCGCCCGGCAGCAATCGTTGAGCATCGCCTATGACGACTCGGTCTCCGCGGAGCCCTATCCCGGCGCGCCCGGCGTGCGGGCCTGCCGATTCAAGTCCGTCCGCTTCGAGCGACCGGATCCACAGAACCCGGAGGCGATGCTCCGGCACGTCTTCACCGGCACGGGGGGCACGCTCGTCGGCCTGCCGCCGGCGGGGAAGGCGGGCGAGTCGCCGCTCCGATGGCGCTACGAGATCGCCCGGGCCGTCGCCGCCTCCACGCAACGCACGCTGAGCGCGCTTCCACAGCGGCGCACAGCCACCCGCGACGCTTCGGTGCCGGCCAACATCGTCCACCTCGCGCTCGGCCTCGATCTGCTGCTGGCGCAGGCGTCCGACGGTCCGCCCTGGGCGCCTTCTCTGATGAACCTCGTTCTGGAAGCCTGGCAGTACGCCCTCTGCCGGGCGGCCGGGATCGATGCGGTCCCCGCTCCGCAGGGGCCTGCGGCCGGCCCGGCAGATGGCAGGGCCTGGGTCACGAACGCCGGGATGCCGGCCCTGGCGGGCCCCTGGTCATCCCCGGCGTGGTTCGAAAGCGCATGGGGTCCCGGCCGGTCGCCGGAGACGCCGTGGACAGACGACCCGCCGGCGTCGGAGAGCGCGGTCGGCCAACAGACGTCATTCGTCACGTCGACCGGCGAGGTGATCGAGCTCCTGCCGGAGCTGGCGGTTCCGGGGGACTACGAATGCCAGTTGATCGCCGATTCGGTCGTGTGCATCCCGACGTCGGATGACCCGTCGTTCATCGAGATGATCCACGACTGGCTGGCGCCGAAGGACGCGCACGCAGACCGGGCTTCCGGGTCTGAACACGTCTACTTCCGGCCGACGAGCCCGATGGCGGCTGACACGGTGGCCCCGCTGCCACACGCGGACGTCGAAAGGCAAACGAGGGCGGACCGCGAATTCTGGCGAAACCGGGGCCCGATCAAGTGACGCGCGGCGTCCTCCTCGGGTCGCGGCAGGGGCCCTCGACGCGCATCGGTGCCGCAAAGACGCAGTGCTCCGCGCTCGATGATCGCTTCGACGCCGGTTCCCGGGTCCCCGCTCGGGTTCGCGCGCGCCGGAGTCGACCGTCGAGACGACGCGCGCCGCCGGCGCTGCCGCCGAGCACGGCGAAGACGCCGAAGCCGGACGAGAGCTAGCGGCGCCGAGGCTCGCGTCCCGGCCCCCGGCGGGATTTCCGGCGGGATCGGCTACGATGGGGCCGCCATGGACCGCTGGCAGCAGTTCTCGGGGATCAACGAGGGGTACGTCCTCGAACTCTACGAGCGCTACCTGACCGATCCGGCCTCGGTGGACGCCGCGACCCGGGAGATATTCGCGCGGTGGAATCCGGCCGAGCGCGAGGCCGCGCCTCCGGCCTCCGACGCTTCGGCCGAGCCTGCCTCAGCTCGGCCCGCGTCGGTCTCGCACGCCAAGGCGGTCGGGGCGGTCGGTCTCGCCGAGTCGATTCGGCGCTACGGGCACCTGGCCGCGCACGTCGATCCGCTCGGCGCCGAGCCGCCCGGCGACCCGTCCCTGCATCCCGAGGCGCACGGCGTCACCCGGCAGGATCTCGATGCGCTGCCGGCGTCGCTCAGCCCGATCGCGCCCGGCGACGGCCTGGCGACGATGGCCGACGTCGTCAACGCGCTGCGGCGCGTCTACTGCTCGACCACCGGGTACGACTACGCGCACGTGTTCGTGCCCGAAGAGCGCCGGTGGCTGCGCCACGCCGCCGAAACCGGGCGGTTCCGCGCGCCCGCCGACCCGATCGATCCGGTCGCGCTCCTCGAGCGGCTGACCGAGGTCGAGGTCTTCGAGCGCTTCCTGCACCGCACGTTTCCCGGCAAGACCCGGTTCTCGATCGAAGGGCTCGACATGCTCGTGCCGATCCTCGACGAGGTGATCGGCGATGCCGCCGAGGCCGGCGTCCGCTCCGTGTTCATCGGCATGGCGCACCGCGGCCGCCTCAACGTGATGGCGCACGTGCTGCACCGGCCGGTCCCGCAGATCCTCACCGAGTTCATGGATCCGGTGTCGCCGGCGGAGTTCCACGAGGACATGGCGTGGACCGGCGACGTCACCTACCACGCCGGCGCGCACCGGGCCATCAAGCACGGGCGCGAGATCCAGGTGGTGGTGTCGATGCCACCCAACCCGAGTCACCTCGAGGCGGTCGATCCCGTCGTCGAGGGGATGTCGCGCGCCGCGGGCACCGACGGGTCGCAGGCCGGCGCGCCGCGCGTGGACGCGAGCCGGTCGCTGCCGATCCTCATCCACGGCGACGCGGCGTTCGCCGGCCAGGGCGTGGTGGCCGAGACGCTGAACCTCGGCCGCCTGGCCGGGTACAGCACCGGCGGCACGATTCACATCATCGTCAACAACCAGGTCGGGTTCACCGCCACCGCCCGCGAGTCGTACAGCACGTCGTACGCCAGCGGGCTGGCGCGCGGCTTCAAGATCCCCATCGTGCACGTCAACGCCGACGACCCGGAGGCGTGCGTGGAGGCGGCGCGCCTCGCCATCGCCTACCGCACGGCCTTCCACCGCGACTTCCTCATCGATCTCGTGGGGTACCGGCGCCGCGGCCACAACGAGGGTGACGAGCCGGCGTTCACGCAGCCGCTGTTGTACGACGCCATCGCGTCGCACCCCACCGTGCGCGAGCGGTGGGCCCGCACGCTCGTCGAGCGCGGAACCGTCGCGGCGGGCGCGCCCGACGCGCTGGTGGCGAAGCACATGGACCGGCTGCAGCGGGCCATGGACGCGCTGGAACCGGAGCGGAACCTCGCGGAGGCACCGCCGCCGGCGCCGCCCGGCGCCGCCTCTCGCGCCTCGACGTCGGTGCCCCTCGACGCGCTCGCCGGCCTCAACGCCGCGCTGCTCGCCGGGCCGGCCGGGTTCACGGCGCACCGCAAGCTGGCGCGCCTGTGGGAGAAGCGGGCGCAGATCTTCGCCGATCCCGACGCCAGGTCGATCGACTGGGCCGCCGCCGAGACGCTGGCGTTCGCATCGATCCTCGCCGACGGCACCCCGATCCGGCTGACCGGCGAAGACGCCGCGCGGGGCACGTTCAGCCACCGCCACGCCGTGCTCCACGACGCCCGCACGGGCCGCAGCGACGTGCCCCTGCAGCGGCTGCCGCAGGCGCGCGCGGCGTTCGACGTCCACAACTCCCCCCTGTCGGAATACGCCGCGGTCGGCTTCGAGTTCGGCTACAACCTGCAGGCGCCGTCGCACCTGGTGCTGTGGGAAGGCCAGTACGGCGACTTCATCAACGGCGCCCAGATCGCCGTCGACGAGTACGTCGTTTCGGCCCGAGGCAAGTGGGGATCCCGCCCGTCGCTCGTGCTGCTGCTGCCTCACGGCCACGAAGGCGCCGGCCCGGACCACTCGAGCGCGCGGCCGGAGCGCTTCCTGCAACTGGCGGCGGGCATCAACATGCGGGTGGTCAATTGCACCACGGCGGCGCAGTACTTCCACCTGCTCCGCCGGCAGGCCGCGCTCCTCCTGGAGGACCCGCTGCCGCTCGTCGTGCTGACCCCCAAGAGCCTGTTGAGACACCCCATGGTGGCGTCGAGCCCGCGCGAGCTGGCCGAGGGGCGGTTCCGTCCTCTGATCGACGACGACGAGGCGAAGGCGCGTGCCGGCGGGATCCGGCGCGTCGTGCTGTGCACGGGCAAGGTATATGTCGACCTTGCCGGAAGCGACCGGCGCGCGGCGGCGCCGCACGTCGCGCTCTGCCGCCTCGAACAGCTGTACCCGATCGCGCCGCAGGATCTGCGCGCGATGCTCGACGGCTATCCTGCCGCCGAGGAGATCGTCTGGGTCCAAGAGGAGCCGGCCAACATGGGGTATTGGGACTTCGTCGGGCCGCGCCTCACGTGCGCCGCCGGCGGGCGCCCGGTGCGACTGGTTGCCCGGCCGCGCAGCGCCAGCCCGGCGGAAGGATCGGCGGCGCGCCACGGGCGCATGCAGCGGATCCTGGTGGAGGCCGCGTTTGCCCCCGTCAAACCGGCGGATTGCGCGGAAGCCGGCGGCGCGCCGGCTGCTGCACGGACCGCCGGCTGAGAGGATCGGACAGCCATGGCCGCAGACATCGTGGTGCCGGAAGTCGGAGAATCGGTCGTGGACGCTCGCGTCGTGCGGTGGCTCAAGCAGCCCGGTGAGGCCGTGGCCGCCGGCGAGGCCGTGGTCGAGCTCGAGACCGACAAGGTGGACGTGGAAGTGGCGGCGCCGAGGGCCGGCGTCCTCGGTCGGATCGATCACGCGGACGGCGCCGACGTGAAGGTGGGCGACGTGCTGGGCGTCATCGACGACAGCGAGGCGGGAGCCGCCGCCGTGCCTCCGGCCCGGGCCAAGGCCGCGCCTCCAGCGACGGCTGCGACGCCGCCGGGTGCCGCGCGGGCCGACAGGGCCCGCGCGACGCCGGCGGCCCGCAGGGCCGCGGACGCGCACGACGTCGATCTCGCGCGGGTGCGCGGCAGCGGACCCGGCGGGCGGATCATGCGCCGGGACGTCGAAGACGCCGCGCCGTCCGCGTCCGCCTCCCAGCCGTCTCGTCAGCCCTCCGCTGAGCGCGCCCGCGGCGAGCGGGCCGAAGAGCGAATCCGCATGTCGAAGCGGCGCGCGACCATCGCGCGCCGGTTGGTCGAAGCGCAGCACACCGCGGCCATGCTCACCACGTTCAACGAGGCGGACATGTCGGCCGTCATGGCGCTGCGCGAACGGCACAAGCAGGCCTTCAGGGAGCGGCACGGCGTCGGCCTCGGCATCGCCTCGTTCTTCGTCAAGGCGGCCATCGGCGCGCTGCGCGAGTTCCCGCGGCTGAACGCCGAGATCCAGGGCGACGAGATCGTCCTGAAGCGCTACTACGACATCGGCGTGGCCGTTGGCGCGACCGAGGGGCTGGTCGTCCCCGTGCTGCGCGACGCCGATCGGCTCTCGTTCGCCGAGATCGAGCGGGAGATCCGCCGGTTCGCGGCGGCTGCCGAGGACGGGTCGCTGTCGCTGGCGGACCTGCAGGGAGGCACGTTCACCATCACCAACGGCGGGGTGTTCGGATCGATGCTCAGCACGCCGATTCTCAACCCGCCGCAGGTCGGCATCCTCGGCTTGCACGCCATCAAGGAGCGCCCGGTCGGCATCGGCGGTCAGGTCGTCCTTCGCCCGCTGATGTACCTCGCGATGACCTACGACCACCGCATCGTGGACGGCGCCGAAGCCGTGCGCTTCCTGGTTCGCGTCAAGGAACTCGTCGAGGACCCTGGCGCCATGCTGCTCGAATGACGTCGCGGCGCGAGTTTCTCAAGGGCGTGGCCGCGGGCATGGCGCTGATCGGGTCGGCGCCCTCCGCCACGCCCTTCGCGGCGGCCCGCCCGCAAGGCCTGTCGGCGTCCGACCTGCCGGAAGGGGGAGCGCCCGCGCCGCTCGTCCCGGCCCACTTTCCGGATCGGCTCCACGCGTTCGTCTGGCGAAACTGGCCCCTGGTTCCCGCCGAGGTGATGGCCCGCGTCGTTGGCGCCAGCGCCTCCCAGATTCGGGACCTGGGCCGATCGATGGGGCTGGGCGATCAACCCGCGATCAGCCTCGACCAGCAGATGCGATCGCGGCTCACCGTCATCCGCCGCAACTGGCACCTGCTGCCCTACGCCCAGTTGCTCGACGTGCTGGGCTGGACGGCGGAGCAGCTCGACTACGCCCTGCGCGAGGACGACTTCCTGTTCATCAAGCTCGGCCGCCTCAAGCCCAGGTGCGGGCCCTTGCGGTACGCGCCGCCGGGACGAGCGGCCGCGGAGCGGGCGCGCGAGATCGCCCGCGTCCTGCGCGACGAGTGCCCCGCCGACAGCCCGGAGGGCGCCGACCCGCTCTTCGGCTTCGTCTCGCGCCTCTCACGGAAACCGGCCGCGGCCGAGCCGGCCGATCGCCGAGCGCCCGGCGACGGGCTCAGGTTCTGCTACTCCTACTTCGCCCTCTACGGCGATCCCCTGCTCGATCCGGAGCCCGATCCTTATCCGGACGGCTACCTGGCTCGGCTCGCCCAGGCGGGCGTGAACGGCATCTGGCTCCAGGCGGTCCTCTACAAGCTGGCGCCGTTCCCGTGGGAGCCGCAGCGCAGCGCGGGCTATCGGACCCGCCTCGAGAACCTGCGGACGCTGGTCGACCGTGCCGCCCGCCACGGCATCCGGGTCCTTCTGTACTTGAACGAGCCCCGGACGATGCCCGAGCGGTTCTTCGAGGGCCGGCCCGGGCTGAAGGGCGTCAGCAGCGGCGGCTACGCCGCGCTGTGTACCAGCGTGCCCGAGGTCCAGCGGTACCTCGCCGACTCCGTCGCGTCGATCGGCAGGGCCGTCCCGGAGCTGGGCGGGTTCTTCAGCATCACCGCTTCGGAGAACCCGACGAATTGCTGGTCGCACGGCGCCGGCGCCGCGTGCCCGCGGTGCGGCGCCCGGTCACCTGCCGAGGTCATCGCCGAAGTGAATTGCCTGTTTGCCGAGGGCATTCGGGCATCGGGCTCGGCCGCCCGGCTCATCGCGTGGGACTGGGGCTGGAACGACGCGTGGGCCGGCGACGCCATCGGCCGGCTGGCCGCGGGAACCGCGCTGATGAGCGTCAGCGAGTGGCGGCTGCCCATCGAGCGCGGCGGCGTCACGACGGAAGTCGGGGAGTACTCGATTTCCGCCGTCGGACCCGGCCCGCGCGCCCGCGCTCACTGGAACGCGGCCGCGGGGCACAAGCTCGAGACGGTCGCCAAGATCCAGGCGGGGAACACCTGGGAGCTCTCCTCGGTCCCGTACATCCCCGCCGTCGAGAACGTCGCGCGCCACGCGGCGCGCATCCGCGAGAGCGGCGTGAGCGGCGTGATGCTGGGGTGGACGCTGGGCGGCTGCCCGTCTCCCAACCTGGAGGTGGTGTCCGAGGCGCTCGCCTGCGGGTCTGCCGACGAGGCGATGAGCCGCGTGGCCCGCCGCCGGTTCGGCCCGCGGCTCGGGCCGCTGGTCGTCGAGGCGTGGCGCAGGTTCAGCGCCGCCTTCAGCGAGTACCCGTACCACGGCGAGGTGCTCTACAACGGCCCGCAGCAGCTCGGCCCCGCCAACCTGCTCTGGGGCGAACCCACGAACTACCGCGCCACCATGACGGGTTTCCCGTACGACGACCTGGACGCGTGGCGCGCCGTCTATCCCCCGGACGTGTTCATCCGCCAGTTCGACAAGATGGCGGACGGCTTCGACTCGGCCCTGGCAGAGCTGAGACTGTCAGCGCGCGAGGCCGCACGAGCCGCGTCGGCCTCCGAGCGGGAGGCGCTGGCCGAGGAGGAGCGCGTGGCCGAGGCGGCCGCCATCCACTTCCGAAGCACGGCGAACCAGGCGCGGTTCGTGCTGGCCCGTCGGAACGTCGCGGAGGCCAAGGCCCCGCCCGAGGCTGCGCCGCACCTGGACGCCCTGGAGCGCGTGCTCGAGGACGAAATCGCGCTGGCGCGCCGGCTGCGCCGCATCCAGCTCTCGGATTCCCGCTTCGGCTTTGAGGCTTCGAACCAGTACTTCTACGTTCCTGTCGATCTGCAGGAGAAGATCCTGAATTGCCGCGACCTGCTGACGCGCTGGCTGCCGCAGCTTCGGGCGGCCGCCGGAGCCGTTCCGGCAGCGGAGTGAGGCGCTCGCGGGCGAACCCGCCGGGCCGAGGGCGCTCAGGCGCCCGGTTCGCGGCGCAGCGCCTCGTGCCGCGGCACGATCTCGCTGGCCCAATAACGGGAGGCCACCGCCCGGCGGCCTTCGCGGGCCACCTGCACGATCCGCGCGGCCAGCGAGATCACGTACTGCGGCTTGTGAAACAGCGGGCAGTCGGGCGTCTCGACCGTGTGGAGCACGACGCCGCCGGGATCGGCGCGCAGCGGACTGCCAGCGCCTGCCCGGGCATGTGCGCTCGGGCGCGCGTGCCGGCCGGCAGCGCCGGCAGGCATTCGCCGGTCGTTGTCGCGGTGACCCCGGGCATGGGGGCCGCGGCGTTCACCGAGGGTCAGTGCCGGTAGTAGATCTTGCCGACGATCTTCCAGCCGTCGGGGAACTTGTACAGCGACAGGTAGTCGGTGAAGATCCGCCTGTCGTTCTGGTGGAGTTCCAGCTTCACGGACGCGGCCGACCCGGTCACGTCGACGTTCAGGAACTTGCAGGTCGTCAGCGGCGGCTTCACCCCGTCGGCTTTTCGCTTCGCGGCCGAGGCGATCCACTCGGCGATGGGAAGACGCGTGAGCGCGCCGTCTCTCAGCCCGAGCAGGACGAAGTCGGCGTGAAAGCCCGCCCTGGTTCTGTCCAGGTCGCCGAGGTTCTGCAGGCCGTCCACATAGGCGGTCTGCACGAGGGCCTTGATCGCGTCCTCGTCGGACTGGCCCTGGGCGAGCGCGGCTGCCGGAACGGCGAGCAGCGCGGCGAGCACGGCCGTGGCGACGCGGTGTGTGCGCATGCCTCCTCCTGATGGGGACTTCCGGATAACGTACACCGCCTCGCGCCGGTCCGCCAACACGGGCTGCCAGGCGCGGTAGAATCCCGGCCGTGACGGCCCTCGACCGCCGGCTCGGCGCGGGTTCCTGCGCCGCGACCGAATCGCCGGGGCACCGGGTTGATCCGCTCCGGCGCAGCGGGACAATGGGCGCTGCGTCCACGTGGCGCCCCGGCTGGCGCGGCGGCGTGGACGCAGCGGCGTCACCGTACGGTGATTGGACGATTCAGGGCCCAGGAGGGGCGATGAACACTGCGTCATCAAGGGGGAACCGCTGGCTCGTTCTCGCCGGCGGCGTGCTCGTGCAGCTCGCGATCGGCGCCGTCTACGCGTGGAGCACGTTCAGCAAGGCGCTGCAGGCCGAGTCCTCGGCCTTCGGCCTGTCCAAGGTGCAGGCGGCCATTCCCTTCGAGGTCGCCATCGGGATGATTTTCGTCGGCGCCTTCCTCGGCGGCCGCATCCAGGATCGGCGGGGCCCCCGGCTGGTCGCCGTCGTCGGGGTGACGCTCTATTCCCTCGGGATCATCCTGGCCAGCTTCGCCCGCGGCGCCGGCGGCCTGTGGCTGCTCGTCCTCGGGTATGGCGTGCTCGGCGGCTTCGGCCTGGGGCTGGCCTATATCGTGCCGATCGCCATGCTGCAGAAGTGGTTTCCCGACAAGCGCGGGCTGATCACCGGGGTCGCGGTTGGCGGCTTCGGCTTCGGCGCCGTGATCACCTCGCCGCTGGCGCAGGCGATCATCGACAGCAGCGAGATCTACCAGCGCTGCCCCACCAGGGTCTTCCTGTGGCTCGGCCTGGCCTACCTGGTCGCCGGGCTGGCCGGGACGTCGGTTTTCCGCAACCCTCCTGAGGATCACGCGGCGCCGAGGCGCGCCGCTGCCTCCGGGGCGTCGGCAGCGGCCCGTGCGTCGAGTGGCGGCGCCGCGAATGCCGCCACCGTCCCCGCCGCGGCGGGCAGGGACTTCTCCCAGGCGGAGGCGCTGCGCACCGTGCAGTGGTACCTGCTGACCTTGATCCTGACCATCTCGGTGACGGCCGGCATTTCGTTCATCTCGGTGGCGGCCGGGACCGCCAGCGACGTGGCGGGCTTCAGCGCCGCCGGGGCGGCGACGCTGGTCGGCGTCATGGGGCTGTTCAACGGCGGCGGCCGCATCCTGTGGGCGGCGATCTCGGATCGGATCGGGCGCAAACGGGCCTTCGTCGGGATCCTGGCGCTCCAGGGGCTGGCGCTGCTGGCCATCCCTCATGCGGACAACGCGGTGCTGTTCTGCGTGCTTGCGGCCCTCATCTATGCCTGTTACGGCGGCGGCTTCGGCACCATGCCCTCGACGGCGAGCGACTTCTTCGGCGTGCGCCACGCGGGTGCCATTTACGGCCTCATGCTCATCGGGTGGTCGATCGGCGGGATTGTCGGCCCGCTGCTCATCGCCTGGCTCATCGGCGACGGCCAGGCCTACACACGGGGCTTCACGGCAGTCGGCGCCCTCGCCCTCGTCGGCGCCGTCCTTCCGTACGCCGCGCGGCCCCCCAGGCGCAGCTAATCGCTCCAGCGCGCGGACGGGCCGGTCGCGACGCGGCCGCTCCGCGCGCGCCCGCGCCCCGACGCCGCCACGCCGCCGGTTTCGCGCCGGGCGGCGT
The DNA here is from genome assembly GCA_029562975.1 of Acidobacteriota bacterium. Taxonomy (GTDB): domain Bacteria; phylum Acidobacteriota; class Vicinamibacteria; order Vicinamibacterales; family JAKQTR01; genus JAKQTR01. The sequence goes on along the minus strand of JAKQTR010000037.1, from coordinate 210,579 downwards.
CACCCTGGCCCTCATCACGGCAGGCCTGGGGCATCTGGCGTGCCCGGACCGGACCTTCCCGCCCGGGGCGCAGTGAGGCTTCGGGTGCGCCTCTGCGAATCGCCCGCCAGGGCCGGCCGAGGCAACGGCGCCGATGCGGAACGAATCACCCGCGGCACCATCCCGCGCCCGCGCCTGCCGCGCCGCCTGCTGCGATCAGAGCGCCTTGACCACGGCGTCCGCCAGCCTCCTGGTACCTTCGATGCCGTCCCAGGGGCCGGTTTCGTATTCCAGGGAAATCCGGCCCTGGAAGTTGTGCTTGTTCAGAATCCTGACGCAGCGCGCGATATCCACGTCTTCCCAGCGGTCCCAGTACTTCGCGTGGACGATGGTGCGGGCGTAGGGCATGACGTCGTCCAGGGCGTGGTAGAGCATGTACTTGTGTTCCCAGTTGCAGAAGTCGGGGCAGGCTTCCAGGCGCGGGTGGTTGACCTCGCTGATGATGATTCTCGTGTTGATGGGATTGGCGGTGATCCCCCAGTGGTTTTCAATCGTCACGATGACGTCGACCTTGTCCCCGTATTCGGCCAGTTCGCGGTAGGAGAGGATGGCCTTTTCGAGGTACTTCTCCATCAGGTCGTTGCGGGGCAGGCCGTTCACCAGCTCCGCGCAGGGGCCGATGAAGGGGCCGGCGGTGTTGACCCGCATGGCCTTGACCCCGATCCGGGAGGCGGCGTTCATCCACGCCTTGGCGGTGGCGATCCCGGCTTTTCGCCGATCATCATCCAGGTCGGCCATGTGCTGGGGAATGTCGTTGGAGATGTGGTAGCCGCTGACGCCGGTCTGCGCGAAGCGGCCGGCCAGCTTGTCCAGCCATGTCCGGGAGGACGGGGCGTCGGGGTCGAAGGCCAGGGTGTCGGTCGGCTTCCCGTCCCACCAGCTCGTGTGTTTCCGGAACATGGCGGGGTCGGCGATGTCGCCGAACAGCCCCGCCAGGAGATCGATGGAACGGATCCCCGGGAAGTTGTCCTTCGTGAACTGGGGGAAATCGAGCAGGGTGATCGAGCCGTACTTCTTCTGGAGTTGCCTGGCCTCGGGAGACGGAGGCTGGGCGGGATTGAAGGCGTCCCGGTTGAAGACACCCCGGCAGGCGTAGCAGTTCGACGCCAGCCTGGCCCGTTTCTCCTCGTCGGAACGGAAGCGGGGAGAGGCAGCCAGGGGCGCGACGGCGACGGCGGCCGCCATCGCGGCTGAGGTTGTGCGGAGGAAGTCCCGGCGGTTGGCGTCGCTCATGGCTCTCTCGACTCCTGTGTGACTGGGGGCTTCCTGCGCGACCGGCAGGATGAGCAAGTATGTGTCGCCCCGGGGCATCACCGCAAGGGGAAGGCGCTCCCTTACGCGCGCCTCGCGGTTCTGGTGTGCCAGCCGACGCGCGGAGCGGACGCTACTGGACCGCGGCGCCCTGCAACCTGAAGTTGGCGTCCACGCCGGTGCCTAGCGCCGGCTTGAGGTACTCGCCCGACGGCAGCAGCAGCCAGCTGGCCTGCGCTTTCCTGAACGGCTCGGTCGGGTAGCCCGTCACGTAGAGGTCGCCGCCCGTGTACGTGTCCTTGTTGAAACCCGTCGTCAACCGGCCGCGCGTGTCGCTGTAGAACCAGTAGCACGTCCCGCCGGTGACCGTCACCGCCGCGGGGAAGATGTACTGGCCGTCCTTCACGGCTTCCGATTCGGCGAAGTACCCGGGCGTCGCCGGTCCGAGGTTGGAGACGAGGCCCGTGTACTCCTGCGTCAGGATGTAGAGCGTCCCAAACGCGACGGGCGTGCCGGCCGGGTTGTAGTGGTACCAGTTGAACCGCAGGTTGTTGTAGGAGCCAGATCCCGGAATGGTGACGGACTGCCCGGCCCAGTTGTCCGTGCCGGTGTAGCCGGTCGTCACGTCTAGGAGGTCGGCGGTCACCTCGACGAGCGGCCTGATAACGAGGGCCGCCCCTCCGCCCGAGAACGGCCCGCCGGACGAGGTGGGCGCAGCCGGCGAGTCGCCGGCGGACGTTCGCTGACAGCCGCCAACCGTGACGGTCAGCGCGACAGCCGCGACGCCAAGCAGCACGCTCCGAACCGTGAGGGCTTGTTTCATGAACGCCTCCGGCGAGCGGAACGCCTGAGGCATTATACGCCTGCGCCCGGAGGGATGCCCGGCGCGCCTCGCGGCGCACGTCGCGGTGCCGGCGCGGCGGCCCGCGAGCGCGGTGGACGCCACAGACCCGAGGGAACACAATACCGTGACCACCAGCTGATCGCGCAGATGACGTCCCGCCCGTCCCTCACCGCGCCCTCGGAGCCCGCCCGCGGCGGGTTCCGCTCGCGCCTCGCCAGCTGGGCGGACGACGACGCGTTGCGGCGCCACGAGGAGAAGGCGTTCTTCGTCCTGACCCTGGTCATCGGCGCCATCGTCGGCCTGGTCATCGTCGCGTTCATCCTCCTCACCGAGAACCTCGGGGCGCGCCTCTTCGCCCCGGACGCCGCGAGCTGGCACCGGCTGGTCATCCCGGTGCTGGGCGCGCTGGTGTCCGGCGTCCTGCTCGCCCGCGTCTTCCAGGGCGCCCGCGGCAGCGGCATCCCCCAGACCAAGGTCGCGCTGTACCTCGAGGACGGACTGATCCACCTGCGAACCGTGCTGGGCAAGTTCGCATGCTCCAGCCTGTCGCTGGCGAGCGGCATCGCCCTGGGGCGCGAGGGGCCGTCGGTGCACATCGGCGCGGGCATCGCCTCGGTGATCGGGCGGCGGCTCGGCCTCAGTTCGTCACACACGAAGCGCCTCGTCCCGGTCGGGGCCGCGGCCGCGGTCGCCGCCGCGTTCAACACGCCAGTCGCCGCCGTGCTCTTCACGCTCGAGGAAGTCGTGGAGGACCTGCACGCGCCCGTCGTCGGGTCGATTGTCCTCAGCTCCGCCACCGCCTGGATGGTGCTGCGCCTCCTGCTCGGCGACGAGCCCCTGTTCCACGTCCCGGCGTACGAACTGGTTCACCCGATCGAGTTCGTCGTGTATGCGGCCCTCGGCGTGGCAGGCGGGATCGTGTCGGTGGCCTTCGTGAAGCTCCTGCTGGCGCAGCGGCGATGGTTCCGCGGCTTGCCGGCCTCGACCGTCTGGTTCCAGCCGGTCATCGGCGGGATCGTCACCGGCCTCATCGGCTGGGCGGTGCCCGCCGTGCTCGGTGTCGGATACGCGCACGTAGGCGAAGCGCTGAACGGCAAGATGGCGCTCGGCGTCATGGCGCTGCTGCTGGGCCTCAAACTGGTGGCGACCGCTGCCGGATACGCGTCCGGGAATGCCGGGGGCATCTTCGGCCCCAGCCTCTTCCTCGGGGCGATGATGGGCGGGAGCATCGGCGGCCTCGTGCACACGTGGTTTCCCGACTACACGGGGGGCGTCGGGGCGTACGCCCTGGTCGGCATGGGCGCGGCGTTCGCCGGCATCATCCGCGCGCCCTTCACGTCGGTGGTCATGATCTTCGAGATCACGCGGAACTACGCCGTCATCGTGCCGCTCATGATCGCCAATCTCGTGAGCTACTTCATCTCGTCGCGCCTCCAGCGCGAGCCCATCTACGAGGCCCTGCTCCACCAGGACGGCGTCCGCCTGCCCAGGCGGCGCGCCGAGCGGGAGGATCAGCTGGCCGTCGGTCTGGCGATGCGGCCCGCGCGGGCGTTCGTGCCGGCCGGCGAGTCGGCGGCCGCCGCGGCAGCCAGGCTCGGCGTGCCGGCCGGCGCGACCGAGGCCGCGCCTGCAGGCGCGGGTGAAGCCGGCATCGCGGATCCCTGGCGCCGCGGGTGGCCCATCATGGATGGCGACTCGTTCGTGGGCTGGCTGGGCGCAGCCGATCTCAGGCGGGCGCTGCGCGACGGCCTCCACGACGCGCCGGCGCGAGGCCTCGCGGCCGCCGTGTCTCCCCCGGACCCGTCAGCGCCATCCCGTTCTCTGCATCCGGACGACACGCTTGACCTGGCCTTGCGGCGCATGGGCGAAGCGGGGCTCGACGAACTGCCGGTCGTCAGCCGGACCCGCCCGGACGAGTTGTTGGGGACGGTGTCGGTGACGGACGTGGTGGGGGCCTATCGCAAGGGTGGCGGCGATCCGCAGCCGGAGGCGACCCCTGGTCGAAATTCGCCGCGCACGCTGCTGATCCGGCTCGCCGTCGTCGTGCTGATCGTGCTCATCGGAAGCGGGACCCTCGGCCACCGCCTGCGGACGGCGCGGCTCGAGGGCGCGGCGCGGGCGTTCGAGACAGGCCGCGCGCTCGCGGCGCAGGGCCGTGAGCCGGAGGCAATCGAGCAGTTCCGGCGGGCGCTGGCGGTTTCCGGGTCCGCTGACGTCCGGCTTGAGCTCGCGCGGACGCTCCTCGCAGTCGATCGTCCGGCGGAAGCCGCTCTCTATTTCGGGGAAATGCTGCGCGCAGACCCGGCCAGCGGCGAAGCAAACCTCGGCCTGGCCAGGGCCGCGGGGAAACAGGGGCGGACCGGGGAGGCCATCCTGGCCTACAGCCGCGCCCTCGTCGGGAACTGGACCGGCCGTCCTGAGCAGCGCCGCATCGAGGCGGGCTTCGAGTTTGCGGACTACCTGGCGCGCAGCGGGATGCGCGACCAGGCGGTCGCCCAGCTGCTGGATCTGCAGCAGGCCGTCTCCGGGAACCCCGGCCTGCTGCTGGACGTCGGGCGCCGCTTCCTGAGCCTGGGCGCCGACGCGCAGTCGGCCTCGCTGTTCCGCGCGGTGATCACGCTCGACCCCGCCCGGATCGACGCGCTTCTCGGCCTTGGCGAGGCCGAGTTGGCCCAGGACAACTTCGAGGCGGCGCGCGACGCGTTCCGCCGCGCCGAGCAGATCGACCCGGGCAACGCCACGGCGGCTTCGCGCAGGCGGCTGTTGACGGAGGTGCTCTCGCTGAATCCCGAGCAGCGGCGCCTGTCGTCCGGCGAGCGCCACCGTCGAAGCCTGGCGCTGCTCTCGGCGGCCCTCGCGCAGTTCGACGCGTGCGCGAAGGCCTCGGGCGCCGCGGGCGCCCTCGCCCCGGCCGGCCCCCTCGCGGAGGCCGCGCGGCGGACGCTCGCCAGACGGGCCCGGCCGGCGTCTCTGGCGGATGCGGCCGAGGAGAACGTCGATGTGGCCCAGCAGCTCTGGTCGGCCCGGGAGCGGCAGTGCCCGGCATCGGGTGAGCCAACGGCAGTGGGCGTGCTGATGAAGCACCTCGCCCGCTGATCGGCCGTCCGCCCCGCGCCGGCCGCCGCCGTCGATGGTCCCGGCGCGGCGCAGACGGGCGCCATGGAGAATGCGCCACGATGAACGTCGTCAACCTGGCCGAAAAGTTCGCCTTGTTCTCCGACCACTGGCGCCCGCGCATCGTGGGTGAGCTGAATGGCCAGCAGGTCAAACTCGCCCGGCTCAAGGGCGAGTTCGTGTGGCACCATCACGACGACGCCGACGAGCTGTTCTACGTGGTGCGCGGCACGCTCCGCATGATGCTGCCGGATGGCGAGGCGCGGGTGGCGGCCGGCGAGTTCGTCATCGTGCCGCGCGGAGTCGATCATCTGCCCGTGGCCGACGACGAGGTGCTGGTCCTGCTGTTCGAGCCGGCCGCGACGCGCAACACCGGCAACGTCGAGAACGACCGCACCGCGACCGATCTCGAGCGAATCTGAGGCAGGCAGAAGGACGCGGCCAGCCCCTCTTCGCGCTCGGAGCGCCTTGGCCACGGCATCCGCAAGCCGCCCGCTGCCCTCGATCCCGTCCCAGGGGCCGGCCTCGTATTCCAGGGAGACCCTGCCCTGGAAGTTGTGCTTGTTCAGGATCCTGACGCAGCGCTCGATATCCAGCTCCTGCCTGAGCCCTCGTCAGAATCGCGGCCACGGGCCGTCACGTTCCGGAGAATGGATCGAGCGCCGCGGACAACCGCTGATCCTGCGTGACGAGTTCCGCCTCGAGCATGCCCGCCAGGCACAGGTAGCTCGCGTCGTACGCCGACAGGCCCGTTGCGTTCGCGACCAGCACGACATCGGTTGGGTGGGGATCCAGCCAGACGATGCCCGAACGCAGATCGAGGGTCCGTTCCAGGGCCTGGAGCACCTCGGCGGCCTGCTCGGGCTGCTCCCGGCACTTCTTCGCCGCCACCTGCTGCAGCTCGTAGCGCAGCAACGTCGGAGCGTACACGGCCGCGCCCTCGAGCCGGCTCGCGCTGTCCGCTCCGCCCGCCTCGTGGAAGACCACGCCGGCCAGGGCGGACGTGTCCACGACGACGCGCCTCATCGGCTGTCGCGATCCTCGCGGACCCACCGGGTCGACCGGTCCGGGCCCTTCAGTCCGGCAGATCGCGCGGCCGCGAGCAACTCGAACGCGGGAAAGGGCCTGGCGCCGACATGCGCCTCGATCATGGCCAACATCTCCCCCTGAAGCGATCGGTGGTTCCTTCGCGCCCGTTCGCGCAAGGCGTTGGCGAGATGATCCGGGACGTCTTTGACCGAGAGATTGACTGGCATGGAAACGGGTCCAATACGCATCCATTATGCATCCGTTGTGGATTGCGCGTCAACACGACGCCCCGTGCGACTCCTCCCGGGTCCGGTGTGCCAGCAGCCCGAGGTCGCTGAGCATCCTCAAGCCGGAGCCAGGCCGGTCTCATTCACGCCTCCCGTGAGCGGAGAGCCGGCTGCATCATCCCGCTCCTGCGCCCGGAGGAATGCCCGGCGCCTCCCGAGCCGCCGTCCGCCGCAAGACGCTCGTGCGCCGTCTCCGGCGAAGAGCGCCATCATCTCCACGCACCGAGCCGGCCCGTGTGCGCGGATGGGGGCAGCGTCCGAAGGGAGTCCCGGTGAAGCAGATCCGTTCGCTGCTGTATCCAGCCGCGGTCTTCTTGTGTGTCGCGGGGATGCCGGAGAGTCACGCCATCTCGGCCGGGGCCCCTCCGACCGCCGCGGTCACGCCTGCCGGGCGGCAAACGGCGCCGGCCGCGAGACAGGCTCCTCCGAAGTCTCCGGTCAAGCCGGTGACGAAGCAGAAGGCGCCTGTCGCGGCCAAGCCGCTGCGGCCACGATCGGCGGTGGAACTTCCCTGTATCACGGCGATGAAGCCGGGAACGCCCCCCTACTCGACGACCGGGTTCATCCTCGAGGCCTTCCGGAAGGCTCACGGCGCGCGCTTCATCGAGTGCGGGGTCGGGAGGATACTCCTCGACGTCGCCAGCGGTGCGACACCGCGGGCAGACCGCAGGCCTGGCCCTCGCATCGACGGTTCCAGGCGCCAGGTCCCTGGCGGGCCCGCTACCGGATGCGCGTCGCCGACCATTTCCACGCTCCCACGGCCGGATCACCCGCCATGGAATGCCCAACGGGCGTGCCGGCCGTCGCTGCCCCGCCCGCCGTCCGGGGGCGGCCGCGCCGGCGTTCTCCGCGAACGGCGGATGATCCCCGAGGAAGCAGTGCCTGATGTGCGGGTCGGGCCGGCCCGGCAGAAGAGTACCCGGCGACAGGATTCTGCGACAGACGAGCCCTACCAAAGGAGGGCATGCCCGTGAGGACGCCCTGTGTGCTTGCCGGACTCCTGGGTGTGGCGCTCGGTACCGTCACCCTGGAGGGTGCGCAGGCCGTGGTTGCCGCAGAGAAGTCGATCGAGATCCCCAAGGGGACGAAAGCCGAGAAGATCGGCCCGGGCCACGTCAGGTTCACGCTTCCGAACCTGCGGGTCATCGACGTCACTGGCTACGATGCCCGCACCGGGGCGATCGGCCTCGTGCAGGTCATCGATCCGGACCCGCCGACCAGGCCGGCCGATGCGCGAACCGCCGCGAAGATCATCGATCCGCAGCCGCCCGGCAAGGTGGAGATCACGGCATCCCAGGCTCGCTTGGTGAAACTGCGAGTCCTGACCAGGGCGGCGGCGAGGAAGCTGCCTGCCGCGGACGACGTGACCATCGACGACGAGATCACCTGGCTGCCGGCACGGATCACCGACAAGGACGGCGTCAGGCGCTGAGTCGCGCCGCGAGCCGATCGGTCCGAGGAGGTTGAGATGAAGCGAGCCAGGGCGCGGCGCCTCGCGCCGGCTTTCGCGGTCGCTGTTGCCGTCACGCTCGCGCACGGCCAGTCTTCGTACGAACAGCACCTGCAGATCCGGACATCGGGGGTCCCGCACGCGGGGAACGGCGTCTTCACGACCGTCGCCATTCCCAAGGGCGCCTACCTCGGGGCCTACACGGGGGAGTTCGTCACCGACGACGAGTACCTGCGCCGGTACCAGGCCAACCGGTGGCAGTACATGATGGGGCTGCTCGACTGCGCGAAGCCGCACACCGGCGGCCTCACGACCATCGACGGCATCCGCGGCAACGTGGTCACGCGCATGAACTACGCGCCGGCGGAGTTCCAGAACGTCAGGTTCCAGAAGATCTGCGAGCCCCCGTTCGTGGGGATCGTGGCGCTCAGGGACATCGCGGCGGGCGAGGAACTGTGGGTGGACTACGGTCCGAACTACCCCTACGACTTCATGAAGGACGAGGCCTTCGTCAAGTTCTTCGCGGGCCTGCGCGCCACGGCGCCGACGCACGATCACAGGGGCCGGACGGGCTCCCAGATCTCGATGACGTGCTTGTGCTCCGGATGGGCCGCCGGATCGTTGAGCATCAGCTCGAAGCAGTGACGGTCGTCCGGCTGGTAGCCGCTGGAGGGAAGCCACTCGCCCATCACCCAGTTCCAGGCCGCGCCGTATTCGCTCGGGTCGAGCTCGTACGACGCGACCGCGTACAGGCCGCCCTCGAGCTCCATCACGCCGGCGCCGCCAGGGCCGTCGCCGGCCGCCGTGCCGGGCGGCACGGTCACCGCGACGCTGATGCGCAGCTTGTCCTCGTCCGTGATCTCCGGATTGTCGTGATACACGGTCAGGAACCGCGCGCCGGGACCGAGCAGGCCGCGCGGGCCCGCCCACGAACAGAGCCGCTCGAACAGCCGGCCGAACAGCGCTTCGTTGCCCGCGTACGGCCCCGTGTGCCGCACGTACGCGATCGTCGTCGGTGCCATGGTCTCGACGCGGACAGACGAGGCGGCCTTCTTCGGCGTGGTGTCGTAGCTCATGATGCGCGCTCCTTCTTCGGCGAGACCAGCCAGCGCGGCCGGGGCGCATGAGCCAGTGTAGGGAACGCTCCCGGGCCGCTCTTCACCATCCTTGCGGAGCGCTTCACGTTTCTTGCGGACTTCGCGGCGCCACTCGGTGGCGCTTCGGCCGTAGGCCGCGCGGAACGCGCGCGAGAACGCCGCGGAACTGCCGAAGCCGCAGTCGAGCGCGATGGCGGTCAGGCTCAGGTGCGGCTGCCGGGCGGCCTTCGAGGCCGCGCGCTCGAGCCGCAGCCGCAGGATGAACCGGTGGAGCGTCTCGCCCGTGCACGCCGTGAACACGCGGTGGAAGTGGTACGGGGAGAAGTTCGCCACGCCGGCCAGCGTGTGCAGGGACAACGGATCGCCCAGGTGGTGCTCGATGTAGTCGACCACGCGATGGACGCGCGCAAGGTACTCGGCCCGCTGCGAGGCTGCGGCGGAGATGTCGGCCATGGCGGCATTCTAGCCCCGGCGAGCCCGGCGGCACTTGCGGGGCTTCCCGGCATCCGGCCGGCCTGCAGTACAATCCGACGACGCACGTCGTGCGGCGCCCTCCAATGCCGCCGAGTACCGGGAACGGGGTCAGACGATGACGGAATCCAATCACACACGCCGGGAGTTCCTGAAGACCGTTGCTGCGGCGGGGGCCGTGTCCCTTGCCGCGCCGCGCGGGCTCGACGCGGCCACCAGGCGGCGCAGCATCGGGGCCAACGATCGCATCCGCATCGGCATCATCGGCTGCGGCGACCGCGGCATCGGCACCGAGATGGCCAGCGTCCACGAGCACGCCCAGGCCGAGAACCTGGAGGTCATCGCGGTGTGCGACCCCTGGCGCGTGGCGCGGGAGGCGGCGGCGGCCAAGGCGAAGGAATGGTTCGGCACCGACGCGAGACAGTGCCGGACCCCTGACGAGCTGCTGAGCCTCAAGGAGGTCGATGCGGTCTTCATCTCGTCGCCTGACCACTGGCACGCCGCGCACCTCGAAGCCGCCGCGAAGGCCGGCAAGCACGTCTACGTCGAGAAGCCGATGGCGAACGAGATCGGGGAGCTGAACCGCGCGTACGCGGCCGCGAAAGCCTCGGGCGTCGTCATCCAGGTCGGGACGCAGCTGCGCAGCTCGGCCACGGCGATGGGATGCCGCGAGCTGCTGAAGTCGGGCAGGCTCGGCCGGATCACGCGCATCGAGCAGGTGCGCAACAGCGACAAGCCGTACTGGTACCAGTACCTGAAGCCCGACGTGCGGGCGGCCGATCTCGACTGGCAGGCCTTCACCAAGGGCCGGACGAAGAAGGCCTTCGATCCGATCCTGTACTCAGGCTGGTACGGCTACTGGGAGTTCTCCCAGGGCCCGGTCCCGCAGTGGGGCGTGCACTTCCTCGACCTCATGCACTTCATCGCCGGCCTCGGCATTCCCGACACGTGCGTGTGCCTGGGCGGGGTCTACACGTGGAAGGACGAGCACCGCTTCACCGCGCCGGACCAGGTGCAGGCGCTCTGGCAGTATCCCGAAGGCCTGATGATCAGCTACTCGACCAACTTCGGGAACAGCGCCGGCAACCTGACCCGGTTCAGCGGCGACAAGGGCACGCTCCGGCTCGACTGGTCGAACGCGGTGTACAGCGCCGAGGGCGGCATCAACCGCGACGGCTCGATCCGCGGCGAGAACAAGGTGGAGCCGATCGAGCAGACGGACCACTGGGTGAACTGGTACCGGTGCATGCGCGACGGCGCCACGCCGAACGCGCCGCTCGACGCCGGGTACCAGCACGCCGTGGCGAGCATCATGGCCACCGTGTCCTACGAGACGGGCCGCCGCGCGCGGTTCGATCGCGCGAGGCGCACGATCGCGACCGACTGAGGCTCACGCCGGGCGCCGTCACGCTCCCAGTTCGCGGTACAGCGCCTCGTACTGCGGCACGATCGCGTCGGCGCAGTAGCGGGAGGCCACCGCCCGGCGGCCTTCGCGGGCCATCGCGGCGTGCGCGGCCCGGTCGCTCAACAGGCGGATCGAGCTGGCGGCCATGCCGTCGAGATCGTCCGGCGGATGGAGCATGCCGGTGACGCCGTGCGTGAGGACCTCCGGCAGCCCGCCCACGCTGGACGCCACGACGGGCACCTTGCACGCCATCGCTTCGAGGGCCGCCAGGCCAAAGCTCTCCTGCAATGACGGCAGCAGGAACAGGTCGGCGACCGACAGCAGCGGCACGACGTCTTCCTGCGGCGGCAGGATCTCCACGTCGCGCCCGAGCCCGTGCGTCTCGATTTCGTCCAGCACCTTGACGCCGTCCGGCCCGTCGCCGGCCAGGACCAGGCGGGCCCGGATGCGCTCGCGGATCCGCCTGAACACGCCGACCACCGCGTCCACGCGCTTCACGGGCCGGAAGTTGGACAGGTGGACGACGAGGGCGTCGTAGTCCGCCTGCGGACAGAGCCGCCCGCGCAGGCCGGCGTCGAACGCGCGCCTGAACCGCTCGCAGTCCAGGAAGTTCGGGATGACGCGGACCGGCGCGGCCGTCCCCAAACGCTCGATCGTGTCCCGGCGCAGGCTCTCCGAGACCGCCGTCACGGCGTCCGATCGATCGATGGAGAACCTCACCGTGTCGGCGAACGCCGGGTTGCTGCCGATGAGCGTGATGTCCGTGCCGTGCAGGGTCGTGATGACGGCCGGGATCCGCCCGCCGCACTCCGTCCGCAGGATTTCGCGGGCGAGGTAGGCCGCCGTCGCGTGCGGTACGGCGTAGTGCGCGTGGATGACGTCCAGCTGCCGCTCGCGGGCCGTCTGCACGATCCGCGTGGCCAGCGAGATCACGTACTGCGGCTCGTGAAACAGCGGGTAGTCGGGCGTCTCGACCGTGTGGAGCACGACGCCGCCGGGATCGGCGCGCAGCCTGAACGGGATGTCGCTGCTCAGCAGGTGCGCCTCGTGGCCGCGCCGCGCGAGGTGCCGGGCGAGCTCGGTGGCGACGATGCCGCTGCCGCCCAGCGAGGCGTAGCAGACGATGCCGACCCTCATCGGCGGCGCCGGGCTCCGGGCCAGCGATCCGTGAGCAGCGGGAGCACCACCGGCTCCCTGACCGAGAAGCCCTCCGCGTACCTGACGCCGGCCGCTGCTCCGAACTGCGCGTCGCGGCTCTCGACAAGCTGCAGGAACAGCGGCGAGGTGAGGCGCGTGGAGGCGGCGTCGGGCGCCTCGGGCCGGAACTGGCTCGCGTGACACGCCAGCGCCCGCCGCTTGAGGTCGTAGACATCCGACACGTCCACCACGAAGGACGGCGGCGCGCTGTCGTTGATGAAGTACGCGCACGCCCAGCTGGCGCGCCAGGGCGCGCCAGAGGCGGGGTAGCGCCGCAGGCCGGCCTTGAAGATCGCCGACTCGAGCAGCGCCGCAGCGCGGCGGTGGTCAGGATGGCGATCGTCGGCGTAGGGGACCGCGATCGCGGCCGGCCTGGCGCTCCGCACGAGATCGACGATCGCGCCGACGTGAGGTTCCGTGTCGGCGAGCGCCCCGTCGGGCAGGCCCAGGTTCAGGCGCCAGGCCGCGCCGAGCAGGGCCGCGGCGGCCTCTCCCTCGGCCACCCGCTCTTCCGGCGTGCCGTTGCTGCCCAGCTCGCCCCGCGTCAGGTCGCACAGGCCCACGCGCCAGCCGAGGGACGCGTGCTTGGCGATGGTCGCGGCCATTCCGATCTCGATGTCGTCGGGGTGAGGGCCGAAGGCGAGCAGATCGACGGGGCTCGGAGCGGTCATGGCCGGCTGTCTCGATCCTACACCGGAGCCGGCCCCCAGCGCGGGCGGCTCGCCGGCGGCCGGGATTCCCGGGCGTCGGCTGCCGCAGCAGAGCTATCATCTTCACGCCGGGAGCCACGATCCGCCGCGGCGCGCCGCCGGGCGCGAGAGCCGGCACGCAGGCGCCGCGCGCGCCGGCTCGGGGAGGGTGGACCGATGCGAAGCAGTGTGCGCCGCCTCCTGCCGCCCGTCGTGGCCGTGCTTGCCGTCGCGTTCGCGCACGGCCAGACGTCCTACGAGCGGCACCTCGAAATCCGGCCGTCGAGGATTCCGCACGCGGGCAACGGCGTCTTCACGACGGCGGCCATCCCCAAGGGCGCCCGCCTCGGGGCCTACACGGGCGAGTTCGTCACCGACGAGGAGTACTCCCGCAGGTACCAGGCGAACCGGTGGCAGTACATGATGGGGCTGCGCGACTGCGCGAAGCCGTACACCGGCGGCATCACGACCATCGACGGCATCGCCGGCAACGTCTTCACGCGCATGAACTACGCGCCCGCGGAGTTCCAGAACGTGAAGTTCGAGAAAACGTGCGAGCCCCCGTTCGTGACGATCGTGGCGATCCGGGACATCGCGCCCGGCGAGGAGCTGTGGGTGGACTACGGCCCGAACTACCGCTACGACTTCATGAAGGACGAGGCCGTGATCGAGTTCTTCGCCCGCCTGCGCGCGGCGCGCGCGCGACGGCCGTAGAACGCGGGCGCCGGCGCGGCCCGCCGGCGTCCGCGCCGCCGAAGGATCGCGGGGCCGGCCGCCGGCGTCTTACCGGATGAGGCACGGGATGACGATCGCCTTTTTCGAGCTCGAAGGGTGGGAGCGCGCCGCGCTGGCGGAGCGGCTGTCGGAACACGATCTGCTGTTCTACGAGGACGTCCTGTCGCCGGCGCACCTCCCGGCGCTCGCGGCGTGCGCGGTGGTGTCGCCCTTCATCTATTCCAGGATCGGCCCGGAGGCGCTCGCGGCCATGCCGGCCCTGAAGATGGTCGCCACCCGATCCACCGGCTTCGATCACATCGACGTCGCCGCCTGCCGGGCGCGCGGCATTGCCGTGTCCAACGTGCCCGAGTACGGCTCGCAGACGGTGGCCGAGCACACCTTCGCGCTGATCCTGGCCCTCTCTCGCAAGCTCGTCCCGGCGTACCGGGCCATGCGGAACACCGAGCCCCGGTCCGACGAGGCGCGGCGGCTGCGCGGGTTCGACCTCCGCGGCAAGACCCTGGGCGTCGTCGGCGCCGGCAACATCGGCCTCCACGTCGTCCGCATGGCCGAGAGCTTCGGCATGCGCGTCCTCGTGTTCGACACGCGGCGCCGCCAGACGCTCGCGGACCTCCTCGAATTCGAGTACGTCCCGCTGGAGGCGCTGCTCCGGGAGTCGGACATCGTCTCGCTGCACTGCCCGGCCACGAACGAGACGCGGCACATGATCAATGCCGACAGCCTGGCGATCATGAAGCGCGGCGCGCTGCTCATCAACACGGCGCGCGGCGAGCTCGTGGACACGGCCGCGCTGCTCGCTGCGCTGCAGTCCGGGCAGCTCGGGGGCGCGGGCCTGGACGTCTTCGAGGGCGAGGCGATCGTGCGCGAAGAGGCGCAGATCCTGTCCAGGGCTTTCGACCGGGAGCAGCTCGAGAGCGCCATCCGCGCCCACCAGCTCCTCAAGCGCGACGACGTCATCGTCACCCCGCACAACGGGTTCAACAGCCGGGAGGCCGTCGAGCGCATCCTCGACACGACCGTCCGGAACATCCAGGGTTTCCTGGCGGGCGTCACCCAGAACGCGGTCTGAACCGCCCCGCCGCGATCGGATGCCGGTCCGGCTGATGGGCCGGGGAGGGCGAACCGGCTTTCGAAGACCGGGGCGACGGCCGTCCTTCTCGCGCTGCTGTCCCGCGCCACGGCCGCCGCGGCGAGCGTGAAGGTCGTCGGCATGGCCGCGCCCTGCGCCGGCGCCGAGGTGTTCGTGGGGATTGCCGGGACGGCCTGGCTGAGAGCGCTTCTGCGTCCCGCCTGCCTCGGTGTGCGACGTGCGTCGTGCGGCCCCGGGCCCTCACCGATGACGTGAAGGGGAGGATGGACTCGCGGCGCGCCCGGACGCGCGCATCAGCCGGCTGGCCGAAAGCTGGCGTCCCCGACGGGATTCGAACCCGTGTTTTGGCCTTGAAAGGGCCACGTCCTAACCCCTGGACGACGGGGACACGAGCGGGGCGCGGGAGCACCGCCGACCGTGAGAAGAAGGCGGCGAACACTCGATAGTACCATACGCCTCGCCGCGCCCGCCACCAGTCAGCGCACCTCCGTCCCTACTGTCGGCGCATCCCACAGGAAGCGCCAACGGCCTCACGCTCGCCCCGCAAGCCAGCCCGTCAGCGTCTCATCCGACGGCCGCGCCTGACCTTCGACCGGCAGTGCGGCAAGCGCGCGGTACCAGCCCAAGGGCCGCTCGACGCGATCCGCCTGTTGTATCCGCCGTATCGCCCCTGGAAGGCGAAGCCGGCCGCGCTGACAGCCGGAAGCATGGCCTGGCGCGGCCCGCTCCTCCGGGACGATGCGAGTCAGTCCTCGGGCGCCTCGCCGGCCGGGGCCATCTTGACCAGGCGGGGCGTGAACCGGGCCACCGGGTGGATCAGGCTTCGCTGGGCCGCCATGACGGCGTCGATGTCCTTGTACGCCATCGGCGCTTCGTCCAGGCCCGCCGACAGGAGCGTCACGCCTCTCGCGTCGAGCACGCGCCTGACATCGTCCCACGTGAACGCCTGCCTGGCGCGCGTGCGGCTCATGCGCCGGCCCGCGCCGTGCGCCGCCGAGCGGAGCGACTCGGCCGAGCCCTTGCCGCGCACCACGTAGCCGGGCGCCGCCATCGACCCTGGGATGATGCCGAGAACGCCCGTGTCCGCGGGCGTCGCGCCCTTGCGGTGCACGATGACCTCTCGCTCGGAGCCGTCCGGGAGCACGTGGCGCTCCCGCCAGGCGAAGTTGTGGTGGTTCTCGACGTCGAAGCGGATCGAGGCGCCGAGGGCGCGGGCGACGTGACGGTGGATGAGCTCGTGGTTCGCCGCGGCGTAGGCGCCCATCAGCTCCATCGCCGCCCAGTACTCCATGCCGGCCTCCGACTCCAGGTCGAGCCACGCGAGGTGGCCGAACTCCTGGGGCAGCCCCGGACGGAGGTCGCGCGCCAGTTTACTGTAGTGCCGCGCCACGGCCGCGCCCGTGCCGCGGCTGCCCGAGTGGCTGAGCAGGGCGAGGTGCTCGCCGGGCTCGAGCCCGCCGAGTGCTTCGAACGTCTCAAGCACGCCGAACTCGACGAAGTGATTGCCGCTGCCGCTCGTCCCGAGCTGGGCCCAGGCCTTGTCCCTGAGGCGACCGGTGACCATCGTGACGTTCCAGTCGCGGTCCATCACCGGATGATCGCGCCGGTCGCGGAACTCCGCCCCGACGCCGAACCGCGTCTCGCGCTCGATCACCCGCCGGAGCTCGTAGCGGCCCGTCGCAAGGGTGGACGCGGGCAGGTCGAGCACCGTCATCTTCATCCGGCACGCGATGTCCACGCCGACGGCGTACGGGATGACGGCGTTGTCCGTGGCGAGCACGCCGCCGATGGGCAGGCCGTACCCCTGGTGCGCGTCGGGCATCAGGGCGCCCGCAACGGCCACGGGCAGGCGGCAGGCGTTCTCCATTTGCTGCCGGGCGCCCTGCTCCAGGTCCGTCCCGTACACCTGGCACGGGACGCCGGCGGCGCGAAGGCCGCGGCCCCCGGCCTGGCTGGCCGCCCGGCTCCCGGCGGATGGCACGTCAACGCGCCTCTTTTTCATGGCTGTGACCATGATGCACCCTTCGCGGGTTGCCGCGTCATGGATTCACGCACCCGCCCGCCCGCATCCGGCACGGGCGCCCCGCGGCCCGAGGCAGGCGCGGGGCCGGAGGCGCCGCTTCGCGAGCGGAAGGGCCGGACGTACAATGGCGGGGTGCGGGTGCCGGGCGTCGCGCGCGGGCCGGGGCGAGTCGACGGGGGCGCGCGACGGACGAGCCGCCGGCGAGGAGTCGCGTGTCCCCGACGCGGCTGACGGCGGGGCCGCCAGCCCGAGGGGCCGCCCGGCGGGACAGGCACGCCGCGCGCTGGGGCGCTCACGCCGACTCGGCGGGGGCGACGCCCAGGCGAACTGGACGCCGCGGCCGGACCCGGGCAGGTCCAGCAGGCGAACGCCGCCCTGCTGACGCCATCGCGGCGGCCGCGCGCTTGTCTGCCAGCCAGGCTGGCGAGGAGCGCCCGTGAACACCTTCGATGTCGTCGTCGTCGGCGGCGGGCCCGGCGGCGAGCGGGCCGCGATTCAGGCCGCCAGGGCCGGCAAGCGCGTCGCGCTCGTCGAGCGCGAGAACGTCGTCGGCGGCATGCGCGTGAACTGGGGCACGATCCCGAGCAAGACGCTCCGGGAGAGCGCCGTGTTCGTCCACGGCCTTCGCCACAACCGGCTGGACGGCATCAAGGTCGAGATCGCCGACACGATCACGATTCCCGAGCTGAAGTACCGGGAGCAGCGCGTCGTGCAGCGCGAGCTCGAGCTCATCCTGTCGTCGCTCACGCGCTACGCCATCGAGATCGTCCGGGGCGAGGGGCGCTTCGTCGATCCGCACACGGTGGCGGTCCACGGCGCGGACGGCCGGATGCGCCTGCGGCTGAGGGGCGACGTCATCGTGATCGCCGTCGGCTCGTCGCCCAACCGCCCCGCCGACGTCCGGTTCGACGACGAGACCGTGTTCGACAGCACGACCGTGCTGCGCCTTCCGCGGATGCCGCAGTCGATGATCGTGCTGGGCGCGGGCGTCATCGGCGTCGAGTACGCGTCGATCTTCTCGGCGCTCGGCGTGGCGGTGACGCTCGTGGACACGCGCGCCGATCTCCTCCCGTTCGTGGACCGCGAGATCGCCTCCCTGCTGCGGCGCGAGCTCCAGCGCCTCGGAACGGTGTTCGTGCCGAACGATCAGTATGCGGCCGTCGAGCGCATCGACGGCGCGCCGCCCGCCGTCCGGGTGACCACCCGGAGCGGCAACGTGCTCGAGGCGGACGCGCTGCTCTACTGCGTCGGCCGGGACGGCAACACCCGCGGCATCGGCCTCGAGGCCATCGGCATCACGCCCGATCCGCGCGGCCTCATCAAGGTGAACGAGCACTTCCAGACCGCGCACCCCCACATCTACGCCGTCGGCGACGTCGTGGGCTACCCGGCCCTCGCCAGCACGTCGATGGAGCAGGGCCGGCAGGCGATCCGGCACGCGTTCGGCATCCCAGGGCCGCGGCTCAGGACCGAGCGCCTCCCGTTCGCGATCTACGCCATCCCCGAGGTGAGCTACATCGGCGAGACCGAGGAGGCGCTGCGGCAGCAGGGCCTCCCGTACGTCGTCGGGCGCGGGCATTACGAGATGAACCCGAGGGGCCAAATCGTCGGGGCGTCCGGCGGGCTGGTCAAGCTGCTCTTCGCCCGCGAGACGATGCGGCTGGCCGGCGTGCACATCATCGGCCACACCGCGAGCGAGCTGATTCACACCGGGCAGGCGTTCCTCGACTCGGGCGCCGACGCGACGCACATCGCCGAGACGCTCTACAACTACCCGACCTTCTCGGACATGTACCGCCACGCGGCGCTCGTGGCGCTCAGGGCCGCAGCCGACGACGCCCCGCCCCCGGCCGCCTGACGGCGCGCGGGCAGGCCCTGCCTCTTCCGGGCGAGCCTGACCTGCGCCGGCTTCAGGCCGTCCGGGCTCGCCGGGCCCCTCGTCTGAGCGCCGTCCAGGCCTCAACAACCCGGCGCGCCCGGTCCGCGTGCGCCCGGTCGTAGAAGATCGTCCCGGCCAGCGCTTCGATCAGGGATCTGGGCCTGAGAAAGACCCCCGTGTGGCGGTTGATGGGGCAGAAGCGGCAGCCCGGGTGCCGCGCCGCACGGAACTCGCGCCAGGCCTCGCCGGTCCAGACGCCGGTCAACGACTCGCGCGAGACGTTGCCGACCACCGGCTCGTGCGTGTACTCCACGATGTTGCAGGGATGCACGTCGCCGTTTGCCAGGATCAGCGCCTGGTACGAGGGAACGCGGCAGCCGCGCTCCCGGCTCCAATATCGCCCCGACGACCAGTCGCCGGCGGCGAGGATCGCCGGCGAGAAGAGGCGGCCGACGCTGCGCGCGGCGAGCAGCCCCGCGGGGCCACGCCGCGCGCGGCACACCCGCACCGCGTCAGGCAGGACCGCCTGGCGGAAGCGCGCGACGTCTGCTGCGCGGGGGAGGCGCTGCCCCTCGAAGTCTCCTTCCAGGTACGACACTGTGACGTGGCGCGAGCCAAGGCGGGCGTGCAGGTCGAGCAGCGCGGGGAGATCGTCGAGGTTGTCGCGGCTCAGGATCGTCTGGCTGCGGATCTCGAAGCCCGGGTACTCGGCCTCGAGGGCCGCGAAGATCCGAATCGCCTCGGCGGCCTTGCCCCACAGCGTCGCGTTGCCGCGCATGTCCGCCATCTTCGCGCCGGTCGAGGCATAGAGCGAGACGCACATCACGCTGAGCCCGGCGTCGAGCAGCTGCTTTGCGTAGGGCTCGGTGATCAGGCTGCCGTTCGAATTGACGCGAACCTCGCAGCCATGCCGTCTGCCTGCCTCGACGAGCCCGGCCAGCCGCGGATAGAGCGTGGGCTCGCCGCCGCTGATCGTGACGCGGCTTGCGCCGAGCGCGGCGGCCTCCGCCAGGAGATCGCGCCACCGTTCGAACGGCAGGGTCCCGGATCCCTTCAGGTCGGCGTGCAGGTGGCGCCGCAGCGCGCAGGTCGGGCAATTGGCGGTGCACGCCAGCGTGGGCTTGATGACGAGGTCGCGAAGGAGGGGCATCGGGGTCATCGCGGGTCCAGCCGGCGCCGGGCGGCCGTGGTCATCATGCCCCTGGGCCGGCGGGCGGCCGGCGGCGCCCGAGAAGCGGAAGCACCAGCCGCGCGTACCGGTGGACGCGGTGGTTGTTCACCGCGTGGGGACAGAACTCGCAGTCGTAGGGCGGGGACGGGTCGGTGAGCGCGCGGCGGCGGAACTCGCGGTACGCCTCGCCGTTCCAGATCTCGCCGAAGGACCGCTCCCTGAGATCCCCCATGGGCACCTGGCCCCGCTGGCACACCGTCAGCCGACCGTCGCTGCGCAGGAACGCGAAGTACCACGCGCTGTAGCAGGGAGCCTGTTTCCAGACGTCTTTCCCAAGGCGGTAGCGGACGAGGACATCGTCGATGTTATGCGCCAGCGACAGCCGCTCGATGCGCCCGCGCGCGCGCCGAAGGGCGTCGCACGCGCGCTCGACCTCGTCGGGACCGAGGCAGAACGGCGCCAGTTCGTCCCGGCCGAAATCCAGCACGACCGAGAACCAGAGGCCGTCACAGCCCGTGGAGGCGGCGATCCCGACGATCGCGTCCAGATCCGCGACGAGATCCCGGTCGATGGGCACGCCCAGCTCGAGGCGCGGGGCCGCCGAGCCCGCCTCGCGCTTGACGCGCGTGACCCGCGCCAGGCCTTCGAGGATCCGCGGGAACAGACCGGGCTTGACGTGGGGATGCTTGCGATCGAACTGCTCTGACGTGGTGTCACCGAGCGTGACCCTGAGCACATCGAGCCTGGCCTCGACGAGCATCCGGACGGACCGCTCGTCCAGCGTGGTGCCGTTCGAGTAGAGCAGGACCCGGTAGCCGTGCTCCTTCGCCGTCCTGACCAGCGTCGCGATTTCGGGGTGGAGCAGCGGCTCTCCCGCCCCGACGAACTGCAGGGTCTGCGTCCCGGTGCCCCTGGCGCCCTCGCAGAACCGCCGGAACGCCTCCGGCGACAGATCGAGGTCGAGGCCGCCGTCGAGCAGCGTCTCGGGAAGCAGGCGGGAATGCCAGCGGCAGTAGGCGCAGGCCAGGTTGCAGCGGTGCGTCACGTCGACATTCGCGTACAGCGGCAGGCCGCGGGCGCGGCCTCCCGACATCAGCCCGCGCAGGAAGCCGAACCTGTGACGCAGAGAGACCATGACGACCTCAGTCGGTCCCTGCGGCGGGACCGCCGCCGGCGTCCGGCGGGGCGGCGCGCTTGCGCGCGGCCACCGCCAGCCGCTGGCAGCCCGATTCGCCCGATCCGTAGAGGCGCCGCTTCATGTACCGCCGGAAGAACCAGGCATTGAGGCCCGCGTGGGTGACGAGAAAGAACCGGCCCGACCCGCCAAGCATCTGCAGGAGCGCCCGCGTCGGCCAGTCCACGTAGTCGAAGGGCGTGCAGGAGATCCGATCGAAGTCGGGCTCGAGCAGCGCGCAAAGGCGCGCGCGGTCGAAGTGCTGGAAGTGGCGCGGATCGAGACGCATGTTCGTGTGGGGAGTGGTGAGGACCAGCCGCCCGCCAGGGCGGAGATGAACGGCCGCCGCGCGCAGGACGTCCGGGAGTCTCTCGGGCGAGACGTGCTCGACGACCTCGAGCAGCGTGACCGCGTCGAACTGCTCGTCGAGCCGGCGCTCCAGGAGATCGAGCGTCTGGAACTCCAGGCCCGGGTTGAGCGCCCGCGCCCAGCGGACGGCGTTCTCCGACACGTCGATGCCCAGCAGGCGGGGACGTGCGAAGCGGCGCCGGACCTCGCGCAGGAACCGGCCGTCGCCGCAGCCGATGTCGAGGAGCGACGCAAAGGGATGCTGTCCCAGCAGCGAGAGGGCGACCTCCAGCCGTCCCAGATAGCGGTATCCCCAGGACCAGTACTCGTGCTGGGAGAAGCGGCCGCCTTCCGCCACCGGCAGGTAGTGGTAGGGGATGCGATAGGCGAGTTCCTGAAGCCTCTGCGGCGCGTCCATGGGCTGTCGATCGCAGCTTGAAGTCCGCTCATCATAGCGCAGCCGGCTCGCGACGCCGCCCCGGCCGCACTTGTGCGACACTGCTTCAGACAGGCGCCGAGCGCAGCCACAAGGGGAGGCCGGATGCGGACGCACGCGAAGATCCTGGTCATCGACATCGGCGGGAACAACGTCAAGCTCCTCGCGAGCGGGCACAAGGAGGCGCGGAAGTTCCCGTCCGGCCCGAAGCTCACGCCGCGGAAGATGCTGGCCGGCGTCCGGGCGCTCACGAAGGACTGGCCGTACGACGCGGTTTCGATCGGCTACCCCGGCGTCGTGCACAAGAACCGGATCACCGAGGAGCCGATCAACCTCGGCAAGGGATGGGTCGGGTTCAACTTCCGCGCCGCCTTCCGCAAGCCCGTCAAGGTGGTCAACGATGCCGTGATGCAGGCCATCGGCAGCTACAAGGGCGGCACGATGCTCTTCCTCGGCCTCGGCACGGGCCTGGGCACCGCGCTCATCGTCAACGGCCACGTCGTGCCGATGGAGCTCGGCCACTTCCCGTACAGGAAGATGACGATCGAGGACTACCTCGGGACCCGGGGCGTCAGGATCTTCGGCGTGACCCGCTGGCGGAAGCTGGTGGAGTCGGTCATCGGAGAATTCGTCTCGGCGTTCCTGGTGGACGAGGTGGTGCTCGGCGGCGGGAACGTCAAGAAACTCACCCGCATGCCGAAAGGCTGCCGCGCCGGGTCGAACTCGAACGCGTTCCTCGGCGGGTTCCGCCTGTGGGACCGCGACGGCCCGCGCTGAGCCCGAGCTGCCAGGCCGGCGCAGCAGGCGGGACGTCCGCGGCGTCCGGCCCTTCCGGCGGTTGCATGGTCCCCGCCGGATTGCCCGTCCCATGCGCCGCCCGCTCGACTGGCGCCGAGAGAGCGAGCCGGCCGGCACGGCCGCGACGACCGGCGCGGCGGCGACGGCGCTGAGGCGGCGCCTGCGCTTCGCGCTTCCCGCCGCCGGCGGCGGGCGGTGACGCTCGCGCCGGCCTCGATCCGCTGAGACCGTGGGATGATGATCCCATGCGCCGCGCCGCGCTTGCCGCCTGGCTCCTGCTGCCGCTGGCCTCCTGCCGGAGCGCCGCGCACGAGCTGACGGCGGGGCCCGGCGGCCGGGACGCCCCGCGCGCGTTCGTCGAGGCGCTCGCAGACCGCTTCGGGCCCATCGACCGCGACCCCGCCTACGACGCCCTCCGCCGGAAGCTGAACAGGATGTCTTTCGCGCCGTCGCGCGGGTTCGACGATCCGGCCGCGTGGACGGCGAAGGGGCCCGGCTGGCGCGAGGTCGACTTGGTGGGCCGCGGCGCCGGGGGCGCGTACAGGATTGGCGTGCGCGCCGCCGCCCCGCGCCCGTCGAGCCCGGGTTCGTACTGGAACCGCATTCGGCTTCAGCGCCTGGGAGCCGGCCGCTACGAATGGACTGTGAGCGAGGAACTCGCCGTCGGCCCCGTGGCGCCGTCGGCCCTGGCGTTGGCGCTCGACGTCGTGTTCCGCGCCGCCGAGCGCATGGAGAGCCGCGACTCCCGCTCCGCCGTCGCCGCCGGCTTTCCGCGGACGGCATCGACGCTCGGCTTGCTTCTGAGGCTCGACACGCTGGCGCTGGAGCGGGACGCGCGCGGCTCGACCTACGTGCGCCTCGGCGTGCGCGTGACGCCGGCCGGCATCAAGGACTTCGCGCCGCGCGGCGCGGCGTACATCGAAAAGTACGCGGGGCCGCTGACGCTCCAGGGCGCGCTCGTCGATGCCCAGGGCGCAACGTGGTGGACCATCGAGGCGGCAGATCGCCTCTGGACGCTGCGCCTCCGCATCAGGGACGGCAGCCTCGTGCCGCTGGCCGGGGCGTCCGACCGCCGCCTCCCGGCCCGCCTGCGGGCGGTCGGCGACATCTCGACGCGCATGGGCCGGTTCGGCGTCGGCGCGAAGGGAGTCACGGCCGATGTGTCGCTGACGAGGACGGGCGACGAGAAGGGCATCTCCGCCCGGCTCCGTCGCGAGCCGGACTGGAAGCTGCCGTTTCTCGTCGAGACCCTGCTCGATTCGCCTCTCGCGTACCCGTTCGAGGACGCGGGAACGCAGGTGGACTGGGCCGTCCGGGCCACCGATCGCGGCACGATCCTGACCGGCCTCTACCGGACTCGCGTGCGCGAGACGTGGCTGCTGCGCTGGCTCGGGGGCCTGATGGGAAACGCCATCGACGAATTCCGCGCCGGGGCCGAGCAGGAAGTCGATCGCTACCTGCGCGATTGCCTCCTGGCGCTGCGAGACGACGTCACGGCGCTCGCCGCCGCGCCGTGAGCGGCCGCCCGGCCCTCCGGCGGGCGGGGCCCGCCTGTTGTGCGGCGCCTACGCGTCCGATGCCGCCAGGTCCGCCGCCCGGCCCGCGTTCCTCCTGAAGACGATGCCCACGAAGGCCCCGGAAACCGCCGCCGCGCCGGCGAGTCCCGCCGGATAGGCGATTGCCGCCGGCAGGTTGAAGCCTTCCGGCGCCTGCAGCAGGTAGGTGGCCGAGACGGCCGTCATGAACGCCGCCGGCACGCTCGCGAACCAGTGCGGCTTGCCGGCGCGCACGAGGTACACCGCGCCGGTCCACAGCACCAGCATGGCCAGCGTCTGGTTCGACCAGGCGAAGTACCGCCAGACGACGTCGAAGTTCATCTGGGACAGCGCCGCGCCCGCGGCGAACATCGGGACCGCGATCAACAACCGTCTCCCGATGGGCCGCTGATCGAGGCGGATCCAATCGGCCAGCGTCAGGCGCGCGCTGCGGAACGCCGTGTCTCCCGACGTGATGGGGCAGACGACGACGCCGAGGATGGCTAGGACGCCGCCGAAGGGTCCCAGCAGGGCCATGCAGATCGTGTGGACGGCGCCGCCCGGCCCGCCGGCCCTCAGCGCGTCGCCGAGGCCGGGCGTGCCGCCGTAGAACGCCATGCCGGCCGCGGCCCAGATGAGCGCGATGATCCCCTCGCCGATCATGGCCCCGTAGAAGACGCGCCGCCCGTAGCGCTCCGTCGTCAGGCACCTGGCCATGAGCGGCGACTGCGTGGCGTGGAAGCCGCTGATCGCCCCGCAGGCGATCGACACAAACAGCAGCGCCCACACCGGCAGCCCCGCCGGGTGCAGGTTCTCCAGGGTGAACGCCGGCAGAGCGTAGCCTTCGACGACGAGCCCTCCGGCGATGCCGACGGCCATGACGAGGAGGATCAGGCCGAACACCGGGTACAGCCGCCCGATCAGCTTGTCGATCGGCAGCATCGTCGCGAGGAAGTAGTAGACCAGGACGACACCGAGCCACGCGTTGTAGCTGACGGCCCCCGGGGTGAGGCCGGCGAGCAGCTTCGCCGGCCCGGTGACGAAGACCGTGCCGACGAGCACGAGCAGCACCACCGAGAACACGCGAGCGAAGTTCTTCATCGCCGGCCCGAGGTAGAAGCCGACGATCTCCGAGATGCTCCCGCCCCGGTTGCGCATCGAGAGCAGGCCCGACAGGTAGTCGTGCACGCCGCCGGCCAGGATGCTGCCGAACACGATCCACAGGAAGGCGACCGGCCCCCACAGCGCGCCGGCCAGGGCGCCGAAAATGGGGCCGACGCCCGCGATGTTCAGCAGCTGGATCAGGAAGACCCTGGGCCAGCTCATCGCGACGAAGTCGATGCCGTCGGCCTGCGCCACAGCGGGCGCCGTCCTGCCGAGATCGGGCCCGAACACGCGATCGACGATGGCGCCGTAGGTGAAGTACCCGGCGACGAGCAGCGCGACGGCGGCGAAGAAGAGCGTCATGGCAGTCCCCGGGCCGAGGCTCCGCAGGGGTCCGGACCGTCAGCGAACCGGCGCGACGGCGAAGATGAACGCGCTCCAGAGCGAGTGCGAGACGATGAGCGCCACCAGGTCCCGCCGCCATGCGTAGAGCGCGCCCCAGAAGGCGCCGGCGACGAGGGCGGCCAGGATCAGCATGAGGTTGCCCGAGAACACGTGCACGGCGCCGTAGAGGGCCGTCGCCGCGAGGAAGCCCGGGGCTTTCGTGAAACGCTTCTGCAGCTCCTCCTGCAGGAACCCGCGCCAGAAGATCTCCTCGCCCGGCCCGGTGACGAAGCAGAGCAGGAGGAAGATCCAGGCGCGCGGCGGGCCTTCGCCGAGGGCGTAGATACCGCCAACCTGTCCGCGCGCCCCGGGCACGACGAAGGGAGCCAGGGCGTTGCCGACGAAGAAGACGGCGTACAGCACCGCCGCCAGGACGACGCCCTCCGCGACCGACACCGCGGTCACGCGCAGGTCGGGCTTGCGGAACGCGAGGGCGTAGGCGCAGACCGCCGCGACCGCGAGGCCGATCTTGATCCAGAAGTTCCCCCACGCCAGGCCGAACGCGAACGCCCAGCCGGCGGCGGCGAGGAGGATGGCGCCCGGGATCACAGCCGCACCACCCGGTCGAGGGCCAGCGCGGCCATGTAGAGCAGGCCGAAGACCGTGTCCAGCCGGGCGGTCATGGCGTCGGAGGCGTCGGGAATGCCCGCGCGGAACGTCCGCAGGAGGCCGATAGCCGTCGGCGCCGAGAGCAGCACGAGCAGCGTCCACGGGGTGATCGCGCCGAGGGCGGCGGCGGCGGCGACGTAGGCGTAGGCGGCGAGCATGAGCGCCGTGAAGCCAGCGAGAGCGCGCTCCTGGCCGAGCAGCGTCCCGAGCGTCGCGATGCCGGACCGCTTGTCCTGGGCGATGTCGCGGATGTTGTTGGCGTAGAGGACGAGGGCCACCAGCACGCCGAACGGAATGGAGGCGACGATCGGCTCCCAGGCGAGCGCCCGCCGCTGCACGGCGTACGCGCCGAGGAACATCAGCGGACCCCAGATCGCGAACACGGCCGCCTCGCCGAGCGCGCGGTACTTCAGCGTGATCGGGCCGCCCGAGTAGAAGACGGCCAGCAGCAGCCCGGCCAGCGCGATCCAGAACACCAGCCACGTCCGGCCGAGGGCGAGGAGGAGGCCGGCGGCCCCGGCCAGCGCGAAGAGGAAGAGGGCCTCCGTCAGCACCGTGCGCGGCTGCATCAGGCCCCCGACGATCGGGTGCGGCCGGTACCGCGCCGTTGCGGAGTCGGGCTGATCGACCTGGTTGCGCGCGTCGAAATAGTCGTTCAGCACGTTGCCCCCGGCGTGGCAGCAGATCGTGCCGGCGACGGCCAGGAGGTACCAGCCCCACTCGACGGGGCCTGACCGCCAGGCGACGAGCGTTCCGAGCGTCACGGAAATCGCGGTCATGCTGAACGACCACGGGCGGGCGGCGACGAGGTAGTCCTTCAGGGTCGGCATCGCTCCAGTCGGTCCTCTCGTGCGGGGAAGCCCCATCGTACCGGACGGCGCGCGGAGGGACAAGGGCGCGGAGGGACCAGGGCGCGGAGGGCTCGGAGGAGCGGGCGGCGCCGGGCTTCGGGCCGGAGGATGGCCGCGGATGGGCGCACGAACGCCCCGGGCGCCGGGGGGCCGGCGGCGCGCGCATCCTGGCCGAGCCCGGGCGGGAGCCCGTCAGGCGATTTCCCGCTCGCGCTCCTCTGCCACGGGCTGCGTCGCGCAGGCGCGCAGGAAGATCAGCGTGTCGGCCTTGGGCCCGAGGATCTCGCGGGCCTCGCGCCAGAGGCGCCGGCCGGTCTGGTGCGGGCACGTGTCCGAGCACGCCAGGTCCGGCCCGAGCTGGGCGACGACGCGGCGGTGCTGCACCATCTCGTCGTGCCAGGCCATCAATTCCTCGACGAACAGCTGGACGTCCCGTCGTCCGCCGAACTGCCGGGCGAGTTGGAGGTAGGGGTTCATGAGGACAGCTCCGTTCCGGCGTGGGCCTGGAGGCCGGCGAGCCACTGCCGCCTTGCGCGGAGCGCCTCTTCGGCTCTGGCGATCTCGCCGCCCGTCCGCACGCCGGCCCGCGTGAGGGCCGAATCGACCGAGCGGTAGAGGTCATTGTCCTCGCCCATCGAGACCACGAGGCGCAGGTCGTTGTTTTCGTCGAGGACGTGCACGCCGACACCGCAATGGAAGCGGATCGGCGCGGCCTCGGTGCGGTCCAGCACGGAGATCGTGACCCGATCCACCCGTCCTCCGTAGCGGCCGAACTCCAGGCGGGCCCTACGTTCGACCTGCGGGACGAGCAGCGGGTTCTCGGTGAACGAAGGGCTCTTGAGTTTCAGCTGCACGTCAGTCTCCGGTGAATTGAGAGGGAGCGGGTGCCCAACCGGGCGTGGTTGCAGCGGACACACGCGACCTCCTGCGGCAGAAGGCCGCTACTGCGAGCAGTCGCAAGCGGCCGGCC
Organism: Acidobacteriota bacterium; assembly: GCA_029562975.1. Taxonomy (GTDB): domain Bacteria; phylum Acidobacteriota; class Vicinamibacteria; order Vicinamibacterales; family JAKQTR01; genus JAKQTR01. Next base: position 182,536 of record JAKQTR010000037.1, on the reverse strand, counting down.
AACCTGTGCAGGCAGGCAGGCTCGGCGCAACTGATTGCCTTTGAGGAACTTGTGCGGACTGCACACAGCGCGCACAGGCCACGGTAAATTTCAACTAGAAACTAATCATATCATATTGAAATTCACTGAATGCCGAAGCAGGATATCGAATCGGCAGGATCAGCGCCGCAAGATACCTGTTTTCAGCGTGTTTTCGAGCATTGGCGGTGCAATTCCTGCCGGGAAGCCGACGGGAGCTTGCCGGTCGACAGCTATTATTTCATAATGCAATTTTCAGAGCCGGCGCCAGGCCGGTGGGGAGGGTGGTATGGTGGCGGCACCGGCCCGTGAGCGCCTGCTCGACGAGGTCTTCGATTTCCGCCCGGGCGAGGGCCTGATCAGGCTCCGCGAGCAGCGGGTCGTCATCCTGAGCGCCGCCGCGATGGGCCTGCTGCGGAAGGAACTCATCCAGACGCTGGGCATCGAGACCGCGCGCCGCGTCCTGCTGCGGTTCGGCTTCGCCGACGGCTACCACGACGCAATCAACCTCAAGGACCAGCTCGGCTGGTCCGACCCCCTCGACGGGGTGCGGGCGGCCGCGACGATCCACGCGCTCGAAGGAATCGTCCGCGCCGAGTTCCTCAGGCTGGACCACGACCCGGCGACGGGGGCCTTCGGATGCGAACTCGCGTGGCAGCGCTCGTACGAGGGCGAGCAGCACCTGGAGCACTACGGGCGCGGCAGCCAGCCGGTGTGCTGGAGCCTGGTCGGGTACATCAGCGGGTACGTCAGCGCGTCGCTCGGCGCGGAAATCTACTTCCGGGAAACGAGGTGCGTGGGCCTCGGCCACGGCGAGTGCCGCCTCGTCGGGAGGCACGCGGGAGGCTGGGGGGAGGATCTCGCCGGCTTCCGCTTCGACTTCCAGGGCGCCGACCTCGGGGCCGAAGTCGAGCGCCTGCGCGTGGCGGCCACGCGCCAGCGCCAGGCGCTGGCCGCGCGGGAGCGCGCGCTGGTCCGCCGCGAGCGCGAGATGGACGCGCTCCAGCAGCGGGTGTCGGAGCACGTGGCGCGCCAGCGCTTCGTCGTGCGCAGCCCGCAGATGCAGAGCGTGCTGGACCTGGCCTCGCGCGTGGCGCCGCTGGACACGACGGTGCTCGTGACGGGCGAGAGCGGCACGGGCAAGGAGTTCATCGTCCGCCTGGTGCACGCGCACAGCGCGCGGGCCGGCGGGCCGCTGGTCTCGGTGAACTGCGCCGCGCTGACCGAGACGCTGCTGGAGTCGGAGCTGTTCGGCCACGTCCGGGGCGCGTTCACCGGCGCCGTCCGCGACAAGGCGGGCCTGTTCGAAGTGGCGACCGACGGCACGCTGTTCCTCGACGAAATCGGGGAGATGGCCCCCACCATCCAGGCGAAGCTCCTGCGGGCGCTGCAGGAGGGCGAGATCCGGCGCGTCGGCAGCGAGCGCGACATCAAGGTCCGCCCGCGAATCATCACCGCCACGAACCGCGACCTCCGGGCCACGGTTGCCGAGGGGCGCTTCCGCGAGGACCTGTACTTCCGCCTCGCGGGGTTCGTCATCGCGATCCCGCCGCTGCGCGAGCGGACCGACGACATCCCGGCGCTCGCGCAGGAGTTCCTCCGGCGGACGGCCTCGCGCCTGGCGAAGGACGCAAAGGCGCTGTCGTCGCAGGCGATGATCGCCCTGGTGAGCTACCCCTGGCCCGGCAACGTCCGCGAGCTCGAGCACGCGGTCGAGCGGGCGGTCATCCTCTCGCGCGGACCCGTGCTGTCCCTCGACGACCTGCCGCCCGAAGTGCGCGGAGGGGCCCCGCGCGCCGCCGGCCGCGGCGACCTCGACCTCGAGTCCTTCCGGCGGGCCATGCTGGAGGAGGCGCTCCGGCGCTTCCCGCGCAGCCGGAAAGCGGCGGCGGCGGCCCTCGGCGTCAGCACGGTCACGCTGTGGCGGATGATGGTCCGCTACGGCCTGGCCGGCAGCGAACGACGCGGCGGCCGAAGCGGCGTATGATCGGCGGCGCAAACGCGGGGGAGCCCGGGTCGGCGGGCCCGCGCCGGGGCCCCGCGCGCAGGCAGGAACGGGGATGAGCAACACGGTCGTGCGGTGTTCCGTGGTCGCCGCGCTGGGCGGCTTCCTGTTCGGCTTCGACACGGTCGTCATCTCGGGCGCCGAGCAGGCCATCCAGCGGCTGTGGGGCCTGCGCGCGGCGCTGCACGGCCTGGTCATCAGCGCCGCCCTCTGGGGCACGGTGGCCGGGGCGCTCGCCGGCGGCTGGCCCACCGAGCACTGGGGCCGCCGCCGGACGCTCTTCGCGGCCGGCGTCCTCTACTTCGTCTCGGCCGCCTGGTCGGGCCTCGCGACGGGCGTGTACGCGCTGATGATCGCGCGCTTCATCGGCGGCATCGGCGTCGGCATCTCGACCGTGGCCGCGCCGCTCTACATCGCCGAGATCTCCCCCGCCTCCGCGCGCGGCCGCCTCGCCGGCATGTTCCAGTTCAACATCGTCTTCGGCATCCTCGCGGCCTACCTGTCGAACGCGCTGCTCGGCGGCGTCGGACGGCACGCGTGGCGCTGGATGCTCGGCGTCGAAGCCTTCCCAGCCCTCCTGTTCACGGTGCTCAGCCTGTGGCTGGTCGAAAGCCCGCGCTGGCTCATCACCCACCAGGGCGACCGAGCGGCCGGGCTGCGCGTCTTCCGCCGCATCAACCCGGCCCTGCCGGACGCCGACCTCGAGGCGCTTGCCGACGAGGTCGAGGCGTCGGCCCTGCGCGGCGAGGCCGGCGCGCGCCTGTTCACCAGGCGGCTCGCCCGGCCGATCCTGCTCGCGTTCCTCATCGCCTTCTTCAACCAGTTCTCAGGCGTCAACGCGATCCTGTACTTCGCGCCGCGCATCTTCGAGCTCACCGGCCTTGCCGAGCGCGCGGCGCTCCTGCAGTCGGTGGGCGTGGGCGCGACGAACCTGATCTTCACCTTCGCCGGCCTGTGGCTCATCGACCGGCTGGGGCGCCGCACGCTGCTGACGATGGGGTCGTTCGGATACATCGCCTCGCTCGGGCTCTGCGCCTGGGCCTTCCACTCGGGGCGCGTGTCCATCGTGCCCGCCTGCATCTTCGCGTTCATCGCGGCGCACGCCGTCGGGCAGGGCGCCGTCATCTGGGTCTTCATCAGCGAGATCTTCCCGAACCGGAACCGCGCCGCCGGCCAGACCCTCGGCAGCTCCACGCACTGGATCTGCGCGGCGCTCATCACGCTGGTCTTCCCGAAGCTGGTGGAGGCGTTCCAGCCCTGGATCATCTTCGCCGCCTTCTGCGGCATGATGGTCCTGCAGCTCCTGTGGGTGCGGCTCTTCGTGCCCGAGACGATGGGCGTGCCCCTCGAGCGGATGCCGCAGACGCTGGGGCTCGACTGAGGCGGCGCGAGGCCGCCGCTCCGGAACCGGATGATGTCGCCGAGCGCCCTTCAGCGAGCCACCCTGACGGTGGCCGTGCTGACGTCCTTCATGACGCCCTTCATGGGCGCCGCGGTGAACCTCGCCCTGCCGAGGCTGGCCGCCGAGCTGGGCCTCGACGCGGTCATGCTCAGCTGGATCGCCACGGCCTACATCCTGGCGGCCGTCGTGTTCCTGCTCCCGTTCGGGCGGCTCGCCGACATCCACGGGCGCCGCCGCGTCTTCCTCTCGGGCCTGACCTGCTTCCTGGCCGGGTCGGTGGTCGCCGCGCTCGCCCGCACGGGCGGGATGCTCGTCGCCGCCCGCGTCATCCAGGGCATGGGCGGCGGCATGGTCTTCGGGACCGCCACCGCCATGCTCATCTCGGTGTACCCGCGGACCGAGCGCGGCCGAGTGCTCGGCTGGAGCGTCGCCTCCGTCTACCTCGGGCTCTCGCTCGGGCCGCCGGCGGGCGGGTGGATCGTCGGCCAGTTCGGCTGGCGCGCCATCTTCTGGACGAACGCGTGCCTGTGCGCCTGCTCGCTCGGCGTCACGCTCCGCCACCTTCGCGCCGAGTGGAAGGAAGCCGAAGGCGAGGCGTTCGACGTCGCCGGGGCCGTCGCCTACGGCCTCTCCGTCGTCGCGCTCATGCTGGGCCTCGCCGTGCTGCCGTCCATTCGCGGCGGCGCCCTGCTCGCGCTGGCGGTTGCCGGCATCGGCCTGTTCGTCCGCTGGGAAGCCAGGAGCGCCTCGCCGCTCCTCGACGTGCGCCTCCTCCGCGAGAACCGTGTGTTCGCCTTCTCGAACCTCGCGGCCCTCATCAACTACGCCGCGACGTTCGCCGTGGGCTTCGTCCTCAGCCTGCACCTGCAGTACGTGAAGGGCCTGACGCCGCAGCAGGCCGGGCTGGTGCTGATGTCGCAGCCGGTCATGCAGGCGCTCTTCTCGCCGCTGGCGGGGCGGCTGTCCGACCGCGTCGAGCCGCGCCTGCTCGCCTCGGCCGGCATGGCCCTGACTGCCGCCGGCCTGGCGTCGCTCTCGTTCCTCGGCGCGGGGACGAGCCTGGCGCACGTCGGCGCGAGCCTGTTCGTCCTGGGCGTCGGCTTCGGCCTGTTCTCGTCGCCGAACACGAACGCGATCATGGGCTCGGTGGACCGGCGGCAGTACGGCCTCGCCTCCGCCGTGCTCAGCACGATGCGGATGCTCGGCCAGATGTTCAGCATGGGCATGGCCGCGCTCGTCATTGCCGTCTTCGTGGGACGCGCCGCGATCGGCCCCTCGAACCAGGACGCGTTCGTCCGGGGCGCGCGCCTGCTCCTCGGCGCGTTTGCCGCGCTCTCGGCCTTCGGCGTCTTCGCGTCGCTCAGCCGGGGCACGATCCACCCCTCCAGGCGCGGGTGAGGCGATGGCACGCTCCAATGCCGCCCGCCGCGCCATGGCGCCCGCCCTCGGCGGCCCGGCCGCCGCTCCGACGAGCGCCAGCCTGGCGGGGCTCCGCCGCGCCCGCCAGGCGCTGTCGCCAACCCGGGGCGCACGACGGGACCGCCCGTCGCCGCGGAGGCCGCGATGATCAACGGACAGGGAGCGGCGCGGGGCGGATTGAACGAAGACGGCCGGCGCCGGATCAGGCGGGTCGCCGCCATGATGGGCGTGATCGCCCTCGCGATGTTCGTCCCCGCCGGGCGATTCGGCTGGGTGCAGGGCTGGGTGTACGTGGGGCTCTACGCGGCCGCCGTGATCGCCGGCGGCTCCTGGGTGGTCCGCCGGAACCCCGCCGCGATCAACGCGCGCGGCCGGCGGGACGGGGCCACCGCGCGTTTCGACCGCGTGCTCGCGCCCGTCATGCTCGGCATCGGCCTGGCCCAGTACGTCGTCGCGGGCCTGGACGAGCGCTTCGGGTGGAGCAGCGTCCCGGCGCCGCTGCAGGCCCTCGGCGCCGCCGGGCTCCTCGCGTCGATGGCGGGCGCCTTCTGGGCGATGGCCAGCAATCCGTTTCTCGCCACCACGGTGCGCATCGGGGAGGACGGCAGCCACCGCGTCGCCACGGCCGGGCCTTACCGGATCGTGCGGCACCCGATGTACGCGTCGAGCGTCTGGTTCGCGTGGGCCACCGGGTGCCTGCTCGACTCGTGGTGGGCGGTGCTGTGCTCGGCCCTGAGCGCCGTGCTCTTCATCGTCAGGACGGCGCTCGAGGACCGCGCCCTCGTCGCCGGACTGGAAGGGTATCGAGAGTACGCGGCGCGCGTCCGCTACCGGCTCGCGCCGGGGGTGTGGTAGGCGGAGGGAGGGCGCTCGCGCGCCGGGCCCGGGGCGGCCGGTCGGCGCCGGCGGGCCGGAACCAGTCCCCGTGGTACGATCGCGGCCCGTGAGGACACCACTTGCCTGGCTCGCCGTCGCCCAGCGCATCCAGGCCATCTCCCAGACCGGGCTGGCCTTCGCCGCGAACGAGTACGACATCGGGCGCTACCGTGAGCTCTCGCGGATTGCGGCCGCCATGATGGCCGGACCCGAGCCCGAACCCGTCGCGCTGGCCGAGGGCGTGTTCGCGCTGGAGCGCGGGTACGCCACGCCGAAGGTGGACGTGCGCGCAGCGGTCTGCCGCGAGGGCGGCCTGCTGCTCGTCCGCGAGCGCGACGATGGCGGCTGGACCCTCCCGGGAGGATGGGCGGACGTCGGGCAGAGCGCCGCGGAGTGCGTCGAGCGGGAAGTCCGCGAGGAGTCGGGCTACCTCGTCAAGGCGGTGCGGCTGCTGGCGTGCTGGGACCGCAACAGGCACGGGCACACGCCGCACCCGTTCCACGTCTACAAGCTGGTGTTCCAGTGCGAGCTGGTCGGCGGCGCGCCCGCGGCCAGCGAGGAGACCTCGGACGTCGGGTTCTTCCCGGAGGACAGGCTGCCGGAGCTGTCGCGCACGCGCATCGTGCCCGAGCAGATCCGGTTCGTCTTCGCCGCGCTGCGCGATCCCGCGATGCCGCCCGCGTTCGACTGAGCGGGCCTGCGGACGGAGCGCGCGCCGCCGGACGAAGGCTCCGGCGGCGCTTCGGGGCGACGGCTACCGCGCGTACTTCACGCCGCAGCCGTACGGCCTCGACGTGGCGACGGTCACAGCCTTGCCCGCCATCCCCTCGGCCAGTGCCGCCGACACGTAATTGGTCGCGCCGGAGAGGTCCGCGAGATCGGTCGTCGGCCTGTCGTCGATGGCGCCGTTGTAGACCAGCACGCCGTCGGGGTTGATGACGAACATGTGCGGCGTGGTCTTCGCGTCGTAGAGACGCCCGATCTCACCGGACGGATCGAGCAGGACCGCCGTCTGCGAGGCCTTCTGATCGGCGAAGTAGGCGTCCGCCTGCGCGGGCTCCATGTGGCCCTGCTGGCCGGCGGCCGACGAGATGACCGTCAGCCACACCACGCCCCTGGACGTCCACTCCCTCTGGAGCGCCTGCATGTTGTGTCCGCCGTAGTGCTTCCTCACGTACGGGCAGCCGCTGTTGTGCCACTCCAGCACGACCCACTTGCCTGCGAAGTCCGACAGGCTGCGCGTGACGCCCTTCGTGTCGGTCCCCTTGAACGCCGGCGCCGGGGCGCCGACGGGGGCGGCGATCGCGCCGACGGGGGCGGCTGTTGCGGCAAGGGCCACCGCCGCGGCGACGAGACGGGTTCTCATGGCGACTCCTTCTCTGGTTGCGGTGTTGGTCCGAACGGCTGCGTCACTTCGGTTGCTGGAATCCGGAGTCCGAGCTCCGCACTCGCGCCTCCACGACGTGCGCCCGCCGGCCGGCAAGCGCGAGGACGCCTTTCAGCACGGCCGGGTCCTTCACCAGCTGGCTCGACTTCCGGAGCGTGACGCGCACCCCGGAGGCGAGGGGCGTAACGGCCTGTGCGGCCGAGTCGTTCACCTGGCTGGCGTCGAGCGGGAAGAACACGGCCTCCGCCTCGCGCGAGCCCGTCGCGACCTCGAGCACGAACTCGCCGGCGGCCGACCGGGCCGAGGCCTTCCACGACGCCGGGGCGGGCGCCGGCACGCGGCTCCTGGCCTCGTCGATGGCGGCCTTCCAGGCTGCCACCCGCGCCCGCTCCTGCGCGGCGAGCGGAAACGCCAGCGCGAGTTCCGCGCGGCCCGGCACGCACATGTCCGCGCAGACCATCCAGCGGACGGAGGCGCCGGCGGTGAACGCCCCAGGCGGCGCCGCGCCGCCCGGCGCCGCGGCCGCGATCGTCGACGGCAACACCACGCCGCCGTGATAGCCGTAGTTGACGAGGCCGCCGGCGTCGATGCGCTCAGGCGCCGGCCACTCGAACCCGGAGGCCGCCAGGCCAGGCGGGAGCGTCCACCGGGCCTCGGGCGGCTCCCCGGAATCACCCGGGTTGAGCCAGTAGATGTGCCAGCCCGGGTCGAGGTCGAACTTCAGGCCGAGCCTCATGCCCGGGGCCGGCGTCGCGCGGTCCGCAATCAGCTCGACGCGCACGTGCGGGCCCTGTCCCGTCCGGCCCGGAGGGCCGGCCGGATGGGCGCGGGCCGCAATGGCGGCGCCTGCCGCAGCGGCCGCCGCGGCGCACAGCACGGCCGCCCGGTTGAGGGTCATCGAAGGCATGGGAATCCCGACGTGCCCTTTGGACGCCCGGGCCAGTCGCGAGGATCCCGGGGACGAGCGGGACGAGCGGCCCCCTGGCGCGATCCCCGAAGACCGGGAGCGCGGCCTGGCGGCGGCCGGCGCTACCAGAACACCACGTAGAGCAGCAGCGTCAGCACGACGACGGCGCCGCCGAGGATCTTCGTGCTCCGATCCACGCGCATGTCCATCGACGGATTGACCGGGAGCTCGACGGGCTTCGGCATGGGCTTGACGAGCGTGATGACGGCGAGCACCGCGAGGACCGCCGCGAAGCAGATGGCCATGCGATCGAGGAACGCGACGTGCGGCGCGGCAATCTTGAGCGTGCCGTACAGGACCGGGTTCAGCAGCAGGCCGACGGTTCCGCACACCCGCGGGGCGCGGTGCACCAGCAGGCCGAAGAGGAAGATCGCCAGGATGCCCGGCGAGATGAAGCCCTGGAACTCCTGGATGAACGTGAAGATGCCCCCGAACTCCGGCCGGCCGAGCTCGGGGGCGATGAGGATCGCGATGAGCACGAAGACCACGATGAAGACGCGGCCCGAGGTCACCAGCTCGTACTGCGTCGCGTTCTTCCGGATCTTCCGGTAGATGTCCATCGACGCGATGGTGGACGCCGCGTTCAGCATGGCGGCGAGCGAGCTCACCACGGCGCCGAACAGCGCGACCAGCACGAACCCGAGCAGGCCGTTCTGCGGCAGCAGCTTCAGCAGGAGGGGAAACGCCGCGTCGTAGTCGTAGCCGATCAGGCGCGTGGACACCTTCCGCCCGGCCGACTGCGCCGCCGCGACCAGCGCGTCGTTGGCGGCCGCCAGCGCGGCGGGCTCCTCCGCCGGCGCGGCCGCCGCGCCCGGCGCCCCCACAGCGGCCGCGTTCGCCGCGAACATCGATCGCGCCATGTCCGGCCGCAGCGCCGCGAAGTGCTCGTCGAAGGCGTAGACCTGCGCCTCGCCCCGGGCGAACGCCTCGAGGACGGGGCGGTTCTTCTCCGCGCCGAGCTGGCGCATGTCTCCGTTGAACAGGTTGAACGCCATGATCCCCGGGAAGACGACGATGAAGGGGATGAGGAGCTTGAGGAAGGCGGCGAACACGATGCCGCGCTGGCCCTGGTTCAAGGTCCGCGCGCCCAGCGTGCGCTGGGTGATGTACTGGTTGAGGCCCCAGTAGAAGAAGTTGGGGATCCACAGCCCGACCACCAGCGCCGTCCACGGGATCAGCGCGTCGTTGCCCGGGCGCACCATGTGGAGCTTGCCCGCCGGCAGCGCCCCGCCGTTCAGCAGCTGGATGCGCTCCCACGGGCCCGCCTGCGCGATCTGCGCCGCGTCCGCGCCGGGCGCGACCGCGGTCTGCACGAGGGCCAGCGGGTCGGCCGCGCCGAGCGCCCGCAGCGCCATCACCATCACGACGGCGCCGCCGGCGATGAGCGCCGTGCCCTGCAGCAAATCGGCCCACGCGCAGGCCTTCAGGCCTCCCGCGAAGACGTAGACGGCCGACAGGATGCCGATGATCCAGCACCCCACCACGATGTTCCCGAAGTCGAGGCCGAAGAGCGTGATGCCCGCGAAGTACACGCTGATGACCTTGGCGCCCGAGTAGATGACCGACGCCGTCGGCACGCCCACGAGGATCACCATCGTGCAGAGCGCCATGATGGTCCGCGCGAACGGGTTGAAGCGGTACTCGAGGAACTCCGGCATCGTGTAGATGCCGCTTCGCAGGAACGTCGGCAGGAACACGAACGCGACGACGACGAGCGTGATGGCCGCCATCCACTCGTAGCTGGCGATGGCGATCCCGAGCCAGTTCGCCGCCTGGCCGCTCATCCCCACGAACTGCTCGGTGGAGATGTTGGCCGCGATGAGCGAGAACCCGATGAGCCACCACGACAGGCCGCGGCCCGCAAGGAAGTAGTTGGCCGCCCCCTGCTCGCTGCGCGTCGCCTCGCCCCGGCTCTTGTACAGGCCGACGCCGATGACGGTGGCGACGAAGGCCGCGAACACCACGATGTCGAGTGCGCTCATCGGGACCCTCCAGGGCGCCGCTTCGGCGGCGCCCGGCACACGGATTCTACCGGTTCTCCCCCGGCGGCGCGCAAACGCCCGGGCGCCGGCGTCCGTCCCTGGCAGGAGGCAGCGCCGCCGGGAGGGGCGGAGGAAGCCAGACACGCGCCCGGCTCCGGGCCGGGCCGCTTCGCCGTGCAGCGGGGCACGCCCTGCCGCTGCCGCCCTGCCGCTGCCGCCGGGCGGCGGACAGGAGCGGCAACAGCCGGTTTCCGGTCCGCCGGCGGGAGATGAAGGCTGCCGCCGCCACGGCAGCGCTATAATCGTGCCGGCATCCGGCATCATCGGGCCCCGAAGATGCGCCGTGCCCGCGGAGGAGCGGCATGAAGAAGACAGGAATCCGTCGGAGCGGCCCCGCGGCCGCGATCGTGATGGCGTCTCTTGCGGCACTGGCGTTCGCGCAGGCGCCCGCCGGCGTGGACGTCACCGGCACGTGGGTCTTCGAGGTGCAGACGCAGGCGGGATCAGGCGCGCCGCAGGTCACCTTCAAGCAGGACGGCGAAGCGCTCACCGGCCACTACTCGTCGTCGCTCCTCGGCGAGGCCGATCTCAAGGGCACGGTGAAAGGCCGGGCGATCACGTTCACCATGACGCTCACGGTCCAGGGCACCTCGCTCGATGTGACCTACACCGGCACGATCGAAGACTCGAACTCCATGAAGGGAACGGTCGACTTCGCCGGCATGGGCGAGGGGACGTTCACCGGGAAACGGAAGTAGCGGCCAGCGCCGCTTCGGCCTCCTCGTTGCCGAGGCCGCGCTGCGCCCGCGTCACCGCCAGGCCGACGACGGGCGGGTAGGCCTGGTCGGCCTTCCAGCGCGGCTCGACGTACTCGATGACCTCGAAGAGCAGGCGGTTGGCCTGCGCGTAGTCGAGCCCCGCAAGCTGCTCGATGTACCGCGTCGCCCGGTCGATGAGCTTCAGGTTGCTCGCCACGAGCCACACCATGTAGTTGCCCATCACGCGGCCGAGCCTGACCATCGTGCACGTGGACAGCGCGTTGAGCAGCATCTTCAGGCCCGCGCGCGCGACCCCGTCCAGCAGGAAGTCCGAATCGGGCACGCGCACCGCCAGCGTGACGCACGCGGCGTCCGCACATCCCTCCTGCAGCCGCTCCAGCCAGGCTCCGCGCCCGACGGCGATGACGCCCGTGCGGGCGCCCGCCGCGCGCGCCTCCTCCAGCCGCTCCCGGTGGAACCCGCCCGCCTCCACGAGCGCCGCCGCATCGGCGTCGCCGACGATGGCGACGGCGCTGTCGCCGGCGCCGAGGCGCCTGTAGGGCAGGCCGTCGAGGCCCACCTTGAACCGCATGAGCTCCCGCCGGCCGATCTTCCGGACCGTCTCGAGCGTCTGCTGCAGCTTGTCCGGGGCGACGAGCGAGCGGACCTCGTCGTCGGCCCACTCGACGCAGGCCGGCTCGCGCTTGATGAGGTGGACCCACGCCTCCGGCGTCGTCGCGGCCGGCACGAAGAGGAAGGCCCACGATTCGGCGGCCGTGGCGTCGTCGAACTTCCGGAACGGCGGCGTGCAGTAGGTGGGGGAGCGCTCCGTCGTGTCGGTCAGGACGTCGATGCCGTACCGGTCCGCGTAGTAGGTGTGCCTGCGGCCGGCCAGGTACGTCACCTCCTCGAGCGTCACGAGGGCCGCCAGCCGGTCCAGGAGCGCCGGGTCCTTCAGCCGCGCGTGCATCTCGACCAGCTCGGCGAGGAACGCGCGGGGGACGACGGCCGGATCGAGCGCGCACGGGCCGCCGGGCTCGAGATCGGCCATCAGGTCGCGCAGCACCATCTCCATCACCGTCAGCAGGACGCACAACTGGATGGTCGTGGCCTGCATCCGCGTCGAGCCGGTGATGGCCATCGGGCCGGTCGTCAGGTTGATCTTCTCGATCCGCGGGTCCTCGATGACCTCGCGGCTGCGGGTGACGTGCGCGCAGAGGATCTCGTCCGGGTTGTTGTAGACGAAGTAGACCTTCGAGCCCGCCTCGACGCCCTTCCACGCCGTGCCGATCACGAACGAGGTCTCGCCGCCCTCGGTGATGGCGAAGACGACATCGCGATCGCAGACGCCGAGGTCGCCGATCTGTTTCCTGCCGAAGTCGGTGAAGTCCTCGAAGCCCTCGACGGCCTTGATCAGCGCGAAATCGCCGCCGGCCATCACGCTGAACGCGCGATCCTCCCACGCCGCCGCCGGAGGCTCGCACGCGAGGCCCCGCGCCTGCTGGCGCTGCCAGAACTCGCGCCAGATCGACACCAGCTGAATGCTGAGGCGGCCGGTCGATCCGCAGCCCGTGAAGAAGACGCGGCCGCCGCGGCGGAGCGCCCGCGAGAGCGTCCCGGCGATCCCGGCTGCGCGCCCGGACCCGACAAACGCCCGGTACGTGCGGACGACGTCGTCGTCGACGTCGAAGAGGAGCTTCAGGGCCGCGGCCGTGTCGCGGCCCGCCGTCTCGCTCAGGTCCGCCGTCACCGGGTGGGAGGACTCGGTCGTCAGCGCGCCCAGCCGGAACTGGCCGGCGATGCGCAGGAAGGCGTCGGAGCGGGATTCGGAAGTGGTGCTCATGGCAGAAGAAGAAGTCAGAAGTCAGAACACAGACGGCGATCGCCGCCCGTCGCACGACCCGCGCCGCCTCTCGCACGCCGAACGCCGCACGCCGCGCGCTGCCCGCTTCGCGCCGCGCGACAGATGCTGTGCGACCCGCGCCGCCCGTCGCACGCCGAACGCCGCACGCCGCGCGCTGCCCGCTTCGCGCCGCGCGACAAACGCCGCGCCCCGCGCGACGAACGTGCACACGTTACCACGGACGCCTGCGAGGCCCCGGGATCAGCGGATGCCGCGGAGCCGGAAGGCGAACCGGTACTCGGCCGCGTCGAGCAGGTACTCGGCGTGCACGCGCGGCGACCAGCTGTCGTCGCCGCCAAGGCCCATCTGCGCCAGGTCGAGGCTCAGCGTCACGCGGCCGTCCCGCTCGATCGCCTGGCTGGTCTTGGCGGCCGTGAGCGCCGCGTCCGTGTAGTCGTGCGCCGTGAAGGCGAACAGCGGGTCGCCCGACACGTGGAGGCCGGCGCCGGACGGGCCCGTGAACGCGGCCCACCGGACGTCGGTGCGGCTGCCGTTCTCCTGCGCCATCACGTGCGGGAAGTGCAGGCCGGCGATGCTCGCGCGGTGGACGCCGAGGCGCGCCCCTTCCTTGCGGTCGGGGTAGCTCTCCTGCGGGCCGCGGCCGTACCACTCGACGGCATCGAACCGCCCCGGCAGCTGCACCTGGAACCCCACCCTCGGCAGCGGCGGAAACGATCCCTCGGCGCGGAACGCCGCCGCGATGGCAATCTCGCCGTCGCCGGCCACGTCGTAGACGGTCGTGAGCAGCATCGCGGCCGACGCGCCCTGCAGCCGGCGCTCGACCGTCACGCGCGCCCGGCCCGGATCGACCTGGAGCACCTGCGGCTCGCCCGCGGTGACGGCGAGGCGGTCGAGGCCGGCCTCCCGCCACCTGTGGGCGTAGCTCCGGCGGCCTCCGCCCTCGTCGTTGTCCGTGGGCACGCGCCAGAGGTTCGGCACGAGCGGCCCGGCCAGCAGCTCCTGTCCGCGCCAGACGTAGGAGACCAGGGCCCCGCCCTCGATGGCCGCCTCGAAGCCGGGCCCCGACAGCGTGACGCGCCCGCCATCCGAGGCGACCTTCAGAGGCGGCATGGCCGCCGGGCCGGCCGCGCCGGCCTTCGCCGCCCCGGTGTCCTCACGCGCCCGCGCGGGCAGCGCCAGCTGCTCCCACGCCACCTCGTGCCCGGCCGGCGCCCACGGCGCGGCCTCGCGAAGCGAGAAGGTCACCTCGACCGCGCCTTCGCGTCCGGGCCCGACCCTGCGGGCGTCGTACGGCAGCGCGATCTCCCGCGACTCCCCGGGCCGCACGTCCAGCGGGCCGGGCAGCGACCCCGACTGCACGGGCCTGCCGTCCTCGAGCAGGCGCCACGAGACCGCCAGCCCCTCGAGGCCGGCGAAGTCGTAGCGGTTCGTGACGCGCACCCGGCCGCGTGCCAGATCGACGCCCTCCACCTTCACCGGCTGCTGCACCTTCTTCGCTTCGAAGAGCTCCGGCTGCGGCGTCCGGTCGGCGTTCACGAGGCCGTCGTTCGCGTTGGAGCCGTCGCTCGTGTTCACCCAGTTCCACCGCACGCGGCCGTCCGGGCCCGGGTGCCGCAGCGCCTGGTCCACCCAGTCCCAGATGAAGCCGCCCTGCAGGCGCGGGTACGCGTCGTAGGCGTCCCAGTACTTCTTGAAGTTCCCCAGGCTGTTGCCCATCGCGTGCGCGTACTCGCAGATGATCACCGGGCGGGAGGGGTCCTGGTTCATCAGGTCGATGATGTGGTCCACCGCCGGGTACATCGTCGAGATGATGTCGTAGCTCGAGAGCGTCGGCGCGTAGGGAGGGTTGCGGCTCTCGTAGTGGATCGGGCGCGTGGGATCGACGGCCTTCATGGCCGCGTACATCGCGTCGAAGTTGCGGCCGAGGCCGGTCTCGTTCCCCATCGACCAGTAGACGACCGACGGGTGGTTCTTGTCCCGCTCCACCATCGCGACGCCGCGCGCGACGAAGGCGGCGGTCCACGCCGGGTCGTCGCCGATGTAGACCTTCCGCTCCCACAGCTCGTGGCTCTCGACGTTGGCCTCGTCCACGACGTAGAGGCCCAGTTCGTCGCAGAGGTCGTACCAGACGGGGTCGTTGGGGTAGTGCGACGTGCGGACCGCGTTGAAGTTGAACTGCTTCATCAGGCGGATGTCCTCGAGCATGCGCTCGCGTGACACCACGCGCCCGCGATCCGGGTCGAACTCGTGCCGGTTCACGCCCCGGAACGTGATCGGCACGCCGTTCAGCAGCAGCTGCCCCCCCCTGATCTCGACCTTCCTGAACCCGACGCGCGCCGACGCGGCCTCGAGGACCGCGCCCGACGCGTCGAGGTGCTCGACGACGAGCGTGTAGAGCGCGGGCGTCTCGGCCGTCCAGAGCGCCGGGGCCCGGACCGCCCCCGACGCGCGCAGCTCGGCCTCGGCGCCCGGCGCGATCTGGGCCGGCCCGGCCAGATACGCGGCAAAGACCTCGCGGCCGTCCGGCCCGACAAGCGCCGCGCGGAGCGCATGGCCGCGGGCGGCGGCGCCGGACCGGTTCTCGAGCGACGCACGCACCTCGAGCGCGGCGTCGCGGTACGCGGCGTCGAGATCCGTGCGCACCACGAAGTCCCGGAGGCGCACGGCGGGCTGCGCCACGAGATAGACGTCGCGGAAGATGCCGGCCAGCCGCCAGTAGTCCTGGTCCTCGAGATAGCTGCCGTCCGAGTGGTGGAGCACCTCGACCGCCAGCACGTTCCGGCCGGGCCGCAGGTGCGGCGTCAGATCGAACTCGCCCGGCGTGAACGCGTCCTCGCGGTATCCAATCCGCGTCCCGTTCAGCCACACGTAGTACGCCGACTGCACGCCCGCGAAGTGGACGAACACCGAGCGGCCGCGCCATCCCGCGGGGGCCTCGAACGCCGTGCGGTACAGGCCGACGGGGTTGTCGTCGTGCGGCACGCGCGGCGGGTCGGCCCTGAACGGGTGCTTGATGTTGGTGAAGAACGGCCGATCGTACGGCCGGCCCTCGTTCGCGCCCACGACCTGCCAGTTGGACGGCACCGGCATCGGATCCCAGTCCGCGTCATCGTAGGCAGGCGACTCGAATCCGTTCGGCAGCGAGAACGGGTTCTTGGCCCAGCGGAACTTCCAGGTGCCGTTCAGCAGCCGGAAGTACGGCGAGCGCGTCCGGTCGCGCGCGAGCGCGCCGCCGCGGTCGGCGTGCGGCACGAACGCCGCGCGCGGCTTCTCGGCGCCCACGGCGAAGATCCCCGGGTCCTCCCACTCCGGCGCGGACGGGGACTGCGCGGGCGGGGATTGGGCGGACGGGGACTGCGCGGGCGCGGACTGCGCGGGCGCGGACAGGCCCGCGAGCCGCGGCGGTGCGGCGGCGGCAAGCAGCAGAACGGCCAGAACCGGTGCGACTCTCGCGGACATGGCACCCCCCGTCATGACGGCCAACCCGGCGCACTGAGTTGTTTACCTCAGAATGCCCCCCGCCCGTCCACTCGCGCGGCCCCGCGCCCCCCGAATGGGGCGCCCCCCTGGAGAACCCGGCGTCCGCCCGCTCGTGCGGCCCCGCGCCTGCGCTCAACCCGCCGCGAAGGAGGATATGATCGGCGCAGCGTCCAGGGCCGCCGGCCCCAGCCGGCCCCGACACGCGCGGTGCGCGCCATGATCCAGCGCCCAATCGCCCTCGCCTGCCTGTGGCTGCTCCTGCCGGAGGCGCCCATGACCGTCGATCACATCCACTGGCTCGGGCACGCCTCGTTCCGCATCGAGGACGGGGCGGCCCAGATCTACATCGATCCGTGGAAGCTGCCCGCGCTCGCGCCCAAGGCCGCAGTCGTGCTCGTCACGCACGGCCACTCGGACCACTTCTCGCCCGGGGACATCGCGCGCATCGAGCAGCCCGGCACGGTGTTCGTGGCGCCCGCCGACGTCGCCGCGAAACTGAAAGGCAGACGGGTGGTCATCGCCGCTTCCGGCGGGACGTTCGCGGCGGGTCCGATCAGGGTGGAGGCCGTTCCAGCCTACAACGTCGGGAAGCCGTTCCACCCCAGGGCCAGCGGCTGGCTCGGCTACATCATCACGCTGTCGGACGGCTCGCGCGTGTACCACTCAGGCGACACGGACGCGATTCCCGAGATGCTCGCGCTGGCGAACATCGACGTCGCGATGATGCCGTGCGGCGGCACCTACACCATGACGGCGGCGGAGATGGCCGCGGCGGCCAACGGCTTCAAGCCGAAGGTGCTCATCCCGATGCACTGGGGCGACCTCGTCGGGTCGAAGGCGGATGCCGAGGCGGTGAAGAAGGCCTTCGCCGGGACGACGATCATCAAGCCGGTTGAACGCTAGGCCCACGCGCGAGGGGAGGCGAGAGCACCGCCGGCGAGCCGTTCGCCCGCCCCTGTCCGGCCGCGCCCCGCGCTGGCCCGGCCGAGCCCATCCGGCTAGAATTGGTGCTCCCGCGGGCCGACCTGCCGGGAGAGGGCCTGACGCGAGTGGATTTCGAGCAGCTGCGCAGCCTGGGCGCGATCGCCCTGTACGCGACGACGTTCGTCGTCGCGCTCGTGAGCGGCCTCGTGCCGTACGTCCTCAGCTTCGAGGTCTTCGTGCTGGCCGTGGCCACGCTGACAAACGCCCCGATTGCCCCCATCGTCGGCCTGGGCGTGCTCGGCCAGGCCATCACGAAGTACATCCTCTACCTCGCCGGGACCGGCACGCTGAACATCTCCTGGGTCAGGCGGACCGCGACGTCGAGGGCCGCCGAGGCGTTTGCGAGGCACCCGCACGCCAGCCTCGGCGTCGTCTTGAGCAGCGCCGCCTTCGCGGTGCCGCCGCTCTATCCCACCAGCGTCATCGCCGGCACGCTGAGGCTGCCCCAGATCGCGTTCGTCCTCGTCGTGGCGGCCGGGAGCATCGTCCGGTATTCGGCGCTCTTCCTGGCCCCGAAACTGATTCGGCCCCTCTTTTGAGATGAAGGCGCCCCGCCCGCGCCAGGCGGCGCTGCCATGCCGTGGATTGCCGACTGCCGGCCTTCTTCGAGTCCGAGACCCATGAACACGAGACTGTTCGCGCTCCTCTGCCTCCTCGCGTGCGGCGCCGCCGCACCGTCCGCC
The DNA here is from genome assembly GCA_029562975.1 of Acidobacteriota bacterium. GTDB lineage: Bacteria > Acidobacteriota > Vicinamibacteria > Vicinamibacterales > JAKQTR01 > JAKQTR01. The sequence goes on along the minus strand of JAKQTR010000037.1, from coordinate 164,711 downwards.
CTGCCCCCGGCTGCCGCTCCGTCGACGCCCGGGCCCGGCTGGCTGCGCTATCCCGCGATCTCGCCGGACGGCAGGACGATCGTCTTCACCTATAAAGGCGATCTCTACCGCGTGGCCGCGGGCGGAGGCGAGGCCGCGCCGCTCACCGCGCACCCGGCCCACGACTTCATGCCCGTGTGGAGCCGCGACGGCCGGCAGATCGCCTTCGCGAGCGATCGCTACGGGAACTTCGACGTCTTCGTCATGCCCGCCGCCGGCGGGGAGGCCCGGCGCCTGACCTTCCACTCGGCGCCCGAGTACCCCTACGCCTTCACGGCCGACGGCGCGGCCGTCGTCTTCGGGGCGGCCAGGATGGACGCGGCGGAGAACCGCCAGTTCCCTGCGGCGTCGCAGCCCGAGCTGTACCAGGTCGCGGCGGCCGGCGGGCGGCCCATCCAGCTGCTGACCACGCCGGCCGAGGACGCGAAGTTCAGCCGGGACGGGCGGCTCCTGCTGTACCACGACAAGAAGGGCGGGGAGAACGCCTGGCGCAAGCACCACACGTCGGCCATCGCGCGGGACATCTGGGTCTGCGACACCCGGACCGGCTTGCACCGCAGGCTCACGACGTTCGCCGGCGAGGACCGCAGCCCGGTCTTCGCCGCCGGCGAGCGGGCGTTCTACTACCTCAGCGAGGAGAGCGGCTCGTTCAACGTGCACAGGATGAGCCTGGACGGCGGCGCGACGGAGCGGCTGACCTCGTTCACGCAGGCGCCGGTGCGGTTCCTGAGCGCGTCGGACACCGACGTGCTGTGCTTCGGGTACGACGGCGGCGTGTACACCATGACGCCGGGCAGTGCCCCGCGCAAGGTCGAGATCGCGATTGCCGCCGACGCGAAGGCGAACCGCGAGCGCGTGATCCCCGTGACGGGCGGGGCGCGCGAGATGGCCGTCGCGCCGAGCGGCAAGGAAATCGCGTTCATCGCGCGCGGCGACGTGTTCGTCACGAGCGTCGAGGGAGGCGTGACGAAGCGGATCACGGCCACGCCGGAAGACGAGCGCGGCGTGAGCTTCTCGCCCGACGGGAAGGCCCTCGTCTACGCCTCCGAGCGGAACGGGCGCTGGGCGATCTACGAGGCGCGCCGCGCGCGCGACGCCGAGCCGTATTTCTACGCGTCCACCCTCGTCCAGGAAACGCCGCTCGTCGTCAACGCGCAGCAGAACACCCAGCCGCGGCATTCGCCCGACGGCAGAGAGATCGCGTTCCTCGAGAACCGCAACACCCTGAAGGTGCTGAACCTCGAGTCGAAGCAGGCGCGGACGATCCTGACCGACAAAGAGATTTTCTCGAGCGGCTCGCTCCACTACCGGTGGAGCCCGGACAGCAAGTGGATCCTCTTCGACTACGCCATCCCCGGCATCGCCCCGGGCGAGGTCGGGCTCGTCCGGGCCGACGGCAAGAGCGCCGCGGCCAACCTCACGCAGAGCGGGTTCGACGATGGAGCCGCCGAGTGGATCCTGGGCGGCAAGGCCATGCTCTGGCTGAGCAATCGGGACGGCCTGAAGTCGGTCGCCCAGTCGGGCGCCGCGCAGCGCGACGCGTACGCGATGTTCTTCACGAAGGACGCCTGGGACCGGTTCCGCCTCACCAAAGAGGAATACGCCCTGGTGAAGGAGGCCGAGGAGCAGAAGGACAAGGACAAGCCCAAGGCCGGGGCGGACCAGGAGAAGAAGGACGCCGCGAAGGACGCGAAGGTCGAGGAGGTCGTCGTCGACTTCGACGGCCTGGAGATCCGGAAAGCGCGGCTGACCATCCATTCCTCGGCGCTCTCGGACGCCCTGGTCAGCCGGGACGGCGACACGCTGTACTACCTGGCGCGCTTCGAGAAGCACGCGAACCTCTGGTCCACGAACCTTCGAACGCAGGAGACGAAGATGCTCGTCGCGCTGAACAGCAGCGGCGGCAGCCTGGCCTGGGACAAGGACCAGAAGACCATCTTCCTCCTAGCCGACGGCAGCCTGTCGAAGATCGATCCGGCGGGAGGCACGCGCCAGAGCATCGGCATCAGCGGCGAAGTCGTCGCCGACCTGGACGCCGAGCGCGAGGCGATGTTCGACCACGTGTGGCGCCGGACGCGCGACACCTTCTACACGGCCGGCTTCCACGGCGTGGACTGGCAGGCCATTCGCCCCATGTACGCGAAGCACCTGCCGCACATCGGGAACAACCACGAGTTCGCCGAGCTGCTGAGCGAGATGCTGGGCGAGCTGAACGTCAGCCACAGCGGCTCGACCTTCTCCCCCTCGTCGCCGACCGACGATGCCACCGGCGCGCTGGGCGTGTTCTACGACCAGGCGTACACGGGCCCCGGCATGAAGGTGGTGGAGGTCGTCAAGGACGGCCCCCTCGACAAGGCCGGGATGAGCGTCACCCCCGGCTCGATCATCGAGGCGGTGGACGGCCAGGCCATCACGCCCGCGACCGACATCGCGCAGTGCCTCAATCGCAAGGCCGGCAAGCCCGTGCTGCTCGTCGTCGCCACCGGGGACAAGAAAGCCGAGATCGTGGCGAAGCCCGTCACGCTCGCCGAGGAGAACCGGCTGCTCTACGCGCGCTGGGTGCGCCGGAACCAGGCCGAGGTGGACCGGCTGAGCAGCGGGCAGCTGGGCTACATCCACGTGCCGGGCATGAACGACGGCGCCTACCGCACGACGTTCGAAGAGGCGCTGGGCAAGTACGCGCTCCGCAAGGGGCTCGTCGTGGACACCCGGTTCAACGGCGGCGGCGACCTGGTCGCGGACCTGGCGATGTTCCTCAGCGGCAAGCGGTTCTTCGAGTACACGACCGACACGCGCAGCAACGGGTTCGAGCCCAACTTCCGCTGGACGAAGCCGAGCGTTTCGCTGGCCGGCGAGGCGAACTACAGCGACGGCCACTGCTACGCCTACGCCTACAAGGCGCTGAAGATCGGCCCGCTCGTGGGGATGCCCGTCCCGGGGACCTGCACCTTCGCGGGCTGGGACATGCTGCAGGACGGCCTGCGCTGGGGCGTGCCGGGGGTCGGCGTGAAGGACTCGACGACGGACAAGTACCTGGAGAACCTGCAGACCGAGCCCGACCTCCGCCTGATGAACGACTATGCCGTCGTCGGCAAGGGCAGGGACCAGCAGCTCGAGGCGGCCGTCGCGGAACTGCTGAAACTCGTCAGGTAGCGGGTGGCGCGCCGGGCGGCCGGGGCGCCGGCTTCGTCGTCGCGAGCGCAGGGGTGATGAGCGCGGCGGCGGCTTCGATGAACGCCGCCTTCGCCCGCAGCGGGCGGGCCTGCGCCGCGTCGGGGGAGGCCTCGGCCTGCCGCGACAGGGACCCGCGATCGCCAGGGTCGATCGTGGCGGGCGCCTGGCCGACCTTGGCGCGGTCGTATGTGCTTGCGGGGTCGCGGTGTGATCGTTGTGGCGGAACGGGGAGAAGACTGCGCCCGGACTCAATCGCCCATCTGCTCGCCTGGCTGAGGAGGCGGCGCGGATGAAAGGGGCGGCGGCGGTTCGGGCGGCAGCTCGTTGAGCGTCCTGTTGCGCGCGAGCGTCCGGCGCACTTTCGGCGAGCCGCCGATGATGCGCTTGCGCCCCGCCGGGGTGACGGGCGCGCGGGCGCGCAGTTCCTGCAGCATGCGGGCGGAAAACGCCGCCGGCTCTTCGCCCGGACGGATGCCGCCGGTGGCCGGTGGGAAGAACGACACGGTGACGCGCGGCCGCGTGGGGAACCGGACGAAATCGGTGGAACCGGTGATCGCGCAGAGCACTACCTTCGCCTCGGGTGCCCATCCGGCGAGCAGCCCCAGGCCGCTGCGCGCGCGCAGGCGCTGCCCCCAGGACAGCCGGCCCTCGGGAAACACCGTGACCGCATCGCCCGCCTTCAGCGCGTCCACTGCCCGCTCCAGGGCACGCCTGTCGCCGCGGCCGCGCGTGATCGGAATCTGGCCCATGCCGTCGAGCACGGCCCCGACGAGTGGAATCCTCCACAGGTCGTCGCCAGCCAGATAGCGCAGCATGCGGCGTGGCAGTGCCGCGAGCGAGATCAGCACCGGGTCCATCTGGCTGTCGTGGTTGGGCGCGAGCAGCACGGGCCCCTCGGCCGGCAGGTGCTCGAGGCCGTCCACGCGCATCCGGCCCCACCAGCCCAAAGGACGCGCCAGGCTCACCAGGACGTCGTAGAGCATCGCATCCGCCAACATAAGGGGTCGGGACTCTTTTCGCAACGGCACGCCAGGCAACGACGGTTTTGTCGTCATCGACGGTGGCACAGACCGGCGCTGACAAAACCGTCGCTCGACAGAGCGGCGTTGCGAAAAGAGTCCCGACCCCTTAGACTCGTGAGCATTCCTGAACCTCCCGCCATCGTCACCCGTGGCCTCATGAAGCGGTTCGGCCGCCTCGTGGCTGTGCGGGCGCTCGACCTCCAGGTTGAGCCCGGACAGGTGTTCGGCTTCCTCGGCCAGAACGGCGCCGGCAAGACCACGACGATTCGAATGCTCCTCGACTTGCTGCGGCCGACCGCCGGCCGGGCGGAGATCCTCGGCCACGACTGCCAAGCCGATGGTCTGGCAGCGCGCGCGCTTGTCGGCTACATGCCGGGAGAGATCGGCTTCTACCGTGACATGACCGGTCGGCGCGCGCTCGGGGTGCTGGCAGAGCTCGCTCGAGGCGCGGTGCGCGCAGACCGGCAGCGCGAGCTGTGCGAGCGGATGGCGCTCGACGACGCCGATCTCGATCGCCCGATCCGCGAATACAGCACCGGCATGAAGCGGAAACTCGCCGCCGTCGCGGCATTCCAGCACGACCCGCCCGTCCTGCTCTTGGACGAGCCGACCGAAGGCCTCGACCCGCTCATGCAGGAGGCGTTCTACGAGCTGCTGGCTGACGCACGGGCGGGCGGGACGACGGTGTTCCTGTCGTCGCATGTCCTGTCGGAAGTGGACCGCGTCTGCGACCGGATTGGGCTGCTTCGCGCCGGCGAGCTGGTGTTGACGGCGCCGATCGGCGAAGTCCGCCGCACGGCGCCGCGTCTGGTGCGCGTCACGTTCCGCCGCCCGGTCGCGGGTCCGCCGTCCGCCTGGCCGCCGTCGATCGAGATCGTGGAAGTTGCCGCCGCGCGCTGGATCGTGCGGGCGTACGGGAGCATCGGGCCCGTCGTCGAGTCGCTGGGCGGCCTGCCCGTGGCCGATCTCGAGGTGCGCGAGCCGCGCCTCGAGGACGTCGTGATGGCGTATTACCGGGGGCAGCAGTGACGCGGGAGACCGCCGCCCTCGTGCGGCACTCAGCCCGCCGGTTCAGGGCGCCAGTGGCGATTGCGGCGGCCGCGCTCGGCGCGTTCCAGGTGCTGCTGTGCCTGGCGGCACGAGAGCTGCAGCGGGAAGGCATGTTCCAGCAGATCCTCGGGCTCATCCCGCCTTTCGCCCGCGAGCTCTTCGGACCGGTGCTCGTGTCGATGATGTCATTCCCGGGCATCATGGCCCTCGGCTACTACCACGTGGCCATTGTCGCCGTGCTCGTCGGCCTGGTCATCGCCATTGCCACCGAGCCTGCCGGAGAGGTGGAGACGGGATTCGCCGACCTGGTGCTGGCGCGGGCGGTGCCGCGCGGCGCCGTGATGACGCGAAGCATCGTGCTCCTCGCGGGCGGCGCCGCGTGTGTCGTAGCGGCGATGGCCGTGGGAACCTTTTTCGGTCTCTGGCTGGTTGGGCCGGCGGAGGCATCGAAGCCAGCCTCGTCGCTCGTCTGGAAGCTCGCGTTCAGCCTGTGGTGCGTGCTCGCGTGCTGGGGCGGCGTATCGCTGGCGATTGGCGCCGCGGCCAGGCGGCGGGCCGTCGCAGCCTCGATGGCCGGATCGGCGGCGGCGGCCCTGATGCTCGTGGACTATCTCGCGCGCTTCTGGAAGCCCGCGCGCGGCGCCGCGAGACTGTCGCCGTTCCACTACTACAACCCGCTCGATCTTGTCATTGGCAAGCCGCTGCCCCTCGGGGACATCGCCGTCCTGCTCGGCACCGGGGCGGCTACCGCCGCTCTCGCGTATCTCGTCTTCGCCCGGCGGGACCTCTAGTGAAGGGGTCGGGACGAATTACGCAACGGCGCCTGTTTGCACGACGATTCTGTTACGACAAAATCGTCTTTCGCGGACGTGCCGTTGCGTAATTCGTCCCGACCCCTTTCTGTGTCGGTGGGGCGGTACGCGCGCTCCAGGTGGGCCGAGACCTCGGCGTCGGTGAACCAGATCGGCCGCAGTCCCCGCTTCGCGAAGATCCCGATCTGATCGCGGCTGTGCGGGGACGCGCGGTCGGTCGTCTGGCCGTAGGCCAGCACCGAGTACGCCTGGATCGGCCGCGTGAAGTGAACCAGCAACACCCAGGCGTCGCCCGATCCGGCGAGCTGCCGATCGGCTGCGGCCCACCCGGCGACGCGGACCCGCCTCCCGCGTGCGGCGTCTGACGCGCCGGCCGCGTCCGACGCGCCTGGCACCTCATCGAACTGCTGCACCCGGAACGCGCCGAGCAGGCCGCTCGCGCCTTCGCCGGGCAGGTCGACGCCGCCGAACCGGTACCGGTTCACGTCGCCCCATGCGACCTCGGCGGCCCCGTACGCCGCCCGCGTCCAGCGGACGGCCTCGGCGAGGTGCTTCAGCGCCGCATCGGGATCGGCAATCCCGCGGGGGGTGTCAGTCGGCCTTGCCGCGTCCCATGGCTCGGCATACGGCTGCCGCACTTCGGCCCGGTAGGTTTCCCAGAAGCGCTGGAACAGCACCGCGCCCCGGCTCGACGCCGACACTCTTCGATCCCACGCCCTCAACACGGCCCGAGCCTGGACCAACTCGCCCGCGTCTCCCGCGTCGGACGTGCCGGGCGCCGCCGGCGTCCGTCCCGCGCCGGGCGCCCCGTTCTCGCGGCCTGTCAGGCGCGCGTCGAGCGCCGTGAGAAGCGCCGGCACGACGCGCTCGGCCACCAGCAGCCGCGGCTCGTACTTCAGCCGGACGACGTCGTCCACCGAGAACGTCTCGCGCGCCTCGATCAGGTCGAGCGCCAGTTGCGGCCGCAGCGCCAGCTCGCCCCTCTCGAAGTACGCCGGGTAGCGCGCCGGATCCAGCTGCGGGCGCATCGAGACGAACCACGGCGGGTTGTTGGCGTTCTGGATGTACCCGCCCTCGGGGTTCAGGAGCTGCGGCAGGTCCTTCGTGGGATGGAGCGAGCCCCACGCGTACCGCTTCGTCGCGCCCGGCACGTCGAGGGAGTAGTCCGTGCCGTCCTGCACCCGCTTCGGGATGCGCGAGTTCCAGAGATAGAAGATGTTCCCGTCCGCGTCGGCGTACGTGTAGTTCGACTCGGGCGAGAACCGCGTGGACATCACGAGCAGGTACTCGCGCAGCGACCGGGCGTGGCTCAGCCGCCAGAAGCCTTCGAACCACTTCCAGGCGTCGGCGCCCGTCGAGCGGAGCGCGAACGCCGCCGTCGTGGTCCGGTAGACGATCGGGCCGAGGTGCGACTGCCAGTAGGTCCGCCGCTCGGTGGCCCTGGTGCCATCGTCCCGCCTGACGTCCACGGCGACGTCGACGCGCGCCAGCGGACGCGGCCTTCCCTCGAAGAGGTAGTGGTCGCGCCGTTCCGGGTCGAGCCTCAGCGCGAAGACGTCTTTGTTGTCCGACGTGTTGTTCGTCTGGACGTAGCCGAGACGATCGTTGAACCCGGCGCGGAGCCAGGGAAACCCGACGAGCGTCGACCCGTAGAAGTCCAGCCGCCCCGGCACCTTCACGTGCGCTTCCCAGTAGAGCGACTCCCAGCGCAGGTGCGGGTTGCCGAGCAGGATCGCCGCGCCGCTCGCGGTCCGACGGCCCGAGAGCGCGAGGGCGTTCGACCCGATGTCGCCGCCCGAGCGCTCGGGTGTGCCGCCTGCCCCGGCTGCTGCCCGCGGTCCCGCGATCTCGCGCCCCTCGATCGGGCCCGGCGCCGGTCGGGCGGCCTCTTCGGGGTACTTACGCTGGAGCGCCCGGACGAGGTCGGGTGACGCGACATCCGCCGGGTAATCGGCGTGCGTCAGGGCCAGCACGTCCGCGGCCGTGACTTCGCCGACCCATGGCGGGAGCGCGTCGCGATGCTGCCGCACGTACAGGTTGAACCCAGCGGCGAAGCCGTCGAGCACGCCGCGGAACGTCCGGTCCAGCGTGGCCAGCGCGCGCCGGCTCTCGCCGAGGTTGTCCACGCGCCTGGCGGCAAGGTCGTTCTCCAGGAAGGACGCGCCGAAGTGCTTCGCGGCGTCTCCGCGCGCGGCGAGGAAGCGCTTCGCCATCTCGGCCGCGTGGTCTTCCGCCTGCGCGTATCCGAGCCCGAACCCGGCCGCCTCCTCCGTTTCAGCGACGATGTGCGGGATGCCAAAGACATCGCGGCGGATCATCACCCGCTCGGACAGGGCTCCGGCTGCGTCGGCGGGGCTGTGCGTCGGCGGCGTCAGGCCGTGCGCGCCCGCCAGGACGATGGCGACAGCCGCCGCCCGGGGGAGGCGGCTCGTGAAAGCCGGGCTGGTCATGGGCGGGGATAATAGCGCGGATCGGCCGAGGGTTATGCGATTGCAGCATCCTTTTCCGCCCGGTTGTCCGAGCGTTCCGGTTTCGGGCCGGCGGGGGCCGGGCTGGCTGTCGGCGGCGGCGCGTGGCAGGACGGCCGCGCGGGACAGGGCGGCCGCGCGGGGCAAGGCGGCCGCGCGGGGCAGGGGGGGCCGTAGCCTAGGGGGAGTCGCGGCCCAAGGCGGGGGCGCCGGGCAGGGCGGGGACGCCGGGCAGGACGGCCGCGCGGCGCCGAAAACCGCGGTCGCCAGGCGGGCTCGTGAGGGCTTTTGCCTCCCCGCTGGATTTTCGCGGGGTTGTGTCCTATGCTATTCGGTGCGCGCCCCCATGAGCGCTTGCCTCGCTCTGTCGCGGCCCGACTGTCGGGCCGGCGACGCGAGTGGGGGCTTGGAGGGAGGGTTATGGTCCGGTTATTCGCGAAGTCGGCGGCTGCGATGCTCCTCATCGCCGCCGCGGCAGCCCTGGTACTGGCACCGGTGCCGGCGGCTGCCCAGGCCCTGTACGGGTCCATCACCGGGACGGTCTCCGACCCGCAGAAGGCAGCCATGCCTGGGGTCACGGTGACCGCCACCAACACGGGCACCAACATCGCCACCGAGACGGTGACGGACGCGGAAGGCAACTACACTTTCCGCAACCTGCCGCCGGGCACGTACGACGTGAAGGCGAGCCTCGAGGGGTTCCGTGAGCTCGTCCGGACCGGGTACGCCGTGGGCGCCGGCCAGGTCATCCGCGCCGATCTGATGCTCCAGATCGGGCAGCTGGCCGAGACGGTCAACGTCGTGGCCGAGAGCACGCTGCTGCAGACGGAGAAGGCGGATCTCAACACCGAGATCTCGTCCAAGGCGGTGGTCAACCTGCCGCTGAACCAGTGGCGCAACTACCAGGCGCTGCTCAACCTCGTTCCTGGCGCGACGCCAACCCAGCTGCAGAACGCCGAGCTCGACACGCCGGCGCGCTCGCTGCGCACCTGGGTGAACGGCACGCAGCCGAACGCCAACACCACGCGCGTGGACGGCGCGGTGTCGGTGAACGTGTGGCTGCCGCACCACGCGATGTACGTGCAGTCGGCCGAGTCGATTGACACGGTCAACATCGCGACGAACAGCTTCGACGCCGACACGGGCATGGCGGCCGGCGCCGCCCAGACCGTCATCACCAAGTCGGGCACGAACACGCTGCGGGGCTCCGCGTTCTACTTCCTGAACAACGACAGCCTCACGGCGAACACCTACTACAACAAGTACTTCGACCTGCCGAAGGCGGCAGTGGACACGAAGACGCTGGGCGGCACGCTCGGCGGGCCCATCCTGAAGAACAAGCTGTTCTACTTCGCGTCCTGGGAGCGCTACGACACGAAGCGCCCGACGACGTACACCTACTCCGTCCCGACCGCGAAGATGCGCGCAGGCGACTTCTCCGAGGTGGCGGCGGCGTATCCGACCTTCAAGCTGTTCAACCCGTTCTCGGATCTGACCGGCGCCGCGCGGGAGCAGTGGACGGACAACATCATCCCGTCGCAGTACCTGGACCCGATCGCGCAGAAACTGCTCAGGTTCCTGCCGGCGGTGAACAGCACCAAGGACCTCAACTCGAACCTCCTCCTCGACGACTACACGCAGCTCCGCACGGAATTCCAGACCCGCGACAACTACGACGTCAAGCTGAACTACCAGATCACGCCGAACGCGATGGTCTGGGGCAAGTTCGGCTACATGAAGAACAAGGGCTCTGGGAACAACTTCTACCTCGGGTTCGACAACCCCCCGAGCGGCGACACCAAGGTCTACCTGACGACCTTTGGCACCACCTGGACGCTCAACTCGACGACGGTGCTCGACGCCAACATCGGGATGAGCCGCCAGAACCAGGACCTGTTCCCGCCTGACTACGGGACGAACTACGGCCTCGAGGCCGGCATCCCGGGCGTGAACAACCCGAACGACATCCGCGAGAGCGGTCTGCCCTACATGGGCGCCACCTACGCCGTGGGCGCGGGGACGGCGAGCTGGCTACCGCTCTTCCGCAAGGAGACCAGCTACTCCGGCTCCATCGGCGTGACGAAGGTCTTCACGAAGCACGAGATGCGCGTGGGCTTCGACTTCGTGCGGCTGGAGCTCAACCACCGCCAGGCGGAGTGGGGCTCGTACGGCCTCAAGGGCGGCTTCGGGTTCTCGAACAACACCACGGGCGCCGTGGGCTACACGTCGCCGGGCTGGAACAGCTGGGCCGCGTACCTGATGGGCCTGGCGCAGTCGTACTCCGAGGACACCCAGACCGAGGACATGTCGGGGCGCGAGAACCAGTTCGCCTTCTACGTCCGCGATCGCTGGAAGGTGACGCCGAAGCTGACGGTCAGCGCCGGCGCCCGCTTCGACTACTACCCGCTCATGGAGCGGGCCAACGGCCGGGGCATTGAGATCCTCAACTACACCACGCGGGTCGTGACGCTCGGCGGCGTCGGCGGCCAGCCGAAGAACCCCGGTCTCAACTACAAGGCGTTCTACATCGAGCCTCGCCTGGGCGCGGCGTACCGCCTCAACGAGGACACCGTGTTCCGCGCCGGCTACGGCATCACGAAGAACCCGCTGCCGTGGTCGCGCCCGATGCGCGGATCCTACCCGTTCGACGTCAACAACAACGCCAACTCCCTCGGGACCTACGACTGGGTCACCACGCTGAACCGGGGCATCCCGCTCGTGCAGCTCCCCGACACCTCCACCGGCCAGGTGATCCTGCCGAGCGGCGTGTACATCCGCTCGCCAAACCCGGACATGGTGGACCGCGGCACGGTCCAGCAGTGGAACGTCACGGTTGAGCGCCGGCTCCCGATGGCCCTCGCCCTCGAGGTGGCCTACGTGGGCACGGCGACCGACGGCGGCTACGCCGACTTGAACGTGAACGTCGGCCGGCCGGGCGGCGGCGGCAGCGCTGCTGCCTACTACAGCTCGTTCGGCACGTCGGCCATCACGGACTGGGGCTCGCGGACGAAGAGCCGGTACAAGGGGCTGCAGGTCGCCCTCAACCGGCCGTTCAAGAACGGCCTCCTGCTCAAGGGCGCGTACACCTGGAGCCAGTCCAAGAACATGGCTGACGAAGACGGGTGGACGGGCCTGACCTGGAACTACCTGCCGAAGTACGACGACAACTTCGCCATCGCCGGCTTCGACCGGACGCACGTGGCCAGCTTCGCCTGGGTCTACGAGCTGCCGTTCCTCAAGGATCGCACCGACGCCGCGGGCACCATCCTCGGCGGCTGGCAGTGGAACGGCGTGGCGCGGTGGTTCACCGGCACGCCGTACAGCATCGGCGGCACGAACAACGCCATGGCCTGCCAGGGCTGCGGCTCGATCCTGATCAACTACAGCGGCAAGCCCGAAGCGATCGGCAAGCCGAGCGACTTCACGGCGCCGTACTACGACAAGGGCAAGTTCTCGCAGCCGAGCGGCCTCGGCCTCGAGGGCTTCGGCAACACCAAGCGGAACCACTTCCGCCGGCCGGCGCAGTGGGCCCTCGACATGTCGCTCTTCAAGGCATTCAGGGTCGGCCGCTTCTCGCCGGAGTTCCGCCTGGACGTGACCAACGTGTTCAACCACTTCAACTGGGGCACGCCGAACACGTCGATCACGTCGCCGAACTTCATGCTCTACAACCCGGGCAGCGTGGACTACACCGCGGTCTTCACGCCGCGCCGCGTCCAGCTCGGCTTCCGCGTGGCGTGGTAGCACGCTGAACGGCGCGCGCCGCGGCCGTTCCGCCGCGCGCGCCCATCGTCGTTCGACAAGGAGGCCGGGGCTTCTGCCCCGGCCTCTTTGCTTGTGGGGGCTGTTCCGCGCGGAGGCCCGCGTCCCGGGCCGGCCCCTGCCCCGACGATGCGCCATCGGCGTCTTGCTGTAGGATCCGGCGGTATGAACCGCAAGGAGTTCCTCAAACGCCTGGCGGCCGCCGTCGGCGGCTTCGCCGTTCCCTCCCTCGCGAGCGCCGCGTCCTTCGAGCGCGTGCTGCAGGACGCCTCGGCCGGAAGCGGCGAGGCGCTCTGGAAGGTCGTCCGCGACCAGTTCGTGCTGGATCCCGACTGGACCTACCTCAACTTCGGCGGGCTCGGGTCGTGCCCGCTCCCCGTGCTGACGAGCTTCTGGGAATGGACCAGGAGCGAGGAGCGGGCGCCGAACGCGGGCCACGACGCCGCGCTCTGGTGGAGCGTCAAAGAGCGGCTGGCGAAGCTGCTCGGGCCGGCGTGCCGCAAGGAGGATCTCGCCCTGATCAGCTGCGCCACCGAGGGCTGCAACATCATCGCCTCGGGGCTGCCCCTGAAGCGCGGCGACGAGGTCATCACGTCCCGGCACGAGCACGTCGCCCTCAACACGGCGCTCCTGCACCGCGCCCAGCAGGACGGCATCGTCATCAGGGTGTTCGAGCCGGACCTGGTCCGGGCGCAGGGGAACGTCGAGCGCGTCGCCGCCCTGGTCAACGGCCGGACGAGGCTCATCTTCATGAGCCACGTCACGTGCACGACTGGCCAGCTCTACCCGGTGAAGGAGATCGCCGCGCTCGCGCACGAGAGGGGCATCTGGCTCGCGCTCGACGGCGCGCAGGCCCCCGTCTGCGTGCCCTTCGACATCACCGAGTGCGGGGCCGACTTCTACACCTGCAGCACGCACAAGTGGATCATGGGGCCGAAGCGCACCGGGTTCCTGTGGGTGCGCCCGGGCCTGCTCGACACGCTGCGGCCGCTGGTGCCGGGCTCGGCGAAGTTCGATGTCGACAAGGGCGAGATGGCGTTCCAGGCCGACGCGCAGCGCTACGAGTTCGGGTCGCAGAACGACGCGCTCTTCTTCGCCATGGGCGCGGCCGTCGACTTCGTGCAGGCCATCGGCCCGGGCCGCATCTGGGAGCACAACCACCGGCTGGCCGAGCGGTTCTACCGCGGCCTGCAGGAGATCCCGGCCGTCGAGATCGCCTCGCCGCGGGAGGAGGCGTTCCGGACGGCGATGATCGGCTTCCGGATGAAGACGCGCACCGTGCAGCAGATCATGGAGCGCACCGCGAAGGCGAAGATCCGGGTGCGCCCGGTGTCCGAGGGGGGCGCCAACTGCGTCCGCGTGTCGTTCCACGTCTGCAACCAGGAGGCTGAAGCCGACCGCCTCCTCGACGTGCTCCGCCAGCTCGCGTAGCGGAAGGGCCCGGCCTCTCCCCGAGGGGCCCGGTCCCCTAGGTGGTTTGCCGAAACCGCGCTGGGGCTGCGGCCCCTGCGGAGACACGCATGCAGGATCCTGCCGGATCGGCGCAGACGGCGGGCGCGTTCGTGGCGCTCAGACCGCGGCGCCCGCGCGTGGCGCTGCCGCCGGGGTGCCTGACCCTGCTGGGCGGGCCTCTGATGGCCTGCGGGCTGTGGCAGATCGGGCTGGTGGTGTTCGCCCGGCCGGACGCGCTCGCCGCCCGCGGGCTGCTCGGTTTCGGCCTCGCCTTCGCGGCCGTCAGCGCGGCCATCTTCTTCGTCCGGATGCGGCGGACGCTCAGCGCGCTCACGCCCGTGCCGGACGTCAGCCTCGAGGGCGGACACCGGCTGACGCCCGGCGCGATCGTGCCGATGAGGATCCGCCTGCGCGCCGCGGCGCGGCTGGCGCGGCTGAAGATCACGCTGGTATGCGAGCGCCGGTACGTGGACCAGGAAACGACACCGGGCACGATGTCGGTCAGGCCGGTCGAGCGCATCGAGACGCTCACGACGCAAGACCTGTTCGAGGAGACGGGCCTCTCGCTCAACCGCAGGATCTTGTGGGAGAAGACGGCTTCGGTCGTGGTGCCGTACCTGGCGAAGCCGAGCGGCCCGGTGCTTCCGTCCGGGACGGCTGAGTGGTACATCGACGTCCTCACCGAGCCGTCCATCGGCAAAGCCGTCCACGACCGCTACGACCTGGTCGTCGTCCTGAGCGACGCTCCCGACACGCCGCTGCAGCCGGAGACGCCGGGCGCGAGACCCAGGGTCCGCGCCGCACCGACGACTCTCGCTCGGATCGGGCCGGCCGTCGGCTGCGCCGTTCTCGCTCTCGCGTTCCTGCTCGCCGGGCCGATCTTGCCGTGGTTCTTCTTCAGCGGCATCCCGACCCGGCGCGGCAGCCTCCTGATGGCGCTCGCCGTCGGGATCTTGTTTGCTGGCCTGGTCCTGGCCGGCGTCTCGTTGCTCGTTCACCGCGCGGTCAGGCCGGACAACTGGAAAGGGCGCACGCACGATCCCAGGCGCCTCCCGTGATACCCTCCGCGCATGCGGAACCTGAAGCCCGTCACCGTCATGCTCGCGCTCCTCGCCGCGGCCCCGGCCTCGGCGCAGTACCGCACCCTGGACGACCACTTCGCGCCGCCGCGCTTCACGTCGCGGGCCGACTGGGAGGCGCGCGCGGCGTACTTGCGCGAGCACGTGCTTGCGTCAGCGGGCCTGCTGCCCATGCCGCCGAAGACGCCCCTGAACCCGGTCGTCTTCGACGAGACGACGCACGACGGCTACAGCGTGTCGAAGGTCTACTTCGAGAGCCTGCCCGGCTTCTACGTGACGGGCAACCTCTACAAGCCCGCCGGCGAGGGCCCGTTCCCGGCGGTGCTGTCGCCGCACGGGCACTGGGCGTACGGCCGGCTCGAGAACTCGGCGACCGGATCGCTCCCGGGACGCGGCATCAACCTCGCGCGCCTCGGCATGGTCGTGTTCATGCCCGACATGGTGGGCTACAACGACAGCCGCCAGCTGCCGCACACCTTCGGCGGGAAGCGCGAAAGCCTCTGGGGCCTGAGCCTGGCCGGGCTGCAGCTCTGGAACAACATCCGCGGCCTAGACTTCCTCCAGTCGCTGCCCTACGTCCGCAAGGACGCCCTCGGCGCGACCGGCGCGTCGGGCGGCGGCAGCCAGACGTTCCTGCTGGCGGCCGTGGACGAGCGCGTCGCAGTGTCCGTGCCGGTGAACATGATCTCGCTGCACATGCAGGGCGGCTGCCTGTGCGAGAACATGCCGGGCCTCCGCCTCGACACGACCAACGTCGAGATTGCCGCGGCGATCGCGCCGCGGCCCCTGCTGATGGTGTCGGCCACCGGCGACTGGACCAGGGACACCCTCGAGAAGGAGTATCCGGCGGTGCGCGCGATCTACGCGCTCCTCGGAGCGGAGGATCGCGTGAGCGCCGTGCGGTTCACGGCCGAGCACAACTACAACAAGGACAGCCGAGAGGCGATGTACGCCTGGATGGCGCGCTGGCTGCAGGGCGCGCCGGCCCAGCCGCGGCTGGAAGAGCGGGCATTTTCCGTGGATCGCCTGCAGGACCTGCTCGTGTTCCACGGCCGGGCGCTTCCGGAGGGGGCGCTCACCCCGGACGCCATCACGGCGGGGTGGATCGGCGCAGCCAGGCAGCAGCTGACCGCGACGCCGCTGTCGGTTCGCGCCTCGGCGCTCCGGCACGCGCTGGCCTTCGCGGCCGAGCGCGCCGTCACGCCGGGCGGGGCCGGCGCCACGGCCCCCGGGGCTGCGGCACGGGCGCCGGCCCGCCGCCGGCCCGCGGTTCTGATTGCCGGAGACGTGGGCGGGGCTGGCGACGCGCTGCGCGCGGCGGGCTTCACGGTCCGCCCGATCGCGTTCGCGGCGTTCGACGCGGAGGCGGCCGCCAGGATCAAGCATTTCGACACGTACAATCGAACGCCTGCCAGCCAGCGCGTCGCGGACATCGTCTCGGCGCTTCGCGCCGAGCCGAACGCCGTCCTGGTGGCCGCCGGCGACGAGGCCCTGGCCGGCGCGCTCGCGTCGGCTATCGCGCCCCCGCGCCTGGCCGTGCTCGACGTGAAGGGCTTCGATGCGGGCCGCGACGAGGAGTTCGTGGCGCGCGTCTACATCCCCGGCCTGCGCCGCGCCGGCGACTTCCGGACAGCCGCCGACCTGGCGCCGGGCCGCCTGGTGATCCACGGCGCCGGCGAGGGCTTCGATGGGACGGGCGCGCGCATCCATCGGTCCGCGCTGAGCGCGGCGGACATCGTGGCCCTCGTCCGGGAGGAGGCGAAGCGCCCGCTTCGCTGACGGCGTCCGAGCGCGCTCGGCCGCGATAGCCAGTCGGAGCAGGACGCGCCGGGGCGCGCTTCGGGGGAGCGTCAGTCGCGGCGGCCTGTGCCGCTCGCGCTCAGCCGGGCCGCGACGCGCTCGAAGCGGCGCCGCGTCAGGCGCAGATGCAGGACGGGGTAGACGTTGACGAGCAGCTGGGCGAGCGACACCCAGGCCAGGGCCGCCCAGCGCCCCTCCAGCGCGATCTTCATCATGTACGGCAGAGGCAGCGCGGCCGCGATCAGGTGCGAGGCCTCCGCCGCTTCGAGCTCGGCGGCCACGTTCGCCGCCCGGGACAGCCCGTTGCCCAGATACACGTCCGTGTTGAACAGCCGCAGCGGCGTCCGCCGCAGCAGACGCCCGAAGGCCGGCACGCCAATCGAGCGGTAGAAGCCGCCCTCGCGCTCCCAGGCCCGAAGCGTCCGGAGCCGGCGCGGCATCCGGATCATCACGGCCGGCTGCGCCGCGAACAGCAGCCCGAGGCAGCACGCCATCGCGGCCACGACGAACCACGGCGAATCCAGGCTGACCGGCGTGAAGCGCCGGATGAGGACGAAGGCCACGGCGTAGCCCGCCGCGACGGCCGCAAGCGGCAGCCAGTTCCGTTTCAGCGGCTGCGGCCCTTTCGGCGTCCCGCGCTTCACGGGAGCAGCATAGCGCGATCGGGCCGGCGCGGCGCGTGAACGCGGCCGATGAGCAATCCGGCCCTGGCGTGGGCCGGATGAGCCGGATCAAGGCCGGCAGGGCTGTCCGGGCGCACGCCGAGCCGGTTCGAGCGGGGGAGTCAGTCCGCGGTGCGGGGCGACCAGGGGTCGGTCCAGGCCTCGGCCATCGCCTTCTGCTTCAAGCCCATCGCCTCCCGCTCGGCAGCCTCGCGCGTCGCGTGGACCGACGTGAAGAGGAGACTGCCGTCCAGGTAGACGCACAACTGGTGACCGAGCGGGTGCTCGTGCAACTCGGCGTGGGCCACCGTGCCCGAGTTCCAGAGCGACCACACGCAGCGGGCCTTGGACTTCACGACAGACGGCCTGGCGACGTCGAGGGTATTGCCTCGCCACTCCTCAGTCGGGGGAATGGCCATGTCCACAGACTCCCGGCGGTGCGCCGCTGCGCCCGCCTGCCAGCAGCTGGAGCCTCGTGACGCTCGCGCTGAACGGCTGAAGCCGACCGGAAGGCGGCTTCCGCGCCG
Source organism: Acidobacteriota bacterium (assembly GCA_029562975.1). Taxonomy (GTDB): domain Bacteria; phylum Acidobacteriota; class Vicinamibacteria; order Vicinamibacterales; family JAKQTR01; genus JAKQTR01. Next base: position 146,864 of record JAKQTR010000037.1, on the reverse strand, counting down.
TCCGCGAACCGAGAAGCGTTCACCAGACCGCAGCCCGGGCTTTCACTCAACCAACCGACGCGCTCGCCGAAGGAGCGAGCCGACCCGAATGCCGCCCCAGCAAACATCACGCCAGCCAGGCGGAAGTCGGCGCCTCATCGGCCCGTTGCGCACAAGGCTTTTGTATCGAAACAGATACGTCAGCAGAGGGAGATCGAGCCGCTTTTCGGCTCGCTCAGGATCTGTCAGGTATTCTGACAAATCCAGCCTGGCTGCCTGTGCGTGCCACGCTCCGGTCCGGTTGGCGGATCCTGGCCTGTCTGTTCGGCCGATTCATCCGCCCCTGTCACGCCCGTGCCGGTTACGGCGCCCGGCGAGCGCGTGCTGCAGACGGAGGCCGACGACGGCGCGGCCACGCCGGCCTCGATGCCGGCTGCGAAGCCGGAGCGGCGGCCTCGGCCGCGCGGGCTAGGGAACGGGAGAGCCGGGCCGCTGCCGGGGTGGCCGTGTGGATTCGGTGGATTCGGGAGTCGCAGGCCGCGCGTGATGAACGTGCCGGCGCGAGGGCGCTGGGGCGGCCTATGCAGCCGCCCCCGTTCGCCGGCGGACTACCGCCAGCCCCTCCGCCAGTCGTCGAGCCACCGGCGATCGTAGCCGCCGCGCCAGCCGCGCTGCCCGTCGCGGTACCCCGCCTCGTAGCCCTGCAGGAAGCCGCGCCGGTAGAAGCTCCGGTACTCGTCGCGTGTCATGCGCAGGCTGCGGTCGTATCCGCGCGTGCCGCCCCGGTACCAGCGCTCGCGCCACGGATCGAAGCGGTTGCGATCGGCGGCGGCGTCGAATCCCTGCTCGTAGCCGTCGGCGAAGCCGCGGTTCTGCGCGAACTCGCGCGCGCCGAATCCGCGATAGGCTCCGTAGGCGCCTGGGCCGGGTCGCCCCGGGTACGGGCCCTGCGGCCAGTACTGCGGGCCCGTGCTGAAGACAGCGCCCACGGTGATCCGCGCCGACTGCGCATGCACCGGCGCGCCGAGCGCCAGGCCAGCCACCACCACCCCGGCTGCGATGACGAGCGTCGTCGGTTTCATGGCGTCCTCCATCTCCGTGCGCGCGGTGGTTCGGATGTTGGTCCGTGCCGCCGCTCCGGCCCTGCCTTCTGCCAACGTATCGTGCAAGGCCCGGGCCATCGCAATTCCCGCGGGATCAGGCCGGAAATCGAGCGATCGACGCCGTCGCTGGAGGATGCGGGAGTCAACTGGCGTGGACGCGTGCGCCCGGTCGAGGACACGGCGGCGCGTCGCTTCTCCCTCTCGAAGGAGCATCCGCCGGGGCACGGCCGGCGCGTCTGGCGCCGGACGTTCGGGCCGGCTGCCGCAGCGTGGGGGGAGCGGCACGGCGCGCGCCTCCCAGCCGCCCTCGCCCCTGAACGCGCAGCGAGAGGCATGGCCGGTCAGGCTCGGCGGCGCGTCCGCCCCGGCCTCGATGAGCAGGGCCCTCCCGCCGGTACCCCTGACGAAGCCCGCCGCTGTCACGGATTGCCGGCCGCCGCCGGCACGGGCACCGGCGCGTCCGAGCCGCACGCCGTGTCAGAGGAGCCGGGTCAGATCCCGGAGCCGTTGAATGGCGGGCAGGAACGCGGTTGGAAGTGCCGGGGGTGGGGTTTGAACCCACACGAGGTGTCACCCTCACGAGATTTTAAGTCCCGTGCGTCTACCAGTTCCGCCACCCCGGCCCAGGACGAGGCCCGATCATAGCTGAAAGGCGCAGTGGGCGCGGCAGGCGGCCGCCGCGGCTCCTGCTCTCTTCCAGGCTACGCCAGCGCCTCGGGAAAGTTCAGCGCAAAGATCCTCGACTCGCCCTTTTCGCCGGGCAAACGCGCCATGCGATCGAAGTAGAAGCCCAGCTTCACGAGCAGGCCGATCGTCGCGCTGTTCTCGGGCGACACGACGGCGACGACGCGCCTCAATCCCAGGCGATCGTGCGCGTAGCCGAGCATCGCGGACGCGGACTCGAAGGCGTAGCCCTTCGACCACGACTCCGGCACGAACGCGCACCGCAGTTCCACATCGTCGAGCGCGTCGCGCCTGACCAGGCCGCAGAGGCCGATGGGCAGGTGCGTCTGCTTCATCTCGACCAGGAATCCGCCGTAGCCGTGGCGCTGGTAGCTGGCGATGGGGCCAGCCAGGATGTACCGCTTCGCGTCGGCCAGGTTGCGGACGTTGCGGTCGCCGATGTGCTGGATGAAGGACGGCTCGTTCAGCAGCCGGAGCACGAACGTCGCATCGTCCAGCGTCAGCCGCCGGATCGCCAGACGGTCGGTCTCGAGGATGGTCACGGGAGCGCCCTCCTCGCCTCCAATTATACGGCGAGGCCGGCCCTGTCGGCCCGCTTCGTGCCAGCGAGTGGCTCAAAGAGGGAAAGAGAGGGGAGTTTCTGCTAAGCTTCTGAGGTGATGCCGGACCGGACCTCGACAGCAGACAGGCGGGGTCGCCTCTTCCTTCCGGATTTCCTGACTGCCGGCCGTGCTGCCCCGGTTCTTATCGCCGCCGTCGGCGTGTGGGTGCTGGCCCTGGCCTGGCGCCTGGGATCGGGCTGGGGCGGGATCGTCTGTCTCGCTCTCGTCGTCGCCTCAATCGCCCCGGGATGGCCGGTGGCCGCCTACGTGTTCGGCGCCAGGCATGGCGCCACGTGGATCGCCGGGTTCGCCCTGGGGTATCCCCTGACGGCATTCCTGCTCTGGATTCCCATCGCGCTCGGCGTTCCCCGCCCGGAGACGATAGTCGTCACGTGGGCAGCCGGCACGGCGGTCATCTGGGCGGTGCTCTTCCCGCGACGGGCCCGGCGCATCGATCTGCCTCGGTGGACCCGCCGTGATACGGCCGCGCTGGCGATGGTCGTCGCGCTCGTGCCGCTGCTTGTCGGACGGCCGTTCTCCCGCATCGGCGAGCGCGACGCGGCCGGAGAGCGGCTGTTCCGCGCCTATTTCACCGCCGACTTCGTGTGGCACATGGCCCTGACGGCGGAGCTCGAGAAAGCAGACAACCCGCCGCGCAATCCGTACCGGGCGAAGGACACGCTCCACTACTACTGGCTTCACTTCGTGCCGCCATCGTCGGCAGCACTCGTCATGCCCCATATCCTGCCCGACCGGGTCGGCCGGCTCACGGTCAACGCGCTCGGCACCGGCATGATCTTCGCCGCCATGGTCTTCCTGTTCGCGTGGATGGCCTGCGGAGGCCGCGCCGGCCCGTCGGCCGTCGCGGTCGCGCTCGCCTTCGTGGCAGCGAGCGCGGAGGGGCTGTACTTGATCCAGCGCTGCCTGCGCGGCGGCGCGCCGCTTGCCGCGATTCGCGAGATCAACGTCGACGCCACCACCTACTGGTTCTTCCAGGCGGTGACGATCGACGGGCTGCAGCGGTCGCTCTACTACAACACCCACCACTCCATGGCGTGCGCCGTCGGCCTGGTGGCGCTGGTCATCGTCGCCAGGGCCGGAGCGCGGATGGGTGGCGGCGTCGCCCTGGCGTGCGGCGCCTCGCTCGGCCTGGCGCTGATGGTCAGCCCGTTCCCCGGCGGCCTCATCAGCCTCACGTGGGGACTCGCGGCGGCCGCCGACCTGGTCATCGACCGCGAACGCTTCTGCTCGAAGGTCGCGACGCTTGCCCTCGCCGGCCTGCCCGTCATCGGCGCCGTCGGGTGGATGGTGGCGAACCAGACGCTGGAAGGCGCCGGGTCGAACCTTCGGTTCGGGCTGTCCAGGCTGGCCATGAGGGCGCCGCTCGTCGCCATCCCGCTGGCGGCCGGGCCCATCCTCGCCCCGGCGCTGGCCGGCCTCGCGGCATCCTGGCGCCTGCCACGCAGCGCGCGGCCGGCCCTGCTCGCCGTGGTCGCCGCGTTCCTGCTGATCTTCTTCGTCACGCTGACGTCGGCCGAGCCCTGGATCGGGTGGCGGGCCGGCCAGGTGATGTTCGTCGCGGCGCCGGGCCTCGGCGCGTTGGGCTTCGCGGCCCTGTGGGATCGCCGGCGCTGGGCCGCAATCGCCCTCGCGGCCGGCGTGGCGCTCGCGGGAGTGCCGACGGCGGTGCTGGACTACATCAACGCGCAGGATGTCGAGACGCGCACGATGGGCCCCGGCTTCCCGTGGACCGTGGTCGTGACGAGGAACGAACAGGAGGCGCTCGACTGGATCAAGCGCCACACGAAGCCGTGGCAGACCGTCCAGGTGGAGCCCACCGCGCGGGGCCGCGCGAGCTGGACGCTCATCCCGTCGTTCGCCGAGCGCCGGATGGCGACCGGTCTTCCGATCTCGCTGCTCGACGAGCCCGCCTACCATCGGGCGAGCGAGCGCGTCCGCGAGCTTTATGCGACGGAGGACCCGGATCTGGCGCACCGCATCGCGCGCTCCATGGGCATCAGGTACTTGTACCTTGGCCAGGTTGAACTCGAGCACTACCCGGAGGCCGGCGTGAAGTTCGATCGCCGCCTGGATCTGTTCACGAAGGTCTTTCAGAACCCCGAAGTCCGCATCTACTCCGTACAGTGAACACCCAGACCGTCGTTGTCGGGGCCGGCGTCGCCGGCCTCACCATCGCCAGCCGGCTCGCCCGCGAGGGCCGGCGCGTGACGCTCGTCGAACGGGACGCCTGGGCCGGCGGCCTCGCCCGGACCTGGCACTACGGCGACTTCCATTTCGACGTGGGCCCGCATCGCTTCCACACCGACAACCGCCGGGTGGAGCAGTTCGTCCGCGAGGTCCTCGGGTCCCAGGCGATCGAGATCTCGCGGTCGAGCGGGGCGCGCATGTTCGGGCGCTTCCACCCGTGGCCCCTGCGCCCGAGCGTGTTCCTCTCGATGCCGCCGAGCGTCATGCTGCGCGGCGCGATCGACGCCGTCGCGCGGCGCCGCGTGCCCGGCGAGTCGTTCGAAGCCGACGTGCTCAACAAGTACGGCCGCACGCTGTACGAGATCTTCTTCCGTCCCTACACCCGGAAGTTCCTGGGCTCGGACCCGGCGGACTTGCACCGGGACTGGGGCCGGGCCGGCGTGAACCGGGCCGTCATCGACAAGCGCGCGTCGGCCGACACGATCTGGTCGCTCATCCGGACGACGCTCCTGCCGAAGCCGGTCGAGACCACGTTCCTGTACAGCCCGCGTGGAATCGGGCAGTTCTCGGACCGGCTGGTCTCGGCGATCCGGGACTGCGGCGGGCGCGTGCTCCTCGGCCGCAGGGTCACCGCGCTGACGTTGCGAGACGGGCGGATCACGGCGGTGGCGGCCGGGGGCGAAGAGATCGCGTGCGACGACGTCGTGTGGACGGGCCCGATCACCGAGGCCGCGGCGCTTGCGGGCATCGGGCCGGTGCGTCTCGAGTTCCTCTCGACGCTCTTCTACAACTTCGAGATTGGCGTCCCGCCGAGGGTGCCGTACCAGTGGACGTACTTCGGCGGCGACGAGATCTTCTCGCGCGCGTCGTCGCCGACGGCGTTCGACCGGGGCATGGCGCCGGACGGGATGAGCGGCCTGTGCGTCGAGGTGACGTGCCGGGAGGGGGACGAGCGCTGGGGCCGGCCGGAGGCGCTCGTCGACGGGATCGTGCGCGACCTGGCGCGGACGGGCATGATTGGCAGCCCCGACGACGTCCGCGGGCTGCACATCGAGCCCGTGCGCAACACCTATCCCATCTACGGGCTGGACTACCCGGCCGAACTCGCATCCTGCCTGCGGGCGCTCGGGGGCGTCCGCAATCTCCTGCTCGCCGGCCGGTGCGGGCGGTTCTGGTACAACAACATGGACCACTCAATCGGCCAGGGCCTGACCATGGCGGACCGCATCCTGCGCGGCGAGGCCCTCGCCGGCATCGACGCGGGGCCGCGCGACTTCTGGGAGGAGCCTCCCGGCAGCGCGCCCGCCGGCGACTGAGCCTCGCGCCGCGGCCGGGCACGCGCCGGCGGCGTCGGCCGGGACGAACACGCCCGAGGCGGCCAGCCTCCGCCAGCGCCCGGCGCGCCCGTGCGAGCCGCGGCCGCCTGCCACACTCATTTCACACGCCTGCTCCGGCCCTGCCACGTCCTTCGCGTCTATTGGATCAGGAAGAACGGAAACCTAAGGAGGTCCCCCGTGGCAGGAACCGTGCTCGAACGCGCCAAGACCGCCGTCATCGTCGCCGCCGTCGCCGTGCTGACCGCCGCACTCGGCGTCGCGGCCAGCGCGCAGATGGCCCGCGCCGGACAGGCCAAAGGACAAATCCCCGGCGGCGCCGCCGCCCAGCAGGGTCCGGGCCCGATGGGACCGGGCGCCATGGGCAGAGGCCCGTGGCTGCGCGGCGGCCCGGGCGGGCCCGGCGGCATGATGGGCGGCCCCTTCGGGATGCTCGGCCCCGAGCTGCGGGCCGCCGGCCTCAGCGACGAGCAGTGGAAGCAGGTCCAGGCTGTCGTCGAGTCGCACCGCGACGAGCAGACGGCCATCGCCGAGCGCCTCGGGGCCGCGTCCGCCGCGCTTCATCAGGCCGTCTCGGCCGACACGTTCGACGAAGCGGCCATCCGCGCGAAGGCGGCCGAGGTGGCCGCCGCTCAGGCAGACGCGTCGGTCCTGCGGGCGAAGATCCGCGCGGACGTGCTCGCGCTGCTGAGCCCCGAGCAGGTCCAGAAGGCTAGGGACGCGCGCGGCAAGATGCTGCAGGCAGGCCCGCGCAGAGGGCCCGGCGGCCCCGGCCGCGTCAGGGCACCGAGGCCGGACCCGAACCAGGGGCAGGGCGCGCAGGAGTCCCGCGCGCTGAAGCCGCGCCCGGGCGCGTCGTTCGGCCTGCCGGAAATGGCCTGATCCCGACAGGCGATCACCGGCGCCGGAGGCTCCCCCCTCCTCCTCCGGCGCCGGTGACGCGCCGCGCGTCCGCTCTGCTTCCCCCGGCTCCCGCCTTCGCCAGCCCCATCAGAACCGCGCGGCAATCGTGAGCACGCCGTGCAGGCCCGGCGCGAGGACTGCGCGCGCGTCCGGGCTCACCGGATACGTCCGATCGAGCAGGTTCCGGATGGAGAGATTGAGGTCAAGCGACTTCGACAGCGACACGCCGCCGAGCGCGTCGAGCAGCGTGTAGCCGGGCATCACGATCTCGGTAGGCCCCGGCCTGTCGTCCTTCGCGAAGAACGCGCCTCGCACCCGGACGTAGCCCCGTGACGCGACAGCCCGCCGCAGGCCCGCGGTGATCGTGGCGGGCGGCATGTCGTCAAGCGCCGTCCGGTCGTCCAGCGCCAGGCCCCGCGTGAGCGCGCCCGTCGCCTCGAGCTCGAGGCCGCCCGGAAGCGACGCGTGCAGCTCGGCCTCGACGCCGCGGACCCTGGCCCGGCCGCGGTTGCGGAAGAAGAAATAATCCGTCGAGGTCGAGTAGCGCTCGATGAGGTCGTTGATGCGGTACTGGAAGGCCGACAGCCCCGCGCGCACGCGCGCCGAGGTGTAGCGCAGGCCGGCGTCGAGCTGGATGCTGCGCTCGGGGTCGAGATCGGGGTTGCCCGTGATGAATCCCCGCCCCGTCGGGCCGCGGTAGTACCGGTCCGAGACCGTCGGGTCGCGGAACCCGGTTCCGATCTGGCCCGTCAGCGCCAGGCCCTTTCCGAGGCCGACGGCGAGCGACGCGCTGCCCGACAAGGCGCCGTGGGCCGTGGACCAGTCGCCGAAGTACCCGCCGATGTTCCTGGTGGACACGCGGTCCGCGCGGATGCCGGCGCCGACGATCGCCCCGGGGACGAGGGCCGCCTCGAGCGTGGCGTACGCGCCCGCGTCGATCCGCCGCGCGTTGTCGATCGACAGGGTCACGACGTCGCTCGTCACCGCGCCCGTGAGGCCGTACTGCCGCACCGTGTCGGTGGCCCGCACGCCGACGCGCCCGTTGACATCGACGCCGAACTCGACGCGCGCGTTGCCGGCCAGCCGCTCGGCGGTGCCGCGAATCTGGAAGTCGTCGGCGGCGTAGTCGGCGCGCTCGAGCGACCGGCCCTTGGACGCCGTGGCGAAGCGGTCCTGATCGGTCATCTGCCGGTACCGGCCGCCGAACGCGCTCAGGACGATGCGTTCGAAGCCGCCGGCCTGGCGGAGATCGTAGGCGGCGCCGATGCGGTGCGAGTCCTCGACGGGATAGACGAAGCGCACCGTGCGCGAGTTGGTGCGCGGGCGCTCGATGTCGCGGCCGAAGTCGCTCTGCCAGGACAGGCTCAGGATGCCCCTTCCGACCTGGTGCTCGCCGCGCGCCAGGAAGCCGCGATCGGCCGCGCCGGAGTTGAACACCTCCCCGGCGGGGCTGTTGTAGTCGTCGAAGCTGCGAGCGTGCGCCTGGAACAGGAACCCGCCCTTCGCGACGCCCTTGCTGATCTCGGCCGCCGCGCGCTGCTGCGGCACGCCCGAGCCGACGGCGCCGACCAGGCGCACCGCGAGCGGCGAGCCCGGGGCCACCCGGCGCGTGCGGGCGTAGATCACGCCGCCGAAGGCGTCCGATCCGTACGCCACCGAACCCGGCCCGCGCGCCACTTCCACGCCGTCCAGCACGAACGGATCGAGGAACGTCGCGCTCGGCCCCACGCGCCGGTCGCTCGTGACCCGCGCGCCGTCGATGAGGACGAGCGTGCGGCCGCGCGCCAAACCGCGGATGGCCGGCACGGCCGCATGGCCCTCGGAGACGCTCGACACGCCGGCCACGCCCTCGAGCGCCTGCGTCAGGTTGGCGGGCTGCCGGCTCACGATGTCCCGCGCCGGCACGAACGACGTCGCGCTGCCGAGCGTGGCCTCGATGTCAGGAGCCGCGCCCGCGGTCACGGTCACCGTCTCGTCGACGAGCGGCGAGATGCCGACGATGAGCGGGCCCGACTCCGGAAGGGCGTCGATGAGGACCGGCCGCGTGAAGCGCTCCCCCGGAAGGATCACCAGGACCTCGAAGGGCGGCCTCGGGTCGGGCCTCCACGTGAAGCGGCCCTCCGCGTCCGTGAACACGGCGCCGGTCCGGCCAAGAATGGTGACCTCGGCCCCGCGCACCGCCTCGCCCGTCCGCCTGTCGATTACGCGGCCTTCGATGGCCCAGGCCGGAGCGCCGCAGGCGAGAATGGCCGCGGCGAAGCAGACCAGCAGCGGACCCAGGCGGCGTCTTGTCGGCATAAAGACACTCCCCGCCCGCGGCAACGGGCGCCAGGGGGCAGATCCAATCGGCACATCTTAGCCGGAATCCGAGCGGCCGGCGCGGCGGCTGTCCGCATCAGGTGTTCGGACGGATGCCGTGCTGAGCCGACCCACAGCGGCAATCCGCGGCACGACGGCGGCAGCCGGCCCGGCGCCGCGCCGGCCGGTTCGCCTCGACGGCCTCGGGAGCCTTGAGGGCCCTGGCGGCCCGCCCGGCCCGGCTCGCGGACAGCCGCCAGGTGCAGGCGCGAACGGTCCCGTCACGATTGCGGAGCGGCGGGCCGGTTTGGCGGTAGGATTAGGGGCTGCCGTCTCGGCGTGGAAGATCACGTGCCGCGGGTTTTCATCCTCGTTCGAACCGGGCTGCGCGCGGCGGCGCTGGCCGCCCTGGCGTGCGCGTGGGCGCCGCCAGCGGCCTCGGCACAGGAGCCGGCCGGCGCGGCGGCCTTGGCCGCCGCGCCGACTCCCGAGGGCGCAGGCGCCGCGCCGGCGGCGCCGGGACCAGGCGCGGCCCCGGCCGTCGTCCGCGGCGCCGACGGCCGCGTCACCGTGCGCGCGACGCGCATCTCGGACGCGATCGCCATTGACGGCGCCCTCGACGAGAGCCTCTACGCGCGCATTCCGGCCATCGACGGCTTCCTGCAGCAGGAGCCTCGCGAGGGGCAGCCCGCCACGCAGAAGACCGACGCGTGGCTCTTCTACGACGACAGGTACATCTACGTCGCCGCGCGCTGCTGGAGCGACGATCCGTCGCGCATCGTCGCCAACGAGCTGCGCCGGGACGGCATGGCCCTCTTCCAGAACGACAACTTCGCCGTCCTGTTCGACACGTTCCACGACCGCCGGAACGGCTTCATGTTCCAGACGAACCCCCTCGGCGCCGTGGGAGACACGCTCGTGACCGACGAGCGCGACCTGAACCGCGACTGGAACACCGTGTGGGACGTGCGCGCCAGGCGGTTCGACCGGGGATGGACGCTCGAGATGGCAATCCCGTTCCGCTCGCTGCGGTACCCGGCGCCGGGCCCGCAGGAGTGGGGCGTGCAGATCCGGCGCGTCGCACGGGGCATCAACGAGCTCTCGTACGTGACGCCCATGCCCGCGGCGTTCGCCTACCGCGCGATGACGCGCGTGTCGCAGGCCGCCACGCTCGTCGGGCTCGAGGCGCCGAAGAGCGGGCTCAGCCTCGACGTGAAGCCGTTCGCGCTCGGCAAGGTGGAATCCGATCTCGGCGCCGCGGCGCCCTTCCGCAACGACGCGGCCGCCGCCGCCGGCGTCGACGTGAAGAAGACCTTCGGCAACGGCCTCGTCGCCGACGTGACCGTGAACACGGACTTCGCCCAGGTTGAGGACGACGAGCAGCAGGTCAACCTGACGCGCTACTCGCTCTTCTTCCCCGAGCGGCGCGACTTCTTCCTCGAGGGCGCGGGCATCTTCGCTTTCGGCGGCGCCAGCGTCAGCCCGCGCGGCGGCATGTCCCAGGGGCCGCCGAACAACACGCCCATTCTGTTCTACAGCCGGAGGATCGGCCTGTACGAGACCGCGGACGGCGAGGAGACGGGGAGCGTGCCCATCGCGGGCGGCGCGCGCCTCACGGGCCGGGTCGGGGCGTACACGATCGGCGCGCTGGGCATCGGGCAGCGCCGGGCGCCGGCGAGCGGCGATCCGGCCACCGCCTTTTCCGTCGTCCGGCTCAAACGCGACATCCTGAAGCAGAGCAGCGTCGGCGTTCTCTTCACGAACCGATCGCACGTCCCCGCCGCCGGCGGCTCGAACCAGGCCGCGGGCGCCGACGCGGCGTTCACGTTCCTGAAACACCTGACGCTCAACGCCTACGCGGCGCGGACGCGCACGGCCGGCGTGCGCGGCAACGACGCCAGCTACCTCGCCCGGGCCGAGTGGATGGGCGACCGGTACGGCGCCGCGGCCGAGCACCTCGTGGTCGAAAAGAACTTCCGGCCCGAGGCGGGGTTCCTTCGCCGGGAGGACTTCCGGCGGAACTTCGGCATGGTCCGGTTCAGTCCGCGCCCGGCGAACGCGTCGACAATCCGGAAGCTCAGCTTCGAGGCCGCGGCGGACCGATTCGCCAACACGGCCGGGCGCCTGGAGACGCAGGAGATCCGCGCCGAGGCCGGCGTGGAGCTGCAGAACGGCGACGAGTGGCGCCTCGAGGGCCGGAACACGTACGAGCAGCTCGACGAGGCCTTCGAGATCACGGACGGCATCGTCCTCCCGGTCGGGGGCTACCGCTACAGCGAGCTCGAGGCGCGCTACATGACGGGCGGGGCCAGGCGCCTGACCGGCAGCTGGTGGGTGAGCGGCGGACGCTTCTACAGCGGCACGCGCAGGGAGGCCGGATACCGGGGGCGGCTGGGAATCACCCCGCGGATCGGCGTGGAACCCGGCGTGTCGTTCAACTGGGTGAAGCTGGCCGAAGGATCCTTCGTCGCCAGGCTGCTGACGGCCCGGATCAACTACGCCGTGTCCGCCCGGCAGGCCTTCTCGGCGCTCCTCCAGTACAACTCCGAGGGCAGCGTCGTTGGCGCCAACCTGAGGTTCCGCTGGGAGTTCAAGCCCGGGTCCGATGTGTTCATCGTCTACAACGAGGGGCGCGACACGACGCTCGGCATCCGGCGATCGGAGATGAGCAACCGGTCCTTCGCGATCAAGATCACGCGGCTGCTGAGGTTCTGAGATCCCGAGCGGGCCGCCGCGACCGACCCGGCGCGCGCGCACGCGTTGGCGCTAGGACGGGCAGCGGACGCCCGTGCCGCCGAGGCCGCAGTAGCCGCTCGGGTTCTTCGCCAGGTACTGCTGGTGGTGCTCCTCGGCGTAGTAGAAACCAGAGGCCGGGGCGATCTCCGTCGTAATCGGGCCGAACCCGGCCGCCCGAAGCCGCGCCTGGTACGCGTCGCGGCTGGCTCGCGCCGCGACGAGCTGCGCCTCCGTCGCGCCGTAGATCGCCGAGCGGTACTGGGTGCCCGCATCGGCGCCCTGGCGCATGCCCTGCGTCGGGTCGTGGCTCTCCCAGAAGACCCGAAGGAGCGCCTCGAAGGACACCGCGGCCGGATCGAAGACGATCAGCACGGACTCGGCGTGGCCGGTGAGGCCGGTGCACACGTCCTGGTAGGTCGGATTCGGCGTGAACCCCCCGGCGTAGCCCGCGGCCGTCGTGTAGACGCCGGGCACCTGCCAGAACCGGCGCTCCGCGCCCCAGAAGCAGCCCAGGGCGAAGAGCGCCGTCTCCAGGCCGGCCGGGAACGGCGGGGCCATGGGCGTCCCGAGCACCGCGTGCCGCGCGGGCACCGGCATGGGCGTCGCGCGCCCCGTCAGCGCGTCCTCGGGCTTCACCATCACCGCCGCATCCGGCTTCCTGCGCATGAGCCTGCTCCTGTCTTCTATGACGCTCCGCCTCCGGGATTGGATCTCGGCCGTCTCGCGTCCGGGCTCAGGCCCCGATGGCCGCGCGGGGCACGGCCGTCGTGCCACGCGCAGAAATCGAGGCCCGGCCCCGTGTCGCCGGGGTATCATCCCCCTCATGAGCGCGGAAGACGACGGCCCGAAGAGCGCGTACGAGCTGGCGATGGAACGGCTGCGGAAGCAGGACGCCGAATCCGGGGGCGGCCTGGCGCCGCTGACACCGCGCCAGCGCGCCGAGATTGCCGAGGTGCGGAGCTTCTACGAGGCCAAGTCCGCCGAGTGCGAGGTGCTCCACCAGTCGTCCATGCGGCGCACCCTCGAACCCGAGGCGCGCGCGGAGCTGGAAGCGCAGTACCGGCGCGAGCGCGAACGCCTGGCCTCGGAGCGCGACGGAAAGATCGAACGCATCCGCCGCGGCCCCGCATGACGCCGCGCGGCGGCGCGCCAGGCGGCGCGCGGCCTGGCCCCGGCCCGATCCCGGCTCCGACTCGGCCGCGCCGCCTTCCCGGGCCCGGCGGAGTGCGCCCGTGTTGAACCGGTTCTTCGCCATCGCCAGCCGCGGGTCGTCCGTGCGCCGCGAGGTGCTCGGCGGCGTCACGACCTTCGTCACGATGGCCTACATCATCGTGGTGAACCCGGCCATCCTCAGCGCCGCGGGGATCCCCGTCGGCCCCGGCACCGTGGCCACGATCCTGAGCGCGGCGTTCGGCTCGATCCTGATGGGCCTGTACGCGAACCGGCCGATTGCCGTCGCGCCCTACATGGGCGAGAACGCCTTCATCGCGTTCGGCCTGATGGCCCTCGGCGCGACGTGGGAGCAGCGCCTCGGCTCGGTGTTCGTGGCGGGCCTCATCTTCCTCCTGCTGACCGCGCTCCAGGTGCGATCCAAGCTGGCCCACGCGATTTCGCCGAGCCTCAAGCACAGCTTCGCGGCCGGCATCGGCCTGTTCCTCGCGCTCATCGGCCTCTACGAAACCGGCATCGTCACAAGCGGCGCGGCAGGCCTGCCCGCGTCGGCGCTGGCGGTCCCCGGGCAGACGCTGCTGAGGGCCCCGGACGTGCCGCTCAAGATCGGCGCCTTCCACGATCCGCAGGTCCTGCTGGCCGTCGGAGGCTTCGTCGCCATCGCCGGGCTGATGATGCGGAAGGTCAACGGGGCGATCCTGATTGGCATGGCCGCTGCGGCCGCGGCCGGGTCAGCCATGGGCTTCACCCCCGCGCCGGACTCGCTCGTGGCGCTGCCGTTCACGGGCGAGTACACGCTCGCGCCGATCGCGCTCCACCTGGACGTTGCGGGCGTGCTGCGGCTGAGCTTCCTGCCGGTCCTGCTGACGCTGGTGCTCATGTCGTTTCTCGACACGCTCGGGACGCTGGTCGGCGTGGGGGCCGCGGGCGGCATGCTCGACGAGGACGGCAACTTCCCGCAGGTGGAGAAGCCGATGCTGGTCGACGCGCTGGCGTGCGTGTTCGCGTCGCTCGTCGGATCGTCGACCAGCGGCGCGTACATCGAGTCCGCGGCCGGCATCCGCGAAGGCGCGCGCACGGGGCTGGCGGCCGTCGTCACCGGGTTGCTGTTCCTGGCGTCGCTGTTCCTGCTGCCGCTGGCCGGCCCGCTCCAGCAATCGGGCTACGCGTACGGACCGGCGCTCGTGGCCGTTGGCATGCTGATGCTCGGGTCCGTCCGGAAGATCGACTTCGACGACCTGACCGAGGCGCTCCCGGCGTTTGCGTGCATCGCGCTCATGGTGTTCACCTACAACATCGCGAACGGCCTGACCGCCGGGCTCGTGCTCTACCCGGCGGCGAAGATCGCGGCCGGCCGCGCGCGCGAACTCAGCCGGGGCAGCGTGGCGCTCGCCCTCCTCTGCCTGACGTACTTCGTCTTCGGGCTGCCGCACTGAACGAACCAGGGACCAGGGAGCGGGCGCCAGGGGCTGGTCAGGTGCGCCGCCACGCTGGCAGGGCGCTCACGCAGCCACGCAGCGGGGCGAGTCACGCGGGCCCGTTGAGCGTCCACCCACGCGGCGACAGCCGCGTCGAACTGGCGCCTGGCGCCGAGCCCCAGGCCCTAGGCGCCTAGAACCTGCTCCACAAGTACTGGTTCGTCACTTCGTGGTGGAACTGGACCTCGGAGGTCTTGATGACGGACCCGAGGGCCTTCGGGCACCGATCGGCGGACAACTGCTTCACCTCGGCGTACTTGGCCTGCACGTTCGCGCCGAGCAGCTCGGTCACGAGCGCGCTCGCCTTGAAATGGCGAATGGCGTCGTAGATGTTGTCGGGCAGGAACCGGGTGCGCGCGCGCCTCGTCTCCGTGTCGGCCTCCTCGGGCAGCGGCCCCTCGAGCCCCGTCCTCACCAGGCTGTAGAGGGCAAGATACGGGTTGGCATCCGGGGCGATGGAGCGGATCTCGAGGCGCGCCGACTTCGCGTCGGCCAGCGGAATGCGGATCATCGCGCTCCGGTTCACCGGCGACGCCTTGATCTGGTTCGGCGCCTCGTAGCGGGGATCGAGCCGCCGGTACGCGTTCACGCTCGGGTTCAGAATCAGGCAGATGTCGTTGGCGCTCGCCAGGATGCGCTCCACGAAGCCCCAGCCGGCCGCCGACAGCCCTTCCTCGCCCCGCGCGTCGTGGAACAGGTTCACCTGGCCCCGCGCCAGCGACAGGTTCGTGTGCATCCCGCTGCCGTTGACGCCCGTCACCGGCTTGGGCAGGAACGACGCGGTCATGTCGAGCTGCTGCGCCACCTGGCGGCAGACGAGCTTGTAGAGCTGCACCTGGTCCGCCGCCACGCACGCCTCCGTGTGGGCGTAGTTCATCTCGAACTGCGACGGCGCGACCTCCGGGTGGTCCTTCTCGTTGCCGAACCCCAGCGCGCGCTGCGCCTCGGCCGAGCGATCGATGAACTGCCGCAGCGCATCGCCCGGCAGCGAATGGTAATAGCCGCCCGTGGAAATGAACTCGAACGCGCCCGTCACGTGATACTGCCGCTCCGCGTCCCGCCCCTTGAACAGGAAGCCCTCGATCTCGTTCGACGCGTGGATGAGCGTCCCCCCCAGCCCGAACAGCTCGTCCGCGTACTGCTTCAGCCGGCTCCGCATGTCGGCCCCGTAGCGCGAGCCGTCCCGTTCCAGCACTTCGCCGAACACCAGGACCTTGCCGGGCCCGAAGATGTCCGACGGCAGCCAGTAGAACGCCGGCCAGTCCACCGCCAGCCGCAGGTCCGACTCCGCCTGCTGCGCGAACCCCCTGATCGACGAGCCGTCGAAGGTGAGACAGTCGCCCGCCTTCAACAGGAACTTCTTGTCGTAGTCCAGCATGTGAAAACGGCCTTCGAGGTCCGTGAAACACACCGTCACGGCCTTGATCCGCTTCTCGTCAGTCAGGTACCTCAGCCGCTCCTCGCGAACCTGACCCGGGTCGGCCCGATCCAGCCGCTGCTGCTTCGAGGCCAGATTCAACTCCTCGAGCCGGTCGTACGGAATCTCCAGAAAGGTCCTGAGGGGCGCGCCGTCCATAGACAGACTCCATTACGTGGTCGTTGTTGTCGTTAAATCTCGCGGAGATTAACATAAAATCCGGGATGGTAAATACAAATATCAACAGAATTGGTTTATCTGTGGGGTTTTAGGCGGAGAACGAGCGTCGGCGGGATCGGCTAGGTCAGCCGGGCGAGCGTGACATCGACCGTCCGGCTTCTCTTCGCAGCCTGCTGCCACTGCACGAGAATCGGGCTCTGGTAGGTCCCCTGGACGATGAGGCCGCGGCCGGGCGTGTCGGAGTCCGACACCAGCAGGTTGACCGTTCGCTTGAGCCGGAGCAGGCGTTCGGCGGGCACGGCCATCGCCCGCGCCACCATCCGCTCGATGACGCTCTCGTTCAGGCCGAGCGAGTCCACGATCCGGTTGATGAGCCTGACGATGTCGTACTTGGCGTAGTCGCGGGTCTTGGCGGGAATCGAGCGGGGATCGGCGAAGGCATGCCGGCCCTTCTCGATCATGAATCTGAACGGGTTGTGGAGCACTTCCAGCAGGTCGTGCCGCATCAGGAGCGTCTCGTACTCGTTCACCGTGAGGCCCGCCTGCCGCTCTTGCGGAGCCAGCTCGATGCGCAGCCGTCCCTTGGTCACGCCGTAGCGCGCGATGGCCTCCTCGAGCATCTGGTAGAACCCGATCTGCGGATCCCGCAGGTTCACCGAGTCCATCGGGTGCGCGGACACCGGGACGGTGACCTGCGCCCGCCAGACGGGCACCTCGTGGTTGTAGGCCAGCACCGTCGTCTGGCGCTGCCTGGGCCCGCCGTTGGTCACCCCGTCGAGGTCCACGAACCACACGGGCCCGCCGCCCGCCCGGTACGACACGCACGTGCGCAGCCCCGCCGCCATGAACGCGAGGTGGGAATCGGCGTTCCGGGGCTCGACGGCCCGCTGGTCCTCGCTCAGCTCGGTGCGCAGCTCCAGCTTGTCGTGCTCGTAGCCGGCGTCCTCGGGAAACACCGACCGGAAGGCGTCCACGTAGAGGCCGACGCCGTTCTGGGCGCGGCGCGTCAGGCGGGCGGCCAGGGCCTGCTCGAGGTAGCCGGCGGTCGTATGGAGGGAGACGTAGTACGCCCGGGGGAACTCGGCCAGCACATCGCCGTGGGCGGACTGGAGCCGGCTCCTGACGTCGATTGCGTCAAACCGCGCTCGAGGTTGCAAGGCGACCGTGAATTCCGCCGGTTCGTGCGGCATAGGGCGCAACTATCCATAATACTTCTTCACCGGCTCCGATGCACGGAATTAGACTGGAAGGCGATGAGCACCCCTCGCGAGTGGTCGTTCGGCGAAGAGCTGGCCCACAGCCTCACGCACGGCGCCGGCCTGGTCCTGGGCGTCGCGGGGCTGGTCTTCCTCGTCATCCTGGCCGCCCGCACCGGCGACCCCTGGCGGATCGCGGCCTGCACGGTCTATGCGGTCACGCTGGTCCTGCTCTACGCCGCCTCCACGCTCTACCACGCCCTGTCGCCCACCCGGGCCAGGCGCGTGCTCCAGATCGTCGACCACTCGGCCATCTTCCTCCTGATCGCCGGCACCTACACGCCCTTCGCCCTCGTCAACCTGCGCGGGCCCTGGGGCTGGGCGCTGTTTGCCGTCGTCTGGTCGCTGGCGGCTCTCGGCATTGCCGCCAAAGCGGTGTTCGGCACGCGCTGGCCGGCGCTCTCGACGGCGTTCTATCTCGGCATGGGCTGGACGGTGCTCGTCGCCCTGAAGCCGCTCGTCGAGCACGTCGCTCCCGGCGGCATCGCCTGGCTGGCGGCGGGCGGCCTGGCCTACACCGGTGGCGTGGCCTTCTATGCCTGGGACCGCCTCCGCTACGGCCACGCCGTCTGGCACGTGTTCGTCCTCGCCGGCAGCGCCTGCCACTACGTCGCGGTAGCCCGGTACGTCGTCTGACCGGCGCGCGGGCGGCCTCCTCCGCAGGACCCGCGCCGTCCTCCCAGCCCGCCAGCCTCTCCCCGCGCGGCCTGCGGCTCGGCCCGGAACACCCAGCCGTCGCTGGCCGCGAAGTTCACGGCGGAGCAGATGAGGACGCTCGCGAGGTTCGCCGGCAGGTAGTGCACGCCACAGCCGTGGACCAGGATGGCCATCAGCACGGCGCCGCCCGCGAGGGACACGCCGCCGTTCGCCAGGTTGAACCGCAGGAGCCGCCCGAGAAGCGCCCTCGGCCCAGCCGGCCGGTCCGCCCAGGTCCACCTGACGTGCCACGCGAAGTTGTGCAGCACGGCCGCCTCGGTGGCCACGAGCGTCGCCGGCACGACGGGCATCTCCGTCCTCCCGGCCAGGAGCCACAGGACGGCCGTCTGCAGCGCGAAGCCAAGCGCGCCGACGGCGGCAAAGATGCCCGCTCGCGAGACGGTCTTCACCGGACGGTCTCCTCGCGATAGAGGGCGCTCACGTTGCGGGCGACGTTGACCGTGAACGCCACGATCAGGCCGGCCGACACGGCCACGCCGATGACGTCGAACAGGCGGCACGGGCCGAGGCCAGGGATGGGCACCATCCCGCCGCCCAGCAGCGACAGGGCCGCCGCGGCAATCAGGATGCGGAGCTCCGTGGGGCCAAGCCACATGAAGGACAGGCGGAACACCTTCCTCGCGTTCGTGGCGAGAAACGACTCGCCGGCCACGAGGAGCCACAGCGCCAGGGTGGACACGGCCAGCAGCGGGTGCATGTAGCCGGAGAGGGCGAGGCCCGCCAGCATCATCGACGTGCCGGCGATGTCCACGACGTGATCCACGTAGTACCCGTAACGCGGGCGCTGTTTGTTCCGGACCCGCGTCACGGTGCCGTCGAGGCTGTCGCCGAGCCAGTTCAGGAACAGGAACAGCACCACCAGGGGCAGCCCCGCGCCGGGGGACGAGCGCGCCAGGACGAACGACGCGGCGACGCCGGCCATGGACGCAAAGCCGAGGGCCGTCAGGTGGTCGGAATTGATCCGCGCGGGCAGTCTCGACGCCATCCACACGAGGGCCTGCTTCTCGGCGCGCGCGAGCAGGCTGCCGTGGACGCGCGTGTGGCCGGCCAGGCGGGCCGAAGCGGTTTCGATGGTCGTTGCTGACGCGCGCATCGGATCCTCCTCCGGCGGCACATGCGGCCGCCGTCACCCGGGAATGCGCAGACGGCGCCCGAAACGGCTCACGCGGGAGCGCGCGAGGCCGGGCGCTCCGCGTCGAGCCGGAGGCCGGGCTGGTATACTTCGCGCAACTACGGCCCTGGGGGACTCGCGCTGATGACCACGCGCCCATCGATCCGCTTCGGCGTTCACTTCCGCCTGCGCCATGCTGCGGCGGTCGCGGCCCTTGCGGCCGCGGGGATCGCGCTGGGCCCGGCTCGCGGCCCCGTGCGCGCCCACGCGGCCGCCGCGGCGCCGGCATCCGCCGCCGCGGCGGGCCAGGCCGCGCAGGACCCGAACGCCGTGATCAACCCCGTGATGTTCCAGGGGTTGCGCTTTCGCTCCGTCGGACCGCACCGCGGCGGCCGCGTCACCGCCGTTGCCGGCGTGCGCCAGCAGCCGTGCACGTTCTACATGGGCGCCACGGGCGGCGGCGTCTGGAAGACGACCGACTGCGGCTCGTCATGGCTGCCCATCAGCGACGGCCAGATCGACACCGGTTCGATCGGCGCCATCGCCGTGTCCGAATCGAACCCGGACATCGTCTGGGTGGGGACCGGGAGCGCGGCCATCCGGAGCAACGTCATCATCGGACGCGGCGTCTACAAGTCCACCGACGCGGGCCGCACCTGGCAGTACGCCGGGCTGAAAGACGCCGGCCAGATCGGCTCCATCGCCATCCACCCGACCAACCCGGACATCGTCTGGCTGGCGGCGATGGGCTCGCCGTACGGGCCGACCGACCGGCGGGGCGTCTTCAGGACGACGAACGGCGGGCGGGAGTGGGCGCGCGTCCTGACGGTCAACCGCGAGACCGGCGCGCGCGTCGTCGCGGTCAACCCGGCGAACCCGAACGAGGTCTTCGCCGGCATGTACCGCGGCTTCCGCAAGGGCTGGGACATCGTGAGCGGCGGGCCGGCCGACGAAGGCGGCATCTACAAGTCCACCGACGGCGGCGAGACCTGGGGCCACCTGCGCGTCGGGCTCCCGATGAAGCTCATCGGCAAGATCGACATCGACATCGCGCGAAGCAAGCCGAGCACGATCTACGCCATGGTGGAAGCGCCCGGCCAGGAAGGCGGGCTCTACAAGTCCACCGACAGCGGCGACACGTGGGCGCTCGTCAACAACAGCCAGCGGCTGCGCGCCCGGCCGTTCTACTTCCACTACGTGGACGTCAACCCGAACGACGAGCACGAGGTGTGGGTGAGCGAGGTCGGGCTCTGGAAGTCCACCGACGGCGGCCGCACGTTCTCGCAGGTGCCGACGCCGCACGTCGACAACCACGGCCTCTGGTTCAACCCCGACCTCCCGGGCTACGCCGTCGCGTGCAATGACGGCGGCGCCACCGTGACGCGCGACGGCGGCGCGACGTGGTCGTCGATCCTGAACCAGCCGACGGGCGAGTTCTACATGGTCTCGGTGGACGAGCAGTTCCCGTACCGGCTGTACGGCCCGCAGCAGGACAACACGACCGTCGTGGTGCCGAGCCTGCCGCCCGTGGCCTGGGGCCTCGACTCGCCGGTCCAGGCCTGGGGCCAGGTGGCCGGCTGCGAGACGGGCCAGGTCTGGCCCAGGCCCGACGGGTCGATCGTCTGGGGCGCCTGCAAGGGGCAGGTCGGCCGCTACGTGACGGCCACGGGGCAGGAGCAGCAGTACTGGGTCTACCCGCAGAACCGCTACGGACACAACCCGAAGGACATCAAGTACCGGTTCCCGCGGCAGACGGTCGTCTACCTCTCGCCGCACGATCCGAAGACGATCTACCAGGCCTCGCACATCGTGCACCGCTCCGTGGACGAGGGCGTGACGTGGGAGACCATCAGCCACGACCTGACGGCCTACGAGCCGGACAAGCAGATCACGCCGGGCACGCCGATCACGCGCGACATCACGGGCGAGGAGGTCTACAGCAGCCTCTACGCCTTCGTCGAATCGCGCCTCGAGCCGGGCGTCCTGTGGGCCGGCTCGAACGACGGGCCCGTGCACGTCTCGCGCGACGCCGGGAAGAGCTGGCGCCGGGTCACGCCGCCGGACCTGCCGCCGGGCGGGCGCGTGCAGACGATCGAGGACTCGCCGCACCGCAAGGGCTCGGCCTACATCGCCGTCTACCGCTACCTGCGCGAGCACGATCTGGAGCCGTACATCTACGCCACGGCCGACTACGGCGCCACCTGGACGCGCCTGACCGACGGCCGGAACGGCATTCCCGGAGACCACCCGACGCGCGTCGTGCGCGAGGATCCGTCGAGGGAGGGCCTGCTCTACGCGGGAACCGAGTTCGGCCTGTTCGTGTCGTTCGACAACGGCCGCCACTGGCAGCCGCTGCAGCAGAACCTCCCGCACACGCCGGTGACCGACATCCGCGTCCACCGCCAGGATCTCGTGCTCTCGACGATGGGCAGGGGGTTCTGGATCCTGGATGACGTGACGCTGCTCCAGCAGCTGGCGGCGCGGCACGAGCTGGTCATGCATTCGGAGGGCTACCTCTTCCAGCCGCGCGACGCCTGGCGGATGCGCTACCGGCCGACGGGCGGATCGGCCGGTCAGCCCGAGTACCCGCCGCCGGGCGCGATCATCGACTACTACCTCGCAGGAGAGCCGGCGGGGGAGGTGAAGCTCGAGATCATGGACGGCAAGCGCGGAGTGATCCGGACGCTGTCGGCCGGCGGCGGAGCGGGCAGCGCGGCCGGAGCGCCCGGCCAGGCGGCGGGCCAGCAGACGGGCCCGGCGGCGCCGCCGCGGCGCGGGCGCGCAGGCGCCGCGCTGCCCAGGCGGGCGTGGCACAACCGGTTCGTCTGGGACCTCAGGCTGGAGGGGAGCGGAGGCTCGCCCGGCCCGCTGGCGGTTCCCGGCTCGTACCTGCTGCGACTGTCTGTGGGCGAGTGGAGCCAGACGCGCACGATCGAGGTGCGCATCGACCCGCGCGTCGCGGCGGCGGGCGTGACGCTGGCGGACCTGCAGGAGCAGCTCGATCTCGCGCTGGCGATCCGCGACGCGATGTCGGGCGCATCGGCGCTGGCCTCGAAGATCGCCGCCGCCGGGCAGGCGGCCACGGCGAACGCCGCCTCGGCGCGGGCGCTGCAGTCGCTCCATGGCCGCCTCGTCACGGCCGGCGGCGCGTACCCGCAGCCGATGCTCATCGACCAGCTGGCCAACGTGGCGCTGATGATCTCCCAGGCCGATCAGAAAGTCGGCCGCGACGCGTTCGCGCGGTTCGAGGACCTGTCGAAGGAGCTGGCCGCCGTCGAAGCCGAGGCCGCCAGGCTCGGGATCCGCTGAAGGAGGGCGGTTCGCAGAAGCAGCGAGGCTGCTGACGAAAGGAGGCGGGCGTGGCCGCGATCCGCACGGGAAGAGGAGCGGCGGTGGCGGTTGTGTGCCTCGCCGGCGCAACGGCCGCCGGCCTGTGGTGTGGCGGGCCGCCGCCGGCGCAGCCGGCCACGGCGCCGGACGCCTCGTTCTCGGCCGCCCGGGCCGTCCGTCTCGTCGAGCGAATCGCCGAACGCCCCCACCACGCCGGATCGGCGGACCACGGCCGCGTGCGCGATCTGCTCATCGCCGAGTTCGCCGCGCTGGGCGCGGCCGTCGAGCGGCAGGCTGCAACGGTCCTTGTGGGCACCGTCGAGGCCCGCGCCGCGCGCGTCGAGAACCTGATCTTCCGCCTGCCGGGCACGGCCAGCACCGGCGCCGTCCTGCTCGTCGCGCACTACGACTCGGTCGCCGCCGGGCCCGGGGCCGCCGACGATGGCGCCGGGGTGGCGGCGATTGCCGAGACGGTGCGGGCGCTTCGGGCCGGCCCGCCCCTGGCGAACGACGTCATCGCGCTCGTGAGCGACGCCGAGGAATTCGGCATGCTCGGCGCGCGCGCGTTCGCCACGGGGCACCCTCGGGCGAAAGACGTGCGGATGGTCCTGAACCTCGAGGCCCGGGGGACGAGCGGGCCTCTCCAGTTGTTCGAGACGAGCGCGGGAAACGGCGGCGTCGTGGCCGCCTGGGCGGCGGACGCCCCGAGGCCGACCGGATCGTCGCTGGCGTACGAGGTCTACAGGCGGCTTCCCAACGACACGGACTTCTCCGTGCTCAAGAAGCTCGACACGGCGGGGTTGAACCTCGCCTTCATCGGGAACCCCGAGCGCTACCACACCCCGCAGGACACGCCCGCCGCGCTCGACCTCCGCAGCCTGCAGCACATGGGAGACACGACCCTCGCGCTGGCGCGCCGGTTCGGCGGCATGGATCTCGGCCGGCTGCGGGCCCGCGACGCGGTGTTCTTCTCGCTCCCCGTCCCGGGCATGGTGGTGCGCTATTCCAGCCTGCTGGCCCTGCCGCTGGCGGCGGCGGCGTGCGGCCTCATGGCGATTGCCTTCCTCCGGGCGCGGCGCCGGCGCGAGACGAGCATTCCCGGGGCGCTCGTGGCGGCGGTCCTGTTCGCCGCCTTCGCGGCGGCCTCGACCGCCGTCGGCTGGAGGTTCGGCCGCTGGTCGCACGCGCTGCACGCCCGCTGGATGGGCGGCGGCAGCGTGGTCTGGATCGCGGCGTGGACGGGCGCCCTCGTGGGCTCGATCGCGACGGCCTGGTGCGCGCTGTACGCCGCCCTCCGGAAGGTGTTTGCCGCGCATTCGATCGCGTTCGGCGCGATGCTGGTGCTCGCCTGCGCCGAACTGGCCCTCGCGTGGTTCGTCGTCGGCGCCAGCTACGTGCTCGTGTGGCCCCTCGCGGGCGCCGCGCTGGCGGCCATGGCCCTTCGGGCCGCGTGGGACATCCCGCCCGGGGCCGGTCCGGCGCGGGCGCTTGTCATCACGGCCTTCGGCCTGCCGGCGGTCCTCGTCCTGTGGCCTCTCGTCGGGATGCTCTTCACGGCGATGGGCCTGTCGCCGCAGGGCGGCGCGGCCATGGGCGCCGTCGCGGCGTGCGCGCTCGGCGCGCTCGCGGTCCCGCTCGAGGTCGTCGCCCAGGGGCGGCGGTGGTGGCCGGCCGCGCTGGCGCTGGCCGCGACGATCGCCAGCCTGGCGGCGGGCATGGCGGGCAGCCGCTACTCGGAGCGTTTCCCGAGGGCCGTCAACGCGTACTACGCGCTGCACGCCGACACGCGGGCCGCGCACTGGGCGGTGCAGTCCGTGTCGGCGGGCCGGCCCGAGCCGTCGGGCCGGGACGGCTGGCCGGACCAGTGGGCGAGGCAGTATGTGGGGGATGAGCCGCACCCGGGCAGGCCCTACTCGCTCGTGCCGCCCTGGTCCACCCTGGAGGGCACGCCCGGCTTCCTCACGGCCGGGGCGCCGCTCCTCGATCTTCCGGCGCCGCGCGCCTCGCTCCTGTCGAGCGCGCGCTCCGAGGGGGGCCGGACCGTGAGGATTCGCGTGTTCCCCGCCCGCGAAGGGCGCGTGCTCTCCGTCTGGGTGCACGGTTCGCAGGTGCTCGACGCGGCCGTGGACGACCTGCGGATCGCGGGGCCGATGCCGGCCAGGCGCGAGAACGACACGGCGTGGAGCCTGGACTACGTCAACGCGCCCGCGCCGGGAATCGTCCTCACCCTCGTCCTCAGGGACGCCCGGCCCCTCACCGTCGCCGTGCTGGATCGCACGGCCGGCCTGCCCGCCGTCCCCGGCCGCGCGTTCGCGCCGCGCGCCGCGACGGTGACGCCCATCCAGTTCGGCGACCAGACCGTCGTGCGGCGCACGTACGTGTTCTGACCGTGGCGGGCCGGGTGCGCCGGGCCCAGGGTGGGCTGGAGGGCGTGCGCGAGCGCGAGCGTGAGCGTGAGGGCGCGAACGGGCCTGGTTAAAGCAGGTGGGCGAGGTGGGCGGTGCGGTCGTTGACGAGGTCCCTCAGTTCGCGATACATGTCCGCGTTCACCGCCTCGGCGTACGGAAGGATGCACGTGCGCGTCTGCGAGGTGTAGCGCTCGACGAACGCGCGGTCGTGCACGAAGCCCAGACCGACGAGGTTGCTGATGCGGTCGGCGAGCTTCAGCTGCTTCGCCCGGAAGCTCCCCGTCTGCATGATGCGCAGCAGGTAGTCGCTCTTCGGCTCGCGGACGCCGTTCGTCTCGCGGATCGTCACTTCCGCGACGAGATCGTAGACGGCCGGCCCGTCGGCGTCGATTGTGGCGATGGTGTCCCGGTTCACCCACGGCTCGTGGCCGAGCTCCTCGTACAGGTCGTGCACGACGGACGCCTTCAGGAGGATGGGGTCGATGATCTTGTAGTCGAGGAGGATGGCCATCGTGCTCATCTGGTGGCGGAACATGTTGCTGCCCGCCTTGCGGGGCCGGTCGATCATGGCCATCGCCTTCACGATGTAGGGTGCGAGGGTCAGCTCCTTGAGGCTGCGTTCAACGGGTCCGAGATCCATCGGGCGTCACTCTTCCTTGGCGCAAGAGTCTACTGCAAAACCGGCCCGGATCCCTACCAGACGCTCCCGATCTTGTCGGCGAGCATGGCGACGCTCAGCGCGTAGGTATTGGCGCAGTTGTAGGCGAGCAGCGCCTCGTAGTTCGCGTACACCAGGAAGGCGCGGGCGTCGACGCGCACGAGGGAGGCGGGCAGCTCGCTCCGGGGCAGCTGGGCGCCGCTGCGCTGGGTCACGCCCATCGAGCGCCAGGCCGACAGCGGACGCGGCTCGCTCATGTCGCGCAGGGCGCGGCACGGAGAGGCCAGGCGCAAGGGCACCTCGGCCGCCGCGCGGGCCGCCACGGCGTCGACGAGCCGCACCTCGCGCCCCCAGCGCGTCCCCGGCACCCAGCCGTGGGCCTTCAGATAGTTGGCGATCGACGCGAAGACGTCGGGCAACGAGCGCCAGATGTCACGCCGGCCGTCGCCGTCGCCGTCTGCGGCATAGGCCAGGTAGCTCGAGGGCATGAACTGGACCTGGCCCATCGCCCCGGCCCACGATCCCGCGAGGGCGTCGGGCCCGATCTCGCCGCTGTCCAGGATCCGCAGCGCCGCAAGCAGCTCCTTGCGGAACAGCTCCTCTCGGCGCCCGTCGTAGGCCAGCGTCGCCAGCGCAGGAATCGTCGGCCTCACGCCCTGGAACCGGCCGAAGTTCGACTCCAGGCCCCAGATGGCCACGACAATCGACGCCGGGACGCCGTACCGGGCCGTCACGCGCGCAAGCTCGGCCCGGTTCTTCCTGGCTTCCGCCCGCGCCGTCCGGATGACGCGCGGCGTCAGCCGGCGCCGCAGGTACAGGTTGAGGTCGAGCGTTGCCTCCGCCTGCGTCCGATCGCGCTCGACGACGATGGGGAGCCGTTCGACCGAGCCCAGCGCGGCGTCAACCGTCCGCTGGCTGATGCCCTGCGACAAGGCCTCGGCGCGCAGGTCGGCCAGCCAGGCGTCGAAGGAGACGGCCGGAGCCTGGGGCGGCTGCTCGCCAGGCAGCGCGGGGGAACCCAGGGCGACGGCAATCAGGCACGACAGGGCAGCGAAGAGCGGCGGCCGCACGGTCCTTTGATCTTGTCAGATACAGGCCGGAACGGGGTCAGATCTACATTTTTTCAGATCTGACCCCGACGGCCGCTGGCCCGCTACCTGGAGAGACTCGCAGCGAACTGCCGCAGGCGCTCGCGGAGCCGTCCGGCGATGTCCGGGTGGTCGCGCAGGACGTCGAAGCGCTCCGCCGGGTCGAGCGACAGGTCGTAGAGCGCCTCGACTGGCGCCCCCTGTTCCGGAAACGTCAGGCGCAGCTTCCAGCGCGTGTCGCGGATGCCCTCCGGCCTGGCGCTGCCGCTGCTGAAGTAGACGAACGAATCCCGCGGCGACGGGCCCTTGCCCTCGAGCACCGCGCGGACGTCAACGCCGTCGATGGCCGCCCGGGCCGGCAGCCGCCCGCCCGCGGCGGCGGCCACCGTCGGCAGCACGTCGAGGCCCGTGACCAGCTCGGAGCTGACCGAGCCGGCGGGAATGCGCCCGGGCCAGCGAGCCAGGAACGGCACGCGCGTGCCGCCCTCCCAGCTCGTGGCCTTGCTGCCGCGCAGCGGGCCGGCGCTGCCGGCGTCGGTCGGCACGATGCGGCTGTCTGCGAACATCCGCGCGGGCATTTCCATCCAGGGCCCGTTGTCGCTCGTGAAGATGACCAGCGTCTCGCGCTCGAGGCCGCTCCGGGCCAGCTCGTCGAGCACCTCGCCCGTGCTCCAGTCGAGCATCTCGATGACGTCGCCATAGCGTCCGCCCGCGGACCGGCCCGCGATGCTCGCCGGCACGCCGAGCGGCACGTGCGGCATCGAGTGCGCCAGGTAGAGGAAGAACGGCGCGGCCTGGTTGTCGCGGATGAACGACAGCGCCTCGGCCGTGTACCGCCCGGTGAGCGCCGAGTTGTCCACCTCGCCGTCGAGCGGGCGCAGGCCGCGGTACAGGCGCAGCGGCACGTCGGTCTGGACCCACGGCGGGATCATGTCGTTGCTGTACAGCAGGCCGAAGTACGAGTCGAACCCGTGCTCGGTGGGGAGGTGGCCCGGCCGGTCGCCGAGGTGCCACTTGCCGACGATCCCGGTCCGGTAGCCCGCCGCCTTCAGCACCTCCGCCAGGGTCGTTTCGGCGGCGGCGATGCCTGTCCTGCTGCCCGGCATCAGGGCCCCCGTGATGCCCGCGCGGACGGAGTAGCGGCCGGTCAGCAGGCTGAACCGCGAGGCCGAGCAGACAGGCTCGGCGGCGTAGTAGGACGTCAGCTTGACGCCTTCGGCCGCCAGGCGATCGAGGCGCGGGGTCTTGATGGTGGGGTGCCCGTAGACGCCGAGGTCGCCGTAGCCGAGATCGTCGGCGACGATAAGGACGATGTTCGGAGGACGAGGCCCCGAGGCGGGCCCGGTCTGCGCGCCGGGCACGGCCGGCGCGAGCAGGCTCAGCACGGCAGCGAGCGGCAGGATCGTGCGCATGGGCGCATGGTACACCTGATTCGGGAGCGGCGATCGGCGCGCGGCGAGAGGGAGCGGCGCGCGGCGAACGGGGAGCGGGAGATCCCGGCGGCTGAACCCAGAACCCCGAATCCCAATCTCCGGGTGTATAGTCATCGCATGGCACGCACTGCAAACGCCGCGACGGCCGGCATCGGGTTCGGCACCGCCCTTGCCATCACCATCTCGTGGAGCGTGAACAAGTCGCTCCTCTGGGCCATCATTCACGGCCTCTTCTCCTGGCTCTACGTGCTCTACTACGCCCTGACGCGGTGAGCCCGATGCCCGGGCCCGGGGTCAGATCTACAGATTTTTAGATCTGACCCCAATGGCGCTTCCCATGTCCTTGTCCGCACGCCAGCTCGCGCAGGCGATCGACCACACGCTCCTGAAGCCGGAGGCGACCCCGGCCGACATCGAGCGGCTGTGCGCCGAAGCCAGGAGGCACCGCTTCTGGTCCGTCTGCGTGAACCCGTCCTACGTCGCGCTCTGCCGCCGGCTCCTCGGCCGGAGCTCCGTGCGCGTCTGCACGGTCGTGGGGTTTCCGCTCGGCGCCCTGCCGCCGGCCGCCAAGGCCTGGGAGGCGGCCCGCGCCATCCGCGACGGCGCGCGCGAGATCGACATGGTCGTCAACCTCGGCGCGCTGAAGGGCGGAGACGAGGCGCTCGTCCTGCGCGACATCCGGGCCGTCGTGCGCGCGTGCCGCGCCGGGCGGGCGCTCTGCAAGGTGATCATCGAGACGGCGCTGCTGACGGACGCCGAGAAGATCCGCGCCTGCGGGTTGTGCGTGAAGGCGGGCGCCGGCTACGTGAAAAGCTCCACCGGCTTCTCGACCGGCGGCGCCACGGCGGCCGACATCGCCCTGATGTCGCGCGCCGTCGCCGGGCGCGGGCTCGGCGTGAAGGCCTCGGGCGGCATCCGCACCTACGACGACGCCGTCGCCATGATCGAGGCGGGCGCCACGCGCCTTGGGACGAGCGCGAGCGTCAGGATCCTGGAGGAGGCGCGGGCCCGCGCGGCGCTCAGGACGAGGTGATGTAGTTCACGAGCTGGCCGATCACGAAGTGCTGCTCGTTCACCACGGCCTTGACGGCGTCGCGGATCGAGATCACGCCCAGGACCTCGCCGCCCTCCACGACCGGCAGGTGGCGGATGTGCTGGTCGTCCATGAGCGCCATGCACTGGTCGGCCGACCAGGTCGTGTCGACGGTCACCACCCTGGCGGTCATCAGCGTGCCGACCGGGACCTCCTTCGACACCAGGCCACGCAGCGCCACCTTCCGCGCGTAGTCGCGCTCGGTGAAGATGCCGGCGAGCCGCGCGCCGTCGGTGACGAGGACGGCGCCGACGTTGTGCTCGGCCATGCGCTGCAGGGCCTCGAACACGGTCGTGGACGGGGACACCGAGATGACGGGGCCCCTTCCGGCGATCATCTGGCGGACGGTGACGGGCACTGACGGCCTCCTTCGCGCCTGCCGGCGGGCCGGCCGCGCGGCGGCGCGTTGGCTGACTGGCGAGCGGGATCGCAGGATACCCGCTACCACTCGAACCGGTCAATCAGCTCGGGCGGGCCGCCGCCGAGCGTGTCGGCCTTGCCGATGGTCCAGGCCTCGACCCGCCCGTCGGTGCGCACGCGGAGCCGGACGAAGTGCTTGAAGCCGGGATGGCCGAGCACGGCGTAGGCCTGGTGGTGCTCGAGCCCGGTCACGACCAGCGTCAACAGGTAGTGGCCGATGACGAACGGCCCCGCGAACGCGGAGAGCGCGACATCGAGCAGGGCCGACGCCGGCTGCGGCAGCAGGCGCGAGAGCGCCCAGGCGGCGCCGAGGGGCACCAGGGCGAGGACGGCAGCGTGGGCCGCGGCGACGCCGAGCGTGGCCCACGGCCGCTCGCGGCGCTTCGGCACCGCTTCCCACATGATGAGGAGGGCGAGGGCGGCCACGAGCCCGGACGCGATCCAGCCCGGCAGCGCGCCTCGGCGGAAGGCCCACAACTGCAGCGCCGCCAGCGCCGCGCAGAGCGCGTGCAGCATCAGGCCGCCGGTCCCCGCCACCAGCCTGAACGGCACGTGCGCCGCCAGCCGGCGGCTCGTCGCCTGGTCCGGGAAGGCGCAGGCCGGCTCCTGGCCCGGCGCATGGCGGCGCACGCGCGTCCCGTG
Organism: Acidobacteriota bacterium; assembly: GCA_029562975.1. GTDB lineage: Bacteria > Acidobacteriota > Vicinamibacteria > Vicinamibacterales > JAKQTR01 > JAKQTR01. The sequence goes on along the minus strand of JAKQTR010000037.1, from coordinate 116,616 downwards.
CAGGAACGCCCCGCCCCCGCCGGCGATGACGTGCATGGAGGGGCCGATCGCGCGCCGCTCGTAGTGGTGGCTGTCGCCGGTCAGGTAACAGACGGGGTCCTTCTCGAGATCCAGCCCGCACGCCTGCAGGATCTCGGCGCCCGGGCGGTTCGGCTCGCCCATGGCGATGGCCGGGTCCGGCGACACGAGCATCCGCCGCGGCGCCTCCGCGCCGGCCTTGCGCCGGTTGAAGAACAGGCGCTGCCGGTAGTCCATCGTGCGCAGCTCCCGATCCACGCCCCACACGTCGAGGCCAGGCGCCAGCGGCAGCAGCCAGTAGGACGCCTCCTGCACCGCGCGGTAGCCGATCAGCCAGAGCCGCGAGATGCGCTTCACCTTGCGGCCCGCGAGAACGGCGAACGCGCCGGCGACGGCGTCTTCGAGCAGGCCGAGCGACGCGGCCACCTCGTCGAGGTGGAGCTGGCGGTAGATGCGCCCGAAGGCCCGGCCGGACTCGCTGGGACTCGGGCCCTGCAGCAGCCGGAACTGCTCGTCGAGATCCGCATCCCGCTCCTGGTCGAGGCGATCGCGCAGCGGATCGCGGCGGAACAGGCGGCCGAACCCGTCGAGCCCGTCGTACCAGTCGTGGTTGCCGGGAATGCCGAGCAGCGCCCGCAGCCGCGTCGGCTCCCCGAGGCGCTCCAGCACACGGTTCCACGGGTGCGTCAGGCGCCGCGCCGTCTCCCACGCCGAGCTGAGCGGATACGCCGTGTCGCCGCCGAAGATCAGCAGGTCGCCCCGGGGCAGGACGCGGCCCGATCCGTCCTGCAGCGCGTACTCCGAGAACACCATGCCTGCCACCGCCGACGACACGTCGCCGTCGTCGCCGACGTCGGCCACGAAGTCGATCCAGACGTCGCGCCCGAGCCGCTCGGTCAGCGTGCCGCCCTCGCCAGGGGCGTCGAGCACGCGCGCCACCTCGTTCAGCAGCTCGGCCGGCTGCTGCGCCCGCATCCAGTCGCGCGAGTCGAGCTGCCCCGACGCGAACGCCTCGGCGGCGAGGTGGCGCAGCTGCCCCGGGAGCGCCGTGGTGCCGAACCAGCGGATGCCGAACGGCTCGTGCGCGCCGCGCACGAACGTCTTCGGCGGCGGCGCGTCCCCCCGCGGGCGGAGCGGCTGCGGCCCGCGCACCGGCCCGGTCACGGCCGGCCCCCGGAACTGACGGCGGCCGTCTCCGCGAGCTGCCGGCCGTCGATCTCGGTCGCGGCGGCGCAGGCGCCGGGCCCCGATTCGATCAGCGCGGCGGCGGCGGCGACTTGCCGCTCGTCGCCGACGAACGTCAGCACGTCGCCCGCCTTCAGCACGTCGTCAGGCGACGGATGGACCGCGGTGCCCCCGTCGCGCGCGAGCGCCACGAGCGTGGCGCCGGTGCGGCGGCGCAGGTCCGCCTCGACGAGGCTCCGGCCCGCGATCCATGCGCCCTCGGGGACGACGGCGCTCTCGACTTCGAGGCCGGCCGCGAGCGCCGTCACCGACGCGGCGAGCGACGGGCGGATGGCGGCCGCCTCGGCCGGGCCGCCCGGCGCGCTGCGCTCGGGCCTGGCGAGGCCCGCCTCCTTCGACACGCGCTCGATGATCGTGAACGACGCCTCGAGCTCCTGCGCCACCACCTCGTCTGCGCCAGCCGCAATCAGGGCCGGCGTCTCGCCGACGTAACGGGCCCGTGCGATGATCACCGCGCCCGGCGCCACCTCGCGGGCCGCGCGCACGGCCTGCAGCGTGGCCCGCGGGTCGTTCAGGACCGCCACCACCTGGCGGGCCTTCGCCGCCCCGGCTCGCTCGAGGATCTCGCGGCTCGTGACGTCGCCGTAGTAGAGCGGCGTGCCCTGGCGCCGCGCCTCGCGCACCCTGACGGCGTTCAGATCGAGCGCCACGAAGGGCGTCGCGGCTTCGCGAAGGACCTCGGCCAGCAGCTCGCCGCCAACGCCGAACCCGAGGATCACCACGCGCGGATCCGGCTGGTTCGCCGGCACCGAGAGGTCGCCCGACGTCGCGGCGTCCAGCCCGCTGAATCCCCAGAGCCGCACCGCCCCGGCGGCCATGTCCGGGCCGAAGCGCAGGGCCAGCGGCGCGATGAACATCGTGATGACGCTCGACGCGAAGAACAGCCGCAGGTCCGCCGTCGAGAGCAGGCCCAGGTCCGCGCCCTGGCGCGCCAGCACGAAGGAGAACTCCCCGATCTGGGCCACGCACAGGCCGGCCAGCAGCGCCACGCGGACGGGAAAGCGCAGGATCAGCCCGGCGCCCGCCGCCAGGACGGCCTTGGCGATCAGGACGAGCACCACGACGGCGAGGACGAGCCCGGGGCGCTCGAAGCCGGCCCGCAGATCCAGGAGCATCCCAATCGACACGAAGAACAAGCTCGTGAAGAGGTCCCGCACAGGCAGCGAGTCGGAGAGCGCCTGGTGCCCGAACTCGGAATCGGCCAGCACCATGCCGGCGAGGAACGCGCCGAGGGCCAGCGAGAAGCCGGCAAGCGAGGTGATCCACGCGATGGCCGCGCCCACCAGGACGACGGCCAGCACGAACAAGTCCCGCCCGCGGGCGGCGGCCACGTAGTGCAGCGCGCGCGGCACGACCCAGCGCGCGAGCATCAGCGTGGCGCCGACGACCAGCGCGGCCATGACGAGAACGCGCACGATGGACGCGGCGTCGCCCCCTCGCCCGGCGAGCGCCGGCACGAGCAGGATCATGGGCACGACGGCCAGGTCCTGGAAGAGCAGCATGCCGACGATGAGCCGGCCGTGCGGCGCGTCCACTTCGCCGCGATCGGTCAGGCCCTTCAGGACGATGGCCGTGCTGGAGAGCGCGATGAGGAACCCGATGAAGACCGCCTTCGGCAGGCCCGCGCCCCAGGCCGCCGCGATCGCTGCGGTGGCGACCGTCGTCACACCCACCTGCAGACCGCCGCCGACCGTCAGCACCCGCCTCAGGCGGTTCATCTCGCGCAGCGGGAACTCGAGGCCGATGGTGAACAGCAGCAGGACAACGCCGATGTCGGCGAAGCGCTCGATGTCGCGCGCCTGCCCGACCAGCCCCAGCCCGAACGGCCCCAGGGCCGCGCCGACGACGATGAAGCCGGCGATGGCGGGGAGGCGAAGGCGCCGGAAGAGCAGCACCACCGCCAGGGCGGCCGCGAGGATCAGGACCAGGTCGCGCAGGAGCACGCTAGCCTTTCAGGCGCTTGTTGACCTCCGCCCAGTCGACGAGGTTCCAGAAGGCCTCCACGTAGTCAGCCCGGCGGTTCTGGTACTTCAGATAATACGCGTGCTCCCACACGTCCAGTCCGAAAATGGCGCGCCTGCCCTCCATCGACGGCGTGTCCTGGTTCGCCGTGCTGTGAATGACGAGCTTGCCGCGGTCGTCGCTGAGCCAGACCCAGCCGCTGCCGAAGCGGCCCGCCGCGGCCCGGCCGAACTGGTCCTTGAACGCCTCGAAGCCCCCGAAGGCCCCGGCGATCGCATCTGCGATCGCGCCCGTGGGCGGTCCCCCTGCGCCCGGCGCCATCAGCGTCCAGAACTGGGTGTGGTTCACGTGTCCGCCGCCGTTGTTGCGGACCGCCGTGCGGATCGGCTCGGGGAGCGCCGCCAGGTTCCGCAGCAGATCGCCGAGCGGGGCCGCGCCCGCGTCGCCCGCGCCGGCGAGCGCGGCATTGAGGTTGGCGACGTACGCCTGGTGGTGCCGCCCGTGGTGGATCCGCATCGTCAGCGCGTCGATGTGCGGCTCGAGCGCGTCGAACGCGTAGGGCAGGGGCGGCAGGGTGTACGGGCCGGCGGGCGCGGCGGCCTGGGCCGGCCCGGCCGAGGCGGCGCGCTGGCGGCCGGAAACGGCCAGGGCGAGCGCGCTCGCGCCGATTGTCGTCAGGGCTTCTCTGCGCGTCACGTTCATGGCTGGTCCTCGCGAGTCGGGGATGGCTCTTCTACAGACTCCCGAAAGGCCCCGCAGGTGTCACAACCGGCCCGGCGCCCGCCCGGCAGCCCGGCGCCCGCCCGGCAGCCCGGGTCCCCCTGGCGCACTCCGGCGCGGCGCGGCCCGGCCCGGCCGAACTCGTTCTGGAACGCCTCGAAGCCCCCGAAGGCCCGGTGATCGCATCCGCGATCACGCCCGCGCCCGCGATCGCCGCGCGGGAAGCCGCGGTTCCGGCTCCCGCCGTGGCGTGCGGATACAATGTCGGCATGAGCAACGGGACGGACGCCGCGGCCGGGGCCGCGGCCGCGAGCGACAAGCCCCTCGATTTCATCCGCGCCATCGTCGCCGAGGACCTGCAGGCCGGGAAGCACGGCGGCCGCGTCCACACGCGGTTCCCGCCCGAGCCGAACGGCTACCTGCACATCGGCCACGCCAAGTCGATCTGCCTGAACTTCGGCGTCGCGCTGGATTTCGGCGGCAGGTGCAACCTCCGGTTCGACGACACGAACCCGGCGAAGGAGGACGTCGAGTACGTGGACGCGATCCGCGACGACGTGCGGTGGCTGGGGTTCGACTGGGAGGGGCGCGAGTTCTACGCGTCGGACTACTTCGAGCAGCTTTACCTTTGGGCCGAGGAGCTCATCCAGAAGGGCCTGGCCTACGTGGACAACCTGACGGCTGACGAAGTGCGCGAGCACCGCGGGACGCTGACCGAGCCGGGGCGCGAGAGCCCGTATCGCGACCGGCCCGCCGCGGAGAACCTGGACCTCTTCCGCCGGATGCGCGCCGGGGAGTTCGCCGACGGCGCCTACACGCTGCGCGCGAAGATCGACATGGCGTCGCCCAACATCAACATGCGCGACCCGGCGCTCTACCGCATCCGGCGCGCCTCGCACCACCGGACGGGCGACGCCTGGTGCATCTACCCGATGTACGACTTCGCGCACGCGCTGTCGGACGCCATCGAGGGCATCACGCACTCCATCTGCACGCTGGAGTTCGAGGACCACAGGCCGCTCTACGACTGGTGCGTCGCCAACTGCAGCGTGCCGCACGTGCCGCGCCAGATCGAGTTCGCGCGCCTGAACGTCGGCTACACCGTGATGAGCAAGCGCCGGCTGCTCGCGCTCGTGCAGGAGGGCGTCGTGTCGGGCTGGGACGACCCGCGCATGCCGACCATCTGCGGGCTGCGGCGGCGCGGCTACACCCCGGAGTCGATTCGGGAGTTCGCCTCGCGGGTCGGCGTGGCGAAGCGCGAGAACCTCGTGGACTACGCGCTGCTCGAGGACGCCGTCCGCGACGACCTGAACCGCCGCGCGCCGCGCGCGATGGCCGTGCTGCGGCCGCTGAAGGTGATCGTCGAGAACTACCCGGAAGGCCGGGCGGAGCAGATCGAGCTGCCGCGCCACCCGGACCGGCCGGAGGACGGCGTGCGCGCCATTCCGTTCTCGCGCGAGCTGTACATCGAGCGCGACGACTTCATGGAAGATCCGCCGAAGACCTACTTCCGCCTCGCCCCGGGCCGCGAGGTGAGGCTGCGCGGCACGTACTTCCTCACGTGCCGGCGCGCCGTGAAGAACGAGGCCGGCGAGGTGGTGGAGCTGCGGTGCACCTGCGACCCGGCCACCCGCGGCGGCAGCGCGCCCGACGGCCGCAAGCCGAAGGCGACGATTCACTGGGTGTCCGCGTCCCACGCGGCGCCGGCGGAGGTCCGCCTCTACGACCGGCTGTTCACGAGCCTCGTGCCGGGCGGGGAGGCGGATGGCGGCGACTGGCGGGCCTCGCTGAACCCGGCATCGCTCGACACGGCGGCCGCCATGGTCGAGCCGTCGCTCGCGGGCGCGAAGCCCGGCGACCGCTTCCAGTTCGAGCGCCTCGGCTACTTCTGCGCCGACCCGGATTCGAGGCCGGGCCGGCCGGTCTTCAACCGCACGGTTACGCTGAAGGATACGTGGGCGCGGGTGGCGGGGAAGTAGCGACAGGGGCTGGAGCCCGGGCGCTAGGCGCTGGCCGGTTGACCGGTCGTGCTGTGAGGTCGGGCGACCCGCGCGACCGCAGTCGCGTCGGACGAGCCCCCAGCGCCCTTCGCCCTGCTCCCCGCCTTCGTGAGACGGCTGCGCGGCGCGGCAAGCCAATCGACCTGGCGCCCGGCGCCCAGCCGCTTGCCCCTACTGTCTGTACACGATCCCGTCCTTCATGACGAACCGCACCCGGCGGACGGCGGTGATGTCGCGCGTCGGGTCGCCGTCGAATGCGGCGAGATCGGCGAGGTAGCCTGGCTGCACCCGGCCCAGTCTGTCGCCCCAGCCCATCACCTTCGCATTGACCGCCGTCGCCGCCAGGAGGGCCTGCGCGGGCGTCATGCCGTACTCGACCATCAGCTCGAGTTCGCGGGCGTTGGTGCCGTGCGCGAAGACGCCGACATCGCTGCCAAGGCCGATGATGACGCCGTGCCGCATGGCGGCCTGGAACGCGCGGCGGCCCTGATCGAGGGACGGCGTGAGCGCGGACACGCCGGGCTTGTAGCCCTGGTTGTAGATGGCGGAGGCCTCCTGGGCGGCGAGCGTCGGGAACAGCGCGACGCCCCTTTCGGCCATCAGCGCCCACGTCTCGTCGGTGCCGCCGTACCCGTGCTCGATCGTGTGCGCGCCGGCCAGGATGGCCCGGCGCATGCCCTCGGGATGAGCGGCGTGCACCGCGACGGGCCGGCCCGCGCTGGCGGCCTCCTCGACGGCCACCTGCATCTCGGCGAGGGTGAGCGTCGGCGCGGTCGCGCCGGCGGGCCCGCGGCGGTAGTCGGCGTACAGCTTCACCCAGTCGGCGCCGTGGCCGATTTGATCGCGCACGGCCCACAGCATCTGGTCCGCGCCGCTCACCTCCTCGGCGCCCCTCGGCAGGATGACGCCTGTGGCGAACCCCCGCGGGCCTGGGCCGTAACTGGCGGAGGCGACGATGGCCTTGGTGGCGACCTGCAGGCGCGGGCCGGGAATGCGGCCCTCGTTGATCGCCTGCTGCACCGAGACGTCCGCGTACTCGGCGCCCTCGGTGCCCAGGTCGCGCAGCGACGTGAAGCCGGCCTGCAGCGTGTCTCTGCAGTAGATGACGGCGGCGATGGTGCGGTAGGCCAGCGTCTCCTTCACGACCTGGTCGTTCCACGTCGCCTCGCTGTACGGGTGCAGGAAGATGTGCGAGTGCGCGTCGATGAGCCCGGGCATGAGCGTCGTCCCCGGAAGGTCGATCGTCGTCGCGCCGGCTGGCGCCTTGATGGCGGCGGCAGGACCGGCGGCGGCAATCCGGTTGCCGGTGACGAGGACGGCCCAGCCTTCGTGCGGCGCCGGCGACACGGCGTCGAAGACGCGCGCGGGCCGGATCAGAAGGCTCGGCGGCGCGGCGGCGGCCGGGGCCGGCACCGCGGCGGCCGGGGCCGGCGCGGGGGCCTGGGCCTGCGCCGCGATGGCCATGGCCGGAACGGCAAACAGCAGGGCGAGTCTGGCGGCGGATCTCATGGGTGTCACCTCGACGGCTGGTTCGGCCGGCATGACGGACCGTCACGGAATCCCGGCTGCGCCTCCGCTCAGGCAGGCCGGCAGGAAGCCTCTTCGGGGTGCCGGGTTGCGACGGGCCGGCGCGTCTGGACGCCCCGGCCGGGGCTCCGGCTCCTGCGACGGGTTCCGCGGACTGAGGCAGCGCGGCATGGTTCGGGCGAACGCGCCGGGATCCCGCGCCGATCAGCCGGACGATCGCCGGTCAATCGAATGCTCCTCCGAGCAGCCCGTCCACGAACTCGGGCAGCGACGCCACCCGCGGACAGTCCGCGTCCGCGTAGAGACCGGCCGCGTCGAGCAGCACGGCCGGCAGTCCGGCCGCCCGCGCGCCCGTCACATCGACGTAGTACAGGTCGCCGCAGTGAATCGTCGCTGCGCGATCCGCGCCCGACTTGCGCAGGGCTATCTCGAAGAGGCGGGCGTCCGGCTTCTCGACGCCCTCCTCGTGCGAGTCGACGACCAGATCGACGAGGGGCTCCAGGCCGACGCGCCTGAGAATGGCCCTCACGCGGCCGTTCGAGTTGGAGACGATGACGGTGCGGAGCGGGGCGGCGCGCAGGCGCTCCAGCGCCGCGGCGGCTCCCGGCGTCACCACGTCCCACGCGCCGTCGCGGTCGTTGAACGCCGCCACCTCGGCCAGCGCGGCGTCTGTGGCCGCCGAAAGGGGGATGCCCAGCCGGAGCAGGATGCGGTCGAAGTAGGCGTAGGCACGCTGCCGGTCGTTGGTGGCCCGCACCGCGGGCGCGACGTCGAGCTCGCGCTTGACGATGGGCTCCTCGCGCGCGAGGACGTCGGGCGCCACGACGACGCCCTGGCGGGCGAGGGCGGCGGCCGTGCGATCCCAGTTGGGCGTGACGAGCACGCCGCCGGCATCCAGGAAGACCGTGCGGTAGCGCGTGGACGGAGTGCGGACGGAGGGCATCACCAGTCCCTCAGTGTCTCATCGCGCCTCCGCCCTGTCGAGCGGCGCCGTCGCCCGCGGGCTGAAGCGTATACTAGGCGCGCCGGTGAACCGGGTTCCGGACCCCGCGTCCAGGCCTTTGGAGCCCGAGCCCCGAGTCCCGAGCCCCGATCCCATGCTCCTCCGCGCGCGCCGCGGCTCGTCGTCCTACCTCATCAGCGTCAAGGAGCATTCGTTCGCCGTGAGCGTGGACGGCGCGCACGTGGTGGCGTGGGACCGCGGCGCGCGCCTCTACAGCGTGTTCCGGGACGGCGTGACGTGGAGGCGCGGGCTCGGCGGGGCGCTGGTCGAGAAGCGCCGGGAGGGAAGCGCGCGCACGCACGCCTGGCCGGCCGGCGACGAGGCGGACCGCGTGGTCGACGCCGCCGCCGCCGTCGCGCGGGAGGTGTGCGACGGAATGGATTCCTCGGCCTGGAGGTGGGCCGGGCCGGCGGACGCGGCCGCCGTCGAAGAAACGCGCGCCCTCTTCGAATCGGCCGCGCGTTTCGACGCGGCCTCGGCGCGCGCCGACGCGCGCCGGTGCGAGCTGGCGCTCGGCCGCCTCGGCATCCTGCCGCCCGATCAGTATCTGGCGCTGGCGGTGCAGGCGACCGAAGGCTGCTCGTTCAGCACCTGCACGTTCTGCGAGCTGTACCGGGGCCGCTTCCGGATCCGGGCGCCCGGCGAGTTCCGCGAGCACGTCGGCGGCGTGCTGGCCTGCCTGGGCGAGTCGGCCCGATTGCGGTCGCGCGGCGTCTTCCTCGGCGCGGCCAACGCGCTCGCCCTGCCGATGGCGCACCTGCTGCCGATCTTCCGCGTCCTGCTGGAGGAAGCGGCGGCCGCCCGCCGCGGCATCTGCGCCTTCGTCGACGCGTTCACCGGCGCCCGGAAGAGCGCCGACGACTACCGCGTGCTCGGCCGGCTCGGCCTCAGGCGCGTCTACATCGGCCTCGAGTCCGGCCACGATCCGCTGCTGTCGTTCGTGCGCAAGCCCGGGACGGCCGCCGGCGCCGTCGAGACGGTCCGCGCCGTCAAGGCCGCAGGCATTCGCGCCGGGGTCATCGTCATGACCGGCCTCGGCGGCGCGAGGTTCGCCGAGGGCCACGAGCGCGATACGAGCGCGGCGCTGAACGCGATGGGGCTCGGAGGCGGGGACGTGCTCTACTTCAGCGAGTTGGTCGAGGCGCCGTCGGCGTCGTACCCGCTGATGGCCGCCGAAGCGGGGATCAGGCCGCTGACGGCGGCGGAGCAGCAGGCCCAGCGGTCGCGCATCCGGTCCGCGCTCCGCTTTTCCTCCGGCCCGCCTCAGATTGCCGTCTACGACATCCGCGAGTTCACCTACTGAGAACGGAGCCCGGTCGTCGTCTTTGGGGAGTTGCTGGCCGCCGCGGTCGGAGCCACTATCGGGATGACGAAGGCGCTCGCCGAGGCAGGGCGAAGGAGCGGCGCGCGCCGGGAAGGGGCGGCAGGCCGCTTGGCGGGCGCCGCGCCCGGATGTGAGCGTTACGGCGGGCGGCCGTTCGCCCGCGCCACAAGGAGCCTGTCATGGCGAAACGACCAGCGTCCGCGTCGAAGAGAAAGGCCGGCAAGGCGAAGCCGCTCTCGCTGCGCACCCGGGTCCAGCACGATGTCGATCGCGCGCTGGCCGCGGCGGGCATCCCGGCGGCCATCGACGCCGACGGCTGGCGCTGGATGCAGAACCCGTCCGGGAACGGCCTCATCGGCGTCGTGGCGGTGCTGGGCGAGCGCGGCGATCTCACGCTGCGCGCCGTGGCGCCCATCATGCCGCTGCCGAAAGCTCCGGGCGCGCTGCTGAGGCTGCTGAAGAAGATCGCCGCGCTGAACTACGACGTGGTCGGGCACGGCCGCCTCGCCATCGACAGCCGCACCGTCTGGTCCGTCGCCGCCCAGCACGTGTCTGACATCGGCCCCGATGACGTGGCGGCGTGCATCTTCGATTGCCTGTGGCTGGCCCAGGCCACCTCACCGAAGGGGTCGGGTCGAATTACGTCCGCGGCTTCGAAACGATGACAAATCTGTCGGCTGCGGACGCTGCGCACGAATTTGTAATCTGGCGAGGTTCCACTACAAAAAGCGTCCCGACCCCTTAGCCTGGGGAGAAGGTTGCGACGACGGGCCCGTGATCGCTCGTGCCGACTTCGCGGTACGCGGCGCACGACAGCGCCCGCCGCGCCAGGTGCGCGCTCGCGAGCACGTAGTCGAGCCGCCACCCGATGTTGCGCTGGCGCATGTTGCGCCACGGCGGCCACCACGTGAACAACTCCTCGTTTGCCGGATCCTGCGCGCGTCCCACGTCCACCAGGCCGGCGCCCAGCAGCCGATCGAAGAGCGCCCGCTCCTCCGGCAACTGGCCGATGACCGCCTTGCGCTCCTTCGGATGCACGTCGATCTCGCGGTGCGCGACGTTCAGATCGCCGCAGAAGATTACGGGCGCGCCCGCGGCGGTCAGCCGGGCTGCGTGATCGATCATGGCCTCGAGGAAGCGGATCTTCGCCTCGAAGTCCTTGCCGCCGTTCGGCACGTAGATCGACGACACGTTCACGCCGCCAATCTCGGCCGAGACGATGCGCGTCTCGTGGTCGAACCCGGGGTGCGCGAACTCCGGCTCAGCCGGGCAGCACGCCTTGCGGACGAGCAGCCCGACGCCGGAATACGCGCGCTCGCCGTGCCAGTACGACCAGTAGGTGTCGAGGCCGGCGAGCGACGCCGGGACCTGTTCGCGGGTGGCCTTGAGTTCCTGCAGGCACAGGACGTCGGGCTGCTCGCGCGCGATCCAGCCGAGGAGCTGCGCTTCGCGGGCGCGCACGCCGTTCACGTTCCAGGTGGCGATCTTCATGGCTCTTGAGCCGATGATAGCACCCGGATTCGCGCGCAGGGCGCGGCCAGCCGCCTCGGCCTCGGTGGGAACCCCTGCTTCGAGCCAGGCCTGGCACGCCATCCGCGCGGAGGTACCCGGCGGGCGCCGCCGCCCGGCCCGTGCAACTCGCCCCGCAGAACCCTACTTCGGAATGCCCGGCCCCCAGACCTTGCCGTGCAGGCCGTGGCAGCTCGCGCACCCGGCGAGGTACTCGCCGTAGTAGGCGACCTTCATGCCGATATCGGGCGCCGCCTTGGCCTTGCCCGCGAGTTCCTGAACCTTCTTCCCCATCTCCAGGATCTCTTTCGTCAGCGCGGCGTCCTTCGGCCGGTCCTTCTCGGCGAGGGGAGCGACGGCCATGGCCGCCAGCCCCTGCTGCCACCGCTCCTCGGATGGGATCACGAGGCCCTGGTAGAGGAGGTCCGCCGCCCACTGGTGCTCGACCATGTAGGTCCTGATGCCTGGCTCCGCGGCCGGCTTCACCGGCTCCGGGATGCTCGGGGTGTACTGCGCGGCCTTGTGGCAGGCGCCGCAGTAGGAGACGACCATCGCCGTGGCGGTTGCGGCGTTCTTGAAGTCGGTTGCGCCGGCGACGACCGCGGCCTGCTTCTTCATGTCGGCGAGGACCGTCTCCTGGCCGGCCGGAAGCCCGGCCGTCGGCTGGTTCTCGGCGATCCACTTCGCCGGCTCGGCGGCGGCCTCGATGTCGCCGCGGATCACGGCTTCCTGCATGACAGTGACGCGCGCGAGGTTCTCGTGCATAGCGGCGGCCACGCCGGCCGCGGGAGCTGCCGGTTCGGCCGGCTTGGCCTGCTCGGCAGGCGGCTGCTGGGTCCCGCCGCACGCGGCGGCGATGAGGGCGACGAGCGCGAGAGTCAGAAGACGGGTGCATCCGCTCATGAAGGGCCTCCGCAGGGACGCCGACATTCTTTACCCGCGCGCTTCCGCCGTCAATGGGAGCGTGGGGTCGGGTCTCGAATCACTGAGGCCGGTCTGCGGATTCGAGAGCCGACCTCAGGAATTCGAGACCTGACCCCGCTATGATGAGGCGGTGGTGCTCGCGCTCAATGTCCACGCCGGCTACGCGTGCCGCCGCTCCGGCGCATGCTGCACCGCCGGGTGGCCGATCCCGGTCGAGGCCGATGTCGCGGCCCGGCTGCACGCGGACGGGGCGCTGCCGCACGCGCCCCTGGACGCGCGCGCGCCCCTGGACGCGCGCGCGTCCCAGGACACGCGCGGCCCCGCGCCGGCCGGCGCCGCCGGCGTCATCGCGCCCGGCCCGGACGGCGCCTGCCCCTTCTTCGAGCGCGAGCCGGATCGCCTCTGCGCGATCCAGCGCCGCCTGGGCCACGACAGCCTCCCGTCGGCCTGCCGCCATTTCCCGCGCATCGCGCTCTGCGAGGCCGACGCCACGAGAGTCACGCTGTCGCACTTCTGTCCGACGGCCGCATCGATGCTGTTCCGCGACGACATCGGGCCGATCGAGATCGTGGCCGGCGCCTCTGGCATCGCCGGCCGCGACGATCTCGAGGGCTTCGACGCGCGCGCCACCATCCCGCCCCTGCTCCGGCCGGGCGTCGCGATGGATGCGGCAAGCTGCCGGCTCTGGGAACGGCTCCTTCTCGACGCCTGCAACGCGGAGCACCACGCCGCCGAAGACGCGCTCGCCTGCATCGCGCGCGGGGCGGACGGCATCAGGGCCTGGGACGCGCGGGCCTCGGCCCTTGCCGAGCACTCGGCCCGGATCGCCGCAGGGGAGCCAGGGATGGAGACCGGGGACGCCCTGGCGTCGCGATGTTCGCGGCGCACGCCGGGAAGGCGACAGGCGCCGCGCTGGGTGATGCCGCCCGCGCAGCAGGCCCGCCTGTTCCAGGCCGCTGTCGCGTCGGTCCCGGCAGGGCTCCCGCGGCCGGCTCTTCCATTGGATCTGGACGGCGCCAGCCGCCGGTGGGTGCAGCCGGCATGGCCGGACGTGCGGCGTCCCGTCAACCGCTTCCTGGCCGCGCACGCCTTCGGGGCGTGGAGCGCCTACCTCGGCGAGGGGCTTCGCACGCAGGCCGCCGCGCTGGCGGTTGCGCTCGCGGTGCTTCGCGTCGAAGCGGCCCGCTGCGCGGGCGCCGCCGGGCGCGCGCTCGACGCGGCGCTGCTCCATGCGGCCATCCGGCAGTCCGACCTGCTGCTGAGGCACTTGTCGAGCGCGGACGCGCTCGCGGCGAGCCTGGCTGCGGTCGAGCGCGCGGCGCCCGGCGATCTCGCCGGCGCGATGGGCCTGGAGATGGCCGCATGACACCGAACCTGCACACGCCGGGCCCGCTGCGCCCCGGCGCCCGCATCGCGTTCGTCGTGAACAGGGCCGCCCGCCAGGGCCGCGACGGCCGCATCCTCGCCGACGCGGCCCGGCTGCTCGGGGAGCGCTACGAGGTCGAGACTGTCACGCCGGCCGGGCCGGAGGGCGTCGAAGCGGCCGCGCGCGCGGCGGCGGCCGCGCACGATGCGATTGTCGTGGCAGGCGGCGACGGCACGATCAACCGCGCCGTCAACGGGCTGGCCGGGTCGGCGCTGCCCGCCGGCATCGTGCCCCTGGGAACCGGCAACGACTTCGCCCGAGCCATGGGCATTCCCGCGTCGCCCGCGGCCGCGGTCCGCGTCATCCTCGCCGGCCGCACGAGGGCCGTCGATCTCGTCCGCGTCAACGGCCGTCTGTTCTGCACCGTCGGCATCATCGGCGTCCCGGCCGACGCCGCGCTGACCGTGGCCAATCTCACCGGGCCGCGTTCGCGCGCGCGGTGGGCGGCGCGCCGGCTCGGGGACCTGGCCTACAGCGCCGCGGGACTCTGGCACGTGCTGAGGCCAGGCAGCTTCGTGCAGTCTGTCGCGGTGGCCGCTGGCGGCGGCGCGGCGCCGTCAGCCGACCGCCTGCCGCCCGGTCAGGTTCCGGTGCACGCCGCGTTCGTGACGAACACCGCCATGCTGGGCGGCGGCATGACCGTGCCCGTCGGCGCAGATCCCGCCGACGGCATGATCGAATTCGCGATCGTCCCGCGCATGCCGCGCGTGCGCCTGCTGGCGGCGTTCAGGCGGTTCACCGGCAACCGGCCCCTGCCGCCGGGCATCCTGCGGTTCGAGCGCGCGGCGCGGGCCACCATCACCTGCTCGCGCGCCGTCCGCTTCTCGGCCGACGGCGATCTTATCTGCGAAGGGGATCGCTTCGACGTCGAGGTCCTGCCCGGGGCCCTCACGCTCATCGGATAGCTCGGGGCTCGGGGCTCGAGACTCGGGACTCGGGGCTCGGGATTCGGGAACTGCAGTGCGACAGATGCTGAATTCCCGCCTTCGCTAGACGGCCTGCCGGCCGGCTGGGGCGGGCAAGCTGGATTCTGACTCCTGTACCTCCTCTACCTCCTGCCTCGGCTTGCCCCTCTCTGACGAGTCCCCAGTGCCTGGCCCCTAGTACCTCCAGCTCTTCGTGTCCGCGCCGGCCGGGGCCGTCCTGCGGATCCGCTCGAGGATCTTCGGCACGTACATCTGGTGGTACCGCAGCCGCGACAGCGCGTTCGGCCGCGTGTGATCGCCGTTCCAGCAGTGCTCGGCGCGATCGCCGTAGTCCACTTCGCCTTCGTACGGCGGATCCGCCGTCTTCAGGAACTCCTCGACGAGGTAGACCGCGTTGTTGAGGTAGTAGTTGTCCATGTCGCCGACGTAGATGTGCAGCTTGCCGCGGACCTTCGGCCCGAGCACGGCCCAGTCGCGGCGCAGGATGTGCGACAAGTCGTAGTGCTCGCGCCAGTACGCCGCCACCTCGCGGTCGATGACGCCCGTCCGCTTGTCCCAGATCGGCTTCGGGTACCCGTCGGGCCCGACCGGCGAGAAGACCGCCTGCCAGATGTCCCATTGGCCGCCCGACCGGCCGTTGGCGCCGAGCGCCAGCTCGAGCATGTTCATGTCGCGGATCGTCGTGTCGACGTGGCCGAGCCAGTTGCGGTGGCCGGGCCGCGCCACCGTCTTCCACGGGCCCTCGCGGTCGTACGCGTTCGCGTCCTCGTAGAGGTTCACGACCGTGTACGCACGGAAGTCGATCGGGTCCGGGCAGGCGATGAAGGCGCCGTTGAACTCGTCGGGGTAGAAGATCTGCGCGCCCATCGCCTCCCAGCCGCCGGTGGACCCGCCGTACATGAACCGCGCCCAGCCCTGGCCGATGCCCCGGAACCGCTTCTCGACGTGCGGGATGAGCTCCTTCACGATGGCGTCGCCGTACGGCCCCAGGTTCGCGGAGTTCACCGCGTACGAGTCGTCGTAGTACGGGTTGGCGTGCTGGATCTCGATGATGATGAACCGGGGGAAGCCCGGGCCGGTCCATTCCCTGAAGAACCCGTACGCGTGCTCCTGCTGGATCCGGTTGTAGCCCGCCAGCCGGAACCGCTCGCTGAAGTCCGGCTTCAGGTCCGGATCGGGCGGCGTCTCGCGGAAGCCGCTGAAGTCGTACGGGAAGTGCCCGTGGCTGATCACGAGGGGGTAGCGCGCGTCCGGGTGCGCATCCCAGCCCTCGGGCAGCAGCACGTTCGCGCCGAGGTGCATCGGCCGACCCCAGAACCTCGTCAGCAGCTCGCTCTGGATGCGCACGTGCCTGACGTACTTCGTGTCCGGCGGCGGCGGGATCGGGGGGATGACCCGGTCGAGCGCGATCCGGATCGGCCCCGGCCTGGCCGGATCGACGTCGATCTCGCGCGGGGCGCTGTAGAGGTTGCCGGGCGCGCGGCTCCACTGCTGGCCCTCGCCCCGG
Source organism: Acidobacteriota bacterium (assembly GCA_029562975.1). Classification (GTDB taxonomy): domain Bacteria; phylum Acidobacteriota; class Vicinamibacteria; order Vicinamibacterales; family JAKQTR01; genus JAKQTR01. The sequence continues at coordinate 100,525 of JAKQTR010000037.1, read as the reverse complement.
TCCATCGGCAGCTTCACCGTGTGGCCGTCGGACCGCCGGAACGTCTCGTACTTGTGCAGCAGCGCCTGGACCGTGTACTTCCCCGCCGGCACCTGCGCCAGGCTGGCGACGGGGTAGCCCGGCGCCGAGGCGTCGACTACCGCCGGCCGGCCCGGTTTCAGGCCGTCCACGTCCACGCCGAACACCTGCTGCGTGTTCAGGCTGTCGCTGATCTGGAACCTCGGCTCCGCGGACGGGTCCCTGGACAGCATGACCAGCACGCGGCCGTCGAACGGGCCCTCGCCCGCCGACTCCGGCACCGTCACCTCGATGCGCAGCGCGGCGCCCGGCGCGCCGCCCGGGTGGCCGCCCTGCGTGCCGGCTCCCGGCGCGCACGCGGCCCAGCCGAACGCCGCCGCCAGCGCGAGCGATGCGCCGCAACCCCAGAGAAGCCGCGCCGCCGGTCGTTCCATGTCCATCCTCCAATCGTCCGTTCGCCGCCGCCGTACGGAAGCCCCAGAGCGCGGCGGCAGGTCGTGTGGCGAGCCATGCGAGCACGCCGGGACGGCCCCGCGACGAACGCCCCGGAAGCGCCGAAGTCCCGGATGGGGTCTCGGGGGCTTCGGCGCTCCCGCCCGACGCGCAGTGTAGCACCGGCCGCCGCCGCCCGCGCTGCTGGCCCGCGCCCTGGATCTGTCGTACCATCGTCAGCATGACGATGGCGCCATCGCCGCCTCCGACGCCGGATCTCGTCCAGGAGATCGCGCGCCTGAAGCGCGGGCTGAACGCCGTCATCCTCGCGCACTACTACCAGGAGCCCGACATCCAGGACATCGCCGACGTCATCGGCGACAGCCTCGCGCTGGCCCAGGCCGCCGCGCGCACCGAGGCCGACGTCATCGTCTTCTGCGGCGTGCACTTCATGGCCGAGACCGCGGCCATCCTGAATCCCGGCCGGCTCGTCGTCGTGCCCGATCTCGCCGCCGGGTGCTCGCTCGCCGACGGCTGCCCGGCGGAGGAGTTCGAGCGGTTCATCCGTGCGCGCCCGGGCCACGCCGTCGTCAGCTACATCAACTGCAGCGCCGGCGTGAAGGCGCTGAGCGACGTCATCTGCACGTCGAGCAACGCCGTGAAGATCGTCCGCAGCATCCCGGAGGGCCAGCCCATCATCTTCGCGCCCGACCAGCACCTGGGCCGGTACGTGATGAAGCAGACCGGCCGCGAGATGGTGCTCTGGCCCGGCTTCTGCTCGGTGCACGTGCTCTTTTCCGCCCGCCAGATCGTCCGCCTGAAGGCGGAGCACCCCGGTGCCCTCGTGCTCGCGCACCCGGAGTGCGAGGAGCCGGTGCTGCAGCTGGCGGATCACGTCGCGTCCACGTCGGGGCTGCTGGCGTTCACGAAGGCGAGCCCCGCGCGCGCGTTCATCGTGGCCACCGAGCCCGGGATCATCCACCAGATGAAGAAGGCCAGCCCGGGCAAGGCGTTCATCCCCGCGCCCCCCGACCACGGGTGCGCGTGCAACGAGTGCCCCCACATGCGCCTGAACACGCTCGAGAAGGTGCGCGACTGCCTGCGCGACCGGTCGCCGGCCGTGTCGGTGCCCGAGGGCCTTCGCGCGCGCGCGCGCGCGCCGCTCGATCGCATGCTGGAGTTGAGCCGGGCCTGACGCCGCCGGGCCGAGGCGAGTCATGGCGACCGATCCGTTCCGCCAGTCCCCTCCTGCCGCGCTGGACGAGGCGTTTGTCGAGCGCGAAGTGCGCCGCTTCCTGGCCGAGGACGCCGGCCCGGGCGACGTGACGAGCGAGCGCGTCGTGCCGAAGGCGGCCCGGGCGCGGGCGTCGATGGTGGCGCGGCAGCCGTGCGTCGTCGCGGGCCTGCCGGTCGCGCGCGCCGCGTTCCGCGCGGCCGATCCGGCCGTTGCCGTGTCGCTGTGCGCGTCGGACGGCGATGCCGTGCCCGCCGGCGCCGTCCTTGCGGCCGTCGAGGGCCCGGCCGCGGGCATCCTGGGCGCCGAGCGCGTGGCGCTCAACCTCGTCCAGCGCCTCTCGGGCATCGCCACCCTCACGCGGCGCTACGTCGAGGCCGTCGCGGGCACGGGCGCGTCCGTGTCCGACACGCGCAAGACCACGCCGGGGCTGCGGGCGTTCGAGAAGTACGCGGTGCGCGTGGGCGGCGGGCGCAATCACCGCCTCGGCCTCTTCGACGCGATCCTCATCAAGGACAACCACCGCGCCATTGCCGGCGGGGCGGAGGCCGCGATTGCGGCGGCCCGGCGCGGGCGGCGGCGGATGCCCATCCAGATCGAGGTGGACTCGCTCTCCGATCTGCGGCGCGCGCTCGATCTCGGCGTGGACGCCGTCCTGCTCGACAACATGACGCCGCACGACGTGGCCGAGGCCGTCGCGCTGGCGCGCGCGCACCCGCACGGGCGCGCCTGCTGGATCGAGGCGTCGGGCGGCATCACCCTCGCCACCGTCCGGGCGTACGCCGAAGCGGGCGTGGACACGGTGTCGCTGGGCGCGATCACGCACTCGGCGCCCGCCGTCGACATCGCCCTCGACTTCGAGGCCGCCCTCTCCCGGGAGTCCGACCATGACGAGCCGTGACACCGACGTCCTCGTCATCGGCAGCGGCCTCGCCGGCTGCGCCGCCGCGCTGGCGGCCGCGCGGTGGGGCTGCCGCGTGCTCGTCCTCACGAAGGGCGCGAGGCCGGAGGAGAGCAACACCCTGTACGCCCAGGGCGGCATCGTCTACCGCGGCGCGGCGGACTCGCCGGAGGCGCTGGCGGCCGACATCATGGCCGCGGGCGGCGGGCTCTGCCACCCGCCGGCCGTCGAGCTGCTCGCGCGCGAGGGGCCGCGGCTCGTCGACGCGGTGCTCATCGACGGCGCGGGCGTGGCCTTCGACCGGGCGTCCGACGGGTCGGGCGGCCTAGACCTCACGGCGGAGGCCGCCCACTCGACGGCGCGGATCGTCCACCATGCCGACACGACCGGGCGCGCGATCGAGGAGGCGATGGTGGCGGCGCTCGCCGCCGATCCGCGCATCGAGGTGCGGACCGGCCAGACGGTTATCGACCTCCTCACGCTCTCGCACCACTCCGAGCGCCGGACCGACGTCTACGCGCCGCCCACCTGCGTCGGCGCCTACGTGTTCGACCAGGCGTCGTGCCGGGTGGACACCGTGCTGGCGCGCGAGACGATCCTGGCCACGGGGGGCCTGGGGCGCATCTTCCTGCACACCACCAACCCCGCCGGCGCGTGCGGCGACGGCGTGGCCATGGCGTACCGCGCCGGGGCGCGCTGCATCAACATGCACTTCGTGCAGTTCCACCCGACGACGCTCTTCGCGGGGGACGAGCGGTTCCTGCTCTCGGAGTCGATGCGGGGCGAGGGCGCGAAGCTGGTGGACCAGGGCGGGCGCGAGTTCATGCGGGACTACCACCCCGACGGGTCGCTCGCGCCGCGCGACGTCGTGGCGCGGGGCATCCACCAGATGATGCACGAGACCGGCTCGCCGTGCGCGTACCTCGACATCAGCCACAAGGACCCGGCCTGGGTCCGCGCGCGCTTCCCGCGCATCCGCGAGCGCTGCCTCGAGGAGGGCTTCGACATCGCCGCCGAGCCCATTCCCGTCGTGCCCGCGGCGCACTACAGCTGCGGCGGCGTGGCGGTCGACGAGTGGGGCCGCTCCAGCCTGCACAGGCTGCGCGCGGTGGGGGAGGTCGCCTGCACCGGCCTGCACGGCGCGAACCGCCTCGCCAGCACGTCGCTCCTCGAGTGCCTCGTCTGGGGAACCCGCGCGGGCGAGGCCGCGGCGGCGGCCGTCACCTCCGGCGCGCCGTACTACCTGCCGCGCATCGCCGAATGGAAGCAGGAGACGGAGCCCGTCGATCCGGCGCTCGTCGCCCAGGACTGGCTCACCATCCGCCAGACCATGTGGAACTACGTCGGTCTTGTCCGCAGCCGGAGGCGCCTCGACCGCGCCCACCAGATCCTGCGCGAGCTCCACCTCGAGATCGGCCGCTTCTACGCGAAGTCCGAGCTGAGCGACGCGCTCATCGGTTTGCGCAACGGCATCCAGACGGCCCTCGTCGTCCTGCTCGCGGCCATCGAGGCGAAGGCCAGCGCCGGGGCGCATTACCGGGTCGACTAGGGGCCAGGGGCTGGGCGCTTGGGGCTAGTCAGGCTGGGTGCTCAGCGTGACACGCCACTCACGCGGCGGCAGCCGCGTCAGACTAGCGCCTAGCGCCCAGCCCCTAGCTCCTGGCGCAGCCCCGCCCCCTCAGGGCGTCAGCTCGATCACCGCCCTGGCGTTGGGGAAGTACATCTCGCGGAGGGTCGCGCCGAGGAGGATGACCGTCATGCCGATGAGGACCACCACCGCCGTCCAGGCGATGACGTTGTAGAAGCGCGAGTTCGTCCACTCGCGCATCAGCCCGGCGTTGTTCACGAGCCGGAGCATGAAGATCAGCACGAAGGGCAGCAGGATCCCGTTGACCACCTGCGCGAGCAGGATCATCCGCACCAGGGGGAAGCCCGGGACCAGCACGACCGCCGCCCCGACGACGATGAGGCCCGTGTACAGCCAGTAGAACACCGGGGCCTCGCGGAACCGCTTGTTCACGCCCGACTCGAACCCCAGGCCCTCGCACACCGAGTACGCCGTCGAGAGCGGGAGGATGCTCGCGGCGAAGAGCGACGCGTTCAGCAGGCCGGCGCTGAACAGCAGGTAGGCGTACTCGCCGAAGGGGCGCAGCGCCGTCGCCGCGTCGGTGGCGCTGGTGATCTCGCGCGGGCCGTGGCTCCAGATCCCCGCCGCGCAGGCGACGATGATGAAGAACGCGACGGCGATCATGACGACGCAGCCGACGATGACCTCGATGCGCGACTCGGCGTAGTCCTTGACGGTGATGCCCTTCTCGACGACGGCCGCCTGCAGGTAGAACTGCATCCACGGCGCGACCGAGGTGCCCACCAGCCCGACGACCAGCATGACGTAGGCCGGGTCCCAGCTGAAGACCGGCCGCACGCTGGCCAGGGCCGACGCCTCCCAATCGGGGTTGATGAGCACGGCGGCGATGACGTAGGCGATGTAGGTCACGCAGGCCATCAGGAAGATCTTCTCGACGCTGTCGTACGTGCCCTTGACCACCAGGAACCAGACCGCGGCGGCCGCCAGCGGCACCGAGACGTACCGGCTCACGCGGAACAGCTCCAGCGCGCTGGCGACGCCGGCGAAGTTGGCCATGACGTTCGTCAGGTTCGCGACGACGAGCAGGGCCATGAGCCCGAAGGTCGTGCGGAGGCCGAACTCCTCGCGGATGAGGTCGGACAGGCCCTTGCCCGTCACCGCGCCCATCCGCGCGTTCATCTCCTGCGTCACCACCAGCAGCAGCGCGATGGGCGGCAGCGTCCACAGGAGCATGTAGCCGAACATCGCGCCGGCCTGCGAGTAGGTGTAGATGCCGCCCGCGTCGTTGTCCACCATCGCGGTGATGAAGCCCGGCCCGATGACGGTGAAGAAGACGACGAGCGGGCGGGGCAGGCGGTCGATCAGGCGCACGGCTAGTCCTGTCTCAGCATCGAGATGACGTCGTCGGCGGTGACGACGCCGACGAGGGCGCCCGCCTCGTCGACGACCGGCAGGGCCATGAGATTGTACTTGTCCACCAGCTCCGCGACGCGCGTGTGCCTGGCGGCGACCGGCACCGACACCACGTCGTCGGCGCCGGCGAGGGGCTTGAGGAGCGCCGTCGGCTCGACCAGCAGCAGGCGGCCCACGGGCAGCGATCCGGTGAGCCGCCCGTCGCCGTCGACGAGGAACACGTGCGTCAGCGTGTCCACGTGCTCCTCGTTCTCGCGGACGATCCGCAGGGCGTCGGCGACCGTGCCGCCCTCGGGCGCCGCGATGAACTCGCTGTTCATCAAGCCGCCGGCGGACTTCTCGTCGAACCCGAGCAGCTCCTCGACGTCCGTCTTCTCCTCGGCCTCCATTTCCTCGAGGATCGCCTCGGAGGAGGATTCCTCCATCTCGGCGAGGACGTCGGCCGCCTCGTCGGGGGACATCTCGCCGACGATGTCGGCGGCGCGATCGGCGTCGAGCGACTCGAGGATGGCCGCCTGGGTCTTCGTGTCCTCGACCTCCGAGAGCGTCTCGGCCGCCACCTCGCTGTCGATCGTCTCGAACACGGCCTCGCGCCCCTCGTGGCTGAGCTCCTCGACGATGTCGGCCAGGTCGGCGGGGTGGATGTCCTCGAGGCCCTTCAGATCGATGTTGAGGCGGAGCCGGCGCTGCGGGTCGGGCTCGATGATGTTGCAGAACTCCCAGGGGATCGAGTTCGGGGCAATGCGCACCATCAGGCGGCGCACCAGGCGGGGCGGCAGGATGCCCTGGCAGAGGCGGCGGACGACGCTGCGCATGCCCACGTCCACCTCGAGCACCCAGAGCTCGTCGTGGTCGCCGGCGCGGTTCAGCTCGAACGTGATGTCGTTGACCCGGACGACCTTGCGGCCCTTCGCGTCGATGATCTGCTTGTCGAGCAGGTCCCGCGCCATCCGCAGCGTCCACACGTCGTCGTGGTAGGGCACGAGCTGCTCGTCGCGGAGGCGGATGCCGTCGAGCGAAATCGACGAGATCTGGTCGTGGCGGGCGATCCACCAGTTCCATTCGCCGCCCACGAGGAACTGGTCGATGCGGACCTTGTCCACGCGGGGCGCGAGGCAGGCGTCGCGAATCCGGCCGAGGCGGCGGCCCTTCACGTCGCAGACCCTCATGCCCATCAATTCGGTGAGAAAGAGCAGGTTGCTGGCCATGGCACCGCTCCTCCTGGCATTGGGCGTGAGTGGACGGCAGGCGCCGGGATCCTTCCCTTATAGCAGAACCCGCCGGGACTGCCAGGGGGAAAACAGCTACCTGGTGCCCGGGCCCCGGGGTCAGATCTCGAATGCGGGGCAGGCCGGGAGCCCGCAGGAATTCGAGATCTGACCCCGGCTGTGCGGGCAGGCCGGGAGCCCGCAGGAATTCGAGATCTGACCCCGGCTGTGCGGGCAGGTCGGGAGCCCGCAGGAATTCGAGATCTGACCCCGGCTGTGCGGGCAGGCCGGGAGCCCGCAGGAATTCGGGATCTGACCCCGGATGTGCGGGCCTCATCTGGGGTACAGTGTGCGGCATGAGCGACAGGAAGTACCGCCAGCGGGGCTACATGGACGACGACCGCGACCGCGCACCGCGGCCCCCCGCCCGGGAGCGCGAGCGCGCCCCGGGGCCCAGACCGCGCGGCGACCGGCCGGAGGGCCCGCGCACGCCGAACATGCCGGGCTTCCGGTCCGTCATTCGCTGCCACCGCTGCGGCGCGCTGGTCACGGCGGCCATCGCCGTCGGCACGGCGTGCGCCAGGTGCGGCGCCGCGCTCCACTGCTGCGCCCAGTGCGAGTCGTTCGACCCGGGCGCGCGCTACGAGTGCCTGCAGCCGCTCACCGCGCGCGTGGCGCCCAAGGACGCCTTCACGACGTGTTCGCTCTTCGAGCCCCGCTCGACCGTCGAGCGGGAAACCGGCTCGGCCCGGCAGTCGACGGCGCGGACGGCGTTCGACGATCTCTTCAAGATCTGAAGAAGCCGGAATCCGGAATTCAGAATCCAGAATCCGGACAAGGGCGGACAGGACACGCGGGACAGGCGCAGGAGACACGGCGGACACGGCAGACACGACGGACACGGCGGTTGACGGAATGGAGGCCGGGGCTTCAGCCCAGGCGTGCGGACAACCGCCAGGCAGCAGGGACACACGATGATCACCGAGATCACCGCCGCCGAGCTCGATCCCGAGCGGTTCGTCGCCGAGCAGGCCGCCCGGATCCAGGCGGCCGTTGGCGGCGGCACGGCCATCAACGCGCTCTCGGGCGGCGTCGATTCGTCCGTCGTGACGATGATCGGCCACCGCGCGCTCGGGCCGCGGCTCCGGACGGTCTTCGTCGACAACGGCCTGATGCGCGAGGGCGAGCCGGAGCAGGTCGTCGGGATGTTCCGCCGCCTCGGCGTCGAGATCGAGGTCGTCGACGCCCGCGCCGAGTTCCTGGCGGCGCTGGCGGGCCTCACGGACCCCGAGCAGAAGCGCGAGGCGGTCACGCAGACCTTCTACACGCGCGTGTTCGGGCGGCTGGTCCGCGAGAGCGGGGCCAGGTTCCTTCTGCAGGGCACGATCCTCACCGACGTGGACGAGACCGTGGCGGGCATCAAGCGGCAGCACAACGTCTTCGAGCAGCTCGGGATCGACCCCCAGGCGGCCTTCGGCTACCGGATCCTGGAGCCGCTCGTCCAGCTCCGCAAGGACGCCGTCCGCACGGTCGGCCGCTCCCTCGGCCTGCCCGAGTCGATGTTCGCGCGCATCCCGTTTCCCGGCCCCGCGCTGGCGGCCCGGATCATCGGCGAGGTGACGGCCGAGCGGCTCGCCGCGGTCCGGCGCGCCACCACGATTGTCGAGCGGGCGCTCGGCGGCCTGGGGGCGTTCCAGTACCTGGCCGTCCTCCACGAGGACCGCGTCACCGGCATGCGCGACGGCCGGCGGGACTTCGGCCAGCAGATCGAGGTCCGCTGCTGGGACAGCGTGGACGGGCGGCGCGCCACGCCGACGCGCGTGCCGTTCGAGACGCTGGAGTCGCTGGCCGCCGAGATCCTGCGCGACGTGCCGGGCGTGGTCAGCGTGACCTACAACATCGCCGCCAAGCCGCCGTCGACGATCGAGGCGGTGTAGCCGGGCGGGCCGCTACCACCCGGCGGCGCGGATGAACGCCACCGCGCGGCGGAGCTCGTCCATCGGGTCGGTGCCCGCGCCGCGCGCCACGTAGTTCTCGACAATCAGCGCGCCGGTGAACCCGGCCCGGCGCAGGATCTCGAAACACGCCGCCAGCTCGGCGCGGCCCTCTCCGGGCCGGACTTCCTGCCCCATCGCCCCGGGAGAGGCCGGCAGGAGCGCGTCCTTGACGTGGACCGACGTGACCCGCGACACGACGTGCCGGAGGGCGGCCGACGGGGCGTCGACGCCGTAGATGATCAGGTTCGCGGGATCGAAGTTCACGCCGACGCGCGCGACGGTGATCCGGTCGAGGAACGCCGCAAGCTGCGCGCCGGTCTCCTGGCCGGTTTCGAGCGACACGGTGATGCCCTTGGGCGCGCCGTAGCGGGCGATCTCGGTGACGGCATCCAGCATCGCGCGGTAGGCCGGGTCGTCCGGGTCCTCCGGCAGGAAGCCCATGTGGAACGTCACTAGGCGCGCGCCGATCGCCGCGGCGAAATCCACGCACGAGCGGGCGTAGGCCAGCCGCTCGGGGATCAGGTGCAGCGGCCGGAAACCGACCGTGCGGACGACGGTCTCGCGGTCCTTGTAGCTCTCGCCCGCGAACACGGCGACGACCGAGTCGGCGCGCATGCCGGTCTCGCGAAGCAGGGCCGAGAACTCGCGCGCGCCCTCGGGCGTGTAGTAGCGGTCGGGGAGCCTGCTCACCTGGATCGTGTCCAGCCCGAGCGACTTCACCGCCTCGAGGGCCTTCCGCGGATCCTCCTGGCCGGTGCAGCGCAGGAAGATGCCGATCGGGTTGGCCGCCCCGGCCGGCGCCTGCGCGCCCCCGGGCGCCGCCTGCGCGAGCAGGAGCGCCGCCGCCGCCCACGCGGCCCTGCCCGTCACCGGCTGTGCCACCTGCCACCTCCCGTCGATTGCGCGAAGCCGCCGGCCGGGATCGGCCCGCCGGGGCGCCGCGCCGGGCCGATCGTAGCGGCTGGGCGCGGGGATGTCCACCGGACGGGCTGGCGCGGGCCGGCCCGGGGCCGCGCGCCGCCCGCGAACCTGCCATAATGGGGGGATGGCGATCCTCTCCACGGCCGACACCGCGCGCGTGCGCGAGATGCTTGGCGCCATGGTCGACCCCGTGCGCCTGGTTTTCTTCACGCAAACCCTCAACTGCGAGACCTGCGAGCCGACGGGCCGGATCCTGAAGGAGCTGGCGGAGCTGAGCGATCTCATCACCGTCGAGGAGCACAACCTGCTGCTCGAGCGCGACGAGGCGGCGAAGCTCGGCATCGATCGCGTGCCCGCCATCGCCGTGCTGGGCGCGCAGGACTACGGCATCCGCTTTCTCGGCATCCCGTCCGGCTACGAGTTCATGTCGCTGCTCGACGCGGTGCTGACCGTGTCGAAGGCCGACTCCGGGCTCGGGGAGGCCAGCCGCGCGCTGCTCGCGGGCCTGCCGTCGCCCCTGGAGCTGCAGGTGTTCGTCACGCCCACCTGACCGCACTGTCCCCAGGCGGTCAGCCTGGCCAACCGGATGGCGGTCGAGAGCCCGCGCGTCACCTCGATTGTCGTCGAGGCGGGCGAGTACCCCGATCTCGTGCGCCAGTACCGCGTGAGCGGCGTGCCGAAGACCGTGGTCAACGGCAGCGTCGAGATCCTGGGATCGCGGCCGGAAGAGGACTTCGTGCGCGCGGCCGTCGGCGCGCTACCCGCCGTCGCGCCCTGAGCGGGCGCTGGCGACGAGGATGACCCACGGCTGAGGCGCGGGCAGGGCGAGGTCCTGCGGGCCGTTGCCCGGGCGCAGCTCGACGGGCGGCGCGGCCACGGCCCCATCGGGCGCGGTGAAGCCGCCGCGCATCTCCCGCGCCGGCTCGAGGCTCAGCGAGGCGCCGGGCGCCGTGTCGAGCGCGAACACGAACAGCCTGTCCTCCGCCTGCCACGCGAAGACCCGGCCCGCAAGCCGCGCGCCGGCGACGATGGCGCCGGCGCTGCCGGGCGGCGCGATGCGCATCTCCCACCACGCGAGCGACGCCAGGATGCCGGCGGCGGCGGCCTCGGCGGACGGGGGCCAGGCGGCGCCGCGATCGAGGCGGAAGGCCTGCGGCGCCGAGACGCGCGCGGCCGCGAAGGCGTAGCCCGTGCGCGTGCGGTTCGCGTAGCAGAGCGCGCCCGGCGCCTGGCAGCGCGCCGGGACGGGGACCGGCGCGCACGGCATCGGCCACACGCTGTCGCGCCCTCCCCGGCCCGGCAGCAGCACCTTCTCGCATCCGGGCGTCGCAACCGGCAGCCAGTTCTCGTCGAGGCCGCGCAGGCGCTCGGCGAAGACCTCGGGCAGCGGATCGTACAGCGACGGATGGCGCGACCACAGGAACGACGCGAGCCGGGTGGGCGAGGCCGCCGCCTCCGGGCGCGACGGGCGGTACGCCCACGCGCTGAGCGCGGCGGCGGCAAGGGCGATCGCGGCCATGGAGCGCCCCGCGCGCGGGAACGCGCGGTCGGCCTGCTGGAACAGCGGGATGGCCAGCGGGATGAACCACGTCGCGTACCGGCTGAGGCCCGGCGTGCCGCCGTGGTTCACGTTCGTGGCCGTGGCGGCGACAAAGGCCAGCCACGCCGCCGAGACGGCGGCGGCGCAGACGCCGGGAGAGCACAAGGCCCGCGGCGAGCGGGTGCGGACCGCGCGGACGAGCAGGGCGCACGAGGCCAGGACTACCGCCGCCGTGAACATCGGGGCGTTAGGCAGCAGGCCGAGGTTGGGGTCGGCGAGCGCCGCGAAGAACTCGGGCGCCGTCACCAGCCGGATGTCCGACGCGCCCGCCAGCCGCGACGGCGCGCCCGTCCGCGCGAGGTAGTAGACCGGGTGGATGAGCGCGAGGGCCGCGCCGGATGCAAGGCCGAGCCCGAGCCGCCGATCCCTCCACGCCCGCGGCCGGCCGATCGCGGCCGCCGCGGCGATCACCGCGAGCAGCGCGGCGTTGCCCGGGTTCTGCGTGGCCGCCGCTCCAATCGCCGCCAGGCTCCACCACGGCGCCGATTCGGCAAGCGAGAAGGCGACGGCGAGCAGGGCGAAGGTGAAGGGCTCGGTGTGCGGCTTGTCGATCCACCAGAGGATCGGCCCGGCGAAGACCATGGCGCACCAGGCCCAGTGCAGGCGGGCCGCGCACACGCGGAACGCCGCGGCGAGCAGGAGGCCGTTCAGGATGGTGAAGGCCCGCAGCGGGCCCGAACCGAGCGCGCCGAGCGCGGCGACCAGCGGCGCCGCGAGCGCCGGGTAGGCGATGAAGTGCCGCGACTCGCCGGCGCCCGGCAGGCGGCCCGCGGCCAGGCGCTCGGCCATGCGCACGTATTCGGAGGCGTCGCCGACTTCGCGCGGCGAGGACGAGAACGCCAGCGCCGCCAGGAGGGCGGCGAAGGCGAGGGTGGCAACGGCCTCTCGCTTCACGGCATGGCCTTCATCGAACCGCCCGCGCACCCGCTGTCCCGCACCGCGCCTTCCCCGCGGACCCTTGAGGCCGCCCGGCGCCGCGCGCCGGCGCCCCGAGCTTCTGCCGGAGTCCGCGAGCCCGCGTGCGAGCGCGCCCGCATGCACGGCGCTGCGCGGCGCTGCACGAAACGGCCCCAAGCTGCAGGCCGTCCGCCCCGGAACCGATACACCCACGGGCCGGCGCGCCGGGCGCCCGCCCGGCTTGCAGGACGGACGGGTACGGCCCCATAGTACGGTGGAAGCCGCGCGGCGACACAACCCGTGTCCCGGCCGGGCCCGCGCACCCGGCCCGCAGGCGGCGCGGAAGCATCCGGCCGGCGGAGCCGGCGGGTGGGAATCGGCTCGAGGCCGCCTCCGGGCGGCTGTCTGGACGACATCATGATCGACACGTCCCGCATCCTCTGCATCGGCGCCGGCTACGTCGGCGGCCCGACCATGGCCGTCGTTGCCGCCAAGTGCCCGCACATCCGGGTTGACGTGGTGGACATCAACGAGGCGCGCATCGCGGCGTGGAACAGCGCCGAGCTGCCCATCTACGAGCCGGGCCTGGACGAAGTCGTGCGCGCGGCGCGCGGCCGGAACCTGTTCTTCTCGACCGACATCGCCGGCGGCATCCGCGACGCGGACATCATCTTCGTCTCCGTGAACACGCCGACGAAGACCTTCGGCCAGGGGGCGGGCTACGCGGCGGACCTGCAGCACTGGGAGAAGACGGCGCGGCAGATCCTCGCCCACGCGACGCGCGACAAGATCGTCGTCGAGAAGTCCACGCTGCCCGTCCGGACCGCCCAGGCGATGGAGCGCATCCTCGACGGCAACCCCGCCGGCGTCCGCTTCGACGTCGTGTCGAACCCCGAGTTCCTGGCCGAGGGCAGCGCCATCGCGGACCTCGAGCGGCCCGACCGCGTCCTGATCGGGGGGCACGACACTCCCGCCGGGCGCGCGGCGCGGAGGATCATCGCGGACATCTACGCGACGTGGGTGCCGCGCGAGCGGATCATCGAGTCGAACTTGTGGAGCGCGGAGCTGTCGAAGCTGACCGCGAACGCCTTCCTCGCGCAGCGCATCTCGTCGATCAACAGCATCTCGGCGCTGTGCGAGGTGACCGGCGCCGACGTCGACGAGGTGGCGTACGCCATCGGGACCGACAGCCGGGTGGGGCCGCGCTTCCTGAAGGCCAGCGTCGGGTTCGGCGGGTCGTGCTTCAAGAAGGACATCCTGAACCTCGTCTACATCTGCCGCAGCCACGGCCTCGGGGAGGTCGCCGACTACTGGGAGTCCGTCGTCGCCATCAACGAGTGGCAGCAGTCGCGGTTCGTGCGGAACATGCTCGCCAGCATGTTCAACACCGTCGCCGGCAAGCGCATCGCGCTGTTCGGCTTCGCGTTCAAGGCCGACACCGGCGACACGCGCGAGTCGGCCGCCATCGGCGTGGCGCGGCAGCTCCTGGCCGAGCGCGCCGTTGTCGTCATCACCGACCCGAAGGCCCTCGGGAGCGTGCGCGAGGAGCTGCCGGAGGAGGGGGACCGGATCGAGTGCGAGATCGACCCCTACCGCGCGGCGCGGGGCGCGCACGCGATTGCGGTCATGACCGAGTGGCGGATCTACCGGGACCTGGACTACGCGAGGATCTTCGCGTCGATGGAGAAGCCCGCCTTCGTGTTCGACGGCCGCAACATCCTGGATCACAAGCGGCTGCACGAGATCGGCTTCAACGTCTACGCGCTGGGCAAGGCCCCGCTGCGTCACGTGTGACGGCGGGGCCCGGGGGCTGGAGGCTGGCGACCGGGGACCGAGGCCTGGGGGCCGGGGACCGCGGTGACAGATTCCGGATTCCGGCTCCTGGATTCGGGCTTCTGGATTCCGGCTCCTGGATCCTGGCTTCTGGCTCCTTTACCCTCTCCCCCTGTCGGACTGTAGAATACGTGCGCCCCCTCGTCTCGGGAAACCGAAGGAGTCCTGCTCATGGCCATCGTGCTTGACGGCCGCAGTCTGACGGCCGACGTGCTGGTCCGCATTGCCCGGTTCGGCGAGCCCGTGGAGCTCGCGCCCGCCGCCCTCGAGCGCATCGTGTCGTGCCGCGCGATGCTCGAGCGGAAGCTCGCGGCCCGGGAAGTCATGTACGGCACGAACACCGGCATCGGCGAGTTCTCGGAGCGCATCCTGACCGACGATCAGGTGCAGGCCTTCCAGCGCTACCTCGTGTACAACCACGCGGCGGGCATCGGCGCCCCGGCGCCCGTCGAGCACGTGCGCGGGGCGATGGCGGGGCGCATCAACGTCCACGCCCACGGCAACTCGGGCTGCCGGCCCGAGATCACGCTGACGCTCGTCGAGATGCTCAACAAGGGCGTGACGCCGGTCGTCTGCCAGAAGGGGTCGGTGGGCGCGTGCGGCGATCTGGCGCCGATGGCGCAGCTCGCGCTCCTGCTGATGGGCGAAGGCGAGGCGTTCTACCGGGGCGAGCGGCTGCCCGGCGCCGAGGCGATGCGCCGCGCGGGCATCGCGGTCCCCGGCCTGGAGGCGCGCGACGGGCTGGCGTCGATCAACGGCTCGAACCTGCTCACCGCCATGTCGGCGCTGCACGTCTGGGACATGCAGCGCTGGCTCAGGCAGGCGGAGATAGCCGCCGCCATGACGATCGAGGCGCTCCTCGGCAACCTCAAGCCCTACAACGCGCGCCTGCACCAGCTGCGCGGCTTTCCGGGCGCCGTGCAGTCGGCGGCGAACATCATGAAGGTGCTGGAGGGCTCGGACCTCACCACCGGCAGGATGAAGACGAAGGTGCAGGACGCCTACTCGATGCGCTCGACGCCGCAGGTCATCGGCGCGGCCCGCGACGCGATTGCCTGGGCGCGCGCGCAGGTGGAGACGGAGCTCAACGGCGTTGGCGACAACCCGATCTTCATTCCGGAGCAGGACCTCACGCTCACGGGCGCGAACTTCCAGGGCTCGCCGGTGGCGCTGCCGATGGACATGGCGGGCGCGGCCGTCACGATGGTGTCGGTCCTGTCCGAGCGCCGGCTGAACCGCCTCACCAACCCGGCGCTCTCGCAGGGGCTGCCCGACTTCCTGGCCCACGAGCCGGGCTTCTACTCGGGGCTCATGCTCAGCCAGTACACCGCCGACCATCTCATCGTCGAGCAGCGGATGCTGTCGGCGCCCGCGTCGATCCAGTCCATCCCGGCGGCGGCCGACCAGGAGGACTTCGTGTCGATGGGCATGAACACCGCGCTCAAGACCGGCCAGATCCTCGACAACGCGTACGGCGTGCTCGGCATCGAGTTCATGGCCGCCGCGCAGGCGCTCGACTTCCGGACCTTCTCCATCGGGAAGGGCTCGGCGGCGGCGCGGGAGGTCATCCGCCGGCACGTCAGGCACCTCGACGTGGACCGGCCGCTCTTCGACGACCACAACGCCATGCAGGCGCTCGTGCGCTCGGGCGAGATCCTCGAGGGCGTCGAGCGGGCGGTGGGGCCGCTGGCCTGAGGGCGCCGGCCGCCCGCGCTCCGGTATGATGGAGTCTCCGCCGCGCGCCGGGCGCGCGGCGGGGAGCCAGGGGCCATGCCGCACCGATTCACCGTTGGCGTCGAGGAGGAGTTCCAGATCGTCGATCCCGCGACGTGGGAGCTGCGCTCGCACGTCGCGCAGCTCCTAGAGCCCGGCGCGACCGCTCTCGGGGAGCGGATCAGGCCCGAGCTGCACCAGTCGATCGTCGAGGTCGGCACGACCGTGTGCGCCAACGCCAGCGAGCTCGAGGCGCAGGTGCGGCACATCCGCCGGGAGCTGACGTCCGCCGCCGAGTCCCGGGGCCTCGCCATCGCGGCCGCCGGCACGCACGCCTTCTCGCACTGGGTGGACCAGGACATCTCCTCCGGCGACCGCTACGCGCACATCGTCGAGGAGCTGCAGATGCTGGCGCGGTCGCTCCTCATCTTCGGCCTGCACGTCCACGTCGGCGTGCCCGACCGGCAGACGGCCATCGACGTCATGAACATGGCGCGGTACTTCCTGCCGCACCTGCTGGCGCTCTCGACGAGCTCGCCGTTCTGGATGGGGCGCGAGACCGGCCTCAAGTCGTACCGCACGACCGTCTTCCGCCGGTTCCCGCGCACGGGCGTGCCCGAGCACTTCGAGTCGTGGGGCGAGTTCGAGGACTACGTGCAGGCGCTCGTCGACCTGAAGTGCATCGACAACGGCAAGAAGATCTGGTGGGACATCCGCCCGCACCCGCACTTCGGGACGCTGGAGTTCCGCGTGTGCGACGTGCCGACGCGCCCGGGCGAGACGGTGGCCATCGCGTCGCTCATCCAGGCCATCGTCTACAAGCTGTACAAGCTGCGCGCGCAGAACATGGGCTTCCGCGAGTACCGCCCGCTCCTCATCCAGGAGAACAAGTGGCGCGCGGCGCGGTACGGGATCGACGGCAACCTGATCGACTGGGGGAAGCGCGCCGAGGTGCCGATGCGCCGGCTCGCCCTGGAGCTGCTCGAGCTGGTCGACGACGTGGTCGACGAGCTGGGGAGCCGGCGGCACGTGGCCGGCATCCTCGACATCCTGCGCGACGGCACGAGCGCGGATCGGCAGCTTCGGGTCTACCGCGAGACGAAGGACCTGCGGGCGGTCGTGCGGCACGTGGTGGAGGAGACGAGGGGCTAGGCAGCCGCCCGCCCGCGAGCGGGTCCTGTCCGGGACGTTTCCATGCGTCCTCGGCAGAACCGACGGCGGCTCGCCTGCGGGCACATGGAAAGCGCTCCGGCCACCCGCGTGGGGCGGGCGAGGCGGGGGGACAGGGACCGGGCGCCGGGCGCCGGTCGGACAGGGGTAGAGCCATGATGCGAGTGGGATTGCTGTGCGGCCGCGAGTATTCGTTCCCGCCGGCGTTCATCGCGAAGGTCACCGAGCTGGGCGCCGAGCACGGCATCGTCGGCGAGCTGGTCAGGCTCGGCGGCACCTACATGGGCGAGGCGCCGCGGTACCGCGTGATCGTGGACCGCATCTCGCACGAGGTGGACTACTACCGCGGGTACCTGAAGCACGCGGTGCTCGGCGGGGCCTACGTCATCAACAACCCGTTCTGGTGGTCCGCCGACGACAAGTTCTTCAACTACGCCGTGGCCGCCCGGCTCGGCGTCGCCATCCCCAGGACCATCCTGCTGCCGCAGAAGGGGTACCCCTGGGACGTGGACATCCAGACCGAGTCGCTGCGCAACCTCGAGTACCCGCTCGACTGGGACGCCATGCTCGAGTTCGTAGGGCTGCCGGCCATCCTGAAGCCCTTCTCCGGCGGCGGCTGGAAGCACGTCTACAAGGTCTCCAGCAAGGAGGAGCTGTGGGCCGCCTACGACGGCACGGCGCCCTACTGCATGACGCTGCAGGAGTTCATCGACTTCGACCAGTACGTGCGCTGCTTCACCTTCGGCAAGACCGACATCGTGCCCGTCGCCTACGATCCGCACGAGCGGCGCTACCTCGTGGACCCCGACTACCTGTCGAAGGAGGTGGGCGAGCGCGTGGTGCGCGACGCGCAGACGATCAACGCGGCGCTCGGCTACGAGATGAACACCGTGGAGTTCGCCATCAAGGACGGCGTGCCGTACGCCATCGACTTCCTGAACCCCGCGCCCGACTTCGAGCGCGACCGCATCACCCCGTTCTACTTCGACATGGCCGTCGAGAAGATGGCGCGCCTGGCGATCGACCGCGCGCTCCGGGGCGAGGCGTCGATGACGTCGCCGAACTGGAAGGCGATGGTGGGGCTGAAGTGAATCCCATCGACGCGTGGCACGGGCTGCTGAAGCCGGAGGAGCTGTCCGCCGGGGCCTTCGAGGTCCTGTCGGCGCGGCTGCGGGCGGAGCGGCTGACGTTCGGGGACCGCGTCCACTGCCCGTTCCTGCGCCCGATCTTCGTCACCGCCGAGGACGAGCGGCGCGTGCGCGAGTTCGCCGAGACGCTCGCCGCCGTGGGCGAGCGCGTCGTCCAGGCGGCGATGGCCGATGCGTCGCTCGTCGAGGCGGTGGGCATCCGGGAGGACGAGCGGCGGCTGCTGGCGATCGAGCCCGGCTACGCGGTGTCGAGCACCGCGTCGCGCGTGGACGCGTTCCTCCTGCCGGAGTCGCTGCAGGCCGCGGAGTACAACGCCGAGTCGCCCGCGGGGTTCGGCTACGCGGAGCGGCTGGCCGCCGTGTTCGACGCGCTGCCGGTCATGGCGCGCTTCCGCGAGCGCTACGAGGCGCGCGCGTACGGGCTGACGGCCGCGATGCTCGACGCGCTGCTGGCGTCCTACCGCGACTGGGGCGGCAGGGCCAGCCCGCCGACCATCGCCATCGTCGACTGGCGCGACGTGCCGACGTGGAGCGAATTCGAGATCCTGCAGGAGCGCTTCACCGCGCTGGGCGCGCCGACCGTCATCTGCCCGCCCGAGGAGCTCGAGTTCGACGGCCGCCAGCTGCGCGGGGCGGGGCGGAGGATCGACCTCGTCTACCGGCGCGTGCTCGTCAACGACGTCACGGCCCGGCCGGCCGCGTGCGAGGCGCTCGTGCGCGCGTGCGAGGCGCGCGCCGTCTGCATGGCCAACTCGTTCCGCTGCAAGATCCCCCACAAGAAGGCGTTCTTCGCCGTCCTCACCGACCCGGCGTTCGCGCGACTGTTCACCGGCGCCGAGCGGGCGATCATCGCGCGGCACGTCCCGTGGACGCGCGCCGTCGCCGAGGGGCGGACGACGAAGGGCGGGGAGGAGATCGACCTGCTGCCGTGGGCGCGCCGCCACCGCGAGGATCTCGTGCTGAAGCCGAACGACGACTACGGCGGCGCCGGCGTCACGCTCGGCTGGGAGCTGGACGACACGCGGTGGGACGCCGCGATCCAGGCGGCCCTCGCCGCGCCGGCCGGATCGTGGGTCGTGCAGGAGAAGATCGCCGTGAGGCGCGAGGTCTTTCCCTGGTTCCGGGACGGCCGGGGCGCCGTGCTGGCGGACATGCTCGTGGACATGGCGCCGTATCTGTTCCGCGGGAAGCTCGCGGGGTTCCTGACGCGGCTGAGCGCCACCGGCCTCGCGAACGTCACGTCGGGCGGCGGCCAGGTGCCCGCCTACTTCGTGCGGCCCCGCCCGCAGGCGCCCTGAGCCGCCCGCGCCCGCTCATGCCCTTCGATTGCCGCCACCGCCAGCGCTTCGGCCCCGGGGCCTGCCTGTCGGGCTGCCCGGCCGCGCCGCCGATCTTCGATGTCGTGCGCGTCGGCCGGGCCGGCGACCTGCCGCCGGCCGATCCCGCGTTCATCGACGTCGCCGTGCTCGACATGCACTGCGGCTGGCCCAACCTCGGGCACGGCGCCATCCTCCAGGCCATGCAGAACGCGCTGTGCGACCTCGCCGGGCCGCTGGCCGAGGCCGGCATCGGGTTCCGCGCCCTGTCCTACGACGTCCGCGGCGGCGGCGTGGTGCCGGAGCCGCCCGGCGACCGCCACCAGCTGTACATCGGGACGGGCGGTCCCGGCCACCTCGATCCGCGCATGAACGACGGCCGCTCCGACGGATCGCAGGGCGTCGTCGAGGATCCGTCCTGGGAGCCGCGGGTGTTCGCGCTGTTCGACGCCATCCGCGCCTCCCGCTCGGCGGCCCTGCTGGCCGTGTGCCACACCTTCGGCGTGATGTGCCGGTGGCTCGGCGTCGCCGACGCCGTCCTGCGCGGCCCGGCGAAGGGCGGCAAGAGCGCCGGCATCGTCGAGAACGTGCTGAGCGGCGAGGCCCTGGCCCACCCGTGGTTCTCGGCGTTCTCGAAGGAGCTGCCGGACGGCCGGCGGCACTACGTCCTCGACAGCCGCCTCTACGACCTCGTGCCGCGCGCGGAGCGGCCCGCGGGCGTCGCCGCCCTCAGCCACGAGGCGGCGGACGAAAGCGGGTCGGGCGATCAATCCGCGGCCGAGGGCGGGCCGGGGGGCCGTGCGCTGACGATGCTGGAGGCGGCGAGGGACGAGGGCGGGGTGATGCCGCGCATCCTGGGCGTCAACCACCATCCCGAGATCGTGAACCGGCCGCGGCTGCTCGTGACGCTGGAGAAGGAGTACGCCCGCGGCGCCGTGTCGCGCGAGTGGTACGAGGAGCGCCGCGCCGGATTGACCGAGCCCGTGGCCGACGAGCGCGGCGATGGCCTGCTGCACCTGACGTCGCGCTACACCTTCATGGGTCCGCTGCGCTTCCACCTGCACACGCTCGCCCTCAGAAGGGGTCGGGACGATTTACGTGCACGAATCGGCCCGGCGCACGATTCTGTTATCGGCCGGATTTCGTGACAGAGGGGCCCGGCCCCTCCCTGTCGGCCTGCTTCACCAGGCGGACAGGTACGTGCGCATCTGGTGCTTCCAGAACGGCCAGTCGTGGCCGCCCATGCCGCCCCAGTCGTCGAGGGAATGCGGGATGCCCTTCGTCCTCAGCACCTCCGCCATGCGGTAGGTCGGCCCCTTGTCCTCCCACGGCCCGTGCCCCGTCGCGAGGTGGATGTCGCATCCGCCCAGCCACTCCCGCAGGCGCGGGTCGTCGAGGTTCGACATGTAGTCCACGGGGTTGTTGAAGTAGAAGTTGTCGTCGTACATGCCGTCCATGAAGCGCTTCAGGTCGTACACGCCCGACAGCGCGTAGCAGCGCCTGACGGCGTCCGGGTGTTTGAACAGGGTGTTGGCGGCATGGTAGGCGCCGAGCGACGCTCCCGCCGTCGTGATGGCGATGTCGTCCGACTGGCAGCTCCGCCGGATGAAGGGCACGACCTCCTCGCGGACGTAGGCGTCGTACTGCGCCTGCATGTAACTCCGGTGGAACGGGTGCGCGCCGCGGTTGTAGAAGCTGTCGCGGCTGTTGGCGTCGATGGTGAACACCTTCACCCGGCCGGGATCGATGAAGTCGGCCAGCGCCGCCACCATGCCCTGGCGCTCCATCTCCCACTCGTCGCCGCCGCTGGTCGGAAACACCAGCATCGGCGGGCCCCAGTGGCCGTAGACGACCAGCCCCATCTCCCGGCCGACCCGGCCGGAGTACCAGCGGTGATACTCGGTGCGCATCCCTGTTACCACCTCATGGCGACGCGTCGGCTCCGCCGCCCTCGTTGGCCCTTCGCGCGCGCCGCACCCACTTCCGCGCCTCGTCGGCGGCGAAGGGCACCGTCGCCATCGCGAGGCTGACGCCCAGCTCCTCGGCCGTCAGCGCGTGCGTCTTCAGCACGCGCTGCCAGAACGGCGCGTAGGTCACCATCATCTGGAGCGCGAAGGTCAGCCCGACGATGGCGAGCAGCGGCGCGTTCGAGAAGGCGCCGATCGTGAAGAACGAGTCGCGCTCGGATCGCAGCGACAGCACGAGCACCAGCTGCGACAGCGTCAGCGTCGTGAACACCATCGTCCGCCAGCCCTCGTGGCCGATGCCGTGGTAGTAGTAGCCCATGAGGAGCGGGGTGAGGCCCAGCACCAGCCCTCCCCAGATCACCTGCCACAGCAGGCCCCGGCCGAGGATGCTCTCCGTCGGCGGGATCGGCGGGCGCTGCATCGCGTGGCGCTCGGGCGGCTCGACGCTCAGCGCCAGCGCGGGCAGGCCGTCGGTCACGAGGTTGATCCACAGGATCTGCAGCGGCAGCAGGGGGAGCGGCAGGCCGACGAACGGCGCGATCAGCATCACCCACAGCTCGCCCGAGTTGCTGCTCAGCAGGTAGCGGATGAACTTGCGGATGTTGTCGTAGATGACCCGGCCTTCCTCCACCGCCGCGACGATGGTGGCGAAGTTGTCGTCCCGGAGGACCATGTCGGCCGCCTCCTTCGACACCTCCGTCCCCGTGATGCCCATCGCCACGCCGATGTCGGCGCGCCGCAGGGCCGGCGCGTCGTTCACGCCGTCGCCCGTCATCGCGACGACGCCGCCGTTGGCCTGCAGCGCCTGGACGACGCGCAGCTTGTGCTCGGGCGACACGCGCGCGTAGACGGCGGCGCCGTCCACCATGCGCCGCAGCTCGTCGTCGGAGAGGCGCTGCAGGTCCTGGCCGAGCACGACCCGCGCGTCCTCGTCGCCGATGCCGAGCTGCCGGGCCACGTACTTCGCCGTCAGCGGGTGGTCCCCGGTGATCATCACCGGCCGGATTCCCGCCTGCCGGCATGTTGCCACCGCGTTCTTCACCTCGGGGCGCGGCGGATCGCTCATGCCGATCAGGCCGACGAAGACGAGGTCCTGCTCGAGGGCGGGCGCGCCGCCTGCCGGCAGGTCGCCGAGGAGGCGGAAGGCCAGCCCGAGCACGCGCGCGCCGTCGTCGGCGAGGCGATCGTGCGCGGTCCGGATGCGCGCGCGCCACTCGTCGTCCATCGGCTGGGGCCGGCCGTCGGCCCAGACCCGCGTGGAGATCTGCACCAGCGGCTCGACGGCGCCCTTGGTCACCGCGACGTAGCGGCTCGGCGCGGGCGGCGGCTCCTGGCCCCACAGCCAGTCGAGGCTGCGGGCGGCGGACGGCGGCGCCGCCGGCATCTCGTGCACCGTCGTCATCCGCTTGCGGTCCGAGTCGAACGGCGCCTCCGCCACGCGCGGGAAGCGCAGGTCGAGGTCGGGCTTGCGCAGGCGGAACTTCGCGGCCGCCACCACCAGCGCGCCTTCCGTCGGGTCGCCGATCGTGTGGTAGCGCCCCGGCTGGTCGTCCTGCGCCGCCAGCACCGCGTCGTTGCACAGCGCGGCGCCCGCCAGGAGCATCGCCAGCGACTCGCGGCCCCCCGGCACGCCCGGCGGCCCCGGCTCGATGTCCACCGACGGCCCGGCGGCGTGCAGCGCCTCGACGACGTCCAGCCGCTCGCCGGCGACGTCGAGCACCGTGACGGTCATGCGGTTCTCGGTGAGCGTGCCGGTCTTGTCCGAGCAGATCACCGTCACCGAGCCGAGCGCCTCGACGGCCGGCAGCTTGCGGATGAGGGCGTTGCGCTTCAGCATCCGCTGCGCCCCGAGGGCCAGGGCGATGGTCACGACGGCCGGCAGGCCCTCGGGCACGGCCGCGACGGCCATGCTCACGGCCGTGAGGAACATCGTCTTCAGGTCCTCGCCCGTCAGCATTCCCTCGGCGAAGATGACGGCGACCAGGACGAGGGCGATGACCGCGAGGACGCGCCCGAGGCGGTCGAGGCGCTTCTGGAGCGGCGTGCTGTCGCGCCGGACGGCCTGGATGAGATCGGCGATGCGGCCGAGCTCGGTGGCCATGCCGGTGGCCACGACGGCGGCGACGCCGCGCCCGTACGTGATCGTCGTGCCCATGTAGAGCATGTTCCGGCGGTCGCCGATGGCGGCCTCCGCGTCGCCGAGGGCGCTGCCGACCTTGTCGATGGGCGCCGACTCGCCCGTCAGCGCGGCCTCCTCCACGCGCAGGTGCGCGCACTCGACGATGCGGCAGTCGGCGGGCACGAGGTTGCCGGCCTCGAGCAGGACGATGTCGCCCGGCACGAGTTCGCGGGCCTGCAGCTCGATCACCGCCCCGCCGCGCCGCACGCGCACGACGGGCACGGCCATGCGCTTGAGGACCGCCATGGCCTTCTCGGCGCGCTGCTCGTGGACGAGCCCCAGCGCGGTGTTGAGGGCCACGATGGCGAGGATGGCGACGGCGTCGGTCACGTCGCCCAGGGCGGCTGAGATGGCCGCGGCCGCGATCAGCACGACGATGAGCGTGGCGCTCAGCTGCTCCCACAGCGAGCGCCAGGCGCTCTTGCGGTCCCGCTCCGCGAGCTCGTTGGGGCCGTGCCGCTCGAAGCGCGCGCGGGCCTCGTCGCTCGCCAGGCCGGCGGCGATGCTCGTGTCGAGCGCCTGCAGGACGTCGGGGTTTGGCAGAACGTGCCAGAGCCGCGCCGATCCGTCGGGGGCCGATCCGTCGGGGGCCGCCCCGGGCAGGGCCTTCGGGCCGGATGCGTCCATCGTGTCTCCAGTCCAATTGTCGCGCGTGCAGGGGCCAGGGGCAACTCCGCGGCTTGCCGCGCCGAGCCGCGGCCCGCCCGGGGCGCGCCGTTTCGGCACATCGGCCGTATAATCCACCCAGCGGATCACCACCAGCGCCCTGCGCCTGGCCCCCGGCGCCCGTTCACGAGGAGGTGCCATGCTCTCCCTCAAGACCGTCCTCGTCCCCACCGACTTCAGCGAGGCGTCCGAGGCGGCCCTGCGCTACGGCAAGGCGATGGCCGAGGCGTTCGGCGCGTCGCTGCACCTCGTGCACGTGATGGAGGATCTGCTGGCGCAGGCGTGGGCGGCGGAGGTCTACGTGGCGTCGGTGCCGCAGCTGCGCGAGGAGATCGACAAGGAATCGAGGCACCGCCTGGCGACGATGCTGACCGACGAGGAGCGCCGCCGCTTCCGCGTGGAAACGGCGCTCCTGGCGGGCAACCCGTTTGTCGAGATCGTCCGCTACGCCAAGGCCCGCGACGTGGATCTCATCGTGATGGGGACGCACGGGCGCGGCCCGATTGCGCACATGCTGCTCGGGAGCGTGGCGGAGAAGGTGGTGCGGAAGGCGCCGTGCCCCGTGCTGACGGTGCGGGACGCGGCGCGCGAGGCATCGCGCGAGGCATCGCGCGACGCGGCGATGCCGTAGAGGAGGAGCCGGCGGCCAGGGGGCGGGCGGCCGCGCCGGCGGCATCCGCGGGCCGGCGCCTGGCGCGCGGGCGCCCTTCCTCTGGCGATGGCCCGGATCGACAGGAGCCCATGGCACCCCCGAGATCGAACAGCCGCCTGCTCTACGCGGGCGCGATCGCCCTCGAGGCCATCGTGCTGGCCGCAATCTGGCTCATCCAGCGGTACTTCAGCGCGTGATCGCCGGCCGCCCGCGCGGGGCGGGCCGCCCGCCCGGAGACGGGTCACCGCCAGGGATCAGGGACCTGACGCCAGGGGCTCGCCGGATGCGGCTCGCGCCGCGTGGGAGGCCGCACAGCGTGACATCGGAACTGACCAGCGCCCAGCGCCCGGCCCCCGGCTCCTAGCGCCTGTCTCCCATGCACCCGCTCGACTGGTCCGTCATCGTCCTCTACCTCGCGTGGATCGTCTGGGACGGCGTGCGCCGCTCGAAGGCCACGAGCGAGGTCGAGGGCTACTTCCTCGCGAAGCGGTCGCTGCCGTGGTGGGCGGTGGGGCTGTCGGTGATGGCGACGCAGCTCTCGGCCATCACGCTGATTGGCACGACCGGGCGCGGCTACACCGACGGCCTCGGCGTCGTGCAGCTCTACCTCGGCCTGCCGCTCGCGATGGTGATCCTGTCGGTGACGGCGGTGCCGTTCTTCTACCGCGCGAAGGTCTACACCGCCTACGAGTACCTCGAGCGGCGCTTCGACGCGCGGACGCGGACGCTGGCGAGCCTGCTCTTCCTGCTGTCGCGCGCGCTGTCGTGCGGCGTGATCGTGGCGGCGCCGGCGGTGATCCTGTCGATCGTGCTCGGCTGGAACCTGACGCTGACCGTCCTGGGCATCGGCCTGCCGACCGTGCTCTACACGATGGTCGGCGGCGTGCAGGCGGTGACCTGGACCGACGTGAAGCAGATGGCGGTCATCGTCGCGGGCGTCGGGGCGGCCGTCGTCGTGCTGGCGCTGCAGCTGCCGGATCGCCTGTCGGTGGGGGAGGCGCTGCACCTGGCGGGCGCGGCGGGGCGCATGCAGGCCCTCGACTTCACGTGGGATCCGAACCGGACCTACACGTTCTGGTCGGGGCTCATCGGCGGGTTGTTCCTGATGCTGTCGTACTTCGGCTGCGATCAGAGCCAGGTGCAGCGCTACCTCACGGCCAGGTCCGTCGACGAGGGCCGGCAGTCGCTCATGATGAGCGCGTACGTCAAGATCCCGCTCCAGCTCCTCATCCCGCTCATCGGCGTGCTCGTCTTCGTCTTCTACCTGTTCCACCAGCCGCCGATGCTGTTCAACCGCCAGCACGAGGCGGAGGTGCTCGCCAGCGCGCGGGGCGAGGAGTACCGCGCCCTCGGGCGCGAGTTCGACGCGGCGTTCGGGGAGCGGAAGGCGGCGGCCGAGGCGCTGGCGGCGGCGCGGCGGACGGGCGGCGCGGCCGAGGCCGCATCGGCGGCGTCGGCCTTCCGGGCGAGCGAGGCGCGCGTGGCCGGCGTGCGGGCGCGCGCGGCGGGCCTCGTGCGGGAGGTCAGCGGCGACCAGGCGTTCGGCGACGTGAACTACGTGTTCCCGACCTTCGTCACCGAGCGCATGCCGATCGGGCTCGTCGGCCTGCTCATCGCGGCCATCTTCGCCGCGGCCATGTCGAGCATCGCCGCCGAGCTGAACTCGCTCTCGACGGCGACCGTCATCGACTTCTACCGCCGGCTGTGGCGGACCGGGGAGTCGGACGCGCACTACCTGCGGGTGTCGAAGCTCGCGACGCTCGTCTGGGGCCTCGTCGCGTGCGCGGTGGCGCTCTTCGCGGCGGACCTCGGCCCGCTCATCGACGTCGTGAACCGCTTCGGGTCGTTCTTCTACGGGTCGCTGCTCGGCGTGTTCGTCCTCGCCATCGGGACGCGGCGCGCGACGGCGCGCGGCGCCTTCTGGGGCCTGCTGGCCGGGATGGCCGCCGTGGCGCTGACGGCGAGCTACACGGCCATCGCGTTTCTCTGGCACAACGTGGTGGGCGCGGCGGTGGTGGTGGCGGCGGGCTTGGCCGTCAGTCTGGCCGATCGGCGCGCCGGCTCGCGCCGCGCGGCCCCGGTTGCCGGGCGGCGGTAGGCCCGGGCCGATCGCGTGCGGCGGCCGATCGCGCGCGGCGGCCGGCGCGGCGTCGGCGGCCTTGCGCTGGCGGGCGCCGCGCCGCCCCATCCGCGGGCGAAGCTGCGGTATCCTGTTCCTTCAGTGTTCTCATCACGCCTGTCCTTCGATCTCCGCCCCAACCGGCTGACGGCGGCCCTGGCGCGCCTTGGCGAGGCCCGCGTGCCGGTTGACGATCTCACCGAGTCGAACCCCACGCGCGCGGGCCTTGCGTACCCCGCGCGGCTGC
The DNA here is from genome assembly GCA_029562975.1 of Acidobacteriota bacterium. GTDB lineage: Bacteria > Acidobacteriota > Vicinamibacteria > Vicinamibacterales > JAKQTR01 > JAKQTR01. The sequence goes on along the minus strand of JAKQTR010000037.1, from coordinate 73,306 downwards.
TCGATGCCCTCGGCGGGCGCGCGGGCCTGGAGTACGACCCGCAGCCCTTCGGCCTGATGGCCGCGCGCGAGGCCGTGGCGGGCGACTACCGCCGCCGCGGCATCCAGGTGCCGCGCGAGCGCGTGGCGCTCACGGCGAGCACGAGCGAGGCGTACTCGCTGCTCTTCAAGCTGCTCTGCGACCCGGGCGACGAGGTGCTGGTGCCGGTGCCGAGCTACCCGCTCTTCGAGCACCTGGCCGGGCTCGACGCCGTGGCGCCGCGGCCCTACCGCCTCGAGTACCACGGCAGCTGGGCCGTTGACGTCGACGGCATCAGGCGCGCGACGACCGACCGGACGCGGGCGGTGGTGGTGGTCAGCCCGAACAACCCGACGGGCTCGTACCTGAAGCGCGCCGAGCTGGACGCGCTGGCGGCGCACTGCGGCGAGCGTGGCCTCGCCCTCATCGGGGACGAGGTGTTCGCGGAGTACGTGCTCGAGGCGGACCTGCCGAGGACGGCGTCCGTGCTGGGCCAGCGCCAGGCGCTCGCCTTCAGCCTCGGCGGGCTGTCGAAGGGCCTCGGCCTGCCGCAGCTGAAACTCGGGTGGATGGCCGTGACGGGCCCGGACGACCTGGTCAGGCAGGCGCTGGAGCGCCTCGAGCTCGTCTGCGACACCTACTTGTCGGTGGCCACGCCCGTCCAGATCGCGCTGCCGTCGCTGCTTGGCGACGGCGCAATCGTGCGCACGCAGATCCGGGAGCGGGTCGCGCGCAACCATCAGGCCCTCGCCGAGGCGGCCGCCGGGTGCCCGGCGGTCGGCGTGCTGCGGGCCGAGGGCGGCTGGCACGCCGTGCTGCGGGTGCCGGCCATGCAGTCGGAGGAGTCGCTGGTCCTGCAGATCCTCGAGAAGGAGCACGTGCTCGTGCACCCCGGGTACTTCTACGATTTTCCGAGCGAGGCCTTCCTCGTCGTCAGCCTCCTGCCGCGCCCCGACGTGTTCGACCGCGCCGTCAGCCGAGTGATCGCCCGCATCGAGGCTGCCGCGTGACGCCGGGCCGGGCGTTCCCGGCGGGCCGCCGCGCCGGCCTGCTGCTGCCGCTCTTCTCGATGCCGTCGCGCCGAAGCTGGGGCCTCGGCGAGTTCGCCGACGCGGCGCTGCTTGCGCCGTGGCTGGCGGGCGCGGGCGTGAGCGCGCTGCAGCTGCTGCCGCTCAACGAGATGGCCCCGGACCAGGCGTCGCCCTACTCGGCGCTCAGCGCGATGGCCCTCGATCCCATCTTCATCTCGGTGCCCGACGTGGCCGACTACCAGGCGCTCGGCGGCGACGGCTCGCTCGACGGCACCGAGCGCAGGCTGCTGGATCACGTCCGCGGCGCGGCGCGCGCGGACTACCGCGGCATCAGGTGGCTGAAGCACCGGGCGCTGCGGCGCGCGTTCGGGCGGTTCGTCGAGCGCGAGTGGAAGCCCGGCACGGCGCGCGCGGCCGAGCTGCGCGCGTTTGCCGAGGCCGAGTCGTCGTGGCTCGACGGCTACGCCGTGTTTCGCGCCGCGCACCACCTGCTGGGCGGCAAGTCCTGGCTCGACTGGCCCGCGCCGCTGCGCGCGCGCGACCGCGCCGAAATCGCGCGCTTCGCGAAGGACGCCGCCTCGGAGGTGCTCTTCCGGCGCTACCTCCAGTGGATCGCGCACGAGCAGTGGCGCGCGGCGCGGGCGCGCGCGGCGCCGCTGCGCGTCGCGGGCGACTTTCCCTTCGGCGTCGCCGTCGAGAGCGCCGACGTCTGGGCCGATCGGGACCTGTTCGCCTTCGACGGCTCCGTCGGCGCCCCGCCGGACGCCTTCAGCGCGACGGGCCAGAATTGGGGCCTGCCGGCGTACCGCTGGGACGCCATGCGCCGGAACGGCTACGCGTGGTTCGCGGCGCGCGCCCGGCGCGCGGCCGCCCTCTTCGATGTCTTCCGCGTCGATCACGTCGTCGGGCTCTACCGGACGTGGGTCTTCCCGCGCGACGGCAGCGCCCCGCGCTTCGTGCCCGGCGATCCCGCCGGGCAGCTCGAGCAGGGCGAGGCCGTGATGCGCGCCATCGCGTCCCAGGGCGCCGCCGTCATCGCCGAGGACCTCGGCAGCGTGCCCGGGTTCGTGCGCGCCTCGCTCGCCGGGCTCGGCGTGCCCGGCTACCGCGTGCTGCGCTGGGAGCGCGAGTGGGACGAGCCGGGGCGGCCGTTCATCCCGCCGGCGGCGTACCCGGCGCTGTCGGTCGCCGCCTCGGGCACGCACGACACCGAGACGCTGGCGGGCTGGTGGGGCGCGGCCGACGCGGCCGAGCGCGCCGCCGCCCTCGAGGCCGCCGCGCCGGCGGCCGCGCACGGAGGATCGCCGCCCCGCGCCGGCGAGGCGTTCGGGCCGGGGGTGCGCGACGCGCTCGTCGAAGCGCTCTACGCGTCCGGATCCGACCTGCTCGTGCTGCCCGTGCAGGACGTGTTCGGCTGGGCGGACCGCATCAACGTGCCGGCGACCGTCGGCGACTCGAACTGGACGTGGAAGCTGCCGTGGTTCGTCGATGAGCTGGACGAGCAGCCCGAGGCGCGGGAGCGGCAGCGCGCGCTCCGCGCGTGGGGGCAGAGGCACGGAAGGGGCTAGGGGCTAGGCGCTCGGCGCTGGTCAGGCGGGGACAAGGGGCATAGACATGGGGCCAGGGACCAGGCGCTGGGCGCTCGTCAGTCCTGGCGTTGCGCTGGACGGCCCCCCACGCGGCGCGAGCCGCGTCCGACTAGCCCCTAGCGCCAAGTCCCTAGTCCCTGGCGGTGACCCGCTCCCGGGCGGGCGGCCCGCCGCACGCGGGTGGCTCTGCCTTGTGCTCGCCGGAGTTCTGAGTGCCGCCGCGTGCGGGCGTGAGCGGGCGGCGCCGGCGGGCGCGGCGGCGGGCGCGGACCGCTACCTGAAGCCCGACACCGAGGAGATTGCCGGCACCGTCGCGCGCGACGCGACGCTGGCCGCCCTGCTTCGCGCGCACCTCGCCCCCGAGCACGCCGACGCCGCCGTGCAGGTCATCGCGCGCGCCATGGACCCGCGCAGGCTGCGCGCGGGCCGGCCGTTCACGCTGACGCGCACGCTGGACGGCCGGCTGCGCGCGTTCCGCTGCGAGATCGACGCGGACCAGTACCTGCGCGTCGAGCCGCCGTCGCCCGAGTCGCCGCGCGACCTGGCCGCCGAGATCGTGGCCTACGCGCGGCGCGAGGAGCCGGCCGTGGCGGAGGGCCGGATCGACGCGGCGGCCCCGTCGCTCTTCCAGGCGATGGAGGCGGCGGGGGAGTCGGTCGACCTGTCGATCGAGCTTGCGGCGATTTTCTCCGGCGAAATCGACTTCAACAGCGAGCTGCAGCCCGGCGACGCGTTCCGCCTGGCGTTCCGGAGGATCCTGCGCGAGAACGGCACCGTGGCCTACGGCCCGATTGCCGTTGCCGAGCTCGACAACGGCGGCCGGCGCCTGCAGGCGTACCGCTTCGTCCCGCCCGGCGGCCAGGCGTCGTACTACGACGCGAGCGGGCGGTCGCTCAAGCGGTTCTTCCTGAAGTCGCCGCTCAGGTTCGAGCCGCGCATCACGTCGCGCTTCTCGTACAGCCGCCGTCACCCCGTCCTGAACGTCCGCCGCGCGCACCTCGGCGTCGACTACGCCGCCCCCGCCGGCGCACCCGTCGTCGCCGTGGCGCACGGCACCGTCAGCCGCGCCGGCGTCGCGGGCGACGCGGGCCGCCTCGTGGCCGTCCGCCACGCCAGCGGCTACGAGAGCATGTACCTGCATCTCTCGTCCATTGCCGTGCGCGTCGGCCAGCGCGTCGCCCAGGGCGACCTCGTCGGCCGGGTCGGCTCTTCGGGGCTGTCCACCGGACCGCACCTCGACTACCGGCTCCGGAAGAACGGCGTCTACGTCAACCCCATCACCGAGCACCGCCGCATGCCGCCGGGCGACCCCATTCCCGCGGCGCTCATGGCCGACTTCCTGGCCTGCCGCGACAGGGCCGCCGCGCTCCTTTCGCCGCCGCGGTAGGGGACGGGGGGCACTGAGGGTGACGAGCCTGCGGGCGCGTGGAAAGCGCCCCGGCCGCCCGCGCGCGGCGGGCGGACGCGAAGCGCGGCGCGGCGTGCTGGCGAGCGGGCCCTCGAGTCCGGCCGTTCGGCGCCAGCCTGCAGCACGGCGCGCCGGCGCGTCGGCTATACTCGCCGGATGACTCGAAGCACTAGGCCCGAACAGCCGCGCTCTCGCGCGATCGCCGCCGCCGCACCCGCCCTGCTCGCCCTGCTCGTGCTGCCTCTCGGCGCGCGGCAGCAGGCGCCGGCGAACCCGGATCGCGTCCGCGAGCGCTACACGAAGCACGAGTTCCGCGTTCCCATGCGCGACGGCGCGCGGCTGTTCACGTCCGTCTACGTGCCCAAGGATCGGTCGAAGCAGTACCCGTTCCTGATTTCGCGCACGCCGTACAGCGTCGCTCCGTACGGCGCCGACAACTACCGGGCGTCGCTCGGGCCGTCGCCGCAGTTCGAAGAGGAGGGCTTCATCTTCGTCTACCAGGACGCGCGCGGCCGTTACATGTCGGAAGGGGAGTTCAAGCAGGTGCGGCCGCACGTGCCCGTCAAACGCGGCCCGCGGGACGTGGACGAGAGCAGCGACATGCACGACACCATCGAGTGGCTGCTCGCGAACGTGCCGGGCCACAACGGCCGCGCGGGCCTGGTTGGCGTGTCGCAGGGCGGCTTCCACGTGGCGGCGGGCATGATCGACGCGCACCCGGCCCTCAAGGCGGCCTCGCCGCAGGCGCCCACGGCCGACTACTACCTGGGCGACGATGTGTATCACAACGGGGCGTTCATGCTCGCGGCGAACTTCGGCTTCTACTCCAGCTTCAGGCCGCGCGACGGCGGGCCGCAGCTTCCGCGGGCGGAGCCGCGCTTCGATCCCGGCAATCCCGACGGGTACCAGTTCTTCCTGTCGATCCCGCCGCTCGCCGAGGTGAACGCGGCGCTCTTCGGCGGGCGCGCGGGCTACTGGCAGGAGATCGTCGATCATCCCACCTACGACGAGTTCTGGCAGTCGCGATCCATCTGGCGGCACGCGAAGGGCATCACGCCCGCGGTGCTGCACGTGGGCGGCTGGTTCGACGCCGAGGACCCCATGGGCGCGCTGCGCATGTACCGGGCGATCGAGCGCCAGAGCCCCGGGACCGACAACTACCTCGTGATGGGCCCGTGGTCGCACGGCGGGTGGAACCGCGGCCCCGGCGACGCGCTGGGCAACGCGACGTTCGCGGTCAAGACCGGCGAGGTGTTCCGCGATCGGATGCAGTTCGCGTTCTTCATGCACTACCTGAAGGACGCGCCGCTGCCGGGCGGCTTCCCGAAGGCGTGGATGTTCGCCACCGGCGTGAACGAGTTCCGCAGGCACGACGCGTGGCCGCCGGCCGGCGTGCGCCCCGTGGCGATGTCGCTCGAGCCGGGCGGGAAGCTGGCGGGCGTCGGCCCGGCGGCGCCGGGCACGGCCGCGTCCGCGCCGCGCGCGCCGCGCTCCGACGCCGCGAGCTTCGACGAGTACGTCAGCGATCCGAACCGGCCCGTCCCGTACGTCGGCTACGTGGCGCCCGGCATGACGTACGACTACATGACCGAGGACCAGCGATTTGCCGCCACGCGCCCCGACGTGCTCGTCTACGCGAGCGAGCCCCTCGCGGAGGACCTGACCGTGGCCGGGCCCGTTGCCGTGTCGCTGAAGGCCTCCTCGTCCGGCACCGACTGCGACTTCGTCGTGAAGCTCATCGACGCCTACCCGTACGACTATCCGCAGCCCGGCCAGGAGCAGTCGGCGGCGGGGCGGGGCGGCAGGCCCGCCGTGCGGCCGCCGTCGAACGAGGTCCGCATGGGCGGCTACCAGCAGCTCGTGCGCGGCGAGCCGTTCCGCGCCAAGTTCCGGCGCAGCTTCGAGGCGCCAGAGCCGCTCGAGCCCGGGAAGCCCTTCGAGATCCGCTTCGAGCTGCCGGACGTGTATCACGTCTTCCGGCCGGGCCACCGGGTGATCGTGCAGGTGCAGAGCTCGTGGTTCCCCCTCGTGGATCGCAATCCCCAGCAGTTCATGGACATTCCGAAGGCTCGCCCCGGGGACTTCCGCAAGGCGACGCAGCGGGTCTATCACGGGTCGACGCTCACGCTGCTCGTCGAGAGCAAGCGCTAGGTGGATTCGGGGCTCGGTGTCCGCCCGCCGCGCGCGGGTAGCCGGGGCGCGCTCCGCCGGGGCCCGGCGGCGGGGATGGCGCCGCGCGGGCCCGCTGCCAGGCGGGCGAGGCCCCAAGCCCCCGATCTTGACTTCCCGCCTTCGTTCTTGCTGAAGTAGCGGGGCTGGGCGGCGGCGAGCCGCTCATCACCGGCCCTGGGGCACGTCGGCCCTGAGCGGGGCTCCTCCGGCCGGCGCCGCGACCGGAGCGGGGACGCGGCGGCGCGGACTGCGAGCGCAGCATGGCGAAGATCAGGCCTTTCCGCGCGTTGAGGCCGGAGCCCGCGCTCGCCTCGCGCATCGCCTCGGTTCCCTACGACGTCGTGAGCGCCGAGGAGGCGCGCGCGCTGGCCGCCGGCGACGAGCTGAGCTTCCTGCACGTGTCGCGCGCCGAGATCGACCTCCCGCCCGGCACCGACCCGTACTCGGATCTCGTCTACCGGACCGCGGCCGAGCGCTTCGCCCGGACGAGGCGGTCGATGGTGGTGGAGGCCGAGCCGGCGCTGTACTTCTACAGGCTGCGGATGGGCGCGCACGAGCAGACCGGGCTTGCCGCGTGCTACTCGGTGGACGAGTACGAGGCGGGCCTCATCAAGAAGCACGAGAAGACGCGCCGGGACAAGGAAGACGACCGCACGCGCCACATCACCGAGCTTCGCGCGCAGACCGGGCCCGTGCTCCTCGTCTACGCCGCCTCGCCCGAGGTCGACGCCGTCGCCGCGCGGGTGGCGCGGACCGGGCCGCTCTACGACCTCGTCGCCCCGGACGGCGTCGCGCACACCGTCTGGAAGGTCACCGGCGCCGACCTCGACGTCCTAGTCGCGGCGTTCGGCCGCGTGCCGGCGCTGTACATCGCCGACGGCCACCACCGCGCGGCCAGCGCCGCCCGGTCGCGCAAGGCGCTTGCGCCCGAGGCGGGCGAGGACGGCGTTGTCGAGGCCGACTGGTTCCTCGCCGTGGCCTTCCCGGACGACCAGACGCAGGTGCTGCCGTACAACCGCGTCGTGAAGGACCTGGCGGGGCTGACGCCCGAGGCGTTCCTCGACCGCGTGCGCGGCGCGTTCGCCGTCGCCGAGGGCGGCCCCGCGTCGCCCGTGAGGCAGGGCGCGTGCGCGATGTACCTCGGCGGGAGGTGGTACACGCTCGACATCAGCGCCAGGGCAGGCGCCGGCGTCGTCGGCCGCCTCGACGTCAGCGTGCTGCAGGATCGGCTGCTCGCGCCGATCCTGGCGATCGGCGACGTCCGCACCGACAAGCGCATCGACTTCGTCGGCGGGATCCGGGGGACGAGCGAGCTGGAGCGGCTGGTGGACGAAGGGAAGGCCGCCGTGGCGTTTTCGATGTACCCCGTGAGCGTGGGCGATCTGATGGCCATCGCCGACGCCGGCGAGATCATGCCCCCGAAGTCCACCTGGTTCGAGCCGAAGCTGAGGGACGCGTTGCTCGTGCACCTCATCTAGGGGCCGGGGAGCGGGGCCCCGGGGCGCGGCGGCGGCGGCCGAGTCCGGCAACCCGCGCGTCCCGCACGCGCACGTCGTGATGTCCGTGGACCGATCGCGGGCCCCGCCCGCGCCGCGGATCGAGATCGAGGAGGCAGTCATGTCGTCCACTCCACGCGTGTTCAACTTCGCCGCCGGCCCGGCCGTGCTGCCGCTGCCCGTGCTCGAGGAGGCGCAGCGCGACCTGGTGAGCATGCCCGGCGTCGGCATGTCCATTCTCGAGATGAGCCACCGCGGCAAGTTCTTCGAGGGCGTGCTCGCGCAGACCGAGAAGGACGTCCGCGCGCTGGCGGGCGTGCCGGACGAGTACAAGGTGCTGTTCCTGCACGGCGGCGCCAGCCTGCAGTTCTCGATGGTGCCGCTGAACTTCCTGCCGCGCGACGCGTCGGCCGACTACATCGTGTCGGGCGCGTGGTCGCAGAAGGCCGTGAAGGAGGCGAAGAAGGTCGGCGGCGTGAAGATCGCGTGGACGGGCGAGACCGGCAACTTCAGCACCATCCCCGCCCAGGGCGACCTGAAGCTCGACCCCGCTGCCGCGTACGTGTCGTTCACGTCGAACGAGACCATCCACGGCGTCGAGTTCGACGAGGTGCCCGAGACCGGCGGCGTGCCGCTCGTGTGCGACGCCTCGTCGGACATGTTCAGCCGGCCCATCGACGTGGCGAGGCACGCGCTCATCTACGCCGGCGCGCAGAAGAACATCGGCCCTGCCGGCGTGGCGCTCGTCATCGTGAGCGGCGAGTGGCTGAAGCGGCGCGTCGAGGATCCGAAGCTGCCCTCGATGCTCAACTACGCCCTCCACGCCGACAACGGATCGATGTACAACACGCCGCCCGTGTTCCCGATTTACATCATGGGCCTCGTGATGAAGTGGCTGATTTCGATTGGCGGCCTGCCGGCCATCCGCGAGATCAACCGGCGGAAGGCCGCGAAGCTCTATGCCGAGATCGACCGCACCGGCTTCTACCGCGGGCACGCGCAGAAGAGCTGCCGCTCGCTGATGAACGTGACGTTCCGGCTGCCGAGCGAGGAGCTGGAGGCGGCGTTCGTCAAGGAGGCCAAGGCGGCCGGCCTCGACGGCCTCAAGGGGCACCGCTCCGTGGGCGGTCTGCGCGCGTCCATCTACAACGCGTTCCCGGAAGCAGGCATCGACGCGCTCGTCGAGTTCATGAAGGAGTACGAGCGCAAGCACGGCTAGGGGTCGGGACGATTTTCGCAACGGGCCTGCGGCCAGCTACAATTCTGTTGGCGCGCCGGCCCCTTCGGCCTTCGAAGAGAGGCCGGCCTGCTCGGGAGGGCGCATGGTTTCGTGGCTGACCTTCCTCGCCATCGGCCTGGTCGCCGGCGTCACCGCCGGCCTCTTCGGCGTCGGCGGGGGCATCGTCGTCGTGCCCGCGCTCATCTACTGGGCCGGCTTCTCGCAGCACAAGGCCACCGGGACCAGCCTGGCCGTCCTGCTGCCTCCCATCGGCCTCGCTGCCGTCCTCGAGTACTACCGGCACGGCAACGTGGACGTCCGGGCGGCGCTGCTCCTCATCGGCGGCATGTTCGTCGGGGCGTGGGGCGGGGCTATCCTGGCCAACCGCATGCGCGGGCCGCACCTGCGGCTGGCCTTCGGCGTCTTCACCTGCGTCATGGGCGTCTATCTCATCCACGGCGCCCTCAAGCGGCTGGGGTGGTTCTCGTAGCACGCTTGCCTGCGGCGGGCTCTGGAGAAGCGAGGCCCGAGCCTACCTCCTGCGGCGCCGCCCAGAAGAAGAAAAGGCAGGGCGCGTGCGCCCTGCCTTTCAGACAGCGCAAGCCGGAGCGGTGAGACTTAGGACAGCTTGCGGCGAATCAAGCCAAGACCGGCAAGCGCGGCCCCGAGGAGCGCGACCGTCATGCCGCCATCGGGAACCGAGATCTGGTGAGCCGTGACCATCCCGTACAGCTGAGCGGAGTTGCTCCCGCCCTCCTGAGAAATGAACGACGGGATGATGGTCGCCCCACCATCCGTGCTGAAGCCAATCAGATTGAAATAGTACTGCTGATCCCCTCCGACCGTGATCAGCGAGTTCAGGATCGGGTTCGGGATCATGACCCTGTCGGCGCAGGGCGTCGTGGAGTAGTAGTCGCAGGGCTGGGTGTTCGGCGTCTCGTCGTGCAGGAAGGTCGTTGTCACCGAGAGCGCGGACGGAATCCCGTTCGTATCGAACCCGAACCGAAGGTCGATGGCCTTAATCCCGCTACCTGACGGGATAGGCTCATTGTGGTGCGTGAAGGTCCCGAGCAGCAGCGGCGTGGCCAGCGCGGCGCCATAGATGTCGCTCGCCGCGGTAAACGTGTATCCGCTATCGGGAGCGACCCCGTCGCCCCAGGTCACGGCGGAGGTGCCGAGCCCCTTAAGATGCTCCCCGCCCACGTTGTTAATCCAGATCCCGGAGATGTTCGAGATGTTCAGCGGATCCGCCGCCGCCGGGGCCGCAGCCAGCGCCAGCACGGCGAGAACGAACATTGCTTTTCTCATTGTCCTGTCCTTTCCCAAGACCGGCCCTTCCAGGCTGACACCGGCTGGGTGTAATCTACGTTCGCTTCAGCAAGGGTTGTGCCAATCAATGCACCGGCGAAGCATGTCCATGTAAAGCACTTATCGATAAAGGCTTATCCGGAGGGTCCACAAGACGAACTTCCCACGATGAACCCTCAGATGTAAAGCAGGCCGACATCTCACTCGATAGTCCGGCCCATCGGCCGATCGGTCCCTCGGCCGTTCCCTGTGGCGCCGCCCGGAGAGCCTGCGGGGCCGACCGGATTTCCCGGCTGTCGGAACACCTGGAACCGATACCAGGATGTGGGGCATCGTGAAACCATGCGAAGCCGCAGGCCGGCCAGCCTACCGCTCGGTCGCCCGGCCCCTCCCATCCTCTTCGGAGCAGGTCGTGCCGATATCCCATGGTAGGGGACGGGATGACGAGACACGAGCTGCTGCCGACCGCCGCCTTCTTCGCCTGGACGCTGGGGGCCCTGCTGCCGGTTCCGGCCGCGGGCCAGCCGCCGGGCGAGGCCCAGGTCATCACCGGCGTCGAGCGGCTCACGTGGACCCAGCAGGCGTTCGACGACGAAGAACTCCGCCGGCACGCGTACGTGCTCTACGTTGACGGCGCGCCGGTTCTCCTGCCGGCGGCGTCCTGCGGCGCCATCCCTGTCGACGGCCAGGCGGCGTCCTGCGAATCGCCCCTGCCGGAGCTGGCGCCGGGCTTCCACGACCTCGAGCTTGCCGCCAGGCTGGCGAGCGAGGGCACCGTCCTCGAAAGCCCCAGGTCGGCGCCTCTCCGGGTGTTCGTGGATCGGGCGCTGCCATACCTGCCGTCGGCCGAAGAGGAACCCGAGTACCAGCGCCCTGCCAGGCGGCCCGCGCCGGCCGGCGCTGCCGTTGCGGGATCGCGCCGCCCCGCCGCGGCGACGGCGGAACTCGTCGTGTCGGGGCTCGACGACCCGGCGGCCCTGGCGCTCCTGCCCGACGGCCGGCTTCTCATCGCCGAGCGGCGGGGCTGGCTTCGGCTGGCGGCTGGAGGCCGGCTTGCCGAGGCGCCGGCGGCGGTGCTGGCCGATGCCGATCCCGCCGGCCGCGATTCCTGGAGCCTGGCCCTCGCCCCCGACGCCGCGCGCACGCGGGAAGTGTTCCTCAGCTACGCCGCCCGCGATGCCTCGGGCGCGCGCGCCGGCAGGGTGATCCGCTTCCGCGAGGCGGGCGGGACGCTCGGCGAGGCCGCGGTGGTCCACGACGACCTGCCGGCGGATCCTGCGGCTCCGCTGGCGAAGTTCGGGCCCGACGGCGCGCTCTACGTGGCCACGTCGGCTCTCGATCCGCGCGACGCCGGCGACCTCGGGTCGTACGCGGGCAAGCTCCTCAGGTTCAACCCCGACGGCACGGCGGCGGAGGGCAATCCAATCCGCCACTCGCCGGTGCTCTCGTCCGGCTACCGGGCCCGGCCGGACTTCGACTGGAACCCAGCCGACGGCCTGCTGTGGTCCGTCGAGCCGGATCCGGGCGGCGCGCTGGCGCGGCGCGTGGAGGCCCTGGGAGGGCCGGCGGCCGGATCCCTGGCCGACGCACCGGGGCGGCCGGATCGCGGCGCCCTCGTGCGGCTGGACGGCCTGCTGCCAGGTTCGGCCGCCTTCGCCACGGCGGCCGGCCCGGCCTCCTGGCGCGGCAGCCTCTTCCTCGCGGCGCCGGACCACGGCTGTCTCGTTCGCGTGTCGGGCCTCGGCCAGTCGCCGCCGGCACCGGCAGCCGTCGAGCGCCTGTTCTGCGGCCTCTTCGGCCGCATCACCGCCGTGCTGGCGGCAGACGACGGGCTCTACTTCGCGGCCGTCGGCGGCGGGCGCGATGAGGCCGGACGGCCAACCGGCGCGGTCTACCGCGTGCGCGGCCGGTAGCGGCGCCCGACGCCCCGGGCCCGATCCGGCCTGCGCCGAGGGCCGTCCCAGCGACGCCGGCTCTTCAACGCAGGCGTACGTGCGAAGGGCCGGAGGCGGCTCCGGCCCTGGTCCACCGCCCTGGTCGGGCTAGCGGCGTTTTCTGATGGCGCCCAGGCCCGCGAGGGCCGCGCCGAGCAGGACGAGCGTCGCCCCGCCGTCGGGGACCTGGCGGGCGGCGAACAGCGTGTAGTGGGACAGCCCCTTCCAGGGCAGCCAGACCGAGTCCAGGTCGCGCACGACCCAGACGTACGCCGCGCCGCCGTACTTGCCGAGGAGGTAGTCGTACGACTGCGCGTTGATGCCGCTTACCGGATCCTGGTACGAGTTGTCGTTCTTGGAGTATGTCTCAGTCGGCGGCAGCGCGCCGAAGGCGTTGGGCGATCGATACAGGAGCTCCTGGTGCGGCCCCCCCGGATCGAAGGTGAAGTCGGGATCCGGGTCGAAGTCCGGTGCGAGCGACAGGAGCGTGTTCACCCACGACTGTTCGGCCGACGGGTTGCCGGTTCCCGGGATGACCGTTCCCAGAAAGTAGCTGTCGCCGATGACCAGCTGGATCGGGTCAGCCGCGGCCATCGAGGCCGACACGCCGAGCGCGATCGCGCACGCAAGGGGAACGAGTGTCTTTCTCATCGAAGCTCCTCGCGGCCCAACGCCGGTTCGGGTTCGGCTTCACCCAATGTTACAGCAAGAATCGCACCAGTGTCCAGAATGACGACAGGCCACGGTTTCGCCGCTTACGGCCACTCGTAACTTGCTGAAGGACAGGAAGTACCGCCAGCGTTGGAGTTGCCGCTATGCCGGGATCCCCGGCCCCAGAGGGCGCAGTCCAGCCCTGGTGTCAATGCCGCCGACGTTAGTCTGCCAGAGCGTGGAAAACCTGCACACCCGCCCGAGAAGCGCCGAAATATGCGAGGGGGTAAGAGGAGGGCGGGCTGCCACGAGGCCAGGCGAAGGAGCGGGGAACCCGTTCCGGGCGCCCGGCTCCGGGCACCGAGGCCCCGATTTCCGGCTGCTATCCCATGCGCGGCGCGCGTGCGGCGTGCTATTCTTCGCGGTGGAGTCGTCCAACGCCATGCATGCCTGCGTGCCCGAGGCCGGGTCGTCGCTGCTGCTCCTTGCCCTTGGCCTGTTGGCCCTGTTCGTGTGGTGGAGGGTTCGCCGGCGGTAGTTCCGGCCGGCCCCGTCTTGACCTTCGCGCTGGAGGCGCACGATCTATGCGAAGCCCATCCTGGAAGCGGCTGGCCTCGGTAGCGGCCGTGGCGGCCGTGGCGGCGCTCATGGCGGGGGCCGCGGCCGGCTGCTCGAGAAGCGCCCAGAACTATTTCGAGCGCGGCAACGCGCGGCTCGAGAAGGGCGACACCGCGGCGGCGGTGCTGGAGTACCGCAACGCCGTGCAGAAGGATCCCAAGTTCGCCCCGGCGCGCCAGAAGCTCGCCGACCTGTACCTGCAGCAGGGCGACGCCGCCGGCGCGCTTGCCGAGGCCGTTCGCGCGGCCGACCTGCTGCCAGACGACGCCGCGGCGCAGGTGAAGGCCGGCTCGCTGCTGCTCCTGGCCAGGCGGGCCGAGGACGCGAAGGCCCGCGCGGACAAGGCCCTCGCGGCCGACCCGAAGAACGTGGACGCGATGGTGCTTCGCGCCAACGCCCTGGCCGGCCTCACCGACCTCGACGGCGCGCTGAAGGAGCTGCAGGAGGCGCTGCGCATGGAGCCGCGCTCGAGTTTCCAGAGCAACCTCGGCGCGCTCCAGATGGCCAAGGGCAACGTGGCGGAGGCCGAGGCGTCGTTCCGCCAGGCCGTTGCGACCGACCCGAAGTCGGTCCCGGCCCAGGTGGCGCTCGGGCAGTTCCTCTGGAGCGCGGGCAAGCGCGAGGAGGCCGAGGGCGCCTTCAAGGCCGCCCTCGCCCTCGAGCCCGCCAACCTCCTCGCGAACCGCGCGCTCGCCACCTTCTGCATCGCCTCCAACCGCGCTCCCGAAGCCGAGCCGTACTTCAAGAAGATCGCCGAGGTCTCGGGGACGGCGGATGCGAAGCTCTCCCTCGCCGACTACTACGTCAGGACGCGGCGCCCGGCCGACGCCGTCTCGGTGCTCGAGGAGCTGGGCAAGGACGCCCGCTACTGGGCGCTGGCCAGGGCCGGCATCGCCGACATCTACCACTCGGAGGGCAAGAACGCCGAGGCCTACAAGGCGGTAGACGAGGTCATCGCGAAGCACCCCTCCCTTGCCGCGGCTCGCGTCGTCCGCGGCCGGCTCCTGCTCGCCGACGGGCGGCTGGACGAGGCGCTTGCCGACGGCCAGGAGGCCGTCAAGGTCGACCCCCAGAACGTCGCGGCCCACTACCTGCTCGGCACTGTTTACGAGGCCAGGCGCGACCTCGAGAACGCCGCCCGGTCTTTCGGCGAGGTGCTGCGGCTGAACCCGCGGGCGACGGCCGCCCAGACGCGCCTGGCGATGGTCCAGATGCAGCGCAACGAGCTGCCGGCGGCGAGCCAGCTCGCCGAGCAGGCCGCGGCGGCCCAGCCGGGGAACGTCGTGGCCCAGCTCGTCCTGGCGCGCAGCCTCGTGGCGCGCGGCGAACTGGCCCGGGCCGCGGAGGCCACCCAGGACCTTCTGAAGCGGTTCCCGCAGGTGCCGGCCGTCCAGACCCAGGCCGGCATGCTCGCCCTCGCGAAGGGCGACAGGGCCGCCGCGCGGGCGGCGTTCGAGAAGGCCCTGTCGCTCGATGACACCGGCGTCGAGGCCCTCCAGGCCCTCGTCGGCCTGGACCTCCAGGAGAAGAAGGCCCCTGCGGCTCGCGCCCGGCTGGAGCAGCGGCTCGCCAAAACGCCGGACGCGAGCCCCGTGCTCGCGCTGGCGGGGCGCACCTGGGCCGCGACCGGCGACCCTGCGAAGGGGGAGGCGTACCTCCGCCGCGCCATCGAGATCGACGCCTCCAACCTCGAGGCCTACTCGGCGCTCGGCTCCCTCTACCTCTCGCAGCAGAAGCCCGACCAGGCCATCGCCGAGTTCGACAAGCTCGCCGCCCTCCAGCCCGGGTCCGTCGGGGCCCCGACGATGGCCGCGATGATCCTGCAGGGGCAGGGGAAGGAAGCCGAGGCGCGGGCGCGCTACGAGCGCATCGTCGAGGCCAATCCCCGCGCTGCCGCGGCCGCCAACAACCTGGCGTGGATGTACGCCAGCCGGGGCGAGCAGCTCGACAAGGCCCTGCAGCTCGCGCAGGCGGCCAAGGCCGAGTTGCCGGACAACCCGCAGGTCAGCGACACCCTCGCGTTCGTGTACCTGAAGAAGGACCTGCCGTCGCTGGCCGTTCCGCTGCTGCGGCAGGCGGTGGAGAAGGAGCCGTCGAACGCCGGTTTCCACTACCGGCTCGGCCTGGCGTACGCCGGGACCGGGGAGAAGGCGCTGGCGCGCCAGGAGCTGGAGCGGGCGCTCAGCCTGAGGCCCGACTTCGACGGCGCCGCCGACGCCCGGGCGCTGCTCGGGAAGCTGCAGTAGGCGGGTTCTCGAGGGTGCCGGATCCGGCTCGGCTCGAGGGGAGCCGGTGCCGGACCCGGCATGACCCCGCTCGCCGCGTCATCCCGGCGAGCCGAAGCGCCGTGTTCCGGGCTAGGCCCCACCTACAGCCGCGAAGCCGAGCCAGACCGGCGTCGGAGTCCCTTACAGACAGGCGGAACCGGCGCCTCGAGCCGGGGGAGCCTCTCTGTCGAGCTTCGCTTCCAACCCTGTGTTCAATAGGAACTTATGAGGCCGAGACGCCCGGGTCAGCCTCGTGCGGGACGATGGCACCGAACCTGCTTTCCAGAAAGGCAACTGCTTCGCTTCCGCAGGCGGAGCAGGCGGCGCGGCTTCGGTGGGGCAGACAGCACTGGGAGGAAACGACATGAAGAAGTTCCTGATTCTGGCGCTTGTCGCGTTGGTGCTGGCACCGGCGACGGCGAAGGCGGCTCCCCTCGCTGTGGGTGATCTGGTCACGCTCAGCGACTGGTACAACACCAACTCCGGTGGGCCTTTCTGGGCCACGAACGGTGATGTTGGCTGGCTCACGTTCTGTGTCGAGGCCGAGGAATACATCG
This sequence comes from Acidobacteriota bacterium, assembly GCA_029562975.1. Taxonomy (GTDB): domain Bacteria; phylum Acidobacteriota; class Vicinamibacteria; order Vicinamibacterales; family JAKQTR01; genus JAKQTR01. Next base: position 57,038 of record JAKQTR010000037.1, on the reverse strand, counting down.
ACTTCGACCATAGTTTCAAGGTTGTCGGAATCAGCGACAGGGCCTACAACGGCGGTGTTGGGCCGGCGGGAGATCCTCTGGATCCCGCGACCGCGTATCTCTACGACAAGTACCTCGGCTTGGCCGATCACAACAACACGTCGGTCAACAACGCCTACCAGGCGGCCATTTGGTACCTCGAAGGCGAGGGTGGTTCGAACAACTCCCTCGTGACCGAGGCTCTCGCTGCGGGCTGGACGGACATCGGCAACATCCGCGTGGTGAACCTCGAGTGGACCGTGGATTCGGGGATCCACAAGAAGGGCGATCGCGCCCAGGACATCCTGATCCGCGTTCCTGACGGCGGCGCCACGCTGACGCTGCTCGGGTTCGCGCTCGTCGGCGTTGGCATGCTGCGCCGCAGACTCGGCGCCTAGACAACGCTTCTCCTGTCCCAGGAGCGCTGCCACATGGAAAGGGCCGGAGCAATCCGGCCCTTTCGCTTTCCCGCCTTCCGCCGATCCAGCCGGCCGCAGCGCCTCGGGCCGGCCGCAGCGCCCCTCGGGCCGGCCACGCGCCGCAACCGTCGCCCGCCGCCGCTGGCCTGATGGCGCCCAGGCCTTCGACACCCGTCCCTCCCGTTCTTCTATCAGCACGTGCGCGCGCCGCACGCGATCGTGAACTGCGGCGGCGCCCCCATCGGGATCAAGACAGTCGGCTTCCGCATTCAACAGCGTATGCAGCGTCTCTCCCTGACCTGCCGGGCGATCTTCGGACCAGTTGAAACCTGAGAGGATGGCTCCCACAGCCCAGTGAGGAGCCGATGCGCAAGAGCCGGTTCAGCGAAGACGAGGTGGTCAAGATCCTCCGCGAGGCGGACAAGACGCCGGTGGTGGAGATCGCCAAGAAGTACGGCGTGGCCGAGCAGACGATCGACATCTGGCGGCAGCGGTTCGGGAAACTCGATCCCGCGGACGTCAAACGGTTGCGACAGCTCGAGCAAGAGCACGGGCGCTTGAAGAAGATCGTCGCCGAACGGGACGTCGAAATCGAGATCATGAAAGAGACCGCCCGAAAGAACTGGTAGGCACGTCGGTGCTGCGCCGCCAGGTCGCGTCTGCCACATCATGCGGGCTGTCGGGCCGACGTGCCTAGGCGCTGCTCGGGAAGCCGCAGTAGGCGTGTTCTCGAGGCTGCCGGATCCGGCTCGGCTCGAGGGGAGCCGCTGCCGGACCCGGCATGACCCCGCTCGCCGCTTCATCCCGGCGAGCCGAAGCGTCGTGTTCCGGGCCCCGCCCCACCTACAGCGTCGCGAAGCCGAGCCAGGCCGGCGTCGGAGTCCCTTACAGACAGGCGGAACCGGCGCCTCGAGCCGGGGGAGTCTCTCCGTCGAGCTTCGCTTCCAACCCTATGTTCAATAGGAACTTATGAGGCCGAGACGCCCTGGTCAGCCTCGTGCGGGACGATGGCACCGAACCTGCTTTCCAGAAAGGCAACTGCTTCGCTTCCGCAGGCGGAGCAGGCGGCACGGCTTCGGTGGGGCAGATAGCACTGGGAGAGAACGACATGAAGAAGTTCCTGATTCTGGCGCTTGTCGCGTTGGTGCTGGCACCGGCGACGGCGAAGGCGGCTCCCCTCGCTGTGGGTGATCTGGTCACGCTCAGCGACTGGTACAACACCAACTCCGGTGGGCCTTTCCAGGCCACGAGCGGTTCTAATGTCTGGCTCACGTTCTGCGTCGAGGCCGAGGAATACATCGACTTCGACCATAGTTTCAAGGTTGTCGGAATCAGCGACAGGGCCTACCACGGCGGTGTTGGACCGGCGGGAGATCCTCTGGATCCCCGGACCGCGTATCTCTACACCAAGTACCTCGGCTTGGGCAGTCAGCAGTATGACGCGACGATCAACAATGCCTACCAGGCGGCCATTTGGTACATTGAAGGCGAGGGTGGCTCGAACAACTCCCTCGTGGCCGAGGCTAACGCTGCGGGCTGGACGAGCATCGGCGACATCCGCGTGGTGAACCTCGAGTGGACCGTGAACTCGGGGAGCCACAAGAAGGGCGATCGCGCCCAGGACATCCTGGTCCGCATTGTTCCTGTTCCTGACGGCGGCGCCACGCTGACGCTGCTCGGGTTCGCGCTCGTCGGCGTTGGCATGCTGCGCCGCAAGCTTGGCGCCTAGACCACGCTTCTCCTGTCCCAGGAGCGCTGCCACATGGAAAGGGCCGGAGCAATCCGGCCCTTTCGCTTTCCCGCCTTCCGCCGATCCAGCCGGCCGCAGCGCCTCGGGCCGGCCACGCGCCGCAACCGGCGCCCGCCGCCGCTAGCTTGGGGGTGCCCCGGCCTTCGACACCCCTCCCTCCCGTTCTTCCGTCAGCCCGTGCGCGCGCCGCACGCGATCGTGAACTGCGGCGGCGCCGCCATCGGGATCAAGACAGTCGGCTTCCGCATCCAACAGCGTATGCAGCGTCTCTTCCACACGGCCGCGCACGACCTCATCGACGTGCGCCTTGAGCTTCGTCTCGTTCAACGGGTACCGCCTCACGTCGGGTAGTGGTACGTCCTGCGCCGTGACCTCAATCAGCAAGTCATAGCCGTTTGTATGATGACCGCCACGCCCGAAAACGCCGCTCACGAAGTCCAGACCGGCGAGCACCAACCCGGCCAGTCTGTAAAGTCGGCCGACGGCAAAAAAGCATCGGGGGTTTCTCATCGGCTTCGGCCACCGCCCGGCTCGTCCAGGGCGTCCCGCTGGACCCCGGCCGTTGGAACCGGCGCATCCGGCATCTGGCCCCACCGCGACCGCCGGTAATCGACCACCCCGCGCCACATGGCGTCCCGGTGAGCTCGCCGGTGCCTCCACTTCGGCCTGACGGTCCAACTCGTCAGCGTCCGGAGGATCTGTGCCCATGCCAGTGCGCGGGCCGCGGCTGGCGCGCCGTGCTTCCGGAGCAGCAGCAGCCGGTTGCGGGTGCTGTAGTACGTGACCGGCGGCTTAGGGCGGTAGTCCCGCCGGACGCCCTTGTGCCACACCTTCGCGTCCGGGACGTGGAGGATGCCCCAGCCGGCCTTGGCCGCCCGGACGCACCACTCCGTCTCTTCCCAGTAGATGAAGAAGCGCTCGTCAAGCGCGCCGACAGCCTCGATGACCTCGCGGCGCACCATGATCGCGCACCCGGAAACCCACTGGACAATCGCGGGCTCGCGCCTCCGGCCGTCGTCCCGCTCGTTCGCGGCGACGTGAAACCCCTCCCAGAACCGGGTCAGTCCGCCGCCAGCGGACTGAATTACGTCCGGCTCGTCGTGGTGGTACACCATCGGGCCCGCGATGCCCACGTCCGGGCGCGCCACGACCGCCTGAACCATCCGCTCGAGGCAGTCTGCGGCGAGGACTGTGTCCTCGTTCAGGACGAAGACCCACCCGGCGCCCTCGCCGAGCGCCAGCCGGATGCCGACGTTGTTGTTGCCGGCATAGCCCAGGTTGCGGTCGAGTTCGACGACCGCGACGGACGGGAACGCTTCGCGCACCGCCTCCACCGATCCGTCGCGCGACTGGCAATCGAGCACGAACACACGCAGGTTCGAGTACGAGCCTGCCAGCAGCGATCCCACGCACTCGAGAGTGTCCACCCTGCGGTTCGAGTTGAGGATGACGCAGGCGACGAGGGGCAGCGGTCCCACGGGTCAGTCCAGCCACGCGGCCGGCAGGTTGCGCGTCACCTCGATTGCCTCGAACCGCTGGCCGCGCCGCGCGCCCTGCCGCCGCACCCACCGTGCCATCCGCTCGAGGCCTTCTTCCAGGCCGCAGGGCGGCCGTGTGCCGAAGACGCGTGCCAGCTTCTCGTGCGCCGAGTACGCGTCCTGGACCTCCTGCCGGGCCGGCAGATGCACGACGGCCGGCGGCACGCCCATCGCCCGCGCGACCGCCGCCGCCAGGTCGTTCACCCGGCACGGCTGCTCGGCGCCGATGTTGAACACCTGGTTGTACGCGCCGGGCACGTCGATCGACTCGGCGATGATCGGCGCCACGTCGTCGATGTAGCTGAACGCGCGCGTCTGCATGCCGTCGCCGAACACCGTCATCGGCCGACCCGCCAGCGCCTGGTTCATGAAGATGCCGACCACGTTGCGGTAGCGGTCGCCGATGTTCTGGCGTTCGCCGTAGACGTTGTGCGGCCGGAACACGACGAAGTCGAGGCCGAACATCGCGCGCGCCGCCGCCAGGTCCTGCTCCACGGCGAGCTTCGCGATCCCGTACGGGTCTTCCGGGTGCGGCGGCGTCGCCTCGGTCATCGGCAGCTCCGGGCTGGCCCCGTACACCGCGATGGAGGAGGTGAAGACGAAGCACCGGGTGCCGTGGTTGACCGCGGCGTTGATGAGCGTGACGCTGCCGGTGAGGTTGTTCGTGTAGTTGAAGCGCCTGATGAAGTGGCTCAGGCCCTCGGCGGCATACGCCGCCAGGTGGAAGACGTGCTCGAAGCGGTTCGCCTCGAACAGACGGTCCACCAGGGTGGCATCGGTGATGCTCCCCCGGACCAGTTCGGCTCCCGCCGGCACGTTCTCGGCGAATCCGCCGCTCAGGTCGTCGAGCACCACGACCCGGCGGCCCCGGGCGACCAGCCGTTCCGCGACGTGAGAGCCTATGAACCCGGCGCCGCCGGTGACGAGCACGTTCATCCGCTAATCCCTGGAGACGCCCGCAGGGCCGCCTTCGGTCTTCGAGATGGAGAGCTTCTCCATCAGCTCGTAAAGCGTTGGCCTGCTTACGCCGAGCTCGGCTGCCGCCGCCGTGATCTTCCCTCCGTGCCGCCGGAGGGCGTCCTCGACGACCTGCCGCTCGACCTGCTCGCGGGCCTCGCGCAGCGTCTGCGCCCGGCGCGCGTCGCCGGGCGCAGCCAACTCCAGGTCGGCGGCCGTCACCCGCTTGCCCTCGGCCATGATGGCCGCCCGCTGGATGCGGTTCTGCAGTTCGCGGATGTTTCCCGGCCAGGCGTGCGCGTTGAGCGCCCGGACGGCGTCGAGCGCGAACGCCAGCCCCGGCCTCCCGTGCTGCGCGGCGAAGCGGCGCAGGAACTCCCTGGCAAGAAGTCCGACGTCCCCTCCGCGCTCGCGCAGCGGCGGCATGGTGACGACCAGCACGGCCAGCCGGAAGTACAAGTCCTCCCTGAACTTGCCGCTCCCGACGGCCTCCTGCAGGTTGACGTTCGTCGCCGCGATGACCCGGGCGTCGCTTTGCAGCTCCTGCCGCCCGCCGACCCGCTGGAACGTCTTCTCCTGCAGGAACCGCAGCAGCTTCACCTGCAGCGAGGCGGGCAGTTCGCCAATTTCATCCAGGAAAATCGTGCCGCCGGCGGCGCTCTCGACCAGGCCCTTCCGCGTGGCGTGCGCCCCGGTGAAGGATCCCTTCTCGTGGCCGAACAGCTCCGACTCGAGCAGGTTCTCGGGGATGGCGTTGCAGTTGATGGGCACGAACGGCCCCGACCGCTGCCGGCCGCGCCGGTGGAGCGCCCGGGCCACCATCTCCTTGCCGGTGCCGTTCTCGCCGAGGATGAGCACGGGCGCGCCGGTGGTGGCCGCCTTGCGGATGAAGTCGAACACGGCGTGCATCAGGGGGCTCGCCCCGAGCATGTCGTCGAACGACTCGGGCCGCGCCTGCTCCTGCAGCGCCCGGAAGTCGCGCTCGAGGCCGGCCACGTAGAGGCAGCGCTTCAGGACGAGCTTCAGCTCGTCCATGTCCACGGGCTTGCACAGGAAGTCGTAGGCGCCCGAGCCGACGGCCTTGAGGGCGTTCTGCCGGTCGCCCTGCCCCGAGACGACGATGACCTTGGCCTCGTGGTCGAGGCCGATGAGGGCCGAGAGCGTCGCCAGGCCCACGTCCGGGCCGTTCGGCTGCGGGGGCAGGCCGAGGTCCAGCAGCGTGGCGGCGGGGCGATGCTGCGAGAACGCCGCGAGGGCGCCCGCCTGGTCGCCCGCCGCGGCCACCTCGTACTCGTCGGCGAGCGCCCACCTCATCTGCGTCCTGATGTCCTCATCGTCGTCGACAATGAGGAGCGCCGGCTTGGTCATGGCTCGTGTCCGGCCGGCAGGCTCACGCGGAACGTCGTGCCCCTGCCGGGCTCGCTGTCCACCTGGATCGTGCCCCCGTGCGCCTCGACGACCATCCTGGCCTGGAACATGCCGATGCCGAGGCCGTGCTTCTTCGTGCTCAGGAAGGGGCGGAAGAGCGAGTCTCTCACGAACTCGGGGCTCATGCCGCACCCCGTGTCCGCGATCGTGAGCAGGGCCCGCCCGTCGAGGCGCTCCGTGCGCACGGTGATGCGGCCGCCCGCCGGGCCGATGGCGTCGCGGGCGTTGAGGAGGAGGTTCGTGACGACGCTCCGGATCTGCTCCCGGTCGGCGGCGACCGGGGGCAGGGGCCCGAGGTCGGCCGACACGTCCACGCCCGGCATGGCGCCGGCGCCGGCGATGGCCTCGCCGACGAGCTGGTTGAGATCGAGGGGGGCGGGCTTCAGATCCGGGCGCTGCCGCAGCGCGCTCAGCTTCGCGATGAGCTCCCCGATCCGCCGCGCCGTGTTGCCCACCGCCCGCAGCGCGTCCTCGCGGAACGCCGGGTTGTCGAAGTGCACCGGCAGGTTCTTCAGCGTCAGGTTGAGCGAGGCCGCCGTGTTCTTCAAGTCGTGCACGAAGAACGCCGACATCGTCCGGAAGGCCTCCAGCTCGCGCGAGCGCGCCACCTCCTGGGCCAGCCGGAGGTTCAGCAGGAACGACGTCGCCTGGGCGCCGATGCACGCCAGCAGCTCCCGCTCCTCCACCGAGTAGGGCGCGCCGTTGACGCGGTCTGCCAGCACGAGGGCGCCGAGGCACTGCTCGCCCGTGTGCAGCGGCACGCACCAGCGGCGCCCGCCCGTGGGGAACGTGGAGGGGTTGAGGCGGCGGCACTCGTCGGCCCAGGGCGCGGCGACCGCCTCCAGGTCGAAGGGGGCCGTCCGCGTCTGCAGGCCGTCGGCGATGGCGGCGGCCGACGCCGCGCCAGGGCCCGCGCGCGCGGCCTCGACGGCGCGGGCCGAGGTGGATGCCCCGAGCGCCAGCCGGCCCTTCGACTCGTCCATCAGCCAGACCGTCGCGGAGAGGACGTCGAACGTCTCGCAGGCCAGCTTCGCCGCGGCCTCGCACAGCCCGGCCTCGTCGTTCACCTTCGCCAGGCGCTGGGAGAGCTGCGTCCACACCCTGACCGAGTCGTGCTGGGCGCGCCCGAAGTGGCGCGCGACGAACGCCTGGATGCGCTGGCGGAGCCGGTCCGACAGCAGCAGCACCCCCAGCCCCGCCATGCCCAGCAGGACGACGAACGCGCCGAGCTGGAAGCTCTCGGCGCCGCCGAACCGCCTCACGAGCTGCGCGAGCACCCCGACGACGACCAGGTAGCCCCCGACGATGAGGACCGTGAGCGAGGAGCGGAGGACCGCGCGGGACGGGTAGACGTCGGCCTCGGCCAGGCCCGTGCGCGCGTAGGCGACGACGAGGAAGGCGCAGCCGATGAGGAGCGCGCTCGACTCGACGCCGGCCAGGGCCGGGTCGTAGAGCGGGAAGAGGATCGCCTGGCTGCGGACGTAGAGGTGGCCGCCGAAGACCACGGCCAGGCCCAGGATCACCCACTTGATGCGCCAGCGCATCGTGCCGACGGCCGAGCGGAACGTCTGCTCCAGGTTCATCAGGGCCAGGGCGAAGCCCAGGAGGAGCGCGACGTTGAGCGCCTTGGCGGCCGTTCCCACGCGCAGGACGAGCACGTCGCCGGCCGTGCCCGCGAGCGGCACCGCCTGGAGAAGGCTGCCGCGGAAGGCGAGGGCGATGGCGACGGGCAGCAGCGCGAGCGCCGCCACGACGGGCCGCGCGTCGGCCAGCGACGCGCGCGGGTCGCCGCGCGAGTAGGTCAGGCCGAAGCCCAGCCAGGCGGCCGGCAGGAACGACTTGGCGAGGAGCGACAGCGTGAGCCAGCCGGCGGCCGCCTCCAGCGCGGGCTCGCGCAGGCTGAGGCCCGTCAGGAGGCTGTCGAGGCTGAGCAGCGCCATGCCCGCGACGAAGCACCAGGTGGCCGCGGACGGCTTCTTGCGAACGAGCGCGGCGGCGGCCAGCAGCAGGCTGAGCGCCGCGGCGGCGAACGGAAGGAACTGGAACAGCGTCATCGCCGCCGCCGCTCCCCGCGCCGCAGCCACCACAACAGCAGGAACAGCGGCGCCAGCGACAGGGCGAAGAAGAGCGGCCCGCCCTGCCGGTGGATGAGGCTGTCGATCATGTGCGGCCCCACGCGCACGCACAGCATGCCGATGACGAACACGCGGAACCCGTTGCGCAGGATGCCAAGCGGGATGACGAACGCCACCAGGACCAGCCGCCTCCACGGGCTCTTCAGGAAGAGCTGCGCCGCCAGGACGCTCGTGATGAAGAGCACCCAGCTCGAGCGGATGCCGCTGCACTCCTGGGCCACTTCCATCGTGATCGTCTGGAGCTCGAAGATCGTGCCCTGGCGGACGAGGGGCGTGCCGGCGGCGGCGAAGTACATCGCCGCGGCCTCCGCCGAGGCCGCGGCCGACGCGCGTTCGAGCGCGGCGGCGAGGGCGTCGGGCAGGGGCACCATGAAGACCAGGAAGGCGAACGGGAAGGCCGCGGCGCGCATCCACTTCGAGCCGAGGAAGAGGAAGCCGCCCGCGGCGACCAGGCTGGCGTACGCCAGCGCCACGAGGGCGTGGCCGTCGTTCACGCTGAGGCGCTCGCGCCAGGCGAAGGCGGCGGCGAGGGCCGCGGCGCCGATGGCCGCCAGTATGGCCGCGCCCGCGGGGGACGCCGGGCCGGCTGCCGGCAGGGTGCCGCGGCGGGTGTAGAGCAGGTAGGCCGACACCAGCGGGATCAGCACGACGTGCGAGTGCAGGCTGCTGTCCCAGGCGTAGATCGCCAGCCGGGCCAGGGGCAAGCTCAGCAGCAGCGTCAGGAGAGCGACGTAGGCGAGCCATTGCCGCTCGCGTCCGGGCCGTCCGTTCCATCTGCTCATGCCAGGCGTTCTCCGCGGTTGTGCCGCTCGCGCGTTCGTCGTTTCCGGCCTCCGGGCGCCGGCGGCCTGCGGCCGGGCGCGCCGCCGCCTCGTCGCGGCCGGGCGCGCCGCCGCCTCGTCGCGGCCCGTTCGTCAGCCCGCGTGGCGGTAGATCAGCTCGCCGAGCCAGCGGTTCGCGCGCGCCGGAAGGCGCCTGAACACCAGCCGTCCGGCCGACCGCAGCGCCGCGCGCCGGCTCTCCACCGCCTGCAGGCGCGACTTCGGGTGGTAGTACACCGGGAGGCCGGTCACTTGCGCGCCCCACCGGCCCTTGAACGTCATCAGGCCCTCGTTGGCGGCGTCCGTGCGGCCGAAGTCGAAAACGCGGCAGCCCAGTTCGTGCGAGCGCCGGATCGCGTTCCAGACGAGGAGGTGCCCCGGGCTCTCGTGGCGGCGCCCGTCGTCCGACACCAGGTACTCGGCCGACGTCCGGCCGTTAAAGCGCAGCAGGAGGATCCCCGCAATCGGCGTGCCGCGGCAGGACGCCAGGCGAACCTCGAGGCGCCCCTGCGGCCGGAAGGCCAGCCACATCGAGCGGATGAAGCGATAGGGCTGGGGCGGGAGGCCCAGCCGCTTCCGGCACCGCACGTACAGGTCGTAGAAGGCGCGGAGGCCGCCCTCGTCTTCCGCCTCTTCGTCGACCACGCCCCGCGCCAGTGCGCGGTCGATCCGCTGGCGGACGCAGGAGCGGTGGAGGCGGAGGCGGAGCGACTCGGCGCCGGCCGTGACGTCGAGGCTGTGGTGCGTGTAGCGCGCCTGTCGCGCGAACCGTTCGGCGGCCGCGGCGGGCAGGGGGCGCACGGCCCTGACTTCGACGCAGCGCGCTCCCGCGCGGCGCCCCAGGTCGAGCACGCCTTCCATCAGGCGGCCCGCTTCGTCATCCGGCGCCAGCGGGCAGCACAGCGTGCCGTAGGGCACCGACACCAGCCGGGTGCCCAGCAGGCGGCTCCGGACCTCGCAAACCGGGATGCCCGCCCGCAGCGCGCCGCCGCGCTCGGAGGCGAGGACGCGCCCCGTGATGTGCGGGAACGACTCTTCGAGCATGCGCAGCCAGTCCGAGAGGTGGCAGATCCAGCCGTCCGGGTGGCGCTCGACGAAGTCGTCCCACCGGGCGAAGTCCGCGGGGCTGAGTTCGACCAGCCCGCCCGGCGCCGGATCGGGCGTCGGCTTCGGCGCCGGCGCGGCGCCCGCGCCGCCGGGCGGCGCCGCGCGCTCGCCGTCCCGGGCTATGATGGACGCGCCGGCGGCGCCGATGCGTGTCCTGCGCGGGGCGCCGGCGTCGCCGCGGGCCTCATCTGGGGGCGGGCGTCTCATGAGCGAACCAGTTGCGCGCCGGGGCTGGCGGCGGCACTTCTTCTATCGGTCCGAGCGCACCAGGACCACGTGGAAGCTCAGGCTTGGCGCGCTGGGTCTCGCTGCCGCCCTCCTGTGGTTCGGGCGGGGGTGGTGGACCGAAGCTATTGCGCGCAGCCTCGTCTGCGACCCCAGCCTGGCGCCCAGCGACGCGATCCTCGTCGAGAACTTCGACCCCGACTACCTGCTGTTCGAACGCGCGCGGCAGCTCAGGCGGGCCGGGATGGCGCCCCGCGTGCTGGTGCCGATCGCGCTCGACCGGAACGGGCGCAAGCTCAACGACGTCGCGCAGGGCGTTGCCGAAGTGATGGCCCGCATCTCGGGAGTAGGGGATGTCGAGTTCGTGCCCGTGCGCCAGGTCGAACCCATCACGCTGAACGCGGCGCGCGACGCGCGGGAGTTCCTCGAGAACCAGCGCATCCGTTCGGTGATCGTGGTGACGCCGCTCTTCAGGAGCCGGCGTTCAGCGCTCGTCTACGCCGCCACGCTCGGCCGGGCCGGGATCGCGGTGCATTGCGTTCCTGTCCAAGGCTCCCGCGGCGTGAATAACTGGACCGCAAGCTGGCACGGGATCCAGCAGATCGTGGAGCAGTGGATGAAGCTCCAGTACTACAGGTTCTGGGTTCTCGCGTTCAGGGTGGCCTGACACGCTCAGTCTCCTCGAACATCTCTCACCGCTGAGGCCGGGCGGCGCAACAGGCTCCTGCGGCTCGTGCTGGCCAAGTTCGTGTCGCCGCTATCTCAGCGTCGTCAGCAATCACGAGAACGACCGCTGACACTAGAGAGGGACGAGAGACTCCTACCGGAGGATCACGTTCTGTGGGGCCGCTGGGCTGCTCCAAGGATACGGGTACGTGAAGGGTGCGTAGTAGGCATTCCACGTGCCGCTCGAAGCGCACCTGTACAGCGTGCCATCAATCGGACTGGGAGGGCGTGCCCCGATCATGCCCCTCAAGTCAGTGCACGACTGATTCGTAGCCCAGTAGCCGGCCCCGGGTGTGCAGGTCGGCGGACGCGCTTCGAGGGGACCGCATCCGACCCCGCGGGAGCCGTCGAAGGCTGGAGAGAAGTTCATGACGTCGACATCCAGGACGATTGGGTCGCTCCCGGTACATCCCACTCCGGGTTCCGAGGTCGGTTGATTATCGACCTTGAACACGCTCTCAGCGCCATTCGCCAAGTTGCGCCAGTAGTAGCTGTTGTCTGCCTTCTGGTTGAAGCTCCCCTTGGCTTGGCAGGCGTTGCAGTAGTACTGCATCGCCCAACTGATTGGGCTCGTACTGCCCGACAGCGAGTTGTAGAACATCAGAAGCCACCCTCCACGATGTTGCATCCAGCGGTAGGCGTTGTTCTGATTGACGATGCTGTTCCCGTAGTACTCCGCCATCATCGAGGAGTAGTTCTCGCAACCAGTGGTCCCACCCCACGGGTTAGCTCCCTGCAGGCCATGCACATCCCAGAACTCGCCCGGGTCCGAGACGTTCGTATAGTCCCAGCTGTTGTAGCGAACCACGACTCGTCCGCCCTGGCCCGATGTGATGAACCCCGCATGCCCCTGTCCGCTGAAATCGGATGAGAACCTGATCGTGTTGTCCTCGAAGTAGAAGGAGTTCCCGGTACCGTACTCCTGCCTGTACGATGCCCACGAGTCGTAATCGTTGCCGTAGATGCCCAACGCGATCCCAACGCGGTCAAAGACGTTCGAGGCCGCCACTCCGAAGACGTCTCCTTGGATGTACAGACCACGGGAGCTGCTGAGGACGTTCTTCAGGGTGTTGTTCCGGACGACCAGCCTGACGTGCCCCCCAGTTCCGCTGGCTACCGTGATCAGCCCTGCGTACCCCATCTCTTCGAAGGTGGCGTCGCTGCCGTCCAACACGAAACCTTCGATGGTAAGCGTGTCGTGTGCCGCGCGAGCGGCCTCGGACGGTCTCCATTCGATCAGCCTTCGCCGACCCGTGATCACCGGACTCCCCACCCCTACGAGACGGAGTCCTCGGGTTAGTGCCAGCGTGCTTGTCCACGTGGCGTTGCCGGCAACTACGATCGAGTCTCCAGGCTGAGCTCTTGAAACGCACGTCCTCACGGACGCGAAGTCCGCCGACGCGAACCAGTTAGGGCTGGAGCCCGTGCATTCGGCCGCGGCGATCGCTGGAGTCAGGAGCCGGGCACCGGCACAGAGACAGAGCGCGACCAGAAGACGGCCAGACACACTAGGACCTCTCATGCTACCTCCGACCTTGCGTGCCAAAGAAGCAAATACGGTGCCATGCGCCCTTGAAGAAGAAGACCACAGTGCAACCCTCAGCTTCGTTCGACCTGGTATGCCTACAACCATGGTCCGCCGATGGCCTCGCTCGGATTTCGCCGTGACGTTACAGTGTTGTGCGCGCGTTCCACGGCGTTGCGCCATCGCAATTGACCTGGAGACCGCTCATCTACCGGTTGGAGCCGGGACCCTGCCGTGGCGAGGCGGGCGTCCACGCTGCGGTCAACGAAAAGCCCGCCGCAAGCGATGGCAGGCTTCGGATACCCGGTACTTCAGTTCCTTCCCGGCCTCGAAAACATGTGCTCGCTCCAAGACACCCATGACCCAGTCGCGCCGCGTCCCGGGCGGATTGACGGGCCATTGTAGGAGTTCGGGCCACAGCCGCCGAATCACCTCGGACAACAGGACGCAGGGATTGTCGCGGTAGCTGCGATATCGCTCATCGACGCGATGGAACAGCTCGTACAGGGCGCGTGAGTTGAACGGGTCAACCTTCTCGACTGCGATGTTGGACTCGGAATTCCTCGTGGCACCCCAGTTGCCGAGCCTCTGTTCCCAATACAGTAGAGACAGGGGGTTCACACCGTACTCTCGGGAAAGCGCCTGCAACTCGAGGCGAATCCGTTCGCACTCGCGAATCACGTATTGGCTGTTGGGGTAGCCCAACTTGTATGCCATGCGGAAGCTGGTCAAGTGCTTCGGCGCGCTTCCGAAAAACGTCCGGCCGATCTCGCTCACTCCTAGAATGAGCACTCTCCCTTGGTGCTGTCCGAAGAAGACGTTGTAGATGGAGGGCAGAAGACGCTCCGAAGCGAGGAAGGTGTTCTGCAGGAAGATCCGTCGGAAGTCCTCATCGACAGTATCGGGCACCTGATGTATGTGGAACTCAATTCCGGCAGCCTCGAGCATCTGCTTGGGTACTCGGATGTCAGGGTGGTGGCTCCCCAGGTTGTGGTCATTTATGAAGCAGTAGATGTCCTTTGCACGGCCCCGCGCTGCCGCCAGGAGCACACGACTGTCGGTTCCAGCTGTCACGGCCATCATGCAGCGGTGTCGCTCGGTGACTGCCCTCATCGTGTTCTCGAGCCGCCTGCAACACTCCTCCACAGCGTCGTCCAGGCTGCATGGCTGAAGCGGGGCAACCGGCCAGTACCTGTGAGCGCGCCGGGTCCTCAGGTCGAGGTAGTGATTGGGAAGCAGATGCCTGATGGACTTGAAGTAGGTTCCGTCGCCGATCCAGCGTGAGTCCCACAGCTCCCGGCGGTAGAAGGCAAGGAGCGTAGGGTCATCCGAGATTGCCGCAGCTTCGGGACACCGCTGCGCCAGCACGTGCGGCTGTGACGCGCAAAGGACGGAGCCGCCTCCGGTGTGGTAGTACACTTCTCGCAAACCGCGAGCGTCAGTGACGACGACTGAATGCTCGTCCGAATCCAGAATCACGGCATAGGTTCCGGCGTAGCCGCTCAGATGGCACAACAGTCGCTCGAGCGTGTCGGCACTTGCCAGTAGTATGTCGCTGGCAATCTCTTCGTTGCCCTTCTGTGGCTCGTGCGAGTCATAGACATCACCGAGCACAAGCACCCGGCGCTTCCCGTCGCCGGATGAAGAGAGCACCAGGTCGGGGTGCGCGTAGAGAAGATAGTGTCCGGTCTGCACACAGTTCCACCCCGCAAGGTGAGCGAGTTGACTCTCGCTCAACAAGAACTGACGCCGAAGATGTAGAGAGTCGGACATCTGAGGCAATCCGTCGCGAACAGGGGAATCAGCTGTCTTGTTGCCTACTGACAAATGGCTGCGGCCAGAGCGCCGCGGCAGGAAACAGCCTCACCTGGGGCGCAAGCCCTGTATCCAGCAAGCAGCGAGATCCCCACCGACGAACGCGGCGAAGCAGAGTCACCCGGCAGCCGCGGACTGCGCCTTCGGCAGCCCATCTGTTCGGATGACGGCCCAAAGGACAAAACGGCATTAGCCTACACGACCGACACATCTCCTGGCCCGCCGGGCGAGTGACACACTCGAGGCGGGTTCACCTCGGGAACAGGGACTCACCTCAGCAGCTTCCGCGGAAGCACGATCAGATTCCCCAACTCCCTCTCGCCCGCGTCGGTGAGGTCCGGGTGGGCCCATCCGTTCGGAGTTACTATCATCTAGCCGAAGGGCGCCTTGCCACGGATCTGGTAGAAGTCGACTCTGACGAAAGGGAAAGGCTTCGACAACTCGTCGGCTATGGTGATCATCTCCTCGTAGGCGCTTGGCCTGGGAAGAGTGGCGGCCGGCGTCACGCAGTCCTGGTTGTACGGGAGCAGCCCCTGCCAGTGTCAGTCATGGAACAGGAACCGCGTTCGCCTAGCAGTCCCTCGGCCCAGGCAGGCCATTGTGCAGTGCGCCACTCTACACCCTGTAGTAAACGGGAGGACGCACCGTTCCGTCGCTCAGGGACTCTTCGCAGACGATCCGAGAAGGTATCTTGGAATAGTGACTCTCCTCCATCACCGTGCTGCTGTCTCGCGGAACCCACCGTTGAAGTCTCTTTCTACTCGCCGGCCAGTCGAGCTTCGTCCTCTCCCTGCAGATGATGTTGACTCCAGAGGTTTGAGTGCACCTCAGGACGAATCGGTGGGAACGCGTACCTGGGTCGATCTGAGGCACGGTGGGCTGAGAGTGCGCCGCTCATGAGAACGTCACCACGGGACTGGCTCGTTGTACCGCCATGCAACGCTCGTGCACCAGGCCCTGGAGCATCTGTCGCTTAGCGGCCGGCGTTATAGCGTTCGGTTCAGCATACCCGTGGTGACCGAGGCCTCGAGCACTGAGTTGGGAGAGATCCTTTTCAGCCTGGCGTTTGCGGTCTCGAGCGTTCCGTGTCGTCCCCGGCAAATCACCGGCGCGACACCGTTCGTCTTGCGACACTTGACGAACATCGCTGTACGGACATTCTACTTCCGCAGCAGCTCCCGCACCGGCATGGCGTTCTCTGCGACCTTCAAGAAGTCGACGATTGGCGTCTTAGAGGGAAGTCGATTTCCGCACGATCGCCCTTGACCGCGGAGCAGTCTACCTACGACCGTTCAGAGACCGGGGGAAGCCAACGCACATCCGAGTATGCAACTACACGATCTCATGCTTCTTGAGACTGGTTCTGAACACCGTGTGGCAGTCAAGCGCATAGCTCGTCAAGCCAGATCTTGACCGTCAACAACCTCTTCAAGAGAACAATATCGGCTCCTCGCCAATCCGCCGGGCCTCTCGCGAGTGCGTCAAAGCCGATGCAGTCGGATATCAGACCGCGGGCACTGTCGTTTCGCTTTTCCCAGAGCCTCTTGATGATTGAACTACTACGCACGTACGCACCACCGTTGAGCCACGAGCCGTCAGTGTATATGGACGGAGCCAGCTTACGCCTCGCGTTGACGAGCTTGTCGCGCAGGTGCCTCGGAAGCCGATGCAGCGCATAGCTGAGACGGGAGACCCCAACTGGCGCGCCCGTATTGCTGTTCGGAATGGCAGACACGCCAGGAGGACAAACCCGAGTGGCCGCTGACTCGTACATGGTACGACTAAACTTCAGCCGGACTGGCATCGTGAAGTACACCTCGAGCAGATCGTTGTCGAGAGTCGGCATGTACCATCCAATCGTTCTCTGCGGGATGAGCACCTCCGGATTCTCGGGCTCGTAGGACAGTGGAAAAAGGCGCTTTCCTTCAATCTCCAGTCGAGCATCATCGCTGCCATCGGCGCGGAGGGCCGCTGGAAACAAAGCGTCGAGACGCTCCGTGACAGCTTC
Source organism: Acidobacteriota bacterium (assembly GCA_029562975.1). GTDB lineage: Bacteria > Acidobacteriota > Vicinamibacteria > Vicinamibacterales > JAKQTR01 > JAKQTR01. The sequence continues at coordinate 40,566 of JAKQTR010000037.1, read as the reverse complement.
CATCAGCGGCGTAGCGAATCTCAGATGGTCGGCTGCGTACCAACCGAGGGCGAACTCAACGGGCCTTGCTTCGCACCAGAACCAATCGACGACATTGTTCTGGGCCAGGCCTTTGAAGAAGTAGTCACAGAACTGCCCGTTGAGGATGTTTTCGTAACCTTCAGCCAGTAGGTCGCCGCGAAAACCCAAGAGGTGGTTCGACAGGAAGCTGCCCGTACCCCCGGAGATCCTCGCTCCGAGTTCGGCAGCGTTGCCATAGTGCTCAGGCGAGCGCCGAAAGCCCTTGAAGGAAGCTCCGGCGGCGCTGGCAACCTTTCGGGCCGTTCGGTACTCGCGGTTTTCGACGTCAAAGAACGTGAAGACATGTACTCGCTCTGGTGCACGAGCGGCGCAGAGGATCATGCGGGAATCCAATCCCCCGCTGAGCCCGAGTGCGGTCTTGCCAAGGATTGGATGGGTGCGCCGATCTACGGCTTTCCTGAAGGCCGCGGCAAGTCGGCTGGCGAAATGCTCCTCGTCTTCTGACGGGTCTGGACGATAACTCGGTGTGAAGAACGGTCGAGGCTCAAGGGACTCAGGAGACCCACACGCCCAGGACACGCTGTGGGTTGCGCCGTAGCGCATAGCGCGAACACGCGTGTGATACGTGAAGGGGTACGTCAACCGCCCCGTCGCCAGGAATTCGCAGATTGACGTACGATCGAAGTCCTGCAGCGTGCTGACTAAGGCGAGAACATCCTGGTGAGTCGCAAACACCGGTTCTGCGCCGGTGTTCAAGGCAAACAGCGGCGTCATGCCGCACCGGTCGGAGGCGATGTGGATCGTGTGACGCGGGCCGTCGACCACGGCGATGGCAAAGCTGCCGTTGAGCATCCCAAAGGCGTCTGTCCCACGACGGGCGAACATCGAGTAGATGGCTTTGCATGCGAGCCCGCCGACGCCGGGAACCGCTTTCGCGGCATCCCATTCATCGTCTTCGAGAGCAATCCGACCGGCTAGCGCGACAAGCGTTGACCCGTCGGGCGACCGATAGGGCGCCCACAGCGCCTCGGAATCAGAGAGAGTCGCAAGCAGCGAGAAGGCGGACTCTTGAAATACAAACGTCCTGATGTCCGGATAGAACTGCAGGAATCTCGCTGCGCGTCCGGTCGCCCGAAGTCCAGGAGCCCTGAAGTCGAGATACAAGTCACCCATGCGACACCTCCGCGAGGGCGCGGCCCGGGAGCGCCGCCCGGCGGCCTCTAGCGTCGGGCACCATCGAAGAGCGTCTTCAGGACCTCTTGATGCGCTTCACATTGCACAAGTAGCAGGGCCTGACGAACAGCCTGCTCGGAATAACAGCGGGTGAACAGACGCCTCCGAATCTTGGCGAGAAACCCTTGATAGCCAAAGAGCATCGTCAGATAGGAGTTGCGGCGTGATTGGCAGTACCCGGCCCAACGCGCCTGGAGCCTTTCTTCACTCAAGAGATCGGCCGCGCGGACGTCGAGCTCAGCGATAAAAAGCCGCTCGCGATCCGGCGGCAGGCGTCGCGCGCCTCCGTCCGGCTGAGATTGAGAGTAAGGTACCGGTTCGAAACGAACGTTGTCCGGTCCGACGGTCAGCCGGGCCAGATATCCTTGGTGCCACGCCTCCGGCTCGCGCCTGAATGCCTCGAACACCAGATTGCCCATTCCGTAGACGATGGGCCTGTCGCGGTACGTCTCCCAGGGAAGAGGGCAATGCGCGTGGCAGCACACCACCGCATCCGCGCCCATGTCCACCATGAAGTGGCAGCGCTTGACCATCTCTGGGCTGGGATACGGGTAGTACTCGTTGCCCCCGTGGATGAGGACGATGAAGACACCGCCCCGCTTATGCTCTCGGATGGCATGCACCACGTTGATCAGATCCAGAGGGTTCGCGCCAGGGAAGTCCTCGGCGGCCACGGAGAATTCGCGCTCGGCCATAGAATAGACGACGATCCGTTGTCCCTCGATCTCCTTCACAAAGGGCTCTTGCGCCTCGAAGATGTTCTCCCCGGCGCCGAGCGGCTCGAGTCCAGCCTCGCGGATCGTGCGAATCGTCTCCTGCAGCCCCTCGGCCCCGTGGTCGAAACTGTGGTTGTTGGCCAGGTTCAGGACGTTCCACCCGGCCTCGGCGAATCCCCGAATGCACTCCCTCGGCGCGCCAAGCACGGGGCCGGCCTTCGCAATCGGCGTCTCCCTCGAGATCAACGGGCACTCGAGGTTCACGATGGACAGATCGGCGCTCGCGATCTCCGGCAGCAAGTCGTGGAAAATGTCAGCCGCACGGCCCTCTATGAAGGCGCTCTGGACAGTGCCGCCAGGATAGACGTCCCCGCCAATGAGGATCCTGATCATCAGAGGTCTCTTCGCTTCGCCAGGTCGAGACCCAGCATGGTGAGAAGCCAGCTCCCGTGGTACACGATCTTGAGCGCCAGCGGCAGCGCACGGTGCGTTCCCGCCAGCGCGGAGAAGGGCAGGGCCAGCGAATAGACGCACAGGGCGGCGGCGGCCTTCAGGGGCGCCGTGACCCGGCTCGCCCCTCGCAGCAGCGGCGCGCGGAACTTGCGCTCGTTCGACGCTTGGATGCGGTAGCGCCGGAAGTAGTAGCCCTTCGTCTGCCGCTCGGGCGGCACGACTTCGAATACCGGCGCCTCGGCGACAGCGACGAACCGGCAGCCCCGATCGATGGCTTCCCTGAAGAACTCCTTGTCCGACCCGCTCGTCTTGCAGGCGAGGTCGAAGTAGAGATCGTTGCGGGTGAACACGTCCTTGTAGAGCAGGACGTTGCCGGTCCGGGTGTCGTCCCACCGCAGGAGCGTGCCCGTGCGGATGACCGGGCGCTCGCACAGCCCGCTCTTCACGAGCCAGGCGGGCGGGATCTGGTCGAAGAACGGGTACACCGGGCCGAGAGCGCCGTCCACGCTGAAGGTCCTGACGGCCCGATACAAGGTGCTCAGCCAGTCCGCAGGGGCGAATTCGTCATCGTCGATGAACGCGATGAAGTTGCCCTTCGCGAGCCGCACCGCGCGGTTGCGTGCCGCCGGAATGGTGTTCACGGGCTCGATGTCGTACGTGATGTCGAGGCCGAGATCCTCCCGAGCCTTCGACACGCACTCCCGGGCCGGCCCCTGCGCGTCGTTGTCGATCACGACGATCGAACAGTCGAACTGCCCGCCGGTGTCCTGGGCCGCGAGGCTCGTGAGCAGGCGCCGCAGCATCTCGTTGCGCCTGAACGTGCAGATGCAGACGGAGACGTGGTCCTTCATGATTGAACGTCGCGGCGCCGCGCAGCCGGCGGCTTCGGCGCGTCTCCGGCAGCGTTTCGAGAAGCCTTGCGTGGAATGGCCAGGAGCCGCCGGAACGACAGGTGTGCCTTGGCGGCGAGGTGCACGGCCGTCGCCGTTGCCGAACCCTCGTACGCGTCGAAGCGGCCGAGGTATCGAACGTCCCTGCCCGTCTTTCCGGCGACGCCGGCCTTGAAGTGATAGGTGCCGGGGTTCGTCTCCGGGTTGATGCCGTTCAGGTTGTACAGCCGGCAGCCTCGATCCTTCAGCCACTGAATGACCTTCCACTGGATCAGGTACGACCCGTTGGTGGTCATGCCGGCCTCGTTGCAGGCGCCGAACAGATAGATGCCCGTCCCTCCGTACGCGGAACAGATGGCGCCGCAGGAGGGCGTCCCGTCCCTTCCCGTCAGGAAGACCCTCAGCTTCTGGTTCCCGGGGAGGTGTTCCTGGATCGCCCTGAACTCCCGGATGTCGTTGGGTTCCTTGAACTTCTTTCGATCGAGCAGGCTCCGGTACAACTCCACGAACGCGCCGAACGATTCGTCGTCGGTCCCGTCGGCGTACTCGAGTTCGTTGCGCTCGGCCCGGCTCAGCCGGTTGCGCCACTTGTGATCGAAGCTCCGCCGGATGTCCTCGAGCGCAGGCTCCAGCCCAAGGAGGAGCGTGCGCTGCGGGGTCTCTCCGGGCGCGGAGAAGAATCCTTCTTCCTGCAGCAGCGTCCGCAGGTCGGCGGCTTCATCGTCGTACAGAACCGGGAACACCCTCAGGAACAAACCCCGCTTCACCACGAGCTCGTTCCGCAGCGCCCGGAGGCACATCCGCAGGTCGAGCGCATCAGCGCCGGCTCCCCGCGGTCTCCAGAGGGGGCCCCAGCGGATGTAGGCGGCGCCGGCCCGGAGCCCGGGAAGACCCACGAGCCTCGCCTGCGCGGCCGCCACCACGCGCCCCGACCTGGAGACGACGCAGTGCCACAGACGCTCCTCTCCCTGCCTGACGGCGTCGTAGCTCCACGTCTGGTAGAGGTTCGCATCGTCGAACGCATCAAGGATCTCGCGCCACCGATGCTCCGACAGGCGCCCGAACGCCGCTGTGTACCCGGGGTCGAACGCCCTCGCTCGCAGCGTCATGCGCGCGGCTCCGGCCGAGCCCGACGTTCTGTCGGCGTTCTGGCAGCGGCCCCACGGAGCGGAAGGTCGCGGAAGCCGCCGCTACGTGCGGATGCGAGAAGCTCGGCGTAGACGGAACCCAGAAGAAAAGCCGACTCGGAGGGATCCTCCGGATGGGTCTCGAGTTCAACCGCCTCGTGTTCCGAACGCCGAACAAGGCGCCGGAGACGATCGAGATCGCCGATCGGCGCAATCGAGAAGAAAGCATCCGTGGACGTATACCGCGCGCGAACCCAGCGGCTTACGAGGCCTCGGTACGCGCGGTTGAACAGGCTCTTTTCGCCTGCCTCGAACGTGAACGAGTTGCGCACGCAGGCGCCAGGCGGCATCAGCCCTTCCAGCAGGACATTCGAGCAGAGATGCATATGGTGATGGCCGTTGAAGAACGCCGGCGAGCGGCCGTACAGGCGCTCGAACTCGCCGCGCTGCGCCTCGACGAGGGATGCGAACGCCCTGCGCAGCCTGGGACTGTATAGCGCCGGCGCGAGCCTGCGCCTGGTGAGATACGCGCGCGTCCGGGTGTGGTCGCGGCGAAGCGATGCCGGCGCGCCCGCTTCGTCGAGCGGCTCGGTGAAGTTGAGGTGCAGGCCGAACTCGATGCTGCTGCCGCCGGCGAGCGAGGCCGCGCGGGTTGAATCGCCCATGAACACCATGGCGCTCGCAGCGGTGATGCGCCCGGCCGCGCCGCACCGGAGGATGGCGTCCGTCGCGCGGCGATCCCTGCCGTAGTCGTCGGCCGTCACGATCAGCATGCGCTGCCTGCTGGCGCGAGCTTCGCCGCCGCCCGCACCGCGTCGGCGATGTACTGCATGTGCGCCTCGGTGAGTCCCTGATGCACCGGGAGCGTGAGCAACTCGTCCTTTAGGAAGCACGCCCCGGGACAGGCGTCCCAGTCGAGGCCGGGGTAGTAGCCAGGCCAGCCCTGGACGAGAATGCCTTTCGCCGTAAGCTGGCTGTACCAGTACGACCGGCTCGAGCCGAAGAAGGGAAAGGCCATCGGGCTGACGCCCTCGGGGAGCGCCGGCAAAGCAGGCTCGAAGCCGGGAACGCTCCGAAGCGCCTCGAGCAGGAACTGGAAGTTCCGCCGCCGCGCGCGGGCAACCTCGGCGCCATCAGCGGCTGCAAGGATCGCCCGCGCGACGCGCGACATCGTCCAAGCGGTGCGGGCCTCGACGTAGCGGTTGCTGGAGAGCATCGGAGGGCGCCGGCGTCCGTCGGACGCAGCGGTGGAGGCGCGCGAATGCCGCAACGCCACGGATCCTGCTAGGCGGTGGAGAGGCGAAGACGAAGCGGAGTTGACGAGCCACCGCTTGACGAGCGGGAGGCACGCCCGGCCCGTCGCTGCCGCGGGCGGCTGCTTCTCCGGCTGCCTGGGGGGGCCGAAGCGCCGGTCGGCAAGCAGGGCGCCGCCGTCCGGGACGGGCAGCGTCTTGACGAAGCTGAAGACCGCCGCGTCGCCGGCGAGGCCAGCCGGCTTGTCTCCAGATACGCTGTAAAGCGCCTGCGCGCAGTCCTCCATCAGCAGCACGCCCTGTTTGCCGCAGGCTGCGGCGAGCTCGCCGAGCGGCTGCGGGAATCCGAAGAAGTGCGTCACGTAGAGGATTCGGGTGGCGGGGCTGAGCGCTGCGACGATTCGGTCGACGTCGATCTCCAGGCGTCGGTCCACGTCGTAGAGGACGACCCGGGCGCCCGCCTTCACGAAGGGATCGATCTCGGCGCCGCAGTTATATGCGGGCGCCAGCACCTGGTCCCCCGGTCGCAAGCCCGCCATCCGGCAGAACAGCGCGATGGCGTTGCGCCCCTGGTGCGTGTAGACGACGCTCCTGCCGCCGGCCTCAATCCAATTGAGCGCACCTCGCCTCGGCTGCGTCAGCGCGCTGGCCAGGCGAAGCGGGCTCGCGCCGAGGCCGTCGCAGGCCGCCGGGCTCATTGCGGATGGTTCACGCGGTGGCGCCGGATGGTGCCGGCGCGCGACCGGGAGCGGCAGAGACCTGCGCGAAGATCCTGTCCATGATGTGCGTGGTCAGAACGATCTCGCGGTAGGGGATGGGCACCGGCGTACCGTGTTCGATCGAGTCGTAGAACGCGCGGAACAGCCGGTACTTGCCGTCGTCCATGTGGAACTCGTTCTTCAGAAACAGCTTCACGTTGCGGGCCGAGTTGCGCGCGTACTGCCCGGCGATGGTGAGCGGCCGCAGGAAGTGCTCGGCGTAGCTCTTGAACCCGGTGCCGGGCAGCCTGATGAGCGTTCGCCGGTCTTCGTCGATCGTGATCCCGTTCCTGTTCCCGTAGATCGAGAACTGGTGGAGCGACGGCCGCATCTGGGTCGAGAAGGTGAAGTAGGCGGTGGTGCCGCGCTCCTCGGCGATGATGACGCGCAGCTCGTCGACCATGTCGGTGGAGCCGAGGCCGCGGAGGAAGGGGCTCACGAATCCGTAAGCGACGACGTCAGGGTCGTCGGATTCGATGAACTCGGCCACCTTCGAAACGCCGTGATTGATGATGTTGTGGGGCAGCCCGCCCGGCAGCTGCCGCGCCCAGTGGTGCTTGTCGGCGAGGAGCGCCCGCGCGTACGTCGGGTCGCTGAGGTCGTAGCACCAGTAGCTCTCCATGTGCACCGGGGGCGTTCCGATGTACCCCCGCCTAACCATCTCGCGCATCCGCCTCGCGACGGGACTGAACTGGCCGTCGTGCCCGACCGTCACCTTGCGGCCGGCGCGATCCGCGGCGTCGATCAAGGCCCGCGCCTCGCCGGCGTCAATGGTGAAGGGCTTCTCGACCAGGATGTGCGCGCCGGCTGCCAGGCACTTCAGGCCGAGTGGCAGGTGGCTCTGCGGCGGTGTGGTGATGTGCACAACGTCGGGCCGCACGGTCTCTAGGAACTGGTCCAGGTCCGTGTGCCACGCTTTGACGGGGAAGCGCTCCGCAAGCTGCTCCGCCATGAGCGGGTCCCTGTCGCAGACGCCTGACAGCTCGCACCTGGGGATGCGCCGTATCTGCTCGGCGTGCGCATCGGCGATCTTGCCGCACCCGACGATGCCGACTTTCAGCATGGGCTGGCCTTGTCAACTCGCGGCAGCGGTCCGCCGGTATTCGAAGTACCGCCGGAGCGCCTCGTCCATCGGCACAGCCGGGCTCCATCCGAGGAGGCGCTTGAGCTTCTCGTTGGAGTAGCGGTTCCCCTTGTGATAGGCCGCGCACATCCGGCGGTTGAAGAGCGGGGGCAGCTGGTTGCCCGACCACGCCGCGTACTTCTCCCAGGCGCACGAGAAGGCCAGGCACGCCGGATACGGGACCCTGACCGAGAAGAAGCGGCCGAGGTTCCGCTTCGTCAGCCGGAGCAGGCGGCTGCTCGACGGCAGGTCGTCGTCCACGATGTTGAAGACCTCTCTATCGATGCCTTCGGCCAGTCCCGCAAGCACGATGGCCTGGGCGCAGTTGTCCACGTAAGTCAACGGGATCGGAAAGCGCCCCGTGACGTGCATGAAGAAGCCGAAGGTGTCGATCCCGCACCGTCCGAGGATGCTCCCCCCTCGCCCCGGTCCGAACACCACGCCGGGCCGCAGGATCGTGTAGGGCACCCCGTGCTTCGCCCCGTACTCGGCCACCACGTCGTCCTGCTTCGTCTTGCCGTACGCGTACGCGTCGAAACGCGCGGTGTACGCCCGCTCCACAGGACAGGACTCGTCGAGAACGGCGCCCCGCCGCAGGGTGGCGTTCGAGTAGACGGAGAACGAGCCGACATTGACGAAGCGCTTCAAAGTCTGGCTGCCGGCGAGGGCATCGAGCAGGTTCCTGGTTGCGACTGCGGAATCGAGCACGCAGCCGGGAAACGACTTCCCCGTGCCGGCCGCCAGGTGGTACACGAGGACGGCGCCGTCGGCGGCCCGCCGGCAGTCGTCAGGCAAGAGGAGATTACCGTGGACGACATCCAGCCGGGCGGCCGGAAATTTGCGGCCCAGTTCCGCCAACTTGTCGTTCCCAGCCGGTGTGCGGGCGAAGCAGCGGATGTTGGTGAAGCCCCGCTGCAGAAGTTCGCGGACGACCACGCTTCCGACGAAGCCCTTGGAGCCCGTCACCAGGATTGGCGAGGCGGCCGGCAGCGGTTCGCTCATGTGCCCATCTTGCGACTGCATTCCGGCAGCGATCATTCCAGGCCCGCTGTGCTGATGACGCGTCCCCAATCGATCCCGCCCTCCCTGGCCTTGAGGGCGCGGCCGACGACGATGATGAACGCGACGTTGAGTACGGCTCCCACGAGCGCGAAGGCGAGCACTGTCCGGGTGGCCGTCAGGTACATCCCCCCGAGAACCAGCGTCGTGCTTCGCCCGGCAAGTGTCGCCAGATCGAAGACGAACGTCCTGTTCTGGATGCGGATGATGCGGGCGAAGAGCACCGAGGGCAGGTTGCAGAACATGAAGATCAGCCAGATCACAAGGCCTCGGGCCAGTTCCCCCGCGAAGCGCCAGTCCGGACCGAACACCCAGGCAAAGAGCGCCGGGGCCCAGATGATCAGCACCAGCGCCGGGATGACCGCGATGGCGAACATTCCCGCGGTGATCTTGACGAAGAGAGGCATGAGGCGGCCTCCCTCGTTGTGGATCTCGCACGCCCGTTGAAAGAGCACCTGCCGCAGTGCCCGTGTGACGAATCCCATCGGAGCCGAGATAATGCGCTCGCCGAATGCGTACGCCCCCGCAACCGCGAGCCCGTAGTACTTCGTCAGCAGCAGGACGGGCAGCCCCATCGACAGCGCGCTGAGCACGTTGGTCGTAGCCAGGAACTGGGGAAAGTCCCGGTACTCCTTCGCGAGCTGTTTCATCCGGGTCCAGCTGACCGCGTGCCTCAGCGCCTGCACTTCAGGAGCCACCACGCGGAGCAGACTCGCGCTGGCCAGTCCGTCCCCGAGTACGCTCGCGCCGATCAGGCCTGGAGCTCCTGCGCCAAGGAAGCCGGCACACATCTGCGTTCCGTTGGAGGAGACGCTGCGAACCACCTGGGAGGCCGACGTGTGGGTGAACGCCTTTGAGCGGACGCACCAGGCCTGGAATGCCTGGTTCAAGCCCGAGACGATCGTTGCCACCACCAGCAGCGCGAAGACCCATGCTCCACTGGCATTCAGGAGCCGCGCCATCGTGCCTGGCGCGGCGGCGCAGCAGAGCAGGCAGAGCGCGCCCGTACTCGCGGCACACAGGCAGGCCAGCAGGAACACGTTGACCGCATCGTCTCGCGACTTTGGCAGCATGACCGCCTGGGTGTACTCGAGCGTGGCGCCTGCCGCAATGACTCCCGCTATGGCGCCGAACGATCCGAACACGCCGAAGTCAGCCGGGGTATAGAGGCGGCTGATGACCGGTGATAGGGCGAATCCGATCGCCTGTGCCGCCACGGTTCCGGTCATGACCACCGTGACGTTCCGGACGAAGGCGGAGCGGCTCACGCGCACCGCCAGGCCGCGGGTTCTCTTCAGGGCTGCGAATCGGATGAAGTCCGCCGCACTGACCAACGGCCTAACTCCACCCGGGCCGGCGAACCGAAGGCCCACCGCTTTGGAACGCTAGCAAGCGCCTGCGTTCTCGAGCGCGGCTTGCGAACCGCTTACGCCGCGGAGAGCCGCCCATCGCCATCTCAGGCCGGTAGCTCTTGGGCGACTCCCCACACGCCGACGCCCATGTGACAAACACGACTGCCGCCGTGAAGCCGCCTGCGAGGCCGCTGAAATCGGACTCGGCGGTGTTGTGGATGGCAGCCATCAGCAAAAGGCAGATGCCAAGGCAGGCCCATTCGTAGTCTCGAAGCAGCGAACGCTGGAGCGTTCGGGCACAGGAGACAAGCCAGCCGATCCACAGAAGAAGCCCGATGAACCCGAGTTCCAGCAGGACGTCCAGATAGCCATTGTGGCCGTGGCTCATCTGATAGAAATCGCGCCTTTCGGTAGTCCAGAAGCTCCCGAAGCCATGTCCAAGCATCGGCCGGCCGGCCACTACAGGCAACAACTCCGCCCAAGTATCGGTCCGCCCTGTGAGCGTCGCGTCGCGACCCAGCGACGAACTGAAGATCGCAACGTTCGCGCCATCCAGTACTGGAGCCGACGCTCCGAAGCCAGTGACTGCTACCAACAATGACAGAACCAGGACCCAGGGAACGGCAGCCCCAATCCTGCGGAGCCACACGAGACCCGCGAATGCCAATACTCCTAGCGCCGTGGTCGCCACAGATGCTGCGGAGTATGCGCCCTCAGCTCCCCGCAGAAGATAGAGTCCCAGCAGGAGAATGACGGTGTCCGCCCAACCAGTGCGCCCCATACGCAGTGAACCTGCGTGATGCCAACGGCCATAGAGAGCCCAAAGCAAGTAGAAGGCCATGATCATGCACACGATACTCAAGGCATTCTTATGGATCGACACGCCCACCCACATCTGCAGGCCAGACCAAGACGCGTAGTCAACGCCTAGGGCAGGGTAGTACTTGATGAGCAGCAGGGAGAACGGCATCAGGATGTAGGCGGAGCGACGGAACAGGCTTTCGACGGCCTTCTTGGGATGTGGTTCGGAAACGAGCACCAAGGCCATAACGACGACGATGGATTCGCGGACCCAACGCCTCACCGCGATCCCTGGGATATCCGACCACAACGCACTCACGATCATGTACCCCAGCAGCGCTAGGAGCGCCCACTGGGAACCCAGCGCAGAGGCTCCGTTGAACCGGCGCCGAATCAGGACGGCCAGTGCTGCTACTGTCAGCGCGGCCAGGAACATTCTGTCCAGCGGGCTCCCCGCCTCGTTGCTGCCGGTTGTGCCAAACCACGTGCCCAGCGGCTTACTCAAGATCGCCATGAACCAGATGGTCGGGATCCATGCAGCGGCAGACACGTCCTTCGACTGGGTCCGCTCCAGCCACAGCAGCCACAGGACAAAGCCGGTGCACAGCGCGAGTGCTAGCGGAGGAGGCATGAACAGGCGCTCTCAGGGAGGCGCGAACAGCTAGCTGCGAGTCGCATAGCGGAGAGCCTGGACGAATCCCTCGCACATCCGATTCATGCTCGCGTTGACCCTCGCCTCCTCGCGCGCGGCCCGCGAGAAGCGGGCGCGGAGCTCGTCATCATCGAGGAGCCGAGTCAGGGCGTTGGCGAGGGCGGTGGTATCTGCGCGTGGGACTACGAAGCCATTGACGCCGTCCTTGAGGTACGCGATCTCGGCCGATTCGTCGCCCTCCTCGGTCACGAAAGGGAGCCCGCAATGGAAGGCGTCCACGATGCTCAGCCCGACGGCGCCGGGCAGGCAGTAGACGTCGGCGGCCGACATCAGGTCGAAGCGCTCTTCGCCGTACATCGCGCCTAGTTTGTAGACGTTCTCGCCGGTGATGCCGTCTAGCACACCCTCGGTATCCGGGCCCACCAGGATCAGTCCCACGTCAGCGCGGTTCATGAGCCGCATCGCTGCCGCGAGGTGGTCGATGCGCTTTCGTCTCTGAAGCCGTCCGACGCAGATGACGTTCTTGGCCGTGCGTACCCCGTACCTGCCCAGGACCCGTTCCCTGCCGCCCGCAGGAAGCCCGGGATAGTCCACGGCGAGCGTGTTGTTGGCCACGAACACCTTGCGGTGGAAGCATGGGGCGATGTACTTCTTCAGATGCTCGGCATAGAGGATGATGGCGTCGCACAGCGCGTGCTCCGCGGAGTACGCAGCATTCTTGAGCCGATTGTGGGGATCCGCAAGGTCGCGCCCTTGGCCCCACCACACCATCCTGCGCCGCAGCAGGCCCTTGGCAACCGCGTACACCGGAAACAGATACCGGTGGCGCATGTTGACGAACATGATCAGCACGTCGATGCGCTCGCGCCGCAGGAGGCGCCCCACGGAGGCGGCCGAGAGCGGCATCTCGAAGTAGTCGAACTGCACCGGCGTGGGATTGTTCGCCTGAATGCCGTCGGAGGCAACCGCCAGTGAGAATCCGGATTCGCTGAGGCACCGGCTGAGGTAGTTGTAGACTGGGACCCTGTAGTGCGGTACCTCCCCTCCGTGTAGAACAAGCACCCGGGTCATGAAGAGCCGTCCTTCATCCGGAGATCCCGCAAGGGACCGGCGCCGACTGGCTGAAGTCGCACGACGAGTTTGTGGCGCTCGGCGTCGACGATGTCCCCACCTCTGAGCACGCGAACCGCGACGGAGTAGAGGGCCGACCTCAGAGGCCGTAGGGAGCACTTCCACATGAACCCCTGCCGGAACTCCGAACCGAATCGCTGCTTGAACGTGGCCAGGCCCTCGGCTTTGGAACCGGGGACCGGATCGACCCGTGCGCCGCAGAAGTCGTATCGTTGCACTCCCACTTCACGATAGAGCCGCATGGCGTGCCAGTGCAGCAGGTGCATCGCGCCAGGGGCAGCCGAAGCCACGCTACCGCCGTACATGTAGTAGGCGCTGTAGCGGCTGAACGCCATGACGGCGCAGGCTTGGACCTGTCCGCTCAACTCCGCGACGAACACATGTGCGTGCGAACCGAGGCCTCCGACCATTCGCTGGAGTCCTTCGAGCGGCATGAACGGCATGGAGGACTTGCGGAACGTATCCCTGATGATCCCGTGCACGGCGGGCAATGCGTCATCGGCTGTACGTACCTGAACGCCAGCCTTCTCGGCTGCGCGAACCTGCCTGCGATGGTTCGCACTCACGGCGGACCACAGCACGGCCTCGGGCCGATCTAGCTCAACGACGTGTGTCCCGTAAGGAGCTGCAAGCGCGCCGTCGGGATAGGTCCGGAAGATCGTGTTCGTGCTCGCTGGGATGATGACGTCGGCGCCCGCCACCCGGAAGTATTGGACCACCCTCTCGAGGAACGTCCGCTCCTCCTCCAAGGACAGGTTCTCGACGCACGGAATGGTCTCCACCCGGAAACGCACCAGTCGAACGCCGGCCTTCCGCACGATCGTGTAGGGCAGGAAGCAGCGCTGCACCCCCGAACCGTCGAAGCCGCCGAGCCATCCGTATTCATCTCCGACCGACCGCAGGAACTCGGGCTTGGCAAAGACGGTCATGCCGGGGTTCCAATCGATTGCCAGCGGCACTACGGCCATGTTGCCGACGCATGAGATGGACGCCATTGTGCGATGGGTCTCGGGCGAGGCCTATGACAGTGTGGTGGGCAACGGAGCCAGGCGCGGGACGACTGCTGAGAACGTGGAGACGGGTATCGAGCGGAACGCGAGGTACTCCAGGAACCGATCCACCGCCAGTGCGTCAGCGAGATCCTTGGTATGGCCTATGGCCACGAGCGGCCTGAAAAACGTGGGGTCTTCGCGGTCTTCGCGCACCACGCCGTCGATGGCGGACACGAGTTCGTCGAACGTCATCCGGCAGAAGTCGAGCTTCTGCGGCAACCAGGGGCGCGCGAGGTCGCGAAGCCGAGCCAGCCTCGCCCGCCAGCTTCGTCGACTCCGAGGCCCAGCGGTTGCCAGCGCAAGCCTCTTTGGCGTGGGCATCTTCCACGGCCGGACCATCCTGACGTGGATTGGCACTTCCACGAGCGCGCCATTCGGATCCGCGCGAGAGACGTCGGCCTGGAAGGGCCAATACGGCCCGCTTCGCGCGGCTGGCCGGTAGTCGATGCCCCGCCCGCTCAGGACGCCCCCCTTGAACACCGACGAGTCCAGCCGGAGGCCCCGCTCGGCGAGGACACTCGCGGCGGGCTGAGTGGGCTGGAAGAGCCAGTTCCCGGCCCGGAACGAGAGGGGAGTGAACCCGGGGTCCCCGACGACACGGCGGAGGTAGCGCAGCGCCCGGTCGACGATCTCCTCGATCCGTGCGCGGGGCAGGGTGCAGAGGTTGTACTCGCGGTCGTCCAGCACCCAGCGGCCATCCCGATACGTCGCGTTGTACCACTGTGGATGTAGATGCAGGCCGGTCTCGAAGCCGGTCTCATGAAGGCTCCGGATCTGCGCGGTGACGAGGTCGATCGCGGTGTCAGAGCGGGTTTCTTCGAGCCGCTCGAACTCGGCAGCCTCGACGAAGTTGACGAAGCGGGCCCCGTGCTTCAGGAAGACCTCGCGGAGCTTCTCGGCGGGCTCGTAAACGTGACGCCGCAGGTCCCCCTGGCCGTCGCCGTAGATCTCGTAGTCGAGCGTGAAGACGCACTCGATCATTCACTCACCTCGTGACACTGAGGCGAGAGTAAACCCTCCGTGCTTCGAAAGGTCACGCCTGAGCCGCGTCACCACCAACGGCCCGGATTCGGTCCAGCTCAGTACTCACGATGTCGAACAAGATTCTGTCTTTGTACTCGCCATGCTGTCGATGGCACTCTCGCTGCCGACCTATGCGGGTGAACCCGAGCTTTTCGAAAATGCGAATCGTGTGATTCCCTTCAGCCGCCCATGCATTGACAGAGTGCAGCGCCAACTCGCCGAAGGCCTTCTGCAGCGTCAAAACGAACCCGATCGTCGAAAGGCCGCGCTGCCGGTACGCCCGCTCGCCGATGACGCTCCACACCTCCGCACTTCGATTCACGTCGTCGATGCTGGTAAGACCCATGAGGCCTACGGGCACGCCATCGCAGAGCAATAGGTAGGTCTTACGGTCACGGCGCATGAGGAACAACGCCAGTTGCTCCTCCCGCAGGAGCGGATTCTGGAAGAACGGCGCCAGCCACTTCGCATTGTCCGGGTCTGTCAGCCACGGGTGGACGGTAGCGATGTCCTGTGGGCCAACCTCTCGAAGCGTCACCTGCATAATGAGACTCCAGTGGGCGTCAATCCAGCGCGGTCTCCGCCGCCAGACGATGTCCGAGAAACAGGAGCGGACTGGCTGTGAGTCCGTACGCGCCGGAATTGAAGAAGACGATGTGATCGCCCGGACGGACATCGCAGTGCGCCAGGACATCCGTCGCCAAGAGATCCTGAGGCGTGCACAGGCAACCCGCCACGTCGAAGGAACTTCCGTGACGGCTCGGCCGGTCGAGGACAGGGAAGTAGTCCAGCTCGAAATTGCGCCGAATCACCTGCCCCATGCCACCAGCCAACAGGTAATGCTGGTGCATCCCCCCGTCCACGATCAGGAATTCTCTGCGCGCACCGGGCTTCCGGTACAGAACGGTCGTGACGTAGACGCCCGACTCCCCTACGAGGAATCGACCCGGCTCGACGATGTGGCGAGCGGTCTTCAAGGAGGCGTACCTGGAATCGTTGAACAGATCCGCGAGCCGGGAAGACAGGTCGGCCAGATCCAGCGGGGCCTGGTGGGGGAAGTACGAAATGCCCCAGCCACCACCGAAGTTGATCTTCTGGAGGGGCAGCAGCCCCAGATCCTCGCTGAGCAATGCCAACTCGAGGATGCTTCGGAAGTTCTCGGCAACCGCCTCACTGGAGAGAATCTGCGACCCCGTGTGAACGTGAAGCCCGGTGAACCGAAGCGCCCGGTCGTTGGAGCGAATGAACCGGAGCGCTTGCTCCAGGTTCGCGGCCTGAATGCCGAACTGGGTGGCACCGCTCATCCTCAGGCCGGCTTGGGTCGGCGCGACGCCAGGATTGAGCCTGATTCCGACTTGTGCGATTCTCCCTTCGCGAACGCTGGCGCGGGCGATAATCTCAAGTTCGGCCAGACTCTCCGCGTTGATGGAAGACACCCCGTGTTGGATGGCTTTCGCGATTTCGCTTTCGGTCTTGCCGGGCCCCGAGAACTCCACCCGCCCCGGCGGTATCCCCTGTGAGATTGCCGCCTCGAGTTCGCCGATGGACGCCACGTCGGCGCCGATTCCCATTGAACCAAGTTCGCGAAGCAGGCCCGGATGCGGGTTCGCCTTTACCGCGTAATACACGTCGAACCGTCGCGGCAGGCATCCGACCAAGTCGGCGTGCCTCTTGCGCACGACCCGGAGGAAGTACAGGTAAGCTGGCGTACCCGAGGCACGAGCCAAGCGCTGGACCTCCTCCCTCCCTACGAGATCGAAGAACTCACTGCGTGTCACGGTACTTCGCCTCGACTTCTGCCAGTCGGATCTTGCCCGAGGGCGTTCGAGGGAATGCCGGAACGAACGCGATGCGAGACGGAATCATGTAGGGCGGCAGTCTGTCCGCCAGGAACCCCTTGATCTCCGTCTCGGTCAGTGCGGACCCGGGCTTGGTCTGTATCTCGGCCACGATCGCCTGGCCGAGCGCTCGATCGGGCAGTCCGAAGACCACTGCGTCCGCCACCGCAGGGTGCAGGAGGATCTGGTCGGACACTTCCTTTGGGTACACCCGGTATCCCGATGACTTGATCATCTTGTCCTTGCGTCCCAGCACGTAGAGATAGCCGTCTTCGTCCAGGCATCCCAGATCGCCCGTGAAGACAACGGTCTGCCGACACGGTCCGCGGCCGCGCTGCAAAGGGTTCGCGCGCAGCTTGCGCCGCGTGGCCCTGGCGTCGCCTAGGTATCCCAGCATCGTCCCATCGCCATGGTGCAGGATCTCGCCAGCCTCCCCAGGCCCAGCCTGCCTTCCCTTTGCGTTGAGGATGTACACCTGAGTACCTCTCACCGCCCTTCCGACCGATCGCATCTTGTTCTTGAATTCGCTCGGCAGGAGGAGCCCACTCCGGAACGTCTCGGACTGCCCGTAGGTCTTGAAGATCTGAACGCCCTCCAGCAGTCCTCCGAGGCGCGTGAGGTAGCTCGGGGGCAGGTCACCGCCGGAGACCGTGACGTAGCGCAGGCGCCTGAATCCGGCGGCGACGGCATGCGCGTCGTCGAGCGCCAGGACAGACGTCCAGATGGCTGGCACCGCGGACATGCCCGTCACCTGGTATCGCGCAATGGCAGACACTATGTCGAGAGGCATCCAGGAATTGAGAATCACCAACTGGGCCCCGGTAGCCAGACTCGAAAATAGCTGGTTCGCGCCAACGTCGAACGAGAAGGGCAGGACGTTGAGCAGGACATCTTCTACCGTCGTCCCGAAGTACCCGCACTCCGTCATGACCCGGTTATGCAAGTCTTGGTGGGAGATGAGCACACCCTTCGCCGTGCCTGTAGAACCGGACGTGAACAACGCGAGCGCCACATCCCGGCCCACCGGCGCGCCAGTCGATGAGGCTTCAGGCACTCCGGCACCGGGGTCGGCGGTCAACAGGCGGGGATAGACAGCCCGGACCTGAGAGATGCGCTGATCTTGAAACGGCGACGGGCGCTCACTCGAGTAGAGCGTCAGCGAGAAGCGCGGCTCACCGTCGCTGCCGATATTACGCAGATTCAACAGCGCATCGAAGTCGACGAGGACTGTCTCCGAGCGCGCCAGGCCCGCGGCGTACGCCACTTGGGCCCAGGTCGAGCGGGGATTGAGGCTGTAGAAAGCCGCCCCGGCTTTGAGAATCGCCACGATCGAGACGACGTGGTCGATCGACCGCCGCATCACTACGCCGACCATGTCCCCGCTGGCGATGGCGCGGGACGCAAGATATGCCGCGAGTTCATCCGAGCGGCGGTCAAGCTCCTCGAAGGTGATGCTGCGCGATCGCCCCCCACCCATTGCCTGCACAACGGCCGTACGGTGAGGGTGTGCGGACACTGCAGCCCGGAAATCGTCGAGGATCGTAGCCACCGACCTACCCGGCGAGCTGTTTGGCGATTACCATCGCGGCAATCCGCTCGATCGTGTCGAAGTTCTCAAGGGTCATGTCGGCCATCGAGATCGAGATGCCAAACCCCGACTCAAGCCGCCCGACGAAGGTCACGATGCTCAACGAGTCGAGCATGCCGCTGTCGACGAGTGACATGCCGGGCTCGGGCTTCACGCTGAGCCCCCGTTCCTTGTTGAGCGTTTCCTCGACATACCGAGTGACAGCGCTCAAGACATCTTCCGCCATGGAGCCGCCTTTCTGCCGTGGACGAGAGACGGTCGCCGGTCTCTCGAATCGTTCAGAACCTGAAGTAGACGAAGGGCACCGTGCTCGTGGCCCCCAACAGCACGAGCACGCAGGCCAGGCTGCCGTACGCCAGGAATCGAACGGGCGCCGGACACGAAACGATCCTCACGGCCCAGTTGCCGTCTCTATGGAACACGAAGTGAAGGAAGGCGACTGCCGCGACGGCCGGCAGGATGTAGGGAGAGAGCATCCTCGTTCCGTCACTCTCGAAGCGGAGGAGCCTGACAAGGAACCCGTTGGCCGACGAGACAGAGGGCGCCCGGAAGTATACGGAACTCACGAGCACGACGCCGAGTGTCAGGGCATGCGACACGACGGTCCACGCTGCCGTGACCGCGCGGAAGCGCCGGAGGCCGGTAAATGGACTCCACTTGCGCCACCCGACATGCGCGGCCATCGCCGCGCCGTGGATGCCCCCCCAGCACACGAAGTTCCAGGCGGCGCCGTGCCAGAGCCCGCAGACGAGCCAGGTCAACAGGAGATTGCTGGTGGTGCGAAGGGTCGGGCGCGGGCTGCGTTTGCGGGCCATCTCAAGGGGTAGAAACAGGTAATCACGAAACCAGCTCGACATCGTGATGTGCCACCTGCGCCAGTAGTCCGTGATCGTCGGCGCCGAGAATGGCATCTGGAAGTTGTCCGGCAACTTGAAGCCCAGGAGCCTCGCCACGCCGACCGCGATGTCCGAGTAGCCGGAGAAGTCGCAGTAGATCTGAACCGCGTAACCGAAAGCCCCCTGGAAAAGCGTCAGGCTGTCGAATCGACCCGGGCTCGCGAAGATCAGGTCCACGTGCCCGACAACCTGGTCGGCAATGACGAGCTTCTTCACCGCTCCAATCAGGATGTACGCCAGTGCCGTTTCGATGTCGCTCGGTGCCAGGGACCTCCGACCCCTGATCTGCGGGAGGAACGACGACGCGCGAGCGATCGGACCGGCTAGGAACTTCGGGAAGAAGCCCAGGAACAGCCCGTAGTCAGCCAGGTTGTCAGCAGGTTTGATGCGCCTGTTGTAGACGTCGACAACATAGCTGATGCTGGCGAACGTGAAGAACGAGATCCCGGGCGGCGAGGGCAGGCTGAACGAGGGAAGTCGCGCGCCGACACCGGCGGCATCCAGCACAACCTGCGCGTTCTGGAAGATGAACCCCGTGTACTTGAACACCCCGAGCAGGCCAAGGCTCGTCCCAAGGCTGAGCCTGAGCAGGCGCTTGCGCTTCCGGCCATCCGTCGAGCGCTCCAAGGCACGGCCGATGCAGAAGTCGACCACGGTGATGATGACGACCACCGCGGTTCCGACTGTGCTGGAGGCGAGAGCGAAGACAACGCTAGCCCCAAGCAGGAACCAGCGCTCGGCGCGGTGCGTGCCGAACAGCTGTCGCGCGAAGAGCACGAACACGAAGAACGCCAGGAACTCGAGCGACGTGAGCGTCATCGGCCCGGCACCTCGGACTCCAACTCCGCGAGAAACGCGCGCGTCGCATGCTCTTGCCCGGTCCGATTCATGTGCACGAAGTCGACGAACATGCGATTGTCATCGAGGACGCTGAGGCGGTCCAACCGGAGCCAGCGGACATCTGGCGTGTCGGCTTGAAGCGCGTTCAGCGCCTTCTCGAATTCCTGCGTGACGGCTGGATCGAAGAACTCAACCCGGTAGTAGGGGGACATCGGGAGAACGACTGCGACCGTAGGACCTTGCCGGCTGGCTGTCGCAAGGATCCGCTCCAGGGCAGCTCGCTTCAGACCGGCGAAGCCCTGTCTACCGTTACAAGCGGCGCGTGCGAGGACCATTCGGCGCTCGCGTCGACCCGGGTCCCAGTCAGTCACCCGCTCGTCAAGAACGGCGTCCTGATCCGGGTCCATCACGAAGGCCTCTTTGTCCTGGTCCGCAGCGCGACCGTGTAAGAGGCGCCTCAAACGGTCTCTGGTTCCGGTCAGTACACCGTCGGACCGCCCGATCGTCGGAAACGCTAGGCGCAACGTTCGCACGGGATACTGCTCCAACACCTTCTTCGCATACGCCCGATCGCTGGGAAGGTGCGAAAGGTCCCGCACTGTCTGCCATAGCGGTACGATATCCGCACGGAAGTCGCAGAGGGCGTACTCGTTGAGATCAACGGCAGACACGGCCACGAAACTGCGCCTGACGCTGCCCGACCAGCGCTGAAACTGCTCCCACTCGGACGGCGTCGACCCGGGCGTGGGCCACCGCCCTATTGGCGCTCCAATCCTCGCGGCAACGGTGTTCCAGTTGATGCCGGAATACGCGATCGATGATCCATACAGCATCGTCGCGGGCATCCCATCCGCGTGGCCGTACACGCTGAAGCTACCCCACGACGATCTGATCTGCAGCCATTCCATCGCCACGTGACTCACGAGCGACGCGGCGACGAGCGAGGCGCACGTGAGCAAAGCCAATTCGGCCCACGAGCCGCGAAACCGGGAAACCCGAGCGAGAGGTCCCATGTCAGGAAGCACTTCGATGAGATGGTACGAATCGCGCTGCGGCTATCAGTGGATTCCTTCGGCCGACAGCACGGTTGCCAGTCCGATCAGCATCCACGCCTGCGACCATCGCATGTAGGAGGTGCGAACGGTCAATCCCCGCAGCCGCCGGTAGTAGAAGAACCCGCGCTCGTCCCACATGTTGGCGAGCGCCCAGGCGAGAACGGAACGGGCAACCGCGGCCGCTCGCTCATCCAGCGCACGCAGAGAAGTCAGCGTGATCAGGCTCTGCGCCACGCTGTGGATGTCAATGGGGTACGTCCTGTCGTGGAAGTACCTGGGCGCGCCGTCAGGCGTGAAGAAGTGGTCGAGGTAGAACTGGAAACCCTTCCGGAGCGCGGGTTCGAACTCGCGGGTCCCCAGGTCGCGGCCGATGGACTCCAGCGCGCAGAGGTTGAAGCCGGTGTGGAAGTTGTCCATCCACTGCTGGGCCGGGCCCTCTCCGTACGGCCACGAGCCGTCCTCGCGCTGCCTCGCGGCCGACCACCGCGCGGCACGCAGCGCCGGCTCCACAACTCCGCCGTCGCCCGTCGTCCGGGCAAGCCGGCAGAGGAGCGCGGCGCCGAGGAAATTGGCGTTGTGGATGGGGACCCGAATGTCCGGCAGGGGATACGCGAACGCGGCCCGCTGCCCATCCTCCCAGAAAAGCCCGCGCGCCAGGTACTCGCCGGCCCCGACGGCGGGCGCGAGCCACTCGTCCCCAAGCCCGCCCTCGTACGCATCGAGCAGGCCGTGCGCCGCGAACGTGGTGCAGACGAGATTGGGCGCGAACCTGGGCACGAGCCTGGTCCGCATCTGCCACGGGAAGCTGTAGCCCCAGCACCAGCAGCCGGCCCCGGGCGATCGAAGCTCGAGAAGCCTGGCGGCAACGGCCCTTGCCGGCGCGGCGGCCCCGCCATCCCCAGCCACGACGCGCCGCCCGTAGAAGGACAGGAACAGCCCGAGGGCCTTGGGGTTCTGATGCGGGGCGATGCCGAGCAACGCGCGGAAATTGACGGGGCTGCGCTTCAGGAGCTGCGTGAGCGCGAGGCGCGCCAGGCGGCTCCTCGCCAGAGGCGTCCGCGCGAACCGCCCGCTGTTCAGCGCGTCGTACGGATCGTAGCCGGCCCAGTCGCGGCTCCGGCAGTACGCCTCGAGCCTGGTGACGATCTCCTCGAGGCGGGCGTCCGAGGTCAAGAGCGCGACACCGCGAGCGGCGCCGCCTCGGCCGGGGCGGCGCCGGCGCGCCCGGCGAACTGGCCGCGAATGGCCTCGACCACCCTGCCGGCGGTCCTGCCGTCCCAGTACGGAATACGCGGCGCGGACGGCGGCCGGCGCCGCAGGATCTCCCGCACGCTCGCAAGAAGCTGGTCCGGCGCGCACAGCCGGTTGGTGCCGTGCGTCACGGTAATCGGCCGCTCGGTGTTCTCCCTCATGGTCAGGCACGGGATGCCGAGATAGGTGGTCTCCTCCTGGATCCCGCCCGAGTCGGTGATGACGAGACGCGCGTTGAACACGAGGTTCATGAACGCGATGTACGGCATGGGCTCGGGAAGGAAGAGGCGCCCGGCCCGCCGGGCCCCAGCCAGCAGGCCCTCGGCGGCAATGCGCCGGCCGGTCCGCGGGTGCACGGGAAACACGAGCGGCACGAGCTCGGACACGCTCTCGAGAATGGCGCAAAGCGTGCCGAGGACGGCCGGGTCGTCCACGTTCGACGGCCGGTGGATGGTCGCCACGGCAAAACCGCCCGGCCGAAGCCCGAACGCGCTGAACGCGTCCTGCCGCTCGATGCGCTCCCTGCACATCTCGAGCGTGTCGATCATGATGTTGCCGACGAGCTGGATCCGCCCGGCGGGAATCCCCTCGGCCAGGAGGTTCTCGACGCCGTCCTGCGACGGCGCCCAGAGCAGATCCGCCAGCACGTCGGTGACGAGCCGATTGAGTTCCTCGGGCATGCGCCGGTCTCGCGACCGCAGGCCGGCCTCGAGGTGCGCCACCTTCACGCCGAGCTTCGCCGCCGCCAGCGTGGCGGCCGCGGTGGAATTGACGTCGCCCACGACGACAACCAGGTCGGGCCTCCGCTCCTGCAGGACGCGCTCGTAGGCCACCATGACCTTGGCGGTCTGCTCGGCGTGCGTGCCGCTGCCGACGCCGAGCGAGACGTGCGGCTCGGGCAGGCCGAAGTCGGCGAAGAACGCCCCGGACATATTGGCGTCGTAGTGCTGGCCGGTGTGGACGATGACCGGGTCGGCCCAGGGCTCGGCGGCGAGGGCGTGGTAGAGCGGCGCCACCTTCATGAAGTTGGGGCGGGCCCCGCACACGAGGTGAACCTGCACGCGAGCGCTACGGGCGCCCATTCGACAACTCCATCAGCTCGCGCGCGGCGGCCAGGATCTGCCGGAGGGCGGGCCTGTCGCCCGCGGCGAACGACGCGCCCTTCGCGCGCCTGGCGACCCGCAGCTTCGACCGCACGTCGTCTCGCGTCGCGAGCAGCACGAGGCGGCCCTCCTCGGCCAGCTGCCTGTCCACGGCGCCCAGCCTGCCGCGGAAGATGCTGTACACGGGCACGCCGAGGGCCGCGGCTTCGCGGTTCATGGTGCCGCCGCCGCTCACGACGAGGTCGGAGTGCCACACGAGGTTGAGGCCGTCGAGGGCCCGCTCGGGGACGACGATCTTCTTCTCCGCGCACCACGCGGGCCACGTCGTCATCAGGAAGTCGCGCTGGGCGCCGGCGGTCCTGGGCAGCACGACCATGCGGACGCCGGGCATCGCGCCCAGCATCTCGACGACCTCGACGTACAGCCCCTCGGCCTCGGGATTGTGATAGTGCGCGTCGGTCGCGGGCGGGCGGATGGTGACGAGGATCTCCGAGGGGCCCACGCCGAGTTCGTCCAGGATCGAGGGGTCCGGCCGGAAGCCCGCCGCGTAGACGTCCTCCTTCAAACCGGAGTAGTGACGCACCCCGTAGCGGAACCCCTTCGCCAGTGACGGGTCATCGATCGAGGCGGGCGCCATGCCCAGGGCGGGCCTCAGCAGGGGGATGCGCTCGGCGTGCTCGTAGTCGAAGAGGAGCAGGCTCGGGATGCGCAGGAGGCCCGAGAGGATCACCAGCGAGCGCGAGCCGTGCGACATGGAGATGTCGGGCCTCTCGCGCAGGATCACGGGCGCGAGCTGCAGGGCGCGCCAGAGCGTGCCCGCGACCTTCAGCGCCCTGTGTTTGCCGTAGTGCCGGCCTACTGTCGTTACGGCGAGGCCGTGGTGGGCGGCGAGATCGCAGACGCCGTACGCGTCGCGCGCGGTCAGCACGACGGAGTGCCCCTCGCGCTCGAGCTCCCGGATGATGGGGAGGAAGAACGGAATGTGCGGGGTGTTGTCGAGGTCGATCCAGATGCGACGGGGTGACATCGGAGGCGCGTCTGTCTCTCACCTGGCGACGAAGTCGGCGACGGCGTCGACGGTGCGCTGCTGCTGCTCCGCAGTCAGCGTCGGGAACATGGGCAGCGAGACGATCGAGCTGGCGACGGCCTCGGTGACGGGCAGGCTGCCCTTCGCATAGCCCCAGCCGGCATAGCACTTCTGAAGGTGCAGCGGCACGGGGTAGTGCAGGCCGGTGAACACCTTCCTCGCCTTCAGGTATTCGCCAAGGGCGTCGCGGTCCTTCGTCCGGATGACGTAGAGGTGGTAGACGGGGCGCGTGTTCTCCGGCTCGTGCGGCACGATCACCCCGGGCACCCCGGCGAGCATCTCCCCGTACCGCCGCGCGGCGGCGTACCGGCCGGCGTTCCACTCGGGGAGTTTCCGCAGCTTCACCCGCAGGAACGCCGCCTGGATGGCGTGGAGGCGGCCGTTGTACCCCTCGAGGTCGTGGTAGTACTTCTGCGCCTGCCCGTGCTCGCGCAGCATCTTGATGGTCTTTGCCACCTGCTCATCGTCGGTCGTCACGGCCCCGCCCTCGCCGCACGAGCCGAGGTTCTTGCCGGGATAGAAGCTGAAGGCGGCGGCCTTGCCGAAGGTGCCGGCCCTGCGCCACTTGCCGTCGGCCGACTTGTACTCGGCCCCGTGCGCCTGGCAGGCGTCCTCGACGACGATCAGGCCGTAGCGGTCGGCGACGGCCAGGATGGCGTCCATGTCTGCGGCCTGGCCGTAGAGGTGAACGGGAAGGACGGCCTTGATGGGCTTGCCGGTCCGCCTGCCCAGGGGCCGGCCGGTGCCGGGGTCCTTCGCGCAGCCCTCCAGGTACTCGTCGAGGGCCGCGGGGCTCATGCAGTAGGTGCGCTCGTCGATGTCCACGAACTCCGTCTCGGCCCCGGCCTGGCTGATGGCCTCGACGGTGGCGATGAACGTGTGCGCCACGGTGACGACGGCATCGCCCGGGCCCACGCCGGAGGCCATCAGGGCGAAGCGCACGGCGTCGGTCCCGTTGGCCACGCCCACGCAGAACTTCGACCCGCAGAACTCGGCGAACTCCCTCTCGAAGCCTTCGACCTCGGCGCCGCCGACGAAGGCGGCCGAGCGCACCGCCTGGCGGAAGGCCTCGACGAGGTCGTTCTCGAGTTCGCGATGCGGGGCGACGAGGTCGAGAAAAGGAACGGGGTTGTCGGACATGTCGGTGCTCCCGGGGGTCAATCCCGGGGCGAACGCCCCGGGGCTCCATCTGAAAAGGCGCTCAGGCTGCTAACCCAGGTGCCGGTACAGCATCCGGCCGGACCAGTCGAGGACCGCATCCGGCAGCAGGGGAACGACGCTGCGCGCGAGGCGCGACAGCGCGCCCGGCTGCGGCGGGCGCGCCCGGCGGACCGGCCAGGCGCAGTAGGCCAGGGCCGCCCGCTCGGCGCCCAGATGGTCCTTGAAGGCGGCGAGGCCGGGCTGGCCGAGATCGGAGCGGCCGAGGTCCATCTCGATGATGCCCTTCGACCGAGCGTCCTGGATCGCCCGCCAGAACAAGAACGGCATGGCGCCGAGCCGATGGAACGCGGCGTCGGACGCGCCGTACTTGTAGACGATGGTCCTCTTGAAGCCGAGCGTCAGGATGGCGGCGATGGGCTGGCCGTCCTTGCTCGCCAGATGCACGGCCAACTGGTCGCCCAGGCTCGTCGCGAGGTTCCGGAACCACGCACGCGGCTGCGGCGGCAGGCCGTGGCGGCGGCGGGTCAGGCGCAGCAGCCCGTAGAACGCCGACACCAGCGGCTCCGAGTTGCCGGCTTCGTACGTCAAGCCCTCGCGTTCCGCCCGCCGCACGGCGCGCTGGGTGTGCGAGGGGTGGAAGCCGGCGAACACCTGCTCCGCGGGGCGCGCGAGATCGAGCGCGTGATGGACGTAGCGGGCGCTCTCGGCCGGCCACGAGGGGCGCGCTCCATCCCCGCCGGCGGCGGGCGCCTCGGCAGCCAGGCCCCACGCGGCCTGGCGGGGCCGCAGCTCCACCGACCGCCAGCGCTCGCGCTCCTGCTGCGCCTTCAGGAAGCCGAGCATCGCGGAGACGTCTTCGGGCCGATCGACCAGCGGGTCGCAATGGTCCGAGAAGGGCAGCGACACGAGCCGGCGCGCGAACGGCGTCTTCACGCGGCACAACGCCAGGCCGTTCTCCAGCGCGCCTTCCGACGTCGTCGTCAGGGCGAACGGCTCGTAGCCGTAGGTGCGCTTCAGCGCGTCGAGCCATCCGCGCGTGTGAAACACGGATGCGCGGGGATGACGGGCGAGGAGGCCGTCCCAGCGCGGGTCCGCGAGCGGATCGACGACGTGGACGGCGGCCCCCATCACGCATCTACTTCGCGACTCGCGGCTCCAGCTCGTACACGACCCGGCCGTCGCGGAAACGGGCGAAGGCGACGCGGGCGCGCTCCGCGCCGCGCCCCTCGACGCGCCACGAGCCGCCGTCGGGCGCCAGGCGCATCTCGCGCCGCTCGCGCCACCACCCGTCGATCTCCGACGGCAGCGCGATCCAGACGCCGCGCTCGGCGCGCAGGCCGCTCAGGATGCCCAGCAGCTCGGCGTAGACCTCCCGGGCGCGCGGATCGACGAGGTAGTCCGGGTGCGCGATGAAGCTGGCCAGGCCGTGCTCGGCCAGAATCGCGTCGATCTGCTCCCGCCACAGCCGCGTCGAGTACTCGCCCAGGATGTGGAACACGGTGTAGTCCTGGGCCGCCGTCAGGGGCAGCTCGAGCACGTGGCCCATGAAGAACGGCATCACCGTGCAGCAGCCGCCCGCCTGCGGCTCGAGGTGCGCGACGTTCGGCACGGACATGTCGTAGGAGATGTCGAGGGCCGAGAACCACTCCTGGCGCCGGTACATGGCGCCGGACCTGAAGCCGCGGCTGCCGAACTCGCGGCCCCTCGCGTTGATCCGGCCGGCGTGGCGTAGGAAGCGATCGCGGTTCCGAAACAGCCGCCCGTCGTGCGTCAGGTCGTGGACGTTCACCTCGAAGCCGCGGCGCCGGAGGTCGTCCACCAGCTTCCTGGTCGCAACCTTCGCCGCGCGGGGGCCGTCGGGAATCACCTGGAACGACGATCGGATGCCGGACCGCTCGTCAAGGTCCATCAGCTCGCCGCAGAACTCCGCGCCGGCGGGCCCTTCCACGTCGTGCGTCATCATGGCGGCGCCCGGCGCGCTGTCGGGCCAGAACCAGATGAAAGGAAGCTCCCGGACCGTCCCGGCCTCGAGCAGGGCGCGGACGGCCTGCTTCATGATCGACTCGACGCTCGCGTCCACCGGCCAGCGGGGAAACGGGATCCGCCGCCAGCCCGCCCAGTGCAGCCGCTGCAGGTGCCTCCTGACGCCCACCGGCAGGAAAGGCCGGGCCAGGTAGTAGAGGAAATGCGACAGCGTGAACGACGAGATGTGCTCGACGGCCCGCAGGGCCTCGGGGTACCGCTCGTGGCGCAGGTTGCCGACGGCCTCGCCGAGCTGGAACGGCAGCAGCACGCGGCCGCCGGACGAGGTCACTGCTCCCGACACCTCGACGAGGCCGCCGTCCGGCGACGGCGACGGCGCCCCGACGGCCTGCCGGCCGTAGCAGACGGCGCCGCCGAAGCGGAAGTAGCCGGACTCGAGCGGCAGAGGATCCGCCGTCCCGAGCGCCGCGAGGTGCTCGGGGCAGCGGTAGTACTCGACGAGGGGGTGGATGGGCAGGGACGCGAGCCGGGGTCACTTCGGCCCGCCCGTCGCGAGCGCGCTCGCTCGGGGCGAGGAGGGCCCGGCCTCCATCAGGGCAACAGCACGACCTTGCCGCGCTCGGCCAGCGACTGGTCGGCGGCCTCGAGCATCCGGACCACGCTCAGGCCCGCCTCGCCGTCGTTGAACGGCTTCTTCCCGGTCGTGACGCACTCGGCGAAATAGGCCAGCTCGGCCTTGAGCGCCTCGGTCTGGTCCACCTTGGGCGCCCAGACGTCGCCGGACCGGTAGCTCACGAGCAGATCGTAGACGCCCTCGCGGCTGGTCACGTCGACGCCCTTGTCGTAGACCTTGATCTTCTCGTCGGCCTCGAGGTCGTTCCACACGAGCATCTTGTCGCGGCCGCCGATCAGCGTCGTGCGCACCTTCACCGGCGAGAGCCAGTTGACGTTGATGTGCGCGATGACGTTGTCGGGGAAGTAGATCGTCAGGAAGGCCATGTCGGCCTGGTGGTTGAAGTGGCTGCCGCCGGTCGCGACCACGGCCTCGGCCTTCGTGCCGATCACATAGTCCATGATGGACAAATCGTGCGGCGCCAGGTCCCACACCACGCTGACGTCGTGCTGGAAGAGGCCCAGGTTGATGCGCGACGAGTCGAAGTAGAACAGCGGCCCGAGGACGCCCTTGTCGATGAGCTCGCGGATCTTCCGCACGGCGCCGGTGAACAGGAACGTGTGGTCCACCATGATCCGGAGGTTCTTGCGGTCGGCCAGCTCGACCAGCTCCTCGGCCTGGCGCACGGTCGAGGTGAAGGGCTTCTCTACGAACACGTGCTTGCCGTTCTCGAGGGCGGTTCGCGCCAGCTCGTAGTGCGTCCACACGGGCGTGACGATGGCCACGGCGTCGATGTCGGGCGACTCGAGCACCTCGGCCGGGTCCGGCGTCGTGCGCAGGGCGGGGTAGACGCGGCCGGCCTTCTGCAGCGCGGCGGGGTTGGTGTCGCAAAGCGCCGCCACGCTGTACGCCTCGATGCCGTACAGGTTGCGGACGATGTTCGGGCCCCAGTAGCCGTAGCCGATGACGCCGACGCGAAGCTGGCTCACGTGTGACCTCCCGATTCCGGGGGAATGCGGCGCAGGAACCGCGCGGGGTTGCCCCACACGATGGTGCGCGGCGCCACGTTGCGCGTGACGACGCTGCCGGCGCCGACGATGGCGTGCTCGCCGATGGTGACGCGGGGCAGGATGGTCGCGCCCGACCCGATGGAGGCGCCCTTCTTCACCAGCGTGGGCTCCACCTTCCAGTCGGCCTCGGTCTGCAGCTCGCCGTCCGCCCTCGTCGCGCGCGGGTAGACGTCGTTGGTGAAGGTGACGCCGTGGCCGACGAAGACGTTGTCCTCGATGGTCACGCCCTCGCAGATGAAGGTGTGGCTCGAGATCTTGCAGCGCCGCCCCACCTTCACGCCCTTCTGGATCTCGACGCAGGCCCCGATCTTCGTCTCGTCGCCGATCTCGCAGCCGTACAGGTTGATGAACTTCGAGAGCTTGACGCCCTTCCCGAGCTTCACGTCGGGAGCAATCGAGAGGTACGGATCCATCAGGCGGCACCCTTGAACATGGCGCGGGGCGTGGCAAGCAGGATCTTCAGGTCCGTCCAGAGCGTGTGCGTCCGGGCGTAGCGCAGGTCGAGGCGTACCATGTCGTCGAAGCTCGTCCGGCTCCGGCCCTGGACCTGCCACGGCCCGGTGATGCCGGGCTTGGCCTCGAGGACGCGCCGGCGGTGCCACGGCTGGTACTGCTCCACCTCGAAGGGCAGCGGCGGCCTCGGCCCGACGAGCGACATCTCGCCGCGCAGCACGTTGAGGAACTGCGGCAGCTCGTCGAAGCTCGCCTTGCGCAGGAACCGGCCCGCCCGGGTCACGCGGGGGTCGTTCGTCAGCTTGAACAGCCCGTCGCTGTTCGGCCGGCCCTTCCCGCCCGACTTGATGAACCAGGTCACGTAGTCCTGGTGGATGGCGTGCCCGGCGTTGGCGTGCATGGTGCGGAACTTGAGCATCGTGAACGGCTCGCCGCGCCGGCCGACGCGCACCTGCCTGTGGAACACGGGGCCGGCCGAGGTCAGCTTCACCGCCAGGGCGGCTGCGGCCATGATCGGCGAGAAGACGACGAGCAGCAGGAGGCCGCCGGCGATGTCGAGGGCGCGCTTGACGGCGTCGCGGCCCGGGCGCGCCGGCTCGGGCGCGAACGCCTCGATCAGCAGGTCCGGGGGCGGGAACGAGAACCCGTCGGCCGCCGGCGCGGCCCGGTGCGCGTAGACGCGCATCGACAAGACGGCCAGCGCGGCATCTCCCAGGCGGCCCGACACCTCGTGGCGCAGCCGATCGAGGATCTTCAGCGCGCCCTCGCCGGGCACGTCGGGCAGGAGCAGGCCCAGCACCTTGCCCTCGTCGAGCCACCCGACGGCGTCGGCATCGCGCTTCACCGCGGCGATGGCCCCGAGAATCGGGACCCACGCGTCCGCCCCCGAGGCATCGTCGCTCCGGTCCACCAGCACGACGGCGAACGGCGACTCGAAGCGGTCGGCGCACTTGCGCTCGCGGACGAGGACGTCCTTGAAGACGCTTTCCCCGAGGACGGGGATGCCGGCCTGGGGCCCGGGCGACGGCTGCACGAGCGGCAGGGGGGCCGGGACCGGGCCCGGGCACTTCTCCCAGTCCGCGAACTCCCGAAGCGCCTCCAGGATCGACTTCGTCACTGGCTCGGGTCTCTCAGCCCTTCGGAACGCGCCGCGGTCCCTGCTGGGTCACCCGCACGCGGAGGTTGCGCGCCGTCCGGGCGGGAAGGAGCCGCCTGAGGCCTTCGCCGACGCGCGCGCCGATGGCGCGGGACGTCTCCTCGTCGGAGCCGTCGAGCCTCGCGCACAGCACGGCGCCGGCGACGCGGTTCTGCCGGTACCAGCCGACGATGTCCGTGTCGCGCAGGAGCTGCCGCAGGCCGCCGAAGAGGCGGGCCGCGCAGGAAGACGTGATCATCGCGCTCTCGCCGGACTCGCCTTCGAGCGTCGCCAGCAGCAGGCGGACCCGGCGGCTCGCGCGCTCGGCGCGCGCCCGTTCCATGCCGAGGAGGTAATTGAACGTGTCTTCGTCGTACTCCTCGCCTGGCGGGCACTCAAGCTCACGAATCGGCCGGCGGATGTCCTCGGTCGGCATGTCGGGCTGCCTCGCACGCAGGGCGGGCTCAGCCCGATCCGGCAGCAAGGCATGCGCCAACGACGAACGACGGGGAAGGCGGCCGGGCTTCGTCATCTAACGCGTATTGTGACAGGGGGTTAAGCGCGAACGCGAACCGGTGGACGAAGCTGTTCCCGCCGAGGATACATCAAAAGACGTTGATTGCGGCGACCAAAGTCAACGCCTCGAGGAGGCACGCCCCGAGCGCCCGTAGTAGTAGCTGTAGTAGCCCTCGCTCCGCATCTCGGCGGGATCCAGCGCGTTCAGCACCACGCCCAGCACGCGGTCCTGGCCGAGAGTGTCCACGGCGGCCGCGAGATCGGGGAACCGGGTCACGCCCGCGCGCACGACGACGATCGCGCCGTCCACGGTTTCCGACACGAGGTGCGCGTCGGCGAGGACGACGACGGGGGGCGAATCGACGATCACCCAGTCGAACGCGGCCGCGGCGTCCGCCACGATGCGCGCCATGCGGCCCGAGGAGAGGCCGGCGAGGGGGTTGGCCTCGGGCCGGCCGGCCGGGAGCAGCGTCAGGTTCTCGCTGACGCGCGCCGTGGGCACTTTCTCGTCGGTGTCGGCGCGCAGGGCCTCGCAGAGGCCGCTGGCGTTGGCCAGGCGGAACACCTGGTGCAGCGTCGGCCGCCGGAGGTCGGCGTCGATGAGGAGCACCCGCCGATGGTAGGAGTCGCTCAGGGTCAGGGCGAGGTTCGTCGCCACGTGGCTCTTGCCGTCGCCCGGCGAGGGCGAGGTGACGAG
The DNA here is from genome assembly GCA_029562975.1 of Acidobacteriota bacterium. Classification (GTDB taxonomy): domain Bacteria; phylum Acidobacteriota; class Vicinamibacteria; order Vicinamibacterales; family JAKQTR01; genus JAKQTR01. Next base: position 8,636 of record JAKQTR010000037.1, on the reverse strand, counting down.
GAGGCTCTTGAGCGGCCGCTCGCCCTGGATGCGGAGCAGCGTGGCGCCGAGCGTCCGGAACTGCTCGACGAGCAGCGGGCTCGCGTCGGCGGATGCGACCAGGCGCTCGGCGGCCCTGGCGTCGATGCCGCCGGAGACGACGAACCGGCCGGCTTTCGGGGGCTCGCGCCGCGCGCCGCGCGTGGCGCCTTCGGCTGCGGGCGCGGCCGTCCCGGCGGGCCCGGCGGCCCCGGGCGCCGCCGCGCGGGTGTCCTGCTCCTCGACCTGCCAGGGCGACGGCGCGGGCGCGGGCGCTTCGGCTCCCGTTCCCCGAGCCGCGTCCACGTTCGAGCGCCGCAGCGCGTCGTCGATGCGTCCCATTACGCCACGTACCTCCAGAGCCTCAGGACCCAGAACACGCCGCCGCTGGCGGCCGCCAGGAGCGCCGCCGCCGTCGCCGCCAGCAGGCGGAGGCGCTTGCGGCGGCGGACGTCCGCGTCGGTCGTCACGTACGGCAGGAGGCCGAGCACGGGCAGATCGATCGCGCCGAGCACGTCGCCCTCGGAGCGCATCGTCGAGTCGCGGACGTAGAAGAGGCCGACCAGCGCCACGCCCAGGCCGAGGCCGGCGAGCAGGCCCAGGAGGTTGATCCGCAGCCGGTTCGGGCTGGTCGGCTTCTGCGGCACGCGCGGCGGGTCGAGGATGCGGAACTGCTCGCCAATCTGGCGCTGCTCGAGGCTGGCCGCCATCTTCGAGTTCTCGCTCTTGGCGAGGAGCTGGCGGTACGTCTCCTGGAGCGTGTCGTAGTCGCGGGTCAGGGCAATCCACTCCGACTCGATGCCCGGCACCGCCTCGAGCCGCGCCTGGTAGGCGCCGATCTCGGCCCTCATGCGGCGCTCCTCGCCCTCCTTGAAGGCGATCTGCCGGTCGAGGCTCTCGATCTCGGCGCGCATCTCGCGGAGCCGCTCGCGGCGGCGGGCCTCTTCCTGGTTCGCGGCGACGGCCTGGCCGGCTTCCGGCGACACCGGGCGCTCGAGCTCCGCGGCGGCCACCTGCTGCTCGAGGTCGGCGATGACGCGCCTGGTGCGCACGATGTCCGGGTGCTTCGGGCTCAGGCGCGTTTCCATCTGCGCCAGGGCCGCGCGGGCGGCGGCCAGGCGCTGCTGCGGCGGCGCGTCGGCGGGGAGCGCGCCGCTCGCGCCGGCCGGAACCGGCGCCGCCACGGGCTCGTCGGCGGCGGCGTCGTTGTAGAGGCGCTCCAGGACGAGCTTGCGGTTGCGGTCCACCTCGAGCGAGGCCACCATCGACTGCAGGGCCATCTGCGTGTTCTGGATCGCCTGCATGTTGGTCTGCGTCTGCGTGGGCAGGCGGCCCGCGTTGCGCTCGCGGAACACCTTGAGCCGCTGCTCCTGCGCCTCCAGGCGCGAGCGGGCGTCGGCGAGCTGGGCCTCGAGGAAGGCGCTCGTCTGATCGGCCTGCGTGCCGCGGTCGCGGGCGTTGGTGTCGATGAAGAAGCTCGCGAGGCGCTCGACGACCTTCTGGGCGATGACGGGGTCCTGGTAGTCGAACGACACCCGGAACGCCTCGGATTGCGAGTCGCGGCGCGACACCTGCCCGGCGACGAGCGGCTGGATGAGCACGCGCTTCGTCATCAGCTCGACCACGTCCTCCATCGGGTACTTCTCGCGCTCCCTGGGGAACAGGCTGAAGTCGGTGATGAGCTTCTCGAGCTGCGTGCGGCTGAGCACCTGCTGGGCCAGGGCGCGCAGCCGGTCCTCGACGCGCTCGGTCACGGTGGCGCTGACGTAGGTCTCCGGGACTCGCTGCGGCACGACCTGGATCAGGGCGTCGGAGCGGTAGAGGCTCGGCTGCGAGCGCGAGTAGAGCAGGCCGCCCATGATGCCGGCGAAGAGCGGCAGGACGAGCAGCCACCACCAGCGGCGGAGCGCGCCGAAGACGACGTCGAGGGTCAGTTCCCGGCCCGGTAGCATGAGCAGTTCCTCGCGAGTGTCACCGCTGGGAAAGGGGGCGCTGGGACGAGCTGGCGGCGAGGGGGACCGCCAGCGAGAGCCCCACGCGGACGGCGTTGCGATCGAAGGCGGCGGGGAAGCCCTCGGGAAGGGCCCCCGGATCCGAGTAGCGGTGCCGGTAGTAGTAGTAGCCCGCCGTCGCCGCCAGCGCGCGCGTGACGGCGACCCTGAGCTGGGCGGACGCGCCGTAGACGTCGAACGTCCCGCTGATCCTGCCGGCGTAGGGCGTCTTCCAGTTGCTGTACGAGGTGCCGAGGCTCAGGGCCGCGCGCCGGCCCAGGAGGCCGCCCGTGCTCACGCGCGCGGTGTCGGTCGTGTACACCTCGTCGGTCACGCTCTGGAACATCGAGAAGTCGCGGCGGTAGTCCGCGTCGATCGACCACGTCGGCGAGACGGCGAGGCTGGCGCTCGCCCGTCCCGTCATCGCCCAGGACGCGATGGTGCCGGTTTCGGCGCGGGCCCAGGACTCGACGCGTCCGGCGCCGGCCGCCAGCGACACCCTGAGGCCCGTCCGGCGCGAGAACGGCTTCACGATGTCCGGGCCCGCCTCGATCCGGTGCGTGCGGACGGGCCGGGCCAGGGCGTCGGCGTAGGTGTACTCGAGATCCTGGAAGCGGTAGTCCACGTTCCACGCGGCGGCCCTGGAGAGGATCAGCCGGTAGCGGGCGTCGGCGGTGTGCGATCGGCTGTCGCCGTAATCGGTGTTGCCGGTGTAGCGGCGGACGCCGTACGAGTACGAGAGCGAGGTCGAGTTCCTGGGGGTCCAGCGCGTGTCGATGCCCGCGGTGGTGTTCGTGTTGAGCGAGCGGCGCTCGAAGAGCTCCGCGGCCCGGACGCCGCCGGCGCCGGCGCTCGGCAGGGCGCCCCCGCTGCCCGGGGGCGCGTACACGCTGAAGAACGGCTCGTAGCCGACGCGCTCCGAGGCGCGGAGCGTGACGCGCCGTCCGGCGCGGGTCGTCGCGCCGAGGGAGGCGAAGGCGCCGGCCGCGGGCTTGTCGAGGTACTTCGGATAGTGCATGAGCGTGCCCGCCGCGTCGGCCCGCAGGGACCGCGCGGCGTTCCCGACGAAGTAACTGAGCGCGGCCTCGCCGTCCGCCGTGGACCCGCTGGCCATGACCAGGCGGCCGAAGCTGCCCGAGCCGAGGCCCTCCGTCACGTTGTCGTCGTAGCCTCCCATGGCGCTTGCCGTGAGCATCAGCTCGCGGCGCACCGGCCCCGGATCGCGCGGCGCGCGTGCCTCGTCGAGGAAGTCCTGCGAGACGGCGGCGGGCTGGCGCCCCGAGGCGCGCGGCGTCCGGCGCGAGGCCCGGCGTGGCTTCCTGGCGCCGGCATCCGGTTGCGCCGGCTGCTGGGCGGCAGGGGCCTCCGGGGCGCCGGCGGGCGGCTGGGCCTGCGGCGCCGGCTGCTGCGCGGCTGGCGCGGGCCCGGACTGGCCCTGGCGCGCCCAGGCAGGCCCCGCCCCCGCCGCGGCCATCACGAGCGCCGCGGTCAGCCAGGCGCCAGGCTTGAACGAGAGCATCGGCTGGATTATCGCTCGGGAACGACGACCGTGTCGCCAGGCCTGAGCAGGATGTTCTGCGCGGCCTTCCTGCCGTTGGCGACGTTCTTGTAGTCGAAGGGCAGCGCCCGCGTCCGGCCGTTCTCGACGCGCATGATCGAGATCTTCCCGCCGTCGGCGAACTCGTTGAGGCCGCCGGCGACGGCGATGAGCTGCATGACGGTCATCGACGAGGTGAGCGCGTACGCGCCGGGCCTGGCGACTTCGCCGGTGATGAACGCCTTGCGGCTGTTCATCTGGCGGACGACGACGGTGACCGAGGCGTCGGTGACGTACTCGCGCACGGCCGCCTGGATGCGCTCGGCCAGCTCGTCCGGCGTCAGGCCCGCGGCCTTGATGTCGCGGACGAGCGGCAGGGTGATCATGCCGTCGGGCCGCACGGTGACGTCGCCGCTCAGCTCGGCCTCGCGCCACACGAGGATGCCCAGCACGTCCTCGGGCCCAATCGTGAAGCCGGGCTCGGTGGTCACGACCGGGCCTGGCACGGCCGGCGGCTTCTGCGGGGCCGCGGGCTTCGCGGCGGGCTTCTGCGCGGGCGCGGCGGGCGCTGCGGCCTGCCCTGCGGCCTGTCCTGACGCCGGCTTCGCGGCGGGCTGCGCCTGGGCGCCAGCCCGGGCCCCAAGGCCGGCGGGCGCGAGAAGTGCCAACACGACGAGGGCGGCCGGTATCGTGCGCATGAGCGTCAGTCCTGTCAGAAGAACCTGAAGATCCGGTTCGGGTCTGGATTGGCCGGCGCGTCCTGGGCCCGGCCCGGCCCTTCCGCCGGCGCCGCGGCGTCTTTGGGCGGCAGCCAGGCGCCTGGCTCGCGGCGGCGCGTCCTGGCCTGCGCGGCGGCGCGCAACGCCGCGCGGGGCCGCGCGGCGCGCTCGTCGGCGCCGCCGTTCTCTTCGGCCGGCGGTTCGATCAGCGGCTCGCCGGCGCGGCGGGGCCGGCCGTTCGACGAGGCGAGATCGAGGTCGCCGCAGACCTCGGCGACGAGCGGCCCGTCGACGGGCTTCTTCTGCGCCGCGTATCCGGCCAGCAGCGCGTTCTCGCACACGACGCCGATCGTGCGCGGGATGCCGCGCGAGGCCTCGTAGATGGCCAGGACGGCGTCCTTGGCGAACACCTCCGTAGGCTCGCCCCCCGCCACGCGCAGGCGGGAGGCGATGTAGCACGCGGTCCAGTGGCGATCGAGGGGCTCGAGCGAGCAGCGGAGCACGACCCGCTGCTTGAGCTGGCGCAGCGACGGGTCGTTCAGCCGATCGGCCAGCTCGGGCTGGCCGACGAGCACCACGTTGACGAGCTTCGCCGTGGCGGTCTCCAGGTTGGCGAGCAGCCGGACCTCCTCGAACAGCTCGTGCGTCAGGCTCTGCGCCTCGTCGATCACGATGGCCGTGAGGCCGCCGGCCGCGTGGCGCGCGGCGAGGTCGCGCTCGAAGGCGAGCAGGAACTTCGCTTTCGATCCGGAGGCGGCGGGCAGCGCGAACCGGTCGGCGAGGATCTCGTAGAACTCCTCGGGGGTCAGCGTCGGGTTGTTCAGGACGACGTGCCGGTACTCGGGCCGGCTCTCGGCATCGAGGGCGGCCCGGAGCAGCGTGGTCTTGCCCGTGCCGGCCTCGCCGAGGAGCAGCGTGATGCCCAGCGACGAGGTGAACCCGTAGCGGAGGGTGGCGAGGGCCTCGCGCTGCCGCGGGTTCAGGAAGAGAAACCGCGGGTTCGGCGTGAGCTGGAAGGGCCGCTCGTTCAATCCGAAGAAAGCTTCGTACATCTGCAACCGGCCGGGAGACAGCTTCGCCCCGTCAGTCCCATGTCAGGGCCTGAATGGACGCGCGCGCGAACCGCTCCAGGGAGTGCGATCGCGCTCCCTCGACTGACTCGGGTGAGATATCGGCCGAGGCGCGCGCGTTCAACACCCCGCCTGCTCCTGAATCGCCGGCTGCCCGTCGTCGCAAGACCATGACTGCACGCAACTTCCCAGAACCCGCGCGGTCAAGGCCAGGCGGGCTCACGCCGGCGGCATTGTCATCGGTCACACCCCTCATGCGAGCCTAGGCCCCAGCCCCGGCTTTGTCAAGCGCAGGGCCCCGTCCGGGGCCCTGCGGCGTGCCATGTCCGGCTGTGGAATGCCGCCTTCGGCGCAGCAGCGACAGGCGGCCCGCCCGGCGCGGCGAGCCGCTTCGGTGCGACGAGCCGGTCGGTGCGGCTAGTTGCCCGACGCGACGAAGGTGGCGCCGCAGGTGCGCGTGCCCGCGAGCGACAGGGCGTAGGCCGCGTGCGCGCCGCTGCAGTCGCCCGTCCAGCCGCCGAACCTGTACCCTCTGTCCGGCGTCGCCAGCATCCCCAGCCAGAGCGGCGCGGGCATGGTGACCGAGCAGGCGCTGCCGCCGGTGCCGCAGTTGATGCCGGCGGCCCTGATGGTACCGCCCGATGGCCGCGTGATGTTCAGCCTGTACGGCGGGCCGGCGGACGGCGGCGGAGCCGGCTGCGGGCTCGGGGCCGGCTCGGTTGCCGGCGGCGGTGCGATGACAGCGCTGCCGGCCGGGACGAAGCTCGCGGTACAGGTGCGGGCGCCCTCGAGCGCGATCGCGTAGCTCGCGTTGCTCCCCGAACAGTGCCCGGTCCATTCGACGAAGCGGTAGCCGGGATCGGGCGTTGCCATGACCCCAAGAGTCATCGGGCCGGGCATCGTCGTCGTGCAGGCCCTGGCGGTGGTGCCGCAGTTGATGCCCGCGCCCCGGACGACGCCGCCAGACTGGCGCTGGATCGTGAGGGTGTACGGGGCGCCGATCGGCAGCCCGCCGCTGGGCGGCGCAGGCGAGGCCGGCGGCGGTTCGGCTGGCGGGGCGGCCGGCGGGGCGGCCGGCGGGGCGGCTGGCGGGGCGGCCGGGACCGCGGTGAACGCCGCGCCGCAGGAGACCGGGCCGTTGAGCGACAGCGAGTAGGTCGGCGACGCGCCGGAGCAGCTGCCCGACCAGGAGGCGAACGTGTAGCCCGTGTCGGCGACGGCCTGCAGCCCGATGGTCATCGGCCCGGGCATGGTCACCGAGCAGGCGCTGCCGCCGCTGCCGCAGTTGATGCCGGAGCCCATGACCGTGCCGTTCGCGGGGCGCGCGATGGTGAGCGTGTAGCTGACCGCGTTGACGATGATTGTGGTCGAGGCCGTGGCCGTCGTGTAGCGCGTCGGGTCGGACGGCGTGAAGGTGACGTTCAGCGTCCGCATGCCGGCGGCGAGCACCGTGCCGGCGGCCGGGTTGTAGGCGAAGGTGCCGGGCACGCTGGCGGTGGCGTTGAGCTGCGCCGCGCCGAGCGGCGTGCCCTGCGTGATGGCCGCGGGCTTCGCCCAGGACAGCGTCGGCGTCGCCAGGCCGGCCTGCTGGAGCACGAGCGTCTGTCCGCCGATCCTGATCGAGCCGGCGCGGCTGGCGGTGGACGAGTTGGCAAGGACGTCGAACGGGACCGTCGAGCTGCCCGAGCCGTTCAGCGTCGTGAGCGCGATCCAGGACGAGGTCGTCGAGACGCTCCACGAGCAGCCGTCGCCGGTCTGGACGTCCACCGCGTAGCGGCCGCCGGTGACGGGGATGGACGCGCTCGTCGCGCCGAGGGCAAAGGTGCAGGGGCTGGCGGCGACGCCGAACGTGAAGGGGTTCGACGGTTCGCTGAGCGCTGATCCCTCGGGGCCGACCGCGGCCACGCGGGCCTCGTAGCTGCCCCCCGGCAGCGGCCAGCCGCTCACGCTCGACGAGAAGTCGTAGCGGATCTTCCCGTCGGCCTCGGGCGACGGCTTGCCCATGTCCACGGTGGTGAACGGCGCGGACGCCCCGACCATGTAGACGCCGAGCTCGTAGCGCAGCACGGCCGGCCCGCCGCCGCCGAGGTCGGTCCAGTGGTCCGCGGACGGATCGAACTCTGCGATGCGCGGGTTCGAGACGACCTGCGCGCCGGCGGTCGAGGCCATCAATAGCGCGAGCGCCAGGCCGGCGAGGAGCGTAAGAACCGGCGATGCGCCGTATCGGCTGGTTCGAGAAGTAATCATGGTGCGGTCCCGCGCGTTGGCGTGCCCGGAGACAGGCGTCCCCTTCGGCTTCGGCGCGGAGGGCGCAAGAAACATGCCCCGGCGCCTGGATCGCACACCGTGCGGGAACCGCTGGAATTGGCCGGTATTCGGCGCGAATCCAACGCGCAGGACTGCACGCCGGTTCCGGTTTCTGCGGACGGATTACAGTTCTGTCCCGGCCCGGCGCGCGGCGTCTGGCGGGCCTGGCGCGCCGGTTGCGCCGCGGCGCCGTTGACGCTTCTCGTCGTCGCGTCATTCCCTTGACGAGAATGCGGTCGCGAAAAGGGGTCAGGCACCGGGATCTGATCCTGTTCCGGAGCCAGACCCCTATTCGTTCTCAGGACGAGGGGGAGACCGCTGCGGGCCGGGGCACTTCTGCGCGCTGCGCGCGCTCGGGTAGCATGGGCGCATGGCACGCCACGTTCGACGCCTCGTCGGCCCGCTCGCCCCGCTCGCCGGCGCCGGGCTGCTTCTCGCGGCGCTCGCCGCCGCGCCTGCGGCCCGCGCAGGAGCCGCGCCTCGTGCGGCGCCCGCCGGCGGGCCATGGCTCTTCAGCTACTTCGTCGATGACGGGCAGGACGGCCTGCACCTGGCCTACAGCAGGGACGGCCTCGCCTGGACGCCCCTTCGCGAGGGCCGCCCGTTCCTCGCGCCCGCGGTCGGCGGAAAACTCATGCGCGACCCGAGCGTAGTGCTGGGCCCCGACGGCGTCTTCCACATGGTCTGGACGACGGGCTTGTGGGAGCAGGGCATCGGGGTGGGCCACTCGAGGGACCTGCTCGCCTGGAGCGGCGTCGAGTTCCTGCCGGTCATGGTGCACGAGCGTCAGGCGGTCAACGCGTGGGCGCCCGAGATCATCTGGGACGAGGAGACGCGGCAGTACGTCATCTTCTGGGCCACGTCGATTCCGGGCCGCTTCCCGGACACGGACGAGAGCGCCGACATCCGCTCGTCGGACGGCGCGCGGCTGAACCACCGCATCTACCGGACGACGACGAGGGACTTCCGGGAGTACACCCGGGCGGAGCTGTTC
>JAKQTR010000034.1 GCA_029562975.1 Acidobacteriota bacterium | reverse complement strand
CGCTGCCGTTCATCGAGGAAGTCCTTGCGCTCGACGATCCACTGGTTGCGATGGGTGTCGAGCGGCGCCTGGCCGGTCTCGCGACCCTGGGCGTCGAGCTTCGGCGCGAGCACGGTGACAGGCTGCCGGCCGACCGAGCGGACGCCGATCTCGTCGCCGATGCCGGGGGTACTGAGCGATTGCCGAAACGCGCGCTCCAGGTCCACGCCCCAGATCTCGCGGTCACCGCGCGCCGTCTCCACGCGCACGAAATAGGACATTGCCTGCTTCGGATCATGCCCATAGGGCGCAGCGCCGTGGTCAACCAGACGGCCCACGATCAAGTCGCTGGCCTGTGGGCGCGGCGCGGCCGCAGCCCCGGACTCGGGAGCCTTTTCGGCGGGCCGCGGCTCGGCGGGCACCGCAGTGGCTTCAGGCGCCCCTGGATTGCGCCGCGCCGCGAGCGAGCGCGCCAGCCGCTCGCGCTCGAAGTCAGTGGGCTGATAGCCACGGACCTCCAGCCCGGCGAGGCTCGCCGCGAACCATGCTTCCTTCTTGAAGAATTCCGTGCCGCCAACCGTGACCGGACCTTTGCCGTTCTCGCGCGCGATCGCCACCATGCTCTGGATGACGACGGAGTTCTCCGAGCGCGTGGTCAGGCGATTGCTGTCGTGCGTGAACGCTTCGGTACCGTCCGGGAAATGGAACTTGTTGCCGATCTGGATGAAGCGCTCCTGGACGGAGTCGGGCACGCGCAGCTGGCGCTGGGCCTCTTTCGTCACCTGAGCTGCGGCACCCGCTGGGCCACGCCCATCCTTGCGGTTCCTGTCGTCCTCCTGCTCGCGTCCCGACTTGGCGGGAAGACTGATGGTGTTCTGCGGGCGCCCCGCCCCGTCGCTCGGCGTGAGCGCAATGAAGTTGTTGTCGTCCTTGGTGCCGGCGGCCGGTCCGGTCGGCGGCGCGACCGGCTGCGACGGCTTGCGGCCCGCCCTGGCGCGCTTGCTGTCCGAGGGGGAACCGGAGGAACTGGAAGGCGTCTTGGGCATTGATCGGTCCTAGCGCTCCTGAAGCGCGGAGAGAAAGGATTCAACGGCGGAATCGAGTTCCTGG
>JAKQTR010000014.1 GCA_029562975.1 Acidobacteriota bacterium | reverse complement strand
CCGCCTCCCGCATCGTCCGGCGCTCCGCTCGGCAGGTATCCGGCCGGCGGGCTGTCGCCCATCTTGAGGACGCGGTCGAGGATGTCGGCGAAGCAGTCGTCTCGGGCGGCACGCCGCCTGGCGCGCGCGCCGGCGTCAGCGGCCCGCCGGTCGGCGGCCTCGACGGCGTGCTCCCGCCGGTCAGACCCGCGCGGCGGCCCTGTCAGGCGGCGGCCTCCTTGCGCCGGCGGATGGTGGCGTTCTGCACCAGCGGCCGCGCCCAGATGCCGATCGACACGATGTAGGCGATCGGGACGAAGATGACGAGCATCGCGGCGCGCAGGCCGACGGCGTCGCCCAGCCGTCCCACCACGAGCGGGACGACGGCGCCGCCGGCGATGCCGCTGCAGAGGATGCCCGCGAACGCGCCGTGGTGCCGGTCCACCGAGTTCAGCGCCAGCGAGAAGATGATCGACCACATCACCGAGGTCCAGAAGCCGACCACGGGAAACGCCACCATCGAGACGGCGCGCGGTCCGGTCAGCGCCGCGGCCAGCGTGCCCGCGGCCAGGAGGCCGAAGGCGACCAGAACCCGCCGCGCGTCGAAGAGCCTCAGCAGCACGAGGCCCAGCAGGCACCCCAGCGTCTGCAGCCCCCAGAACCATGAGTTGGCGATGGCGCCGGCCGCCTGCGGGTCGACCTGGTGATAGTCCTGCAGGAACTTCGAAATCCAGATCGAGACGCCCTGCTCGAGCCCCACGTACGAGAAGGTGCCAAGGAAGAACATCAGCACCAGGCGGCTTCGCAGCAGGCCTGCGTGCGAACGCATCGTCCCGGCCCTCTCCGATTCGGCCAGCTCGACGCGCGGAATGCGCGCCAGCGCGATGACGATCACCATGGCGAGGGTCACCGCCGTGAAGACCCAGTACATGCTGATCCAGGCCCGGCCCGGATCGACGACGCGCTGCAGCAGCGCGATGACCGCGTTGCCCCCCTCCGTCGCCTGCGGCCCCAGCTGGCGGACCAGGTACTGGTAGAGATACGGGCTCGCCCAGGACGCGGCGCCGAAGAAGAACTGGGCCATCACGCCGAAGAAGGCGTAGTTCTCCTCGCCGCCCGCGACGCGCAGGAGCGGGTTGATGGCCACCTGCAGCATCGCCATGGCCAGGCCGATGGTGAACAGCGAGAACAGCATCACCGGGTAGGTCGGCCGCGTGACGAACAGGGCGGCGCCCAGGAACGCGCCGACGAACGCCGCCAGGAGCACCGGCTTCTCGTCGAAGCGCTGGATCATCAGGCCCGCCGGAATCGACATGACGCCGTAGGCCACGAAGAAGGCGAACGGCAGAAAGCCGGCCAGGCCCAGGCTCAACTGGAAGGTGCCGATGATGTCGGGGAGCAGCGGCCCCTGGATGTTCGTCAGGAGCGAGATCACGAAGAAGATGCCGAACACGAGGACGACTATCCCCGGGCGACGGCGCATCAGCGGGCCCTCCTCTTCAAGATGGCGGTGTATGCTCGCTCTGGACGCGTCATGACGCCGGCCGGCCGCGGACGCATGGCCCGCGGCCGGTCCAGCAGCGATTCTACGTCATTCCCGCGGCGATCCCGCCGGCGAGGCGCCCGCGCATGGCGGCGGCGCGCTCACGGAGGAGCCGCGGCAACTGGAGGCGCGCGCTGACGATGAAGAGACCGGGCTGCTTCGCCTCGATCTCCCTTGCGGCGGTCCTTCTGGGCTGCGGGCAGGGCCAGCCGGAGCTGACGCTGAGCAATCCCCTTCCCGTCGAGCTCGGCGACCCCTATGTCCTGAAAGCGTCCGACGGGCGGTACTACATGGTGGGAACCGGCGGGGTCCGCGACGGGTTCAAGATGTACTCGTCGGCCGACCTGCGGGACTGGAAAGACGAGGGACGCGTCTTTCAGGGCAACAGCGACACGTCGTGGTGCGTGGCCAGTTTCTGGGCGCCGGAGCTGTACGAACACCAGGGCAGGTTCTACCTGTTCTACAGCGCCGACTGGCGGGAGAATCCCGCCAACGAGCTGGAGAACTTCAGGATCGGAGTGGCCGTCTCCGACCGGCCGACCGGACTGTACACCGACCTCTACAATCGGCCCATCTTCGATCCCGGCTATCCGATCCTCGACGCCAACCTGCTCCTCGAGGGAGACAGGGTGTTTCTGTACTACTCGAGGGCCTGCTACAAGCATCCCGTGGAGACCGAACTGGCGGCGTGGGCGCGCCGGCAGGGGCTGTTCGACGAAATCGAGGAGAGCTGGATCTACGGCGTGGAGCTGAAACCCGACTTCTCGGGCGTCATCGGCGAGCCGCAGCTGCTCCTTCGGCCTCCGGCGGCCATGGACGACCGGCAGGCGGAGTGGGAGAGCCGGTCGGTGACGTCCGGTGAGGTGAACCGCCGCTGGACGGAAGGCTCGTTCATCTTCAAGCATCGCGGCGTGTACTACCTGATGTACTCGGCCAACTTCTACGGCGGGCAGCACTACGCGGTGGGCTACGCCACGTCCGGCAGCCCGCTGGGGCCTTTCGTCAAGGCAGCCAACAACCCGGTCCTTCAGCAGAACGTCCAGCAGGGCGGCATCGTGACCGGCACCGGGCACAACTGCGTGACGCAATCGCCGAACGGGAAGCAGATGCTGTGCGTGTACCACGGGTACACGTCGAGGACCGGGAAGAACCGCGTGGTGTTCATCGACCGGATGGACATCCTCGAGGGGGGCAGGCTGGTCGTGCACGGGCCGACGATGTCGCCGTCGGGCGCCGGTCTCGCGCCCGGCGGCCGCGCTGCTGACCGGTGACGGCGGCGCCGTCGGAATTGCCGCCCGTGTCGTCCCGGGCCGATCGGAGCCACGGCCTGGCGCGCTCGCGCCGAGCTGGCGGGGAGCCGGCCATGCGTACTCCCGGTGGTACAATCTCCGGCCAGGAAGCGCCAAGGGGGCTCTATGGATCGATCGCGCCGCGAGTTCATCAAAGGCATGTCTGGCGGGGTCGCCGCCGCCTTCGCCGGGATCGGTCCCGGGTTCAGCGCGCGGGGCTACGCTCAGGTGAGAGGCGCCAACGAGCGCATCCGGGTGGCGGTGATGGGGCTCAACGGGCGGGGCCACTCCCTGGCTCGCACGTTCGCCCGGCAGCCCGGCTGCCGCGTGGCGTACATCTGCGACGTCGACCGCCGCACCTTCGAGAGGACGGGCGCCGCAGTGGCGGCGATCCAGGGCGACCCGCCGAAGACGGCCGGCGATGTGCGCCGCGTGCTGGAGGACCGCGACGTGGACGCGCTGGTCGTGGCCGCGCCGGACCACTGGCACGCTCCGGCGGCGCTCCTGGCCTGCAAGGCCGGCAAGGACGTCTACCTCGAGAAGCCGGTCAGCCACAGCCCCGCCGAGGGGGAGATGCTGGTTGCGGCGGCACGGACGTACGGCAGGACGGTGCAGGTCGGAACGCAGCGCCGCTCGTGGCCGAACGTCATCGAGGCGATCAAGGAGCTGCGGGCCGGGATCATCGGGCGGCCGTACTTCGCGAAGGGTTGGTATACCAACAACCGGAAGTCGATTGGGGTCGGCGCGGAGACGCCGGTTCCCGACTGGCTCGACTTCGGGCTGTGGCAGGGGCCGGCCCCGAGGCGGCCGTTCCGCGACAACCTGCTGCACTACAACTGGCACTGGTTCTGGCACTGGGGGACCGGCGAGGCGCTCAACAACGGCACGCACATGCTCGACCTGATGCGGCTGGGTCTCGGCGTCGAGTTCCCGACGCGCGTCGCGTCGTCCGGGGGGCGTTTTCATTTCACCGACGACTGGGAGACGCCCGACACGCAGGTGATTGTCCTCGACTACGCCGAGAAGGTGTCGATGGCGTGGGAAGGGCGCAGCTGCTCGGGCCGCAAGATCGACGGCAGCGGCGCGGGGGCCCTCTTCCACGGCGAGAACGGCAGCCTGCTCATCGACGGCAACACCTATCTGGTGCAGGACCTCGACGAGAAGGTCGTCCGCGAGGTGAAGAGCGGCGCCGACGTGGATCCTCGGAACCCCGCCAACCCGGCCGACAGCCTCGACGTCGCGCACGTCCGGAACTTCCTCGACGCGATCCGCGGCACGGCGCCGCTGGCAGCCGAGATCCGCGAAGGGCACGTGAGCACGCTGCTGTGCCAGCTCGGGAACATCGCCTACCGCACCGGGCGCAGCCTCGTCATCGACAACAAGACCGGCCGCATCGTGGGCGATCCCGAGGCGGCGGGCTACTGGGCGCGGGAGTACGAGAAAGGCTGGGAGATGTCGCTCTGACGGGCGCGCGCGGCCGCCAACAGGGGACGGAAGACGGAGGGCTTGCGATGCGGACGACGACCGTGAGACGGGTTCTTCTCGTGGGCGCCCTGCTGTGCGGCGCGGCCGCCGACGCGCAGCCGGCCGATCTCCGCATCGGGATCATCGGCCTCGACACCTCGCACGTCATCGCCTTCACGAAGTCCCTGAATGACGCCTCGAGCCCGGACCACGTCCCGGGCGGCCGCGTGGTGGCCGCCTTCAAGGGCGGCAGCCCGGACGTTCCGGCGAGCGCGACCCGCGTGGACAAGTTCACCGCCGAGCTGCAGTCCACCTACGGCGTCCGGATCGTCGGGACCATTGCCGAGCTCTGCGATCTCGTGGACGCGGTCCTGCTCGAGAGCGTGGACGGGCGGGTCCACCTCGAACAGGCGCGGGAGGTGCTGCGGCGCCGCAAGCCCCTCTTCATCGACAAGCCGATGGCGGCCGGCTTCGCCGACGCGAGCGAAATCGCACGGCTCGCGAACGAGGCGGGGACCCCGTGGTTCAGTTCCTCGTCGCTCAGGTTCGCGCCCGCCTACCAGCAGTTCCTCGCCGATCCCGCTCGCGGCCGCGTGCTCGGCGTCGAGGCGCACGGCCCAGCCTCGCTCGAGCCGACGAACCCCGGGTTGTTCTGGTACGGCATCCACGCCGTCGAGACGCTCTACACCCTCATGGGCCCCGGGTGCGTCTCGGTCGCGATGACGTCGAACGCCGACTACGACCTGGCGGTGGGCCTGTGGCAGGACGGACGCATCGGCACGGTGAAGGGGCTGCGGAAGGGCCACCAGGCGTACGGCGCGCTCGTCTACGGCGAGAAGGCCGTGACCTACCTCGCGGTGACGGACGTGTCGTACGTGCCGCTGGTGCGCCAGATCATGGCGTTCTTCCAGACGGGCGCGCCGCCGGTCCCGCCGGCGGAGACGCTCGAGATCATGGCGTTCATGGATGCGGCCGAGCGCAGCCGCCTCGGGGGCGGAGCGCCAGTTCAGCTGCGGCGCTAGCAGCCCCGAATCAGCCTGCTCCCGGAGCGGCCGCGAGGCTCGTCAGCGATCCGGGACGCCGTCGATCGCCGATTCCACCGGCCAGCCGCCGCGCCTATCGCCCGCCCGCCGCGCGGTCGCAGAGCAGCTCGCCGCCGACGCTCACGTTCTCCGGCCGGTTCTCCCTGATAATCACCACGTAGGCCGGCCTGGGGTAACCGTACGCCTTCTCCATGGCGTCGGTGATCTCCCTGGCCAGCGCCCTCTTCACACCCAGATCCTCGATGGGCGGGCCGTCGACATGAACGTTGGGCATCTCGGCTCCTTTCCAGGATGTCTCGCAGGAGTCTACCAGCCGAACGGCGCGGTGTCCTCGTGTTCCCGCGCGACCCATGAAAACCCCGCCGCGTCCTGCCCGGGCATCAGGCACACTCACCGACGGTCGCGCTCGACCGATTGAGGGGGCGCTGCGATGCACAGACGGCAGTCCCTCACCCGGGCTCTCGCCGCCCTGGCTGGCAGCCGGCTGGCCGCCCGCGCTTAAGACGCCGGGGGGAAGGCCGACCTGGTCCTGCTCGGCGGGAAGGTCGTCACCGTGGACCGGTCCTCTTCCGTGGCCGAGGCCGTGGCGGTGAAGGGCGGCAGGATCCTGGCGCGTGGGCATCCAGGCAGCCGTAACCCGCGGGGCAGGCCGCGGCTCGGGCATGTTCGGCCGCGGTTCGGTCAGTCCCAGCCCCCAAGACTCGATCAGGCGGTAGCCGTCCGGGAGGCCATCCGGATGTGCCCATCGAAGGCGCCTGGCTCGAGCGCAAGGAGGGCCTGAAGGGCTCCATCGAGAAGGGCAAGCTCGCGGACGTCGGGAACGTTTCGAAGATAGGATAAGCCCCCATGAGAAAGGCAACCGCACCGGTAGCCGCGCTGGCCCTCTCCGCCGCGTTCGCCGTCGCCTGCGCCGGCCGGCCGCCCCGGCCCGTGGCGCACTGGGACGAAGACCTGCTCTCGCCGCAGCGGTATCGGGTCAGGATCGAGAAGGACGTCCAGGTGCCGATGCGCGACGGCGTCACGCTGGCGACCGATCTTTACATCCCGGAGGCGCCCGGCCGGTTCCCGGCCCTGCTCTGGCGCAACTGCTACGGCAAGGACGGGTACGGCGACATGAGCTGGTACGCCTCGCGCGGCTACGTGGTCGTACACCAGGACGTGCGGGGCAAGCACGCCTCGGGCGGCGACTTCGTCCATTTCCGCGACGACGCCAACGACGGCTTCGACACCGACGAGTGGATCGGCGCGCAGCCCTGGAGCAACGGCAAGATCGGCCTGATGGGCGGCTCCTACCTGGGCTACACGGGCATCGCCCAGGCGGTGCGCGGCAGCCGCCACCTGGCCGCGATGTCCATCTCGGTCGCGACCGGCGACGTCTACAACGGCTGGATCTACAGCGACGGCGCCCTGTTCCTCGGCTTCGCCTTCCCATGGGGCGCGGTCGGCATGAACGGCCGGGAATTCCGGTTTCAGAACCCCGTCCCCGTTCCCTGGCCTGAGATCTTCGCCCACCTGCCCCTTGAGACCATGGACGTCAAGGCCGGGTATCCCAACCCGGTCTACCGCGAGTGGCTGCGGCATCCGCGGGCCGGCGATCCCTATTGGAAGGACGTGAGCTACGAGAAGGACATCGCCAGGATCTCGATCCCGGTCCTGGTCCTGGAGGGCTGGTACGACCTGTTCCTGCGCGGCGCGCTGCAGGACCACGTCCTGATCACGAGGGACAGCCTTTCCGCGCGG
Source organism: Acidobacteriota bacterium (assembly GCA_029562975.1). Classification (GTDB taxonomy): domain Bacteria; phylum Acidobacteriota; class Vicinamibacteria; order Vicinamibacterales; family JAKQTR01; genus JAKQTR01. The sequence goes on along the minus strand of JAKQTR010000014.1, from coordinate 19,894 downwards.
GCCCGGCGACACAAGCACCTGGTGATCGGCCCCTGGGCGCACGAGGGCGGGGTGCGCAACAACGCGCCCAAGGCCCCGGCCGCCGGGCCCGACCGCAGCCTCGATTTCGGCCCGGAGGCGGCGGTCGAGACGCGCAAGATCTATCTGCGTTGGCAGGACCACTGGCTCAAGGGCATCGACAACGGCATCGACCGGGAGCCGCCGGTCAGGATCTTCGTCATGGGCGAGAACGCCTGGCGCTTCGAGAACGAGTGGCCCCTGGCCCGGACGCGCTATACGAAGTACTACTTCGGCGGCACCAGGGCCAACAGCATCACCGGCGACGGCACGCTCTCGACCGCCGCGCCGGCGGCGGAACAGGCGGCCGATTCGTACGTCTATGACCCGGCCTCGCCCGTGCCCACCCTGGGCGGCAACACCTGCTGCAGCCAGGTGCCGTCGGGACCGTGGAACCAGATCAAGGCGGAGATGCGCGACGACGTGCTGGTCTACTCCACGCCGGAGTTGAAGACGCCCCTCGAGGTCACCGGCCCGGTCAAGGTCACGCTCTACGCCTCGAGCAGCGCCAGGGACACCGACTGGACGGCCAAGCTCGTCGACGTGCATCCCGACGGCTACGCCCAGAACCTGTGCGACGGGATCATCCGGGCCCGCTATCGCGCCGGCAGGACGGCCCCGGCCGATCTGCTGGAGCCGGGCCGGATCTACGAATACGAGATCGATCTGTGGGCCACCAGCAACGTCTTCCTGCCGGGGCACAGAATCCGGGTGGAGATCTCGAGCAGCAACTTCCCCCGCTTCGACCGCAACCTCAACACCGGCGAGGACCCGATGACGGGCACGCGCATGGCCAAGGCCGAGCAGACGATCTACCGCTCGAAACAGCGTCCGTCACACATCGTCCTGCCGATCATCCCGCGCCGGAGATAGCGCCGCAAGGCCGGGCCGCCGCTCGCTCACGGTGGCTGCCGGACCTTCTTGCGCAGCCGCCGCGGCCGTCAGGGCAGCCGGCGCAGCTTCTCGGCTACGGGCACCCTGGGCTGGGGCGGCGGCACGTTCTCCGGGACGCCCATGGCCACGATTCCGGCGATCGTGCTGTCCGGCCCTACGCCAAGGAGCTCGCGGACCAGCGGGTTGCTGCCGATCGAGAGCCAGATGGAGCCGAGCTGCTTCTCCCAGGCCGCCAAGGTGAGGTTCTGCAGCGCCGCGGCCGCGCCGAGCGGGAAATCGTACCGGTCCAGCTCCGTCGTCGCCGGCGGGCAGACGACCGCGAAGAGCAGCGGGGCGCCGCCGAAGTCCACGGCGAAGGCACGGGCGGCCTGCTTGCGCGCCTCCGGCAGTTCGGGGCTGCGCAGCAACCCGGCTTCCAGGATCTCCCGGAAGCGCTCCGCGAGGCCCGCCCGCGTGGCCGGCCCGATGAGCACGAATTCCCACGGCTGCTTGTTGCCGTGCGACGGCGCCCAGGTGCCCGCCTCGAAGATCGCCATCACCGTCTCTTCAGGGACCGGGTCGGGCCTGAAGCTGCGGACCGTCCTTCGTTCGCGAATCGCGTCAAGCAGTTCCACGGTTCGTCCCCCCTCACCTTCCGGCCGCCAGCGCGGCCGCGTACCGGGATGCGGCGTACAGATCGAGACGAGCGTAGATCCCGAACGCCGAGCCGTCGTCCAGGAAGCCGCCGCCCGGACCCAGCGTGCGCGTCAGGATACCGTTCGCCTCCTCCAGCGAGAGCGAGGGAAAGGCGGCGGTCAGCAGGTGGCCGGCCTCCGGCGCGACCCGGCCCACGTCCGGGCGGACAATCGCCTGCTCCGGGTGGACCACCGGCAACCCGTACGTTTGCGTGGACGCATAGAACGCGGCGTTGGCGGCCGAATCGCCGAAGCGCCCGTGATCCTCGCGCGCACACTCGGCGACGGGCTTCCCGCAGGCGGCTTCCAGCTGCGCTCTCACGTCAGCCCGAGCCGCGTTCACCGCGGCCCGGAAGTCCGCGATGGTGGAGGCTTTCTCGAAGGACCGCCCGACGTAACGCGGATCGTTGGCCAGCAGGTGCGCCAGCGCGTGGAGCGCCACCGCGCGCCCGCCGAGAACGTCCATGGCGTAGTGCGCGCCGATGGTGATGCGGTGGTTCCCGTACTCGGCCGCGCGCGTCACCATCTCCGGATATCGCTCCGGCACCATGATCGCCAGGAGCACCGAACCCACGTATCCGTACGTCGTGTGGCCGCTCGGGTAGGACGGGCTGTTGACCAGATCCATCACCGGCCCGCGGTTGAGTACCGTGTTGTCCGTGGGCACGCCGAAATAGTCCCGGCCGACGATGCGCGTGAAGACCGGCTCGGTCTGGAACGGCCGGGCGTCTCCGTAGGCGCCCCCGCCGGCGCTGCCGGCGGGAACACGGTACGCCCGGCCGAAGATGTCCGGCAACCCGCCGATCTGCTCGAGGATTGCCCGCGCCTCCGTCGACGCGGGCGCCTTGCCGTCGGTGGTCAGGTTCGCAAAGAAGTACTTGCCCGTGTCCGAATCCTCGCGGGCCGCCGAGAGCGCATAGGCGATCACGCCGGCGACGGCCGGGGACACGTTCGTGAAGCGATCCCTGTCGATGTAGTGGGCGCGAGCCTCGTAGGCCGACCCCAGGGTGGTTCCGAGCCCGTCCGCCAACTGGGTGAGGTTGCCGTGGGTGGAGAAGGCGTCTCGAAGCGCCAGTTGCTGGTCTTCGGCGAACGGCAGCAGCGTCGGCTGCCGCCATTCACCGGTCTGGATGCCGCCAGTCACCGTGTAGTTCGCCCCAAGGGCCGCCAACCCGGCTCTCGTCCTGGTCAACGCGGTCACCGGCGCGAGCCCCTTCAGCACCGGCATGGTGGCGGCCGACTGGCCCGCCGCCTGCGACGGCAGCAGTACCGCGAGCACCAGGGCGCCCAGGAGTATCCTGCGTGACATACGCTTCCCTCTGGTTCCGATCGACGGCTCCGGACGCCGCCCGCCCCGGTTGTCTGCCGGCACAGGACGCGCAGCGCCCGACTCAAGCTATCTTATCGCGGGCGAAAGCCTTGCCGGAGAACGGCCATGACACGATGGCCTGTCCTCGTCCTCGCCCTGGACCACGAGCCGGGCGAGTTCGATCCGAACAGCCCGTACGACGGCATCGTCTCGTCGGAAGCCTCCAATCCCCTGCGCAAGATGGTGCTCGCGCAGTCGAAGGGCGCCGTCGGGATGCTGTTCGTGGAAGACCTGCACAACCACCCGGGCCGGCGCGATTTCGAGGCCGCCGCGTGGGCGACGTGGCCGGAGACACCGCCGCCGATGGAACGGATCACGCTGGCCGAGTGGGCAGAGCAGATCGGGATTCCCGCCGCGCGGATTTCACCGGCCCTGGCCGACGCTGTGGTGCGCGGCACCGGCCGGACGCGCGCCGACCTGTCGGCGCGCTCCGAAAAGCCCGCGCCGCCGCTGCCGCTTCCCGGCGTTGAGGCGGAGCCGACTGTTTCCGTCGACCGGCACGTGTTGATGGGCTACAACGTGCTGGGAATGATCGAGGGAGGGGATCCGAAGCTGAAGGCCGAGAGCGTGATCCACTCCGGCCACCACGATCACATCGGCCTCGACGAGGGCGGGACGCCGATCAACGGGGCCGACGACAACATCTCGGCCGTCGCCGTCGTCATCGACATGGCCGAGGCCTACATGCTCGCCGCCAACGCGGGACATCGGCCGGCGCGGACCGTCGTCTTCGCGTCCTTCGACGCCGAGGAGCCGGGGTTGCTCGGCGCCTGGGCCTACACGGAGCGCCCGCCGTTGCCGCTCGGCAAGATCGTCGCCGTGCTGAACATGGACCTCATCGGCACGAATGGCCTCGGCCATCAGGCGGTCGGCCTGCCGGATCATGTCGTCGCCCCTGCCGAGTTCCCCCTTGGCGAACGACGCGACGTGGCATGAGGTGCAGCCCTTCTGCGTGGCGTCCCTATCCTTCTGCCAGTTCTCCTGCGTCAGCCTCACGGCCAGGAACCCCCAGGCCGCGTGGACGCCGTGATCGCCGCGCGGAAGCACGGTTCGACGGTCCCCCGGTTGACCGGGCGACAGGCCATCTACCTGCGGCCTCCGGGTGAGCAACAGGCTGGTCGCCCCGCCGACCAGGGGATTCCCTGCGTACGTCGCCCGCCGGGCGTCGGATCAGAGAAAGATGCTGACGAAATCGGACGCCGCGACCTGGCGCCTGTGCTGGATGCTCCGCTCGCCGTCTGCGGATCGGGTGATCGCGCAGGTCTCGCAGACCGCGCAGTCGCCGTTGGCCGCCGGCGTGTAACCGCTGCAGACGCGCAGGACATCGGGTGAAATCTCGTCGATAATGACGATCTGGCCGTCGCCGCCTTTCAAGCGCCCCAGTTCGAACTTGCCGTCCAGGGCATGAAGGCCCTTGGACGCGAATTCCCGGGAGACAATCTCCGCCACTTGTCGAACGAGATCCACGCAATGGGTGAGTTCGTCGCGGGTCAGCGCTCCTGTTGCCTGCAGGGCTTCCGTCGTAATCAGGACGTCGCTCTTGCCCTTGGTCCATACCTCCACCACCCGGTCGAGGTTCTTGCACGGCTTCACGAAGGGATATCGCCGCCAGAAACTGCCGGTGGCGCTGTTGCGCCAGGTGAATTCGAGGTTGAGCAGCGGCTCGGCGCCGGGAAGGGATGGGATTTCCGGGGCTAGGGACAGAGGGGCCGCCGGCTCCACAATCATCTCGTTGTCACCGATGGTGTCTATGTAGTGCGACGGGATCTGCCGAGCCTTCAGCAGCCGGAAGAAATGGGTGGCGAAGCGGCAGGCAATCGCCCCTTTGCCCGGGACTTCGCCGACCACTTCGTCGCGGCCGGGATCGAAGACAACCGTCCCGTTGTCCAGGTACCCGGTGGCCTTGTCTGTGAAGAGAAGCCGGTACTTGCCGGCATGAGCGCCATCGGTGATCCGGTATACGTCTTTCGACTTTCCACTGTAGACCAGGAGGCTGTCGGCCACGATCTCCGTCTCCAATGCGGGCTGCGGAATGGCGCTCGGGTGTCAGAACGGCCCGGAACCGCTCCTGGCCGGAGCGCTGACTGGCGGTCACTGTATGGCTCCGTTCTCGTACGTGTCAACCATTTCAACGTCGTCACTTCAACGTCGTCAGTCCGGGTATGACGTGTGGATGGGGAACGGCCCGGCATCGGGGCGCCGGAGCCAGCCTTCGTTCCGCCCTGCCTGACTTCGTTTGCTGAGGGCCGTGAACCCTGCCTGGACAGGGCCCAGGAGAGATGTAGATGAACTACGCGGTTCTCTTGCCGCACTTTCCGCCGAACTACTGGCACTTCGCCGCGTGCCTGCGCGAACTCGGCGTCACCACGCTGGGCGATGAAAGAGATGTTCGCGAAGGCCGGTGTTCCGGCGCGACCGGGGAGACTGCTGCCCTCGCCCCAGGATGCGCGCGCGTTCGCCGCCGAGCACGGATTCCCGCTGATCGCCAAGCCGGACGTCGGCGTCGGGGCGCACAAGACCTGCCGCCTCGACACCCGGGACCGGCTCGACGCGTTCCTGGCCGATCCTCCTCGGGTCGACTACATCCCGGAGAAGTTCATCGCGGGTGTCATGCAGACGTTTGACGGGCTGGTGGACGGAGCGGGCAACATGGTGTTCTGCATCGTTGATGCAGTACGGCCGCGGAATCATGGAAACCGTCAACGAAGACACCGACATCTACTACTACGCTCTCCGCTCGATACCGCCGGCGCTCGAAGCCGCCGGCAGGGCGACTATTGCCGCGTACGGTCTCCGGGCCCGCCTGTTCCACTTCGAGTTCTTCGTCCTGCCCGACGGCGGAGCGCTCGCCCTCGAGGTCAACATGCGGCCGCCGGGCGGGCTCACGACGGACATGTTCAACTACAGCAACGACATGGACATCTACCGCGAATGGGCCAACGTCGTAACCGGGCGGCCGTTCTCGGCCGCGGCGAGCCGTCCGTATCATTGCTGCTACGCCGGCAGGTAACAAAACAGGACCTTCCGCCACTCTTACGACGCCCTCATCGCCATGCTCGGATCCCGGCTCGTTCACCACGAACCGATGGCCGGCGTGTTCAGCGCGGCGCTCGGCAACCACGGCTACCTCGTCCGCTCGCCAGCCATCGCCGAGATCCACGAAATGGCCACGCTCATCCAAGCCTGAGAGAACGGCCGATGAAGATCCCGTACCACCATTCGTTGGCGACTGCACGGAGTGATCCGGGGACAAGGCATTCCGCTCTCGGCCTGGGTTGACATCTGGAATCCGGACGTCTACCACGACTGGCCGAGGCGGCGGATCCAGCTTCCATGGTTCCTGGACCGCCTGTGAACAGCAGTGACGGCACGTCCAACAGCTACTCGGGGCCGGCCTTCCGGTGATACGATGCGGGTCCAATGCGTTCTTTCGGCCGCCGCGCCGGGCGAGCGTGTGTAGGGCTTTCGCGACCGAATCCATTCCTGGCGCCCTGTCCGCGGATGCTTCCGTCTGGAGATGCTGCCCGTGAGATCAGTCACGAGCTCGCCCTGGTTGCGTGACGTGTGCGACGAGCGGCCAGAAGCCCCCGGCTCGGTGCCGCGCCGGCGGCGTCTCCCCCGAGCGCGCTCACAGGCGCGCTTTCCAGGTCGTTCCCAGTCGGTTCCCCTCTTGATCGCCGCGCTTCTGGCCGGCGCCTGTGCCACCCGGCCTCCGAGGGCGCCCAGGTGGCCGGCCGACGAGATACGGAGCCGGACCGGCCAGGCGGTCCGTGCCGCCGATGACAGGGCGGACGGGCAGCTGCCGCGGGGCGTCAGCCTCGACGATGGCCTTGGCGAGGAAGAAGCCGTGGCGGCGGCGCTGTGGAGCAACGCGCAGCTTTCGGCCGACCTGGCGGCCCTCGGCCTCGCCCGCGCCAACCTGGTGGACGCCGGCCTGCTGCGGAACCCTGCTTTTCAGCTGCTCTTCCCGGTTGGCGTCAAACCGTTCGAGCTGGCGGTGACGTGGCCCTTCGAGGCGATCTTCCAGCGCCCGCGGAGGGTCGAGGCAGCCAGCCGCGAGTGGGAGCAGGTGGCCGAGGGGCTGGTCCAACACGGGCTGAACGCGGCGCGAGACGCCCGGCTCGCCCACGCCCGGCTGCTCCAGGCCGAGGAACGCGCCCGCTTGAGCGACGAGGCCGGCAGGCTCGCTGGCGAGAGCGCCGCTCTCACCGCCGCGAGGCTGCGCGCCGGCGATGCGAGCGAGGTGGATCTGCGGCTGGCCGAGGCGGGGGCCGCCTCTGCGAAGGAGGCGGCCGTTCGCGCCGCGCACGAGGTCGTGCTGGCGCGCGAGCGCATGCGCTTCCAGATGGGGCTTTCATCTCAAGCGGGCCCGCTCCTTCGAGCAGTTGCCTCGATGCCCCGGCAGGGTCCCCTGCCGCCGGTCGACGTGCTGCGCGAGGCGGCGTGGTCGTCGCGGCCGGACCTCCGCGCGCAGGAGATCGGGGTCGCGGCCGCGGTCGTCCGCGCGCGGTGGCAGAGATCCCGGTGGCTGGCGCTCGCGGCAATCCTCAGCAGCAAGGAAATCGGGACGCACGGGATTCGCTCCGGGCCGGGTGTCTCCGCGGACATTCCCGTCGCCGGCGCGAACCGCGGCGCGGCGGCCCGCGTGGACGCCGAGGTGGAGCAGGCCTCCAGGCTCTACATCGCGCTGCGGCAAAAGGTGGATCTCGAGGTGTCGGAGGCGTACGAGGCGCTGCGGCTCGCCGTGGACGTGCGGGCCGCCGTGGCCGAATCCGTCGTGCCGTCGTTCGAGCGGGCCGCGGCCGGGGCGCGCCAGGCCTACGAAGCGGGCGATACTTCGTACCTCTCCCTGGTCGAGGCCGAGCGCCAGCTCGTCGACGCGCGGCTGCGCCTGGCGGATGCCGAGGCCGAGGTGCGGATGGCTTCGGCGCAACTCGATCGCGCGGTCGGAACCCGCGTGGACAGGTTGAAGGACGAGTGATGCGAACATCGATCGCGTGCTCCGTGCTCTGCGCCACCATGGCGGCGGGCGCCTGTTCCTCACCCCCGCCCTCGACCGGCAAGGCGGCGCCGCCTGCCACCGTCACGGGCGCGCAGCCCAGGGAAGCGGAACTGGCGACGCTCACGCTGAGCGAGGAAGCCGAGCGTAGGCTCGGCGTGGAGGTCGTCGCGGCGGTCGAGAAGCCGCTGCCCGTCGTGCGCGAGATCGCGGGCGAACTCACGGTGCCGCCCGGCCGCACGATGCTCGTTGCCGCGCCCACCGCCGGCGTTGTGTCGGCAGGCGCGCAGGGCGGCCTGCGCCCCGGCGCTCACGTCCGCGCCGGCCAGGAGCTTTTCCGCCTTGCTCCTCTCGTCGCCATGCAGCGCGACCTGCAGGTGAGTTACGAGTCCGACGCGGCGGCGGCGAAGGCGCGCTACGACGCGGCGCGCACCCAGCTCGAGCGCGCGCGTCAGCTCCTGGCAGACCGCGCCGGCAGCCAGCGCTCGGTCGAGCAGGCCGATCAGGAACACCGCCAGGCCGAGGCCGCCTACCAGGCCGCCAGCGCCCGGCTCGAGCGCCTCCGCGAGAACCCGCTGGAGTCGGACGTCGTCGTACCCATCAACGCGCCCGGCGCGGGCGTGGTCCGCCAGGTGATGGTGGCGTCCGGGGTGCAGGTCAGCGCCGGAACGCCGCTGGCCGAGATCGTGGACGGTCGTGTGCTCTGGATCCGGCTCCCGCTCTACCCGGGCGACGCAAGGGAACTCGACGCGAACCAGCCGGCCGCGGTTCGGCCGCTCGGCTCGGACCAGGCGGCGGCGTCCACCCCGGCGCGCCGCGTCCAGGGGCCGCCCCTGGCGGACGCCGCGGCGGTCAGCATGGACGTCTATTTCGAGATCGACAACGCCGGATGGGCGTGGCGCCCCGGCGAGCGCGCGATGGTTTCGCTGCCCCTGCTCGCCTCCGAAAGCGGGATCGTCGTGCCGGCAAGCGCGATCGTCTACGACATGAACGGCGGCGCGTGGGTCTACGCGCGCACGGCCCCGCACCAGTACCAGAGGCGGAGGGTCCTGCCGCTCCGAACGGCAGGCGGCCAGGTGCTGGTTGGAGGCACCGTGCGCCCCGGCGACAACGTCGTCTCGGCCGGCGTGGCCGAGATCTTTGGCGCGGAGTTCGGCCACGGGAAATAGGAGCCTGAGGTGCGCTGGATAGTCGGTCTGGCATTGAGGCTGCGCGTGGTGGTCGCCGCCCTGGCGGTCCTCCTCATGATCGCCGGCGTGCGCGTGGCGCGGCAGATGCCGATAGACGTCTTCCCCGAGTTCGCGCCCCCGCTGGTCGAGATCCAGACGGAGGCGCCCGGGCTCTCCACGCCCGCCGTCGAGAACCTGGTGACCGTCCCGATCGAGAACGCTCTCAACGGCATCAGCGGGCTGAAGACCCTCCGATCCAAGACGGTGCTCGGGTTGTCGTCGGTCGTCCTGATCTTCGCCGACGGGGCCGACATCATGCAGTCGCGGCAGCTCGTGCAGGAGCGCCTCACGTCCGTTGCGGCACAGCTGCCCGCCGTGGCGCGCCCGCCCGTGATGCTCGCGCCGCTCTCCTCGACGAGCCGCGTCATGAAGATCGGCGTCTCGTCGAAGACGCTCGACCAAGTCGCGCTGACGACGCTGATCCGCTGGACCGTGCGGCCCCGGCTGATGGCGCTGCCCGGCGTCGCGAACGTGGCGATCTGGGGCCAGCGGGACCGCCAGATCCAGGTTCTGGTGGAACCGCAGCGGCTGCGCGATCACGGCGTGTCGCTCGACGCCGTGCTCAAGGCGAGCCGGGACGCGGTGCTGCCGGCGGCGGGCGGGTTCGTCGAAACGCCCAACCAGCGCCTGGCCGTCACGCACCGGTCGGCCGTCCAGTCCGCCGGCGATCTCGCGAAGGTCCCCGTCGCCATGCGGAACGGCCTGCCGCTGACGCTCGGCGCCGTGAGCGACGTCCAGGAGGGCTTCCCGCCTCCGATCGGGGACGCGGTCATCAACGACGGCCCGGGCCTTCTCCTCATCGTCGAGAAGCAGCTCGGCGCCAACACCCTGTCGGTCACGAGCGAGGTGGAGGCGGCCATCGATCGCCTGCGCCCGGCGCTGAAGGACGTCGACCTCGACACGACGATCTTCCGCCCGGCCACCTTCATCGAGATGTCGCTCCACAACCTGAACAGGGCGCTGCTGTGGGGCTGTCTGCTCGTCATCGCCGTGCTCGCGGCGTTCCTGATGGAGTGGCGGGCGGCCCTCATCAGCCTCACGGCGATCCCGCTCTCGCTCCTCACGGCCTCGCTGATCCTCGGCTACCGCGGCGGCACGATCAACGTGATGGTGCTCGCCGGCCTCGCCATCGCCCTCGGCGAGGTCGTCGACGATGCGATCATCGACGTGGAGAACATCCTGAGGAGGCTGCGGCTGAACCGGGCGCTGGCGCAGCCGCAGTCCGCGTTCCGGGTGGTCCTCGACGCCTCGCTTGAGGTGCGGAGCGCCGTGGTGTACGCGACGCTTATCGTCGTGCTGGTCTTCATGCCGGTGTTCTTCCTCGAGGGCCTCGCGGGATCGTTCTTCCGGCCTCTCGCGCTCAGCTACGTGCTCGCGGTCTGCGCCTCGCTCGCCGTCGCGCTCACGGTGACGCCGGCGCTCGCGCTCCTCCTCCTGCCGGGAGCCCCGCTCGAGAAGCGCGAGCCGGCGCTCTTGGCGTGGCTGAAGACGCGCTACCGCCGCGCGCTGCCGCGGGTGCTCGCGCGAACGGGCGCAGCGGTGGCTGCCCTCGCGGTGCTGTTCGTGCTCACAGCGGCCTCGACGCGGCTGCTCGGCGAGGAGTTCCTGCCCCGCTTCCAGGAGTACGACTTCCTCATGCACTGGGTGGAGAAGCCCGGGACGTCGCTCGGGGCCATGACGCGCATCACCGAGCGCGTCAGCCGCGAGCTGCGCGCCATCCCGGGCGTCAGGAACTTCGGCGCCCACATCGGGCGCGCGGAGGTGGCCGACGAGGTGGTCGGCCCCAACTTCACGGAACTGTGGATCAGCCTCGATTCGTCGGTGCCCTACCAGCCGGCGATCGACCGAATCCAGGCGGTCGTGGCCGGATACCCCGGCCTCTACAGGGACGTGCTCACCTATCTTCGCGAGCGGATCAAGGAGGTGCTGACGGGCGGCGGCGCCGCGATCGTCGTGCGGGTCTTCGGACCGGATCTCGGCACGCTGCGGGCTGCGGCGTCGGCCCTCGGCGCGTCGCTGCGGGAGGTGCCGGGCGTCTCCGACCTGCAGGTCGAGCCGCAGGTGCTGGTGCCGGAAGTTCAGATCGCGGTGAAGGCCGACGAGGCAAGGGCGTTCGGCCTCACGCCCGGCGACATCCGCCGCGCCGCCACCACGCTCGTCAAGGGCACGAAGGTCGGCGAGATCTACGAGGACCAGAAGATCTTCGACGTGGCCGTCTGGGGCCATCCGTCGACGCACAGCGACATCGCGGCCATCCGCGACATCCGCATCGACACGCCCGAAGGCGGACAGGTGCCGCTCGGCGAGGTGGCCGACGTCTTCATCGCGCCGTCTCCGAACGTGATCCAGCACGAGAACGCGTCGCGGAGAATCGACGTCGCGTGCAACGTGCGGGGACGGGACCTCGGCAGGACGGCGCGCGACATCGAGGCGAAGGTCAGGGCGTTCGGGTTCGAGCGCGGCTACCACGCGGAGGTGCTCGGCGAGTACGCCGCCCGCCAGGAGAGCCGGAACCGCCTGTTCGCCCTCGGCGTGCTCGCCTTTCTCGGCATCGTGCTCGTGCTCTATTCCGACTTCCAGTCGGCGCGGCTGACGGGGCTCGTCGCCGTGAGCGTGCCGTTCGCACTGATAGGCGGCGTCGCGGCCACCTTCGCGACCGGCGGCATCCTGTCGCTGGGATCGCTCGTCGGGTTCGTAACGGTCCTCGGCATCGCGGCGCGCAACGGCATTTTGCTCGTCGCGCACTTCCGGGAGCTCGAACGCGTCGAGGGCGTGCCGTTCGGAAGGGACCTGGTAATCCGGGGAGCCGAGGAGCGCCTGGCGCCGATCCTGATGACGGCGCTGGCCACGGGGCTCGCGCTCCTGCCAATCGTGGCCGGCGGGACGCGCCCCGGCCACGAGATCGAGCACCCAATGGCCGTCATCATCGTCGGCGGCCTCGTGACCTCGACGATCCTGAACCTGTTCCTGATGCCCGCGCTCTACCTGAGGTTCTCGCGGCCGCGCAACGCCCAGATCCCGCCGCCAGGGATTGGAGCACCCTAGCGGAGGCGCGCGAGGCGTCCCTCCCCAACCCTCCGGCCGGCCCCGCAGCGCGACGGGCGCTTTCCTGCCAGGCCCTTGCCGATCGCGTCCAGCAGCCGGCCGTCGTCGCTGCGGTACTCCCGGAACATCATGCCGGCCAGGCCGCGATCCAGGACGAGGCGCGCCTTGCCGAGCAGGCTCTGCTCGCCCTCGCAGGTCACGAAGGTCCGGGTGTCGGAGTTGGAGAAGAACGGCACGCCGCTCAACTCGTCCCAGTAGCGGGTGTACCCGGAGGTTGACGAAGTCCGGGTACTGCTGCGCCTGCGCCATGTCGGTGTGCGCCAGGCACACGAACGACGCCAGCACGTACGCGAACAGCGCGTTCGCGCCGGCCTGGGCGAGGAACCGCGTGCCGCGCCGCACGCCCCGAAGGTCGACGAGCGCGTAGACGCCCAGCCGCAGCAGGGCAGTCATCGCCGCCGAGCGCAGGCACCAGGTGGGCGTGGCCGTGTTCTTGCTCACGCCGAACATCGGGCTGAGAGGCGCCAGCGCGTGGAGCAGTGCGCTCGCCGCGTAGAGGCCGCCGAGCGCGAGCAGGTTCGCCCAGCGCGTCAGGATGTGGCGCCACACCGCCAGAGGCGACTCGCCGGAGGCGTGGCGGCGGCCGGGGGCGAAGGGCAGCGCCATCCCCACCATGAACAGGAAGGCGGGAAAGACCGAGTCGACGAACGTCGTGGCGTCGCGACCGCGCGCGTGCTGCATCCACGCGGGCGTGCCCGGCACACCCGCGATGTCGTTGACGAACAGCATCGCCAGGATGACGAGTCCCTGGAGCACGTCCAGGGAGTGCAGCCGCTCGCTGGTGAAGGCAGGCTTGGCGCGCGGCGGCCGCTACTTGCGGTTCCGGAACGTCTTCAGCGCGGCCCAGGCCTCCTCGCTGCCCCATCGCGCGTCGCGCGAGCCGCCGCGCGCGCTCGGGACGTCCCTGATGAAGATGCCGGCGCCAAGCTCGCCGGTTTCGTCGAGATGGGCCTGGAGCGTGCGCCCCTTGCCGCCCTCGCCCCACTCGAACCGGCCCCCGGGGAGCCCGAGCAGGATCTGGGCCGCCTGGTAGCCGTGGGTCTTGCCCCAGTTCACCTGCCAGCTGAACCTGAAGATCGCCTCGCCGCTCATGCACGGCACCGACCCGCCCTCGGGCGTGAATGTCTGGGTGCTGCCCTCGTACAGATCGCCGTAGCCCATCGGGTGGATCGCGTCCACCTGCCCCTTCCAGTCCTCCCACCAGCCCATGTGTGGCGCGTTGAAGCAGGGGCTGTGGAAGGAATCGACGGTGAGCAGCTTGCCGCGCGGCTCGAGGACGGCCGCGAGCTTCTTCACGAAGCCGGCGAACACCGCGCGATCCTGGTCCAGCGAGCCGTTGCCTTCCAGGTCGAGGTCGATGCCGTCGAGCTCGAGGCGGTCCATCTCGGCGACGAGGCTCTTCACGAAAGCGTCCTGGTGGTCTTTGAACGCCGCCCGCGCGAGGTCCCAGTTCCACTTCTTGCCGTCGTGGTTGTAGACGGTCAGCAGGACCTTGACGCCGCGCGCGCGCCCAGGTGCGGAACCACGCCACTTCCGCGTCGTCCACCGGCTCTTCGTACGTGACGTACCTGACGCCCCCGCCCTCGGTAGGAAGCCAGAACTGGAGGCTCATTCGCGTGAGCCACTGGTCGGCGGTGATGTCGCAGGCCTTGTGCCGCAGCGTCTGGCGCGATTGCTCGAGTTGGTAGGGCGGGATCCAGCTCATGATCTCCGCCTGCGGCGGAGCAGCGGCGGGCTGCGCGGCCGCTCAGCGCTTCAGGGCCTCGGCGTTGACGATCACCGGGAACTCGCCGCGCCAGCGGGCCCACGCCTCCTCGTAACTCGCCAGCGCGCACATGAAGTGCGCGACGTTCGCCATGTTGGTGCTGCGCGGACGGAAGAGGCTGCTCACCAGGCCTTCGTGCACCTCGTATCCCGAGACGTCGCCGCTCCGGAGCGTGTCAGGGCGAACCGCTACCCACTGGATGAACGGACTGATCGTCCCGATGCGGACGCCGAGGACGTCGGCCGCCGCCTGGTTGTCCCGCGCGGGCGGGAGCACCCTTCCTGAACCGGACGTCGCGTCAGGCGCGCTGCTCCACGCTGCACCCGGAGATCCGCGCGACCGCCAGCACAGGCTCCTCGCCGTCGACCGCCGATTCCACCGGCCACGAAGGCGCTCCCCGCCAGCGGCGCGGCGCCGGACGCCGGGTCACTGGCCGTTACAGGCTGAATCGAGGATCGTCGGCCAGGGGCACCAGGGTCGACGTCACGTAGAGGTCCCCTTCCGTTCTCAGGGCATGCATGACGCCCGCAGGGACGATGAAGGCCTGACCGGGCGTCAGGGGAACCTCGGCCGATTCCAGGACGCCGTAGCCCGCGCCTTTCACGCAGTAGAAGACCTCGTCGTGTCGAGGATGCTTGTGGAGGGCCACCACCCGATCGGCCGCGAGGTGATACACCCTGTGGACGAGCGCCTGGCGGAATTTCTCGGTGTCCATGAGCGCGGGGCCGTGGGCCATGGGCTACAGCGTCTGGGTGGCAGACACGATGTGGATGGACAGCACGGCCCGCATCCACGGGAAGCGTGCCTTCATGCGGTCGAACTCCGGGCCCGCCTGCGCGAACTCGGCCCTCCCCTTGATCAGAAACCCGATGCCGGGGCCGTGCCGACCCTGCTCCTGTCGGGTCCCGAGGGTGATCAGCACGTCGGGGTTCACCGCGATGTGGCGTTCGGTTCGATGCATCCCGCCGACAGGAACGAGCATGCGGCAGTCAGACGGGACCTCGACGTAGCTGTTCCAGGTGTTCACAAGGTGCGGGCCATCCTCGCCCAGGCTCGCCAGGGCGACCACGCCCTCGTGTTTCAGTATGTTCCTCAGCGTCTCCTGAAGCGTCATCGCTGCCTCTCGAACAGGACACACGAACCATCATACAAGCCCCGCTGCCGCCGCCGCCACGGCAAGCGAGCGGGCACTGGTCCGACCCGCACCCCCGGACGAATCCGGGCTAGCGCTTGACCAGCTCGACGCGGCGGTTCCTGGCCTTGCCCTCCTCGGTGTCGTTGGTCGCGACCGGCGCCAGCGGGCCGACGCCATGGGGCTTGAGCCGGTCGGCGGCGACTCCGTGCTTCGAGGCGAGCTCCTTCGCCACGGCCTCCGCCCGCATCTGCGAGAGCCTCATGTTGTGCTCCAGGACGCCGGTGCCGTCGGTGTGGCCGACGACGTAGAGCCTCAGGGCCGGGTCCTGCTTCAGGAGCCTGGCGATCTCGGTCAGCGCCGGCTCGGACTCGGGTTTGACCTCGGCCTTGTCGACGTCGAAGTAGATGCCGTACAGGACCGCCCTGCCCGTCGCACCGATATCGGCGGCCATCGTCTTGGCGTCGGCGACGACCTCCTGGGTCATCGCCTGCCTTTCGACGACGGTCAGGTAAAACCTGTCCGCTCCCGTGTCTACATGGATCTTCGCCCAGATCTCCAGGCCGTCCTTGACAACCCTCATGGACGTCTTGTTCGGGCTCTTGGGGTCGTTGACATGAAACTCGCCCCCGATCTGCGTGATCGCGTTCGTGTAGTTGCGGGACACCTGGAGGTAGCTGTATTTTCCCGCAAATTCCTTCTTGGTGATGTAGTCCAGGTACAATCTCCGCCCTTCGATCGTCACTTTCTGCTTGGTTTGAGGGTCTATGAAATCCTCCGCGGCGAACTCTCTCTTTTCGCAGTAATAGAGATAGTAGCCCTGAATCCTCGAGAAGAGGGGATGGTCCTGGCAGCCCGCCTTGTCCTGCTGGGCTCCCGCGGGGGCCGCCGCGAAGACAAAGACCGCGAACAGTCCGACCATCATGGCGCGTGAGTTGAACATGATCCTCGGCCTCCTCTTGATGTCGGGCGCGGCGGCGCCTATTTCCGATCCGGGAGCTCCAGGTTCCAGCTGAAGCTCGTCCCGGGATCGTTTCCCTGGTTGTCGCGATGATCGGGCCAGCGGCCGCCCTTCCCGGCGGGCGCGGCGTAGGAGCCTCGCGCGCTCCGGCCGTCGACCGTTCCCTTCAGCAGGTCGGGGAGCGTATTGACGCCGATGTACCAGGCGCCGCGCTCGTGTTTCTCGGGACTGCGCAGGCGAATCTCGAGCCGGCAGCTGCCCGAGTTGCGCTCGACGATCAGGCCGACGGAAGCAGTGCCCTCGGGCGGCCCGTACGCGCCGGAATCCTCGACCTTCTCGCACAGGACGTCGGCCTTGCGGCCGTTGATGAGGACATCGTTCCGATAGCTGTAGGAGTACGACGCAGTGGCCCTCTCGCCGCGGTAGTAGTCGTTGTTCTGGTAGCGGTTCGTGTACTTGAGCGAGACCCGGAGGATGACCTCCTCGGTCAGGCTCCCCTTGTAGGTCACGCTCCCCGCCTGGTTGGCCGCGGTGTCGTCCCAGGACACCGTCCGGCGGTACACGACGGTCCCGGGCGCGGCCCCGCAGTGGACCGTCAGGCGGCTCTCGCCGATCTTCCGGAAGGGGGAAGTCTTCGAGAGGGGCAGACGATCCGGCCGGGCCACGGCACAGGAGCTGAAGACCGAAATGACGTCTTCGACGGCGCCCGCTTCGCCGCCGGGCGCCCGATAGCGCAACTCGATGATCCCGTCGTCGACGAGGAAGGCCCGGCTCCTCGGACGCCCTTCGACGGGCTCGCCCCCGAGGACTTCGCCCTTCTCCGCCTCGACGACGATCCGATTGAAGGGCCTGGTCTCCCGCCCGTTCCCGTCCCGAAGCACGGCGATGATGAGGTCCATCGTCTCGCCGCAGGCCAGGTCCGTCTTGCCCGGATGGATCTGGCAGCTCGCCGGGCGCCTCTCGAAGTCCTCGAGGAGCGCCTCGATGGGCCGCCCGCCCTTCATCGCCGCGTCCTTGTTCTGGAACATCCGATTGGTGCAGGCCGTGAACGAGTTGATCGGGCTCGTGACCGTCCAGCTGGCCACCCGCTCGCGGGGCTCCCCGTCGTAGAACAGCGTGAGGGTCAGACGAGACATCACGGCCGAACCGTCGGCGGCGCGGGCGTTCAACCCCTCCTCGTACTCGGCTTCGAACACGTATTCCGGTGGCTCGGCCTTCGCCCCGAACCGGGCCGCTTCCGACTCGGGTGCGCCGGCGACGGGCCGCTGGAGATGGAAGCAGGGGGAGGTCAGGACCTCGGCCAGGCGGGAGACGAGAGACTCCCCGAGGGCGACGCCGGTGGCCCCGGCCTCGGCTCGTCCGACGTAGGCCCGTCTGGCGCAGGTGGCGCAGCCGGACGCGGCCTGCCCCGCGTCCCCGGGACGGACGCCGGTGAGGAGCAGGCCCGAAACGCAGGCGATACCCGCGAACCACAAGGCTCCGGCGGGCCATCGAGCCCTTGATCGCGCGGCCATCCGTCCCTCCTTTCCCTCTCTCAGAAGAACGTCGGCGTTGAATTGAGGCCGATCCGGACGCCGGCCTCGGCGTCTGCCCGATCGGCCGTGAGAACCTGGCCGAGCCGGATCCCGGCCGAGGCTCTGGCCTCGAGCCCGATGTCGGTCATCGAATCGCCGTCGAAGCTGAGGACGAGCCCGGCCCTGGCGGAGGCCTCGGCCGAAACGAGTTTTCCGGCCTCGAAACCCGTCTCGGCGCCGATGAAGAGCGTCCCCGTCTTCTCGACGAAGTTCCACTCCAGTTCCACGGCGGCGACGCCGATGTCCCCGCCGACGGTCACGGTCGTGCAGTCGACGTGGAAGGACACGACGGCGAGGTCGAGCCCGAGCCCGGGGAATGTGCACGGCACCTTGAAGTCCTCGAGCCGGAGTTCGCCCTCGATCGACTGGGCGGGCGGCGGCGTCGTGAGGCAGCTTTGGTCGGGGGCCAGCGCGGTGTACATACGAAACATATGGCCGACGATCTGATCGATACTACGCAGGATTTCGAATCGCGTTCCGATCCTGGCGCGGGCCGCCTCCGCGGGATCGGGGATGAAGCTGGCCCAGTAATTCACCGTCCGGTGATAGGCCAGGGCCGCGGCTTCCCACGCCGGGGCGAATTGGGCGTAGGCTTCTGAGACGGCGAGGGCTTCGCCGTCGAAGGTCTGGGCATGCCGGGCGCAGGAGCGGCGCTTGACTTCGTCGAGGCAACGGCCGCGGGCATTCGGCTCGAGCTTCCAGCACTGTTCTTCCTCGGCCAGCCAGGCCTTGTCGAGCTCGCCGCGTATCCTTAAAGCCTCCATCCAGCGGGCATGGATGTCGCGGAGGAAACGCTCCCGCGATCCGGCGAGATGCTCGAGCCATAGCTCGGCGCCCTTCTGCCCCCGCTTCGCCTTGTCGGGCGTCAGCCGGAGGACCCGCGCCCCGGACGGCTGCGCCGAGGCGGCCGCGCTTTCACCGAGCGGCCGTGATCCCGGGCCGGCCGTCAAGTAGGGCCGGAGCTCGGCCAACGTGGCCTCGGCCATCGCCGCGAACTTATTTCTCTCCGCCTCCAGCCGCCTTAGGGCGGAAATGCACTCGGCGCTGTTGCTCGCCTGGACCATCGGCAGGCGGACCATGGCCTCCTTCCCGGCCTCGGCGGCCGGTAAGGGGACCGGCGGCGGCGCCCCGGGAGGCTCGGCCTTGGCCGAGCCGCTCCGGCGCAGGGCGCGATCCACGTCCTTGAGGGCTTTGGCCGCGGCCGCCGTATAGGAGCCGTCGAGAGAAACCTCGAGGTGCCGCCGGGCCGCCGCGAGATCGTCCCGCCGGAGGGCCAGCCGACCCAGCGCGTAATTGGCTTGGGGATGGTTCGGGGCGATCTTGACGGCCCTAGAGAAGAGCTTCTCCGCTTCGGCAGAGCGGCCTTCGCCGAGCTCGGCCGCGCCCAGATTGGACAAGACCATCGGGTTGTCCGGGGAGAGCGCATCGGCGTATCGAAGGAGAGGCCGGGCGAGTCGGTACTGGCCGAGGTTGTTGAGGACCGCACCTAGGTTGTTGAAGGCCAAAAAGTCGTTCGGAAATTCGGCCGCGGCGACGGAGAGGACATAGAGGGCGTCGCCCGGAGAACCCGCGAGCAGCAGGGCCATCCCGTAGCCGTTGAGCCCGCTGGCCGATCCGGCCTTTCCCAGCGCCCGCTGAAGCCGGCGGAGCTCCGACGGGGAAGCTCGGCGTTCAAGCGCGTTCCGGAGGTCCGATACGGCTTTGATGGCCTCGGGCCTGTCAGAAGTGCGCGCCGACGATCGTTCCGTAAACGGAGCCGCTCCCGTCGAGAGAAGGGCCAACCCGCCGATCAAGAGCGAGCGCGGGATCCGGCCGAGCCTTGGCATCGCGATCCTGCCCCTTGCTTCTCGATGGCTCTATTATCGCGCATCGCCTGGGCTTGTCGAGCAAGATCCGGTCAGGCCGCGCCGCCGGCCAGTCTCGACACAGCGATGAGAAGTAATAATGGAACAATTGGCCAACACGGCCCTTGGGCCGGCAGGGGCGTCAGGGCGGGGTAGTGTCCCGTCAAGTGGTGGACTTTCGTAGCCTTCGTTCCTGAGTTCGTCTCTGTTCTCCGCGCGTGGACGTTGGCGGCGCTGAGGACGGAGAAGACGCCGCCCTCGAGCGCCTTGGAAAACCCTGCCGGGTTTGCC
>JAKQTR010000006.1 GCA_029562975.1 Acidobacteriota bacterium | reverse complement strand
AAGCTCACGCGGGTGGTCGCGGACCTGTCGCTCGACCGGGTGATACTCCAGGACGTGCTCTCCACAAAGGGCTGAAGCCCGTGGGGCAGCGCGAAGTCGTGCGCGACCTGACGGGCCGATACGGGGTGAGCGAACGACGCGTCTGTCGGGCAGCCCGGGTCTGGCGCTCGAGCCTCCGGTACGAGAGCCGGCGAGGTCCGCTGCCGGCGAGGCGGCCACGGCTGCGCGACCTGGCGCGGACACGCGTCCGATTCGGGTCCCGACGCCTCCCTGTGTTGCTGCGACGCGAGGGCGGGGACGTGGGAAAAGAGCGCGTGTATCGCGGGTATGTCGAGGAGGGCTTGGCCTTGCGCCGCACACGCCCCTGGCGGCGCACGACGGCCGTCCACCGCGAGCAGCGTCAGCCGGCGACGGCCCGTCACGACAGCTGGAGCAGGGCTGTCGTCGCCGATCAGTTGGCCGACGGGCGTCGATGCCGTGCCTGGCCCCTCATCGACATCGTCACCCGCGAGTGGTTGGCCATCGAGGTCGGTCAATCGCTCGGTGGCCAGGATGTCGTGGCCGCCCTGCAACGCCTGCGGTTCGCCCGCGGGCTGGCGCAGTGGATCTCCTGCGATCACGGCCCCGAGTGTGTGAGCGCGGCCATGGCCCTGGGGGCGTATCCGCACGCCGTGTGCCTCGACTGCAGTCGGCGTGGCACGCCGACGGACACCGCCACGATCGACTCGTTCAGCGGCCGGCTGCGCGAGGAGTGTCTCCACGTGCAGTGGGTCGCGTCCCTCGAGGACGCGCAGCAGACGGTCGAGGCGTTCCGGTGGGACTATGATGAGCACCGTCCTCACCGAGCTCTCGCGGGCCTCAGTCCCCGAGACTACGCGCAGCGAGTGACGATGACCGCCGCAGACTCACCTTCGTAGTGGACCGAAGAACCCGGGCCCGTCAATGGGTCTGTGCCGGGAGAAGGGAATGGCCGCTGCCGTCGTCAACACGCCGGGGCCGCAGTGGGATTGCGCCCGGACTTCCGAGCATCGGTTCATCGGGATTACGTCGTGGCGGCGGCTCTTGGATTTCATTGGTGGTGAACTTCACAAGGCCGGAGAACGTGAGGCGGCAGACGACCTGTCACAACTCAGTGACCTCTGCGACCAGATGGATCAGGAGGCGTTCCTGCCCTTGACCGGCGGCGATCTTGCTCCGCAGATTGGCCGGAGGGTCCACCAATACTGCGACCTCGTGGATAGGGTGACGGGACTCCTCCGGGCGGATGGAACCGTCGTGACGCAGGGTCTCAGCACGAGGCGTTTGAGAGGCGCGTACGGACAGTACTGCAAGATCAACGGGTTCGGGTGCTGTGTCAGCTTCGATCTGCGCCTCTGGTCGCGGTGTGGTGAGACGCCACTCTGGCTGGAAGTCCTAGACACTGCGTGGCAGGCCAGCCCGCTCGTCAGGGGAACGCTCTCGCCGCTCTTCGACGCCGCGCCTCCCAAGGCCCGCGAATTTGAGGTTCACTTTTACGTGCCGCTGCACCCACGCCTGAATGTTGACCTCGAGGATGTCGTGGCTGATCTTGCGGAGCAGGTACGCAGTGTCGCCAACGTACTGCCGAATAGCGGGAGTCTCTCGCAACAACCCGCCGCTCTGGGCGATGGCCCGGCGGACGGCACCGGCGAGGCGCAGGCGTGACGTTGACAACGAAGACCCGACGGCGATGGCACTCGCGGACGGGGAGAGGTCTCCCCTGCCGATGCGCCAATACCCGTTTGCGTTGGTGACGGGTGCTGTGTATCCGGGGCGAGAAGAGTACACGATGAACCGAGAGGCGGACGTTCGGTGGTTTGCGGACTTCGTTGGCAACTCCCGCTGGCGATTCGCCAAGACCTACGTCGAGTCATATCCGCACGAGTACACGCTGGAACGCTGGGGCGACAGCGATGCGTTCCGGACGGCGATTGACTGCATCGAACGGTGGGGCGTCGTTGAGCCTTTCTGGACTTCACGTCGGAAGTACCTGTACGTCGATGACCGGAAGTACTGGCACATGGGCAACGTGTCATCGGCCAACGCCGAAGACCAGCCGACGCTGATCAACCGTACGTGGCTGGAGGTCGGCCGCTATCGTGAGCAGGCCAAGGGCTTGGGGTATGACGGAGAGGTCTTGGATCGGCTCGTCGCACGATGGAACGCCTTGCTGGAGAAGGCAAGACGTGGAGCGTGAGTTGGGGTGACCTCCGACTCGGTTTTCCGGAGTCCGCCAGTCAGGGGGTCAGGCAGAACGCCCTACAGTTCCGAACAAATCCACGTTCCACGGAAGTGTGTGTCCCGTCGGGGACACTATGGAGTGTGGTACAACGCCAGTGAGTAGCGCGGCGACCGCGCCATTCTCCGGGAACTCATCGGCGGACAGGCTGCTCGCCCTCGTCGGCTTCTTTACCGGCTGCAAGTTCACTCGGTCACCGGTATCCGCCGCTCCGCCCTCCAGCGCCCAGCAGCCAGCATAAAGTCAGCATAACGAACAGGAGCCTAAACCAGCCGATTCCTGCTTACTTCGTCCGACTCCTACCGACTATGCCAGTACGTAGAAAAAGCCAGCACTCGCTGGCTCTCTCTTGCGATGTGTTGGTCGGGGCGAGTGGATTTGAACCACCGACCCCTCGGTCCCGAACCGAGTGCTCTACCAGGCTGAGCCACGCCCCGACAGGCTATCCATCTTATCCGATCCGCCTCTTCTTCCCCAAGGACTTCCTGCCGCTGACGGCCGCCAGCCCCTTCCCTCCCCCTCCGGCGCGTCTGCGGCGCGGCGCCGACAGCAGGCGCTCGACGCTCGCCAGCGCGCGGTGCGCGGTCAGGTCGGGCTGCAGCGGCGTCACCGAGATGTAGCCCGCCTTCACGGCCTGGTAGTCGCAGTCTGCGTCGGCTTCCCAGTCGTCCTGGGCCTCGTCGATCCAGTAGTACGGGCGGTGCTTCGGGTCGGCACGCTCGGTGATGGCGGTCACGTGCGTGCGCGTCGCCTGCCGGGTCACTTTGAACCCATGCGTCACCCGCCGCGGCACGTTGACATTCAGGAAGGTCCGCGGCGGCAGCCCGTCGGCAAGCACCCGCTCCGCGATCCGCGCCGCCGCGCGCGCGGCGTCCGAGAAGTCCATCCCGTCTCGCGTCCGCTTCAGCGAGATGGCGATGCTGGGCACGCCCAGCAGGGCGCCTTCGAGGGCGCCCGACACGGTCCCCGAGTACGTCACGTCGTCGCCCAGGTTCCAGCCCTTGTTGATCCCGGACACGACGAGGTCGGGGAGCCTCTTGAGGACGACGGCGACGCCGATGTTCACGCAGTCGGTGGGCGTGCCCTCGACGGCGTAGGTGCGCGGACCGACCTGCTCGAGGCGCAGCGGGAAGTGCAGCGTGAGCGCGTGGCCGACGGCGCTGGCCTCCTTGGCTGGCGCCACGATGGTCACGTCCCCGAGAGGAGCCAGCGCGTCCGCGAGCGCCCTCAGGCCCTCGGAGCGGACGCCGTCGTCATTGGTGACGAGGATTTGCCTCATACGAATCTTCCATTATACGGCCGGACGGCCCGGCGGCGCGGACCGCCGGAGGCAGGCCACGCGCCGCGCGCCGGAGAATCGCCCTCGCCCGGGCGATCAGGCGCCGGCTTTCACGAGCGTCAGGCGGGACAAGAGGAGCGTGGAGGCGAGCGCGAGCCCCGCGCCGAGGCCGAAGGCCGCGGGCGCGCCCGCCGCCCTCCAGACCAGACCAAAGACGAGGCTGGCGAGCAGCGCCCCGACGCCGATGACCGCGTGATACGCCCCGAACGCCGCTCCCCTCGCGCCGGCGGGCGCCAGATCGGCCACGACCGCCTTCTCGACGCCCTCGGTCAGGCCGTAGTACAGCCCGTAGACGACGAACAGCGGCACGAGCGCCGCGGCGGTCGACGCGAATGCAAACCCGCCGTAGACGGCCGCGTAGACCAGCCAGCCTGCCGAGATCACGGTGCGTCGATCCAGCCGATCCGAGAGGAGCCCTCCAATCGGCGACACGACGGCCTTGACGACGTGCAGCGCCGCCCAGGCGATCGGGATCCAGGCCGCGCCGACGCCGACATCGCTCAGGCGGAGCAGGAGGAACGCATCGGTCGAGTTGCCGAGGCTGAAGAGCACGAGCACGCCGAGGTAGCGGTAGAACGGCGCGCCAAGGGCCGCCGGTCCGGCGCCCGGGCCCGCCGGACCCGGCGCGGGACCTGGGGTCCCGACGTCGGGAACCGGCAGGAGCATCGCCACCGCGACGAGCCCCGGCAGGAGCGTCAGGGCGAACAGCGTGCGGTACTCGCCAGGAAAGAGGAACAGGAACAGGCTGGCCAGCAGCGGCCCGACGACTGCGCCCGCGTGGTCCATTGCGCGGTGCAGGCCGAAGACGTACCCGCGCGTGTCGGGCGTCGCCCACGACGCGAGGAGCGCGTCCCGCGGCGCCGATCGGATGCCCTTGCCGACCCTGTCGGCCAGGCGCACCGCCAGCACGTGGGTCCACGCCGTCGCCAGCGCCACCAGCGGGCGCGCGAGAGTCGACACCCCGTAACCCGCGAGGACGAACGGCTTGCGCGCGCCGCGCAGGTCGGACACCCGGCCGGTGACAATCTTCAGCAGGCTGTTCAGGGCTTCGGCGGCTCCCTCGACCACGCCAAGCGCCACGGCCGTGCCGCCCAGGACCCTCGTCAGGTAGAGCGGCATGATCGGGTAGACGGCCTCCGAGGCTACGTCGGTGAAGAAGCTCGTCCACGAGACGAGCCACACCGGCCTGGGCAGCCGCGGCCGCGCGCCTGTCGGCTTCGCCGGGCGGGCCATGCGTCAGGCCTTGAGGTAGATGCCGCGCTTGTCCATCACCCAGAGCACGACGAACAGGATCGCCAGGTGCGCCGCGGCCCACAGCAGCGACGCGTTGATCGGGCTGGCGAGCGGCGCGAAGTACGTCGTGTAAAGGTAGCGGCTCCAGGCGAGGGCGCTGCCGTCGGCAAGAACGATCCGGTGGCTCGACAGGAACTTGCTGAGCAGGCCGGACAGGGTGTAGAGGGCGATGGCATTCACGCCGAGGATGACGAACGGCCGGCTCCACGCCTTCCAACCGCGCACGTCGATGAGCGCGAAGCACATCGCCAGGAACACCGCCGCCGCCCCGCCGGTGAACCAGACGTAGGAGCTCGTCCAGATCTTCTTGTTGATAGGAAACGCCAGGTCCCACACGAGCCCCAGCGCCATGGCGGCAACGCCGGCGCCGAGCAGCCACGCCGCCTTCCGCCTGCCGGTTGCCCGCGAGCCCAGCCAGAGGCCGGCCGCGCCGCCGAGGAGCGTCGTGGCAATGGAGGGGAGCGTGCTCAGCAGGCCCTCGGGATCCCACGTCTTCGTCTGCGAGTAGAGGTGCGCGCCGAACACGTGGCGATCGATGTAGGCGCCGAGGTCGTTGCCCGGCGTCAGGTGCTGGCCCGCCGCGACGCCCGGAACCGGGACGAGCACCATCAGCGCCCAGTAGGCGAGGGTCAGCGCAGCCGCCACGATCAACAGGGCCCGGCCCTGCGACCAGCGCCTGGCGTCGTCCGACCCGTGCGCGGGCGCGGTCCAGCGGAACAGGAACGCCGCGGCGAGGTAGCAGAGGGCGATCCGCTGCAGCACGCCGGGGATGCGCACGACGCTGAAATCCCATCGCGGGTAGAGCGCCAGGATCAGGCCGAGGCCGAAGATCACGACGGCGCGCTTCACGATCTTCCAGGGGTTCGCCATCGTGCCGCGCGACAAGGTGATGGACACGCCGACGATGAAGAGGAAGAACGGGAAGATCAGGTCCGTCGGCGTGCAGCCGTTCCATTCGGCGTGCAGGAGCGGCGCGTACACGTTGTTCCAGTCGCCGGGGTTGTTCACGATCACCATCCCGGCCATGGTCAGGCCGCGAAAGGCGTCGAGCGACGTCAGGCGGGCGGGCTTCGACACGCGGGACCTCCTGCTGCTCGCGCCATCATGCCCCGATCCGACCGCCGGGGAAAGGGCCTGTTGCAAATGGCGGACGCCGGCGCTACAACTGGAGCGTGACGAGCCTCGGAGACCGCATGGCCGCCCTCACCCGGGAGGGCGCCTCCGCGCTGTACGACGCGCCGGGGGGCGGCTGGGTGCAGTGCCACGCCTGCGCCCACGAGTGCGAGATCGCCGAGGGCGCCCCAGGCACCTGCCGCGTGCGGTTCAACCGGGGCGGCGTCCTGCGCGTGCCCTGGGGCTACGTCGCCGGCGCCCAGAGCGACCCTATCGAGAAGAAGCCCTTCTTTCACGTCGAGCCCGGCTGCCGCGCCTTCAGCTTCGGGATGCTGGGCTGCGATTTCAAGTGCGCGTGCTGCCAGAACTGGGTCACCTCGCAGGCGCTCAGGGACCCGGCCGCGGGCGCCAGCCTCGTCGAAACGACCCCCGAGATGCTGGTGCACGCCGCCATCCGCTCCGGCGCGCGGGCCGTCGTCAGCACCTACAACGAGCCGCTCATCACCACCGAGTGGGCGGTGGACATCTTCAAGGCCGCCCGCGCGTCGGGGCTGCTCACCGGTTACGTCTCCAACGGTCACGCCACGCCCAGGGTCCTGGACTACCTGGCGCCCTGGATCGACGTCTTCAAAGTCGACCTGAAAGGCTTCGACGAACTGCAGTACCGGGACTATGGAGGCCGCCTCGAGCCGGTCCTCGACACGATCCGCCGGCTCCACGCGATGGGCATCTGGGTCGAGGTCGTGACGCTCCTCGTGCCCGGCCTCAACAACTCGGACGACGAGATCGGCCGAGTCGCCTCGTTCCTCGCCGGCGTATCGCCCGACATCCCGTGGCACGTGACGGCCTTTCATCCCGACTACCGCATGACCGACCGGGCCGCCACGACACCGGCCATGCTCGTGCGCGCGGCGGGCATCGCCGCCCGCGCGGGGCTCCGCTTCGTCTACGCCGGCAACGCGGCGGGCGAAGTCGGCGACCTGGAAGACACCCGCTGTCCCTCGTGCCGGCAGACCCTCGTCGAACGGCGGGCGTACTGGATCGGCGTGTGCCGCGTCACCGCCGACGGGCGCTGCCCCGCCTGCGGGACCGTCATTCCGGGCCGCTGGCGGACGGCCGCGCCATGACTGGCGGCGCCCCGCTCATCGACACGCTCGGCCGGGCGCTGAGGACGCTTCGGCTGTCGGTCACCGACCGCTGCAATCTGCGCTGCCACTACTGCATGCCGGAGCCGGAGTACGCCTGGCTGCCCCGCGACCTCCTCCTGCGCTTCGAGGAAGCGACGAGACTCGTCCGCGTGCTCACCGGGCTCGGCGTCCGGGCGGTTCGCCTGACCGGAGGCGAGCCCCTGCTCCGCCATGGCCTTCCCGACCTCGTGGCGTCACTAGCCGCGCAGCCGCTCGCCGATCTGGCGTTGACGACCAACGGCCTTCTCCTCGAGCGCCTGGCCGAGCCGCTGAAGCGGGCCGGCCTGAAACGCCTCACCGTCAGCCTGGACACGCTCGCGGCGGACCGGTTCCGCGCGCTCACGGGGCAGGGCGGGCTCTCCCGCGTCGTGGGCGGAATCCGCGCCGCGGCGCGCTGCTTCGGCGGCGTCAAGATCGACGCCGTCATCCTGCGCGGCGTCAACGACGACGAACTCGCGGACCTCCTCGAATTCGGCGCGGAGGTCGGCGCGGAGGTCCGGTTCATCGAGTACATGGATGTTGCGGGCGCGACGCGATGGACGGCGGACGCGGTGGTGCCCTCCTCCGAGATGATTGCGCGCGTCCGCGCGCGCTATGGATCCGCGGAGCCGATCGAAGAGCCGGATTCGGCTGCGCCGGCCACGCGCTTCGCGCTTCCCGACGGCCGGACGTTCGGGATCGTCGCCTCCACGACGTCCCCGTTCTGCCGGGCCTGCGACCGCGTCCGCCTCACGGCCGACGGCACGCTGTACATGTGCCTCTACGGCACCGAGGGCCTCGCCCTGCGCGATCCCATGCGGAGCGGCGCGACCGACGAGGCGCTCGCGGGCCTCGTCGCCGCACGCTGGCGCGCCCGCGCCGACCGCGGGGCCGAAGAGCGCGCGAGCCTGCCGGTGCGGCGGGCGTACCTGCCCCTCAGGACGCTGCGGGCCGACCCTCGCCTGGAGATGCACAGCCGCGGCGGGTAGCGTCGGGCAGCCGCTGGCAGCGGGGGTGCTCAGCGCTCCGGGCGGGCCGCGGCCGGCTGGCCCGACTCGAACCGCAGCCCGGCGAGCAGCCGCACGACCCCGCCGTAGTCGGCCGCGCCCGACGCCACACGCTGCGATCGCAGGTAACGGTCGTAGGCGCGCCACGCCGCGCGCCGGACCAGGCGCACCTCGTCGCGGGCGCTGCGCGCCGCCATCGCGTCGAGATCGGCGCGCACCGCGGCGGGCAGGCGGCCGCGCGCCTCGCGCCTCCCCTCCGCGTCACGCGCGATCAGCGTGCCCGCGAAGACCTCGAGCCACGCGCTGTATTGCGCGGTCTCATCGCCGTGCAGACAGACGACGGCCGCGAACAGCGACGCCTCCGATTCGCGCGCCAGGCCCGCAAGGTGCCCCCACTCGTGCGCGACGACCGACGGCAGCTCGAACGGCAGGAGGTTCGACGGCAGGAGCGTCTCGAGGAAGAACGGGTCGGTGAAACCGCTGACGCCGGCGCGGGTGAAGAACGGGTCCAGGATCGAGCGCTTCGGCCTGCCGGGCGTGATCGGAGCGGGCAGGGCCAGCAGGCGGCTCCCCTGCTCGAGGGCCCCGGCCAGAGCCCGAGCCACGGCGGCCGCCGTCGGCCACTCGGCGTACTGCTCGGGAAGCAGCGGCCGGAGCCGGCCGAGTTCGGCGACAGCGGCGTCGTTCAGCCCCACGACCGCCTCCGCCGTCACCCTGCGCTCGTCGAAATCGAGGCGCGACTCGACAGGCTCGCGCCGGTAGTTGAGCCCCCAGGCCACCAGGAACGCCAGGTAGACGAGTGCAGCGGCCACCACACCCCGCCACGCCAGCCGACCGGCCAGCCGCAGCCGTCCGCCCTTCGGCGCCCGCATCGCGACCACGACTCCGAGCGGCACCGCGCAGGCGGCAGCCACGACGAGCACGTCGAAGGCGGCTATCGGCACGGCGTTCGACGCGCGCGTCAGGGCGCGCTGGAAGGCCGGATAGAACCCACGCGAGTAGTGGCTCTCGATCCACGCCGGCGGCAGCGGCGCCAGCGCCGCCGCCGCGGCTGCAGCAACGGCGATCCCTCCGGCCACCCTTCCGCGCACGCTGTCCATGATAGCCGGATGCCCGCGTCCTCGGCCGCCCGCCGGCCGGGCCGCCGCTGGACTCGCGCTGGGCAAACAGCTATAAACGAACGCGGTGCCTGTCCAGCGCAGCCCCGCTCCAGACGAAGGCCGCCGCCTCGAGATCCGCGGAATCGTCCAGGGCGTAGGGTTCCGCCCGTGGGTGTACCGCCTGGCCCGCGAACACGGCCTCGGGGGCTGGGTCTGCAACGACGCCGCCGGCGTCGCCATCGAGGTGTGCGGCCCGGCCGCCTCGATAGAGGCGTTCGAATCCGCTCTCCGTTCGACGCCCCCTCCGGCCTCCCGGATCGTATCGGTCGAGGCCCGCCGGGTCGAAGCGAGCTGGCCGGCCGGCGCGTTCGAGATCCGCGCGTCGGCGCCGGCGGCGGACCGCCGCGTGTCGATCCCGCCCGATCTGGCCACCTGTCCCGATTGTCTCGCCGAAGTCCTCGACCCGCGAGATCGACGCGCGGGCTATCCGTTCACGAACTGCACGCACTGCGGCCCGCGCTTCACCATTGCCTCCGACGTCCCCTACGACCGGCGCAACACGACCATGGCGGCGTTCCGGATGTGCCCGGCCTGCCAGGCCGAATACGACTCGCCGGGCGACCGGCGGTTCCACGCCCAGCCCAATGCCTGCCCCGCGTGCGGCCCGCGCGTGTGGCTGACGGATGGCGAAGGGCGCGAGCGGCCTTCGCGCGACGCCATCGGCGAGGCGGCCTCGGCCCTGCTCGATGGCCGGATCGTGGCCGTCAAGGGGCTGGGCGGCTTTCACCTCGCGTGCGACGCGTCGGACGAGCAGGCGGTCGCGCGCCTGAGGGCGCGAAAACGCCGCGACGAAAAGCCGTTCGCGGTCATGGCCGCGACGCTCGGAGACGCGGAGCTGCTGGCGGACCTGGGCGACCCCGAACGCGACCTGCTGACCTCCATCGAGCGCCCCATCGTCCTGGCTCCCCGGCGCCGGGGGGCGCCGCTTGCGGCGAACGTCGCGCCGGGCAACTCGATGGTCGGCGTGATGCTGCCTTACACGCCGCTGCACCATCTGCTCATGAAGGCTGTCGGCCGGCCGCTCGTGATGACCTCGGGCAACCTGTCCGAGGAGCCGATCGCCTGCCGGAACGACGAGGCGCTCGTCCGCCTCTGCGCCATCGCCGACCTCTTCCTGCTGCACGACCGCGACATCGACACCCGCTGCGACGACTCGGTGGCGCGCGTGATCGCTGGCGCGCCCGTCGTCCTCCGGCGCTCGCGCGGCTACGTCCCGAAGGGAATCCCGGCGGCCGGCCGCTTCGCGTCCCCGGTCCTGGCGTGCGGGGCGCTGCTGAAGAACACGTTCTGCATCGGCGCGCACGGCACGGCGTATCCCGGCCCCCACATCGGCGACCTCGAGAACGTCGAGACCTACGAGGCCTACGCGCACGCCGTCGCGCGCATGGAGCGGTTCCTGGGGGTCGCCCCGGAGATCGTCGCGCACGATCTGCACCCCGAGTACCTCTCGACGCGGTTTGCGCGCGAGCGCCCCGAGCCGATCAAGATCGCGGTGCAGCACCACCACGCGCACGTGTGCAGCGTCATGGCGGAACACGGAATCGAAGGGCCGGTCCTCGGCGTGGCCTTCGACGGCGCTGGCCTCGGCACCGACGGCGAGGCCTGGGGCGGCGAGGTTCTCCTCGCCGACTGCCTGTCGTTCAAGCGCGTCGCGACGCTCCGCGCGATCCCGCTGGCGGGCGGGGATCTGGCCATCCGCCAGGTCTGGCGGCAGGCGCTGGCGCTGCTCCTGGATGCCCTCGGCGCAGAGGCGCCCCTCGGACGGTTCCCGATCTTCGCCCGCATCCCGGCGCGCGATCTGGCCCTCGTCTCGCAGATGCTCCAGCGCCGCGTCAACACCGTGGCCGCGCACGGAGCCGGGCGGTACTTCGACGCCGTGGGCGCGCTCGCCCTCTGCCGGCCCGAGTCGCGGCACGAGGGCCAAGTCGCGCTCGAGTGGAACCTCGCCGCCGATCTGAACGAAGATGGAGCGTACGAGTTCGGCCTCGGCGCTGGCCCCGGGCTCCGCGAGATCGACCTCCGCCCGGCGGTTCGGGCGCTCTGCGCCGACCTGCTTGCCGGCGCGGCGCCGGCCGTTGTCTCCGCCCGGTTCCACAACACCCTGGCCGCCGCGGTCGGCGACGCGGTCCGGCAGGTGCAGCGCGAAGCCGGGCCGCTTCCGGTGGCGTTGACCGGCGGCGTGTTCCAGAACGCCTTGCTCGCCCGGCGCGTGCTCCAGGCCATCGGGCCGGGCGTCCAGGTCCTGATGCACGGTGCCGTCCCGCCGGGCGACGGCGGCATCGCGATCGGGCAGGCCCTCGCCGCCAGTGCGGCCGCGGAGGCTGGACGGCAGGCGATCGTGGAGGAACCATGTGCCTAGGCGTGCCGGGCCGCGTCGTGGCCATCGAGGGCCACACCGCGACGGTGGACTTCTGGGGCGTCCGGCGCCAGGTCCTGCTCGACATCGTGGACGAACCGGTGTCGGTGGGCGACTACGTGCTCAACCACGTCGGCTACGCGATCCGCCGCATTCCCGACGACGAGATTGCGGAGACGCTGGCGCTGTTCGAGGCCGTGCTGGCGGGTCAGGAGTCCGGGGACCTCCTGGCGGACGGCGTTCGATCGGAGATTGCCGGCACCGGGGCCGGAGGCGATGGCGACGCCTGATCGCGAAGGGCCGTTCCGGGAGGCGGCGTTCAGAGATCCGGCCCGCGCCTCGGCCATGAGCGGCGCCATCGCGAAGGCGGTGTCGGCCCTCGGGCGGAGCCCCGTGACCGTGATGCACGTGTGCGGGAGCCACGAGCAGGCCATCGCCAAGTACGGGCTTCGAGCGGTGCTGCCGCGCGAACTGCACGTCATCATGGGGCCCGGCTGCCCAGTCTGCGTCACGGACGCCCCGGAAGTGGACGAAGGCGTCGCCCTGGCGCTTCAAGGCGCGCACGTCGCCACCTACGGCGACATGCTGCGCGTGCCGGGCTCGTCCCTGTCGCTGGCGGACGCCCAGGCGGAGGGGGCGCGCGTCCACCTTGTCTACAGCGTGGACCAGGCCGTCGGCCTGGCCCGCCGGATCCGCGGCGAGGTCGTTTTCTTCGCGACGGGATTCGAAACAACGGCCGTCGCGACAGCCGCTGCCGTGTCGAGGGGCGTGCCGTCCAACTTCTCGATCCTGTGCGCGCACAAGTACATCCCGCCCGCGATGGACGTGGTGGCGGGCATCCCCGGCTCGAAGGTCGAGGGGTTCCTGGCCGCGGGCCATGCCGCCACGATCACCGGCTGGAGCGTGTTCGAGCCGTTCGTGGCGCGCCATCGCCTGCCGGTCGTCGTCGCCGGCTTCGAGCCGCTGGACATCCTCGCCGCCCTCTTGAGAGCCGTGGAGCGTATTCGCGCCGGTTCGCCCCGCGTCGACAACGTCTACCCGCGCTGCGTCACGAAAGACGGCAACCGGCGGGCGCAGGAGGCGATGTGGCGCGTGTTCGAGCGCGCGGATGGGCGCTGGAGGGGGATTGGCGAGGTACCGGGCGGCAGCCTCCGCCTCCGAGAGGCCTTCGGCGGCCTCGACGCGCGGCGCCGATTCGCTATCGACGCCACAGGACTCCCGGCGCGGACGCCCCGCCCGGATGCGGCGCAGTGCCTGTGCGGCGCCATCATGTCGGGCATCGCCTCGCCCGGCGACTGCCCGCTCTATGCAGACGCGTGCACGCCCGAGCATCCCGTCGGCGCGTGCATGGTCAGCAGCGAGGGCACCTGCCGGATCTGGCACGAGTACGGGGGCCATCCCGATCTCGGAGACATCACGTGAGTCGCGTCGACGGGCCAGGCGCGAGGATCGGGCTGACGCACGGCGCCGGGGGGCGCGCCATGCGCGCGCTCATCGAGCAGGTCTGCCTGGCCGGCCTGGGCGCCGGGGCGCTCGACGACGGCATCGGCCTCCAGGCGTTGGATGACGGCGCGGCCGTCCGGGCCGGCAGCGGGTGGATGGTCCTGACGACGGACTCGCACGTCGTGAAGCCGATCTTCTTTCCCGGCGGCGACATCGGCCGCCTGGCCGTCTGCGGCACGGTCAACGATCTCGCCGTCATGGGCGCGACCGAGCGCCCGATCCTGACCTGCGCCCTCATCGTCGAGGAGGGCTTTCCGCGCGACGATCTCGAGCGGGTGTACCTGTCGATCCGGACGGCGTGCGAGGAAGCCGGCGCGGCGGTGGCGGCAGGCGACACGAAGGTGATGGGGCGCGGGGAGCTCGACGGCCTCGTGCTCAACACGGCCGGCGTGGCGTTTTGCGAGCGGCCGGTGCCCGACGCGGGGCTGTCGCCCGGAGACCGTGTCCTCGTGACCGGCCCGATCGGGGACCACGGCATGGCCGTCGTGGTCGCCCGGCACGCCCTCGCGCTGGAGGGGGACCTGCGGTCCGATGTCGCGCCCGTCAACGGGCTGGTGCGCGCCGCCCTCGCCGCAGGCAGGACGTCGATCACGGCCATGAAGGATCCGACGCGCAGCGGAACCTCAGGCGCCCTCCACGAGATGGCCCGGAAATCCCGTGTCGGCATCGTCATTGACGAGCGGAGCGTGCCGGTCCGCCCGAGCGTCCGGAGCGCCGCCGGCCTGCTGGGGCTCGATCCTCTGGTCATGGCGTGCGAGGGCCGCGCGGTGATTGGCGTGTCGGCCGATCGCGCCGACGCGGTGCTCGACGCGCTGCGCGCCCATCCCCTCGGGCGCGGCGCCGCGTGCATCGGCCGGTGCATCGGCGCCCACGCGGGCGCGGTCATCCTCGATACCGGAGTGGGCAGACGGCTGCTCGCCGAGCCGGAAGGCGAGCCGCTTCCAAGGATCTGCTGAGGCCGGCGATGCACGAGTACGCCCTGATGCAGGCCCTCATGGATCGCGTCGGCGAAGAGGCTGCAGCCCGCCGCGCGCTCGCCGTGCACCGCATCGTGGTGCGTATCGGCGATCTCTCGGGGGTGGAGGCGGACCTGCTCGAGAGCGCCTTCGAGATCGTCCGGGCCGGCACGATGTGCGAGGGCGCCGCGCTCGAGATCGAGCGCGTGCCCGCGACATGGGTGTGCTCGGGGTGCGGACAGCCCGTCCCCAGCGGCGGGCGGCTGCAGTGCGGGGGGTGCGGGTTCCCCGCCCGGCTCGCGGCGGGCGGCGAAATCCTGCTCGGCCGCATCGAACTGGAGGTGCCCTGATGTGCGAATACTGCGGATGCGGAGACCCGCACCGGGTCTCGGTCGACCTGCGCGGCGAGATCCTCGCGGCGAACGACCGACAGGCGGCCCACAACCGCGAGCACTTCGCGGCGCACGGGGTGCTCGCGATCAACCTGATGGGATCGCCGGGGTCCGGCAAGACCGCGGTGCTCGAGGCGACGGCGGCGGCCCTCGGCTCGCGGGCGCGCATCGCGGCCATCACCGGCGACCTCGAGACGGAGCGCGACGCCGAGCGGCTGCGGGCGGCGGGCATCCCGGCGCGGGCGATCACGACGGGCTCCGCCTGCCACCTGGACGCGGGCATGATCCACGAGGCGCTCCACGACGAGGCGCTGCACGGCGCCAGTCTGCTCGTCATCGAGAACGTGGGCAACCTCGTGTGCCCCGCCGTCTACGACCTCGGTCAGGACTTCAACGTCGTCGCACTGGCGGTGACCGAGGGCGAGGACAAGCCCCTGAAGTACCCGGTCATGTTCCGGAAGGCCGACCTCGTCCTCGTCACCAAGACCGACCTCCTGCCCCATCTCGGCCTCAGCCTCGAGCTCCTCGACGACGCGATCGCCAGGGTGATGCCGGCGCCCGCCGTCTTCCGCGTGTCGGCCAGGACCGGCGAAGGCATGGATCGCTGGTTCGCGTGGCTCGACGCGCACCTCGCCTCGCGTCCCGGACCTGACCGCGCGCACGCCGCGTTCGGGCATCGGCACGGCTGACGCGGTGGCGCCAGGGCCGTCGGCGGCGAGCGCTGAGCAGCGTCGGGATGCGAACGGGCGTCAGCCGCCGGCGTCCGCGGTCGCGTCGGGCGCCGCCTCCGCGGAGGTGCCCAGGTCGAAACTGAAGCGGCTGCCGACGCCAGGCCGGCTCACGACCGAGACCGTCGAGCCGTGCGCCGAGACGATCATCTTGACGAGGGCGAGACCCAGGCCGGTCCCGCCGGCCTTGCGCGTCGCCGAGCCGTCGAGCTGGTGGAACGGTTCGAAGAGCTCGGGAAGGCGCTCCTCGCTGATGCCCGTTCCCGTGTCGGCCACCCAGAACCGTACGCCGCCTTCGACCGGCTTCGCACCGGCCTCGACGCTGCCGCCCGGCTGCGTGAACTTGATGGCGTTGTCGAGCAGCTGGGCCATGACCCACCGGAGGCGCTCGACGTCCCCGGTGACTGTCAGCCCGGCGGCGATCGGCCGGCACGCCAGGGCGATCCCCCGCGTCTCGGCCCGCGCCCGCGCGGCTGCGACGGCGCCCTCCACGAGGGGCCCGGCTGGGAACGGCGCCAGGCTCAGGGCCATTTCGCCCTTGGCGCCGGTGGCGAATTGAATCAGGTCGCCGACCAGCCGCTCGAGCTCAGCAACGCCCCGCCCCATGATCTCGACGGCCTGCTCCTGCTCGCCCGTGAGGGGCCCGAGCTCGCCGGCGGACAGCAGCGCGTGGAACCCCTTGATTTTCGTCAGCGGGGTCCGCAGCTCGTGCGAGACGTTCGAGATGAAGTCGCTCTTCAGCCGATCGAGCTCCGTGAGGCGGCGGTAGGCCCGCTCGAGTTCGCGCGTTCGTTCGGCGACGCGCTGCTCGAGCTGGGCGTTTGCCGCGCGCAGGGCGTTCTGGAGCTCCTGCACCTGCTCGACGCTGGCGAGCTCGAGCTGCTCCCGCGTCATCACGCGCTGCTCGAGGAGCACCTGTCCGAGCGTCTCCCGCATGCCCATGCGGGCGATCTCGCCCTGCCGCGCGAGCGCGTCCTCGAGCTGGGCTTCGGTGATGTAGCCCTTCTTCATCAGGAACTCGCCGAAGCGCGAGAGCATCGCGTCGCCCACGAACGGGGCGTCCGGCTCCACAGGCAGCACGCTCAGGGCCTGCCGCTCGGCAAGAACCGCCGCGAGGGCGAGGTCGACGCCGCAGTGCGGACACGAGACGAGGCTGGGCGCCACCAGGCGGTCGCATCGCGGGCAGGGCAGGCTCCCGCCCGGCTGCTCCGGAACCGGCGTGGCGAACCTCCCCTCTGGCGGCATGGCGCTCCCGCGGCTACTCGAGACTATCGGCCAGCGGGAAGGCGCTCAATAGTCGCCGGCCGGCCTACTCCAACGGCGCGAAGGCGGCAGTGAAGTGCCGGAGGGTCTTCGGCGCCGAAACAATCCGGTAGCCGCGCATCCGGCCCCGCAAGCCGGCGACCGCGATGACGGCCTCGGCGACGTAGTCCACGTGAGACTGGGTGTAGACCCGGCGCGGGATGGCGAGGCGCACGAGGTCCATCGGGCCGGGCCGCTCGCTGCCATCGGGCCTCAGGCCGAACATCACGGTGCCGATCTCGGCGCCCCGGATCCCCGCCTCGAGATAGAGCTCGTTCGCCAGGGCGATCCCCGGGTACTGCAGCGGCGGCACGTGCGGGAGGAGCGCGCGCGCGTCGAGGTAGATGGCGTGCCCGCCCGGCGGGCGGATAATGGGGACGTCCGCCCCGATGAGCTTCTCGCCGAGATACTCGATCGAACGTATCCGGTAGCGGAGGTACTCCTCCTCCACCACCTCCTCGAGGCCGCGGGCGATCGCCTCGAGATCGTATCCCGCCAGCCCGCCGTAGGTCGGAAACCCCTCGGTCAGAATCAGGAGGTTCCGGGCGGCCTCGGCCCATCCGGGATCGTTCATGGCCAGGAAACCGCCGATATTCGACAGGCCGTCTTTCTTGGCCGACATCGTGCAGCCGTCCGCCAGCGAGAACATCTCCTGCGCGATAGCCTTCGGCGAGCGCCCCGCCTGCCCGGGCTCCCGCGTCTTGATGAACCAGGCGTTCTCGGCGAACCTGCAGGCGTCGAGGAAGAGCGGTTTCCGGTACCTGTCGCAGATGCGGCGCACTCCGCGCAGGTTCTCGAGGGACACCGGCTGGCCGCCCCCGGAGTTGTTCGTGACAGTGACCATCACGAGCGGCACTCGTTCCCCGCGCGTCTCGAGCAGCCGCTCGAGCGCGCCGAGATCCATGTTCCCCTTGAAGGGATGGATGAGTCCCGGCACGCGCCCTTCCTCGATGACGAGGTCCAGCGCCTCGACGTCTTCGGCCTCGACGTTGGCCCGGGTGGTGTCGAAGTGGTTGTTGTTGGGCACGACCTGGCCGGGGCGCAACCGGGTCCGGAACAGGATGTGCTCCGCCGCCCGGCCCTGGTGGGTCGGAATGACGTGCGCGAACCCGGTCAGGTCCCTGATGACGGATTCGAATCGGTAGAACGAACGGCTGCCGGCGTAGGACTCGTCGGCCTGCATGATGGCGCTCCACTGCGCAGCCGACATCGCTCCGGTGCCGGAGTCGGTCAGAAGGTCGATGAGCACGTCCTCGGCGTGCAAGCGGAACACGTTGTAGCCGGCCCGGACGAGGGCCTCCCGGCGCTCTTCCCTGGTGGTGAACTTCACCGCCTCCACCGACTTGATCCGGAACGGCTCGATGATCGTTCTGTAGGGCATCCTCGCCCTCCCTGGGGCGCTGGCACTTTAGCACAGGCCGTTCGGCGCCGAAGGATCCCGGCATGCCTCCCTCCGGCAGGCGCGGCGGCGCCCGGCCGGGCAGTGGGTGTCACCTTCGCGCCTTGCGCTGCATCCTTGTGAACGGAGCGGACCATGCCTCTGTTCGAATTTCGCTGCAAGTCCTGCGGTCAGCACTTCGAGACGCTGGTGATCGGGAGCCGGACGACCGTCTGCCCTCGCTGCGACAGCGCGGACCTGGAGAAGCAGGCCTCGAGGTTCGGGGTCGGCGGCCCCGGCGGGGATCGCTCGGCCGGGCACTCCCGCCCGTCCTGCTCGACCGGCGGCGGTTGAGGCTTCTAATCCCACCGGGCCGTGAGCCCGGTCCATCGACCGACTGACCTCCGCGGCGCGCGCGGCCCCTGGCCGCCGGGCGTGGCGGCCGATCCCGCTGGGCGTGTAGAATCCTTCGAACTGGAGTCACACGCCCATGAAACGCCTGGCCCTGTTGCTCGCGTGCGCGGCCGCCGCCGCAATCGCCACGCCAACCGTCACGCTGCACTCGCAGGCCCCCGCGGCGGGCGAGTCACGGCTGCTCCGCTTCCCGGCCATCCACGGCAATCGAATCGTGTTCACGTACGCGGGGGATCTCTACACGGTACCCGCCGCAGGCGGCACGGCCCGCCGGCTGACCAGCGACATCGGCTTCGAGATGTTCGCGCGCTTCTCGCCGGACGGCGAGCGGCTGGCCTTCACGGGCCAGTACGACGGCAACACCGAGGTCTACGTGATGCCCTCCGACGGCGGCGTGCCGAAACGCGTCACGTACACCGCCACGCTGGGCCGCGACGATGTGTCGGACCGGATGGGGCCGAACAACATCGTGATCGGGTGGAAGAACGCGACCCAGATCCTGTTCCGGTCCCGGCGGACGGAGTGGAACGACTTCCGCGGCCAGCTCTACCTCGCCTCGGTCGACGGGGGCCCCATCGAGGAAGTGCCCCTTCCCCGCGGCGGCTTCGGCATGTTCTCGCCCGACGGCCGCCAGTTCGTCTACAACCGCGTGTTCCGGGAATTCAGAACCTGGAAGCGTTATCGCGGCGGACAGGCCGACGAGGTCTGGCTGCACGACTTCGCCGCGAAGACGACCACGAACCTGACGAACAACCCGGCCCAGGACATCATCCCGATGTGGAGGGGATCGAAGGTCTACTTCGCGTCCGACCGGGGCGACCGCGGACGGATGAACCTCTACAGCTACGACCTCGCCACCAGGCAGACGAAGGCGCTGACGTCGTTCGCCGAGTTCGACGTCAAGTTCCCTTCGCTCGGTGACGCGGCCATCGTCTTCGAGAACGGCGGCTGGATCTACCGCCTCGACCTGGCGACCGAGCGCGTGGCCAGAGTCCCCATCGTCATCCGGGAGGACTTCGACGGCGGTCGCGGCGCGATCGTGGACGTCAGCCGGAGCATCACGACCTCGGACATCGCCCCGGACGGAAGCCGGGCGCTCTTCGGGGCGCGGGGAGACGTGTTCACGGTGCCCGCGAAACACGGGCCCACCCGCAACCTCACGCGAACGCCAGGCGTCCACGAGCGTGATGCCAGATGGTCGCCGGACGGGCGGTGGGTCGCCTACATCTCGGACGCCACGGGCGAGGACGAGATCTACGTGGCGCCGCAGGACGGGCGCGGCGCGGCGGCGCAGGTCACGTCCGGGAACGCCAACTACATGTACCAGCCCCTGTGGTCGCCCGACAGCAAGAAGCTGCTGTGGGCCAATCGGCAGCAGCAGCTGCACGTCGTGGACGTCGCCACCAAGGCGGTGACTCGCGTGGCGGAGTCGGCGGCGTTCGAAATCCGGGACTACGCGTGGTCCCCCGATAGCCGGTTCGTGGCTTACGCGAAGCCCGAGGTGCAGGGCCCGCAGCGGATCTACCTCTACTCCCTCGACAGCAGGCGGACCATCGCCGCCACCGACGCCTGGTTCGGCTCTTCCAGCCCGGCGTTCAGCCCCGACGGCAAGCTGCTCTTCTTCGTGTCGGCCCGCAGCTTCAGCCCGACCTACGGCCAGACCGAGTTCGAGCACATCTACGCCGACATGTCCCGCATCTACTTCGTCACGCTCGCGAAGGACACGAAGAGCCCCTTCGCGCCCAAGAGCGACGAGGTGAAGCTGAAGGACGAGGCAACGCCCGCGGATGCGAAGCCCGGGGAGGCGAAGCCTCCCGGCGCGGGCGCCGCGGACGCGAAGGCGGCGCCGCCCGGCAGAGACGACGGCGCCCCGGCCCTGAAGGTGGACGAGGACGGGCTGATGGAGCGGATCGGCGTCGTCCCGACGCCGCCGGGCACCTACCGATCGCTGGCCCCGGCGGGCAACCGGATCTACTACGTGCGCACGAACGCACGCGAGGCGCCCGCGCTGTACGTCTACGACCTGGAGAAGCAGGCGGAGACGCAGATCGGAGCGGGGCTCGGCTTCGCGCTCTCGGCCGACGGCAAGAAGATGCTGCTCGTCCAGCAGGGCCAGCGCTACGCGATCATCGACGCGCCGACCGGCAAGGCCGAGCCGCGCGAGTTCCTCGATCTGGGCGACCTGAAGGTCACCCTCGATCGCCGCGCCGAGTGGCGGCAGATCTTCCACGAGTCGTGGCGGCAGATGCGCGACTTCTTCTATGCGCCGAACATGCATGGCGTGGACTGGCCCGGCGCCCGGCGCACGTACGAACCCCTGCTGGCGCACGTCAACCACCGCGCCGATCTCACGTACGTCATCGGCGAGATGATCGGCGAGCTGAACGCGGGACACGCGTACGTGGGCGGGGGCGACCTGCCCCGCCTCGAGCGCGTGCCGATGGGGCTGCTGGGCGCGCGACTGGAGCGGGACCCGCAGTCGAAGGCGTTCCGGATCACCCGGATCCTGAAGGGGCAGAACTGGGACCCCGCGCTCCGCTCCCCGCTCACCGACATCGGCGTGGACGCGAGAGTCGGCGACTACATCCTGGCGGTCGACGGCCGGCCCACGGCCGCCCTCTCCGACATCTGGGAAGCCCTCGTCGGGAAAGCCGGCAAGCAGGTAACGCTCTCGCTCAACGCGAGGCCCTCGATGGAGGGCGCGCGCGAGACGGTCGTGGTTCCCGTCGAAGACGAACGCGGCCTCTACTACTTCAACTGGGTCCAGGGCAACCTGGAGAAGGTCGCGAAGGCCACCGGCGGCCGGGTTGGCTACATGCACATTCCGGACATGGGCGTCCCGGGCCTGAACGAGTTCGCCAAGTACTTCTATCCGCAGACCGAGAAAGAGGCGATGATCGTCGACGTCCGAAGCAACGGCGGCGGCAACGTGTCGCCGATGATCATCGAGCGGCTGCGGCGCGAGCTGGTCATGGTGAACATCGCGCGGAACGGCAACCCGCAGGCGAACCCGGGCGCGATGATCCTCGGCCCGAAGGTGCTGCTGGCCGATGAGTTCTCGGCCTCAGACGGCGATTTGGTGACCTACCGCTTCAAGACGCACAGGATTGGCCCCGTCATCGGCAAGCGGACCTGGGGCGGCGTCGTCGGCATCCGCGGGACGCTGCCCCTCCTGGACGGGGGCGTGCTGAACCGTCCGGAGTTCTCGCGGTACGACGTCGCCGGGAAGAGCTGGGTCATCGAGGGCGTGGGCGTCGAGCCGGACATCGAAGTGGACAACGACCCGGCGCGTGAGTACGCCGGCGAGGACCAGCAGCTGGACAAGGCGATCGAGGTCATCCTCGACCTGATGAGGACGAACCCGGCAAAGCTGGCGCCGCCGCCCCCGCTGCCGATCAAGAAGTAGGCGGCCGTGCCCGAACGCGACGGAGACGCGCGCTGGCGCGCCGCGCCGGCGCGCGTCCTGGGCCGGCTGGCGCGCCACGAGACGCTGCTGTGGTGGCTTCACAGCGCGTACGTGCTGGCGCTCGGCGTCGGCATCATGTGGCTCGGGTCGCGCAACTTCGCGTGGCTGCGCTATTCCGGCTTCTACCTGCTCGCCATCGCGGTCCTCAGCCTCCTGCTCGCCGACGTGGTCAACGTCCGGGCGGGCGTCTGGTGGGGCCGGGCGCGCCTCGCGGTCAACTACGTCAACAAGAACCTCTATCAGCAGCTGCTCTTCTTCATCCTGCCCACCTACGCGGCCAGCGCCACGTTCGGCTCCCGTAACGTGGTGTTCGTCGCGGTCCTCGCCGCCGCGGCGGTGACGTCCACGCTCGATCTCGTCTACGACCGGGTGCTGTCGGTGCGGCGCGGCTTCGCGGCCGCCTTCTTCGCGTTCAACGTGTTCGCCGTGGTGAACCTGGCGCTGCCCGTCATGCTCGGAACGAGCACGAGGGACTCGCTTCCGATCGCGGCGGCCGCGTCGGCCGCGGGCCTGGTGGCGATCGCATGCCGGGGCCGGCGCCTGGTGTGGTGGCTGGGGCCCGTAGCGGCAGCGGCGCTGCTGGTCTTCTGGGCGGCGGACATCGTCCGTCCCTTCGTACCTCCTGCCCCGCTGAGGCTGGAAACGACGCGCTTCGGCACCAGCATGAACCGCGCGACACTGCTGGTGACGGAGCCGTTGCCGGCGCTGCCCGAGGGCTTCGCGGGCCGGGTCTACGCCTCGACGGCGCTGCGCGCGCCGCTTGGCCTGAAGGAGCGCGTGATGCTGCAGTGGTCCCGCGACGGCAGGCTGCTCCGCTCCTCGGCCGGCTACGGCGTGTCGGGCGGCCGGCAGGGCGGGTTCCGCCTCTGGAGTACGGTGGCGATCGCGCCGTCCTCAGGGCGCGGCCCGCTCACGCTGGAGGTGGTCACGGAGGCGGGCCAGCTCGTCGGCCGCGCCAGTCTCCCGTCGGCCCGCTGACGACGTCTCCGCTGCGCTGCCTCGAAAGCTGACACCCCTGCCGCGTCTCCAGACAGCCTCTTTCCGCGGCCTGCCGCGGCGGCGCCCCGCGCCCGGGACGGGGCGTGTACCGTCGCGAGGCGAACGCCCCCGGCGGCGTGCCCCGAAACCTCACACAACGTGTAGCCCGGCCGGCCGCGGGCCACACTCCGCGTAGCGCGGCGCGGGGCGACGCCGCGGCAAACGCGCGAAATTCGGCCACAAACCATCGACTGCCTCGTTCTCGTCCGCCTGGCACGGCTCTTGAGACACCGGGTGGACGAGAACGAGGCGATCGGATGCTCAATCGCACTACCACGCCCCATATGTCAGGAGCCGCTCCGACAGCCGAGACGGCCAGGACGGCTTCGCAGCTCCGGACACGCTTCATGGTGCTGGTCCAATCGCCGCTGCGCGCCGGCCTGCTCCGCTACCTCGGGGCGCGGCCGTACGAGACCTACGACGTCGAGGCGCTCATGCAGACGTTCGGCCGCATCCGCGTCGACGTCGTGAACTGCCTGCGCGAACTCGTCAGCGCGGGCGTCGTCCGCGCCGTCAGCGCGGACCCGGTGCTCTACCAGATCGCGCGGCCGCCGGATCCCGACTACGCCCGCCTCGTGGAGGACTTCCTGGCGGACCGGCCCGGCGAATCCGCAGAAGACCGGTCGCCCGCAATCCAGCGCTTCCGCGAGATGATCGGCCGCGACGAGAAGATGATGGTCATCTTCGAGTCGATCCGCACCGTCGCCAAGACGGACCTGTCCGTGCTGATCCTCGGG
This sequence comes from Acidobacteriota bacterium, assembly GCA_029562975.1. Taxonomy (GTDB): domain Bacteria; phylum Acidobacteriota; class Vicinamibacteria; order Vicinamibacterales; family JAKQTR01; genus JAKQTR01. Next base: position 73,677 of record JAKQTR010000006.1, on the reverse strand, counting down.
CCCACCGGGTCGGGGAAGGAAGTCGTCGCCCGGATCATCCACGAGCTGAGCAGCCGGCAGCACCAGACGTTTCAGGCTGTGAACTGCGCGGCGCTGCCCGACTCGCTCTTCGAGTCGGAGGTCTTCGGGTACGAGCGCGGCGCCTTCACGGGCGCCTTCGAGCGCAAGCCCGGGCGCATCGAGCTCGCGAACCACGGCACGCTCTTCCTCGACGAGGTCGGCGACCTCTCGCCGATGGCGCAGGCGAAGCTGCTCCGGGTGACCGAGGAGCACCGCGTCGAGCGGCTGGGCGGGCGGACGAGCATCGAGGTGGACTTCCGCCTCATCTGCGCGACGAACCGTCCGCTCGAGGCGCTGGTGGGCGACGGGACGTTCCGCGAGGACCTGTACTACCGCCTCAACGCGTTCGCCATCCGGCTGCCCGCGCTGCGCGAGCGCCCGGCGGACATCCCCGTCCTCGCCGACCGCTTCCTCGCGAGGTTCTGCGCCAGCCAGGGCCTGCCTTTGGACGCGCGCCGGCTTGCCCCCGACGCGCTGCAGCTCCTCGTCGCATACCCGTGGCCCGGCAACATCCGCGAGCTCGAGACGACCGTCTCGCGCGCGGCCCTCTCGGCGCGCGACGGCCTCGTCCGGGCGAAGGACCTGCAATTCCTCCATCCCGTCACCGCGGCCGCCAGGCCGGACGCGCCGCTCCTCGTGCCGCTGCGCGACGTCGAGCGCGACCACATCCGGCGCGTGCTCGACGCGCTGCAGTGGAACAAGAAGCGCGCGGCCCAGGTCCTCCAGATCAGCCGCGAGACCCTCTACCGCAAGATCGCCGACTTCGCCCTCGCCCAGGAGAAGCGCACGTGACACCGGCCGCCGGCTGCGGTTCGGGTGTGAACAGGGCCTTCGTGGCAGCCGTGTTCGTCCTCGGCGTCGCCGCCCTGGGGGACGCCCTGTGTTCGCTCCACCGCGCGCCGGTGTCCTACCTGTGGATCATCCTGGCGGTGCTGACGATCGGCTCGGATGCGCTGGCCGCCAAGTACGAGAAGTACCTCACCATCCCCGGCCTGGTCGCCCACGTGTCGCCGTCCGAGATCTTTCTTTTCCTGCTCATCCTGCTCTTCGGGGGCGCGCCGGCCGTCGCGACCGTGGCGCTCGGGGGCCTGGCGTTCCGGCTCGCGCGGGAGCGCCAGCGAGATCGCAGCTCGCCCTGGCACGCTGACAAGGAAAAGGCGCTGGCCCATGCCGCGTTCAACCTCGCGGAACCGGCCTTGTCCGTGTGGGTCGCTTCGAGGTGCTACGTCTGGTCCGGCGGCCCCGTCCCGCTCGGGGCCAGCGGCGCCTCCGTCGCCGACGTCGCGTTTCCCGCGCTCGCCATGGCCGTGGCCTACTTCGTGATGAACGGCGGGCTGAACGCCGTCGCAGAAGCCACCTCCACGAAGCAGCCTCCGCTGGTCCTGTGGCGCAAGTACCTGCGCGATGTCAGCGTCAACTACTTCAGCAACGCCTCCATCGCCGTCGTCCTGGCCGTCAACCTGACGACGGCCGGCGCTAGCGCCGGTCTCCGGGTGCTCGTCGTCGTGGCGCCGCTGGTCCTTACGCCCTACTCCAGTCTGTGGCTCTCGCGGCGCCGGCTGGAAGACCAGGCTGCCTACGTCAAGAAGATGGAGGAGCTCCAGGAGCGGCTCGTTGAGACGCTCGGCATGACGGCCGAAGCGCAGAACCCGGGCCGCTCCCTCAGCCACATCCGCCGCGTCAGAAAGGCCGCCGTCAGGCTTGCTCGGCAGATGGGTATCTCGGACCCCCGGGAGCAGAGGGCGATCGCCTTCGCGGGGCTGCTGCACGATTTCGGGAAGCTCAAGGTGCCGGAGCACATTCAGAAGAAGCCGGGCAGGCTCACCCCTGACGAATACGAGATCATGAAGACGCACACGACCCTCGGCGCCGACATGGTGTCGAGGATCGGCTTCGACCTGCCGCTGGCGCCGCTCATCCGGCACCACCACGAGAACTGGGACGGAGCGGGGTACCCCGACGGCCTGCGCGGCGAGGCGATTCCCATCGGCGCCCGCATCCTCTCGGTGGTGGACTGCTACGACGCGCTGCGCGAGCGGCGGCCGTACCGGCTGGGCATGACCCATGACGAAGCCATGGCCATCGTCCGGGAGCGCGCCGGCACGATGTACGATCCCGCAGTCGTCCGGGCGTTCGAAGCCATCAAGGACGACGTGCGCCACGAGCCGTACGACGCGGACGACGCCGAATCCGCTGACGCCCCGCCGAGCGCCCCGGCCAGCGCGGTGCCCGATGCTGACGATGTCCGCCCGCTCCCGATCGAACTGCGGCTTTCGGACACCGCCACTCTCGTGCAGCTGCACCGGGCGCTGACCTGCCTCGCGCCCGCCGCCGGAGTGAGCGAGACGTGCGAGATCGTCGCGCGCCATCTCCTGAAGCTCGCGCCGGCCGGGCTGGTGGTCTTCTACCGGCGGGACGAAGCAGCCGACCAGATGATCGCGGTCTACGCGTCCGGCTTCGGCGAGGCCCTCGCGCGCGGCGTGAGGATCCCCATCGGCCAGAAGCCCACGGGGTGGGTGGCCGCGCGGGGGCAGTCGCTGCTCAACGGCGACCCCTCGCTCGATCTCGAGGACCGCCTGGACGGCCTCGAGCCGAAGTTCAGGAGTCTGCTGAGTCTGCCGCTCAAGCTCGCCGGCACGACGCTCGGCGTCGTGACGCTCTACTCCCTGCGGAGCCGCGCGTTCCGCGAGGAACAGCGCCAGGCCATCGAGCTCGTGAGCGACGCGGTAGCGGCGGCTTTCGACCGGGCGGTGCGGACGGAGCGCAGCCGATCCCGGCGCCGCGACGCCGGTGCGCCCTGTCCGTCCGGCGCCGGCACCTTCTGCGATCTGCTCGCCGCCGACGAAGGCGACGAGCCGGGCCGCACGCGCGCGGTGCTCTTCGTGAAGTGCGCGGGCGACGAGGCCCTGATGCTGCAGGCCAAGATGGCCGTGGGCCGCGCCACGCGCGTCGCGGATCTGATCTACAGCCCGTCCGAGAGCGCGCTGGTCGTGCTGATGCGGGACTCCGACCCTTCGGCCGGGGCCCTGGTGAGCGCCCGCGTCGCATCCGCGCTGCCGGCCGACATCGTTCCGCCCTCTGACCCGGATTCGCTGCTGAGAGTCGGCTTCGCGAGCAGTCCGCACGACGGGCTCCGCTGGAAAGACCTGGTGGACGCCGCCGAGCGCCGGGCCGCGTCGCCGGCGCCCCCCGCCTTCGCGCCTGCGCCGGTCTTGGCGGATGCCGGCGAGCGAGGAGCGCAGTGATGCCGGGCGCGGGCCAGTCGGCTGCCGTTCGGACCGGTTGGGGGCGCTACGGCGAGCGCTCGGGGTTCAGCGCACTGCCCCCGCTCGTCCAGCTCGGCGTCGTGCTGACCACGGTGGCGGCGGCCGTCACGGTCGTCGGCGGCGTCAGGGCCTTCGATGCCAGCCCCTGGCCGATACTGGCCGGGCTGTTCCTGCTGTCGATCCTCACGAACGCCGTCAGGATCGAGCTGCCGCTGGTCCGGGGCGGCGCAGCGATCTCTCTCTCGTACGTGACCAGCATCCTGTCGATTCTCCTCGTGGGCCCGTGGCCCAGCGTGCCGCTGGCCGTGGCTGGTGCCTGGAGCGGGAGCGCGTTCCGCGAGCGGGACGCCAGGTCCTGGTACCGCACCCTCTTCTCGCTGGGCACGACCGCACTGAGCGTCGCGGCGGCCGGCCTCGTGTGGCGCGGCATGGCCGGGCTGCTGCCGCCGGCGTTCTGGTCCGGGCTGGCGTCGGTCATGGGAGGCGCGACGGCGTACTTCTTCGTCAGCAGCGGCCTCGTCGCCCTGGTGATCGCCGCGTCGGCCGGCCGCGAGACGCGCGCCGCCGTCGAAGCGCGGATCGTGGCGCGCGCGCCGGGCTACTTCATCGGCGCCGCCGCGGCCTTCCTGATCGCGGAGGTCGTCAAGGGGGAGCGCCACTGGTGGGTGGTGGCTTTCGCGGCGCCGGCGTTTCTGATCTACCGCAGCTATCGGGCGCACGTGGACCGCCTCGCCGCCGAGCGGCGGCAGGTCGAGGAGATGTCCGACGTCCACCTCTCGATGATCCGGGCGCTCGCCCTCGCCATCGAGGCGAAGGACAGCACGACGGAAGCGCAGATGCAGCGGACCCAGGTCTACGCGGAAGGCCTGGCCCGCGCGCTGGCGCTGGCCGAAGGCGACGTCCAGGCGGTCAAGATGGCGGCCCTGCTCCACGACATCGGCAATCTGGCCGTTCCCGAGCACATCCTGTCGAAACCCGGCCGCCTGACCTACGACGAGTACGACCGGCTCAAGATCCACCCGCGGGTCGGCGCAGACATCATCGCGTCGGTTCCGTTCCCGTACAGCGTCGCTCCGCTGGTGCTCGCGCACCACGAGCGGTGGGACGGGCGGGGCTACCCGTCCGGCCTCAAGGGCGAGGAGATCCCCCTTGGTGCGCGCGTCCTGGCTGTGGTGGACTGCTTCACGTCCATGCTGACGGAGCGCCCCTACCGGCCCGCGCGCACCTACGCCGAGGCCATCGCCACGGTGCGCGAGAACGGGGGCTCGACGCTGGACCCGGGCCTTGTCGAGAAGTTCATCGAGATCCTGCCGGCCATCGAATCGCAGATCCGCCGGGACGAGCCTCCGGCGTCCGAGCGCGCGCGCCCCGGATCGTCGGCCGAGCCGGACGGGCCCAAGACCGCCCTGGCCGACATCGCCGTCGCGCACCGCGAGGAGCACGTGCTCCGGGACATCGGGCAGTCGCTCAGCGCGTCGCTCCGCCTGTCGGACGCCCTGTCGCTCATCTCGACGCGGCTCATCAGCATGATGCCGCTCGACGCCTGCGCGCTGTTCCTGTTCGAGCCGATCTCGGGGCTCCTGATGTGCGCCCACGTCGTCGGATCGCACCAGGACGCGATCCGCGGGCTGACGGCCGGCAGCGTCGAGGGGCTCGCGTCGCAGCTGCCGATGGCGCCCGCCTCGGTGCTCGGCGCCCCGGTCAGCCTCCAGTCCGTGGCCGTCGCCCCCCTCGCCACCGAGGCCGGCACGCTCGGCGCCATCGCGGTGTACGACGTGGAACGCGGGGTGTACACCGCCGACCACCGCCGCTTCCTCGCGCGCGTGGCGAGCCACGCCTCGAACGTGATCGCCAACGCCCTGGTCTTCGAACAGGCGCAGGAGCAGTCGCTCACCGACGTCCTCACCGGGCTGCCCAACCGCCGGAACTACGAGCAACACCTGGAGCAGGAGATCGCCCGCGTGCGGCGGCATGGCGGCCAGCTCTCGCTGCTCGTGCTGGACATGGACGAGTTCAAGTCGATCAACGACGAATTCGGCCACCAGGCCGGCGACAGCGCGCTCCGCGAGGTCGCCCGCGTACTGCGCGCCAGCCTGCGCATCTACGACATGAGCGCCCGGCTGGCTGGCGACGAGTTCGTCATCGTCCTCGGCGACTGCGACGCCGTCCAGGCCGAGCGCCGCCGCATCGACATCCAGCGCGCAGTCGCGGCGCTGTGGGTCGAGCCGATTCCCGGACGCGTCGTGCGGCTCTCGGCCAGCGTGGGCGCCGCCACGCTGCCCGACGACGCGGACACGGCGGACGGGCTGTTCGAGACCGCGGACCGCCGGATGTACCGCGACAAGGCCCGCCGCAAGCGCCTGGAATCCCAGCACCGGTCCCTGGTGACCGACGCCCTCTGGCAGTAGCCGCGCGCTGCCGCGCCGGGCGCGGCGCCTTCCGGTTCGGAGCGATCACGGCCTCCGCTCGGGCCGACGGGCCGGCCGCCCGGCTCTCGTACGGCAAACCGCCCGGCAGCCGGGCGGGTCCGGCGTGCCGGGCGCGACGGTTGCCGGCCTGGCCCTCCCGGGTCCAGGGCCCCGGTCCTTCTCTATCCCTCCCAGGGCAGGCCCTGCTTCCCGAAGTGCCCGTAGTTCGTCGTCGAGCGGTAAATCGGCCGAAGCAGGCCGAGGCGATCGATGATCGCCCGTGGCCGGAAGTCAAAGGTCTTCACCAGCGCGGCCGCCGCCCGATCGTCGCCGGTGCCGAAAGTGTCCACTTTGATCGAGACCGGCTGCGCCATGCCGATGGCGTACGCCACCTGAATCTCGGCCCGCTTGGCAAGCCCCTGCTTGACGATCTGCCGCGCGACGAAGCGGCAGAAGTACGCGCCTGACCGGTCCACCTTCGACGGGTCCTTGCCGCTGAAGGCGCCGCCGCCGTGCCGCCCGGCGCCGCCGTAGGTGTCCACGATGATCTTGCGGCCGGTGACGCCGCAGTCGGCCGACGGGCCGCCGAGGACGAAGCTCCCCGTGGGGTTGACGAGGACCTCGACGTCCTTGGTGAACCAGGAACCGAGCACGCGCGGCGCCAGCGTGTGCCGGACGTACTCCGCGATGGTGTCCCGTGCCGCGCCCTGTCGGTGCTGCGTCGACACCAGCACGTGCGACACGCGGACCGGCGCGCCGTTCTCGTACACGACCGACACCTGCGACTTGGCGTCGGGCCGCAGCCAGGCGCAGCGCTCCGTGCCGGCCCGGCGGTCGTCGGCGAGCCCGCGCGTGAGCCGGTGCGCCAGGAGGACCGGCAGCGGCATCAGTTCCGGGGTTTCGTCAGTCGCGTAGCCGTACATCATGCCTTGATCGCCGGCGCCCTGCTCCTCGGCCACGGCGCGGCTCACGCCCTGGTCGATCTCGGCCGACTGGCGGCTGATTGCGATGAGCACCTGGACGCCGTCCGCGTTGAACGCCTCCGCCGGATCGACGTAGCCGATCCCGCGGATCGTCTCCCTGACGATGTCCTCGTATGGAACGCGCCCCTTCGAGCTGATCTCGCCGCCGAGGACGACGAGATTGTTCTTGCACATCACCTCGCAGGCGACGTGGCTGTCCGGATCCTGCTCGAGGTACTTGTCGAGGACCGTGTCGGCGATGAGGTCGCAGACCTTGTCGGGATGCCCTTCGGAGACGGACTCCGAGGACACGGTGTACGGCAGATGCTCCATGGTCTCCTGGCCTTTCTTCCAGAAACAGCAAAGGCTCGCCGACGTGCCGTCGCGAGCCCAGCCGCGACTTAGATAGTTCCAGGGGCGGTTCGAGACCGGCCTGGCGCGGCCCATCAAGTCGGGGAAATCGCCGCCTTCCTATCGCCCCACTATGGCTGGCGCGCCCGCGGGATGTCAAGCGCGCCGTTTGTTATCATGAGACGGCGCGGGCTCGGGGCGGCCCGCGCCTTCGGAGGCATTGCATGAAGAGCCGTTGGTGGGTGTGGGTGGCGGCAGTCGCGCTGACGCTGGGCTCGGCCGTCTATCAGCGGATGACAGGCCCAACGAACCCGGCTCGGGGCACGGTGACGATCGGCGGTCGGGAGCACCGGCTGCGCCTCACGCGGACCCACCCCGGCGCCGGGGACCAGCCCGTGGTGCTGACGGTGCCCGATCGGGACGTCGGCGGCCGCGTCGCCTGGAGGCGCTATCCCACCACCGACGCCTGGCAGGTCCTGCCGCTGGAGCGAGACGGCGACACCCTTCGGACGGCCCTCCCCCACCAGCCGGTTGCCGGCAAGCTGGAGTATCAGGTGCTGCTCGAGCGCGGCAGCGAGCGGGCGGTATTCCCCGGGCGTCCCGCCATCACGCGCTTCCGGCAGGACGTGCCCGCCGGCGTGCTGATCCCCCACGTGGCCGCCATGTTCCTCGCGATGCTCTTCTCAACGGCGGCAGGCCTTGGCGCGCTCGCCCGGCACAAGCAGGCCGGGCGCGACGCCCGCATCTGCATGGTCCTGATGTTTCTGGGCGGGTTTGTCCTCGGCCCCTTGATGCAGTACTACGCCTTTGGCGAATGGTGGACCGGCGTGCCGTTTGGGTGGGATCTGACGGACAACAAGACGCTGATGGCGTTCGCGGCCTGGCTGTGGGCCGCCTGGCGGATGCGCCGCGGCGGCGAGGCCCGAACGGCGATCGTCCTCGCCTCGGTGGCGACGCTCATCGTGTTTGCCATCCCGCACAGCACATGGGGCTCCGAATACAAGTGGGAGGCGCAGGGTTCCTGAGCGCGCCGGCTGCATGACGACCCGGCGCCGGCGCCGCTCCCTGCGCCAGATGAGGCGGCGCCGAGCCTAGTCCGGGGCCTGCTCCGCGCCGCGGCCGACCACGGCTGCGTCGACCGCCGCCGTGTTGCGCGCAGTGGCGGCCTCAACGGCCTGAAGGAGCCGCGCCTGGCGCTCCACCGGTTCTGGGCCCTCGATCTCCCTTGCAGACCGGACGCCGAGGTCCTTGAACCGCCTGGCGGCCGGCAACACCCGGCTCTCGAGGGATGCCACGGCTGCGTTGTGCGCCTGCACGGCGGAATCGAGCTTTCGCTGCAGGTCGCCGAGGTGATCGAACATCGTGCACAGGCGCTCGTACAGGTCCCGCCCCAGGGCGCTGATTTCCTGCGCGTTCGCCGCCAGCTTCTCCTGCGTCCACCCGTAGGCGACCGTCCGCAGCAGGGCGAGAAGCGTCATCGGGCCAGCCAGGAACACGCGCCGCTCCACGCCGTACTCGAACAGCCCCGGATCGTGCTGGAGCGCGGCGCTGAAGAACGCCTCCCCCGGCAGGAACAGCACCACGAAATCCGGCGTCCGTTCCAGGTGCTCCCAGTAGCCCTTGCCGCCCAGCTTGCTCACGTGAGCCCGCACCTGGCCGGCGTGGTCGCGCAGCCGGGCCTCGCGCACGTCGGCCTCCGAGGCGTCGACGGCCTCGAGATACGCCATGACGGGGGCCTTCGCGTCCACAACGATGCTGCGCCCGCCGGGCACCGTGACAATGAGGTCGGGGCGGAGCACCAGCTGGTCGCCGTCGATCGTCGGCTGCACTTCGAAGTCGCAGTACTGTTCCATCCCGGCAAGTTCAACCACGCGGCGCAACTGGACCTCGCCCCATCGGCCGCGGACCTGCGGCGCGCGCAGCGCCTGCACGAGCCTGCGGGTTTCGGCCTCGAGCTGCCGCTGCGTTTCGCCGAGCGACGCCAGTTGGGCCGACGTCTGGCCCCGCTCCTGCTGTCGCGCCGATTCGACGGATGCCAGCGTGGACTCGACTTTTCCCAGGGCGGCCTTGACCGGCTCGAGCGCCGAAGAGATGCGCACCTGGCGCTCGGCGAGATCCTGCTGCGCGCCGCTGGCAATCGCCTCCAGTCTGGCTGACGCCAGCTCGAGGAAACGCCGCGCGTTGGCGTCGAGCGTGTCGGCGGAAACGGCGGCAAACGCCTCCTTCAGACGCTGCTCGGCGTCCCGGTAGGCGGCCAGGCGTTCCTCGTGGGCCTCGCGGTCCTTGGCAAGCTCCGCGCTGAGCCGGCTCTCCCGGCTCCGGACCTCCAGCAGCGCGTCCGCCGACGCCTTCAGATCGTGGGCGAGGGCCGCGCTCGCTCGCTGGAGTTCGGCGATGCGGCCTTCGAGCGCGCGGGCCGCCTCGGCCGACGCCTCGCGCTCCGCCTCCAGCGTCGCCTCCAGGCGCGCGCGGGCCGCCATCGACGCGGCCAGGGCCTGCCCTGCACGAGCCTCCGCCTCGGCCGCGGCGAGGGCCGCCGCCTGGCGTTCGCGCGAACGGACACGCAGCGCACCGGCCAGCCAGCTGATTGCCGCCCCGACGAGCAGGCCGGCGAAGGCCGCCACGAGGACATCGACGGCAACCGTCATGGCCCGATGATGGCCCGGCCCGGACGCGGGGTCAAGCGTGCGCCCGCCGTGGCGGGCGCCCGAGTCGCGGGCCGCCGCGCCGAGCAGCTCGGTGTGGCCGATTGCCCCGCCTGGGGCAGAACGCACCGCCTGTCGAAGCCGCCAGGAACCCGATTTCGTCACGTGGCGCCGGATTGCCGCGCATTCCGGCATCGACGCACCGGCACGCTTCTTGTTGCAGTCCTGGTGTCCGCGCGATCACCCGGAAGGCGGACGGGGCACGGTGCCGATCATGACGGTCGGGCGCCTCTTGTGGCCGGGTGCGCAGGAAGGTAGGAATACTCGTATGACGCGTCGCTCTCTCGTATCGCTCGTCGGGGGCCTTGCGCTTCTCGCGGCGGCCGCGGTGCCGTCGTTCGCGGGCTCCATCCAGGCGGGTGCCCCCGCCAAGCACGCCAAGCCGGCGGCGACAGCAGCCGCGAAGCCAGCTGAACTGCTGGATCTCAACACCGCGACGAAGGAGCAGCTGGCTGCCCTTCCGGGCATTGGTGAGGCGTACGCCCAGAAGATCATCGAGGGCCGGCCCTACGCCAGGAACTCCGAGCTGAAGACCAGGAACATCCTGCCGGAGGCCGTGTACGCGAAAGTCGCCAAGCTCGTCGTCGCCCGACACCACGTCAAGAAGTAGCCGCCCTGATGCGAACGCCCCGGCGTGCCGACGCCGGCGCTCCCCCGCTCGCCGGGGCGTTCGCCCTCCCCGCTCCTCGCGCGGCCCGGATCCAGGCGGCCCCCGGAGCGGCTCATCCGGCGGCCCTGCCGGCGGCCGGCGTAGAATGGGCTGACCGGGACGCGGGCGCGTAAGGATCGGACATGCCATCGGTTCCCTTGCCATCTCCGAAGCCGGCTGCCGACTCCAGCGCGGGCGTTCGTCGGCGGCAGGGGTCGCTCTGGCTGCGTTTCAGTCTCTTTCTGGCCGCCGCGATCGCCGCGGTCATCGGCGCCACCACCTACCTGCAGTCCCGTCTGGTCGAGGGGACGCTCGAGGCTGAGCTCCTCGAGACCGCCCGGCTGTCGGCGCTTGCGGCGGCGGACGATCTCGCGCTGCGTCCGGACCTGTCCGATCCGGACGCCGTCGAGCAGTACTTGAAGGCGTTCGGCGAGACGGTGCCGGAGATCCGGTCGCTGTCGATGGTGACGACCCAGGCCGGGCGGACAGCCGTCTTCGCCTCGACGGCCTCGGCGGTTCCCGAGGGTCTGGTCGCGGTCGGGCAGCACGCCATCGAACGCCGCGGCGTCGAGCTGGGCGAAACGGCCGGCGCCCTGCGCGTGATCGCGGCCCCGATCGCAGGCGGAGGCCGCGTCGGCGGCGCCGTGGCGGTCACCGTGTCCTTCGAGCCGCTCTACCGCCTCCGCGACCGCGGCCGCCGCATCGCGGCCTGGGCGACGCTGTGCTCGGTGATCGCGCTCTTCGGCGCCGTGGAATGGCTGGTCCGCTGGTTGATTCGGCGGCCGATCGGCGGCATCCGGCTGACCATGGAGCAGGTGACGCGGGGCGATCTCGCCGCCCGGGCCCCGGTCCGTCGCAACGACGAGATCGGCGCGGTGGCGACGGGGCTGAATTCCATGCTCGGCGAGTTGCAGGACCTCCACGAGAGCCTGCAGCAGCGTGTGTCGCAGGCGACCGAAGAACTGCGGGCCCGCAACCGGGACCTCCTGGATCTGTACCAGCAGATGTTCCGGCTTCGGGAGGAACTCGGACGATCGCAGCAGCTCGCAGCGGTAGGCGAGACAGCGTCGGCCGTCGCCCATCAGATCGGCACGCCGCTCAACCTCGTGTCGGGGCACATCCAGCTCGCGATGGAATCGCTCGACAGCGCGTCGCCCCTGGCCCGTCGCCTCAAGATCGCCGAAGAGCAGATCGACCGGGTCACCGTCATCGTGAAAGACCTGCTCTCCCGGTCGCGCCGCCCGCTGAGGCGGGACCGCGTCGACCTGCTCGCCCTGCTGCGCCGGCTGTGCGCGCTCGTGAGTCCCGCGCTCGAGGCAGCGGGCGTCAGGCTCCGCTTCGAGGGCGAGCCGGTTCCGCCGGTCGAGGCCGACGCGGTGCAGCTCGAACTTGCGCTCCTGAACCTCGTCTCCAACGCGATCGACGCGATGCCCGGCGGCGGCGATCTGGCCATCCGCCTAGCGGGACGGGCGGGGCGCGCGCTCATCGAGGTCAGCGACACCGGAGTCGGGATGCCGCCCGAGCTCGCCGACCGTGTCTTCCAGCCCTGGGTGACGACGAAAGCCGCCGGGCACGGCACCGGGCTGGGCCTCAGCATCGCTCGCAACGTCATCGTCGAGCACGGCGGCAGCGTCGGCGTCACGAGCGTTGCCGGCGAGGGCAGCGTGTTCACGGTCGATCTCCCGTTGCCGTCGCCCTCGGCAACGATGAATCCTGCACATGGCTGACATCCTCATCGCCGACGACGACCGGGAAACGTGCCAGTTCATCGCGGAGCTCCTGTCGTCGCCGGATCGGCGGATCGTCTTCGAATCGGACCCGGCCGAGGCGCTCAGACGGGCCGCCAACGAGCGCTTCGACGCCGTGATCTCCGACATCAACTTGAACGCGCCGCAATCGGGGCTCGACGTGCTCCGCGCGGCGAGACGGCGCAACCCGCGCTGCCAGGTCGTCCTGATCAGCGGCTTCGGGACGCTCGAGACGGCCGTCGAAGCCGTCCGGGCCGGCGCCTTCGACTACATCAGCAAACCGTTCAACATCGCCCAGGTGAAGGCCGTGGTGGAGCGGGCCCTGGCCCAGGCGCAGGCTCCTGACCGTGGAGAGATCCGGCGCGAGCCGGCCCTGGCCGGCGGCCTGCTCGGCCGCACGGCGCCGATGCTCGAGGTCTACAAGCAGATCGCCCTGGCGGCGGATGCCGAGGCGCCAGTGCTCATCATCGGCGAGAGCGGGACTGGAAAGGAGCTCGTGGCGAAGGCCATCCACGCCCACGGTCGCCGCGCCCAGAAGCCCTTCGTCGCCGTGAACTGCGGCGCGATCGCGGAGACGCTGCTCGAGTCGGAGCTCTTCGGCCACGCGAAAGGCTCGTTCACCGGTGCCGTGTCCGACTCGAAAGGCTTCTTCGAGCAGGCCCGGGGAGGCACCATCTTCCTCGACGAGATCGGAGAGACGTCCCCCGCGCTGCAGGTCAAGCTGCTCAGGGCGATCGAGGAGGGGGAGATCAGGCCCGTGGGCGCCGCGAGAGCGTTCGCCCTCGACGTCCGCGTCGTCGCCGCCACCAACGTCGAGCTGGAGCGGGCCGTCGCTGAGGGGCGCTTCCGCCAGGATCTCTTCTACCGGGTCAGCGTCGTGGTGATCCGCGTGCCGCCCCTGCGCGAACGCCGAGCCGACATCCCGCTGCTCGTGGAGGCGTTCCTGCGCCAGGCGTGCGCCCGCACCGGCCGCGAGCGCGCGCTGTCGCAGCCCGCGCTCGAGGCCCTCGCGGCCCACGACTGGCCCGGCAACGTCCGGGAGCTCGAGAACACCATCGAGCGCCTGGTGCTCTTCAGCCCGGGCACGACGATCGATATCGCGGACCTCCCCGCCGGGATGGGCGGGCGCAGCGTGCCGGTTGAAGAGCGGCTGTTCGATGGGCTTCCGACGCTCGATGAGGTGGAGCGTCGCTACCTCCTCCACGTGCTCGACGCCGTCAAAGGCAACCGCACGAGGGCGGCGGACGTGCTCGGCATCGACCGCCGCACCCTCTACCGGATGGCCGGACGGTTCGGCATCGACCTCGCGGGCGACGTCGAACGCTGAGTCGGACCGCCGCTACCGGCCGGGCGCTTCCACCCAGGCCACCGCCTCGAGAAGCCGGCGCCGGAACTCCCCTTCGTTGCCGCTGAAGCGGTGGTTCGACGCCTCGACCAGCCACAGGCGTTTCGGCGGTTGCGCAAGCGCGATCAGGCGCTGAACGACGGCCACGGGGACGAACTCGTCGCCCGTCGAGTGAATGGCGGCCAGGGGAAGCGGCGACACCCGCCCGATGATGCCGCTCACGCTGAACGTCGGCTCGCGGGGCACGCCTTTCGTCAGGTAGATGACCGCGTCACGCCAGCGCCAGCCGAGTTCGTTCACATCGGGCAACCCAAGGGCGATCACGCCGCGGATGGCCGCCTGCACCGCGCCGTCTGACGCCGCCAGCACGCAGAGGCCCGCTCCCTCCGACACGCCAATCAGGATGGGCTTCGCGGCGCCGCCCTGGGCGGCTACCGCCGCCACCTGCCCGAAGTCGCGGCGCACGTCCTCCGGCTCGAGAGTGGCGGATCCCGAGGTGAAGGCCTCCAGGTACTGCCGGCTGTCCAGCCCGAGGACGCGATAGCCGGCTCCCGCCAGCAGTGCCGCCACCTGCGGCCCCAGGTGGACCCATCCACCGTCGCCGCTGGCGACAACGACCGGCGCTCCAGAGCTCGGGCCGTACGTTCGAAGCGCTATTGTGCGGCCTCGCACGACCAGGGGCATCCTCGCCTGCGCGGCGGCGGCTGAAGGCAGCGCCTGGAAGACAGCGACGGTGAGCAGCCACCCCGCCAGCAGCGGGGCCCGGGTTCGACATCCCATGCGACCACCTGCCATTTCGAGATCCGGCCGGTGCCATTTCGCCACATCGTGGGGCAAAGCGCCCCACGCTGGCCCGCCCGGCTCCTGAGGACGCCCGTGTTCGCTCGCCAGCGCCAGGGGCATCGGGATTGCAGACCGGACAAGCAGGATTGATGCCGCGCCAAGGACGCGCTGCCGATGATTCACGCTGGACTGCTTCACTACGGCCACCTGCTGCTGTTCCTCGGCGTGATGGCCGAGGCCGACGCCTTCCTGATCGCCGGCGCCTTCCTGGCCCACCGCGGGTACTGGGGCCTCGGCCCTGTCATCGCAACGGCGATTCTCGCCTCGGCGACGGCGAATCAGGGCTGGTTCTGGCTCGCCCGCGCGCGAGGGCGCCGGTTCGTGGAGCGGAAGGCCGAGACGGACGCCCGTTTCCAGCGGCTCCAGTCCTGGCTCCAGCGCAGGGGCGCCGTCCTGATTCCGGCCTCGCGCTTCCTGTACGGGTTCCGGGTGGCGATCCCCGCAGCCTACGGCGCATCCGGCACGGCACCGCTCACCTTCACGGCGCTCGACACGGCCTCGGCGCTCGTGTGGGGTCTGGTGGTGGGCTTCGCCGGGTACGCGTTCGGCGGCGCCCTCGACGCGCTGCTGGCGGACGTCCGGCGCTACGAACCCGCGGTGCTCGCCGTCGTCTTCCTGGTTGCCGGCGCCCTGGCGTTCCGCGGCCGCTCGCGAGCCGCGACGGTCGTGGCCGCGCTGCGGCGCCCCGTGGAAGCCGGCGGCGAGGCGGCGCTGCGCCTCCTCCTGCTCGTGCACCGGGTCGGGCGCCGCTTGGCGCTGCACCCGACCGGCCGTCTGGCCGCGGCGGCGGTGGCCCTCGGCGCGCTGAACGCGATCACCGGCATCGCCGGCACCCGAATCCTCCATGTCGAGCGGCTCAGCGCGTGGCTCCCGTTCGAGGTCACGCACGGCAGCCGCGCGCTGATGGTGCTGGCGGGGGTCGGCCTCATGTTCCTCGGCCGGACGATCGCGAGGCGCAAGCGCCTTGCGTGGGTGCTGGCAACGGCGCTCGCCTCGGGCAGCGCCTTGCTGTACCTGCTGCACCACGGATCGGTGCTGCGGGCCGCGCTTGCGGCCGTCACCGCCGCCGAACTGTGGCGCCAGCGTCAGCGCTTCCAGGCCCGAACCGATCCCCTGAGACTGCGCCACGCGCTCCTGGCGCTGCCGGCCCTCGCCCTGACCGTCAGCCTCTACGGAGCAGCCGGGCTGCACGAGTTCGTGCGGCCTGCGCCGCCGCTGGCCGACGCGCTGCGGACAACGTGGCGGATCGCGGGTTTCCAGGACCCGGCCTTCACCCCCCCGTCGCCGTCGGCGGCAGCGTGGGCGTGGTCGCTCCGTCTGCTGGCCCTCGCCTCGTCGGGATACGTCCTTGCAGCGGCGTTCGCGCCCGTGGCGTGGCGCAGCGACCGCTCCCGCCTCGACGGCGTCAGGGTGGCCGACCTGGCATGGCAGCACGGCCAGGATTCGCTGTCCTGCTTCGCGAAGCAGGATGACAAACGCCACTTCACCGTGGACGGCCGCGCCTTCGTCGGGTTCCGCGTGAGGAGCCGCGTCGCCGTCGCGGTCGGCGATCCGGTGGGAGAGGCAGCGGCGATTCCCGGCGTCATCGCGGGCTTCGTCGAGCACTGCCGCGTGAACGACTGGGTGCCGGTGTTCTACGAGGCGTCCGCCCGCTACCTCGAGCTCTACGGCGCGCAGGGCTTGCGCTGGTTCAAGGTGGGAGAGGAAGCCCTCCTCGATCTGGCGACCTGGTCGCTTGGTGGCGGCGCGGTCGCCAAGGTGCGGCAGTTCGTGAACAAGATCCGCCGCGAAGCGCCGGACCTGGCAGTCGAGGAGTACCAGCGCCACGTGCCGAACCCGGATCTCGACGGCCAACTCGAGGACGTGTCGAGCGAGTGGCTCGCCGGCAAGAAAGGCGGCGAGATGGGCTTCAACCTCTCGGTGTTTTCCGTCGAGCACCTCCGGGACCGGCGGACGTTCGTGGCGCGCCGATCACACGGCACCGTGGAGGCCTTCGTGACCTGGCTCCCTTACCGCGCGGGGCGCGCGGCCGTGCTCGACGCGATGCGCCACCGGCCGAGCGCGCCTCCCGGCGTCATGGACCTCCTCATCGCCGAATCCGCCCTCGCCTTCAAGCGCGAGGGCCTCGAGGCGGTGAGCCTGGCCGTCGCTCCGATGGCCGACGCCAGCGGCGCGCAGGCCGCGTCGACGTACGACCGCGCGGTGCGGCTCATCTTCGAGCACTTCTCGCAGGTGTACGGCTACCGGACGCTCTTCCAGTTCAAGAAGAAGTTCGCCCCGCGCTGGGAGCCGCGGTACCTGGTCTTCCCGCGGCCCGACCTCCTTCCGCGGATCGCCTACGCCCTGATCGGCGTCCACTACGCGCGGTCCTGACGCGGGGCGCGGCCCTCGCCGCCCCTCGGACGAGCGCGGCGCCCAAGACGGCATCGGGCGGCCCTTGATATGGAACGTATCAAGTGCTATACTCGGTTCGTATACATGGGCTCGTTGATATGACTCAAGGCGAGGAGTTGTTCTTCATCAGCATGGCCGCGCGGGAGCTGGGCATGCACCCGCAGACGCTCCGGAAGTACGAGCGCCTCGGCCTGGTGCGGCCCACGCGCTCCATCGGAAGCGTCCGCCTGTATACGCGCTCCGAGATCCAGCGCCTGCGCGCCATCAAGCACCTGGTGGACGAGGCCGGCATCAACCTCGCCGGCGTGCAGCGCCTGCTGGGCGTGGCCGAGGCGGTCGAGCGGATCCGGCCCCTTCTCTCGGACGAGGCTCTCGGGCAGGCCGTGGGGCGCCGGCGCCTGGCCCGCGAAGTCGAGCGCTTGATGGAGGTGCTGGGCCTCTAGGCCCTGAGACGGCCGTGCAGTTCAAGGACTACTACGCCACGCTCGGCGTCGCCAAGACGGCGACGGAGAAGGAGATCAAGCAGGCGTACCGCAAACTCGCCCGCAAGCTTCATCCCGACGTCAACCCGGGTGACAAGTCCGCCGAGTCGCGGTTCAAGTCGATCAACGAGGCGTACGAAGTCCTGGGCGACCCGGACAAGCGCCGCAAGTACGACGAACTCGGCGCGAACTGGCGGCAGTACGAGCAGGCGCAGCAGCAGGGCGGCCCGGGAGGCTTCGGCGCAGGCGGCTGGACGGTGAACGTCGGCGGCGGCCCGGCCGGCTTTCGGACGATGACCGAGGACGAGATGCGGCGCCTCTTCGGCGAGGAGGACCCGTTCTCGGATTTCTTCCACGCGTTCTTCGGCGGGGCCGCGACTGCCGGCGAGCGGGGGCCGTCGCGGCAGGGGCGGGGCGGGCGAGCCCGCCGCGGGCGGGACGTCGAGCAGGATCTCGAGCTGACGCTGGAGGAGGCGTTCCAGGGCGCCCTGCGGCGGTTCGCCATCAAGCACGGCGGCCACACGCGAAGCGTGGACGTGCGCATTCCCGCCGGCGTCGGTGACGGCTCGAGGGTGCGGGTGGCGGGCGAAGGCGAGAGCGGCTCGCCAGGCTCGCCTCCGGGCGATTTGTATCTCCGCGTGCACCTGGCGCCCCACCCGCGCTTCGAACGCCGAGGCAAGGATCTGTACGTGCGCGTGCAGGTCCCGGTGACGACCGCCGTGCTCGGCGGCGAGGCGCACGTGCACGCCATCGACGGCGGGCGGCTTCGGCTCAGGGTGCCGCCGGCGACGCAGAACGGCCAGGTGCTCCGCCTGAAGGGACACGGCATGCCCGCCGTCGGCCGCGCGGACGACCGCGGGGATCTCTACGCCACGATCGACGTGACGCTGCCGCGCTCGCTGGACGCCGAACAGCAGCGCCTCTACGAGGCGCTCAGACACCATGAGGAGGGCTCGACCCGATCGAGCTAGTCCGGACGCCATGACGCTCAACACGTTGACGGAGAAAGCCCAGGAAGCCGTGCTCGACGCGCAGCAGCGCGCCGAACGCGCCAGCCACGCCCAGATCGATCCCGAACACCTGCTGACCGCCCTGCTTGGCCAGGCGGACGGCGTCGCCCCCGAGGCACTGCGCAAGGCCGGGCTCGATCCCCGCGCGCTCGCCTCCCAGGCCGAGGCCCTGCTCGCCCGGCTGCCGCAGGCGCACGGCGGCGCCGCTCCCGGCGCCTCACCCCGGCTGCGGGCCGTGCTGAACGCGGCGCTGGACGAGGCGCGGAGCATGAAGGACGAGTTCATCAGCACGGAGCACCTGCTGCTCGCGGTGGCGGGCGAGCAGGGCCGCTCCGCCGCCGCGCGCCTGCTGGCGTCGGCCGGCGTGACGCGGGAGCGCATCCTCGAGGCCCTGCAGGCCATCCGCGGGTCGCAGCGCGTGACGGACCAGAACCCGGAGGGCAAGTACCAGGCCCTCGAGCGCTACGGCCGCGACCTGACGGATCTCGCCCGCAAGGGCAAGCTCGATCCGGTCATCGGCCGCGACGAGGAGATCCGCCGCGTCATCCAGGTGCTATCGCGCCGCACCAAGAACAACCCGGTCCTCATCGGCGAGCCCGGCGTCGGCAAGACGGCCATCGTCGAGGGGCTGGCCCAGCGGATCGTGCGCGGCGACGTCCCGGAGGGGCTGAAGCGCAAGCGCATCGTGGGCCTCGACATGGGCGCGCTGGTGGCCGGCGCCAAGTTCCGCGGCGAGTTCGAGGAGCGGCTGAAGGCCGTGCTGAAGGAGGTCGCCGACGCCGACGGCCTGGTGGTGCTCTTCATCGACGAGCTGCACACGGTGGTCGGGGCCGGCGCCGCCGAGGGCGCCATCGACGCGTCCAACATGCTCAAGCCAATGCTCGCGCGGGGCGAGCTGCACACCATCGGCGCGACGACCCTCGACGAGTACCGGAAGCACATCGAGAAGGACGCGGCACTTGAGCGGCGCTTCCAGCCGGTGCTGGTGGACCAGCCGAGCGTCGAGGACACCATCAGCATCCTGCGCGGCCTGCGCGAGCGGTACGAGATCCACCACGGCGTCCGGCTGAAGGACACGGCCCTGGTGGCGGCCGCGGTGCTGTCGCAGCGTTACATCACGGACCGCTTCCTGCCCGACAAGGCCATCGATCTCGTCGACGAAGCGGCGGCCCGGCTCCGCATGGAGATCGACTCGATGCCAGCGGAGCTGGACGAGGTCGAACGCCGGGTGATGCAGCGCGAGATCGAGGCGCAGGCGCTCCGCAAGGAGCCCGATCCCGCCTCGGCCGAGCGTCTGGAGCGCCTCGAGCGCGAGCTGGCGGATCTCAAGGAGGCGGGACATCGGCTCCGCGCCCACTGGCAGCAGGAGAAGGACGCCATCCAGGACGCGCGCGCCCGCAAGCAGGAACTCGAGCAGCTGCGGCACGAGATCGACCGCGCGCAGCGCGCCGGGGACTTCGCCACGGCGTCGGAGCTGCAGTACGGCCGCGTGCCGGACACGGAGCGGCGCATCCGCGAGGCCGAGGAGCGACTGGCCGATCTCCAGCGCGACACGAAGATGCTGAAGGAGGAGGTGGACGAAGAGGACATCGCCGAAGTCGTCAGCCGCTGGACGGGCGTGCCGGTCAGCCGTCTCATGGAGGGTGAAATCCAGAAGCTCGTGCGGATGGAGGAGCGCCTGCACCAGCGGGTGGTGGGCCAGGACGACGCCATCGGATCGGTGGCCAACGCGATCCGGCGCGCGCGAGCCGGGTTGCAGGACCCGCACCGCCCGCTTGGCAGCTTTCTGTTCCTCGGCCCGACGGGCGTCGGCAAGACGGAGCTGGCGCGCGCGCTGGCGGAGTTCCTGTTCGACGACGAGCAGGCCATGATCCGGATCGACATGTCCGAGTACCAGGAGAAGCACACTGTCTCGCGGATGGTCGGAGCGCCTCCGGGCTACATCGGCCATGACGAGGCGGGCCAGCTCACGGAGGCCGTCCGCCGCCGGCCCTACGCCGTCGTGCTCTTCGACGAGGTCGAGAAGGCGCACGCCGACGTGCTGAACGTTCTGCTCCAGCTCCTGGACGACGGCCGGCTCACCGACTCGAAGGGACGCACGGTGGACTTCAAGAACGCCGTCGTGATCATGACGTCCAACCTGGGCAGCCAGTACCTGGCCGAGCGCGCCGGGCAGGCAGCCGACGCGGTGGACGACGGGACGCGGCGGCGTGTCTGGGACGCGCTGCGCGCGCACTTCAAGCCGGAGTTCCTCAACCGGATCGACGAGATCATCTTCTTCCATTCGCTGGGGCGCGAACAGCTGAGGCAGATCGTGGACATCCAGCTCGGGCGGCTCGCGGGCCGGCTCGAGGCCCGCAAGCTGACGCTCCAGCTGACGGACATGGCGAGGAACCTGCTCGTCGACGAGGGGTTCGACCCGGTGTACGGCGCGCGCCCGCTCAAGCGCGCCATCCAGCGAATGCTGCTGGATCCGCTGGCCCTGCGGATCCTGCAAGGCGAGTTCGCCGACGGCGACACCATCCGCGTCGAGGCGGCGGGCGACGACCTGGCCTTCACCAGGGTGGAGGCCTCCCCTGCGCCGCCGCCGCGCTAGGCCAGGGCGGGCGCCAGCCCGGGCCGGCGCCCGTCCGTCGCCGGCCGGCCGGCACGCGACTGCCCCGCCGCACGCCGGCGCCGCCGGCGCCTATCCCGGTCAGACCGCGCCGATCGATTGACGCCGGGCCGGCGCGGCGCTAGGATGCGCGCAACCTGTTCAGTCCAGGATGCGCACGCCCCCGGCGCGCGCGGTCCAGGAGCCGTTCCTACTGGAGGGAGCCATGCGGTGGAAGGTGGATCTCGCGGCGGGCGTATGCCTGTGCTTGTGGGTCGGCGTGGCCGCGGCACAGCAGACCGGCACGATCAACGGGAGGGTCTCGGACGCGTCCGGACTGGTGCTGCCGGGCGTCACCGTGGAGGCGCGGTCGGACGTGCTCCCCGCCCCGCGCGTGACGACGACGGGCGGCGCGGGCGAGTACCGGATGCCGGCGCTGCCGCCCGGCCGGTACACGGTCGAGTTCACGCTCGCCGGGATGACCACGGTGAAGCGGGAGGTGGTGGTCCAGCTCGGCCAGGACACGGTCGTCGAGATCAGGATGGCCGTCCAGGGCGTTTCGGAGACTGTCACGGTCACGGCCGCCATCGTCCCCGCCGTCGAGAAGGACTCGACGGCGATCAAGAGCGGGGTGTCCTCGGAGACCATCCAGTCGGTCCCGGTCGGCCAGGAGTACCGCGACCTCATCAAGCTCATCCCCGGCGTCCAGTACACGCAGGATGGCACCCGCGGCCCGAGTGCCGGCGGCAGCGGCCAGGACAACACGTACAAGTTCGACGGCGTGAACGTGACCCTGCCGCTCTTCGGCACGCTGTCCTCGGATCCGGCCTCGCACGACATCGCGCAGGTCACCACCATCAAGGGCGGCGCGAAGGCCGTCGACTTCGAGCGGTCGGGCGGGTTCTCGGTGGACTCGGTGAGCAAGTCCGGGACCAGCAGCTTCCACGGCATGCTGAGCTTCCAGCTGCAGAGCAACGCGATGGCGGCGACGCTGAACAGCGGGAGCCCCTCCCGGTACAAGCGTGACCGCAGTTGGCTCACCGCCAACATCGGCGGCCCGGTCCTCAAGAACAGGCTGTTCTTCTACGGTTCCTACTACCGGCCCGAGACCAAGCGCCACAACCAGGCGAACCTGTACGGCAGTCTGCCCGACTACAAGAGCACGCGCGACGAGGGGTTCGGCAAGCTGACGTTCACCCCGGCCAACTCCGTCCTCTTGAACGTCACCTGGCGGGAATCCCACCGCCTCGAGACCGGCACCAGCTTCGGGCAGGCGGTGGCGTCGACGACGGGCGCCGGCTACGAAACCTGGCAGCGGATCGGGACGGCCGAGGGCTCGTGGGTCATCAATGCCAGGAGCTTCGCGTCCTTCAAGTACACCCACTTCAAGTACCCGACGCAGGGCCGGCCGGACTTCGTGGCCAACGTCACGCCGAGCCTGGTCGCGGGCACCAAGCTCGACCTCAACAACCTGGACAAGGTCGGCCAGCTCTCGGTGCCGACCCCGGTCGCAGGCCAGGATGCCTACAACGCGTTCGTCGCGCCGATCATCGAGCGCTACGGGTACCTCTCCAACGGCGCGCGGACCGGCGGCGGGACGGTCGGCTACTACACCCAATTCGACAAGGACGACTTCTTCCGAGACGCGGCCCAGGTCGCCTACAACCTTACGGTGGGCAGCAGCGTGCGCCACGACATCCATGCCGGATTCCAGTGGTACATCGACTCGGAGGACCTGAAGCGCAGCTCGAACGGATGGGGGTCAATCTCGGTCCCAGGCGGGCGCCTCGCGAGCGCGGGGGTCGGCGGTGTGAACGCCTACTACCAGGCGATCTACCTCCAGCAGACCACGGGCCAGGTCCCCAAGATTCACTCGGAGTACGTGTCCTACAACATCGAGCTGAACGACACGATCGCGTGGAAGAACCTGTCGCTCAACCTCGGGGTGCTGGCCAGCAAGGATGTGCTGTACGGCCAGGGGTTGAAGAACGACGCGTCCACGCTGTCCGGCTTCAGCCTCGCGCCGGGCAACAAGTACAAGATGTACACCATCCCCTTCAAGAAGATGATCCAGCCGCGCGTGGGCCTCACGTGGGCCTACAACGGGACGGACATCGTCTATGCGAGCTTCGCGACGTACAACCCCGCGGCCAGCTCGCTGCCCCGTGCGGCGGCATGGGACCGCAACATCGCCGGCGCGCAGGTCAACGCCTACTTCGATCAGGCCGGCAATTACTACGGCAACACGATGACGCTGTCGTCCTCCGGCAAGCTGTTCGCGGACGGCCTGACGCCACGCACGATCACGGAGTACCTGGCGGGCACGTCCAAGCAGTTCACCCAGGCGTTGACCGGTCGCGCGTACTTCCGCTACCGCAAGGGAGCCCACTTCTGGGAGGACACCAACAACAACGGGCGGATCCTGTTCAACCCGCCCGCGGGGATCCCGCGCGAGCTGTACGTCCCGGATCTCTCGGCGAAGCTGGCCCAGATCGGCAGCGGCTCGACCTACGTCATCGCCGAGCTCGACGGCGCCTATACGAAGTACTACGAAGCGACGGTGGAGTCGGAGTGGCGGCCGAAGAACGCGTACCTGCGCGGGTCGTTCACGTGGAGCCGGTACGTGGGCAACTTCGACCAGGACAATTCGACGACCGACAACGACCAGAACATCTTCATCGGATCGTCGAACATCGGCGACGGTGCGGGCCGCCAGTTGTGGGACTTCCGCGACGGCACGCTGCGCGGCGACCGCCCGGCGTCGCTCAAGCTGTACGGCTACTACCAGCTCCCGTGGCACGCAAGCCTCGGCGCCTACGGCATCCTGCAGTCCGGCCAGCCGTGGGAGAAGTGGAGCTACGAACCGTACATTCTGCTGACAACGAGCACCAGCGACACGTCGCGCTACGCCGAGAAAGCCGGCTCGCGGCGCACCCCGACGCACTACCAGGTGGACCTCAATTACACGCAGAACCTGCGCATCTACCGCCGGACGAGCGTCCAGGTTGCGATCGACCTGTTCAACGTGCTCGACAAGCAGACCGGCTACAGCTATCAGCCGAGCGCGCACAGCACGCTGTTCGGCACGCCCAGGCTGTACATGGATCCGCGGCGGGTTCAGATTGCGGTGCGCTGTCAGTTCTGAAAGGCGTCGAGCGCGGACAGTCGGAGGGTAACGAGGCGGCCCGCCGCGCCCAAGGCGGCCGGCTGTTCGCTCGACGAAGGCGGGAAGCCAGGAAGAGGCAGGAAGGGGCCCGGCGGCCGGTGCCGCCGGGCTCGTCGTCTGTACGCGGCCGCTGCCCCTCAGGGTAAGGGCTGGCGGACGTTCTGGAACAGCCGCTCCCGCGCGATGAGCTCGCGCGTTGCGGCATCAGCGCCCCGTCTGGCGGCGGCAATCCGCGCGGCCTTGTCGGGCTCGTCGAGCATCACGCTCAGCTGAGCCCGTTTGAAGAGCGCCACCGGGTACTCCGGGTGCGACAAGGGCACCCGGTCGAGCGCCGCGCGCGCATCGTCCAGCCGATGCGCATCCATGTAGAGCAGCCCAAGCTCCAGGTCCCGAGCGAAGGCCCCGCCCTGCTGCGCTCGGGCTGCCTCGAACGCCTCCAGCGCGATCTGGGTACTGCCGCGGCTCATCGCGAGATCGCCCAGGCGCACCAGTTCGGCGGCGGCCGGCGGCCGGAGCACCGCGAGGCGCCGGCGCAGGTCGATCGCGTCGTCGATGCGGCCCTGCCGCTCCCTGATGCCAGCCAACCCCTCCAGCGCCGGAACGCGATCAGGGAACTCCAGCGCGGCCTGCTCGAGCAGCGGGATGGCGCGTTCCCAGTCCCTGCCTTTCGCGAGGTGGAGCCCGAGGTACATCCCGACGTCCGCGGACCGGGGCGCCAGTTCCTGCGCCCGCCTGAAGGCCGCCAGCGCCTTCGCGTCGTGCCCGAGCGCCGAGTGCGCCGTCGCCAGCCGCAGCACGGCGTCCAGGTTGAACGCGTCGGCCGCCAGGATCTGCTCGAGGACGGGCACGACGGCTGCGTACTCCTCCCGGACGAACAAGTCCGACGCCCGCTCGAGGGCGTCGAAGAGGCGCGTCATGTCCGCCGGGCGCGGTGCGCCCTTCCGGACGACCGGCGCGGCCGCAGCGCTGACGTAGCCGAGGCTCGCGAGCGCGCGGCGCGCGTCGGCATCCAGCGCGGCGGTCGGCCGGGCGGCGCCAGGCGACGGAACCGGGTAGTCGCGCAACGCCGCGGGAACAAGCGGCCGCTGGGCCTCGTCGGCCAGATCGCGCGTCTCCCCCGGATCGCCGACGACGTCGTACATCTCCAGGCGTCCGGCGAGGATCGACTTGTGCCGCCCTTCGACGGCCATCGTCTGCGGCTGCCAGCCGTAGTTCAGAAACGGCTTCATCGCCTCGCCCAGCACCACCTCGCCCCGGGACGTGCGGAGGCTGTCTGACGGATCCAGCCCGGCCAGGTCGAGGATCGTGTGAAACACCCGTCGGACGCTGACGGGCGCATCGACGGGCCCCGGCTCCAGGCCCGGCCCCGAGACGACGAGCGGCACGCGCATCGTCGCCTGGTAGAGCAGGTTCCCGTGGAGCGCCTCCCCGTGCTCGCCGAGACCCTCGCCGTGGTCGCCCGCGAGGATGACGGCCTTCTCCCCCGGGGCGTGCGCCTCGAAGGCGGACACGAGGCGGCCGAGCGAGGCATCCATCGCAGCGACTTCCCCGAGGTAGGGCCGCCCCGCAAAGCGCGTGCGGAAGGGCTCGGGCGGCTCGTACGGATGATGCGGGTCGAAGTAGTGCACCCAGAGGAACAGCGGCGCCCCCTGCGCCCCGTCGCCCGCCGCGAGGTAGCGGATCGCGGCGTCGGTCACGTCGGCGGCCGGCCGTTCCAGCCGGCCCTCGGGCAGGCGATCGTCGTAGGTGCCGAAGCCGCGCGCCAGCCCGAAGCGCCGCGCCAGGATGAACGACGACACGAACGCCGCCGTGCGGTAGCCGGCCCGCTCGAGGTGCTCGGCAACCAGGGCATGCGACGAATCGAGCGGCCGGCCGTTCTCGTGCACGCCGTGGCCGCCGGGGTACAGGCCCGTCAACATCGTCGCGTGCGCAGGAAGCGTCTCGGGAACCGCCGTGTATGCCTGGCGGAACGCGCGCCCCCGCCGGGCCACGGCGTTGAAAGACGGGGTCTCAATCCCCACGGCGTCGGGGCCAACGGCGTCCGCCCGGGTCGTGTCCAGGGTGACGAGCAGAATCGACGGCCGCGGCCCCCCGGCCGCTCTGCCCGAGGCGGGCGCGGGACCGGGAGCCTGCCGGCCCCCGCACGCCCCTGCCATCAGCAGCGCGCACGCCGCCGCCGCGCAACGGCGCCGCGCACGAGCGCGGCCCTCGGGAGACACCCGCCCCGCCGGGGCTTCGTTCGGGTCGCGGCCAGCGGGCCGTCCGCTTGCTCGGGGCACGAAAGCCCGGACCTCCCGGTTGTCGGCTGTCTTCGCCGTTATCCCATCCGCTGCATCGACGCGAGGAACTCGGCGTTCGATTTCGTCTTCGCCATCTTGTCGAGCAGCAGCTCCATCGCCTCGACGGGCGACAGGGGGTTGAGCACCTTGCGCAGCACCCAGATCCGGTTCAAGTCGTCGCGCGGGATCAGCAATTCCTCCTTGCGGGTCCCGCTCTTCTGGATGTCGACCGCGGGGAAGACCCGCTTGTCCACCAGCTTGCGGTCGAGGTGGATCTCCATGTTGCCGGTGCCCTTGAACTCCTCGAAGATGACGTCGTCCATGCGCGAGCCGGTATCGACGAGGGCCGTAGCGATGATCGTGAGCGAGCCGCCCTCCTCGATGTTGCGGGCGGCGCCGAAGAAGCGCTTCGGCTTCTGCAGGGCGTTGGAGTCGAGGCCGCCGGACAGCACCTTGCCCGACGGCGGGATGACCGTGTTGTAGGCGCGCGCGAGCCGCGTGATGGAGTCGAGCAGGATGATGACGTCCTTCTTGTGCTCGACCAGGCGCTTGGCCTTCTCGATCACCATCTCCGCGACCTGGACGTGGCGCTGGGCGGGCTCGTCGAAGGTGGACGAGATGACCTCGCCCTGCACCGAGCGCTGCATGTCCGTCACTTCCTCCGGCCGCTCGTCGATGAGCAGGACGATGAGGTAGGTCTCCGGGTGGTTCTGGGCGACCGACTGCGCGATGTTCTGCAGCAGCATCGTCTTGCCCGTCCGCGGCGCCGCGACGATCAGCCCGCGCTGGCCCTTGCCGATGGGGACCATCAGGTCCATCACGCGCGCCGAGAGGTTCTCGGGCGTCGTTTCGAGCCTGAAGCCCTCCTGCGGGTACAGCGGCGTCAGGTTCTCGAAGAAGAGCTTGTCGCGCGCTTGATCAGGCGGCTCGAAGTTGACCGCCTCGACCTTGATGAGCGCGAAGTAGCGCTCCCCTTCCTTCGGCGGCCGGATCTGGCCCGACACCGTGTCGCCCGTCTGCAGGTCGAACTTGCGGATCTGCGACGGCGAGACGTAGATGTCGTCGGGGCCGGGCAGGTAGTTGTAGTCCGGGGCCCGGAGGAAGCCGAACCCGTCCGGCAGCACCTCGAGGACGCCTTCCGAGAAGATGAATCCGCTCTGTTCCGTCTGCGCCTTCAGGATCTGGAAGATCAGCTCCTGCTTGCGCATGCCCGTCGCGCCGGCCACGTTCAGGTCCTTGGCCACCTGGGTGAGCTTCTGGATGCTCATCTCCTTCAGCTCGGCGATGCTCAGCCCGTCGCTCCCTTTCTTCGCGTGCTCCGGAGCGGCCTTCGGCGCATCCGCGCCCGCCGCCGCAGGCGCCGGCGCGGGAGGCGCCTCCGGCGGAGCGGCCGCCGGCGCCGCCGCCTGGGCTTCGGCCGGAGAGGAAGGGGCCGGCGCGGCCTGGCCGTTCGAGGCGCGCGCGGTCTGTGGCTGTCGCTTGTGGTGGTTCGGCATGGGTTCGGCTCGAAGCGTCGATGCGGTTGGTCCGTGACGAGCGGTCGTTACTCGCGGGGTGGAAGGGCCCCGCCGCCCGGATAGACGCGGGGGTTGCCTGGCCCCCTCACTATAGAGCAGGCCATTCGCGCCGTCAACTCGCTCACCCGGCGCGCCGGGAGTGCCCGTGCGGGCCGGGCGCGGGCGCACGAGAGCCGAGCGCGTCAGCGGCGCCCGCAGGCCCTTGAGGCGGGGAACTCGATAAGGCGCTCCGAGGCGCCGTGGCGCCGTGACCGATGCCGGGCTCCGGCGCCTGGTGCCTTGCTCGTGTCCTACAGCCGCGGCCCCGCCTGCTCCACCTCGCGCGCCTCCACCGTGTCGAACTTCTTGAAGTTGTCGATGAAGCGCGCCGCCAGCTGGCGGTACCGCTGGACGTACAGCTCGCGGTTCGGCCACGAGGCCGCCGGGTCGAGCACCTGGTCGGGCACGCCGGGGCAGGTCCTGGGCACCTGGAACCCGAAGATCGGGTCCGTCTGGTACTCGACGTCGCGCAGCTGCCCGCCGAGCGCGGCGTTGAGCATGGCCCGCGTGTGGCGGATGCTGATGCGCTTGCCGACGCCGTACGGGCCGCCCACCCAGCCGGTGTTGACGAGCCAGCAGTCGGCGCCGTACCGCAGGACCTTCTCCTTGAGGAGGCGGGCGTAGAAGTCGGGCTGGTGGACCATGAACGGCGCGCCGAAGCAGGTGCTGAACGTGATCTCGGGCTCCTTGCCGAGGCCGACCTCGGTGCCGGCGATCTTGGAGGTGTAGCCCGAGATGAACTGGTAGCGGGCCTGGTCGACCGAGAGCCTCGCAATCGGCGGCATGACGCCCGACGCGTCGCAGGTGAGGAAGATCACGTTCTTCGGGTGCCCCGCCCGCTTCTCGGCGAGCGCGTTGCCGATGAACTCGAGGGGGTACGACGCCCGGGTGTTCTCGGTCAGCGCCGGGTCGTCGAGGTCGATCATCCGGGTGACCGGGTCGAAGACGACGTTCTCGAGGATCGTGCCGAACCGGTGCGTCGTCGCGTAGATCTGCGGCTCCGCCGACTCGGACAGCTGGATGACCTTCGCGTAGCAGCCGCCCTCGAAGTTGAAGACGCCGTTGTCGCTCCAGCCGTGCTCGTCGTCGCCGATGAGCCCGCGGCCCGGATCGGCCGAGAGGGTCGTCTTGCCCGTGCCCGACAGGCCGAAGAACACGGCGACGTCGCCGCCCGCGCCGACGTTGGCCGACGAGTGCATCGGGAACACGCCCTGCAGCGGCATGAGGTAGTTCATGACCGTGAACACGGCCTTCTTGATCTCGCCGCCGTACCCCGTGTTGCCGATGAGGCACAGCCGCTGGCTGAAGTCGAGGACGATGACCGTGTCCGACGCGGTCGCGTCGATCTGCTGGATGCCCTTGAAGGCCGGGCAGCAGATGACAGTGAAGTCCGGCACGTGGCGCCGGTACTCCTCGAGCGTCCTCGGGACGATGAACATGTTGCGCGCGAAGAGGCTGTGCCAGGCGAACTCGGTGATGATGCGCACCGGCATGCGGTACTCGGGGTCGGCGCCGACGAAGCAGTCCTGGACGAACAGGTCGCGCCCCTGCAGGAAGCCCTGCATGCGCGAGAAGAGCTCGCCGAACTTGTCCGGCGCGAAGGGGCGGTTGTACTGCCCCCACCAGACGTGGTCCTCCGTCGAGGGCTCGCGCACGATGAACTTGTCGTTCGCCGACCGCGCGGTGTGCCGGCCCGTGCTGAGGACGATCGCTCCGCCGCGGGTGATTGCGCCCTCGCGCCGGAAGACGATCTCCTCGTAGAGGCCCTCGGCCGGGAGGTTCCAGTACACGCCGCCCAGGTTGTAGAGGCCGTGGTGTTCGAGCCCGTAGTCGCTCTTGAGCGCCGCCGCCTGCGGCCGCGCGGGCGTCTTGATGTCGAGGAGGTTGATCATCGCCAGTCCCTGATCAGGCGCTTGTCGCCGATGTAGATGTCGTTGGGGGAGGTCGGGTCGAGCGCCCACTTGATCCGGGCGATGCCCTCGGTCACGTCCTTCACCGTGCCGGCGAAGCTCAGCCGCAGGTGCCCCTCCATGCCGAACTCGCGCCCCGGCACGGTCACCACCAGGGCCTTCTTCAGCAGGAACCCCGACAGCTCGACGGAGTCCTGGCTGTAGGCCCGGAAGTCGGGCAGGCAGTAGAAGGTGCCGTCCGGCTTCTGCGTCTTCACGCCGTTGAACGAGCCCAGCTCGCGCATCACCACGTCGCGGTTGTTCTGGATCGTCAGGCGCAGCGACTCGACGAAGCTCTGCAGGCCGAGCAGCGCGCCTTCCGCCCCCGCCTGCATGACCGGCGACGCGCACGAAGTGGTCTGCGCCTGGACGTTGTTGATCACGGAGACGATCCGCCGCGGCGCGACGCACCAGCCGATCCGGAAGCCCGTCATGCCGTAGAGCTTCGCGATGCCGTTGATCACGATGAGGCGCGAGTCCTCCAGCGGCTTCGTCGTGAAGCGGTAGCACGGCGGCGCCGCGCGCCCGTCGAAGACGAGCTTGTGGTAGATGTCGTCCATGATCAGATAGATCTTCTTCCGCTCGCAGAACTCGACGATCTCCGCGATGAACGCCTCCCGGTACACCACGCCGCTCGGGTTGTTCGGGCTGTTCACGATGATGGCCTTCGTCGAGGAGCTGACCGCCCGCTCGATGTCCGCCATGCGCGGGTGGAAGCTCCCATCCTCGGGCGTGACGATGACGGGCACGCCGTAGACCATCTTGACCATCTCCGGGTAGCTCACCCAGTACGGCGCGAGGATGATCACTTCGTCCTGCGGGTTGAGCAGCGTGTACAGCACGTTGAAGATCGCCTGCTTGGCGCCCGAGGACACGATGACGT
Source organism: Acidobacteriota bacterium (assembly GCA_029562975.1). Classification (GTDB taxonomy): domain Bacteria; phylum Acidobacteriota; class Vicinamibacteria; order Vicinamibacterales; family JAKQTR01; genus JAKQTR01. Next base: position 43,028 of record JAKQTR010000006.1, on the reverse strand, counting down.
TCTCCGGCGCGACGACCTTGTCGTACGCTTCCTCGGTGTACCGGATGATCGCCTTCTTCAGCGACGGCAGGCCGTCGGACGGGCAGTACTTCACGTCGCCCTGGCTCAGCTTCGCCGCCGAACTCAGGATGGCGGTGATGGGCGTCTTGTTCTTGGGCTCCCCGATCCCGAGGTGAATGACCGGCTCGCCGCGCTCCCGCAGCAGCCGCGCCTCCTCGTTCAGCCGCAGCGTCGGCGACTCGATGATGGCTCCGGCCAGCTCACTGACGCTCATGGTGGCTCCTGTCTGTGCGTGTTCGGAAGGTCGGGCCGCACCGCGGCCCGCGGGGCGGCGCCCCACTATAGCCTAGGACCGCGCGCGCTTCTGGCGGAGGCGCGCCTCCACCAGGTCGGGCACGAGGCCGGTCACCGGCGCGCCCAGGGCGAAGACCTCCTTGACCAGCCGCGAACTGACGTACGTGTACTGCTCGGCCGGCATCATGAACACGGTCTCGATGGCCGGGCCCAGCCGGCGGTTCATCAGCGCCATCTGCAGCTCGTACTCGAAGTCCGACACCGCGCGCAGTCCCCGCACAATCGCCAGCGCCCGCCGCCGCTCGGCGTAGTCGACCAGCAGCCCGTCGAAGGACTCGACTTCGACGTTCGGGTGATCCTGGAACACCTCGGTCGCCATCGCGACGCGCTCCGCCGCCGAGAACAGGGGGGTCTTCTCGGCGTGCCGCAGGATCGCGACAACGATCCGGTCGAAGAGGCGCGCCCCACGCAGGATGATGTCCACGTGCCCGTTCGTGAGCGGGTCGAACGACCCGGGATAGACGGCCACCCGTTCGCGAGGTGTGCTCATGGACCCTCCCTCCCGCTGGCGGCCGGAGCCGGCGCCTCGCGGTAGAACGTCACGCTGCTGTCGCCGGCGGACACGAGCCGTCCCGCCGCAAACCGGCCCGCCCGCCCGGGCGGCCGCCGCCGGGTCGCGTGCTCGAGCACGATCACGCCGCCCTCCGCCATCCGTCCCGCGGCGGCGGCAAGCGCGGCGTCCAGGCCCGCATGATCATACGGGGGATCCAACAGGGCGAGATCGAACCGCGTGCCGGCGGGCAGCCGGCCGAGCGCCTGCGCGAATTCGGCGCGCATCATAACATAGCCCTGCGTGATGCCGCAGTGCGCCAGGTTGCGCGCGATGAGCGCCGCCGCGCGTGCGTCCCCGTCCACGAAGACCACCTCCGACGCCCCTCGGCTCAACGCCTCGATGCCCAGCGCCCCGGACCCGGCAAACCCGTCCAGCACCCGCGCCCCCTCGAGCACGGGCTCGAGGATGGCGAACACCGACTCCTTGAGCCGGTCCGACGTGGGCCGAAGCCCCGGCCAGGCCGGCTGCGCCAGCCGGCGGCCCTTGTACCGGCCCGCGATGACGCGCATCCGCCCCTCCCGTCCCGCCCCGGCGGCCCGCCCGGTTCGCCCTCAGCCGACGCTCGCCAGGCCGAACCGGCCGGACCAGCTCCGTCGGGCTTCCGCCACGATTGCGCTCGCCGCCGGGCCCCGCTCCAGCAGGTCCCGCGCGATCCGCCTCGCCTGCTCCATGATGTCCCGGTCCCGGAGGAGGTCGCCCGAGCGCAGCGTCGGCATTCCCGATTGCCGGAGGCCGAACACGTCCCCGGGCCCGCGCAGGTCGAGGTCCCGCTCGGCGATGACGAACCCGTCGGTGGTCTGGGCGAGGGCGCGGAGCCGGGCCTCGCCGCCCTCTCCGAGGGGCTCCTGGTGCACGAGAAGGCAGGCCGACGGGTGGGGGCCACGCCCCACGCGCCCGCGCAACTGATGCAGCTGCGCCAGCCCGAACCGCTCCGCGTGTTCGACGAGCATCACCGTCGCGTTCGGTACGTCGATCCCGACTTCGATGACCGTCGTCGCCACGAGCACGTGCACGTCGCCGGCCGCGAAGGCCCTCATCACGCGGTCCTTCTCTTCCGGCCGCAGGCGCCCGTGCAGCAGGCCCAGGCGGTACTCGGGAAAGACCACGGCCGCCAAGTGATCGGCCATCTCGGTCGCGGCCCGCACGTCGATTTTCGCCGAGACCTCCACCAGGGGATACACGATGTACGCCTGCCGTCCGGCCGCCAGTTCCCCGCGGACGACCCGATGCGCCTCGTCGCGCCTCGACTCCGGGAGCACCAGTGTGCGCACGGGCTGACGGCCCGGCGGCAGATCGCGGATCGCCGACACGTCGAGGTCGCCGTAGACGGTCAGCGCCAGCGTGCGCGGGATGGGCGTGGCTGTCATCACGAGCAGATCGGGGCGCCAGCCCTTCTCCCGGAGCCCGGCGCGCTGCATGACGCCGAACCGGTGCTGCTCGTCGACCACCGCGAGCCCGAGCTGCGAGAAGACGACATCCTGCTGCACGAGCGCGTGGGTCCCGACGACGAAGGGCACCCGCCCGGACGCCAGGCCCTCGACGATGCGCCTGCGCTCGATGGCCGGGGTCGAGCCCGTCAGCAGCTCCACGGTGAACCTCGACGGCTCGAGGTGCCGCCGGATTGTGAGGAAGTGCTGCTCGGCGAGCACCTCGGTGGGCGCCATGAAGGCCACCTGGAGGCCGTTCTCCATGGCCACGACGGCGGCGAGGAGCGCGACGATGGTCTTGCCGGCGCCAACATCGCCCTGCAGGAGGCGCTGCATGGGCCGGGGCTGCGCCATGTCCGCGACGATCTCCTTCAGCGCCTGGCGCTGGCCTGCGGTCAGCCTGAACGGCAGCACCGCCCGCGCCGCCGCCCGCACGCGGTCGTTGACGGCCGGCACGACCGGCTTCCGTTCGGCGTCGGCCCGGCGCCTGCGCAAGGCGAGCCCGACCTGGAACAGGAGGCACTCCTCGAAGATCAGTCGGATCTGCGCGGGAGTGCGAAACGCGTTGAGCGCCTCGAGCGGCGCCCCTTCCGGCGGGAAGTGCGCGGCCTCCACGGCCTCCCGCCAGCCGGGCAGTCCGAGTTCGCCGCGCAGCCACTCGGGCAGCAGGTCGGGCGCATCGGCCGGAAGGCGATCCAGCGCGTCGCGCACGAGCGCCCGCTGCATCCGGCATGTGACGCAGCCGGCCTTCTCGTAGATCGGCACGATCCGCCCCGTATGGAGCGAGCCCCGCTCGCCCCGGGCAGGCAGTTCGTACTGCGGGTTGGTGAGCTGCAGGCTTCCGTCCGCGCGGCGCTCGGCTCTCCCGTAGAGGATGACCTCCGCGCCGCGGCTGATCACGCTGGCCATGAACGGCTGGTTCAGCCAGACGGCCCGCAGCGGGCCGCTCTGGTCGCGCACGACAGCCTCGAACAGCTTGAAGCCGCGCCTCCGCGTCAGCCTGAGCCCGCACGACGCCACGGACCCGGCGACGGTGACCCACTGCCCGTCGCGCACCGACGCGGCGTCCCGGAACCGCGCGCGGTCGTCGTACCGCAACGGAAACCGCGCCAGCAGGTCGCCCACCGCGTGCAGGCCCGCCGCGGCCAAGTCGGCTGCCCGCCTCGGGCCGACGCCCTTGAGCGAGGCAAGCGGCGTGTCCAGCGTCACTGGGTAATGACGGCCTTCCGCACCTGCACGGCGATCTCGCGAATGCCGGAGGGAAGGGCGAATGGCGCGTCGAGGCTCACCCCAGCGGGGTTCGACGCGGTGCGCGTGTAGAACGACACCAGTTCCTGCAGCAGCGGCTTGGGGAGCGCGAAGCCGCCGGCAGTGGCCGATTCCAGATCGAGCCGGGCCGCGCCTCTCTCCGACCGGAGCACGCCTGCAACCGTCACCGCGACCTGTCCGCGAAGCAGCTGCGCGAAGTCGAAGACGCCGCGCGGCCGCGACAGACGGACGGCGTCGAGATCCACCGTCGCCTCGCCCGCGAGCCGGCCATTGCCCAGGGCGAACACGTACGGATTGACGATGCCGGCGGGAATCGCATCCTTCGCCGTGAAGCGGAGGTACGCGTTGAATTCGGTCTCGGTGACCGTCGTCTGCACGCCCTGCCGGCGGCGCGCCGCAGGCACGTCGCCCCTGGCGACGACGCCGGCCCACTTCGCGGCGAAGCGCGCCGCGTCGGACGGCGCGAGCGGCTCCCGCACAGGGCGCCGGTCCTGAACGGGGCTGACGGCCAAGCAGAGACCCGCGCCGATCACCGCGAAGAATCGCAGCACGACCCGAGTCTAGCCCGGATCCGGGGGGAACAGACGTGCAATCCTCGGCGCCGTCCTGAGCGCCGGCCGGTGCGGCGGCCAGGAATCCTCAGGGACGCCGGGCCGCCGGGGAAGACAGCGAGTCTCCCCGGCGCGCCCGCAGCATCAGCTGCAGCTTCCGCCGTTCCATGTTCTGCTCGAACACGCGGAAGCGCGCCTGGCGGCGCACGTCCAGCTGGCGGTCCAGATCCTCGTAGGCGCGCCGGAGTTCAGCGTCGGCCCGGAGGTCGAGATCCTCCAGGGCCCGAAGCCGTTCTCGCAGCCCGCGCACGTCCCCGTCCGCCCGCGCGCTCAGCCGCGACAGCGCGGTGATGTGGCGCTGGCGCTCGCGGTCGTGGCGCCGCCGGACGTCCTGGAGGTGCCTCAGCCTCGGAAGCACCCGGCCGAACTGCGTGTCGTCGAGTTCCAGGGCGCGCTGGGCCTGCCTCACGAAGTACGCGTCGAAGAGGCGCTGGAGTTCGGCGACATCCACGTCCGAGGGCGCGCCCGCCTGCGCGCGGCTCTGGCCGGCCCTCGGCCGATCGCCGCCGCCGGCGGCTCCGGCGGCGCGGCCCTGCGCTGCGGAGGCCGGATCCGGCAACCCCACGGCGGCGGCAATCGCCGCTGCCAGCATCGTTCGTCCGAGACGCTTGTGCATCGCCGTCAGTCCTCACACCCCTGGGATGATGGGAGCGGCGGCGGCCGACTCCGCCAGTTCCGCCTCGAGAATCGACGCCAGCGTCCGGCGCTCGTCGCTGCTGAGCTGCCACAGCGCGCGCTCCGATCCGCCGAGTGGCGGCAAGCCGCCCACGTCCGCTGCATCGTCCAGGCTGATGCCGGCGGAGAGATCGCTCACGAGGGACCACGACGGATCCTCCGCGGCCCGCTCGTCTCCGTCGGCGTCCTGCGCGAGGGCCTCGTCCGCGCCCGGCACCGCGCCGGCCGAGGCTGCCGATCCGCTCGCCGCACGCTGGTGCCACAGGGTGACGCCGACGCCGGCGGTGGCGGCAAGCACCGCCACCATCAGGAGCGGCGCGAAGCGCCAGCCCCAGGCCGCCCACCACGGCTTCGGCGCACCAGCCTCGCGGACCGCCCGGCCGATTCTCGCGGCCAGAAGGTCCCACGCGAGCGGCGACGGCTCGTCGTCGGGAACGTCGCGCAACGCCGCCAGCGCCTCACGCAACGACGCCACCTGGCGTCGGCATGCCTCGCAGGCCTCCGTGTGCGCCGTCGCGCGAGCCGCGGCGTGTCCCTCCGCCGCGTCGATGAGCTCTCCGGGGCTGAGATGCCTCATCGCCCCTCCGTTCCGTCGCCGGACAGCCGCCGCTTGAGGCTGCGGAGCGCGTGAAACAGGTTGGCCTTCGAAGCCCCGACCGTCGTGCCGAGCACGGCTGCGATCTCCTCGTGCGGCAGTTCGTGGTAGACGCGAAGGATGATCGTGGCACGCTGCCGCGCCGGGAGCCTCGCAATGGCGGCCCTGACGCGGTCGCGCCGTCCGCGCCGCTCGAGGCGGGCAGCTGCGTCTTCCTCACCCGCCGCCAGCGGCGCGGCAGCGTCGAGCGGCACGGCGCGCGGCGGCCGGGCCGCCGCGCGGTTCAGACAGACGTTGACCGCGATGCGGTAGAGCCACGTGGAGAGCGCCGCGTCGCCGCGGAAGCGGTCCAGCCCCTTGAACGCCCGAAGGAAGACCTCCTGCGACAAGTCCAGGGCGTCCTCGTGGGCTGGCGCGAAACGGCGGCACAGCCGGTACACCGCCCGCTGATAGCGCTCGACAAGCGCGTCGAAGGCCTCCGGCCGCCCTTCCAGACAGATCCGCACGAGCGCACGGTCGCCGAGGGCGGCGAGCGCCTCCGGGCTGGGCGGCGGCGGGTCGGTCGATGCTGCCACGGTCAGCGTCCACTCCGGTCGGATGCCGCCTGCCCAGCATGCCGCGGCTCGGGTCGACATCGGTCTCGCGTCTCCGGCTCTCGACGGATTAGACCGCGTCGCGGTCGGAACGTCACAGCGCACGCCCATGGTAGTCCCTTCGGCGCGCCGGGCGGCCGGAGTGCCGTGTGCGGCGTCCGGCCGCAGGTTGACTTTCGCCTTTCCTTTGCGGACAATATCGGTGCACCTCTCGGGCCGGTGCGGCGAGGAGGGCGGACAGGTGGCACTTCCACTCACGAAACGGCAGCGCGAGATCCTCGACTACCTCGGAGAGTTCATCCAGCAGCACGGCTACGCGCCGAGCCTCGAGGAGATCGGGCGGCGGTTCGGCCTGTCGTCGCTCGCGACGGTGCACAAGCACCTGACGAACCTGCAGGAGAAAGGGTTCATCCGGCGGGCGTGGAACCGGAGCCGCTCGGTCGAGATGGTGCCGACGCGGGGCGGAGGCCGCGTCCTCGAGCTGCCCCTGCTGGGGTACGTTGCGGCCGGCGTGCCCATCGAGGCGGTCGCGACGCCCGAGACGATCGCGGTGCCCGACGATCTGGTCGGCAAGCGCGACACCTACGTGCTCAAGGTGCGGGGCGACTCGATGATCGACGAGCACATCCGGGACGGGGATTTCGTCATCGTCGAGGACCGCAAGACCGCCGACAACGGCGAGATGGTCATCGCGCTCCTCGGCGGATCGGACGTCACGCTGAAGAAGTTCTACCGGGAGAATGGCACCATCCGGCTTCAGCCCGCCAACCCGGCGATGCAGCCGATTGTCGTGGCGGCCGGGGACGTGCAGATCCAGGGCGTCGTGGTCGGCGTCATGCGGAGGTACTGACGCCGGCCCTGACGCGCGCCGGTCGCGCAGCGGAGAGTGACTCATGGCTGAACAGCCGCGCCAGGTGAACTTCACCATCGTGCCCGCCGACGCGCCCGACACGCCGCGGACGTACGCGAACTTCTGCGGCGTCTCGCACACGCCGTTCGACTTCACGCTGACGTTCTGCGAGGTGCAGCCGCTGTCGGAGCGCGACGTGCAGGCGGCCCAGGACGAGCACGTCATCCGGGCGCCGGTGCGCGCGCGCGTCGTCGTCCCCGTGCAGATCGTGGCGAGCCTCGCGGCGGCCCTGCAGGAGCAGCTGCGCGCCTACAACGACGCCCAGGCCGCCGGCGGGCACCTCAAAGGACCGGTGCACTAGCGTGAAGACGGCGGAGGATGTCCGGGCGATCATCGACGTGCTCGCGCGCCAGCACCCCGGCGCCGACACCGAGCTCCGCTACGCGACCCCCTTCGAGCTGCTCGTCGCCACGATCCTCTCGGCGCAGTCGACCGACGCGGGCGTGAACCGCGTCACGCCCGCGCTGTTTGCCGCGTACCCCGATGCCGGCGCCCTCGCCACCGCGCCGCTCGAGGAGGTCGAGCGCCTCGTCCACGCGACGGGCTTCTACCGGCAGAAGGCCCGCGCGCTGGTCGGCATGTCGGCCGCGCTCGTCGAACGCCACGGCGGCGAGGTGCCGCGGACCATGGAAGCGCTGGTCAGGCTGCCGGGCGTGGGCCGCAAGACGGCGAACGTCGTGCTCGGCCACGCCCTCGGCGTGCCCGGCTTCCCGGTGGATCGGCACGTGCTGCGCGTCAGCGCGCGCCTTGGCATGGCCACGTCCGACGATCCCGAGCGGGTGGAGCAGCAGCTGACGGGCGCCCTGCCGCCGGCCTTGTGGACGCTGGCCTCGGACACGCTGATCCTTCACGGCCGGCGGATTTGCAAGAGCGAACCGCTCTGCCGGCAGTGCGCGGCGGCGGCGATGTGCGACTACCGGCGGCGGCCCGCCCGTCCGGCCCCGGCCCGCGCCGCGCGCAAGCCGGCCCGCACGAAGGCCTCGCGGGCGAAGGCGCCCGCCACGCGGCGGCGCTCGTGACCCGCGCCCGCTTCGAGCGCCTCGTCGCCGAGGCGATCCGCACCATCCCGGAGCGCTTCCGGAACGAGCTGCGCAACATCGCCGTCATCGTGGAAGACGAGCCCTCCGACGATCTGCTCGACGAGCTGGGCATCGCCCCCCCGGACACGCTGTTCGGGCTCTACCACGGCACCCCGCTCACCGAGCGCTCGTGGGACTACGGCAATGCGCTGCCCGATCGCATCACGCTGTTCCAGGGGCCGATCGAGGACTCGAGCCAGAGCGAGGACGATGTCGTCGTGGCGATTGGCGAGACGCTGATTCACGAGGTGGGCCACTACTTCGGGCTGTCCGAGGAGGAACTCGAGGCGATCGAGGAGCGCTACTGGCGCTCGTTCGATCCGCCGGAAGGCGAACGGGCGTGAAGCCGCGCCGCCGGTTCGGCCAGCACTTCCTCCAGCCGCCCTGGATCGCGCGGGTGCTCGCCGCCGCGGCGTTCGGGCCAGGCGATCGCGTCCTCGAGATCGGCCCGGGCCGCGGCGCGCTGACGGGCCCGCTGAGCGAGCGCGTCTCGGAGCTGGCGGCCGTGGAGATCGACCGCGACCTCGCGGCCTTCCTGCGCGGCCGGCTCCCGGCGCGCGTGCGGATCATCGAAGGCGATGTGCTCGAGGCCGATCCGGCCGCGCTGTTCGGCCCGCCGGGCGGGCCGCCGTGGCGCGTGGCGGGGAATCTTCCCTACTGCGCCTCCTCTCCGATCGTGTTCAGGCTCCTCGAGCTGGCCCGCACCACCGCGTGCGTGCGAGACGCGACCCTGATGCTCCAGCGCGAAGTGGCCGACCGCATGGCCTCGCCGCCGGGGTCGCGCCACTACGGCGCGCTTTCGATCCTGGTGCAGCTCGACGCCGACGTCGAGCGGCTCCTCACGCTGCCGCCGCAGGCGTTCAAGCCCCCGCCGGAGGTCTGGTCCGCGCTTGTCCGGCTGCACTTCCGGCCGCCAGCCGTCGCGGTGCGCGACCGGCGGCAGTTCGAGGCGATGGTTCGATCGCTTTTCTCGGGGCGGCGCAAGATGCTGTCGAACGCGGTGAAGCCCTTCGCGTCGGCCCGGGGCCTCGACGGGGCCGCCGTCGCGCGCGACGCGGGCCTGGATCCGACGCGCCGGCCCGAGACGCTGGATCTCCGGGACCTGTCGAGGCTTGCCGACCTCCTCTGCCGCACCTGAGCGGTGCCGCGCGCCGGTCTCGTGTGGTATAGTTCGCCTGTCATTACCGGCTTGATCACGCCTGTCGTCGGGGCTTTCCCAGCAGCCTGACAGGCGCCGATCGAGCCGGCGCCCTCCGCTGGCGTCCCCCGCCGGCGGGCGGCCCGCGCGGGGCGCCCCCTCGCTCGGCGCGCGCCGGGTGCCGGCCGATCACGGGTGGATTCCGTTTCAACCGCTGGGTTCGATCACCCACTGGGATTTGCGGCCGTGCGCGAGCGCGCTCGCGTCCGGCTCGGGGGCATGACGATGTCCGGGCACTCGGCCGACGCGGCGCCACGACACCCCACCCTCGAGATGGTTCCGCTCGGCGGGCTCGGCGAGTTCGGCTTGAACTGCCTGGCCGCCTCGTACGCCGATACTCTCATCGTCATCGACGCCGGGTCGATGTTCCCCGAGCCCGAGCTCCTCGGCATCGATCTCATCGTGCCGGACTTCACGTACCTCGCGCGGCGCGACGCAAAGCACCGCGCCCTGGTGCTGACGCACGGGCACGAAGACCACATCGGCGCCGTGCCGTACCTCGTCCGCTCGTTCGGCGGCCCAATCTACGGCACGCCGCTGACGCTGGCGCTCGTGGGCGCCAAGCTCGCCGAGCACGGCATCGAGCCCGGCGATCGGCTGCGGCCGATCCACCCGCGCGACCGGATCGCCGTCGGCGACCTCACGCTGGAGTTCCTCCGGGTGACGCACAGCACGCCGGACTGCGTGTCGGTCGCCCTGCACTCGCCTGTCGGCACGATCTTGCACAGCGGCGATTTCAAGGTGGACCAGACGCCGCCCGACGGCCGGCACTTCGACTTCCACCGCTTCGCCGAACTCGGGGCCGAGGGCGTGCTGGCGATGTTCTCCGACAGCACGAACATCGAGCTGCCAGGCGTCACCGGCTCGGAGCTCTCCGTGATTCCGGCGTTCGAGGAGATCTTCGCGAGCACGCGGGGCAAGCTCGTCGTCACGGCGTTCGCGACGAGCGTCTACCGCCTGCAGATCCTCGTGGACCTCGCGTCCAGGTTCGGCCGGAAGGTGGCGTTCATCGGGCGCGGCATGGTCGAGACGTCGCAGCTGGCGCAGCGTCTCGGCTACCTCTCGGTCCCGCCGGGCCTGGCCGTCCGCGATGCGGACGTCAAGGCGCTGCCGCCGTTGCAGGTGCTCTGCCTCGTCACCGGCAGCCAGGGCGAGCCGATGTCCGCGCTGTCGCGCATCGCCATCGACGACCACCGGCACGTGCGGCTCGGCCCGGGCGACGTGGTCGTGTTCTCGGCGCGCGAGATCCCCGGTCGTGAGCGCCAGATCGACCGCGTGGTGAACCACCTCGCCCGCCGGGGCGCCGAGATTGTCAATCAGCAGACCAAGCACGTGCACGTCTCCGGCCACGGCAGCGAGGAGGAGCTGAAGCTCCTGCTCTCGCTGGTGCGGCCGCGCTGCTTCCTGCCCATCCACGGCACCTTCCGGCAGCGGGCGCGCCACGCGCGGGTCGGCGAGCGGCTGGCCCGCAGCGTCCCGGGAAGCATGGACGTGCTCGTCGCGGAAAACGGCGACGTGCTGCATTTCGACGCCGGCGGGTGCCGCGTCGCGGGCCGGGTGCCGTCCGGCCGCGTGCTCATCGACGGCGCCGGGGTGACGGGCCTGGGCGACGAGATCCTCAGGGACCGCCGGCACCTGGCAGAAGACGGGCTGATCGTGCCCGTGCTCGCCATCAACAAGCAGACGGGCGCCGTCGAGGGCGTGCCCGAGGTCATCACCCGCGGCATCGTGGTCCCGCAAGGCGACGAGCAGCCCTTCCGGGACCTCTCCCGCCTGATTGCGGACATCGTGGATTCGGCCAGCGTCGAGGAGCGCACCGACTACGGGATCATGCGCGACAAGCTCGGCGTCGAACTGCGCCGCTTCTTCCGGAAGCGCGTCGGGCAGCGGCCCCTCGTGCTCCCGGTGATCATGGAGATCTAGTCGGTGAGCGCCTCATCCACCCTGTCGCGGCGGCTCAGCGAATTCCTGGGCGTGGCGGGATTCGCCGTGGGCCTCCTGTGGCTCATCGCCCTGGCGACCTACTCCCCCGCGGATCCCGCATGGTTCTTCAACACCGGGTCGTCCGCACCGGCAGCCAACCTGGCTGGGCGCGTCGGGGCTTTCGTCGCGGAGCTCTCGCACCAGGTCGTGGGATATGCCGCCTGGCTGTTTCCGCTGCTGGTCGGCGCCGTCGGCTGGCGCCAGTTCTGGTGCCGGCCCATCGAGGCGCGCTTCACGAAGGCCATCGGGGCCCTGCTGCTCGTCGGCTCCGCGTCGTCGTTCCTGAGCCTCGCGCTGGCGCCCGCGCGAACGACCGGGGCGTCGTTCGAGCCCGGCGGCTGGCTCGGCGACCAGTTCGCCGGTGCGCTCGTAGCCTCGTTCAACCGCACCGGCTCGCTCATCGTCATCCTGGCGTGCCTCGGGCTGAGCCTCGTCTTGACGACCCAGTTCTCGTTCGGCCGCGCCTTCTCCGCCATCGCGTCCTGGACCCGCGAACGGGCGGCGACGCGCGTCGCGGCGTTCTGGACGTGGCGCGACGCGCGGAGGCGCGAGCGACAGCGCCGCGAGATCGTCTCGAAGCACGCGAGGCGCGCCGGGACCACCGACGCAGCCAAGGGCTCCCGGCCGCCTGGCGCCGAGGCTGGGCCCAACGGCCGCCGGGCCCAGCCCGCCTCCGCGGCCGTCGCCGACCCGAACGCCGCATCAGCGCACCGCAACGGGTCGGCCCTCGCCTCAAGCTGGCCCCGCCAGCGGAAAGACACCCCCATTACCGTGGTCGGCCCTCCGGCCCCCGCGCCCCCGGCCGCCGACCCGCCGGCTCGATCCCCCGCCGAACGCAAGCGCAACGGCTATGCCTTCCCGCCGTCCACGCTGCTGGACGCGCCGCGGACCGAGCGCAAGATCGACGAGCGCGAGCTGATGGAGTCTGCGCGATTGCTCGAGGAGAAGTGCCGCGAGTTCGCCGTCGCGGGATCGGTGGTCCAAATCCACCCTGGCCCGGTCGTGACGACGTTCGAGTTCAAGCCCGAGGCCGGAGTCAAGTACAGCAAGGTCACGGGCCTGGCCGACGATCTCTCGCTCGCCATGAAGGCCGAGTCGGTCCTGATCGAGCGGACGCCGGGCAAGTCCACGGTGGGCATCCAGATCCCGAACCAGTTCCGGGAGACGATCTCGCTGCGCGAGATGCTCGAGTCGGCGGCCTACCAGGCGTCGCCCTCGAAGCTGACGCTGGCCCTCGGCAAGACGATCCAGGGGGAGCCCTTCGTGGCCGACCTGGCGACGATGCCGCACCTGCTCATCGCTGGGGCGACCGGGACCGGGAAGTCCGTCGCGCTGAACGCGATGATCACGAGCATCCTGTTCCGCGCGACGCCCGAGGACGTGCGGATGATCTTCATCGATCCCAAGCGCCTCGAGCTGGGCATGTACGAGGAGATACCGCACCTCCTGACGCCCGTCGTGGTCGACCCCAAGCAGGCGGCGAACGCGCTGACCTGGGCCGTCCGCGAGATGGAGGAGCGGTACAAGACCCTGGCCGCCGAGGGCGTTCGGAACATCGACCAGTACAACCGCAACGTGCGGCAGGCGGTGCTCGAGCGCTCCTCGTCCGCGGACGAGCCGCTCCCCAAGCCGCTGCCCTACATCATCGTCGTCATCGACGAGCTGGCGGACCTCATGATGGTGGCGCGCGGCGAGGTCGAGGAATCCGTCGCCCGTCTCGCGCAGATGGCCCGCGCCATCGGCATTCATCTCCTGCTGGCGACCCAGCGCCCGTCGGTGGACGTCATCACGGGGCTCATCAAGGCCAATCTGCCTGCGCGCATTTCGTTCCGCGTCTCGTCGAAGGTCGATTCGCGCACCGTCATCGACGGGAACGGCGCGGAGCAACTCCTCGGGCGGGGCGACATGCTGTTCTCGCCTCCGGACTCGTCGCGCCTCGTCCGCGTGCACGGGCCTTACATCTCGGAGCAGGAAACGGCGCGGCTGGCCTCGTTCCTGCGCAAGCAGGGCAAGCCCACGTACGACACGTCGATCATTGCCGACGAAAAGGCTGCCGACGCGATCGAGTTCGAAAAGGACGACTTGTACGACGAAGCCGCGCGCCTGGTGGTCTCGACCGGCCAGGCCTCGATCTCGTACATCCAGCGGCGGCTCCGCGTCGGCTTCAGCCGGGCGGCGCGGCTGATCGACATGATGGAGGCCGAGGGCATCGTGTCGCCCGCGATGGGCGGCAAGCCGAGAGAGGTGCTGGTGGACAAGGGGTACTTCGACGAGGTGGATCAGCAGCTGCGGTAGCGCCCGACATGCCTGGACTGCCTTCACGCGCCCGCGGCCGGCCGGCCGTCCGATACGCCCTGGCGGCGGTGTGCCTGGCCGCGGCCGGCCTGTCCGGTTCTGCCGCGCCCGCGCCAGCCGACCCGCAGGAGGGAGCCCGCCGCTTGTATCAGGCGGCGGCAGCGCGCGAGGAGGCGCTGCGCCAGGCGCTGGCCGCCTCACCCCCGGGGCCGGCGCCGACGCGGGACGCGATTCGGCAGGTGGTCGCGGCCTACCGCCAGGTGGTGCTGCAGTACCCGCGGAGCGGATACTGCGACGATGCTCTGTGGCTCGGCGCGCACCTTCTGGCCGAGGCGTTCTCCCGTTACGGCAACGACCAGGACCGCGCCAGCGCGGTGGCCCTCCTGACCTCGCTCGCGCGCGAGTACCCGTCGAGTTCGCTGGCGGCGCGTGCGCGCGCGGAGGCTGCGAGGCTGCGGGGACTCGCCGCCCCGGCGGCCCCGGCGGCGGACGCTGGCCAGGCGGCGCCTGCGCCGCCTGGCGCCGCCGCGGCGAGTTCGGCTCCCCGGGGCCGCCGCGTCCTCGTCCGCGACATCCGGCGCCTCGTGACGCCAGGCGGGGCCTCGGTGGAAGTCGAACTGGACGGGCCCGTTCAGTTTCGCGAACAGCGCCTCGATCAGCCGCCGCGCCTCTTCGTGGACCTCGCGAACACGCACACGATGGACGCGCTCCGCGACGCTTCGTTCGCGTTCGAGTCCGGCGCGGTCAAGCGGCTGCGCGTCGGACGGCACCCGAACGACGTCACGAGGATCGTGATCGAGACGGGGGCGGCGGCCCGGTGCTCGTCCCGCCTCGCCTCCGCACCCTACCGCGTGATCATTTCGTGCGACGAGCCCGCCGTTCAGACCGGCGTCCCGGCTGTCGAGCCCGTCGCGGAGCCGGCCGCGGCAGAGCGCCCGCCCGAGCCCGCGCGCGCTCCCGTCCAGCCGGCGGATCCCGGGCCGCGGGGCGAGGCTCCGGTGCCGCCGCCAACGCCTGCTCCGGCTGTGCGCTCCGAGTCGCCAGCCGCGCCATCGGCCAACGGCCGCGGCGGCTACTCGATGGCCAGGCAGCTCGGGCTCCGCGTCGGGCGCATCGTGATCGACGCGGGCCACGGAGGCCGCGACCCTGGAGCCGCCGGGCCCGGCTTCAACGAGGCTGACCTGACGCTCGACGTCGCCCTTCGCCTCGAGAAGCTGCTCTCGGGCGAGCCCGGCATCGAGGTGGTGCTCACGCGCCGCACCGACGAGTTCGTCGAGCTGCACGAGCGGACCGCCATCGCCAACCGCGCGGGCGCGGACCTGTTCGTCTCCATTCACGCGAACGCCAGCCGCAACCGCAACGCCCGGGGCGTCGAGTGCTACCTGCTCAACTTCGCGTCCACGCCGGAGGCTGCCGCGGTCGCCGCCCGCGAGAACGCGTCCTCGTCGCTCACGATGAGCCACCTCAACGATCTCGTGAAGCAGATCGCCCTGAACAGCAAGCTGGAAGAGTCCCGGGATCTCGCCGGGCACCTCCAGCGCTCGCTCGTGAGGCGGCTGAGGGCGTCGAACCAGGGGATCAGGGACCTCGGCGTCAAGCAAGCGCCCTTCGTCGTCCTCGTAGGCGCCTCCATGCCCAGCGTCCTGGTTGAGGTGTCCTTTCTGACGCATCGGCAGGAAGGGCGGCTGCTCGGCACCTCGAGCTACCGGCAGCGCATCGCCGAGGCGATCCTCGACGGCATCCGCGGCTACCTGGGCACGCTGAAGCGCGTACACACCGCCGCCGGCGCCGGCGACGGGCCGGTGCGGGGCCAGGCGCTGGAGGGGCTACAATAGCGGGTCGTCGATGCTCGCAGCGCAGCCCGTCACCCCGGTCATCGTCAAGGTCGTCCCGGAGCCGACTCCCCAGGTCGGCGCCGCCGACGTCATTCTTGACTCGCTCGGCCTCGTGGGCGTCATCGTGATCGCCGCGCTGGCCGTCGGCGGCCTGCTGGGCGCCGTGCTCATCGGCATCAAGCGGTGGCGCGAGGCGCGCCACGGCGGCGCGCTGCCGAGCGATCACACGCCGCTGGATCTCAGCTCCCCCCACCGGTAGCCGGCGCACCCGAGAGAGCGAGGCGATCAGGCCACAGGCGGCGGCCACGCGTCAGGCGTGCAGGCGAGTTCTGCCATCGTTCTTACCGCCACGCCCGTCGGGCCCTTCGGCTGCCACGGCTGCGCTTCATCCGCCCAGGCCGTGGAGGCGATGTCGAGGTGGGCCCAGGGACGTCCTCCGCTGAACTCCTGCAGGAAGAGCGCGGCTGTGATCGACCCGGCCGGCCGGCCGCCGATGTTGGAGATGTCCGCAATCTCGCTGCGAAGCTGTTCCCGGTACTCGTCGACCAGGGGCATCTGCCAGACGCGATCTCCGGCCCGGGCCGCCGTCCGCGCGACGAGATCGGTCCACTGGGCGGGCGTGCCGAACAAGCCTGTCATGTCGCGGCCCAGCGCGATGCCGATGGCCCCCGTGAGCGTGGCCGCGTCCAGCAGATGCGTCGCGCCCAGTTCTCGCGCGTACCACAGCGCGTCGCCCAGGATGAGCCGCCCCTCCGCGTCCGTGTCGAGGACCTCGACGGTCTTCCCCGACGCGCTGCGCAGGACGTCGCCCGGCCTCGTCGCGCGCCCGCCTGGCATGTTCTCCACAAGCGGCACCACCCCGATGACCGGCGCGTTCGGTTTCAGCGCGGCGACGGCTTTCATGGCCGACAGCACCGCCGCGCCGCCCGCCATGTCGGTCTTCATCAGGTGCATCCGATCCGAGGGCTTGATGGAAATGCCGCCGGTGTCGAACGTGACGCCCTTGCCGACCAGGCCGAGCAGGGGCCGAGCCGGCGCGTCCGGCGGGTCGTATCGGAGGACCACCACGCGCGGAGGCTCCGCGCTGCCGCGCGAGACGCCGAGCAGGAGGCCCATGCCCAGGCCGGCAATCCGGTCTTCGTCGAGCACATCGACTCGGAGGCCGGCGTCTGCGCCGACCTGTCCGGCGATGTCGGCGAACAGCCTCGGCGTCATCACGTTCGCAGGCTCGTTCGTGAGGGCTCGCGCGAGGTTGCTGCAGGACGCGAGGATGTAGCCGCGCCCCGCCTCCCGCTCGGCCTCCCGCACGTCGGCAGAGGCCGTCGCGGGCGGCACCACCACGAGCGCCTCGATCGGCACCGGCCGCGCCTCGTCGCCGCTCTTGTAGATGCCCGAGTAGTGGGACGCCAGCGTCAGCCCCTCCGCCGCCGCCCGGGCTTCGTCGGCCAGCGGCAGCGCTCCGGAGGCCGCCATGGCCAGGCGCCGGACGCGCCGCTCGCGCGCGGCGAGTGCGGCGGCCGACGCGGCCCGCCTGACGCGCCTGGCGTCGCACGCAGCGCGCGTTCCAAAGCCGGCGAGCATCACGCGCTCCGGGCGCCAGCCTGGCCCGGCGGCCGGCAGCACGAGCGTCGTGAAGGCCTTCGGGGTGAACTCCCGGCGTTCGATGACCGCGCGGACAAGCGGCCCGAGCACCGCGTCGAGGTCGGCCGGAAGCGCCGGCACCTCGCCCTCGAAGACCGGCACGACGAGCAGATCGACGTCGAGCGATGACCACGCCGACGCGATCACGCCGACAGGGAGCGACTGTTCCGTGTACCGCATCAGTCGATTATGCACGAGGTGGGCACAAAGACACACCGCCCGGCCGGGCGCCGCGGCCCGGACGGTGCGCGGCGCGCGGGAAGCAACCTGGCGGCCTACGCCACGGCGCCGGAGAAGCCGGGCCCCGCAGGCGCGCTCCGGCGCCGGCCGAAGCGGCTCAGGATGACGGCCCCGAGGCCGACGGTCCACGCGACGTACTCGACGAGGAAGCCGGCCACCAGCAGGCCGGCGACAAAGAAACCAGCCGGAGGCCCGAGCAGGCCGACGAACCTCGCGACGGCCGTCAGCGCCCAGATCACGGCGAGGCCGAGGACGAGCGACGCGGCCATGCCCGGCGCCGCGCCGCCCACCCGCCGGGCAACGCACGTGCCCAGCGCGCGCCCGGCCCCGGCCAGGCCCAGCACGAATGCCAGCCCGACGGCGATGAGGCCAAACGGCACCAGCAGGAGCAACGGGATCCCGATGATCGAGATGGCGAGCACCGCGACCGTCAGCACGAGCAGCGGAACGAACAGCAGTTCAGCGGCCAGGCCGACGAGGCCCGCGCGCCAGGGTTCTGCCGCGGCGCGGTCCGAGACCCCTCTCACCGCCCCGGGCGCCACCGCTGCCACGATCGCCGCGAAGAGCGCCGCGAGCCCGAGACGAACGAGCGTGGTCAGCAGATCGACCGTGCCTCTCGGCCTGCCATCGAACGGAGCGATCACCCAGCGCCAGTCCCTCCACGGCCGAACACGGAGCAGCGGCCCGAGATGCGGTCCCGAGAAGGCGATCTCGTTGCTCTCGCCTTCCAGGACGGCGCCCGGATCGCACTCGACGCCGCCGCCGATGGACGTCACGTCGCCGCGGACGCGCGCCGTCGGCCCGAGAACCACCGAGCCGCCCACGGCGACGACGCTGCTCTCGACGAGCCCGTCGACGCGCGCCGACCCCAGGACGACCACCACGTCGCTGACCGCTTCGTCCCTGCCGACGATCACATCGCCGCCTATCCGGACGCGTGCGCCGCCATGGCGGCCCCAAGCCGCCTTGGGCCAGCCGGACACGTCGGGCAAGGCCGGCCGACCCGGGGCGCCAGGGGCCTCGGACTCCGGCGATGGAATCCCCGCTGTGGCGGCTGCAAAGAACGCACGACAGCCCTCCGCGTCAAGAAACGACAGCTGGGCCACCAGGTCCGCGTCCCTGCCGAGGCGATCCCGCAACTCGCGGCCTGTTACCGCGGTTCCGTCGAGCAGCACCCGCCCGTCGTTCACGTCGATGGTGCGCACGCCGGCCGCGTCCGATCTCGGAATCAAGATCATCCCCCCTCGGATCTCGACGATCCGGAACCGCTCCTCCGTGCGCTGACGCAGCGCGCGCAGGTCCGGCGGCGCGGCCTCGGCTGGCCGCGTCCCTTCCCGCTCGGCAGACGCCGGCACGGACGTGAGCGCGAGGCCGCTCGCCATGACCGCGAGCGCAACGGCGACCACGGGACTTCGCATATCAGGGCTCCTGTTCGCGCATCAGGCGATGCAGCGCCGCGAGCGCGCCAGCCGCGAGCGCGAGTTGCGCGGCCAGCAAGGCCGCAAGCTCCGGGCCGGCGAACTGGCGGCCCAGGATGCCGGCGGCCCGGCCGAGGCCGGACCACACCGCCAGTACGCCGGCCACCCAGGCCCAAGCCGCCGCGGCCGCGCCGCCCAGGCTCAAGGCAACGGCGCGCAGCGACGCGAGAAGCGCGCGGCACCAGCTTTCCGGCGGGAGTGCGGCTCCAGCCGCACCGGCCGACAGGATCGCCGACGCGACGGCCGCCCGCAGCCACCACGCCGACCAGACATCCGGCTTCGTCCTCAGGGCGGCGAGCCTGGTCGCGACAGCCTCCGCCAGCCAGACCGGCGGATCGAGCCGGCCGATTCCGCGGGCCACGGCCCTGAAGCGCCAGTCCGCCTCGTCCGGCCGCCCCGCCTGCTCGGCCGCCAGCCACTCCGTCACCCGGCCGTCCGGCTCCATCAGCATGACCTTCCAGTCCCTTCTACGCGCCCGACCCCGGGTCGGGTTGCACCGGGCCTGGCGTGCGCGCGGGATCGGGCCCCCACCCGGACTCCGCCATCAGGCGCGCGAGGGCCGCTCGCGCCCGGTGGAGGTGGCTCTTCACCGTGCCGAGCGGCAGGCCTGTGGCCAGCGCGATCTCCTCGTACGACAGGTCTTCGAGGTAGCGCATGACGACGAGCGATCGGAACGCCGGACGCAGCCGCGAGAGGGCGGCCTCGAGATCGGCCCGCAAGTCGCGCCGGAGGGCGTGATCGAGGGGAGACGGCGCGCGCGCATCCACCAGAACGTCGCCCGGGTTCTCCGAGCCCGACCAGTCGTCAATGGGCACCAGGATCGGCCGCACCCTGCGCAGGTGGTCGATGGCGAGGTTGTGCGCGATGCGGAGGACCCAGGTCGAGAACTTGTAGGCGGGGTCGAAAGAGCCGAGCGCGCGGAACGCCTTGAGAAACGCCTCCTGCGTCAGCTCCTCGGCGACGCCCTCATCGCGGACGACCCTGGCCACGAGGTTGTACACCGCCCGCGCGTGGCGCTCCACCAGCTGCCTGGACGCGTCCTGCGAGCCGGCGAGCGCCAGCCTGACGAGCTCCGGGTCTGCGCGCACCATGGCCTCAAGACGAGAGCCGGCCACCCAGCGACGATCCGCCGGAACCGGGATCGCCAGGCCTGCCTGGTTGCGTACGAACGGGGATCCCGCCGGTCGCCCGAACAGCCCGTTCGACGCGATCCCAGGCGCGAGCGTCAGCGCGCAGCCCGGCCAGGCGCCAGGCGCGCCCTTCGAAGAGGCGCCAGGATGCCGCCTCGAGGCCTTGTTCGAGGAGCGGCGGAACCAGAGCGCCCGAGATGAGCGCCAGTCGCTCGGGCAGCGTGGCCGCCGCCGCCCCGAGCGTCCCTTCGTCTCCCCCAAGATCCATGACGACGGCCCGGCCCTGGATGAGATCCGCGAGCCGAGCCAGGGCGGCCGCATTCCGATCGGGAAGACCGGCGAGGACGACGAAATCCGCTCCGCCGGCGATCACTAGGTCATCGGCGCCGACCTCAATGACTCCGCGGCTGACGGCGGCCTCGAGCCGGTCGTTTCGGTCGCAGCCGATCATGAGCGTCGAGGGCCAGGCGCGGCGGAGCGCGAGCGCAAGCGAAGCGCCAACGGTACCCAGGCCCGCGATCGCCACGCAAGCGAAGGCCGGCGCATCGCCTGGGCCGCCACGCGAGTCGAGTACGGAGAATCGCCGCCTGCCTTCGCCCATATCCCCTCCAGCGCCAGCGCCGCCCGGCTGCCCCGGCTCGCGCCGCGCCCGCGCCGGCGCGCGCCTTCATGTCGAGACGTGATCCTGTCCTGCTCCGTTCCCTCATGAGCTGCCGAAGTCCGTGCGCTTGGGCGTCCTTGACCCTGCGGCGCCATACTCGCTATAAGGTGAGCAGGTGAAGCACCCAGCGATTGCCGCGCTCGTCCTGGCGTGGGGCGCCGTCACGCTCACGGCGCCGGCGCCGACGCCCCACATGCCCGTTGCCGAGATTCGTCCCGGCATGGTCGGTGTGGGAAAGACCGCATTCCAGGGCACGGCCATCGAGGAGTTCCAGGCGCACATCCTGGGCGTGCTCCACTCGAACGTGGGCCCCAGGCGAGACCTGGTCCTGGCGCGCCTCGAAGGAGGGCCGCTCGCGAACACCGGCGTGATTGCCGGGATGAGCGGCAGCCCCGTCTATGTCGGCGGGCGGTTGATTGGCGCGGTGTCGTACTCGCTCGGCGCGTTCGCCACTGAGGCCCTCGCCGGCATCACGCCGATTGGCGAGATCGTGGAGGCCGCACGCAGCGGGCTGGCCGGTCCCGCGGCAGTCCCGCCGCCAGTCCCGGTCGGCTCTGATCTGGCGACCCTGATGTCCGTCGTCGAGCGCGCGTTGGAACGGGCCAGGGACCAGGCCGGTGCGCCATGGGCCCTGCCACCGTCCGGACGCGGGCTGCCCGGCGCCGCGTCGCTGCAGCCCATCGCGCTTCCGCTGACGCTCGGCGGACTGGGCAAGCAGGCCGCCGAGGCGGTGTCCGGTCCGTTGCGCGCCGCGGGATTCCTGCCGCCGGTCCAGGCGCCCGGCGGCCTGCCGGCGGCGTCTGGCGCGCCGCTCCAGCCGGGCGAGCCCGTCGGCGTGGCCCTCATTACCGGCGACCTGCAGCTCGGCGCGACCGGCACGGTCACGGAGGTCGACGGCCAGCGCGTCTACGCCTTCGGCCACGCGATGTACAACCTCGGCCCCGCCTGCTTCGCCATGACGCGAGCCTACGTGCACGCCGTCTTGCCGAGTCTCTCGCAATCGATGAAGATCGCGTCGGTTGGCGAGACGATCGGCACGATTCAGCAGGACCGCGCCACCACGGTCGCCGGCCTTACAGGCGTGCGCCCGGACATGGTCGGCATGACGGTGTCGCTGCGCCGGGACGGCGGGCCGGCTCGGCGCTTCTCCTTCGAGCTTGGCGACCACCCGCTGCTGACTCCCCTCTTGGCCTACACGGCGCTCACCGGCATCATCGTCGAACACGAGCACGACATCGGACATGCGACGTACCGGGTCCGCGCCCGCATCGCCATTGACGGGCATGCCCCCGTCGAAATCGACGACGTCCATGCCGGGGAGCAGCCCGGCGCGGCGGCTGCTTCCGCCGTCGCCGTGCCGCTCAGCTCGCTGTTGACCAACGGCCGCGATCCGGTTCGCGTCAGGGCGATCAGCGTGGACATCGACAGCGCCGAGCGGCTTCGGGCCGCCACGATCGATCGCATCTGGCTGGCTGCGCCGGAGCCGCGGCGCGGGCAGACGGTCCCGCTGAAGATCCTGCTCACCCCGTGGAGGGGCGAACCGGCCGTCAGGACCGTGGAGATCGAGATCCCCCGCCACGCGGAGGGCCCCCTGACGCTGGTGGTCGCCGACGGCGTCAGCTTCGCCCAGTGGGAGCAGCGCGAACGCCGCGCCGCGCTCGCGCCGTCGACGCTCGACCAGCTCATCAAGGCGCTGAACCAGGCGCGGCGCGGGAACCGGGTGTACGTGCGTCTCGCGGGCCGGGACGCCGGCGCCATTGTCAACGGAGAAATCCTCCCCTCGCTGCCGGGGTCTGTGCTGGCCGTCATGCAGAGCGACCGCGGCGCCGACGCCGCCTCGGCTCTCCAGACGTCGGTGCTCGGCACGTGGGAGATCTCGACCGACGAGGCTGTCCGCGGGATCCGCACGATCACCATTCCGCTCGCCCCTCCCGTACCCGTTCCGTGACCACGATGGTCGCGCGAGGCCACTGTCGCATGAGACTCCGCCTGCTCACACCGGCCACCATAGTGCTGCTCCTCGCTGCCGGCGCCGCAGCGACCCACGCGTCGACCGCGCGGTTCTGGCGCGTGTCCACGCGGGCCGACCTGCTCAAGGGCGAGGCAACCGGGCTGTCAATCGACTACGACGGCCGGCTCGTGCTGGGCCCCGCCTCGCGGACGCTCCTCGAGCCGGCCGCCGCGTTCATCTGGTGCCTGGCGCCGGCCCCTGGCGGCGCGGTCTACGCCGGCGGCGGCAACGACGGCCTCGTCTGGCGGGTCGATCGCGACGGGTCCAGCCGCGTCGTGTTCGACGCGGCCGAACTGGAGGTGCATGCGCTGGCCGCCTCGCCGGACGGCTCGCTGTTTGTCGGGACGTCGCCGGACGGCAGAGTCTACCGGATCGGCGCGGACGGCGCGGCCACGCCCTTCTTCGATCCGGACGACACGTACATTTGGGCTCTGGCGCTTGACCCGCTGGGACGCCTGTATGTCGCCACCGGCAGCAAGGGCGCGATCTACCGGGTCGGGCGCGACGGGCGCAGCGAAATGGTCTTCCGCGCGCAGGCGGCCAACGTGACCTCGCTGGCCGTCGACGCCGCGGGCCGGGTCTTCGCCGGGACCGAGTCGCCGGGGCGCATCGTCCGGATTTCGGCCGACGGCAAGGCGTTCGTGCTTCTCGATTCGCCGTACCGCGAGCTGCGCGGACTGCGGGTGGACGCCGAGGGAACGCTCTACGCCGTCGCGGTCGACGGCAAGCCCGAGGCCCGTGAAGCGGCCCAAGCGGCGTCGCCGCCCGAGCCTCCTCGGGCGGTTCCGGCCGCGGCCGTCTCCACCGAGATCACCGCCGTCACTGTTGTCGACGCGTCCGCGCCCGCCTCAGGCGCCCCGCCCGCCCACGCAGCCGCCGGTCCCTCCCCCGCCGCCAAAGGGGCCGTCTACCGCATCGATGCGTCGGGCGCCAGCGAGATCGTCTGGTCGTTCCCCGACGATCAGCCGTTCGATCTCGTCCTCGAAGACGGGGGCAGCCTTCTCGTCGCCACGGGCGGCGCAGGCAGGATCTATCGATTGGCCGGTGACCCGTGGAAAGCGATGCTCGTCACGCGCGTGGATTCGCGGCAGGCGACGTCGCTCCTTCGGCTGGAGGCCGCGACCTATGTCGCGGCCTCCAACCCGGCTCGCATCGTGAGGATCGAGCGCGCCTCGGCTGCAGAAGGCTCCTACGTCTCGGAGGCCAAGGACGCGGGCATGGCGGCCTCGTGGGGCACGATTGCCTGGCGTGCGTCCGGAGCAGCCGGACCGGGCGCCATTCGCATCGCCACGCGCACCGGCAATACGGCCGTTCCGGACGACACCTGGAGCGACTGGAGCGCGCCGTATCAACGGGCGGAAGGAGATGCCGTGACGAGCCCGGCCGCCCGGTACCTGCAATGGCGGGTCGAACTGAAAGGCCAGTGCGCCGGCTCCGCCTCGCCCGCGCTGGCGTCGGTCAGCATTGCCTACCTGCAGCGCAACGCACGGCCGCGCGTCACCGAGATCACGGTGCATCCCCCCGGCATCGTGTTCCAGCGGCCGTACCCGGCCGGAGAACCGGAGATCGCCGGCCTGGGCGACGTGCCCGGCGAAGCGCGCGCGCCGGCCTTCGCGACGCCGCTCGGCTCGACCCAGCAGACGCCGGCATCCGGCCCGGCGCTCGGTCGGCGGATGTACCAGAAGGGCCTGCAGGCGTTCGCGTGGAAGGCCGAGGACGACAACGACGACCGGATGGAGTACGCCGTGTTCTTCCGCGCCGTCGGGGACGCCCAGTGGAAGACGCTCCGCGCCAACGCGCCGGAGCTGCTCGTGACGTGGGACACGACGTCGGTGCCGGACGGCACGTACGTTGTGAAGGTCACGGCCTCGGACGCGCCGAACAACCCGGCCGAGCAGGCGCTGACCGGCGAACTGGAGAGCGCGGCCTTCGACGTGGACAACGGCGCGCCCGCCATCACGATCCTGCGCGCGGTCCAGGGAGCGTCGTCCTCCGAAGTGGAGTTCGAGGTGGCGGACTCGCACTCGCCGCTGTCGGTCGTCGAGTACTCGATCGACTCGGGCCGATGGATTGCGGCCTACCCCGTTGACGGCGCCGCCGACTCGCGCCGCGAGCGCTACGCGATCCACATCGAAGGGAAGGCGGAGGGCCGGCTGGTCATCCGAGCCACCGACGGCATGAACAACACCGCGACGGCGAGAGTGGGCGGGGCGGGCCTCCGCTAGCGGCTCAGGGCGGCGCTACCCGCGCACGGCGTCCGGTCCCCGGGGAAGCCGGCTCTGTTTGGCCGCCGGGGGCATCTTTCCGCGCACGGTCGTGCGCGCCAGCACGAGGACCGTTTTCACCGTCACCGGTGTGCCGCCCAGGCGCGCCGGCTCGAACCGCGCGCGGGACAGCTCGTCAAGCAGCCTGATGGCCCGCTCGCGCTCCGAGTTCGTGGACCGGTCCGAGAGGTACTCGAGGCTCGCGATGCGGCCGTTGCGCGTGACCACCGCCGCCAGCGCGAAGACCGCGTCCTCCTCGCTCACCAGGTCTTCAGAGATCAGGCTCCAGCCGGAGGGCGGCGACACCACGCGGCTGTCCAGGCCGATGGCGGGGGCGCCCAGGGTGTCCATCATGCCGGCCAGGGAGTCGGCGCGCGCGCTGAGCGGCGCGAAGTGGAAGATGACGATGACGAGCAGGACCGACACGCAAGTGAGCGCCGCGGAGCCAACGGCGGCGTACCCGAGGCGCATGTCCTGGAACGCTCGAGACAGCAGGGCCGGCACCGACTCGTCACGCTCGGCGCAGAGCCGGTTCAGAGTCTCCGCCCCGAGGGCCTCGAGCGAGAACGGCCGGCATGCGGCCGAGTCGGCGGCTCGTTCGCGCAGCAGGGCGCCCAGCTCACGCAGGCCGTCGAGCTCCGCCGCGCAGGAGGCGCACGCGCGGAGGTGCGCGTCGACGGCCACGCGGCTGGCGACCGGCAGTTCTCCGTCCTGGTAGGCCGACAGCCGGCCCCGGACTACGGCGCACGACAGCGGCATCATGTGGCCCTCTCTTCGCGCAGCCGCTCGCGCAGCGCGACCCGGGCGCGCGTCAAACGCGACTTCACCGTCCCGACCGCAATGCCGAGCGCGAAGGCGATCTCCTCGTAGCTCAGCCCGTCGATTTCCCGCAGCACGATGGCCGTCCGCTGCTCGAACGGCAGCCCTGCCAGCGCGCGCCAGACGCGCTCGGCCGTCTCCCGGCGCCGCAGCGACACCTCCGGCGTCGCCGACGCGTCCGTCAGCACGTCGGGGCCATGGCGCTCGACGTGCTCGTCGAGGGACACCTGATCCTTGCGCAGCCGCCGGCGCCACCAGCGCTGGCGGTTCCGGGCCAGGTTCACGGCGATGCGGTAGATCCAGCTGCGCAGGGCGGACTGCCCGCGGAACCGATCGAGTGTGCGGAAGACCTGCAGGAAGACGTCCTGCGACAGATCCCGCGCCTCCTCGACGTCCCCCAGCAGGTGGTAGGCGAGCTGGTACACCATCCGCTGATGGTTCGCGACCAAGGCGGCACACGCTGCATTTTCGCCGGCGACGCAGCGGCGCACGAACGCCGCGTCCTCGTCCTGTACACCAGGCCAGTCCAGTGCGCGCGCATCCTTCACCACCAGCTCTCCGGGCACCGTTCCGCCTCCAACTATAGCAGTACGCATGCGCGCGAACGCCCTCTCTGGATTAGACACGGAGATGCGGCAAAGGTTCCTTCTGCTGCTACGATAGAACCGGGATGAAGCGCACGCTCGCCCTGGCGTTGGCGCTCACGGCGCTGGCCGCCGGGCTCATCGTCGCGGGGCTCGCCATGCAGCGGGACATCCGGTACCGCGAGCTCGTAGCGGCCGGTAACAGCGCGCTGGAGAGCGACCGGCCGTTCGAGGCCATCGAGGCCTTCAGCGGCGCCATTGCCCTCAAGGAACGGTCGATGATCGCCCACCTGCGGCGCGGGGAGGCCTACCGCAGGCGCGGCGAGTCCGAGGCGGCGCTTCGGGACTTGAGGGCGGCGGCCAGGATCGACCCCTCGGCGGTGCGGCCCGCCGAGTTGCTCGGGGACTTGAGCTGCGATCTCGGGCGGCTCCCGCAGGCCGTGGACGCCTACCGCAAGTGCGCCGCCATCGACGACGCCGACGCCCGGGTGCAGTACAAGCTCGGCCTGGCCCTTTTCCGCGCGGGGGACGCGGCGGGAGCAGTCGAACCGCTCCGCCGCGCTGCGGCGCTTGCTCCGCGCGTGTCGGAGTCCCATTACCTGCTGGGGCTGTGCCTGAAGCACACCAGGGACGCCGACGGAGCTATCGCCGCCTTCGAGCAGGCAATCGCGGGATCGCCCGCGCTCCTTGCCGCTCGCGAGGAACTGGCGGGCGTGTATGCCGAGAAGGGCCGGCTCGACGATGCCGCCGCGCAGCTGGAGGCCATCGCGGCGCTCGAGCCCGACCGGCCCGAGCGGCAGGCCGCGCTCGCGCTTGCCCTGGCGCGCGCGGGCAGGCAGGATCAGGCCGTCGGCCTCTTGGGTCAGGCAGCGCAGCGCTTTCCCGATCATGCGGTGGTCTTTTCCGCGCTCGGGCGTGTCTGGTTCGAGGCCGCTGCGCGCACTCGCGATCGCGTCGGGCTGCGCAAAGCCATCGAGGCCCTCGAACCCGTCACCCGGGGCGCGACGGCGTCGGGAGATGACCTGGCCCGCTACGGCCAGGCGCTTGTGCTCTCCGAGGACCTCGTGCGCGGCGAAGCGGCGCTGCGGGCGGCGGCCGACCGGCTGCCGGTATCGCCCGACACGCTGATCTGGCTGGCCGACGCGGCCGAGCGCATGCGCCATTACGCCATCGTGCGCATGGCGCTCGAGCGGTGGGCCGCCATCTCGCCCGAGTCCGATCCGAACCTCCCGGCCGTGTACGAGCGCGTGGGCGACCTCGCTCATCGGCTCGGAGACACGGCTGCCGCCGTGTCAGCCTGGAGGATTGCGGCGGGCCCGTCGGGGTCTCCCGCGTTGCTGGCGCGACTGGCCGGCGCCGAACTCGCGATCGGCGACATCGACGCCGCCAGGAAGACAATTGGGCGCGGGCTCGCCCTGGACCCGCGCCACCCCGCGCTGCTGGGCCTGCGCGCACGCGCTCAGTAGGCGGCGTCTTCTCCTGCCCCGGCGTCGATCCCCAGCCGCCCCATCAGTTTCGCGAGGCCCTGACGCGTCAAGCCGAGCGCCGCTGCCGCCTCGCTCCTGCATCCGCCCACGCGCGCGAGCGCCGTACGGACGTAGCCTTCCTCGAACCTCCGGCGCGCGACCGCCAGGGTCACGGCCGTGTCCGGGAGACCGGCGGCCGCCTCGCTGACGGCCTGCGGCAGGCTCGCCGGCCCGACTCTTCCGCGCGGGGGCGCATGGACGGCGAGGGCGGCCAGGGTGTTCTGCAGTTCTCTCACGTTCCCGGGCCAGTCGTAGCGCGCGAGCGCAGCAAGCGCAGCGTGCGTCAGCTCGGCACGCACGCCGACGCGCCCCGTCGCCTCCCGCCAGAAGCGGCGTGCAAGAGGGACGATGTCCTCCCGCCGCTCGCGCAGCGGGGGCACCGAGATGCGGATGACATCCAGGCGGAACAGGAGGTCGGTGCGGAATCGACCTTCCCGCGCCTCGTCGGCGAGAGAGCGATTGGACGCCGACACGATGCGTGCGTCCACGCGCCGGGCGCGGTTCTCCCCGATTCTCCGGATCTCGCCCTCCTGAATCGCGCGCAGCAGCTTCGCCTGCGCGCGGGGCGAGAGTTCGGCGATCTCGTCGAGGAAGAGGGTCCCGCCGTCCGCTTCCTCGAACAGGCCCTGCCGGTCGGAACTGGCTCCGGTGAAGGCGCCCCGAACGTGCCCGAACAGCTCGCTCTCGAAGAGGTCGTCGCTGAGCGCGGCGCAATTGACGGCGCAGTACCTCCCTTGCCGCCGAGCCGATCCGGCGTGAATCGCCTTGGCGATGAGTTCCTTGCCGGTCCCGCTCTCGCCCTGGATGAGGACCGGAAACGGCGCGGCGGCCGCGCGCGCAATGCGCGCGCGCAGCGCGGCCATCGTCTCGCTGGCACCCGCCAGTTCGTCGGCGTCCGAGCCGGCCTGAACCGCCCGCACCCCGCTCGCCGCGATCGCCGCAAAGGCCGGCGCAATCGCGGCCGCAGCGGCCGCCAGCACGCCTCGAGTCCGGGCCGGATCGGGCGCGCCCTCCGGCGCCCAGCGCGCGGCAAGCGCCCCGAGCGGCCGGCCGCCGTGCTGAATGGGCGCAGCTGCTTCCCATCCCGACGCGTCGGCGTCGGGCCCGATGGCCGTAGGCGCGGTCGCCGCGCGGACGGCGAACGCCGGCCGGCACGGCCTGCCGCCGGCATTCGCGACGATCGCCGGCGAGTTCCCGTTCAGATAGAGCGCGCTGACCGACGCGGCGTCAAGCGCCGCGCGCACGGTGCGGCAGACGCCCGCGACGGCTCCGCGGTCGTCGTCGGCATCCTGGCACTGCCGGAGGATGCGTACGACAGCCTCGCATTCCACGTGCGGAGTTCGGCAAACAGGCTCGTCCGGCATCCGGGAGAGCCGCGCCGCCAGATCCTCCAGGCGCGCGCGAACGAGCCCCGTGGCGAGAGGAGACGGTCGTCCCGAGACGCGCCGGAGGTGCGACAGCGCACCAGCCCGGCTGCCGGCGTCGATGAGCGCCTCGATATGGGTCGCGCGCAACTCGATCGCGGAGGCCGGAGCGTGCAACGCGCGCAGCCGCGCGAGGCCCTCGCGGAACTCCCGCTGCGCCGTCGGCACATCGCCAAGCGCGCCTCGCACGAGGACGGCGAGCCCGCACAAGGTAGCCGCCTCTCCGGGCTCTTCGGCGTCCCTCCAATCGCCGGCTGCCGCCAGCGTTCTTGCTGCCCGGGCGGTGTCGCCAGCGTCGAGTGCAGCGCGCACGCCGATTTCCGCCGCGATGACGGAGACACCCGCCGGCAGGCCCGCCGGCAGCGCCGCGACGCTCCCGCTCGCGCTCGCGCCGGCCGACTCGTCGTCACGTTCCGCGACCGCTTCCGGAGCGCGCGCTCGCGCGCAGGCGTCCGGCTGCAAGGCGCTGCTGGAGTCGCGTGCAGCCGCGAGTCGCCCAGCCCAGTACAGGCACTTCGCGAGCAGCAGGCCGGCAGCCCGCGCCAGTCCGTCCAACCCGCGCGCCCTGGCCTCGGTGCCGGCCGCCCGGAGGAGCGCCTCCGCATTCGCCAGATCCCCGTCGTCTACGAGGGCGGCGCCGCGGTGGAGCACCGCCCGGACGGCGTCCTCTCGCCGGCCGGCCTCGTCGAAGAGCCGGCGGCCGGCTTCGAACGCGGCGCAGGCCTCTCGCCGCCGTCCTCGCGTCAGCCGGATGCGGCCGATGGCGAGTTGGAGGCGCGCCGCTTCGGCGCCGAGCCCCCGCCGCGCCAGCGACCCGGACGCCGCCTTCAGCACCCGCTCGGCAGCGGCGTGCCGTCCGCGCCCCGCGAGTTCGCCGGCCCGCGCAAGCGCGGCCGCGGCCCAGTCGGCCGCCATTGGAACCGTTGGGCCGACGTGCTCTCCGGCCTCCGGTCGTTCTCGCACGCAGGCGGACCCGGATCGAGGATCAGCGAAGGGCCGACGTCGGCCCCACGAGTCCTGTTCGATGTCCGCCCGCCGTCCGGGAGCGCATTCCGATTGCGGCGCCACACTCGCCTCCGCCCGGGTCCGGGCGTCCGGCCCGGACCGTGCAAGAAGGACTCCGCCGCGCCGCACGGGAAAGCGCCCGTGAACGCCGCGGCTTCCGGCGCCGTCTCGCGGAGGGAGTGCAGAAACTTCGTATAGAATGGCTTCGCGCCGCTGCGCTTTCTGACAAAGCGGCGGCACGGCTCCCGGGGCGGTGCCGGCGCCGAAGGAACCGGCGGCGGCACCCGCGCGGCGTGGGACCCCCACGGAAGGGCCGGCGTTCCATGATTCGCCCGATCGTGAAATACGGCGAGCACGTCCTGCATCTTGCGGCCGAACCCATCACGACCGTCACGGGAGAGATCGGCGACCTCGTCCGGGACATGGTCGAGACGATGTACGCCGCGCCAGGCGTCGGCCTTGCTGCTCCCCAAGTCGGGGTGCCCCTCCGGGTGTTCGTCGTGGACGTCTCGGCAGGCCGCTCGAAGGACGGGTTGATGACGTTCATCAATCCCGAGTTCGTGGAGCGGGAGGGGCTGCAGCTCGAAGAGGAGGGCTGCCTGTCGGTTCCGGGCTTCGCTGCCACGGTGGGCCGGCCCGCCCGCGCGGTTGTCAAGGGCCTGGATCTCGAAGGCCGGGAGCGGATCGTTGAGGGCAGGGGCCTGCTGGCGCGGGCCTTTCAGCACGAGATGGATCACCTCGAGGGACGCGTGTTCGTCGATCGGCTCCATGGCATTCAGCGCGACCTGATCGTCCGCCGCATCCGGAAGTTGAGCCGGTCGGGGAAGTGGTAGTGGCGTCCCGCTCCCTTCGCGCCGTGTTCTTCGGCACACCGGAATTCGCCGTGCCGTCGCTCGAGGCGCTGCTCGCCTCGCGCCACGCCGTGGTTGGCGCCGTCACGCAGCCGGATCGCCCTCGAGGCCGGGGCCAGCGCGTCAGCGACAGTCCAGTCAAGCGTGTGGCTGCTGCGGCCGGCGTGCCGGTGCTCCAGCCCGAGCGGCTGAAGGACCCGGCGTTCCTGGAGCACCTGCGCGGGCTGCAGGCCGACGTGGGCGTGGTGGCGGCGTACGGAAAGATCCTGCCGGCCGCAGTGCTCGACCTGCCGCCGCTCGGGCTGGTCAACGTCCACGCATCCCTGCTGCCCCGGTACCGCGGCGCCGCGCCGATCCATCGGGCCGTCATGGCGGGCGACGCGGAGACCGGCGTCAGCATCATGCGCGTCGTGGAGGAGCTGGACGCGGGCCCGGTCTTTTCGGCCGCGGCCATCCCCATCGGGCCGGACGAGACGAGCGAGGAGCTGGAGCGAAGCCTGGCTGGGCTTGGGGCCAGGCTCCTGCTCGGCGTGATCGAGGCCCTGGCGTCAACCGGCGCCGTCGCGACGCCTCAGGACGAATCGGCTGCCACCTGCGCAGCGCGCCTGCGCAAGGAAGAGGGCGTCATCGATTGGACGGCCGGCGCCGGGCGGATCCACGACCAGGTCCGGGGCCTTCACCCCTGGCCGCTGGCGTGGACCTGGCTGAGAGGCAAGCGCGTGATCGTCATCCGAACGCGGCGGGTCCAGGATGCGCCCTCCTCCACGCTGTCTCCCGGGCACGTCGTCTCGATGGCAGGCGACGCGTTGCGCGTGCAGTGCGGGTCGGGCCAGCTCGACATCCTGCTGGTGCGGCCGGAAGGGCGCCGGGCCATGGCCGCGCGCGACTTTGCGTCCGGCTACGCCGTGACGCCGGGCTCGCGCTTCGACACGCCGTCCCCGCCCGGCTCGTCCGGCCTGGACGGAGGCTGCTGACGCCCGTGCCGGCTCCTGCGCGCCGCGCGGCGCTTCGCGCCCTCGCGCGTGTGCGCGAGGGGCGCTCTGATCTGGCCGCGGCCATCGACGCCGAGCGGAAGCCCCTGAACGACCTCCGTGATCGCGCGCTGGCGTCCGAGATCGCGCTCGGCACGACCCGGTGGAGGGCCGCGCTCGACCACGCGATCGCGCACGCCGGCGGCCGCAGCGTCGATCGGTTCGATGCCGCCGTCCTCGACGTCCTTCGTTCGGGCGCGTTCCAGCTCCTGCACCTCGACCGCATCCCCGCCTCCGCCGCCGTCGACGACGCGGTCGATCTGTGCCGGGAGGCCGGGCACCCCCGCGCGGCAGCCGCCGTGAACGCGATCCTGAGGCGTCTCAGCCGTGAGCGCTCGCGACTCCCGATGCCCGGGCCGTCGGATCCGCTCGGCCACCTGAGCGTGACCTGGTCCCATCCCCGATGGCTGGCGGCGCGATGGATGGCGCGCTACGGGTTCGGAACGGCGCTGGAGTGGGTGAGGTTCAACAATGCGCCCGCGCCGCTCACGCTGAGGGTCGTCGCCCCTTCCGCCTCCCGCGACGAGGCGATCTCGGCGCTGCGCGCCTCCGGTGTGGGCGCGCGCGCCTGCCGCTTCGCGGCGGACGGCCTGATTGTGGAGTCCGGACAACCGCTCGCCGGCCCTCTGGCGCGGTCCGGGCTGTTCCTCGCCCAGGATGAGGCGTCCCAGCTCGTCGGCGCGTTCGCGGCGCCGGAGCCGGGCGAGCGTGTCCTCGACGTGTGCGCGGCGCCGGGCGGGAAAACGATCCAGTTCGCCGCCGCCCTCGGCGGCCGCGGGTTTCTGGTCGCGGGCGATGTCCGGCCCCGGCGCGTCCGTCTCCTCCTCGGGACCCTTGCGGCCGCGCGCGCCGCGGGCGTAGGCGTCGTGCGGCACGACGCGCTCCGCGGGCTCCCCTATGCGGCCGTGTTCGATCGCGTGGTCGTGGATGCGCCGTGTTCGAGCCTGGGGACGATCCGCCGCGATCCCGACGTCCGATGGCGCCGCACCGAGGCGGACCTCCTGGACCTTGCCGGACGCCAGCTCCTCATGCTGGCCGAGGCCGCGCGCACGGTGCGCCCCGGCGGCCGCCTCGTCTACGCCGCGTGCTCGAGCGAACCCGAGGAGAACGAGTCGGTCGTCGAGGCGTTTCTCGCGTCCGCGCCGGGATTCCTCCTCGAGGACCCGAGGCTGGGGCCCCGCCGCGTCGACCCGGGCGTGGCCGCCTGCCTCGACGATCGCGGCTGCCTCCGCACGACGCCGCATCAGCACGGCCTCGAAGCGTTCTTCGCCGCCCAGCTGCGGCGGGTCTAGCGGTCCTGACCGGTGGTGGGGCGCGCCGCTCGTGTAGTACAGTGCCGCCAGCGATGTCTCGCAGCGCGCGCGCACGCTCGTTCGGGCGCACCGTCCTCATCGCGGCCGGCCTGCTGGCCACGTATGCGCTGTTTGCCGCAGGCGCCATGCGGGTCGCCCTGCGCGCCCGGGAAGTGGCCGTTCCGGCGCTGGTGGGGCTCGAGTTCATCGAGGCGGGCCGGGCCATGGACGAGGCGGGTCTGACGATCAAGGTGGACGACAGCCGGCCCTTCAGCCCGACCGTCGCGGCCGGACGCATCGCGTCGCAGGATCCGGCCGCCGGAGCCGTCGTGCGACGGGGGCGCAGCGTGCGCGTGTGGCTGAGCGCCGGCTCCCGCGCCTCCATCGTGCCCGCGCTCGTCGGCGAGTCCGAGCGGACGGCGCAAGCCCGGGTGCTGCAGGAGGGGTTCGAGATCTCCTCTGTGGCGGAGATCCGATCGTCCGATCTTCCGCCCGGGACCGTCGTGGCGCAGGACCCGGCCCCGGGCAGCCGCCATACGCGCGTCGGTATCCTCGTGAACCGCGGCGAGCGGGCGGCGGGGTTCGTCATGCCCGATCTCATCGGCACGTCGGCCGACGCGGCTGTGGCCGTCCTCCGCAGCCACGGCCTCCGCGTGAGCGTCGTCTCGCAGCAGCCCTATCCCGGTACGCCGCCGGGCATCGTCCTTCGGCAATCGCCGTCCGCCGGGTTCCAGGCGGCCCCGGACCAGCCGATCTCGCTGGAGGTGAGCCGATGAGCGTGCGCCTCGCCCCGTCGATCCTCGCCGCGGACTTTGCGGCCCTCGGCGCCTCCGTCGCCGCCGCCGAGCGCGGCGGCGCCGACATGATCCACGTCGATGTGATGGACGGACGCTTCGTGCCCAACATCTCGGTAGGCCCCCTCGTTGTCCGGGCGCTGCGACGGGTCACGTCGCTGCCGCTGGACGTGCATCTCATGATTGAGGACCCCGACCGGCACATTCCCGCGTTTGCCGAGGCCGGGGCCTCGCTGATCTCGGTGCACGTCGAGGCGCTGCCGCACCTGCACCGCACGCTGGCGTTCATCAAGGGCCTGGGCCTCAAGGCCGGTGCCGTCTTGAATCCCTCGACGCCCGTGGGTTCGCTCGAAGAGGTGGCGGGGGACGTCGACTTCGTCCTGCTGATGACGGTGAACCCGGGCTTCGGCGGCCAGACCTTCATCCCGCGCAGCCTGTCGAAGATCCAGGCGATGCGGTCCTTGCTCGACGAGGCCGGGAATGCCGCTGCCATCGAGGTCGACGGCGGCATTGACGACCGCACGGTTTCCCGCGTGGTCGCCGCGGGCGCGGACTGGCTGGTGGCGGGGACGGCGGTCTTCCGGTCCGACGATGCCGAGGCCGCCGCGAGGCGCCTGCGGGCGGCGGCCGTGGCGGCCGCGCAGGAGCGTCTGGCGTCGCCCCGGGGGCCGCGGTGAGCGGGCGCACCTCGGTGACGCCCATTCGCGTGCGCTACGCCGAGACGGATCAGATGCGCATCGCCTACCACGCCAACTACCTGGCCTGGTTCGAGGTCGGCCGGTGCGAGTGGCTGCGGGATCTGGGCTGGTCGTACCGGGCCCTCGAGGAGCGCGATGGCGTGATGCTGCCCGTCATCGAGGCGTCCTGCCGCTACCGCATCCCGGCACGCTACGACGATGAGCTCGAGATCCGCGCGCGAGGCGTGCTCCTCTCGCCCGCGCGCGTCCGCTTCGATTACCAAGTCGTCCGGCAGGAGGACGGCGCGGTGCTGGCCGAGGGCCACACGACCCACGCCTCGACGGACCTGGGAGGCCGGCCCAGGCGGCTGCCGGAGCACGTCAGGCGGTTGTTCGCCCTTCCTGCGGGAATGGCGCCGTCGCCGTCGATGTAGAATGGGAATCTGGCCGCCTGCGCGGCGGCCTCGTCATGCCCCCGGGGGGGGCCGGCTGGCGGCCGGCCGGGGGCGGCGGGTTCGGGATCTTCCTGCGCCCGGACCCCGCGGGATCGGGATCGTGCCTATGCCGCGTCGTTCGCGTCGTGTCGCGCTGCCAGGCCTGTTCCTCGTGGCCCTCGGGCTCGCGCCCGGGTGTGCCGGAAACCGGAACCCGGTTCCTCCCGGCATCCTCGAAGGCGACAGGTATCTCTTCGAGCGCGCCGCCGAGCTCGTGGCCCGGAAGAAGTGGTCGCAGGCGCGCGCCCATTATGTGCAGCTGGTGGACAACTACCCGCAGAGCGC
This sequence comes from Acidobacteriota bacterium, assembly GCA_029562975.1. Taxonomy (GTDB): domain Bacteria; phylum Acidobacteriota; class Vicinamibacteria; order Vicinamibacterales; family JAKQTR01; genus JAKQTR01. Next base: position 7,444 of record JAKQTR010000006.1, on the reverse strand, counting down.
CTACCGGCCGGACGCGAAGCTGGGGCTCGGGGACACCTACTTCGGCGAGAACACGGTCGAGTCGCTCGTCCTCGCCCAGAACGAGTACCGCGAGTTCCTGACCTTCTACCCGACCAACCCCCGCGCCGACTACGCGCAGTTCAGGATCGGGATGTGCCACTTCGGGCAGATGCAGTCCGCCGAGCGCGACCAGACCGCGACCAAGGACGCCATTGCCGAGTTCACGGCCTTCCTGGAGCGTTTTCCCGAGAGCCCGCTCGTGCCGGACGCGCAGACGAAGCTGCGCGAGGCCCAGACGCGGCTGACCGACTCGCACTTCAAGGTCGGGTACTTCTACTACCGGTCTGGCTGGTACCCCGGCGCCATCTCGCGCTTCCAGGCGGTGCTGAAGGACGATCCGGACTTCCCGTACCGGGACGCGGTGTACTACTATCTCGGCGACACGCTGCTGAAGGCCGGGCGGCACGCCGAGGCGCTTCCGTATTTCGACCGCGTCCTCAAGGAGTTCGAGAATAGCTCGTTCGCGCCGCTGGCGAAGAAGGGACTCCAGACGCCGGCGCCCCGGCCGGCGACGCCCGAACCGGCGAAGAAGTAACCGAAGGCGGTGCTAGGCCGTCGAGGCTCTGGCGTACCGCCGGTAGTAATCCGCCGCCGAGACCACCGAGATCGCGAGCACGGCCCACAGCGCGATCTTGCCCAGCAGGAAGAACGGCCTGAAGCCCTCGTGGCCCAGGATGAGCAGGAGGATCGCGGCGATCTGGCTGATCATCTTGGCCTTGCCCAGCGGGGACGCCGGGATGACGACGCCGCGGGCGTAGGCGACGCTGCGCAGGCCTGTGACGGCGAACTCGCGGCCGATGATGATGGCCACCATCCACGCCGGGGCGGCGCCCATCTGGACCAGAGAAATGAACGCGGCGGCGGTGAGCAGCTTGTCCGCGATCGGATCCATGAGCTGTCCGAGGGTGGTGACCTGCCTGCGGCGCCGGGCGAGGTAGCCATCCAGCCAGTCCGTGACGGCGGCGACGGCGAAGATCGCCGCGCCGAGCACCTGGCTCGACACGCCCATGACCGGCCACTCGACCTTCGTCAGCAGGACGACGACCAGCAGCGGCACCAGGAAGATCCGGGTGAGGGTCAGCGCGTTCGGGAGGTTCATCCGGGGCCTATTTTAGCGTGCTTGCGATAAGATGGTGACGTTGTCATGAAAGCCATTCTCCTCGCCGGGGGCAAGGGCACGCGGCTGCGTCCCCTCACGCTCCACACGCCGAAACCGATCGTGCCCGTCTTCGATCGGGCCTTCCTCAACTACCAGATCGACCTCGTGCGGACGGTGCCCGAGATCGACGAGATCGTGCTGAGCCTCAACTACCAGCCCCGGCGCATCCAGGAGGTGCTCGGCGAGGGCGGCGACGGCGGGCCGCGCATCTCGTACGTCGTCGAGCCGAGCCCGCTCGGCACGGGCGGCGCGATCAAGTACGCGACGGGCGCCGACACCGGCACGGTCGTGGTGTTCAACGGCGACGTGATGACGCAGGTCAACCTCGGCGACGTCGTGCGCCTCCACCGGGAGCGGCGCGCGAAGGCCACCATCGTGCTCACGCCGGTGGACAATCCGTCCGAGTACGGCCTCGTCGAGACGGATGCGGACGGAAACGTGCGGCGGTTTCTCGAGAAGCCGGGCCCGAACGACGTCACCTGTGACACGATCAACGCCGGCATCTACGTCCTGGAGCCGGAGACGTTCGACCGCATTCCGAAGGACACCGCGTCGTCGATCGAGCGGGCCTTCTTCCCGTCGCTCGTGGAGCGGCAGGAGGCGTTCGTGGCGTTCGTGTACCACGGCTACTGGATTGACATCGGTACACCCGAGAAGTACCTGCAGGTGCACCGCGACATCATGGACCGCCGATTCCTGGCCGAGCCGTTCGCCGCGCAGCCGCGCGGCGCGCAGGTCCTCGGCCGCGACGTCCGCATCGAAGACGGCGCATCGGTGGAAGGGCCGTGTTACGTGGGCGACAGGACCGTCCTCAAGGCCGGTGCGCGCGTGCTTCCCTACAGCGTGGTCGGTCGGGACTGCATCCTGGAGGAAGGGGCCGTGATCGACGCATCGATCGTCTGGCCCAACGGGCGGGTCTCCCGCGACGCGGCGCTCCGGAACGCGATCGTGGGCCGCCACTGCCACATCGGTCGGGACGTCGTCGTCGAGGCCGGCACGATCCTTGGCGACAAGTCGTCGGTGACGGATCATTCCCGCCTGGGCGCGGGCCTGTGAGGGAGAGGCATCGATGCGCGTGAACCCCGGCATTTTCAAGGCGTACGACATCAGAGGCATTTACCCCGCCGACGTGGACGAGGCGGCAGCCCGGCAGATCGGCCGCGCCTTCGTGGCCTACCTCGGCGCCAGGCGCATCGCCGTCGGCCGGGACATGCGCATCTCGGCGCCCTCCATTGCCGCCGCCTTCATCGAGGGCGCCCGCGAGCAGGGCGCCGACGTGACCGACTACGGGATGATCGCCACCGACATGCTGTACTTCGCGGTGGCCAGGGACCACCACGACGGCGGCGCGATGGTCACGGCGTCGCACAACCCGAAGGACTACATCGGGATGAAGCTCGTCCGCGCCGAGGCGTTCCCGCTGAGCGGCGAGGCGGGCATATCCCAGATCCGGGACATGATCACCGGCGGCGCCATCCCCGCGCCCGCGCCGGCGCCGGGCTCGCTCTCGGTGAACGCCGCCCTCCTCGACGACTACGTGGCGCACGTCCTCGGCTTCATCGACGCCGCCGCCGTCAAGCCCTTCAACGTCGTGCTCGACGCAGGGAGCGGAATGGGGGCCCTCGTGGCGCCGAAGCTGTTCGAGGCGCTGCCCTGCCGGACCACGCGGCTGTGCTTCGAGATCGACGGCACGTTCCCCACTCACGAGGCCAATCCGCTCATCGAGGAGAACCGGCGGGACCTCGTCGAGCGCGTCGCCGCCGAGCGCGCGGATCTCGGCATCGCCTGGGACGGCGACGCCGACCGCTGCTTCTTCGTGGACCGCGATGGCGAGTTCGTGCCGGGCGACTTCGTCACGGCCCTGCTGGCGGAAGCCTTCCTCCGCAAAGAGGCCGGCGGGACGATCGTCTACGACCTGCGGGCGAGCTACGCCGTGCGGGACACCGTGGCGCGCTTCGGCGGCCGGGCGCTGATGAACCGCGTGGGCCACGCGTTCTTCAAGAAGCGCATGCGCGAGGAGAACGCCGTGTTCGGCGGCGAGGTCACGGGCCACTACTACTTCCGCGACAACTTCTACGCCGACAACGGCTTCATTCCCGCGATGCTCATTCTCGAACTGATGTCCGTGAAGGGCCAGTCCATGCACCAGCTCCTGGAGCCCCTGCGGGCGAAGTACTTCATCTCGGGCGAGATCAACACCAAGGTGAAGTCGATGGAGCTCGTCGAGGAGAAGCTCGAGGGCCTCGCCGCCATGGGAGCCGCCATTCCCGGCGCGCAGGTCTACCGTCTGGACGGCGTGTCGGTCGAGGCGCCGGGCTGGCACTTCAACGTGCGCCCGTCGAACACCGAGCCCCTGCTGCGCCTGAACCTCGAGGCGGACACTCCCGAGTTGATGGCCCAGAAGCGGGACGAGGTGTTGGGGTTCATCAGGGGCTAGGCGCCAGGCGCCAGGGGCGAGTCGCGGCGGCCGGAGTCTGCTAGAATGGGAACTCGCGCGTCCGGCGGGCGGGCTTAGCATAGTGGTAATGCTCTGGCTTCCCAAGCCAGCTAGACGGGTTCGATTCCCGTAGCCCGCTCCATCCCCCTGCAGAGCCCGTCAGCCGCCCGGCGAGGCCGTGTTTCGGTTCCCGGCGCCCCGGCTGTGCTAGGCTGTCACCCGATGGCGTACGAGGCACCCAAGAACATCCTGATTCCAGCCGAGGACATTCAGCGGCGCGTCCGGGAACTGGCCTTCGAAATCGGACGCGACTACGCCGATGATGCGCAGCTGCACTTCGTGAGCGTGCTGAAGGGAGCCTTCGTCTTCCTGGGCGATCTCGTCCGATCCATGGACCGCGGCGTGAGCCTCGACTTCATGGCGGTGTCGAGCTACGGGAAGAGCGTCAATTCGTCCGGAGAGGTGCGCCTCCTGAAAGACCTCGACTCGGGCCTCGAGGGCCGGAACGTGATCATCGTCGAGGACATCGTGGACACCGGGCTGACCCTGGCCTACCTGCAGGAGATCCTGCGCGCCCGGGGCCCGAAGTCGCTGAGAACCGCCTGCCTGCTCAGCAAGCCCTCGAGGCGGAAGGTGGACGTCAAGGTCGACTACATCGGCTTCACGATCGAGGACCGCTTCGTCGTCGGCTACGGTCTCGACTACGCCGAGCAGTACCGCCACCTGCCCTACTTGGCCGTGCTCGACTGAGGCGGCTTCGCGGCCTCGACGGCCTCGCGGACCCTCGCGGCCAGGCGCCGGGCATCGGCGAGGACCGAGGGCGCGTTCAGGGTCAGCATCCGCCGATCGCGCATCAGGATCCGGCCGTTCACGACGGTCGTGCGGACGTCATCGCCCCTTGTGACGTAGACGAGGTGGGACACCGGGTTGTACATCGGCGTCTGGCGGGGCGCGCGCATCGAGACCACGATGAGATCCGCCCGCTTGCCCTGTTCCAGCGACCCGATCCGGTCGGCCAGGCCAAGCGCGGCGGCCCCGCCGATGGTCGCCATCTCGAGTACCGTCCGCGCCGAGGCCGCCGTCGGGTCCTTGTCGGTCAGCTTGTGCAGGAACGCCGCCTGACGCATGGCCTCGAACATGTCGAGATCGTTGTTGCTGGCGGCGCCGTCCGTGCCGAGGCCGACGGCGAGGCCCGCTCGGAGGCACTTCACAATCGGCGCGGCGCCGCTCGCCAGCTTCATGTTGCTCTCGGGGTTGTGCGACAGCGCGACGCCCCGGCGCCGGAGGAGCGCGATGTCATCGTCGGTGAGGTGAACGCCGTGCGCGGCGAGTGCCGGAGTGTCCCAGAACCCGAGCGAGTCGAGGTAGGCGGCCGGCGTGAGCCGGTGTGCCTCAAGCGACCGCCGGACCTCGTCGTCGGTTTCCGCCAGGTGGGTGACGAGCGGCACCCCGAACGTCCTGGCCAGGTCCCGCGACGCCTTCAGCGACTCGGCATCCACCGTGTACATCGAGTGCGGGGCGACCGTGGCCACGATGAGGGGGTCGCCCCTGAACTCCTCCATGAAGCGCTTCGCGCGCGCCAGGCCGTCGGCCGGCGTCTTCGCGTCCGGCGCCGGGAAGCCGATGACGGTCTGCGCTAGGACGCCGCGCATGCCCGCGGCCTTGGTGGCCCTGGCCACCTCCTCCTCGAAGTAGTACATGTCCGTGTGGAGCGTCGTCCCGGACTGGATCATCTCCAGGGCCGCGAGCCGCGTGCCCACGCGAACGAGCTCGGGCGTGACCGTCTTGCTCTCGGCCGGGAAGATGTACTTCTGGAGCCAGTCCATGAGGGCCAGGTCGTCGGCCAGGCCACGGTACATCACCATCGGCGCGTGGCCGTGGGTGTTCACGAGCCCCGGCAAGACGACGGCGCCATCGGCGCGGACGATGTCCGCCGCGACGAAACGCCTGGCGATCGCCGCAGGTGTGTCCACGGCGGCAATCGAGTCGCCGCAGATCGCGACCGCGCCCGGCGAGAGGATCCGGCGTTCGGCGTCCATCGTGATGACCGTCCCGCCGGTGACGACGAGCGACGCGCGCCTGGGCTGCGGCGGCGCCGCGAGCGCCGCCGCGGAGGCGGCCGCCACCACGGCCGCCAGTCCAGCCGCGCGCCGCACGGCTGACGACGAGGAGGTTCGCATGGTCATGCCTGCGATTCTACCGTAGGGCGCCGCGTAGCCGCCTCCTCGGGCGTTCGTGTATAGTCTCCGCGTGGCCGTCATCCTCGTCCGTCATCCGCTGGTCCAGGACATCCTGCTGTCGCTTCGCGACGCTCAGACCGAGCCCCCGGCATTCCGCCGCATGGCCGAGCGCATCAGCGTGCTGCTCGCGGCCGAGGCCCTCCGCGCCCTTCCCGTGGAAACCGCCACCGTGATGTCGCCAATCGGCCCGGCCACCGGACAGCGCATCGCGTCGGACGTCATCGTCGTGCCCGTCCTGCGGGCCGGGCTCGGCATGCTGAATGCGGTGCTCGACCTCGTCCCCAACGCCCGCGTCGGCCACATCGGGCTCCAGCGAGACGAAATGACCGCGATCGCCTCCCGCTACTACACGAAGCTGCCGCCGGGGCTCGCCCGGAGCCACGTGCTGATGATCGACCCCATGCTCGCCACTGGGGGCAGCGCGGTCGGGGCCCTCGACCTGCTCAAGGCCTCAGGCGCTCGCCGCATCCAGATCCTGTGCATCGTCGCCGCTCCCGAGGGCATCGCGCTCGTCGAACGGCATCATCCCGATGTCGACATCTTCACGCCCGTCATCGACGAGTGCCTGAACGACAGGAAGTACATCGTGCCCGGGCTCGGCGATTTCGGCGACAGGCTGTACGGCACGCTGTAGGATTCCCGACCCGGGACCGGCCTGCCGGGCGGCTTGACCCGTCGGGCTGCACTCGTGTGCCTGCTGCACGGATCTCGCCATGAACGGAGATTCCGGGACGGGCGGCGCTCCAGCGAGCGGATGCGCAACGCTTGCCCGACTGGCGACAGCGCCCGTTGCCGCTGAACGTCGGCGGCGCGATCGCTGGGCTGGGCGCGGACCTGGGATTCGAGGCGGAGATTGGGAACGGCCCGTTCGCGGTCTCGCAAACGCCCGCTGTGCTGGCGCACGCCGTGAAAGAACACACGAGGCAGGAGCTGATGCGCGCGAGCGATCCGCAGGACGTCGAATGTGGCGGCCCCTCGGGCGGCGGCTGTCCGACAGCCGCGAGTAGCCTCGCGCCGGGCGCTCGCCGGCCTGTTGCCCAGCGGGCCCGTCTTTCGATAGACTTATGAACTGCGCGTTCCCAGTGGGCGCTTGGCTCAGCGGTAGAGCACCGCCTTCACACGGCGGGGGTCAGTGGTTCGAATCCACTAGCGCCCACCACTCAACAGTCCAGCCGTCCAGATCGCGCCCTCGGCACCGAAGTCGGAGTGCTGCCGTGACGAGGATTCCCGGAGCGTTGAGAACCTGCTGGATCGTGCTGCTCGCCGTCCTGGCGAGCGCGGCCGCTTCACGCCAGGCGGCGGAGCCGGCGCGGCTGCGGGTGCTGACCTACAACATCCACCACGGCGAGGGCACGGACGGCCGGATCGACCTCGCGCGGACGGCGGCCGTCATCGCGCGCGCGGCGGCGGATGTGGTGGCGCTCCAGGAGGTCGACAACCAGACCACGCGCGCCCACGGCGTCGACCAGGCGGCCGAGCTGGGGAGGCTGACGGGGATGCACGCCGCCTTCGGCCAGGCGATGGCCTACGCGGGCGGCGGCTATGGCG
>JAKQTR010000059.1 GCA_029562975.1 Acidobacteriota bacterium | reverse complement strand
ACCGGCTATCCGATCGTCGATGCGGCGATGCGCCAGCTCGACCAGACTGGCTGGATGCACAACCGCCTGCGCATGATCGTCGCCTCCTTCCTCACCAAGGACCTCGGCGTCGACTGGCGCCTGGGCGAGCGTTACTTCGCCGTCCGGCTCAACGACTACGACCTCGCTGCCAACAACGGCGGCTGGCAGTGGGCGGCCTCGACCGGCTGCGACGCCCAGCCCTGGTTCCGCATCTTCAACCCCGTCACCCAGTCGGAAAAATTCGACCCCGAAGGCCGCTTCATCCGCCGCTACCTGCCCGAACTCGCGCGCGTGCCCGACAAGTTCATCCACGCCCCGTGGACCATGGGCGGCATCGACCAGACCGCGTGCCGCACGAAGATCGGTGTGGACTACCCGGGGCCGGTCGTGGACCACGCCGCCGCGCGCGAACGCACGCTGAAGCGCTTCGGGGTCGTGAAGAACGATGCGCAAGGCGCCTAGGCGTCAGCCAGAGGCGGCGGCCGCCCGCTGACAAGAGTGGCCCGGGAACAAGTGCCCGCGCCGTTCCACGCACCCCCCACCGCCCTCGGCCTCTCAGCCACTCTCCCACGCAAGGCCGTGGGGCCGGGGTGGCGGACGCCAACTTCAGGAGCGCCGAGGTGGAGGGCGTCGCGGGGGAAACAAGGCGACGCATGTCTGAGGCGCGCAGCGCCGAGTTTGCGTCGCCGCCCCCGCGACGTCCTCCACCGAGGGCAGCCCGCAGCGAAGCGCAGGGCCGCGAGTGCAGGCGGCGCCCGCCACCCCGGTCCCGCGGCCGGATCGCCGCCGCGCCATCCCCCCGACATCGCCGCCGCGCCATGCCCGGGATCCGGTGCGCAGCCCGCGCGCCGGATCGCGACTTGCGTCGCTCCTACGGGGCGGTGAGCGCGCGGGGGAATGCGGGACAATGAGGTCCCGTCACCCTTTACCGGACGCCCCCCATGACCGACGCCCTCTTCGACTTCGACCGCCTCATCGACCGCCGCAGCCTGCCCAGCGAGAAGTGGGGCCGCTACGCCGGCCGCGACGTGCTGCCGCTGTGGGTCGCCGACATGGACTTCGCCGCGCCGCCGGCGGTCATCGAGGCCCTGCACCGGCGCATCGACCATGGTGTGTTCGGCTACACCGATGCCTGGCCCGCGCTC
>JAKQTR010000058.1 GCA_029562975.1 Acidobacteriota bacterium | reverse complement strand
CCCGGACTTCGGCCCTTGCGCGCCGTTTTGCAGACTGACGCCGCGCGGCCAGGTTCGAGGGCCCGCTCGCCAGCACGCTCCGCCGCCGGGCTTCCGGCGGACGTGAGCCGGCCTTCCGGAGACGCCGCGGCTGCCGGCGTGGAGGTCGGCGGCGGCGGCGGGGGTGCTGCCGCGCGGTCTCGCTCACGCTGGCTGGCAGGTGCGTCCGATGAAGCTAGGGGTCTTCAGGCCCCGGGAGCCGTCAGCCGGCGAACACGCGCGCGTTGCGGAAGAAGCGCAGCCAGGGGCTGTCCTCGCCCCACTCGCGCGGCGCCCAGGAGAGCTGCACGGTCCGGAAGACGCGCTCGGGGTGCGGCATGATCGCGGTGAAGCGGCCGTCGGCCGTTGTCACGGCGGTCAGGCCGCCGGCCGAGCCGTTCGGGTTGAGCGGATAGATCTCGGTGGGGTGTCCGCGGTTGTCCACGTACCGCCCGGCCACGAGGACGGACGCCGCGTCTTCGGGCCGGTCGAACAGGGCGCGCCCCTCGCCGTGGGCCGTGGCGACGGGCAGCCGGCTGCCGGCCATGCCGGCGAAGAAGATCGACGGGCCCGGCAGCACCTCGATGGTACAGAGCCGCGCCTCGAACTGCTCCGACGCGTTCTTCACGAACCGGGGCCAGGCCTCGGCTCCCGGGATCAGATCTTTCAGCGCCGCCATCATCTGGCAGCCGTTGCAGACGCCGAGGGCGAACGTGTCGGGCCGGCCGAAGAAGGCGGCGAACTCGTCGCGCGCGCGGGCGTTGTAGAGGATCGACTTCGCCCATCCCTCGCCGCCGCCGAGCACGTCGCCGTACGAGAACCCCCCGCAGGCGGCGAACGCCTTGAATTCCGCGAGCGACACGCGGCCGGCGATGATGTCGCTCATGTGGACGTCGCGGGCCTCGAAGCCCGCGCGGTCGAAGGCGGCGGCCATCTCGATCTCGCCGTTCACGCCCTGCTCGCGCAGGATGGCGATGGGCGGGCGCGCGCCCGCGGCGACGAACGGCGCCGCGACGTCGGCGGCGGGATCGAACGTCAGCGCCGGCGACAGGCCGGGGTCCGCCGCGTCGAGGATCCGGTCGTACTCCTGCTGCGCGCAGTCCGGGTTGTCGCGCAGCGTCTGCAGCAGCCACGTCGTTTCCGACCATGCGCGCTGCAGCGCGATCCGGTCGTCGCCGAACAGGACCCGGGACCCGCGCCGGATGGTGACGCGCCCGCCGATGGCCGGCCGGGCGACGGCGCGGCCCTCGAGGCCGTGCCCGGCCAGCACCAGCTGTGCGCGGCCGAGATAGGGCCCGGGCACCTGGATGACCGCGCCGGCCTCCTCGGCGAACAAAGCGGCGATGAGGGCCTCGTCGCCGAGCGGTTCGGGCGCGATCGCGTCGGCGTCGATATCGAGGCCCGCGCGGCCCGCGAAGGCCATCTCGAGCAGCGTCACGATCAGCCCGCCGTCGGACCGGTCGTGGTACGCGAGCACGAGCCGGGCCTCGCGCAGTTCGGCCAGCGCGGCGAACAGCGCGCGCAGTCCGGCGGGATCGTCCAGGTCGGGCGGCTCGCCGCCGGCCTGGCCGTGGACCTGGGCCAGGATGGATCCGCCGAGCCTCGCGCGGCCGCGCGCCAGATCGACAAGCACGAGCGACGAGGGCCCGGTGTCGAGGCGGATCTGCGGCGTCCACGTGCCGCGGACGTCGGCGCACGGCGCGAAGGCCGAGACGATGAGCGAGACGGGGCTCACGACCTCGCGCGGCTCGCCGTGCTCGCTCCACGTCGTGCGCATGGACATCGAGTCCTTGCCGACGGGGATGCTGATGCCGAGGGCCGGGCAGAGCTCCAGGGCCACGGCGCGCACGGTGTCGAAGAGCGCCGCGTCCTCGCCGGGCGCGCCGGCGGCGGCCATCCAGTTGGCCGAGAGCTTGACGCGCGACAGGGAGTCCACGGGCGCGGCGGCGAGGTTCGTCAGCGCCTCGGCGACCGCCATGCGGCCGGACGCGGGGGCGTCGATGGCCGCAATCGGCGTGCGCTCGCCAATCGCGAAGGCCTCTCCGGCGTGTCCCTCGAACGACAGCAGCGTGGCCGCGCAGTCGGCGACGGGGACCTGCCAGGGCCCGGCCATCTGGTCGCGCGCGCACAGGCCGCCCACGGTCCGATCGCCAATCGTGACGAGGAACGTCTTGTCGGCGACGGCGGGCGCGCGCAGCACGCGGTCGAGGGCGCCGGCAATGGTGAGGCCCGACAGATCGAAGGGCGGCGACGGCCTGGCCAGGCGGACGGCGTCCCGCGTCAGGCGCGGCGGCTTGCCGAGCAGCGCCGGCAGGTCCATGTCCACGGCGTCCAGGCCGAACACCGGGTCGCTGACCACGAGGCGCTCGTCGGCGGTGGCGTGGCCCAGCACGGCGCACGGGCAGCGCTCCCGCTCGCAGAGCGCGCGGAACGTCTCGAGGTCCTCGGGAGCGACGGCCAGGACGTAGCGCTCCTGCGCTTCGTTGCACCAGACCTCGCGCGGCGTCATGCCCGGCTCCTCGTTGGGCGCCGCGCGCAGGTCGATGCGCGCGCCGCGGCCGGCGCCGTGCACGAGCTCCGGCACGGCGTTCGACAATCCGCCGGCGCCGACGTCGTGGATCGAGAGGATCGGGTTGCGCGGGCCGAGGGCGCGGCAGCGGTCGATGACCTCCTGCGCGCGCCGCTGCATCTCGGCGTTGCCGCGCTGCACCGAGTCGAAGTCGAGGTCCGGCGCGTTGGCGCCGGTCGCCATCGACGAGGCCGCGCCGCCGCCCATGCCGATGAGCAGGGCCGGCCCGCCGATCTGGAGGACCAGCGCGCCGGCGGGAAAGCCGGCCTTCAGCGCCTGCGCCGCCCAGACGTTGCCGACGCCGCCGGCCAGCATGATGGGCTTGTGATAGCCGCGGCGCACCCCGGCAACCGTCTGCTCGTACGTGCGGAAGTACCCGGCGAGGTTCGGGCGGCCGAACTCGTTGTTGAAGGAGGCGGCGCCAATCGGCCCGTCGATCATGATCGAGAGCGGCGAGGCGATCCGGTCCGGCCTCGACTCGGGGCCCTCCCACGGGCGCTCGAAGCCGGGAATCCGCAGGTCCGACACCGAAAAGCCGCACAGCCCCGCCTTCGGCTTCGAGCCGCGGCCCGTCGCGCCCTCGTCGCGGATCTCGCCGCCCGATCCGGTGGCGGCCCCGGGGAAGGGCGAGATGGCCGTCGGGTGGTTGTGCGTCTCCACCTTCATCAGCGTGTGCGTCAGCTCGCGGCGCGAGACGTAGCGGTTCGTCAGGGGATCGGCGAAGAAAGCCGCCGCCTCGCGGCCTTCCATGACGGCCGCGTTGTCGGCGTACGCGCTGACGGTGCCCTGGGGGTTCGCCCGGTGCGTCGCGCGGATCATGCCGAACAGCGAGTCGGGCTGCGCCTCGCCGTCGACGATCCACGACGCGTTGAAGATCTTGTGCCGGCAGTGCTCCGAGTTGGCCTGCGCGAACATCGTCAGCTCGACGTCCGTCGGGTTCCGGCGCCGGCCCTCGAAGTAGGCGACGAGGTAGTCGATCTCGTCCGGCGCGAGGGCCAGGCCGAAGGCGGCGTTGGCGTCGGCGATGGCCTCCCGGCCGCGTCCGAGGACGTCGATCTCGGTGAGCGGCTTCGGCGCGACGTGCCGGAACAGATCGGCCGCCTGGCTCTCGGAGGCGAGGACCGTCTCGGTCATGCGGTCGTGGAGGAGCGGCAGGGCGCGGTCGAGGCCCCCGCCGCCGCGCACGCTGTACCGCACCCCGCGCTCGATGCGGCGGACCGCGTCGAGGCCGCAGTGGCGCGCGATGTCGGTGGCCTTGGAGGACCAGGGAGAGATCGTCCCGATGCGCGGCGCGACCACCACCGTCCGCCCGTCCGCCTCGGCGGCGGCTGGCGGACCGTAGGTCAGCAGCCGGTTCAGCTTCTCCGCCTCGCCCTCGGCGAGCGGGCCGCCAATCTCGACAAAGTGCAGGAAGCGCGCCGACGCCACCGAGAGGCCCGGAGCGGCCGCGCTGACGGCCCGGTTGAGCTTGTCGAGGCGAAAGGCCGAGAGCGCCGAGCCGCCGGCGAGCGCCAGGACGGCCACGCTACTTGCCTCTCAGGCGCGAGACCGGCCCGTCCACTCCGTCCGGCGGCAGCTCCATCGAGAACTGGTCCCGATCGCCCAGCGCCTTCTTCAGGCGGGCCAGTTCGGCCTTGAGATCGGCGGTCACCCGCTCGTGGCCCGGCTGACCGTAGAGGTTGCTCATCTCCATGGGATCGTTCACGAGGTCGAACAGCTCCCACTGGTCCCTCTTCCAGTAGTGGATCAGCTTGTGCGTGAGCGTCCGGACCCCGTAGTGCGCCGCGGTGTTGTGGTGGCCCGGGTCGTGGTAGTAGCGGTAGTACATCGACGTGCGCCAGTCGGCAGGCGTCTGCCCGCGCAGCACCGGGAGCAGGCTGCGGCCCTGCATGTCGGGCGGGACCGGCAGGCCGGCCGCCTCGAGGAACGTCGGCGCGAAGTCCACGTTGAGCGCCATCGCGCGCGTCGTGCCGCCCGCCTCGATGCCCGCGGGCCACCGGACGAGGAAGGGCATCCGCAGGCTCTCCTCGTACATGAAGCGCTTGTCGTACATCCCGTGATCGCCCAGGAAGAACCCCTGGTCGCTCGTGTAGATGACGATCGTGTTCCGCGCGAGCCCCGCCCGGTCGAGGTGATCCAGCACCCGCCCGACGCCGTCGTCCACGGACTGGATCGTGGCGAGGTAGTCCTGCATGTAGCGCTGGTACTTCCAGCGGGCGAGCGCCTCGCCGCGCAGCGTGAGCGGCGCGCCGCTGCGCTCGATGGTGACCTCCGCCGGCCTCTCCGACAGCCATTTCACGAGCGCGGGCCCCGTCAGCCCGGCCGGGGGCCTGCGCTTCAGATCGTTGTTCGTCATGTCGTCGGCCACGCGCTGCCGGTTCTCGCGCAGGGCGTCGGTCCGCGTGGCGTAGGTGTCCCAGAAGGTCGGGGGCTCGGGGATCCAGCGGTTCTCGAACTGCCTGCGGTGCGCCTCGTCGGGCTCCCAGTTCCGGTGCGGGGCCTTGTGGTGCCACATCAGGAAGAACGGCTTCCCGGCCGGGCGCTTCTCGAGGAAGCCGATGGCCAGATCCGTGAGGACGTCGGTGACGTAGCGGCCGTCGTACCTCTTCTCGCCCGTCGCGGTGTAGAGCACGGGATTGAAGTAGTCGCCCTGGCCCGGGAGGATCTCCCACTCATCGAACCCCGCCGGGTCGCTGCCTAGGTGCCACTTGCCGATCATGCCCGTGTGGTAGCCGCCCGCCTGGAGGAGCTTCGCCACCGTCTGGCGCGAACTGTCGAACCGGTTGAACACCGGCACGCCGTTCACGTGCGAGTACTGGCCCGTGAGGATGGCCGCCCGGCTCGGCGTGCAGATCGAGTTGGTCACGAAGACGTTGTCGAGGCGCATGCCCTCGCGGGCGAGGCGATCGATGTTCGGGGTGACGTTCACCCGGGAGCCGTACGCGCTTATGGCGTGGGCGGCGTGATCGTCCGACATGATGAAGAGGATGTTCGGCCGGTCGGCGGCCAGGGCTGGCGCCGTGGACGCGGCCAGCGCGAGCAGGAAGGCGGCGGTGCGCATGGGGCGATTCTATCGCGGACCGGGCGGGATCTCGTGCGCCCGGCCATCCGATGACGGCGCCATCGCCGGCCCTGCCGCCGGAGGCCGCCTGCAGGCCCTTGCCGAGGCTCTCCCGCGGGCCCGCGTCGGCGCCGGACATCGACAACGCGCTGCCCGGCGAGCCGAAGGGAGGCGCCGGGACTTCGTCCGGCCGGGGCCCGGACCAGTGTAGAATGCCTCCCTGGCCTTCCGGAGCCTGCCAGATCGCCGTTCGTGCCCGCCCGAGGACACCATGACCAACAGAATGCTGAAGAACCTGCCGTCCGCTTTGTGCCTGGTCCTGCTGGCCGCCGCGTCCGCGTCCGCCCAGCCGGGCGAGCTGTTCATCTCCGAATACATCGAGGGCAGCTCGAACAACAAGGCCATCGAGATCTACAACGGCACCGGGAGGGCCATCGATCTGGCCGCCGGGGGCTACACCATCAAGATGTTCTTCAATGGGAGCGCCACGGCCGGGGCCACGATCACCCTCACTGGCACGGTGGCGCCGGGCGACGTGCACGTAGTGGCACACGCATCGGCCAACGCCGCGATTCTCGCCCAGGCTGACCAGACGACTGGCGCGAGCTGGTACAACGGCAACGACGCGGTCGTGCTGCTGAAGGGCACGGCCGTCATCGACGCCATCGGCCAGGTCGGCTTCGACCCGGGGACCGAATGGGGCGCCGGCCTGACGTCCACGGCGGACAACACGCTCCGCCGCAAGGCGTCGGTCTGCGCCGGCGACACGAACCCCGCCGACCCGTTCGATCCGGCGATCGAGTGGGACGGGTACGCCATCGACACCTTCGCCGGCCTCGGCGCGCACACGGCGAATTGCGGCCCCGCGAGCGCGCCCGTTCTGGCGGTCTGCGGCGCCCCGCTCAGCCTCGTCCAGGGCACCGCGGGCTCGCGCGACGTGACCGCGAGCGACGCCGACGGCACGGTGGTCAGCCTCGAGCTGACGAGCGTGACGCCCGCGCCCGCCGCCGGCGCGATCAGCCGCACGGCGTTCACGCCGGCGCTGGCGGTCGGCGGCACGGCGACCTCGACGATCTCGGTCAGCGCGGACGTGCCGGCGGGCAGCTACGAGGCGCTGATAAGCGCCGCCAACAGCGACCCGGCGCCGCAGACGGCCACGTGCACGCTGAGCGTGCGAATCATCCAGCCGGTCGAGATCTGGGAGATCCAGGGCGCCGGCCTCGCGTCGCCGCTCGAGGGCCAGACCGTCTTCACCGCGGACAACATCGTCACCGCGCTCGGCTATTACCAGGGCGCGCCCAACGGCTTCTTCATGCAGACGCCCGACGCGCGCGCGGACTCGTCGGCGAGCACGTCGAACGGCATCTTCGTCTATACGGGCGGCGTGCCGGCCGTGCAGGTGGGCGACCAGGTGGACGTGCTGGGAACGGTTGCCGAGTACTTCGGCTTGACGGAGCTGACGACCCCGACGGTCACCGTCGATTCGTCCGGCCACGCGCTGCCGGCGGCCGTGCTCCTCGGGGAGATCGAGCCGGGCGTGTTCGTGCCCTCGCACAGTCAGCCGTGGCCGGCCATCGAGCTGGAGCGGTTCGAGGGCATGCGCGTGCGGGTCGAGAACGGCCGCGCGGCCGCCGCCACGGACCAGTACGGGGACATCGCCGTCGTCGCGGCGAGCTCGCGGCCGTTCCGTGAGCCCGGCATCGCATACCCGGGAGACCCCCTGCATCCGATCGTCTGGGACGGCAACCCGGAGATCTTCGAGATCAACCCGGACGGGGCCGGCCTGGCGAACGTGTCGGTGCCGGCCGGGTCGGTCATCGAGGTCGCGGAAGGGCCGCTCACGTACGCCTTCTCCAGCTACCAGATCTGGCCGACGACGTTCGCGTACACGGCGCCGGCGCTGCCGCGCCCCGTGCGCGCGCGCCGGGCGGGCGAGATGACGGTGGCGACCCAGAACCTGCTCCACTTCTTCGACGCCGACACGACGAACGGGCCGGACGACGACCCGGTGTCGCCGGCGGAGTACCAGGCGAGGCTCGCGAAGGCGTCGCTCTACATCCGGACCGTTCTTGGCGCGCCCGACGTGCTGTGCGTGCAGGAGGCCGAGAACCTCGGCGTGCTGGAGGCGCTGGCCGCGCGGATCGCGGCCGACGACCCGTCGATGGTGTACAGCGCGCATCTCCTCGAAGGCCACGACATCGGCGGCATCGACAACGGGTTCCTGGTGAGAGACACGGTGGCCGTCGACAGCGTCACGCAGGTCGGGCACGACACGCGGCTGAGCCTCGACGGGAGCTACCTCAACGACCGGCCGCCCCTGGTGCTCGAGGGGCGCTACCTCGCCAACGGCGCGCCGTTCCCCATCACGGTGATTGGCGTGCACGGCCGGTCGCTCAGCGGCATCGATGGCCCCAGCGCCAACCGCGTGCGGCAGAAGCGGCTCGAACAGTCGCTCGAACTGGCGTCCTACATCCAGGGCCTGCAGGTCGCCGATCCGGCCCGGCGGATTGTCGTCACGGGCGACTTCAACGCCTACCAGTTCAGCGACGGCTACGTCGACGTCGTCGGGCTCGTCAGCGGCAGCCTCGACGGAAACGGCGCGCTGCAGCCCGGACACGAGGATCTCGTCCAGCCCGATCTCTACAACGTCCTGCACACGCTGCCGGAGGCCGAGCGCTACTCGTTCGTCTACGGCGGCAGCGCGCAGGCGCTCGACCACGCGCTGATCTCGGCGAGCCTGGGCGCGTTCCTGCGCGAGGCGGCGTTCGCGCGCGGCAACGCCGACGCGCCGGCTTCGCTGCTGTTCGACACGTCGACCGCGGCCGGCACGTCCGATCACGACGGGCTGGTGCTCTTCGTGATGACCGACTTCGACGGCGACGGCGTGCCCGACGACGAAGAGGGGCCGGCGCCCGTTGGCGCCGACTTCAACGGCGATGCGACCTCGGACATCCTGTGGCGCGGGGCAGCCGGCGATCTGCAGGTCTGGGGCATGTCGGGCGGCGTCAAGTCGCTCGACGGATACGTCGGCGCAGTCGCCGACCCGGACTGGGAGATCAAGGGCCAGGGCGACCTGGACGGCGACGGGACGGTCGACCTGCTCTGGCGCCACAAGACCGACGGCACGATCTACTACTGGCGATTCGAGGGCTACACCCCGGTGGAGGAGCTGTTCGTGGCGACGGTCGATCCCTCGTACGACATCGTCGGGACGGGCGACTTCGACGGGAACGGAGCGTCCGACATCCTGTGGCGCGGCGCGGGCGGCGATTTGTGGATGTGGACGATGGACGGCGCCAGCGTCGCGGGGGAGTTCCCGCTTGGCGTGGTGGACGCCGGTTACCGGGTTGAAGGCATCGGCGACCTGGATGCCGACGCGAAGGCCGACATCGCCTGGCGCGGCGCGGCGGGCGACGTGTGGGTGTGGCTGATGAACGGCCCGGTGAAGCGCAAGGAAGCCTACCTGGCGACGGTGGATCTGGCGTACGAGATACAGCAGGTCGCGGACTTCGACGGCCTCGGCGCGGCGGACCTGCTGTGGTGGAACGCGACGCTGGGCGACGTCTGGATCTGGTTCATGAACGGAACGGCGGTGGTGTCCGAGGCGTGCGTCGGGATCGGCGTTGACACGGACTACCGGATCGTGGGTGCGGGCGACTACAACGGGGACGGCAAGGCCGACATCCTGTGGCACCGTGCCGCTGAGGGCGACGTGTGGGTGTGGCTGATGAACGGGCCGGTGAGGGCGTCGGAGATCTTCGTCGCCTTGGCGGCGGGTCCGGGGTATCAGGTCGTGAAGTAGGGGCAGGGACCCGGAATCCGGACTTCGAAATCCGGAAGGCGAACGAAGCCACGGGGCGTCAGCCCCGGGGGATGCAGGGGGTGGGGCCGGATCCCGACGAGGCACCGGAATCCTGGATCTGACCCCAGGCGCGGAGGGCGGCGAGGGCGCGGGCGCGCCGGGTGCCCCAGTCGCCGAGAATGTCGATCGCCTTCGCCCCGAACTCGGCGAGCGCCGCCTCGAACAGGCCGTGCAGCTCGGTGCGGGCGGCCGGCCGGTCGCGATACGGGCCGTCGGCTACCCACGGCACGTCCGGGTGCAGCAGCAGGTAGAGGTCGCCGGCGCGCCCGCGCGCCGCCCGCTCGATCCACGCGGGGCAGCACCCGTAGTAGTGGCGCGCGTACACCACCGTGCTGAGGAGATCGGTGTCCTTCACGACGACCCGCGCGGCCGCGGCGAGGGCGGCGTCCTCGCCCGCGATCTGCCCGCGCGCGATGGCCTCGACATCCGAGGCGCCGAGGGGCGCGCCCTTGCGGCCGACGTACCGGCGCGCGAACTCCTCCGAGCAGGGCGCCCCGAGCCGCGCCGCCAGCTCCGCCGCCAGCGTCGTCTTGCCGGTGCACTCCGAGCCTGTGACGACGATGACGAACGGCGCGGGGGGCGTCACGGCAGCGTCGGGGCGGCCATCGAGCGGCGCCAGTCGCGCAAGCCGAGGATCGCCAGCACCAGGTAGACGAGGTAGAGCAGGGAGGTCAGGTCCAGGTCCTGGCTCCTCAGCATGCCGATATAGACGAAGTCCACGGCGAGCCATACGGCCCAGTTCTCGAGGTACTTCCGCGCCTGCATGAACTGCGCGGCGAGGCTGAAAGACGTGGTGAAGGCGTCGGCGTACGGGAGCGCCTGGTCGGTGCGCAGATCCAGCCACGTGCCCAGCGCGGCCGTGAGCGCCGCGCCAGCCCCGGCCAGCGCGAGGGCGACGCGTCGCGGCACGCGCGACACGCGGAGCCGCCCGTGGCCGCCGCCCCCGTGCAGCCACTGGTGCCAGCCGTAGGAGGCGAGGCCGATGTACACCACCTGCAGGCTCATCGCGGCGTAGAGCCTGGCCCGGAAGAACACGACGATGAAGACCAGGGACGAGAACAGCAGGACGGGCCAGGCCCAGATCTTCTGCCGCGTCATGAGCCACACGCCCAGCAGTCCGGAGGCGACTCCGGCGACCTCGAACGGATTCATCAATCCTCCCCGAGCTGCATGAACTCGATGCGGTGGTTGGCGCCGGGATGCGCGCCCGACGGCCCCGCGACGAGCATCGCCGACGCCGCGCGCACTCCGTGATCGCGCATCCAGGAGGCCGCCTGGCCGCGCCAGTCGTCGGGCTCGGCCGCGAGATGCTCCGGCCAGACGCCGTAGGAGAAGGCGAGCCCCTGGCAGACCGCGCGGTCCCGGCTGAAGGCGACGATCCAGACGGCCGGCTTGTGGCGGGACAGCATGCGCGCCGTCGTGCCGGTGCGCGCCGGCACGAACACCGCGCCGCACGGCACCGTCTCCAGGGCGGTCTCCACGACCCTGGCGATCGCCTCCGGCGTGCTGGCCGGGCGGTGCGTCAGGCAGAACTCGCGGAGCGCGGCGAGGGACGTGCGAGGCCGCTTCGGCTCGGTGGCCGCCGCGATCTTCGCCAGCATGGCGACGGCCTCCTCCGGATACCGCCCCATGGCCGATTCGGCCGACAGCATGACCGCGTCGGTGCCGTCCAGGATCGCGTTGGCGACGTCGGTCGCCTCGGCGCGGGTGGGGATGCGGCTCGCGACCATCGACTCCAGCATCTGGGTCGCCGTGATGACGGGCTTTCCCGCCAGCGTGGCCCTCGCGATCAGCGACTTCTGCGTCATCGCGATCTGCTCGATGGGGACTTCGACGCCCAGGTCGCCCCGGGCCACCATCACGCCGTCGGCGGCCGCGAGGATCCCGTCGGCGTGCGCCAGCGCGCCAGCGCGCTCGATCTTCGCGATGACGAACGGCCGGTGCCCCAGGGCGTGCGCCGCCTCGCGGACGCGGACAACGTCGGCCGCGTTCTCGACGAACGACTGGCTGACGGCGTCGACGCCGTGCGCGAGGGCGAAGGCGAGGCACTCGCGATCGCGCCCGGTGAAGGCGGAGATGCCGAGATCGATGCCGGGAAGGTTCAGGCCCTTCCGCGATCGCAGCTCGCCGCCGACGGCCACGATGCAGTGGACGTCCGGGGCCTCGACGCGATCGACGCGGAGCTGCACGAGGCCGTCGTTGAGGAACAGGCGGTCCCCCGGCTTGACGACCTGCGGCAGGCGCTCGAAGGACACGGACACGCGGCGGGGCGTGCCCGGCTCCTGGCTGGCGGTGAGGGTGAGGCGGTCGCCCGGGCGCAGGTCCACCGGCTCGGGAGCGATCGGGCCGACACGTATTTTCGGCCCGGGCAGATCGGCCATGATCGCCACGCGCCGGCCCGTCGCGCGCTCGGCGGCGCGGATCGCGCCGATCCGCCGCGCGTGCTCCTCGAAGGCCCCGTGCGAGAAGTTCAGCCGCGCCACGTTCATGCCGGCGAGGATGAGCCGCTGCAGCACCTCCGGCGGGTCCGAGGCCGGGCCGATGGTGGCGACGATCTTCGTCTTGCAATCGGGCAGGGTCATCGGGCGCCTACCGCCGGGCGGCCTCCTTCGCCAGGGCGTCGATCTCCGCCAGCGTGAAGCGGACGCTCATGACGTAGGGCGGTGCGGCGGGCTCCCAGTGGCCGTACGTCGTCGCGACGAACGTGCCGTCGGGCAGCAGCTCCAGGCCGGGATAGGCGCAGTCCCACTCGTCGAGGTTGTCCATGAGCCGGACGCGGTACTGCCCCTCGCGGCCGTTCACGACGTCGTCGTACGTGCCGACCCACGCCACCCAGTCGCCCCTGGTCGGCGTCTCGAGCGCGGTGTCCCGGAACGTGGCGACCAGCCGGCTGTCCGGCGCGTAGCGGAACACGTGGCGGTCGCCCGTCAGCGCGCCGGCCGCCTCGCGCGGCTCGGACCAGGTTCGCCCCTCGTCGTTCGACACGATCAGGAACGAGTTGAACGCCCGGCTGTTCTCGCGCAGCAGCACCGCGATCTGCCGGCCGTCGGGCGACCGGATTGCGCCCGGTTCGCAGAGGTGAGCGACGGGGTGCGACGCAATGGCTTCCGGCGCGCCCCATGTCAGGCCGCCGTCGACGGACACGGTCTTGTAGACAACGAACTTCCTGGGGCCCTCCGCCGCCTTCGCGGCGAAGAACCGCCCGTCGTCGTGGAAGAGGGCCATGTAGTGCCCAGGCCCGGTTTCAAGCTTCACGACGGAGGCCATGGCCACGATGCCGCCGAACGCCCCGATGGGCGCCAGCTCGCTCCACGTCGCCCCATCGTCGGACGACACCGCCATGCGGATGGGATAGAGGCCCGAGAACACGATCAGGCGCTTCACGCCCTTGGCGTCGACGACGCGGTGGATGGTGGGCGTTTCGAGCGACGTCTCCCAGCTCTTCGGCGTGGGCAGGCGCGGCGACCACGTCCGGCCGCCGTCGCCGCTGCGCTTCAGCACGATCGCGCCGCGCCCGTGGCCCTTCGGATAGACGGCCAGGATCGTGCGGCCGTCTTCGAGGAGCACGGTCGTCGGATGCCCGAGATACTGGCCGGGCTCGCGATCGACGACGACCTGGCGGAACGGCTGCGCCGCCAGGTCGACGAGCGGGATCGTGAAGCCGCGCAGCGGAGCGGGCGCCTGCGGAGCGGACGTCCGGGGAACCGCGGTCCCCCGGCCTCGGGCGCGGCCCTCCAGCCGCGTCGCCGAGGGAGAGGGCCCGGCCGCAAGCACCGCAGACACGACGGCTGCCGCGACGATCGTGCTTCTCATGCGTGGCCTCCCGGCCCCGGTTGGCGCGCCGGGGCCCCGCCTACTTCCTGAGCTGCGCCGCGACGGCTTCCGCGGCCTTCTTCACGGCCTCCGGATCGCCGAGATAGTAGCTCCTGGTCGGCTTCAGCTCGTCGGTCAGCTCGTACACGAGCGGTATGCCCGTCGGGATGTTCAAGCCGACGATGTCCGCGTCGGGGATGTTGTCCAGGTACTTCACGAGCGCCCGCAGGCTGTTGCCGTGCGCGGCGATGAGCACCCGCTGCCCGGACTTCACGGCCGGGGCGATGGTTTCGTGCCACGCCGGCAGGAACCGGTTGACGGTGTCCTTGAGGCACTCGGTCAGCGGCAGGTCCGCGGGCGCCAGGCCCGCATAGCGCGGGTCGCGGCTCGGATGGCGCGGATCGTCGGGCGTCAGCGCGGGTGGAGGCACGTCGTAGCTCCGGCGCCAGAGGTTCGTCTGCTCCATGCCGTGCCTGGCGGCCGTCTCGGCCTTGTTCAGCCCCTGCAGCGCGCCGTAGTGCCGCTCGTTCAGGCGCCACGTGTTGTGAACCGGGATCCACATCTGGTCCAGCTGTTCGAGGGCGATCCACAGCGTCTTGATCGCCCGCTTCAGGACCGACGTGTACGCCACGTCGAACACGTAGCCGCCTTCCCTCAGCAGCCGCCCGCCGTCGATGGCCTCCTGGACGCCCTTGTCGGACAGATCAACGTCGGTCCAGCCCGTGAACCGGTTCTCCTTGTTCCAGGTGCTTTCTCCGTGCCGGATGAGGACCAGCTTCTTCATAGGATGCGTCACGACCCCCTGCCTAGATCCTCCCCCGAAAACGGGCTCTGGCACAATCGCCCGCCCGCGGCGGCAGGCGCCACGGGGGCCGCGCTCCTTCCGGCGAGGCGACGCGCAGGACGGGGCCGGGCCCCCTGGCCGGGGGGAAGGCGGCTACCCTTCGGCCTGGTCGTCCTGCGGGTCGGGAGCCGAGTCCGGTGCCGGGGCCTCCGTCGGGACGATCTCCTCCCGCGCCGTCAGGCGACGGGCCAGCCAATCGAGCGCCGCGTGGTCAGCCCGGGCGAGCAGGGCCTCGAGCGGCGAGCGGGCGAAGCTCATCGGCTCGCGGACCTGCATGCCGGGCCACGTGCCGTCGGCTCGCCGGGGCGCGTAGCGGCACCAGAACGCCAGATGCCAGCGGACGAACTCGCCGACGCGCGCCAGGCCGTGAGCGTCCTCGCCCCAGTGCTCCCGGGCCAGATCGACGTACCTCCTGTAGATGCGCAGCCGGTCCTCGGCGCTGAGATCCCAGTACCCTTCGCGGGCTTCGCGAAACAGCCAGGGCTTGATGAGGGCGCCGCGGCCGGCCATGACCGCCGCGCAGCCGGATCGCACACGGGCCGCCTCGATGTCCGCCGGGAAGAGCGCGTCGCCGTTCCCGACCACCGGCACGGGCAGCGCCGCGACGAGCTCGCCGATGGCGTCCCAGTCGGCCGCCTGCCGGTAGCGCGCATCGCGCGTCCTGCCGTGGACGACGAGCGCGTCTGCGCCGCCGTCCACGGCGGCCTGCGCCTGCTCGAGGTAGTTGCGGCTGGACTCGTTCCAGCCCAGCCGGATCTTCGCCGTCACGGGAATGCGAACCACGGCGCGCTTCACGCCCTCGACGATCCGGCGGATGCGCTTCGGCTGGCGTCCGAGCGCGGCCCCCAGCCCCCGGCGCGTGAAGACGTCAATCGGGCACCCGAAGTTGATGTCCACCAGGTCGGCCCCGCGCTCCTCTGCCAGGGCCGCGGCCCACCCCATTTCGTCCGCATCGGTCCCGGCGAGCTGGACGCCGAAGAACGGCTCATCAGGCGCGCGCCTGATCAAGGCGTACTCGCCGCGGCGCCTCTGCTTCAAGCGCCTCGCGACGGTCATCTCGCCCATGAGCACCCGCGCGCCCAACTCGACGCACAGCCGGCGGTAGGGCAGGTTCCCGCCCCTGGTCATCGGCGCCAGCAGGAGGGCTCCGTCGAGCGCGTCGCGCAAGCCGGCCATGCGCGGCTACTTCCCATCGTCGGCGGCGCCTGGAGGCGCCGCCGACGCCGGCAGCGCGGCGGCAGGCTTCATGTACATCGTCTGCGACGGGAACGCGATGTCGGTGCCAGCCGCCTTGATCGCCTCGATGACGCGCAGCAGCAGCCCTTCCTGCTCGGCGAGGAACGCGGCGTAGTCCTTGGCCCGCACGTAGGCGAGGATCTCGATGTCGAAGGAGTACGCGCCCAGGCGGACGAACCGCGCGCGGGCCGTCGAGGCCTCCACGCTGGCTTCCGCGGCCAGCACCGCACGGATGTCGGCCAGGACGCGCCGCAGCTGCGGCAGCGTCGTTTCGTACCGGAGGGCGATCGTCGGGTTGAACAGGAACTTGTCGCGCCTCCCGAAGTTCTCGACCTCCATGGTCGCCAGCGTGCCGTTCGGGACGGACACGACCGTGCGTTCGAGCGTGCGAAGCTGCATGGAGCGCAGCCCCACGTCCTCCACCGTCCCCGTGTAGTTCCCGATCCGGCAGAAGTCGCCGACGACGATGCTGCGGTCGCTCAGGACGAAGATGCCGCCGAAGATGTTCTCGATCGTCTTCTGCGCCCCGAAGGCCAGAGCGAGCCCGCCGATCCCGAGGCCGGCAAGGGCTGTCGTCAGATTGACGCCGAAGGCGCTCAGCCCGACCATGAGGGCGACGAAGGCCACGACGCCCTTCAGGAGCCGGCGGCTCAGCGAGTACACCCGCTGGGCCGCTCGCGGGCTGTCCGGCTGGATTCCCTCGCGCGTGCGGCCGGCGGCCAGATCGATGAGCCGCCAGACCCACCAGACGGCCGTGAGCAGCAGGACCACGGTGACGGTGCGGGAGTAGTACTGGCGGTGCAGCAGCGGGATCCCGATGTGGGGCGACAGCAGCCGATGCAGCAGGACGGTGAGGATGAACACGGTCGGCCGGGCCAGCGCCCTCACGATGGGCGAGCGGCGCCCCTGGATCGGGCGGCCGCGCAGCCGCAGCACGAGACGCACGGCCTCCAGCACCAGCCAGAGAATGACGGCTGACACGACGTACAGCGCCGGCAGCAGCAGCAGGAGCGCCAGGGGCACCCAGAGCTGCAGCCGCCCGAAGTCCGTCCTGGTCAGAACCTTCGGGAGCCTCCGCTCGAGCTGGGGCAGGCCGGCGTTCTTGTACATCCGCGGAATGTCGCTCACCGTGTCGGAGGCGACGAGCCAGATCGGGATCCCCGAGTCCTGCGGCACGCGCGCGAGGTAGATCTCGACGCGCTCGCCGCTTGCGAGCACCGCCGTGCCGACGCGTTCCCGGTCGGCGGGAAGCCCGTCGTTCGCCGCGCCGGCGGGATCCCGGCTCAGCCGGTCGAGGTTGCCCTCGAAGCCGTGGTTCAGTACGAACCGGAGCTGGTTGGCCGCTTCCTCCCTGCCAATGGGCATCCGCTGCCGGGGCCACTGGAGGTAGTCGGCAGCCAGCGCGAGATCGTCGCGCTGGATGGCGTCGACGAATCCCATGAAGGCGCCTCTCGGCGTGTCGCGCCGAAGCGGGTCTTCGTACGCCTGGGGGGCGGTCAGCGCGGCGAGGTCCTGCTGGCGGGCGGAGGCTGGGACCGCCGGCAGCACGGCCAGGCCGACGAGCAGGGCAGACGCTCTCGCGAGCAGTCGACGGCAGTTCGACATGAATCGGCTCCCTCGTTCATTCTAGCCCGGACGACCCGGGGCCCTCGGTCCCGGCGCCAGCGCGGGGCGCGCGCCCATCCGGCGCTTCGCGCTCCCTGGCCCGATTGGCTGCGTCGGCGCGGATCCGGCCGCCCGCCTCAGCCTGGCCCGCGCCGGGAACCCGGTATCCGTCGCCCGGAACGGCTGCCGGAGTGACGGCATCGCCGTCTCGATGGGCACGGCGTTCCCGGTCGCCTGAGGCGTGGGGATGGAAGAGGCCGGGCTCAGAACGAGAAGCCGGCGGTGACGTGCAGGCGCGTGCCGCGTCCGAAGCCGTGCGCCACGTCGATCTCGAGCTGCAGGAGCGGCGCTCGCACGTACACGCCCGCTCCGGCCCCGTAGTGCCGGCTGGCATCTCGAAGCCGGATTCCGTGCTCGTAGGCGGCGCCCGCGTCCCCGAAGAGCACGACGCCGGACTGCGCCATCCGCATCGGTGAATGAAACGGCACCCTCAGTTCGAGGGAGGCCGAGGCGAGGTTGTCTCCGGTGAAGGCGCCGGCCCTGAAGCCGCGCAGCGAAGAGGCGCCGCCGAGCAGGCGCCGTTCGTACACGGGCAGCGGGCGGTCCGTCGTCTCCGACCTCACTTCGAGCGCCAGCACGGAGGATCCCAGGAGGCCGGCATACGCGCGGCCGTCGAGGGCGCAGCGGTTGACGGCCGGGCCCGAGGCCGGGTCGACGACGATCCACGCGGCCGACAGGAAGACGGCGTTCCGGGGGAAGGCGGGATTGGCGCGCGTGTCGAACGTCAGGCTCGCGCCGTACGAGACGGCACGGTCGCGGACTTCGCCGAACGAGATGTCCGCCCAGGCCGCCCGGGCGGCGACACCGAGGAGCCGCCCGATCGAGCCGCTTGCCTCCGCCGACACCTCCCCTCGACGGTCCCGCAGGCCGTACGCCGGGTTCTCGCGGCTGGCGGCGGCGGCGCCGGCGCGAAGGCGCCGGACGGGGCCCGAACCCGGCGTCTTGTCGAGCTCGAGCGCGGCGCGCCGGGTCGAGCCGATGCTGAGGGGCACCGAGACGTGGCCGCGCGTGCCCAGGGCGCCGGCGACGGTGAACCGGCCGCCCGCCGTGACCCCGTAACCGTCGGCGTAGTCCGCCGTCGGCGAGAACATCAAGGCGTTCCGGAGCCGCTTCATCGGGCCGGGCATCACGCCGCCGCGCTCGACGCCCGGCCGCTCGGCCACGACAATGACAAGCGCCACCTGCGACTCATCCGTCAGCGAGCGGTACCGCTTCCGGACCTCGGCCGCGGCGAACCGTCCGCTGCGGCGCAGACGTTCGGCGACGGCTTCCGGGCCGCCGGCCGGAAGCGGCGTCCCAATCGAGACGGCAGCGATCCGGAGCACCTCTTCGTCCGGCGTGCGGTAGTTGCCCCGGACCCGCACCTCGGCGATCACCTCGCCGGGGCCGCCCTGTTCATCGAGGGCGACAGGATCGGCCCCGCTCGCGCCGGATGCGGCGGCCGACGCGGCCGGGCGGATGGGCGCCGCCTCGGCCGCGGGTGCGGGCGCGAGCCAGGCATGGGCCAGGACCGCGGCGACGGCGGCCCCGCGCAGCACGCCGGCGAGGCGGCGGCGAGCCACGCTAGGGCTCCCTCGGCACGTAGGCCCGGATCCTCGCGCTGACCTCGCCCCTGCGGTAGTCGTGGAACTCCCGGGTGTAGAGGAGCGCATACGAGCCGGCCGCGAAGGTGGCGCCGAACCTGAACACGATCGCGCTTGGCAGCCACACGCCGTCGAAGTACCGCCCCATCGTCATGGAGGCGCGGGCCTCGTCCACGCGGACGATCGAGCGGCCGGGGAGGAAGCCCCAGTCCGCGTTGTCGATCGTGTACTTGACGATCTGGAACTCCTGCGGGTCGATCCACATGGTGACCTGGGTCACCTTGTTCATCGCCGCTTCGATCTCGCGATCCAGATCGTCGTCTTCGGGGGCCTGGCCCGCCGCGCGCCGCTTCGCGGGCGCCGGCTTCTCCTCCGCCGGCCGCACGCTCACCTCGCCGGAGGCGGCGTCGATGCGGACCTCGGTCTTCTCGCGCCGCTCCTTGTCCTCGGCGTCGAACATGCGCGACGGGTAGTACTCGACCTTGACGACGGGGCGGCCGTCGAGCGTTTCGCGCCCGGCGAGGTAGTAGTTGCCGGGCTCGAACCGGAACTTCATGAAGTACGCCTCTGAGATGAAGCGGGGCTCGCCGCCGATCATGCTGGCGGCCTCCCGTTCGGGCAGCGGCTCGATGCCGCGCAGCCCCTCGACGATGGCGGCGTCGGCGGCGCTTCCTGCTGCTCCCGCGGCCGCCTCCGCGGCGCCGGCGCGGCCCTCCCGCTTCTCCCGCGCCCGCTTCTCCCGCGCCTGTTCGCCTGCCAGCCACGCGGCCTCGTACTCGCGCCGATCCGTCTCGGCGATGGCGGCGCCGTTCGCCGTGATTGGGCTTCGCACGAGGAAGCCGTCGCGGATGAACCAGATGAAGTCGCGGCGCTGGCCGACGAGCGGGACGCTGCCCGGGCCCAGCACCTGGAAGCGCTCGCGCTCGCTCAGGATGTAGTCGTGGAGCGTCTTCCAGTTGTCGTTGCGGCGCTCGAGCACGCGCGCCATGAAGGCGTCGAGGTCGGACAGGCGCGACGACGGCGGCGCCGGCTGCCGGGCCCGCAGCAGCGGGCCGCCGGAGGCCGCCCCGATGGCGAGGCAGGCGAGCAGGGCCGCGAACCCGGCGCGGCCCGTCGGTCGACGCGGCGTTGGCCCCATGTCCTGCTTGTGACGAGCGCGGCCGGCGCGAAGTTCGCCGGTCCCGGCTGTTCGCCGCCGCCTCAGGCCTGAAAGTAGTCCTCTCCGAGGATCTCGTCCAGCTCGGAGGCGAGGCGGTCTGCGTCCGGTTCGGCGAAGCAGAGCGGGGGCTTGATCTTGAGGACGTTGTGGAACGGCCCGTCCGTGCTGACGAGCACGCCGCGGTCGCGCATACGGTTCGCGACGAGCCCCGCCTCGGCCGCCGCGGGCTCCCGCGTGTCCCGGTCGCGCACGAGCTCGATGCCCGCAAACAGGCCCAGGCCGCGCACATCGCCGATGAGCGGGTGGCGGCTCATGAGTTCCCGGAGGCGATCGAGGAGGCGGGCGCCGCTGCGTTCGGCCCGCTGCTGGAGCCCTTCGTCGCGAATGACGTCGAGCACGGCGAGGCCGATGGCGCACGAGACGGGGTTGCCCCCGAACGTGTTGAAGTACTCCATGCCGCCGGCGAACGCGTCCGCGATCGCCCGGGTCGTCACCACGGCCCCCAGCGGGTGCCCGTTGCCCATGGGCTTGCCCATCGTGACGATGTCCGGCACGACCCCCTGGGTCTCGAACGCCCAGAACCGGGAGCCGACGCGCCCGAATCCGGTCTGCACTTCGTCGGCGATGCAGACGCCCCCGGCGGCGCGCACGTGGCCGTACGCCGCGTCGAGGTAGCCGGGCGGGAGGACGATCTGGCCGGCGCAGCTCAGGACGGATTCGGCGATGAAGGCGCCCGGCCGGCCGCCCGCGCGCAGGATGCGGTCGACGGCGTCGGCGACGTGCGCGGCGTAGCGCGCCCCCGCGTCCGCGACGGCGTTGCGGTACAGCCCGCGGTACAGGTCGGGCGCGGGCGCCACGTGCACGTGCGGCGGCGCGCCCGACCCGCCGGGGCCGTTGAACTTGTACGGGCTGATCTCGATGGCGGCCCCGGTGTTGCCGTGGTAGGCGACGTCCACGACAATCGTCTCGCGGCTCCCCGTGAAGGCGCGGGCGAGGCGCAGCGCGAGTTCCGTGGCCTCGCTGCCGGAGTTCACGAAGTAGCAGATGCGCAGCGGGTCGGGCAGCGTCGCCGACAGGCGGCTGGCGTACTCCACGAGGCGCTCGTGCAGGTACCGCGTGTTCGTGTTGAGCAGCGCCATCTGACGCCGGCCCGCCTCGGCGACGCGCGGGTGGCAGTGGCCGACGTGCGGCACGTTGTTGACCGCGTCGAGATAGGCCCGCCCGTCCGCGTCGTAGAGGTGCTGCATCCAGCCGCGCACGACGGCGAGCGGACGCCGGTAAGCGACGCTGAGGGACGGGCCGATCGAGTCGCGCCGCCGGGCGAGGATCTCGCCGGCGGGGCGGGGGCGCGGCGCGGCCGCGCCTTCCGGGAGGAGGGCGGCCAGGTTCGGGTCGGGCGACAGGCTCAGCCACACGTCGCGCTCGGCTGGATCGGCCGCGCCCGGGAAGTCGGCCTGCCGATCCAGCATGTCGGTGATCAGCTGGAAGTGCAGGTGCGGGGGCCAGCCGCCGTTCTCCTCCCGCGCGCCGACGCGCGCGATGACGTCGCCGGCCGCCACACGGGCGCCCGGGGCAAGCCTCGCCATCGACGCGCGCGCGAGACGGCCGTAAAGCGAGTAGAAGACGGGGCCGCCCGCGCCGGCTTCGTGCTCCAGCACGACGGTCGGACCGCAGTCGAGCGGGCCGGCGTTGTCGGCCGCCGCGCGGACCACGCCGGGGAGCGGGGCGAGGACCGGCGTGCCGGGATCCACGAACAAATCGAGGCCGAGGTGGACCGTGCGCCAGGTGGGGCCGTCGTTGCCCGGCTTCGCAGACAGGCTGCTCGCACAGACGCCGCGAACCTCGTCGTAGCGGCCGACGCCGACGCGCGCGCCTGCTGCCGCCATCCGCGACGCGATGTCGCGCGAGAACCGGTCAGGATCGGCCCAGACGTCCGGCGTGCCCGCCTCAGGGCTCCCGATGCCGAGATCGCAGACCGTGCGGGGCGCGGCGCGCGCGTCCGGATCGAGCAGCGGCCCGATGTGCCGGGCGCGGGACCGCAGCCACGCCCGGACCGCCGGCGCCGAGGGGCATGGCTCGAGGCCGCACGCGCGCCGGAACACGTAGTGCGCGAAGCGCGGGTGGATCGCCTCCAGCCGACCGAGCAGCTCCCACGCGGGGCCCTCGCTGACTGTGAGATACCGGTTCGCCGGGTCCGCCCGGCGCTGGTACGCCGAGTTGACGACGCTCACGCACAGCCGGAGGCAGACGAGCGGGAAGATCGCCTCCATCTCGGCCTCGCCGAGCGGGCGCGCCGCGTGATAGCCCTCGACGATCGGCGCGGCGGCCGCGAGCGGATCCGGCTTGCCGAGGGCCGCGTACGCCGCCGCCACCGCCACCTCGTTGGCGAGAAACGTGCGCTGCGTGTCGCCGAAGTCCACGACGGCGGAGACGCGGCGCGTGTACGGATCCCTCCCGTCGACGATGACGTTGTAGTCGTTGGCGTCGTTGTGGACGATCCCGACGGGCAGATGCGCCGAGAGGCGTGCGATGGCGGCTTCCGCGGCGTCAAGCAGCCGCGCGAGCAGCGACCGGCGATCGGGGCCCTCGACAATCGGCAGGTACTCGCGCAGCCAGGCCGTGTGCCGAGGATCCCAGCCGAGATCCCGGTCCGCTGCGGGGTGATCGAAGCCCAGGAGGGCCGCGTCGAGGGCGCCGAGCAGGGCGCCCAGGCTGCCGAGGAGGGCCGGCGTGTGCGGGCGCACGCCGGCGAGCACGCGGCCGCGGACCCACGTCAGCAGGCGCACCGGGTGCGCCTCGCCGTCCGGGCCGAGGAGCCGGGCGATCGCAGCGCCGTCGGGCGCGAACCGCACGCGCGGCAGCGCGAGCGAAGGGGCCGCGGCGGCCAGACGCGCCAGCACCTGGTTCTGGAGGTCGAGCGCCTGCAGGTCTTCGGAGGCGCTCGAGATCTTCATGACGAACCGCTCGCCGCTCGGCGTCGTCAGCAGGACGTTCTGGTCCCGTTCGCCCGGAAGCGGTTCCGCCTCCGCCTCGAGCCCGTAGAGGTGCCGCGCCGCCCGCTCGGCTGCGTCGAGGGCGAACGACGGCTGGTCGTGCGTGAGCGTGGGCATCGGCGCGGCGCCGGCACCAGGGGCCAGGCGGCTACGGCATTCTACCCGCATCGCGCCGATCCGCCGGATGGGCATGGAGGCGGAACGCCCGTCCGGCGAGGCGAATGACGCGTGGTGTAGACTGGCGTGCTGGGACGGTCGATGGCGGTCATGGCGAGGAGGAGCGTCCGGACGGCGCGGGCCGTGCTGGCGGCGGCGATGCTGGCCGCGCCGGCGCCTTTGCTCGCCCAGGACGGGCCGGTCGCGTTCACGCTCGGCGGCGCCGTCGTGGGGCCGCTGTCGGACAGCGCGGATCGCTTCACGACGGGCCCGGGCATCGCTGCCGGCGCGTGGTGGAACCTGACCGAGCAGTCCATCGTGAGGATCGACGGCGTCTGGTCGCGGCTCGGCTCGAGCGACGACTGGCCGGCACCGCCGCTCGACGTGCAGGCGAGGGCGAACGCCCGCTTCCAGTTCGCGTCGGCCGCCTTCATGTTCCAGGGGCCTCCGGCGCGGGTGCGCGCCTACATCCTCGCCGGCTTCGGCCTCTACCGGCGCACCGTGCGGGTCTCGGCCTCGGGAGGGCCATCGGCCGGCGTGTGCGACCCGTACTGGTTCGTGTGCGAGAGCGGGCCCGTGAGCGCGGGCCGGCTGGCGGGATCGCGATCCAGTACCGACCTCGGGCTGAACGTCGGCGCCGGCGTCAGGGCCGGCCGGTGCTTCGCCGAGATTCGCTACCATGCCATGTGGGGGCCGCGGTTCGAAACGCCGGACGGAACGGCGCGGGCGACGGGCCGGTTCCTGCCGCTGACCGTCGGTGTCATGTTCTGAGCGCGGCGCCCGCTGGTCTGGCCCCGTTCCGCGGGCGGGCCGCCCTTTCGCTGAGGAGTCGATGAAGTGAGGCAATCCGTTGTCGCGATCGCGCTGGCCGCGCTGTGTGTCCCCCTCCCGGCGTCGGCCGAGCCGGCAGACCCGCCGCCGCCGCCGAGGCACGAGGGCACCGCGGAGCTCTCGTACGTTGGCACCTCCGGCAACTCCTCGACGCAGACCATCGGACTCGGCGGGGAGTTCATCTGCCGGCCGGACCAGTGGGTCATCACCAACAAGGCGGCCTTCGTGCGCAACAAGTCCGAGTCGGAGCTGACGGCCGAGACCTACGTGTACCTCTTCAAGGCGGCGCGGACGATCTCCTCCCGGCTGGCGGGCTTCGGCCAGTACGACTACTTCCGCGACGAGTTCGCGGGCATGCTCCACCGGCACTCGCTGCTCGGCGGCGTCCAGTACAAGATCGTCGAGCTCCCCGAGCACCTGGTGACCGCGGACGGCGGGCTGGGCTACGTGAACGAGCAGCGGATCGCCGGGGCGGACCTGTCGCTGGCGTCCTGGTCGGCTGGCGCCGCGTATCGCTGGAAGATCTCCGAGACGGCCGAGTTCACCGACGATGTGCAGCTCCTCGGGCTGTTCTCGGAACGGGGCGGCTGGCGCCTCAAGCAGTCCGCCTCGGTGACGGCGCGCCTGACCGAGCTGCTCTCGCTGAAGGTGGCGAACACGATCCGCTACGTCAGCCAGCCGGTGCCGGGGTTCAAGAGCACCGACACGATGACGTCGATCGCGCTCGTCGCGAAGTTCTGAGCGCCGGCGGGCCCGCACATGGAAGGCTGGCGCGGCTGGGACGACTACGCCCGGTTCTACGACTGGGAGAACGCCCGGACGATGGGCCGGCGCGACATCGGGTTCTGGCAGCAGCTGGCCGGCCGGGCGGGCGGGCCCGTGCTCGAACTCGGGTGCGGGACCGGTCGGGTCTCGATTCCGATGGCGAAGGCCGGCGCACGGGTGGTCGGCCTGGACCGGTCGGCTGCGATGCTTGCGCGGGCCCGCACGCGGGCGAGGCGGTCGAAGCTGGCCGGGTCGCTCTGCCTGGTTCGCGGCGATGTGCGCGCCCTGCCGTTCGCGGCGGCCGCCTTCCCGCTGGTGGCCGCTCCGTACGGCATCCTCCAGTCGCTGCTCGATGACGCCACCCTCGACGCCGCTCTGGCGTCGGCGCACCGCGTCCTGGCGCCCGGCGGCACGTTCGCGATCGATCTCGTGTCGGATCTGGCGTCCTGGGACGAGTACGAGCGGCGGGTGAAGCTCAGGGGGCCGGCCGGGCGGAGCGGGGCGAGGATCACCCTGATCGAGTCGGTGCGCCAGGAGCGCCGCCGGGGTGTCACGGCGTTCGATCAGGAATTCGTCGAGCGGCGGGGGGCGCACGTGCGCTCCCACCGGTTCTCGCTGGCCTTCCGGACGGTCTCGGTCGAGGGCATGGCGGCCCGTCTCGAGCGCCACGGGTTCCGGGTGGCAGCGGTGCTGGGCGACTATGACGGCCGCCCTTGGGATCCGCGCGCGGACGTCTGGCTGCTCCTGGCCGTGCGAGAGCGGGCCAGGCTCCCGGGCTAGGATTCCGCGCCAGGCGGGCCGCACGGGCCCCGGTTCCCGGATCTCCTTCCCTTGTTGGCGGTCGGAGCCGCATGTTAGGATCTTGCGGCGCATCTCCACCGGGTTTCCCGCTGACACTGCTGGAGTTCCGATATGTCCGGCCATTCCAAGTGGCACACGATCAAGCACAAGAAGGGCGCCGCCGACGCCAAGCGCGGGCGTCTCTTCACGCGCATCATCAAGGAGCTGACCGTGGCGGCCCGCGCGGGCGGCGGCGACCCCGATTCGAATCCGCGGCTCCGGACGGTCGTGGCCGAGGCCAAGCAGGTGAACATGCCCGCCGAGAACATCAAGCGGGCCATCCGGCGGGGGACGGGGGAAGAGCCCGGCGTGCAGTACGAAGAGGTGACCTACGAGGGCTACGGGCCGGGCGGCGTCGCGCTGATCATCGAGACGATGACCGACAACAAGAACCGGACGGTCGGCGAGATCCGGCACCTGCTCACCAAGTACGGCGGCGACCTCGGCCAGTCGAACTCGGTGTCCTGGATGTTCGAGAAGAAGGGCTACATCGTCATTGAGAAGGCGAAGGCCACCGAGGACGCGCTGATGACGGCGGCGCTGGACGCCGGGGCGGACGATCTGCGCGACGACGGTGACAACTGGGAGATCGTGAGCGCCCCTGACATCTTCCCGGCGGTGCGGGAGGCCATCGAGAAGCTCGGCGTCGAAACCGCGTCGGCCCAGGTGGCGATGCTGCCGAAGAACCATGTGTCGATCCAGGGGAAGTCGGCGCAGAGCATGCTGAAGCTGCTCGATCTCCTCGAGGATCACGACGACGTGCAGCACGTGTGGTCGAACATGGACGTCGACGAGAAGGAGCTCGAGGCATTCGAGTGAGGGTGTTCGGCGTCGATCCCGGATCGCGGCGAACGGGGTACGGCTGCATCGAAACCGACGGGACCCGGCACCGCCTCGTGGCGTGCGGGGCGGTGACACCGCCGCCGGGCGCGTCCTTTCCCGAGCGATTGATGGCCATCCACCGGGAGCTTGGGCGGCTCCTGCGCCGGCACCGGCCGGACTGCGTGGCCGTCGAGAGCGTCTTCCACGCCGCGAACGTCCGCAGCGCGCTCACGCTCGGCCAGGCGAGGGGCGTCGCGCTGCTCGCGGCGGTCGAAGCGGGCTACCCGCTGGTCGAGTACGCGCCGGCGGAAGTCAAGCTGGCGGTCGTCGGCTACGGCCGGGCCGAGAAGAGGCAGGTGGGCGAGATGGTGCGGCTGCTCCTGGGGCTGGTCGAGGCGCCCGCGCCGAACGACGCGTCGGACGCGCTGGCCGTGGCCATCTGCCATGTGCACAGCTGCGGCGGCGCGGCGCTGGCGCCGGCCGCGCGCGAGGCGGCGCCGGCGGCCGGGCGCCGACGGCGCGCGCCAACCAGCTGGCGCGAGTACCGGCCATGATCGCGTTCCTCCGCGGCCGCCTGGCCGGGAAGCAGCCGAACCGGATCATCGTCGACGTCGCCGGCGTGGGCTTCGACGTGGCGGTGCCGCTGTCGACGTTCTACAAGCTCCAGGACGAGGGATCGGACGTCGCGCTTTGGATCCACACGCACGTCCGCGAGGATGCGATCGCGCTGTACGGGTTCTCGACCGGGCTCGAGCAGCAGATTTTCGAGCGCCTGATCGGGATCGGGGGCATCGGGCCGAAGCTCGCGCTCGCCGTCCTGTCGGGAATCGACGTGGCCGATCTCGTGCGTGCGGTCCGCGCCGGGGACGTGGCGAGGCTGACGGCCATTCCGGGCATCGGCAGGAAGACGGCCGAGCGCATCGGGCTGGAGCTGAAGGACAAGCTGCCCGACACGTTCGCCGCCGACCTGGCGGCCGACGGGTCCGGCGCCGGCGCGGACGGCGGCCTGCGGGGCGACCTGCTCTCGGCGCTCCTGAACCTGGGGTACCATCGGCCTCTGGCGGAACGAGCCGTGGATGCGGCGCTCGCGCGCGCGGCCTCGCCGACCTTCGAGGCGGCGCTCAAGCAGGCGCTGCGCGAGCTGGCCCGCCGCTGAGCGATGACCGACGACAGCACGCGGGTGACGTCTATGCGCGCCGACGACGAGGACGCGCAGTTCGAGGCGGGCCTCCGGCCGCGGACGCTGGACGAGTTCACCGGCCAGGACCGCGTGCGCGAGAACCTGCACGTGGCGATCACGGCGGCGAAGCAGCGGCGCGAGGCCCTCGATCACGTGCTGCTCTACGGCCCGCCCGGCCTGGGCAAGACCACGCTGGCGTACGTCATCGGGAACGAGCTCGGCGTGCCGGTGCGATCGACGTCGGGGCCGGTCATCGAGAGACCCGGCGACCTGGCCGCGATGCTGACGAACCTCAAGGAGCGCGAGGTCCTCTTCATCGACGAGATCCACCGAATGGCGGCGACGATCGAGGAGATCCTCTACCCGGCCCTCGAAGACTACGAGCTGGACATCGTGATCGGACAGGGGCCGGCCGCGCGGTCGGTGAAGGTGCCGCTCCAGCCGTTCACGCTGATCGGATCGACGACGCGCGCCGGGCTCCTGACGGGGCCGCTGCGGGGCCGCTTCGGGATCGTCCACCGCCTCGACTTCTACGCCGACGCGGACCTCGACGTGATCATCCGCCGGTCGGCGCGGATCCTCGGCGCGCCGATCAGCGGCGACGCCGCGGCCGAGATCGCCCGGCGCTCGCGCGGGACCCCGCGCATCGCGAACCGCCTGCTGCGGCGCGTGCGCGACTACGCGCAGGTGCGGGCGCAGGGCGAGATCACGGCGCCCGTCACGCAGGCGGCGCTGGCGATGATGGACGTGGACGAGCACGGCTTCGACGAGATCGACCGCCGGCTGCTGCGCACGATCATCGACAAGTTCGGCGGGGGGCCGGTCGGCGTCAGGACGATAGCCGCCGCGATCAGCGAGGAGCAGGACGCGATCGAGGACATCTACGAGCCCTTCCTGCTGCAAATCGGCTTCATCGATCGCACACCCCGCGGCCGCGTGGCGACGCCGCGGGCCTACGCATACTTCGGCTTGCAAGCCCCGGGAAAGGATTCGCGACTGTGGTGACGCCCAACACGATCAGGCAGACTCGGATCGGCGCGCTCGCGACGTACGTGCCGCCCAAGACGCTCGACAACCACCAGCTGAGCCAGATGGTCGACACGAGCGACGAGTGGATCCTGCAGCGGACGGGGATCAAGACCCGCCACATCGTGGAGCCAGGCGTCGCGGCCTCTGACCTGGGCAAGGAAGCCGCGCTGAAAACGCTGGCGCAGGCGGGCCTCACGCCGGACGACATCGACGTGATCGTCGTGGGCACGACGACGCCGGACATGTTCTTTCCCAACACGGCGTCGCTCATCCAGACCAAGATCGGAGCCACGAAGTGCTGGGGCTTCGACGTCGCGGCGGCGTGCTCGGGGTTCACTTACTCGGTGGGCATCGCAAGCGACCTGGTGGCCGCGGGACGGTGCAACCGGGCGCTCGTGGTCGGGACCGACGTGATGTCCTCCATCACCGATTACACGGACCGGACGACGTGCGTCCTGTTCGGCGACGGAGCCGGCGCCGTCATCGTCGAGCCGGCCGTCGAGGAGGGATTGGGGATCATCGGCTGCGAGTACGAGAACGACGGCACCCTCTGGCCCGCCCTCCAGATGCCGGGCGGCGGCAGCCTCCATCCGGCTTCGCACGAGACGGTCGACAAGAAGATGCACTTCATGAAGCAGGACGGCCAGACGGTCTTCAAGTTCGCCGTCCGCAAGACCGAGGAGATCACGCGCAAGGTGCTCGAGAAGCACGGCTACACGCCCGACGACGTGTCGCTGTTCGTGTCGCACCAGGCGAACCGCCGGATCATCACGTCGGCTGGCGAGCGCCTCGGCCTGCCCGAGTCGAAGGTGATGATGAACATCCAGGACTACGGCAACACGACGGCCGCCACGATCCCGCTGGCGCTCGACGACGCGATCCGGCAGGGGCGCCTGAAGAAGGGCGACCTGGTCGTCCTCGTGTCGGTAGGCGCGGGATTCACCGTCGGTTCGGTCCTGCTGCGCTGGGCTTTCTAGGACAAAGGGGTCGGGTCGGTTTTCGACGATCACAGAATTGAATGACAATTCTCGTTGTTTGCGAAAACCGTCCCGACCCCTTTTCTTGAGATGAGGGTCGCTGACTTCGCCTTCGACCTGCCCGCCGAACTCATCGCGCAGTACCCGCCGGCAGCGCGGGGGGCGTCGCGGCTGCTCGTGCTCGACCGGCAGCGCGGCTCGGTGGCCCACGCGGCCGTGCCCGACCTCGGCGGCCTGCTCCGCGCCGGCGACCTGATGGTCTTCAACGACACCCGGGTCTTCCCGGCGCGGCTCGTCGGCGAACGCGAGCCCGGCGGGGGCGGCGTCGAGGTCCTGCTGCTCTCGCGCGTTGACGACGAGCACTGGGAGGCGCTTGTCCACCCGGGCCAGCGGATGCGGCCGGGCCGGCGCGTGCGCTTCGAGCGGGGCGGGCGCGCGATTCACGGCGAGGTGCTGGAAGAGCGCTTCTTCGGCCGCCGCCTCGTCCGGCTCTGGACGCGCGACGCGGGCACGGTGACGGACGCCATCGAAGCCGTCGGCCACGTCCCGCTGCCGCCCTACATCAAGCGGCCGGACGTGGACCTCGATCGCGAGCGGTACCAGACGATCTTCGCGCGCGAACCGGGCTCGATCGCAGCCCCCACCGCCGGCCTGCATTTCACCGAGGCCATCCTCCAGTCGCTCGACGCGGCGGGCGTCGAGCGCACGATGCTGACGCTGCACGTGGGCTACGGCACGTTCAAGCCGGTCCGGGTCGAGGACGCGGACGACCACTCGGTGGATCCCGAGCGCTACGCCATCAGCGAGGGCGCGGCCTCGCGCATCAACGCCGCGCTCGACGCCGGCCGCCGCATCGTGGCCGCCGGCACGACGACGACGAGGGCGCTCGAGTCGGCTGTGGCGCTGGGGGACGGGCGCGTGCGCCCCGGTCCCGCCGAGACCGCCTTGTTCATCCGCCCGGGGCACCGGTTCCGCGCCGTCGGCGCGCTGTTCACCAACTTCCACCTGCCGGGCTCGTCGCTGCTCATGCTCGTGGCGGCATTTGGCGGGCGCGAGCAGGTGCTGGCCGCGTACGGCGAGGCGGTGCGCGAGGGCTACCGGTTCTACAGCTATGGCGACGCCATGCTCATCGTGTGACACGCACGCCGAGCGGCCGACAGGCGCGTCGCGGGCCGGAGCAGGCGGCGCCCTCGGGGCGCCCATCGGGATGCGTTAGGATCCTGCCGGCGGATCGCGCGGTGCGAGCGAGGAGCAGCCATGCCGTTCCCGTACGAGGAGTTCGACGCGTCGGACATCGCGACCTACGCGCTGGCTGCACGCGCCAGCAAGGTCAACGTCGAAGCGTTCGCGCGGCCCCACCGGAAGGGGGCCGATCTGGCGGCCTTCGTCGAGGGGCTGCCCGCCATTCTCGGCGCTGCCGATTTCAAGGCCGTCGTGCGCGTCATCTGCGCGGCGCGCGCGTCCGGCGGCGGAATCATCTGGGGCTTCGGCGCGCACGTCGTCAAGACCGGCCTGGCCCCGGTGCTCATCGACCTGGCGGAGCGCGGCTTCGTCTCGGCGTTCGCGACGAACGGCGCCGGCATCATCCATGACTTCGAGATTGCGCTCGCGGGTTCGACCTCGGAGGACGTCGACGCCGCGCTGGGCCCCGGGCGCTTCGGGATGGCGGACGAAACCGGGCGGCTCCTCAACGAGATCATCACGGACGGCGTCGGCAGGGGCATGGGACTCGGCCAGTCCGTCGCCGCGCACCTCGCCGGCGTGAAGCCGCCCTTCGCGCACGCGAGCATCGCCTGCGCGTCGGCGCGCCTCGGCATTCCGCTCACGGCGCACGTGGCCCTCGGCACCGACATCATCCATATGCACCCGGCGGCGTCGGGCGCCGCCATCGGCGAGGGCAGCCTGCGCGACTTCCGGTACTTCACGTCGAACGTGGCGAAGCTCGATCACGGCGTCTACCTCAACTGCGGATCCGCGGTGGTGCTGCCCGAGGTCTTCCTCAAGGCCGTGGCCCTCGCTCGGAACCGGGGCATTGCGCTGGCTGGCCTCACGACGGTCAACCTGGACTTCCTTCGGATGTACCGTCCGCAGACGAACGTCGTCACGCGCCCGCCGGCCGGGACCGGCGGCAGGGGCTACTCGCTCGTCGGCCACCACGAGATCCTGATCCCGCTGCTCGCCGCCGCGCTCGTCGAATCGGCCTAGGGGCCAGGCCCCTTCTACAGGTTCCGCGTGGCGAGGACCTCGCGGGCGGGGGAGCGGTCGCCGGTGCAGCTGATGCGCCGCGGCGCGCTGAGGAAGCGCGTCCGGAAGCCGAGGCGCGCGTAGAGCGCGACGACGCGCGGCGTGGCCTGGTTCGAGAGCACGACCGGCCCTTCGTGCCGCGCCAGCCACTCGGCCGCGCGCACCTGGTCGTCCCAGGTGAAGCGCGCCCGCGCGTACTGGGTGAAAGGCACGTCGTAGGGCGGGTCGGCGTACACGAAGTCGCCGGGCCGGAGGCGCAGCGCCTCGAAATCGAGGCTGGCGAACTGCCAGCGCCTGAACGCGGGGCGGAAGGCCGCGAAGTCGCGGACGTAGGCGATGCGCGCGAAGCTGCCGAAGGGCACGTTGAACTCGCCCCGGCTGTTGAACCGGCAGAGCCCGTTGTACCCCGTCCGGTTCAGGTAGTAGAACAGCGACGCGGCCTCGGCGGTGTGCCCCCGGCCGGCCGCAAGCAGCGCGTTGAACAGCTTCCGGCAGGCGTAGTAGGCGTCGCGCGCGTTCTCCATCGGCAGGCTGATGACGAGGCCGCGCTTGACGTGGCGGTAGAAGTTGATGACGTGCGGGTTGAGGTCGTTCAGCAGCGCGCGCTGCGGCGCCAGCCCGAGGGCCACCGCCAAGCCGCCGCAGAACGGCTCCACGAACCGGCGCGGCTCGTGCCCGAGCCACAGCCGCTTGACGTGCGGCACGAGCCAGCGTTTGCCGCCCGCCCACTTGAGGGGCGGGCGCAGGCGGGGCGGCGTGGCGAGCGGTGCGGCACGCACGAGCGGCAGTATACGCGCGCCGGCGCAGGATCGCGCGTCGCTCCGGTCAGGCGGCCCCGTCGGCGAGGATCGTTGCGTCCCGCACGCGCTCCCAATCCGCCTGGAGCTCAGGCGGCCCCGTCGGCCAGGCTCGGACAACGAGCGCCCCGGTTCGCACTCCTGACGATCGTCGGGAGGCTTCGACCCGCTTCCGCGACCTCCAGGCGGCGCAGGCCGCCGATCTGAAGCCGGCGGGCCTGACCGAGGCCGACCTCGAGGCGGAGGCGCCGCGCCGGCCGCGGGGCCGTTTGTCGGTAGCAAGTCAAGTTGGCCGGAATAATTAGCCCTGATGTGACAAAAACTCAGGCCGCGCGAGCCAGCGCGGTCTGGATGCGGGTGTAGAGCTGACGGGTCGGCGCATTGTCGGTCAGGCGGAGGGTGGGCACCCCCTACGGACGGACCAGCGTCGCGGCGCGGTTGATCAGGATGAAGCGCAGCGTCTGCACCGTCTGCAAGAGGGGCAGGGTGGTGTGCTTGCGGGTGCGCCGGCGCCGCTCGGCGCCCGTGTCGATCTGGAAGTTGGTGAGCAGGTT
>JAKQTR010000044.1 GCA_029562975.1 Acidobacteriota bacterium | reverse complement strand
TGCTGTGGAACGCCAGCCGGGGCGCGTGGGTGCCCGCCGGCGCGTGCCTGCTGGTCTGGGTGGTGCTCACGGTCTTGGTGGTGACCCCGGTGCGGGGCCGCTCGGCAACCGGCTGGCTGCTCGCCGTATCCGGCCATGCCGCCGGCAGCATCACAGGCTGGACCCGGTTCACCGCCCGCGCCGCCCGGGGTGCCGCCGACGACCTGCACGTTGCTGACCTGCCCGGGGTCCTGGCAGGGGTTCAGGTGCACGACGCACCCCCGACCGGGCCC
The DNA here is from genome assembly GCA_029562975.1 of Acidobacteriota bacterium. Taxonomy (GTDB): domain Bacteria; phylum Acidobacteriota; class Vicinamibacteria; order Vicinamibacterales; family JAKQTR01; genus JAKQTR01. The sequence goes on along the minus strand of JAKQTR010000044.1, from coordinate 944 downwards.
GCTCAGCGCCGGGTCGCGCTCATCCAGGACCACGCCGCCCGGACCTGGGCGGTCACCGCCGCCGCGGTCCACCCCGGCATCGGGATGGCCGAGCCAGCCGAGCGCGACCGGTACGGCGACGGGCTGCCCGCGCTGCTCGAGGCAGCGGCCCGCTCCGAGCTCATCGACGAGATCATCGTCATGGTCCGCACCGTCCCCGACGACGGCGCCGAACGCGACCAGTGGATCGCCCGGCACCGCCGCGCGGGCGCGCCCCGGGCGGCCAGGGCCGTCAACGACGACCTGCAGGCCACCCTGACGTCCGCGTCAGTGCGCACCGAAGTGTTCGTCACCGTCGTCGTGCCCGAGTCCCGCCTCGCCAAGGAAGCCCGCCAGTCCGGGGGCGGGTTCGAGGGCCGCGCCCGCGTCCTGACTGCGCTGACGTCCGAGGTGGAGGCGCACCTGCGCGGCGGGCTCGGCATGACCTCGGTGTCCTGGCTGACCTCCCCGGAGCTGGCCGCGGCCTGCCGGACCGGGTTCGCGCCAGGGGACCGGGTCGGGATCATCGACGCCCTCGCCGCCGCTACCACCGACCCCGGCGTCAACACCGACGTGCCGTGGGCGATGGCCGGACCGTCCGGAGCCAGCGCCGTGGTGCGGCACTACCGCCACGACGCGTGGGACTCGATCTCGGCCACCCTCAAGCTCCCCGTCAAGGGCGCGGTCATGGGCGCCCTGGCGCCGGTGCTCATCCCGGCGGCGGGGGAGCGGCGCTCCTTCATGGTCGCCTACCCGATCATCACGGGCCGCGACGCCGACCGGCAGAGCTCGACCTCGCAGTGGAAGGCCGACATGGCCGACGGGCTGCGCGACAAAGCCAAGATGAGACAGCGCACGGCCTCCGCCGACGAGGCCGACAAGGTCCGCGGCCTGGACCGCAAGCTCGCCCGCGGCAACGCCCTGAC